>NZ_BCYV01000011.1 GCF_001598375.1 Novosphingobium capsulatum NBRC 12533
CCGCCGCCGCCCCCGCCACCGCCGCCCAAGGTCGTGATCGTGCCGGCGCGGCCGATGCCGCCCAATGGCGCCAGCGCCAACCTGACGGTGCCGCCGCTGGCCGCCACCGGCCTGCGGGAATCGGTCAATCGCAACATCACGCCCGCGCAGATGGTTTGGAACCTGCGCTCGGCCTACAACGTTGCCGCGCTCAACTGCACTGGCCCGCGCCATGTCGAGCTGTTGCCGCTCTATCGCACGTTCCTCAAGTCGCAGGCCAAGGGGCTCGACAAGGCCAATCGCACTGTCGACCAGGAATTCAAGGCCAAGTTCGGCAGCAAGTTCATCGCCCCGCGCGAGCAGTACATGACCGCAGTTTACAATCATTACGCCCTTCCGGCGACGATGGGTGATTTTTGCGATGCAACGCTGGCGGTGGCGCGCGACGGCGCCGCTGTGCCCGCTGCCGAACTCGAAGCCTTTGCGGTGCGCAGCCTGCCCAACATCGAAATCGTGTTCGATGCGTTCTATCGCCGATACGACCAGTATCGCACCGATCTGGCTATCTGGCAGGCACAATATGGTGGTGCCCAGCCTGGCTCCACTATCGTGATTCCGACCGTTGCCAGCGACAACTCGACCAGCGGGACACCAACTACGCAGGCCACCGGCGCGCTCTAAAAAATATCACTTTTGCTCTTGGCGCCGCCATGGCTCTGCGCTAATGGCGGCGCTCCCGAAGCACGGGGCGCCTAGGCGGCCCTGCTTTGGACGATACTGGAACGGGGCCGTAGCTCAGCTGGGAGAGCGCGTCGTTCGCAATGACGAGGTCAGGGGTTCGATCCCCCTCGGCTCCACCAGTATAAAATTGAACGGATCGGTTCCATTTCCGGTCCCCATGCTCGCCAGCCTGCTGCCAGCCTGAATTCCGACGCGCCATCAGCCGACGGGCCGGGTGGGCAAAGCGGGCCTTGGCGCAATCGGCGTTTGCTGCAAAGGCGCCGGCTGCGCCCATTCAGGACTGCCGGACGCCAACGCCATGCACTTTCTCGATCAGGCCAAGATCTTCATCCGCTCAGGGCAGGGTGGCCCCGGCGCGGTCAGCTTCCGGCGCGAGAAGTATGTCGAATATGGCGGCCCCGATGGCGGCGATGGCGGCAAGGGTGGCGACATCATTTTCGAGGCGGTGACCGGCCTCAATACTCTGATCGATTTCCGCTATACCCAGCACTTCAAGGCCCAGCGCGGCCACGGCGGCGCCGGCAAGAACCGCACGGGCGCGGGTGGCAACGATCTGGTGATCAAGGTGCCGCTCGGTACCCAGGTGCTGGACGATGACCGCGAAACCGTGCTGGCCGACCTGACCGAAGTGGGCCAGCGCGTTGTCCTGCTGCGCGGCGGCGACGGCGGGCGCGGCAACCTGTCGTTCAAATCCTCGACCAACCGCGCGCCGCGCCAGTGCGGGCCGGGCTGGCCGGGTGACGAGATGTATGTCTGGCTGCGGCTCAAGCTGCTGGCCGATGCCGGGCTGGTGGGCCTGCCCAATGCCGGCAAGTCTACCTTCATCAACCAGATCACCAATACCAAGGCCAAGGTAGGCGATTATGCCTTTACCACCACGCGGCCGCAGTTGGGCGTGGTGCGGCACCGCGCGCGCGAATTCGTGCTGGCCGATATTCCTGGCCTGATCGCGGGTGCAGCAGAAGGCGCGGGCATTGGCGATCGCTTCCTGGGCCATATCGAGCGCTGCCGCGTGCTGATCCACCTGATCGACATTCACGGCACCGATCCGGCCGAGGCGCTGGCGATCGTCGAAGAGGAACTGGCTGCCTATGGCGCCGGGTTGGAAGACAAGCCCCGCGTGGTGGCGCTCAACAAGATCGACCTGGTCGATGCCGAACTGGTCCGCGCCTTTTCGCGCGAGCTGATCGAGGCGGGCGCCGCGCGCGTGTTCCCGATTTCGGGCGCAACGGGCAGGGGCATGGATGATCTGCTCGATGCCGTGCTCGATTACCTGCCGGCCGCCACCACCACTGAGCGGCCGACCGGCGAAGTGGAAGACGAGGCCGACGCCAAGCCGTGGTCGCCGATTTGAGGCTTTTTTTTGCAGCTTTTCATCAGTTGTTTTAGGGTTCCACCACCCCCAAACCCCCTCCTCTAAAGAGGATGGGGCTTTCCATCTTACTTCTCCCCATCCTCTTTAGAGGAGGGGGTTGGGGGTGGTGTGATGCCATGCGCATCCTGGCGGAAAACACCCCCGCGCCAAAGCGTGTCACAATTCCTTCAAGCGCCCTTCACCTGCCCGATCATTTGGCCTAAGCCGCGCCGATCATGCGCATTGCCCAGCTGTCTCACCTCGCCGATCCTGCCGTGTGCCCGCGCCTTGTCATCAAGGTCGGCTCGGCGCTGCTGGTGGGCAAGGACGGGCAGCCGCGCCGCGCCTGGCTGACGGCGCTGGTGGCCGAAATCGCTGCCGCCCGCGCTGCCGGGCAGCAGGTGATCGTGGTGTCTTCGGGCGCGATCGCGCTTGGTGCGCGCAAGCTGGGCCTGGCCAAGGGCGGGCGTGGCAGCCTGGCCGATGCCCAGGCCAGCGCCTCTGTCGGGCAGATCGCGCTGGCCGGTCTGTGGGCCGAACTCTTGGCCAGCCATGGCATTACGGCGGCGCAGATCCTGCTGACGCTGGAAGACCTGGAAGACCGCCGCCGCTATCTCAACGTCACGGCCACGCTGGGACGGCTGCTGGCGGCTGGCGCGGTGCCGGTGATTAATGAAAACGATTCGGTCGCCACGCAGGAAATCCGCTTTGGCGACAACGATCGTCTCGCCGCGCGCGTGGGCCAGGCTGCGGCGGCGCAGGGCGTGCTGCTCTTGTCGGATATCGACGGGCTGTATGACCGCGATCCGCGCTTGCCCGATGCGGTGCGCATTCCGGTGGTACAGGGCGTCACGCCGGAAATCCATGCCATGGCCACGGGCGGATCGTCGTCCGGCCTGGGATCGGGCGGCATGACATCGAAGCTGCAGGCGGCTGAGATTGCCGAAATGGCCGGCATGGCTCTGGCGATTATCGATGGCCAGCCGGTCTCGCCGATCGCTGCGGCCTTTGACGCCACGCGTGGCACGCTGTTCGTGCCGCGCCGCCGCCACACCGCGCGCAAGGCCTGGCTGGGCGGGCGCCTGCGCATGCGCGGCACGGTGACGGTCGATGCCGGTGCCGCCGCTGCCCTGGCGCGCGGGTCCAGCCTGCTCGCTGCCGGCGTCACCGCGATCGACGGCGATTTCGCGCGGGGCGATGCTGTTGCCGTGATCGGCCCAGACGGGCAGACCCTGGCGCGTGGCCTGGCGGAATACGACGCGGCAGAGGCGGCGCGGCTGCTGGGCCATCCCTCGTCCGCGCACGAGGCGATCCTGGGCTACGCGCCGCGCTCTGCGTTGATCCACCGGGACCAGATGGTGCTGTTGTGAAAGTGCCCGTCGTGGGGATCTGGGCATGATGGCGCTTCGCCAAAGACCGGGGGAATTGCTGGCCGTGACCGGTGCCACCGGGTTCGTGGGCCAGGCCGTGCTGGAGCAGGCGGCGCGCGCCGGGATGGACGTGCGCGCGCTGACGCGCCGCCCGCAACCCGCCCGCGAGGGCATCGAATGGGTCCAGGGCGATCTGCACGATGTCGCCGCGCTCAAGCGGCTGGTGCATCGTGCCGGGGTGGTGCTGCACATTGCCGGGGTGGTGAACGCGCCGGACGAGGCCGGGTTTCACGCCGGCAACGTCACCGGCGCGCTCAACGTGGTCAACGCCGCGCTGGCGGGCGGGGTGGAGCGCTTCGTCCACGTCTCGTCGCTCTCTGCGCGCGAGCCGCAGCTGTCGGTCTATGGCGCCAGCAAGCGCAAGGGCGAGATGATCGTGCGCGCCTCGAGCCTGGATTGGACCGTGGTGCGCCCGCCGGCAGTCTATGGCCCGCGCGACACCGAGATGTTCGAGCTGTTCAAGCTGGCGCGCAAGGGCATCGTGCCGCTGCCGCCCGAGGGGCGCGCCTCGATCATCCACGTCAACGACCTGGCGCGCCTGCTGATCGCGCTGGTGCCCGGTGGCGAGGACGTCACCAGCCAGACGTTCGAGCCAGACGATGGCACGCCCGGTGGGTGGAGCCATACCGATCTGGCCCGCGCCATTGGCCTCGCCATGGGCAAGCGGGTCAAGCCGCTGCCGCTGCCGCGCGGCGTGCTGGAATGGGCGGCCAAGGCCGATCGCTGGGCCCGCAAGGACAAGGCCAAGCTCACGCTCGATCGCGTGGGCTATATGTGCCATCCCGACTGGACGGTGAGCGACGGCGCCCGCCCGCCCGCCAGCCTATGGGAGCCGCAGGTGGAAACCACGCTGGGTCTCCACGCCACGGCGGCATGGTACAAGGAAGAGGGCTGGCTGTAGGACGCCAGCCCGGTTGTGTTATGCGGGCTGCAGGGCAGGTTCGGCTGCCTCGCGCTTGCGCAACTGCATCATGCGGCGGCGCACCCGCACCGCGCCGGCATCAGACGCCAGGATCAGCGGCCGCGCCGCCCAGAACTCCTGTCCATCGAGGCCGGCTTCGGCAGCCTGGATCATCGGCTCATCCTCTTCGAGGAAGACCTTGAGCGCCATGGCTTTGGCGGCATCGCCTGGTTCGCGCGTATAGAAATAGTGCGAGGTAGTAGCCGTTGCCGGCGTGATGATGTGCGGGTTGGCCATCGGCGGGACCAGCGGCTGGCCGGTGTCGTCGCGAGTGAGTTCGATGAACAGCGCCATGGATGCCGGTGCGTGCCAGCGGATGTGCATCTTCTGGTCGGTATTGGTGCCGGGCGGCAGCATGGGCTTGGCCCATTCCGGCGCCTTGGCATCGACCATGTCCCACTTGTTCCAGATGCCGCCGGTATCATCGGTTTCGACGCTGTGCTTGCCGCCGAACAGCGAGCCATTCACGCCGAAGGTTTCGACATGCAGGAATTCTGCGTGGCTCAGGTCCATCAGGTTATCGGTGATGAATTGATAGCCTGCATCCATCAGCAGGCTTTCACACACCACCTCCGCCCCGTCGGTCACGAAAGAAAAATCGGGAATGAGCGCAGGGTCGGCGAGCTCCGCATCGCCCGGCCAGAACCACAAGGCACCGTGCCGCGCCACGATCGGGCGCGTGGCCACCTGGGCATCGGGGACGGCGGTGGCAAAGGGCGTATGCGCGCAGCGGCCGTCGGCGCCAAAGCCCAGGCCGTGATAACCGCATTGCAGCATGTCGCGCACGCGCTTGCCCCGGCTGAGCGGCACGAAGCGATGCGGGCAGCGATCGGCCAGCATGGCATAGCTGCCATCGCCCAGACGATAGATCGCCCAAGGGGCATCGAGCAGGCGGCGGGCGAGCACGCCATCATCGGGCACCTCGTTTTCCCAAGCCGCCATATACCAGAGGTTGCGCACGTAATCAGACATGGCCAAGCTCTCCCGCTATCGAATTAAACAAACCTGTTGGTTTCTTTATGGCAAGGACGATGACGACGCAAGCCGCCCGACCGATTCGCAGCCGCAAGCCCGAAGCCGTGCGCGAGCGCATTCTTGATGCCGCGCAGGCCGAGTTCATGGCGCATGGCTTTGCCGCGGCCAGCACCAACCGCATTCTGGAGCGCTTTGCCGGGTCCAAGCCCACGATGTTCCGGCATTTTCCCACCAAGCGGGCGATGTTTGGCGGTGTGGTGCAGCGCATTGCCGCGCGCTGGCGCAGCGCGATTGATCCGGCCGGCATCACGGCGGATGATCCGCAGGGCTGGCTGCAGGCATTCGGGCTGTTGGCGCTGGCGTGGATCACCAGCGACGAGAATATTTTCGTGGGTCGCATGGCGGTGGCTGAAGGCGCGGAATTTCCCGAGGTGTCGGAACTGTATCGGCGCGAAGCGGTGGAGCCAATCGAGGCTACGCTGGCCGATCGGCTCAGCGCCTGGGCGCACGCCGGTTTGATCACCACGGCAGACCCGGCGCGCGATGCGCTGGCGTTCCTCGACCTGACGTTGGCCGGTCAGGTCAGCCGGCTGCTCTATGGCGCGCCACGGCCCGATCCTGCCGCCTTGGCCGCGCATGTTGGCTATTGCGTCACGCTGTTCCTGAACGGGCGGATGGCGCGATAGGGCTGCGCTTCTTTGCGCCTTATCCCGTGGTCAGCGTCCGTCCGGCCTCGTGCGGCAGTTTCAGCGCGCTGATCACGCCGCCGAGCGAGAGCACGGCCATGGCAATGAACGCGAAGCGATAGTCCGCGCCCTGGCCGTTCAGCCCAACCGCGCCGGCGAGAGCATCGCCGGCGTGCACGCTCATCGCCGCCGCGGTCACGCCGGCGGCGGCGCCCAGCTGCAGGATGGTGTTGAACAGGCCGTTGGCATCGCCCATCGCGGTGCGGTCCACATCGGCAAAGGCCAGGGTGGAAAGCGACGAGAACTGGAGCGAGCGGGCCAGGCCGTTGACGAACAACAGGGCCGCCACCAGCACGGCTGGCGAATGCGGGCCGATTGCCGAAAGCGAGAGCAGCGAGGCGGCGCAGATCACGCCGTTGATCGTCAGCACGTTGCGATGGCCGAAGCGGCGCAGGATGCGTTCGACCAGCGCCTTCATCGTGATGTCACCGGCAAACAGCGCGACCACGAACAGCCCGGCGTGCACCGCGCCATAGCCGAAACCGGCCTGCATCATCAGCGGCAACAGGAACGGCACTGCGCCAATCGCCATGCGGCTAAGCGATCCGCCGCTGACCGCCGCGCGGAACGATGGGATATTGAGCGCGCCCAGATCCAGCAGCGGATTTGGGCTACGGCGCAAGTGGGCCATGGTGATCGTCAGCATCGCAAGCCCGGCACACACCAGGCCCAGGCCCAAAGCGTCGATCCGCCGGGCGCTATGCTCCAGGCCGATCTGCAAGGCGAACACGCCGACGGCGGTGAGCGCAAAGCCGGTCCAGTCAAACCGGCGGCGCGGGCCGCGCACGTCGGGGATCAGCCATAGCGCCGCGAGCAGGGCCAGGATGCCCAGCGGCACGTTGAAATAGAAGATCCAGCGCCAGCCCAGGTGCTCGGTAATGAAGCCGCCCACTGGTGGGCCGACCACTGGCGCGAACAGCGCGGGCCAGATCAGCGCTGAAAGCGTGGCGATAAGCTGGTCGCGCGGGGTGTGGCGCATCACCACCAGGCGCCCCACCGGCGTCATCATCGCGCCGCCAATCCCCTGGAGCACGCGCAGGGCCACGAATTCCGGCACCGATTGCGCCTGCCCACACAGCGCCGATGCCACCGTGAAGATCGCGATCGCGGTCACGAAGATGCGGCGCGAGCCAAAGCGATCGGCCAGCCAGCTGCTGGCGGGGATCAGCACGCCGAGTGCGAGCATGTAGGCCGAAATGCCGATGTCGAGGGCGACGGCCGATGTACCGAAGGTGCGCGCCATCGAGGGCAGCGCGGTCGTCAGGATCGTCCCGTCGAGGATTTCCATGAACAGCGCGCCGGTGACCAGCCACATGATCAGGCGGCGGCGCAGCGGGGTGATCGGGGCGATCTCGTCAGTCAAGGGCAGGGCTTTCCGGGCAGGCGGGACTGGCCTGCCTTGACGAAAGCGCGCGCCCGGATCAACCCTGCGGGACCGATCAAATTTTGCACGGAACCATAAGGAAACCGCAGGCTTGGGCGCGGGTCAGAACACCGGTTCGTAGCCGGGGGGCAGCTCGCTGCCGTCGCCGTCATCCGTGCTGCCAGGCACGTGGATGCCGCATTCGGTCTTGTCCCACCCCTTCCAGCGGCCCGAGCGCGGGTCTTCACCCGGTGCCACCTTGCTGGTGCAGGGGGCGCAGCCGATCGAGGGATAGCCTTGCGCCACCAGTGGGTGATGCGGCAGGCCATGGACGGTGAAATAGGCGTCCAGCGCGTCCTTGGTCCAGCTGGCGAGCGGGTTGATCTTGAGGCGGCCAACTGCGTCGCTGCTGTCCAGCTCGAAGCGGGGCAGGCCAGCGCGGGTGGACGACTGGAAGCCCTTTCGCCCGGTGATCGTGGCATCGAGGCCCGCCATGGCCTTGGCCAGCGGGATCACCTTGCGGATTTCGCAGCAGCCATCCGGGTCCCACGACCAGCGCAGGCCCGCTTCGTCCTTCTTGGCCACGGTGGCGGCATCGGGTTCCAGCACGACCAGGTTGGTCAGCCCGAGTTGCGCCACCAGGGCGTCGCGATAGGCCAGCGTTTCGGGAAAATGCTTGTGCGTGTCGAGGAACAGCACCGGGGTTGCCGGATCGACCTGCGCCACCAGATGCAGCAGCACGGCGCTTTCCGCGCCAAAGCTGGAGACCACGGCCACGCGCCCCGCCAGCCCTTCGCCCAGCACGGCCGCCAGCATATCCTGCGTGGAGGCATCAGCGAACCGCGCGTTGAGCGCGGCTACCTCGGCCGCGGTAAAGCGCGGGCCAAGGTCGAGCGTGTCGGGAGTGCGGGCGGGGCTGGCCATGGCTTCAGGCTTTCGCGGCCGGGTGGCGCGCGGCCCAGATCGGGGCGCGGCCATCGACGGTCTGCTGATAGACTTCCGGCCAGGTGGCAAAGGCGGCTTCGGCCGCCTCGGCGCTGATCGGCTTGTCGGGGGCAAAGGAATCGAACCCGCACCGGCGCATGTGCGAAAGCTGATCGATCAGCACATCGCCCACCGCGCGCAGTTCGCCGGTATAGCCGCGTTCGCGCAACGACCGCGCGGCGGAATAGCCCCGGCCATCGGCAAACGAGGGGAAATTCACCTCGATCAGGGCAATGCGCTCCAGATGCGGCAACAGCGCCAGGGCATCGTCGCCCGGCTCGATGCGCACGGCGGTGGCATTGCTCTGCGCGGCAAAGGCATCCACCGTCACGGCTGGGTCACCCACGGGCTCGTCAGTGCGATAGCGCAGCACGGTCTCAACCATAGATCGCCTCCTTGAACGGGGCCATGCCGATGCGGCGATAGGTATCGAGGAAGCGTTCCGCGCCCTCGCGACGGGCGAGATAGACGTCCGTCACCTTTTCGATGGCATCGACCACGCCGTCTTCGGAAAAGCCCGGGCCGGTGATCGTGCCGAGCGAGGTGTCGGCGCTTTCCGCGCCGCCGAGCAGCAGCTGGTAATTTTCCACGCCCTTGCGATCCACCCCCAGGATGCCGATGTGGCCGGCGTGGTGGTGCCCGCAGGCATTGATGCAGCCGGAAATCTTGAGCTTCAGCTCGCCCAACTCGCGCTGGCGACCGATGTCGGCAAACCGGTCGGTGATCTTCTGCGCCAGCGGCAGCGAGCGGGCATTGGCCAGCGCGCAGTAATCGAGACCAGGGCAGGCGATGATATCGGTGATGAGATCGAGGTTGGGCGTAGCCAGGCCCGCCGCGTCCAGCGCCTGCCACACGCGATAGAGATCGGCCTTCTTCACATGCGGCAGCACGATGTTCTGCGCATGGCTGACGCGCAGTTCATCGAGGCTGTAATCGCGCGCGAGATCGGCCATCAGGCGGATCTGGTAGGCCGTGGCATCGCCCGGAATGCCGCCCACCGGCTTCAAGCTGATCGTGACGATCGCATAGCCGGCCTGCTTGTGGGTGTGCACGTTCTGATCGACCCACAGCGCGAAATCGGGATCGCTGCGATCGAGATCGTCAGACAGCCCGCTTTCGAGGCCGGGATCGGCGAACATGCCCTTGATCCGCTCCAGCTCGGCCGGCGGCGGTTCGAGGCCCAGGGTAAGGATGTGGGCGAATTCTTCCTGCACCTGGCGGCTGTATTCGGCGACGCCGATTTCGTGGACCAGGATCTTGATCCGCGCCTTGTACTTGTTGTCGCGGCGGCCGTGGCGGTTGTAGACGCGCAGCGCCGCTTCGAGGAAGCTGATCATCTGCAGCGCGGGCACGAATTCGGCAATGCACGGCGCGATCATCGGGGTGCGGCCCATGCCACCGCCGGCAAAGAACTTGCAGCCGATTTCGCCCGCCTCGTTCTTGACGATCTGGATGCCGATATCGTGCAGGCGCATGGCCGCGCGGTCGGTCTCGCTGGCGATGATCGCCACCTTGAACTTGCGCGGCAGGTAATCGAATTCCGGGTGGAACGTCGACCACTGGCGCAGCAGTTCGGCATAGGGGCGCGGATCGGCCACTTCATCGGCAGCCGCGCCGGCAAAGTGATCGGCCGTGGTGTTGCGGATGCAGTTGCCGCTGGTCTGGATCGCGTGCAGCTGAACCTTGGCCAGATCGGCCAGGATATCGGGCGCGTCGGCCAGCTTGATCCAGTTATACTGGATGTTCTGCCGCGTGGTGAAGTGGCCATAGCCACGGTCATACTTGTCGGCAATGTCGCCCAGCACGCGCATCTGCGCGGAATTGAGCGTGCCATAGGGCACCGCCACGCGCAGCATATAGGCGTGCAGCTGGAGGTAGAGCCCGTTTTTGAGGCGCAGCGGCTTGAACTGGTCTTCGGTCAGTTCGCCCGACAGGCGGCGTGCCACCTGGCCGCGAAATTCGGCCACGCGCGCATCGACCATCGCCTGGTCGTGTTGATCGTATTGATACATGGTCAGATTACCCAGCTGCCGGCCTGCGGATCGGCAGGCTTGAGCGAAAGATCGAGGCGCACGGTGGGCCCCAGCGCGCGGATGCGGTCCTTGATGTGGGCCGGGCGTACCGCGCCGTCGGCGGCCACTGCATCGATCACGTGCGTGTCGGTCACCACCTGCTTGGCGTTTTCGCGGGCGATGATCGCGTCGGCATCGTGGGTTACCGCCACGGCATTGTCGACATGGCGCGACCAGCCTTCGCCGGTCCACCAGATCACGTCACCCGTGCGCAAGTCGTTGCCCGTGATGATCTTGATCTTCTCGCTCATCGGGCTGCCTCCACAACCGCTTGCAATTCCATGATGTCTCCCCGTGCGGTCACTTCGCCGATGACGATCAGTGCCGGACTCTTGATGCGTTCGCGCTCGACCAGGTCGGCCAGCCCCGCCAGCGCGCCCCTTACCACGCGCATCTGCGGGCGCGAGGCATTTTCGATGACCGCCACCGGCATTGTCGGCGCCAGGCCATCGGCCATCAGCTTTTCGGCGATGGCGGCGGCTGTGGCCACGCCCATGTAGATCACCAGGGTGCGGCCAACGCCAGCCAGGCCCGCCCAGTTCTGATCCGACAGGCCCTTGCATTGCCCGGCCACGAACGAGACGATCGAGGCATTCTCGCGGTGGGTCAGCGGAATCTGCGCAGAAGCGGCCGCGCCCAGTGCAGCGCTGACGCCGGGCACCACCTGCACCGGCACGCCGGCGGCATGGCAGGCCTCTGCCTCTTCCCCGCCGCGGCCGAAAATGAACGGATCGCCGCCCTTGAGGCGCACGACATCGTGCCCGGCCAGCGCTTCTGCCACCAGCAGGGCGTTGATGTCTTCCTGCCGCATGGTGTGGCGCGCACGCTGCTTGGCCACCGACACGAAGCGGGCGCCGCGCGGGGCCATGGCCAGAACGGCGGGATCGACCAGGCCATCGTGCACCACGACCTTGGCCTTCATCAGCAGGCGCGCGGCGCGCAGCGTGAGCAGATCGGGATCACCGGGGCCGGCGCCGACCAGAAACACGGTTCCGGGGAGGGGGGCATGACTCATGGTGGGGCATGTGGGCGCAGCGGCGCCATCGTGCCAGCGAGAATCGATTGGGCGGGGGCTAGGTCAGCTTTAGCGCGAACATTCTTGCTTCCTCTTCGGCATTTGCAGCGGGGTGCGACGGAATT
Organism: Novosphingobium capsulatum NBRC 12533; assembly: GCF_001598375.1. Classification (GTDB taxonomy): domain Bacteria; phylum Pseudomonadota; class Alphaproteobacteria; order Sphingomonadales; family Sphingomonadaceae; genus Novosphingobium; species Novosphingobium capsulatum. The sequence continues at coordinate 11,746 of NZ_BCYV01000011.1, forward strand.
CGCGTCATGCCCCGTTAAAGGGCCAGGCTCGATGGAGGTCTTATGAAAACACTTGGCTTGGCATCCCTGTTCCTGGCGCTCACCCCGGCGATGCCGGCCTTGGCGCAGGACACCACCCAATCCCCGCCACCTGCTGGCCAGGGCGTGACCCGCGATGCCTTTGTCGCGCGGCAGATGGGGCGGATCATGGCCGCCGATACCGATGGCGATGGCCGCGTGAGCAAGGCGGAACTGACCGCGATGATGGCCGGCCGGGGCGACCCCGACCGGCAGTTCACGCGCATGGACAGCAATGGCGATGGCTATCTCGACAAGGCGGAAATCACCGCTGGCCTGACCGAGCGCTTCAACCGCATGGACCGCAATGGCGATGGCGTGTTGACGCCGGACGAGCGCATGCGGCCGGGTGAAGGCATGCGGGGTGGCGGCATGCGCGGTGGTGCCGGTGGCCAGGAAGGCATGGGCGACCACGGCATGCAGGGTGACGGGCAGCAAAACCCGTCCTGAGGCTGATGCCGCCGTGCCCACCATCTTCGGGACGCTGGCCTGCGAGGCCCTGGCTTGAGCGAGGCAGATCCCGACGCCGCATTGCTGGCGCGGATGGCCCAGGGCGAGGATGGCGCGGTGCGCCAGTTAGTCGGGGCCAAGCTGCCGCGCCTGCTGGCCCTGGCGAGCCGCCTGCTGCACGATCGGCACGAGGCCGAGGACGTGGCGCAGGAAGTGTTCGTGCGGGCCTGGCGACAGGCAGGGCGGTGGCGGCCGGGGCAGGCGCGGTTCGATACCTGGCTGCATCTCGTCACGCTCAACCTGTGTCGCGATCGGATGCGGCGGCGGCGCGGCGTGGTGGTGGCAGAGCCGCCCGAGCAGGCCGATACCGCGCCGCTGGCCGATGCGGCGCTGGCCGCGCAAGCCCAATCGCGCGCGGTGGCCGATGCGGTGGCGGCCTTGCCCGAGCGTCAGCGCGAAGCCATCGTGCTGGTCCATTACCAGGAACTGAGCAATATCGAGGCGGCCGCCGTGCTGGGGGTGAGCGTGGAGGCATTGGAAAGCCTGCTGTCGCGCGGCCGCCGCGCGTTGCGGCAGCGCTTTGCGCAAGAGGAAGGGGCCGATCATGACTGAACCGATGAGCCCGGAGCGCTTTGCCGCGCTGGCGCAGGCCTATGGCGGGATCGACCGCTGGCCCGCAGAGCTGCGTACCGCGGGCTGGCACCTGGCTGCAGCCGATCCCGCTTGTGCGCAAGCGCTGGCCCAGGCCGAGGCGCTGGACTTTAAACTGGCTGCCTGGACGGTGGCGCCACCCACGCCGGCCTTGCGCCAGCGCATGGTGGCACGGCGGCGGCGCGGCTGGATCGTGCGGGCGCGGCTGTGGTGGTCGGCCATCGGCGTGGGCACGGTGCTGGCCGGGGCCGTGGCCGGGTTGGGCGCTGCCGTGGTGATCGGGCCAGAGCGCGTGGCGCCACGGCTGGACGCCAGCGTGTTTGAAAGCGCGGGGGAAGAAGGATGAAGGCATCCCCGCGCCTGCGTGTGCTGCTGGCCGGCTCGATCCTGCTCAACGCCTTTTTGCTGGCGGGCGCGGGCGCGGCTTGGTGGAGCATGCACAACCAGCATCCGGCGATCGGCATGGGCGCCTTGCGCGTGCCAGGCGCTGAGCTGGCGCCTGAACAGCGCCGTGGCCTGCGCCAGGTGGTGCGCCAGGCGCGCGCAGAGGTGCGCCCGCAGGTGGATGGCAACCGCGCGCTGCGTCGCCAGATCGCCGCGCTGCTGCGCGCGCCGGTGGTGGATCAGCCGGCCCTGCTGGCGCAGCTTGAACGCCTGCGGGCGGGCGATGCCATGGTGCGCGCCCACGTGGAAATGCAGGTGGTGCCCTATGTGGCGGGCCTGCCGCAGGCCGATCGCAACCGTATCGCCGATCGGCTGGAGCCCAAGAGCGGGAAATAAGCTGCGTTACGTCGCCAGCGACGGAATCGGCCGGTCGCTGCGTTCAAGCCCGCGACGAAGGAACGGAAAAAAAGGGTTTCCGTTTCAAAGGGCTTTGCCATGGTCTCGGAACAACCCCTGTCTCCTGCCGCAATTGCGCTCAACCGCTTTGGCCTGGGCGCCACGCCCGATACCGCAAGCGCGGCGGCACTCGCCGATCCGCACGGCTGGCTGATCGCGCAGTTCGATCATTTCGATGTTACGCCGCCGGCCTGGGCGGCGCTGGCCGATGCCCGCGCGCTGCTTTCCGCGTATCAGGAACAACAGCGTGCCTTGCGCCAGGCCCGTGCCGCTGCGCCGCCCCCTGCGCCTGTTACCGCAGCCACCACCCCGCTGCCGGCTGGCCCGGTCATGGCTGCCACGGTGCCGATGGCGGGAAAGCCGGCGCGCACGCCAGAGCAGAAGCAGGCCCGCCGCGATCTGGGCGAAGATATCCACGCGCTCTATCGCCAGGGCGTGCAGGCGCGGGCGCAAAGTGCGCTGGAAACGCAGGCGCCCTTCGTGGAGCGGCTGGTGCATTTCTGGTCCAACCATTTCTGCGTGTCGGTCGACAACTTGCCGGTCACCGCGCTGGCCGCCTCGTTCGAACGCGATGCCATTCGCCCCCATGTGCTGGGCCGCTTTGAAGAAATGCTGCTGGCGGTGGAGCGCCACCCGGCGATGCTGCTCTATCTCAATCAGAACCAGTCGATCGGGCCCAATAGCCCGGCGGCGCTGCGCGCGCGGGCCAAGGGTGGTGCCGATCGCCAGCGCGGCCTCAATGAGAACCTGGCGCGCGAGATCATGGAACTGCACACCCTGGGCGTGCGCAGCGGCTATAGCCAGGCCGACGTCACCGAATTTGCCCGCGCGCTGACGGGGTGGACCGTGGGCGGCATCAATGACGATGCGCCGGGCGATTTCGCGTTCCATCCCCAGCAGCACGAACCCGGCACCCGTACCATCGTGGGCAAGACCTATGCCCAGAGCGGGGTGGACCAGGCGCGGGCCGTGCTGGTCGATCTTGCCCATGCGCCGGCCACGGCCAGCCATGTCGCCACCAAGCTGGCCCGCCATTTTGCTGGCGACGTGCCGCCCCAGGCGCTGGTCGATCGGCTGGCCGATGCCTTTGCCCGCAGTCGGGGCGATCTGCCCACGGTCTATCGCGCGCTGGTGGCCAGTCCCGAACCGTGGGAGCCACGCTCGCTCAAGGCCAAGACGCCGTGGGAGTGGACGATATCGTCGTTGCGCGCGCTGGGCGTGGGTGACGTCGGCACGCTGCAGGTGGCCACGATCACCCAGCAACTGGGCCAGCCGGTGTGGAAGCCGGGCTCTCCCGCCGGGTGGGACGATACGGCCGCCAGCTGGATCGCGCCCGATGCGCTGATGCGGCGGGTGGAATTCGCCCAGCGGCTCGCCGCCCCACGCGCCGCGCAGATCGATGCCCGTCAGCGTGCGCCGCAAGTGCTGCCCGGCGCGCTGTCTGCGGCGACAGCCGAACAGATCGCCCATGCCGAAAGCCCGGCCAGTGCGCTGGCGCTGATGCTCGTCTCGCCCGATTTCCTGCGGAGGTAACCATGCTTCATCGCCGAAGTTTTCTTCACCTTGCCGGCGGTGCTGCCGGCAGCCTGCTGGTGGCGCCGGGCATGGTCCTGGCCGCAGCCGAGACCGAACGCCGCTTTGTCTTCGTGATCCAGCGCGGTGCGGCCGATGGGCTCAACATCGTCGTGCCCTATGCCGATCCGGGCTATGCCCGGCTGCGTGGCGCGCTGGCGATCGATCCGGCGGCGGCGACGCGGCTCGATGGCACCTTTGCCCTGCATCCCGCGCTCAAGGAAACGGCGGCGATGTATGCCCGGGGCCAGGCGCTGTTTGTGCATGCGGTGGCCTCGCCCTATCGCGACCGCTCGCATTTCGATGGGCAGAACGTGCTGGAGACCGGGGGCAGCCAGCCCTACCAGGCACGCGATGGCTGGCTCAACCGCCTGGTGGCCATGCTGCCACGCGCCAGCGACGCGGCCATCGCGATTGCCCCCACTGTGCCCCCGGCGCTGCGCGGGCCGGTGCAGGTGACGTCCTATGCGCCGTCCGGGCTGCCCGGCCCGACTGACGATCTGATGACGCGGGTGGGCGCGCTCTATGCGCCAGACCGGCAATTGCAGGCAGCCTGGAGCGCGGCGCTCGATACCCGCAAACTCGCCCAGGGCAGCGGCGCGCGGCAAGACCCCGCCTCGCTCGGCAAGCTGACCGCCACGTTCCTGACCAAGCCGCACGGCCCGCGCATCGCCATGCTGGAAACCGAAGGATGGGATACCCACAGCGGGCAGGACGGCCGGCTGGCCACGCAGCTGCGCGGGCTCGATACGCTGCTGGCGGCGCTGCGCGACGGGATGGGCCCGGCCTGGGCGCAAACCACCGTGCTGGTCGCCACCGAGTTTGGCCGCACTGCCGCGGCCAATGGCACGGGCGGCACCGATCATGGCACGGCCTCGGTCGCCTGGGTGCTGGGCGGCGGCGTCAAAGGCGGGCGCGTGGTGGCCGATTGGCCGGGGCTGGGCAATGGCCAGCTCTATGAAGGGCGCGATCTGGCACCCACCAGCCAGCTTGACGCGCTGCTGGCCGGCGTTGCCGCCGAAAGCCTCGCGCTCGATCCGGCGCAAGTGGCGCGGCGCCTGTTTCCGCTGGCCGGCGCGCCCCGGCCGATGACTGGCTTGTTGGTCTAAATTTGCGACGAACCGACAGACGGAAACACCGGCCGCCATCGTTCAAGTAATGTCAGGCAAGGATGAACAGCCTGCAGCAACGATAAGTGAGGTCGATATGAAAAAGATCCTGCTGAGCGTGGCGATCGCCACGGCTGCACTCGCCACTGCGGCGCCGGCGATGGCGCGCGATGGTTGTGGTGGCGGATGGTATCGCGCCTATGATGGCCGTTGCTATCCCATGGGGCGCACGGTCGTGGTCGAACGCCCGGTCTTTGGCGGCTATTACGGCCATGGCTATTGGGGTGGTCGTCCCTATTGGGGATACCACCATTACTGGCATCGTGGCTGGGGTCACCGCTGGTGATGATCGCGGCAGGGGCCTTGATGGCCCCTGCCGACTACCTCTTGCCCCGGCTGCGGCGTCTATCGGGTGAGGGCAGCGGTTGATCGAACGCCCGGTGTGTCGATCGGACCGGCCGGGCACAGCGATCCTTTACGCCCGACTCAAGGAAGCCACGCCGATGCTCGTTCCCCGCCATGCCCTGCCGCTGGCTTTGCTGATAGCCATGGGCGGCGCGCTGGCCGGATGCCACCATGATGGCACGCCCGATGCAGCGGCGAACGGGACCACCATTGGCGGCGATTATCGCCTGGAAGGCAAACGCACGTTTCGCGGCATGATCGGCGGCAATGCCACTGTCGCGGCTGGCGCCGATGTCACCGTTGCCGGTATGATCGGCGGAGACCTGATCGTGGAGCAGGGAGCCCGGGTGACGGTCAAGGGCCTGGTCGGCGGCCGCATCATCAACAACGGCGGCCAGGTCGACGTGCGCGGCGCCGTGGGCGGGGCGTAATTCCGCAATCTTGACGGGACTCGCCGCGCACGGCATAGGCGCGGCCAAGGCGATGGATTTCCGCCGGGCATTTTGCCGAACCGCCTGCCGCGCCAAACGGCGCCAGGGCTGATGATTCCTACCTGAAACCAAGCTGCCCGACCGGGCACATGCAACAGGAGGAATCGTGCGCGCTTTTTTCACCCGTTCGTTCGTCACGCCGGCCCGCATCCGCTTTGTGCTGGCGCTCCTGGCCATGGCGCTTGCCGTGGGCACGGCTTGCGCCGGCTTTCTCTGGTCACTCGATGCGGTCACGCGGCTGCGCTTTGCCGCGCCCTGGCTGCTTTATGGCCTGCCGCTGTGTGGCCTTGCGGTGGCCTGGCTGTATCGCCGCTTTGGCGCGCGGGCAGAGGGCGGCAACAATTTGATCCTCGATGAAATTCACGAACCCGGCGGCGGGGTGCCGCTGGCCATGGCGCCGCTCGTGCTGATCGGCACGGTGGCCACGCATCTGTTCGGCGGATCGGCCGGGCGTGAAGGCACCGCAGTGCAGCTGGGCGGCAGCCTGGCGCATGGCCTGGTCGATCGCCTGGGCCTGACCGGCAAGGCCCGGCGCCTGCTGCTGATGGGCGGGGTGGCGGCCGGCTTTGGCGCGGTGTTCGGCACGCCGCTGGCCGGTGCGGTCTTCGCGATCGAGGTGCTGGCGCTGGGCGGGCTCGACCTGGCTGCCCTGGTGCCGTGCCTGGTGGCGGCGCTGGTGGGTGATTTCGGCTGCCGGCTGTGGGGTGCGCACCACACGCTCTATCCCCACATCAGCCTGCCACAGACCGATCCCGCCGGTTTTGCCGTCCTCCTCGCCAAGGCCGCGCTGCTCGGCCTTGCCAGCGGCGTGGTGGCGCGCCTGTTTGCCGAGGCGAACCATGGCGTTGCCGATCTCTACAAGCGTTTTGTTGCCATTCCGCTGGCGCGGCCGGTAATCGGCGGGGTGCTGGTCATCGCCTTGACCTTTGCCTTTGGCACGCAGGACTATCTCGGGCTGGGTGTGCTGTCAGCCCATCCCGGCGCGCCCACGCTGCCGGGCTTTTTCGTGGCCGGGCCTGACCGGTGGAGCTGGCTGATCAAGCTGGTGTTTACCGTCGCCACGCTGAGCGCCGGGTTCAAGGGGGGTGAGGTGACCCCGCTGTTCTTCATCGGCGCGGGTCTGGGCAGTGCGCTCTCGCTCGTGCTGGGCCTGCCGGTGCCGCTCGCGGCTGCAGTGGGCATGGTGGCGCTGTTCGGCGCGGCGGCCAACACGCCGGTGGCCTGCGCGGTGATGGGCCTGGAACTGTTCGGGATAGATGCCGCCCCGGTGCTGATCGTGGCGTGTGTGGCGGGCTATCTCGCTTCGGGCCATGGCGGCATCTATCTGTCGCAGCGGATCGCCCGGCCCAAGTGGCCCCGCCGCAGCGGCGGGGCATCACTGCGGGCGGTGCGGCACGTCTGGCTCTGACGCCGGGCCGGCGCCCAGCACCGCGCGCAGGCCGGCGGTATCGCGCAGGCGCACTTCCTGCTGCGGATAGGGCACTTCCACGCCGTGTTCCTGAAACAGCTGCCACAACGCGCGCAGCACCTGGCTGCGCACGTTGCCGGTGCCATCCTGCGGATCTTCGATCGTCACATAGATCGCCATGTCGATGCCGCTGGCACCCAGCGCGGTCATCGCCACCGATGGCCCCGGATCGCTCAGCACGCGCGGCGCGGCGCGGGCGGCCTGCAGCATCAGCTTTTCCGCCATGTCGATATCGGTGCCATAGGCCACGCTGACCGGGATGGTCAGCACGATCTGCGTGTTGGAATAGGACCAGTTTTCGACCTGGGTGGTCATGAGGATTTCGTTGGGAATCAGGTATTCGCGGTTGTCACGTGTGGCCACCGACACCGCGCGGATGCCGATCTTGCGCACCTGGCCCACGGTGCTGCCCTTGCCATCGTTGATGGCGATGACGTCTCCGGGCTTGATCGAGCGATCCATCAGCAGGATCAGGCCGGCGATCAGGTTGCCGAAGGTCTTCTGCAGGCCAAAGCCGATGGCCAGGCCAAAGGCACCGGAAAACACCGTCAGCGCGGTGAAATTGATCCCCAAAAGGTCAATGCCCATGAAGAACGCCAGCGCCCAGACCATGAGCGAGACGATCTTTTCGCCCAAGACCTGCTGCACCGGATCGAGACTGGTGGCGCGGGCAAAGAAATAGCGGGCCAGCCGGCTGCCCAGCCGGGCCAGCATGAACATGGCAAAGACCACCAGCACCATCTTGCCGGCGTTGAACACCGAGATGTGATAGTGCCCGACGTCAAACCCGAGATCGTCGAGCGACTGGAGGAAATCGCCGACCTGGCGATGCGTCTTGTGGCTGACCCAGCTGCTCATCGTGCTGCTGCCCAGGCGGCCAGCGCCTGTTCGAGATCGGCAATCAGATCGTCGGCGTCTTCCAGCCCGATGGCGAGGCGCACGGCAAAGCGATCGGCCGCGTCCATGTCGGGCCGGGGCCAGGGGCTGGCGGTGCGGATCGCGGCGGGATCGACCGGCGTGGCCAGGCTTTCAAACCCGCCAAAGCTGTAGCCGATGCCGAACAGGGCCAGCGCATCGATCAAGGCATCGCGCGCCTTGGCCGTGCCGCCCTTGAGCACGAAGCTGAACAGCCCGCAGCCGCCGGTGAAATCGCGGCGCCAGTAATCGTGGCCGGCCGATCCCGGCAGCATCGGGCATAGCACGCGCGCCACCTCGGGCCGGGTATCGAGCCATTGCGCCACGCGCAGCGCGGCCGCGGTGGCGGCATCGAGGCGCAGCGCCATGGTGCGCAGACCGCGCAGCATGATTGCGGCATCGTCTGGCGAAACCACCAGGCCCAGGTTCTGGCTGCGCAGGCGCAGCTTGCCATACCAGTGCGCGCCGGCCGTGGCGCTGCCCATCACCACGTCGGAATGGCCGCTGACGTGTTTGGTCAGCGACATGATGCTGATATCCGCGCCATGGGTCAGCGGGGCAAAGCCCAAGGGAGAGGCCCAGGTATTGTCCACCAGCACGGCCAGACCCTGTGCCTTGGCCGCGCCGATCAGCGCGGGCATGTCGGGCACTTCCATGGTCAGGCTGCCTGGCGCTTCCAGCAGCACGGCCTTTGCGCCGGGGCACAGCGCGGCAAAGGCGGCGGTGTCCATGGGATCGAACCAGATCGTCTTCACGCCGAAATCGGCCAGCAGGCCGCGCGCCATGGCGCGGCTGGGCTCATAGGCATTGTCGGTCAGCAGCAGCGTATCGCCGGGCCGCAGCACGGTGAGCAGCGCGCCGCAGATCGCGCTGACGCCCGAGGGATAAAGCACAGTGCCGCCGCCCTCGGCGCCCGGTTCCAGGCTGGTCAGTGCCTCGGCCAGGGCCCATTGCGTGGGCGCACCGCGCCGGCCGTAATAGAAATGCCCATCGGCGTTGCCGGGGTGGCTGCGCAGGGCAGCCATATCGGGATAGAGGTGCGTGCTGGCGCGCCACACCGGCGGGTTGACGACCGCGCCGGGCTGGCCGGGCGTGCCGGTCCATTCCGGCCGGCGCCCGGCGGCAACGATGCGGGTGGCGGTCTTGAGCGGCTTGTCGGAAGGGGCAGTCATGCCCGCGTGCAAAGCACAGATGCGCCCATTCCGAAAGCCTGCAAACAGATGCGCCGCGCCCGGCAGATCAATGCAACGCGATCAATCTACGCCGGTCAATCTACCAGGCAGGTGGCCGGGCCGGTTTCCTTGGGCGTGGCGGGATCGGCGCCCCATTCGCTCCAGCTGCCATCATATAGCGCCACGTCGGTCTTGCCGAGCAGGTGCAGGGCAAAGATCACGACATTGGCCGTCATCCCCGAACCGCAGCTGGCGATGACCGGGCGATCGAGATCGACTCCGGCGTCGGCAAAGGCGGCGCGCAGGCCATCGGGCTTTTTCCAGGTGCCATCAGCAGCGAACAGGCTGGCATAGGGCACGTTGCGCGCGCCGGGAATGTGGCCGCTGGCCAGCGCCGGGTTGGTTTCCTTGACATCGCCGGTAAAGCGGCCGGCGCCGCGCGCATCGACCAGCTGTTCGGCATGGCTGGACAGGTTGTCGAGCACTTGCGCCTTGGAACGCAGCGCGCTCAGGTCGCTCCACGCGGTGAAATGGCGGTGACGCAGGGTTTCGCGCCCTTGCGCGCAGGGGCGCCCTTCGGCCTTCCACTTGGCGATCCCGCCATCGAGCAGCGCCACGTTCTGCGCGCCGAACAGTGTCAGCAGAAACCAGGCGCGGGTGGACGATTTAATCGGGCTGTCATCGTAAAGCACGATGCGGCTGCCATCGCCCAGGCCCAGGCTTTGCATGCGGCTGGCGAATTTTTCCGCCGGGGGCAGCGTGTTGGGCAGGCCGGTGGCGTTGTCCACCAAGTTGCCCAGATCCATGAAGACAGTGCCAGGAATGTGGCACGCCTCATACTCCAGCGCGGCATCGCGCTTGTGTTCGGGCAAAAAGCAACTGGCATCGACGATGCGCAGATCGCTCGCACCCATCTCGTTGGCGAGCCATTGGGTGGAGACCAGCGGTTCCATGAATTTCTCCTGCCTGCGTGCGACCCGTCTGGCGCGGGTTGATTTTGGACGCTGAACTTAATCCTGCGGGGCGATGGCGTCGATTGCAAAAATAGCCAATCGACGCCCCGTTTCGTTTCACTTTTCGCCGCAGCCTCTCACAGCGCAGGCAGGGGCATGGGCCGCTGATCGAGCGTTTCGAATACGCGTGGCCCCTGATCGAGGCGAAAGGGTTGCAGCCGCGCGGCCGGATCGCCCGGCGCGGCCGGCTGGCCGACCAGGAACGCGGCATGGGCATGGGCCGCGCCGCCATCGTCCTCGCGCGTGGCCCAGACGCCAGCGCGCACGATCGGCACGAACAACTGCGCGGCGCCGGCGCGAATCGTCAGGATGGTGGACAGCGGCAGGCGCATTTCGGCCGGTACCGTCACGCTCTGGCCCGGCTCGAGCCGGGCAATCGTGCGCAGCGGCGGCAGTTCCGGCCCGGCCAGACCCAGTTGCTCGTCCATCGGGCGCGAGGCATGGGCCGAGGTCATGTCGCCCGACAGGGCGATGTCGGTCAGCGCGTGGGGCGCATGGTTGGTCAGCACCAGCCGGCATGACAGCGTGGCATTGACCAGCGTGGCGCTGAGGCGGTCAGCGTGAAGCGCCACATCCAGCCCGCGCGGCAGGCCAGTAGCGGCAAGATCGCTGGGCGGCATTTCCACCGGCGCCGCCGGCGCGGGACGCGGCGCTGGGCGATAAGGCGCGGGCGGCGGCGCAACCGGCACTGGTGCCTCGATTACCGGTTCGGGCGCCGTGGTGTCGGCCGCGCGGCGCCGGCGCCGGGCAAACAGCACGATCACCACGGCCAGCGCGGCGATCCCGGCGGCCCAGGGCCACCAGGCGTTTTCGCTGCTGCTTGCGCCGGTGTCCGGTGCGGGCGTGTCGCTGGCAAGCGGCGCCGGTTCGCTGGTGGTGCTGGCATCGGGCAGCGGGGTTGCTGGCGGCAGATCGGGCGTCGGGCTGGCTACGGGAGACGGCGTGGCGCTGGGCGTTGCGGTGTCCTGGGGCAGGGGGACGAGGCGGGGGGCTGGTGCTGGCGCTGCCGCTGCCGCGGGGGTTTCTGCGCGTGTGGCAGGCCGGCGCGTGGGCGTGGCCGCGGCGCGGCTGGGCTTGGCCTGTGGCAGGGTGATGACTGTGGGCGCGGTGGTTGGCGCTGTGGGCAGCAGGTTCGATCCCGCCGGGGCCGCCGGCTTGATCACCGGGGCAGGGCTGGGAGAATTGAGCGTGGGCAGCGTGGGCGCGGGCACGGCCGGGGTAATCGGCTGGGTGGTGGCCGGTTGGCCCGTAGCCGCCGCCGTTTGGGCCTGGGCCTGTGCCGGGACCAAAGCAGCCGGTGCCGCGATGAGCAGGGCCGATGCCGATAGGGCCGACGCCAGCAGGGCGGCGCGCGGTGATCCGGTTGCCGATGAACGTGAGAGGAAAATGCCGCGCATGGCCTGGCCTGAACTGCCTCGTTTCATGATGTGTCGCACTGGCCGGATACGGCCGGATGGCGTTGAATAGTGCCTGAACGGGCGGGCGCAAGCCGCCGGGTTGCGTCATCGCCGGGTTTCGGTGCATGGCGCGCGCAACAGAAAGGATTTTCCCGCCATGTCAGATCCCCATCGTCCGGCTTCCGGCCATCCGGCCCCGCTGCACCTGGGCCAGACCAGCGCCCTGCCGGCATCGCCCGAGGAAGCGGTGCTGGACTATGTGCCCAATCCGCGTAGCGGCACGCTCTATCTCGTGCGCTTTGCCGCGCCGGAATTCACCTCGCTGTGCCCGGTCACCGGCCAGCCCGATTTTGCCCACCTGGTGATCGACTATGCGCCGGGCGAAACCATCGTCGAATCCAAGTCGCTCAAGCTCTTCCTCGGCGCGTTCCGCAACCATAACGGCTTTCATGAAGACGTGACCGTGGGCATTGGCCAGCGCCTGTTCGACGAGATGAAGCCGCAGTGGCTGCGCATCGGCGGTTACTGGTATCCGCGCGGCGGCATTCCGATCGATGTGTTCTGGCAATCCGGCCCGCCACCCGCAGCCCTGTGGCTGCCCGACCAGGGCGTGCCGGGCTATCGCGGGCGCGGCTGAAGACACAGGCGCCTTGCCACGGATGGACGCAAAAGGGGCGATTCGGCCCCTTTTGTTTTGCATGACTGTCACGCGCGGGACCCGTTAACCATCAAAATGTCAGGTTGAAGTGGTTTTATCCGCACGGATACAGCAGGTTGCGACAATCATTTACCATTGCTTAGGATGCTTTTGCCAAAAACGCGGCAGGGGGCCGGAAACAGGAGACTTGGATATGACCTTTTTCCGCCAGCTGATTACCGACACCGAAGGCGCCACCGCCATCGAATATGGCCTGATTGCCGCCCTCATCTCCGTTGCCGCGATCACTGCCATGGGGACGCTCGGCAACTCGCTGTCCAACACGTTCAATTTCGTGTCGAACGACATGAACAACGCCTCTGACGGTCACCTCTAAGGCGCCAGCGGAACGGCCGTGATCGGCCGGGCCAGGCCTGTGCACGGTTTGGGGTAACCGTGCACAGGCTGTGCTGCCTGCGTGGCCGGCAACCCCTTTTCAAAAAATTAAGGCTATTACTGACCGAAAGTTAGTGTTTCGGCCGGTTCAGCTACGCAAAAATGCGTAGGCCATTTACCATTGGTTAGGGGGAGTTTGCCAAAAGAGCAGCGGGGTTACTCAAACAGGAGACTTGGACATGACCTTCTTCCGCAAGCTCATCAAGGACACCGAAGGCGCCACCGCCATCGAATACGGCCTGATCGCTGCTCTCATCGCTGTTGCCGCCATCACCGCCATGGGCGCGCTGGGCAACTCGCTTGGCAACACTTTCAACCTCGTGTCGAACGACATGAACAACGCTTCGGACGGCAAGCTCTAAGGCTTGATCCTGGCGCGATCGCCCGGGCCACGCCGATGCGGCGGCCGGGGCGGTCCCCAGGTCTGCGACGGTCGCCAGCGATCGGGGCGCAGACCATCCACGGTAGAGGGAAAGGGGGGCGGAAACGCCCCCCTTTCTTTTTGTGTCACGGGCAGGGATCGGGCAGCACGGCGTGCACCGCCTCGATCGCGGCCAGTGCTTCGGGCGGCAGCGTCACATCGGCACTGGCCACGGCCAGCGCCAGCTGTTCCGGCGTGGTGGCGCCAATGATGTTCGCTGCCACGAACGGGCGGCTGTTGACATAGGCCAGCGCCAGGGTGGCGGGATCGAGGCCAAAGGCATGGGCGATGGCGACATAGCGCGCGATCGCAGCGTTGGCATTGAGCGTGTCGTAGCGGGTGAACTGGTTGGCCACGTCGCGCCGCGATCCAGGGGGAATCACCCCGCCCAGATACTTGCCGGTGAGATTGCCCGCTGCCAGCGGCGAATAGGCCAGCAGCGGCACGTTTTCGCGCAGCGCCACTTCGGCCAGGCTGCCTTCGAACAGGCGATTGACCAGGTTGTAGGCATTCTGGATCGAGGCCACGCGCGGCAGGCCCTTGTCGCGCGAGAGACGAAGATACTCACCCACACCCCATGCCGTTTCGTTCGACACACCGATGTGGCGCACTTTGCCGGCCTTGACCAGTTCGCCCAGCGTATCGAGCGTTTCCTCGATCGGGGTCAGATCCTCTCGGTCCTCCACCTGCGCCAGCCCGCGCGCGCCGAACATCGGCACATGGCGTTCGGGCCAGTGAACCTGGTAGAGATCGATATGGTCGGTGCGCAGGCGCGCCAGGCTGCCGTCGATCGCCGAGAGGATATTGCGGCGATCGAGCTTGTTGTCGCCGCCACGGAACTTGCGCACCATGTCGCGCGCCGGGCCCGCCACCTTGGTGGCCAGGATCACCTTCTCGCGCTTGCCGGGCTGGGCCAGCCAGGTGCCGATATATTCCTCGGTGCGGCCGATCGTGTCGTTGTGGAACGGCGTGACCGGATAGGCTTCGGCCGTGTCGATGAAATTGACACCATGATCGATCGCGTAATCGAGCTGCGCGTGCGCCTCTGCTTCCGTGTTCTGCGACCCATAGGTCATCGTGCCCAGGCAGATCAGGCTGACATCAAGGCCGGTCGTGCCAAGTTTGCGGGTTTGCAAGGGATTGCTCCATTCGTTGCGGCTTGCGCCTTCTTGCCGATGAATTGCGCAAATGCACATGAGGATTTTTCATCGGCCGAATGGCCAATGGGCAAGGGCCAAAATGCCTTGCAAATGGAAGCAATGGAGCCAGATAAAACCGCCGCACGAGGAGCCATGCCGCACAAACGCCGGCGCCGGCCCGCGTCTGCAGCAGGCGCACCACGATGCGGCGTCACAGCCGATGGAGAGGCACAGGCCATGGCCGTTTTGCAACCCAGTCTCGATCCCGATCCCGATCACGCCGCACGGGTGTTGAATGCGGTGCAATCCTCGCGCGCGGCGGTTTCGGCGGTGGCGGCATCGTGGTGCCGATCGGCGCTGCACCATGGGCTTGATCCGGCTGCGCCGCGCAGCGTGGCAGAGCGGTTGGGCGGGGCCGAACTCAAGGCCCTGCGCGCCGGCAATGGCGAACTGCTGGCCGTGGCCGCGCCTGTGCTCGATCGGCTGTTCGGAAGCGTGGGCCTGGCGGGCGCCTGCGTGCTGATTGCCGATACCGGCGGCGTGGTGCTGGATTGGCGCGCGGGTGATGCTGACGCCAGCCGGTTCGAGGAACTGGGCCTGGCGCCCGGTGCATCGTGGGCCGAGGCGGCGCAGGGCACCAATGGCATCGGCACCTGCCTGGTGGAGGGTCGCGCCGTGACGATCCACCGTGACGAGCACTTTGCCAGCCGCAACGTGGGCGTAAGCTGCATGGATGCGCCGATTTTCGATGCCGAGGGGCGGCTTATCGCCGCGCTCGACATCTCATCGGCGCGCGGCGACCATGATCGCGCGATGGCCGCGCTGATCGCCGCGCTGGTGCAGGACGCCGCCCGCCATATCGAGCGTGACCTGTTCTGTCGCCGCTATGCCGCTGCCCGCATCGTGCTGGCCGGCACCGATCCGACCGCCCGCGGGCATGCCCTGCTGGCGGTGGACCGCGACGATCTGGTGATCGGTGCCACGCGCGCGGCGCGGCAGCATTTCCGCCTGGGTTCGGGCACGGCGATCTGCCCGCGTCCCTTGGGTGAGTTCCTCGGCGATGGCCAGCCCGCCAGCTTTGACGACGGCGATCGCGCGGTGCTGCGCCAGGCGCTGGCACGGGCCGGCGGCAACGTGAGCAGCGCCGCGCGCCTGCTCGGCATCGGCCGCGCCACGTTCTATCGCCGGATGGAGCGAGTCGGCCTGTCGCTGCGCCACTGACGAATCACTTTGGGCGCCTTTGTCGAACGCGGTTTCCCCGCGTTGCGCGGGCCATTTTGTGTGCGGTGGACGCTGCCTTGTGCAGTTTTTTTGGGGCGTCGCCGCGCGCAATGCAATTTGTGCAACTGCCCGGCGCGGGACAAATTGCCATATCGTGCCGTGCATCTGGGCCGATTAGACGGTCGCCATGATCCGCACCCGCCTTGCTGTCGTCACGCTTGCTGCGCTTGCCGTGTCTGCCTGTGGCGGGGACAAGACCCACGATGCACGCCTAGCCAAGGCGGGACCTAACCCATCGCTGGCCGCGCTGATGAACGTGGCCGATCCGCAGATCGGGGATCGCAAGGCCGCCGCGTGCAAGGCCTGCCATACGTTTGATGCCGGCGCGCCGGACATGGCCGGGCCCAACCTGCATGGCGTCTATGGCCAGCAAATGGGCCGAAACCGCCCCAGCTTCGGCTATTCCGCCGCGTTGCGCGATGCCGGCGGCAAGTGGGACGCCGCCACGCTCGATGCGTGGCTGAAGAACCCGCAGGCGGT
Source organism: Novosphingobium capsulatum NBRC 12533 (assembly GCF_001598375.1). Classification (GTDB taxonomy): domain Bacteria; phylum Pseudomonadota; class Alphaproteobacteria; order Sphingomonadales; family Sphingomonadaceae; genus Novosphingobium; species Novosphingobium capsulatum. The sequence continues at coordinate 27,700 of NZ_BCYV01000011.1, forward strand.
GGTGCCGCATACCGCGATGATGTTCGGGGGGATTTCCGACCCGCTCAACCGGGCAGACGTGATTGCCTATCTGCGGTCGCAGGGGCGATAACGCACTCTTTGTACGACAGCACGGTTGTATGCACCCAGCATTTCTCGTCGCCCCGTGCTCGACACGGGGCTTGGCTACTTTGCGATCTCGCCTTGGCGCGCTGCCGTGGGATACCATTGATCCCAGAGATCTAGCCAATCGGGATTGTTTGCCTCGATCAACGCGAATTTCCATTCCCGGCGCCATTTTTTAACCAGTTTCTCACGGGCAATGGCGGGTTCGATTTCCTCGTGGCGCTCGGCGTAGACCAGCTTTGTCTTGTCAAAGTCTCTTACGTGGATCGAGCCACGACCATCGCGATGCTGCCAAACGCGTCGGATCAAATCCGACGTGACGCCAACATAGATTCCGCCTCGATAGCGGTTCGCCATGATGTAGACCCAGCCGCCCTTTTCCATCTTGCCAGCATGCCAAATGCAAGGTCGCAAGGGAAGCCGAGCCCCGTGTCAAGCACGGGGCGACGGGTGTCTAACTTCAACCCTTGCGCCCAGCATCCCCCACATCCAACCCTCTCCCCCGAAAGGGAGAGGGCTTCTTGGCATGTGTTTACTTGCCCGGATGCAGGCGGATGGCGGCGCCGCCGCCCGGCGCCAGCCACAGGTCGAGGGTGTCGCCCTTTTTCACGGTCTTGGTGTCATAGGCGATCTTGTGGCGCGCGTCGGTTTCATAGGTCGCGCCTTCGCCGTCCTTGTAAATCGTGGCGGTATAGGTCTTGCCGGGATCAAGCATGTCGAAATGCAGCGTCACGGTGCGTGCGGTGGCGTCGTTGACGCCGCCGGCATACCAGTCGTCGCTCTTGCGGTCCTTGCGCGCAAAGATCGCGTATTCGCCCACTTCGCCCGCGATCAGGTGGCTTTCCGACCAATCGGCCGGCACCTGGCGGATGAAGGCCAGTTCCTTGGGATGGGCGGCCAAGGTTTCGATGAAATCGGCCGCCATCTGGATCGGCGAATAGATCGCCAGGTAAAGACCAAGCTGCTTGGCAAGCGTCGAGGCCAAAGGCGCATGCTTGGCGCCTTCCAGGCTCAGCACGCCCGGCGTGAAGTCCATCGGGCCAGACAGCATGCGGGTATAGACCAGCGTCGGCTCATGGCTCGGCCCGTTGGCGAACTGGCCCCAGGCGTTGTATTCCATGCCGCGTGCGCCTTCGCGGTCGATCCAGTTGGGATAGGTGCGGCGCAGGCCGGTGTCCTTGACCGGTTCGTGGGCGTCGATGGCGATGTGATACTTGGCTGCGGTTTCCACCACCTTCAGATGGTGTTCCACCTGCCGCTGGCCATCATGATAGGCCATGGCATAGGTATCGGGCGTGGCGCCCGGGGCGAGAATACCGCCGGCGTCCGCCACATAGCCGGTCTTGACCGAATGCACGCCCAGCGCGGCATACATCTTCATCGCATCGTCAAGCTGCGCTTCGTAATTGGCGATATTGCCACCGGTTTCGTGGTGGCCGATCAGTTCCACGCCCTTCTTGCGGGCATAGTCGGTAACGGCCTTGATGTCGAAATCGGGCGTGGCCTGGGTATAGCTGAAATCCTTGCCGTTGCCGAACCAGTTGCCGTTCCAGCCCTTGTCCCAGCCTTCGACCAGCACGCCGCCAAAGCCGTTCCTGGCGGCGAAATCGATGTATTGCTTGGTGCGGGCGGTGGTGGCGCCATGGTTTGGCCCTTCCGCCCAGGTCCAGTCGCCGCGGATCATGCCCCACCAGATGCCGACATACTTCATCGGCTTGACCCAGCTGACATCGCCCAGCTTGTTGGGTTCGTTGAGGTTCAGCTCCAGATCGTTTTCGACCAGGCCAGCGGCGTTGTCGGCAATGCGGATCGTGCGCCAGGGGGTGTTGAACGGCAGGTCACGCGTCACCTTGGGGCCGCCCGGATTGGGCGAAAGGGTGGAGCGGAAGCTGGTGCCGTCGATCCGCTTGAACCACATCGCCGAATAATCGACCAGCGCGGCTTCGTGGAACGCCAGGTGCGTGCCATCGGCCAGCTTCATGGTGATCGGCGTGTGCGCAGTCGAAACGCCATCGATCGGGGTCTTTTGATAGACCTGCTCATATCGATTCCACTCGCCACCGGGAATCCACCAGGCCGCGCCGTTCTGCGCCAGGTTGAACTCGGTCAGCTCGTCGGCGATCTTCATCGTCGTCATCGCGGCCTGGCTGGGCAGTTCATAGCGCAGGCCGAAGCCATCGTTGAACAGGCGGAAGCGCACGTTCATTTCGCGGCCGCCCCATTCGGGCACCTGCTTGAACTTGACCAGCAGCTCGGTGTGGTTGTCGGTCACGTAGCGGCGCTCGCCCCAGGGCTGTTCCCAGGTGCTGGGCGCGGGCTTGCTGGCTTCGCTGCCGATGATGTGGTTGCCGCGCACCATGGTGGGGCCGTCGGTCAGGATGAAGCCGAGCGAGGACGCGCCGATCAGGAGCTTGCCCTTGCGCGACAGGCTGTAGGTGGGGCGGCCATCGCCATCGATCGCCACGGTCAGCACCAGGCTGCCATCGGGCGAGGCGGCGGTGATCGGGCCATCGTTGACCGCGCCGGGGACAGTGGCGATCTGGGCCAGCGCCGGAAGCGGGGCGCACGCGAGGGTCAGCGCCAGCGGCGCTGCGAGACGGGTGAGAACGGACATTGGGGGGTCAGATCCTCTCTTCGATAATCAGGGCGGCAAAGCCGGGCAGATAGCCCAGGCTCGCATCGTTTTCGGCGACCAGCACCATGCCATCCTGGGCCACATCCTGCGGCCAGGCGACGGGCTGGTTGCCCATGTTGATCACCACCAGCAGCGACTGGCTGGCAAACTGGCGCCGCGCCACAAGCAGGCTGGCATCGGCGTGCAGCACGGCAAAGCTGCCGTGGCGCAGCGCCGGGGTATCGCGCCGCAGGTGCAGCAGGCGGGTGGTAAGCGCCAGCAGCGATGCCGGATCAGCTTCTTGCCGATCGACTGCGCGCGCGAGGTTCTCCTCGCCCAGAGGCAGCCAGGGGGCAGGGCCGGCGGTAAACCCGCCCATCGCGCTTTGCGCCTGCCAGGGCAGCGGGGTGCGGGCGCCATCGCGCGACAGCGTCAGCGGCCAGTTGGCGATCGCTTCGGGGTCTTGCAACTGCTCGAACGGGATATCCACTTGCGTGAGGCCCAGTTCCTCGCCCTGATAGACGATGATGTTGCCGCGCAGGGCGGCAAACAGCACGGCCTTCATCCGGGCATAGGCATCGCGCGCCTCGGGCGTGGCCCAGCGCGACAGCGCGCGCGGCGCATCGTGGTTTTCAAAGGCCCAGCTCGGCCAGCCGATGCCCGGTTCGTCCGGCCACTTGGCCAGCACATCGCGCACCATCACCGGCGTGATCTGCGGGGCATAGAGGAAATCAAAGCCATAGGCGCTGTTGAGGCGCGCCGCGCCGGCGGTGTATTCCTTCATCTCGGTTTCGGCGAGATCACCGCCCACCTCGGCCACCGTGAACACCGCGCCATAGCTGTTGCACAGGCTGCGCAGCCGCTCGATGAAGGTGATGATGCCGGGGTGCGACTGGTTGTAGATCTTGAGCTGGTAATCGAACGGGCGGGTGCGGCGGCGGCCATCCTCGGGCGCGGGCGGATTGTCGCGCAGCGTGGGGTCGTGCATCAGGAAGTTGAGCGCATCGATGCGGAAGCCATCGACCCCGCGATCAAGCCAGAACTTCATCACCCCCAGCAGCGCTTCCTGCACGGCGGGATTGTGCGCGTTGATCTGCGGCTGCTCGGCCAGGAAATTGTGCAGGTAATACTGGCAACGCCGTGCGTCCCAGCGCCAGGCCGGGCCGCCGAACACCGACTGCCAGTTCGACGGCGGCGAGCCATCGGGCTTGGGATCGGCCCAGACATACCAATCGGCGTGCGGATTGTCGCGGCTTTGCCGGCTTTCCACGAACCACGGGTGGAGGTCGGAGGTGTGGGCATAGACCTGGTCGATCGTGACCTTGAGGCCCAGTTCGTGCGCGCGCGCGACCAGGGCATCGAAATCGGCGAGCGTGCCGAACACCGGATCGACATCGCAATAGTCCGACACGTCATAGCCGAAATCGCGCATCGGCGACTTGAAGAACGGCGAGATCCAGATGGCATCGGCGCCCAGCCGCGCGACGTGCTCGAGCCGGGCGGTGATGCCGGCCAGATCGCCCACCCCATCGCCGTTGGAATCGGCAAAGCTGCGCGGATAGATCTGGTAGATCGCCGCGCCGTGCCACCAGGGCAGGTCTTGGGCGGAAGACGGGGGCGTATGCTGGGTCATTGGCCTTGCTTGGAAGAAGAAGTGGAAAGGACGCGGCAGACAGCGCTGCCGTATGCGGGCAAGTCAAGCACGATCGAGCCGGGCGCGGCCACCATGGCCGGGCATTGGCCAAGCAGGCTTTCCAGCCGCCGGGCACTGGTGCCGATCGTGCTGGCCGCCTTGATCGGCTGGCCAGAGGTGTTGAATGCGATGAGATATTCGGCGCCCGTTACAGGATCGAACCGCGATACGCTGAACAGCCCCGGCTTTTCACCATAGCTGCGCGTCAACTGTGCCCCCCGCGCCAGGGCCGGGTGTGCGGCGCGCAGCGCGTTAAGCCGGGCGATCAGCGTGTAGAGCGGATGTGCGGGGTTGAAATTGTCCTGCGCCGTGGTGCGGGTGGTGCCCAGCAGTGGCTGATCGTTGTAGCTGGCCACCTTGCTGGCGAACATGTCCTGGCGGGCGGCCTGGTCGTTGCCGTGGCCGATCATGCCCTGTTCGTCGCCATAATAGACCACCGGGCTGCCGCGCAGGGTCAGCAGCATGGTATGGGCCAGCGCGGTGCGGGCCAGCAGTTCGTCCTGGCCGATGCCGGGGCGATCATGCTCGACCAGCCAGGCGAAGCGGCCGATATCGTGGTTGTCGATGAACGTCGGCTGGGCAAGCGCTGCCTTGTCACCGCCTTGATAGAGCACGTCGCCATCGAACAGGTCGGCCAGGACATCGGTGCCCTTGTCCTGCGCCAGCACCGCGCGCACGGCAGCGTGGAAGGCAAAGTCGAGCACGTGGGGATAGCCGTCGCGCCGGGTGAAGCGGGCGATATAGCCGTTGTCAGGGTTTTCCCGCGCCACTTCGCCAAAGATGGTGAAGTTGGGAATGCCTTCGCCCCGTGCGACCGCTTCCATTGCCGGAATAAACACTTGCCAGAAGCCGGGATCGACATGGCGCGCGGTATCGATGCGGAAACCATCGACATGGAACTTGCGAATCCAGTCACCGTAGATGGCGATCATCCCGGCGCGCACGCGCGGGTTTTCGGTGAACACATCGTCCAGCCCGCTGAAATCGCCGAAGCGGCTGTTTTCGCCGCTGAACGTGCTGTCACCGCGATTGTGGTAATAGCGCGGATCGTTGAGCCAATCGGGCACCTTCACATGCTCTTCCCCCTTGGGAATGAACGGCGTGTAGGCATAGGATGGATCGACCAGCCGGGCGAAGTTGGCATCGGTGGAATCGCTGTCACCGACAAAGCCGGGATTGATTGCCGGGCCAGCCAACCCGCCCTTGCGACTGTAGGGATAGTTGGCCTTGTCGCGATAGGGGGCGGCCGTGCCAGCCGGCACTTCGCGATACTGGATCACGTCGGCGGTGTGGTTGACGACGATATCCATATAGACCTTGAGGCCGCGCGCGTGCGCCGCATTCACCAGCGCGGCAAATTCGGCATTGGTGCCGAAGTGCGGATCAACCTGGGTGAAATCGGTGATCCAATAGCCGTGATAGCCTGCGCTTTCCTGCCCCGGTGCGCCCTGGACGGCCTTGTTCTTGAAGATCGGGCCAACCCACAGCGCGGTAAACCCCATGCCCTTGATATAGTCGAGCTTGGCGATCAGGCCCTTGATGTCGCCACCATGGTAGAAGCCCTTGTCCGCCGGATCGAAGCCCGACTGCAGGCGCCCACCGGCAATGCCGCCGGAGTCGTTGGCGGTGTCGCCATTGGCGAAGCGATCGGGCAGCACGAAATAGATCGATTCCCCTGCTGCCGGCCGTGCCGCCACGGCCGACGCGGATGGAACGGGGACCGGGGCGGCTATGGCTGGCGCGAGGGCAGTGGTGACCAGGGCCGCGGCAAGGGCACTGGCAAGGCGGGCTTTCATGCGACAAGTCCTTTGGGGGAAGGCGCCGCGCAATGGCGGGCGATATAGTCGGCGTGGGTGGGATAGGCCGCCACCTCGCGGGAAAACAGCGCGTGCAGCGTATCGAGCCAGCCGGCCAGGTCCGCTTCGGAAACCGCCTCGGCGAGGGCATGGCTGGTGGCCGGGATGATGCCCTGGCCGACCAAGACCTGGAGCCAGCCCACTTCGCTGAACAGGTCTGACTGATCGCGGAAGAGGTGGCCCGCGCTTTGGAACAGGGCGATCTTTTCTGCCAGGCTGGCGGGCAGGGGCAGGTTGCGACAGGCCTGCCAGAACGGCTCTTCACGCTGGTTGGCCCAGTAATGCAGCACGATGAAATCGCGGATGCGCGCCATCTCGTCGGCAAACTGGCGGTTGAACGTGTCGCGCACCGCTGCGGCCGGGCGGCAGGTCGGGCCGAACGTCATGATCCGGGCGATCATCGACTGGATCAGATGGATCGAGGTGGATTCCAGTGGTTCGAGAAAGCCGCTCGCCAGCCCCATGGCAATGACATTGTGCGACCAGGCTTGCTGGCGGCAGCCCGTGGTGAACCGGATCACGCGCGGCTCAGCGAGCGGCGCGCCATCGAGATTGGCTAGCAGGCCGGCGGTCGCTTCATCGTCTGACAGGAACGCATCGCAATAGACGCGGCCATTGCCGGTGCGGTGCTGCAGCGGGATGCGCCATTGCCAGCCCACGGCGTGGGCGGTGGAACGGGTATAGGGGGTGAGCGGCGCCGCGCTGGCGCAGGGCACGGCCACGGCGCGGTTGGCCGGCAACAGGTGCGACCAATCATCGAACCCCACGCCCAGCGTGTCGCCAATCAGCAAGGCGCGCAGGCCCGAGCAATCGATGAACAGATCGCCAGCGATCATGCGGCCATCGGCCAGGCGCACGGCCGTGACATCGCCGCTGGCGCCGTCGCGATCGACCGCCACGATCAGGCCTTCCTCGCGGATCACGCCCTTAGCCTGGGCATAGCGGCGCAGATAGGCGGCATAGAGGCCGGCATCGAAATGGAAGGCGTGCGGCATCTGCGGCACGTTGCGGTTGGTCAGCGGCGCGCCATCGTGCATCTTGCCGGCGCGGGCGGCCAGATCGTTGACGCTGTAATCGCCCAGTGGACGGGCCAGGCCGAGCCGGTGCGCGCGCGACCAGAAATGGCGGAAGGCGCCCAGGCCGATATCGCGGCCGACATCGCCAAAGGCGTGAAGATAGCTGTGCCCGGGGCGCAGCCAGCCGGCAAATTCGATGCCCAGCTTGAACGTGGCGCCGGTGGCGCGAATGAAATCGGTCTCGTCGATGCCCAACGCCTGGTTGAACATGCGGATTTGGGGAATGGTGGCCTCGCCCACGCCGATCGTGCCGATCGCGTCGCTTTCCACCAGGGTAATGCGGGTGTTCTCGCCCAGGAAATGGCCCAATGCGGCCGCACACATCCAGCCTGCCGTGCCACCGCCAACAATGGTGATCGAACGTGCTACTTGGCTGTCCATGGCCCTGTGCCCCCCGCAGGAAAGGATCGGGCGCGCAAACAGCGCCCTGCAATCCAATGCAATCGTGTCATGGCGGCGGCAGACGGTCCAGCCTGGACCGCCCGCCGCCTGAGGGAACTTACAGCTTGTAGCTCAGCGTCAGGTAGAAATCGCGACCATAGCGCTGGTAGTCGATCACCTGGCGCGGATCGTTGTTCTGGTAGGTGATGAACGGACGATCGGTCAGGTTCTTGGCCTGGAACATCACGGCCAGACCGGCAAAGCGCGAACCAGGCTGGAATTCGTACCCGATCTGTGCGTCGAGAATGCCTTCCGACTTGGCGGTGCGGTAGGTCGGGTTGGCCGACAGACCGGCCACTTCAGCCAAGAAGCTGGAGCGGAAGCGGTAGTTGGCGCGTGCCTGGAAACCGGCCTTTTCATAATAGACCGAACCGTTGGCCACCCAGTCCGACAGGCCGGGCAGGGTGATCGGGTCGTTGGGGTTGTTGGCAAAGACGATGCGGCTGTCGGTGTAGCTGACCGAGCCGAACACGCCGAACCCGTCGAGGGCCGGGGTGAACAAGGCGAAGGGCAGCGATACGGTGGCTTCGGCGCCCTTGACGTTGCCCTTGCCGGTGTTGCCGGGCGCGGTGACCGGACCCACCGTGGTGGCGATCTGGTCACGGATGCTGGCCGGCAGGCTCGCAACCACAGACTTGAAGTCATAGGCATACGAGTTGTTGGGGTCGACGAAGTCGGTCAGGCGCTTGTAGTAGAGCGCTGCCGAGACATAGCCGCCCTTGGCAAAGTAATGCTCGGCCGAAAGATCGAGGTTGGCCGACTTGTAGGGACGCAGCAGGGCGTTGCCGCCGTTCGAACTGAAGAACGGACGGGTCGGATCGGTCGACCCGATGTTGGTCGGGTTGATCGAGAATTCCTGGTTCACGCGCTCCTGATCCAGGCGCGGACGCACCATGGTGAGCGAGCCGGCGAGCTTCAGGTAGGTGGCCGGAGCGAGTTCCAGCGCAAAGTTGGCGCTGGGCAGCACGTTCCAGTACTTGGCGCCGCCGTGGGCAGGCGTGACGATCACGTTGCCGGTGGTGGCATCGAAGTTCGACAGCGAACCGTTGCTGCTCTGGTCGGTGTAGATGCCCTGGACGCCGACGGTGCCCGACAGGCGCTTGCCGCCCACGTCACCATCCAGCTTGATCATGGCATAGCCGGTCCAGACCTTTTCGGTCACCGAGTTGTCGCGCACCAGCGAGACCGGACGGTTGTCATACACCGAGTTGTACGCGTTGTTGTACAGGTACATCGGATCGAGCGCGAGCATGCGCGGCACGCCGAGGTAGGCGAGCGGAACGGTGCCGATGATCGCGGCCTGCGGGATCGGGGCAAAGGTGGTGGTGCCGCTGCCCGGGGTGCAGCCGGTGCCGCCGCCCTTGGGGCACAGGAAGTACGACGTGAACGCCGAGGTCTTCTTGCGATAGCTGTAGTTGGCGCCAACTTCCCAGCCCTTGAGCAGCCCGCCCTGGGCGAATTCGCCATCCAGGCTGGCGCGCAGCGAGGCGAGATCGTCCTTGAAGCTGGGCTTGTTGAGGAAGCCGGCCTGGACCACGGCCGTGGTGCCGTTATAGCCCCAGCCGCGCGGATCGGTGATGCCGAAGTTGGCGGCGTTGCCATAATCGAGCGTGGGCACGATATCGAACGTGCCGTTGCCGTTCTGCGAAATGTGCAGCGTGTCGCGCGCGCCGGCGTTGATGTAGCCGGTGCCCGAATAGTTTTCGAGCAGGAAGTCGGTGCGCTTGGCGTGGCTGTAGCTGGCATCCACCGTCAGGTGCATCGTGTCGCCCAGGCCGATCACGTTGTTCCAGCCGATCGACAGGTTGTCTGCCTTGCGCTGGTTGTAATCGTTGCGCATCACGGCTTTGACATTGCTGATCGTCGCGTCGGTGACGAAGCCGTTGTTCACCTTGTAGCCCGGCTGGATCACCGTGGTGTCACCACCGCCCAGGCCCGACCAATCGGGGAAGATCGGGAATTCGATGCCGCGCAGGTGCTGCGTTTCCTTGAAGTGCGAATAGAGCACGTCGAGCGTCGAATGCCAGTTGTCGTTCGGCTGGTATTCCAGCGTGGCAACCGCGCCATAGCGGTCCAGCATGTTGGACTGCACATAGGGCTTGGCACCGCCCAGCATCAGGGTCTTGCCATCGGCCAGGGTGGGGAAGCCCCAGGCGTTGTAGCGTTCATCCTGCGACGGGGCCGAGGTGGCCGAAACGCCGATGGCGATGCCAAAGGTGTCATCGGCAAACTTGTCGACGTAGGTGGCCGAGGCGCGATAGCCGTAGCGCTTGCCGTCCGGGTTGAGCTTCTGCATGCCGTTCATCTGGCCGCGCAGCTGGACCGCGATGACGCGGTTGGCCTGGGCGAGCGGGCGCAGCATGCGCAGGTCGACCGTGCCGGAAATGCCCGCCGCGATCAGCGAGGGATCGGCGGCCTTGTGAACCACCACGTTCTTGAAGAATTCCGACGGATACTGGTCATATTCGACGCCGCGGTTGTCACCCACGGTGACCTGCTCGCGGCCGTTGAGCAGCGTGGTCGAGAAATCCGGGCCAAGGCCGCGGATCGACAGGCGCTGGTCGCGCCCTTCGAGGCGCTGTGCGGTCACGCCGGGCAGGCGGGCCAGCGAATCCGCGATCGACACGTCGGGCAGCTTGCCGATGTCTTCGGCCGAAACCGCTTCGACGATGGCGATGGAGTTGCGCTTGATCGAGGCCGAGGCATTGAGCGAGGCGCGGATGCCCGAAACCACGATGGCGCCCTGTTCGGGCGTGGCATCGGCAGCGGCCTGAGGAGCCTGCGGTGCCGGGGTTTCCTGGGCGAGGGCCGGGCTGCTGCCGGCCAGAACGGTCGCCAGCGCGACCAGCGAGCAGCGCAAGCCGCCCGCAGAAACTGCGTGATGTGCCATGATACCTTCCACTCCCCCAGCCGGCCTGCAGCCGGCTACGAACCTTGTTGGCGTGCCCATCGCCAAGGCGGCGATCGGCTGAATGCGCGACACCCGCCAGGTGCGTCATCCCGTCATGCGGGGATGTGACACCTGGTTCCACCGGATCTCGCTTGGTTTCAAATTACGCCGAAGCGGGCCGCGAGCGAATATGGCATACGTATACCATGCATTGTGTATGTCTTCGCGAATGCGGAAAAATCCATTGTATTACATATGTATAGGTCAATGCATCATGCATTTGGATAGGCATTTTATCCGGGATCGTTGCATAATTTTGTTCTTATGCATAAGAATGGTAGCGATAATGCAGTCGCGAATCTCGGCTGAAGGGGAGAGTCGGCCATGGGGCGCAAGCCATCCAACAAGCCCACCAGCTTTGAAATTGCCTATCTTGCCGGGGTGTCGCAGCCCACAGTCAGCCGTGCCCTGCGTGGCAGCAAGTCCGTCAGCAAGGCCACGCGCGAAAAGATCGAGGCGATCGCCCGGCAGTTGAACTACACGGTCGACAAGAACGCCTCTTCGCTGCGCACGCAGCGCTCCAACACGCTGGCGCTGCTGTTCTTCGAAGATCCGACGCCTGATGAATCCAACATCAACCCGTTCTTCCTGTCGATGCTGGGATCGATCACGCGGCATTGCGCAGCCAAGGGGCTGGATCTGCTGGTGTCGTTCCAGAAGCTGGAGGATGACTGGCACCGCCGCTATCAGGAAAGCCACAGGGCCGATGGGCTGATCCTGCTCGGCTATGGCGACTACACCCTGTATGAAAGCCGCCTGCGCCAGCTGGTCAAGGCGGGCACGCATTTCGTGCGCTGGGGATCGGTCGATCAAGGCACGATCGGTGCCACGGTGGGATCGGACAATTTCGGCGCCGGGCGCCTGGCGGGCGAGCATCTGATTGCGCGCGGCCGGCGGCGCATTGCCTTCCTGGGCCAGGCAGACAGCCATTATCCCGAATTCGAGCAGCGCCACGCCGGCCTGCTGCGTGCGCTGGCTGCTGCCGGGCTGTCGCAAGACCCGGAATTGGTGGTCGATGCCATCAGTTCCGAGGAATCCGGCCATGGCGCGGCACGCGTGCTGCTCTCGCGCGGGGTGCCGTTTGATGCGATCTTTGCCGCTAGCGACCTGATCGCGATCGGCGCGCAGCGCGTGCTGGCCGATGCCGGGCTGGCGGTGCCCGGCGACGTTGCGCTGGTCGGCTTTGACGACATTCCCGCCGCCGGCTTTGCCAATCCGCCGCTCACCACCGTGGTGCAGGATATCCGCCTGGCGGGCGAGGCGCTGGTGGAATCGGTGCTGGCCCAGATCGAAGAACGCATTCCGCCGCCTGCGATCCTGCCCACCCGTCTGGTGGTGCGGGCGAGCACGGGGGGATAGGGTTGGTCAAGGTCCGGCACCACCCCCCGACCCCCTCCTCTAAAGAGGATGGGTAGAACGCGTCGAAAAGCCCCATCCTCTTTAGAGGAGGGGGTTGGGGGTGGTGGAAGCCTTGAGCAAAGCCATCAACGCATAGCATTCGTATGCATCTCGCCCCGCCGCCAACTCTGGCGCATCGCGCCTGTCTAGAAAATAGAGAGAGGACGCCATGAACACGCCGCAAAAGCCCGCGCAGACGTTCTGGGGGCTGTGGAACACGAGCTTTGGCTTTTTCGGCATCCAGCTGGCCTTTGCGCTGCAGAATGCCAATGTCAGCCGCATTTTCCAGGCGCTGGGCAGCAAGGTGGACGACCTGGCGTTCCTGTGGATCGCCGGGCCGGTAACCGGCCTGGTGGTGCAGCCGCTGATCGGGCATTGGTCCGATCGCACCTGGGGCCGTTTTGGCCGGCGCCGGCCCTATTTCGTGGCCGGGGCGGTGCTGGCGGCGCTGGCGCTGCTGGGCCTGCCCAATACCCCGCTGCTGATCGCCGCGGCGCTGTTCCTCTGGCTGCTCGATGCCTCGCTCAACGTGGCGATGGAGCCATTCCGCGCCTTTGTGGGAGACATGACCCCGCCGAACCAGCGCGCGCAGGGGTTTGCCCTGCAAACCTGGTTCATCGGTGCAGGCGCGGTGCTGGGCAGCCTGGCCCCGGCGGCCTTCAACGCCCTGGGCATTGCCAATACCGCGCCCGAAGGCGTGATCCCGCCCTCGGTGCGCTACAGCTTTTACCTGGGCGCATTCGCGATGGTGGCGGCCGTGGCATGGACGGCATTGCGCGTGCGCGAATACAGCCCGGCGGAGATGGCCGCTTTTGCCGCCGAACCCGAAGCAGCCGCAGGCCACGAGCCGCTGGTCTATCCGGCGCGTGGGCCCTTGTGGATGCTGGGCGGCGCGGCGTTGCTTGGTGTGGTTCTGGCACTGGGGCTGGACAAGCAACTGCTGGTGCTGGGCGGCGGCCTGGTGGCGTTCGGGCTGTTGCAAGTGGTCGTGCGGGCGCGAGCCAGCACCGGCACGCTCGCCCAAGTGATCAGCGATTTGGCACAGATGCCGCGTGCCATGCGGCAACTGGCCCTGGCCCAGTTCTTTACCTGGGTGGCGCTATTCATCCTGTGGATCTACACCACGCCGGTCGTCACGCGCGAGGTGTTCCACGCCACCGATACCAGCGGCGCGGCCTATAATGCCGGGGCCGACTGGGTGGGCGTGATGTTTGCGTTCTACAACGGCGTGGCCGCGCTGGCGGCGTTTGCCTTGCCAGTATTGGCGCGGCGGATCGGCAACGTGCGCACGCATATGGTGGGCCTGGGCGCAGGCGCCGTGGCTTTCCTGTTGCTGCTGGTGATCCGCGATGCCCATCTGTTGCTGCTGCCGATGGCGCTGGTCGGCGTGGCCTGGGCCTCGATCCTGGGGATGCCTTACGTGATCCTCACGCGGGTTTTGCCGCCGCGCAAATTCGGCATCTACATCGGCCTGTTCAACCTGTTCATCGTGATCCCGCAACTGATCGTGGCCACAGCCATGGGCGGTGTGATGCGCAGCTTTTTCCCCGATCAGCCGAAGTGGACGATGCTGGTGGCGGCGGTCGTCATGGCTGGCGCGGTGATCGCCATGGCGCGTGTGGAAGAGCAGGACTGATCAGGCGCGCAGCGCGGTCTCGAGCGGGGCCGCCAGGCGCTGGTGATCGCCCCAGTTGGTCGCCAGCGCCCTGACGCCCTCGGGCTGCACCAGCACCTGGGCGGTCCACAGGTTGTTGCTGCCATCGTGCCACAGGCTGCCGTCTGCCCGCACGACCCAGCCCAGCGCATAGCTGCCACCGAACGGCGGGGTGTGCAGGCGCTGCCAGGTTTCACTGCGTAGCATGGCGGCGCGGGTGCGGTGCCCATCGAGAAACGCCAGCATGGCCGCCATCGGCGCATGCAGCCGTGCGGCGGGCCCGGCCACGGCGGGATTGTCCGTCGGTGGCACGCCTGGCGGATGGGGTACGCCGTGTTCTCCTGGCCACCACGCGTGGCCCACCGGCTGGTCGAGCAGCCCGGGCGTGCCGGGCGCGCCAAAGCCGGCGTCAGCCATGCCCAGCGGCCCGAGCAGGCGCTGCTGCAGCAGCACTTCCCACGGTGCGCCGCATGCCGCCTCCAGCATCGCGGCGGCGGCCACATAGTTGCGGTTGGAATAGATGAACCGGGCGCCGGGCGTTGCCTCTGGCGCGCGGGCCATGGTCATGCGCGTCAAGGCCAGGCGGCTGGCGCGCGGATCGGCTTCTTCGGCCGGAAAGGCGTCCATCGCGGTATCAACGTCAAGCCGGGCAAAGCCGCTGGTGTGCGACAGCAGGTGCAGCAGGGTGACCCCGCGCCACGGCGCTGCGCCGGCATCGGCCAGGCCCAGCCGCGCCACCAGCGGCTCGTCCCAGGCCAGTTCGCCCGCTTCGACGGCCAGCGCGATCAGCGTGGCAGTGACGGGCTTGGTGATCGAGCCCCAGTGCCAGCTGTCGCCTGGCGCCACCGGCACATCGCTGCCCAGCATGCGGCGCCCGGCGCAGGCCGCTCCACTGTCCGCCAGCGTTTCGCGCCAGCCCGCCGCCAGGGCCGGCACATCCAGCCGGCGGCGCAGGCGCGCGGCGGCATTCATGCTGCGTGGAAACGAAGGCGCGGCGGCCAGTGCGCGGCCAGACCAGGCCAGCCCGGCCAGGAGGCCGATCACCCCGCGCCGCGTCACGATCATTCCGCCGCCAAGGCCGGACCGAACCGCGCGCGGTTACCCCAGGGCATAGCCGTTCCACGCCTTGATCGGGCGGATCACAAAGCTGGTGTGCATCGTGCTGACGCCGGGCAGGCGTGCGAGGCAATCGCGGTGCAGCCGGTCATAATCGGCCATGTCATGCGCGGCGATGCGCAGGCGGTAATCCGCCACGCCCGAGATCAGATAGCATTCGAGGATTTCGGTGGAATCGAGCGTGGCCCGTTCGAACCGCTCCATCGCTTCGCGGCTCTGGCTTTCCAGCGTGATATCGATCAGGGCGTGCAGGTTGAGGCCGATCTTGCCGGCATCGACCCGCGCGCCATAGCCGGTGATCGCACCGCTCTCTTCCAGCGCGCGCATGCGGCGGTGGCAGGCAGAGCTGGAAAGCCCCACCCGATCGGCCAGTTGTGCCAGCGAACTTTGCGAATCTGCCTGCAACGCGGCCAGCAGCTTGCGATCTATGCGGTCCATCAACGCCGTCTAGCGCAAAATCTTCGCGGATAAAGTCAGATTCGCGGGAAGCCTTGGCTCGTTTCGGATCAACGCGAATAATCCGCTGGCGGCGCACCGTGCCGCTTGCTGCGCGATGCCATCAGGGTGATCGCCTGGTCGAGCGTTTCACCATCGATCGCGCCATCGACCATGATTGTCTCGCCCGTCAGGTTGTTGCGCACGGCCACGGCCGGCGTGCCCTGCACAGTGGCGCGTTCGGCCGCATCGCCTTCGGCGGCGACGCGGCCCAAGGTTTCATCGCTGCGCAGGCAGGCATCAAGTTTGGCGCCATCGGCCGCGCCATCCTGCTTGGCCAGGGCAACCACGGCCGGGCGCCCACCTTCCAGGCCGCGGCCATTGCCGCCGGTGCGGGCAAAGTAATCGTTGAGAAAGCGATAGAATGCGGCCGCGCCGCCCTGGTCGGCCACGCACAGCGCGGCCATGCTGCCCAGCACCGCCGGTGCGCCGTGGAAGGGCAGGGGCAGCATGCGGATCGCCAGGTTGGCCTTGCCCTTGGCGCGTTCGATCGCGGCATCGGGCACGCCGGCAAACTGCTTGCAATAGGGGCATTCCGGATCGGACCAGACCACCACGCTGATCGGCGCCTGCGCCGGCCCGACCAAGCGGTCCTGCGCCAGCAGCGCGCCCACATCGGGCACGGTGCGCCACGGCGCGGGGATGTCGGGCGTCTGCACGGCAGCCTGCGCCATGGCCGGCGCGGCCAGCAGGGGCGCCGAGGCCGTGATCGTTGCCGTCAGGGCGATCGCCCAGAACCGTGCGCGCATTGCTGTTCCTTGTCGTTTGCAAACCTTGGCGGTGCTGTTGCGCAATCCGGGGCAGGCGGCAAGCCTTGGCGTGCGAAGGTGCACGCTTTGCATTTCGCCGCGGCTGGCTGTAGGGCAGCTGAATATATCCCGCCAAATACAGCCTGCGGGCTGCGGAGTTGCCATGGGCCGCGTTGTGCTTCGTCTCCTTGCCCTGTGTTGCCTGGTTGCGGCCGCCCTCCTGCCGGCTACGGCGCCGGCCGCGGAAAATCCCGCCGGCCGGGGGCCGCTGGTGCTGGCAGCGGCCAGCCTGCAGGAATCGATGAATGCGGCGGCCGACCGCTGGGCAGCGCTGGGCCATCCGCGCCCGGTGCTGTCGTTCGCGGCCTCTTCGGCCCTGGCCCGCCAGATCGAGGCGCACGCCCCGGCAGACCTGTTCGTGTCGGCCGATGAAGACTGGATGGACGATGTGGCCCGTGCCGGCCTTGTCGCGCCGCGCACGCGCGCCCGGCTGGTGACCAATGCCTTGGTCATCGTAGCGCCGGCGGGCAGCACGCTGCGGCTTTATCCGGCGCCCGGCTTTGCGCTGATGCAGGCGCTGGCCGGTGGCAAACTGGCGATGGGCGATCCTGCTGCCGTGCCGGCTGGCCGCTATGGCAAGGCCGCGCTGGAGCGGTTGGGCGTGTGGAACCAGGTGCAGGGCCAGGTGGCGCGCGCGGAAAATGTGCGGGCGGCCCTGGCGCTGGTGGCCCACGGCGCCGCGCCGCTCGGCGTGGTCTATGCCACCGATGCTCGCGCCGAACCGGGGGTGAAAGTGGTCGGCGTGTTTCCCGCCGGCAGCCACGCGCCGATCACCTATCCGGTGGCGCGGCTGACAAGCTCCACCCATCCCGACGCCGAAAAGTTCCGCCGCTTCCTGCTCTCGGCCGAAGGCAAGGCGATCTTCCGCCGCTTCGGCTTTGTCGCGCACTGAGCCGCGCGTGCTGCTTTCGGCGCAGGAATGGGGTGTGGTTGCGCTTTCCGCCAAGGTGAGCGGGGTGGCCATCCTGGGTGTGCTGCCGCTGGCCTTTGCGCTGGCCTTTGCGCTGGCACGCGGGCGGTTTCGTGGGCGTGTGCTGCTTGATGCGCTGGTGCATCTGCCGCTGGTGCTGCCACCTGTCGTCATTGGCTGGATGCTGTTGGTGGCCTTTGCCCCGGCTGGCCCGATCGGGGCCTGGCTGTGGCGCCTGTTTGGCGTGACGCTGCTGTTTCGCTGGACCGGCGCGGCGCTGGCTGCCGCGATCATGGCGTTGCCGCTGATGGTGCGAGCAATCCGCCTGTCGCTTGAGGCAGTCGATCCCCGCCTGGAACAGGCCGCGCGCACGCTCGGCGCCGGGCCATGGGCCACGTTCTGGCGCGTGACGCTGCCGCTGTGCGCGCCGGGCATCGTGGCCGGCGCGGTGCTGGGCTTTGCCCGCTCGCTGGGCGAATTCGGCGCGACCATCACCTTTGTGTCCAACATCCCCGGCGAAACCCAGACGCTGCCGCTGGCCATCTATGCCGCCCTGCAGGTGCCCGGCAGCGACGCCACGGTCTTGCGCTTGGCCGGGGTGGCGGTGCTGCTGTCGGTGCTGGCACTGGTTGCGTCGGAACTGCTGGCACGTCGGCAGGGTGGAAAGGGCGCGCATGTCCTTTGACCCGGCCCCATCCTTTGACATCGATGTGGTGCTGGCGCGGGGGCAGCTCGAATTTCCCGTGCGGGTGGCAGGTGGCGGCGGCATCACCGCGCTGGTCGGGCCATCGGGGCAGGGCAAGACCAGCACGCTCGATGCCGTGGCGGGCCTGCTGCGCCCGCTTTCGGGCCATATCGCGGTGGGCGGCACAGTGCTGTTCGACGCGGCGCGGGGGATAGACCTGCCGCCCGAACGGCGCGCGGCCGGCTATGTGTTTCAGGACCTGCGCCTGTTTCCGCACTTGAGCGTGGCGGACAACCTGCTGTTCGGCTGGCGCCAGGCCGCGCCCGAACGACGCACCCTGGCGCTGGACGAAGTGGCCGGTTTTCTCGACATCGCGCCTTTGCTCGCGCGCCGGCCGCACACGCTGTCGGGCGGCGAGGCGCAGCGCGTGGCGATCGGCCGTGCGCTGCTGTCGGGCCCGCGCTTTCTGTTGATGGACGAGCCGCTGACCGCGCTCGATCCGGCGCGGCGCGAGGGCGTGATAGCGCTGATCGCCCGCATCCGCGATGCCTTTGCCCTGCCGGTCCTGCTGGTGTCGCACCAGCAGGACGAGGTGGCCCGGCTCGCCGATGCGGTGGTGGAAATCTAGAGCATTTTCAAGGCAGGTGGAATCACCTGCTGACTCGGAAAATGCGGCAAATCAAAAGGCTAGATTTCCAGCTGGCTACCCAGTTCGATCACGCGGTTGGTGGGCAGGCGGAAGAACTGCATCGGGCTTTCCGAATTGCGCACCATCCAGGCAAACAGCTTTTCCCGCCAGATCGCCATGCCCGGCCGCTTGGACGCGATCAGCGTCTGCCGCGCCAGGAAATAGCTGGTTTCCATCGGCTTGAATGGACCGGCCGCGCGCGTTTCGGCGGCGAGTTCGGCGGGAATGTCGGCCTCGTCCATAAAGCCGGTGCGGATGATCATGCGGTAGAAGCCATGGCCCATGTCTTCCACCTCGCGCCGCTTGTGATCGGGCACGTGTGGCACCCCGGCGGTCATCACGGTCAGAACCACGACGCGTTCGTGCAGGATGTGGTTGTGCTTGAGATTGTGCAGCAGCGCCGGCGGAATCCCTTCAACGGTAGAGGCCATGAACACCGCCGTGCCCTTGACCCGGCGCACGCGTTCGCACACCGAACCCAGGAACAGTTCGAACGGCATGGCATCTTCGGCGAGGCGTTCGCGCACGATGCGCCGGCCGGTGGCCCAGGTGGTGAGCGCGGTGAACGTGATTGCCGCGACCATCAGCGGGAACCAGCCACCATCGGGGATCTTGGTGGCGTTCGATGCGAAATAGGCGCCATCGATCACCAGGAACGTGCCGGTAACGATGCCGGCCACCAGCGGATGCCATTTCCACACGGCAAAGGTCAGCACGCCCAGCATGCAGGCGGTAATGAACATCGTCCCGGTCACCGCGATGCCATAGGCCGAAGCCAGGTTGCTCGACGTGCGGAACGCCAGCACCAGCAGGATGACCATGACCAGCAAGACCCAGTTGACGAACGGCACATAGACCTGGCCGGCCGCGCTGGCGCTCGTATGCAGAATGCGGATGCGCGGCAGGAAGCCCAGTTGCACCGCCTGCTGCGAGACCGAAAACGCGCCCGAGATCACCGCCTGGCTGGCGATCACCGTGGCCAGCGTCGCCAGGATGACCAGCGGCAGGCGCGCCCAATCCGGCGCCATCAGGAAGAACGGATTTTCCACCAGGGCCGGGTTGCGCAGCAACAGCGCCGATTGCCCGGCATAGTTGATGAGAAGGCACGGAAACGCCACCCACAGCCACGCCACCATGATCGCGCGGCGGCCGAAATGGCCCATATCGGCATAGAGCGCCTCTGCCCCGGTCACAGCCAGCACGACAGAACCCAGCGCCAGGAAAGCCAGCAGCGGATCGAGCGTGAAGAACTTGACGGCGTACCAGGGATTGGCTGCCAGCAGGATTTCCGGCGCGCGGGCAATGCCGTTCAGGCCGAGCAGCGCGATGACCAGGAAATAGACCAGCATCACCGGGCCAAACAGCTTGCCCACCGCCGCCGTCCCGCGCGACTGGATGGCAAACAGGCCGATGAGGATCGCAATCGAGATCGGCAGCACCACCTCGGCAAAGGCCGGGTGCACCACGGTCAGCCCTTCGACTGCCGACAGCACCGACACCGCCGGCGTGATGATCGCGTCGCCATAGAACAGCGCCGTCGCCACGATGCCCAGCACCACGGTGAAGGCGGTCCATCGCCCCGGCTTGAGCTGGCGCCCGATCAGCGCGAGCAGCGCCAGGCTGCCGCCTTCGCCCTTGTTGTCGGCGCGCAGGATCACGAAGACGTACTTGACCGTGACGATCAGCGTCATCGTCCAGAACATCAGCGAGAGCACGCCGAAGATATGATCGGCATCCACCGCCAAACGGTGGTGGCCGATGAAGCTTTCCTTCAGCGAATAGAGCGGCGAGGTGCCGATATCGCCAAACACCACGCCGATCGCGCCCACGGCGAGTGGCACAAGGCCCTGCGCCTCGTGGCCCTCATGATGATCGACTCCGGCGGTGTCAGGGGCGGGGGAAGCGTCAGCAGCGGCAGCGGCAGGCGTGGATTCGGGCGCGCCCGGATAGGACATGGCGGTCATGCCGGCGCCGCTACGCCCGGCAATATCCCGATGCGACGAAATTTATGCATTCTTTACGCGACCGCCCGCCCATCTCGTCGCGCCGGCATGACACGGTGCGACAGCCTTGGCTCTCGACAGAGGGGGCCCTGCTGCGGCATCCCGGTGGCATGACACTGGCCCTTGCCCATCGTATCGCACCTGCGCCCGGCGCTGAGGGGGATGGTGGGCTGGTTGCCGGCCTGCTGGCTACCGCGGCGCTGATCGGGCTGGCCAGCCTGGTTGGCATGACGCTGCTGGCGCGGGGGGATGTGGCTGATATCGGCCTGCTCTATCTGGTGCCGGTCATGTTTGCCGCGATCCGCCTCGGTCTGCGGCCGGGGCTCGCGGCGGGGCTGCTTTCGTCGCTGTGTTATAACTATTTCTTTATTCCGCCGCGTTTCACGCTGGCGGTGGCCGATCCCTCGCACCTCATCACGCTGGTCATCCTGCTGGGTGTAGCGTTGGTGGGCAGCCACATGGCCGCGCGCCTGCGCCACCAAGCCTCGCTAGCGCAGGCGCAGGCCGGGCGCGACGCGTTGCTGGCCGGGTTTGCCGGGCGCTTGATGGGGGTGACGCGGCGCGATGCGCTATGGGCCTTGCTGGCCGAGGAAGTGGCCCGCCAGTTTGGCCTGCGCGTGCTGGTGGCGGCAGCCGATACCCAGGGCATCGCCACGCTGGTGGCGGCGCACCCCGCGCACGATCGCCTCGACCTGCTGGAGGCGGCCGCCGCGCAATGGTGCCTTGATAGCGGGCGCTCGGCCGGGCCGGGCGGACAAGTGCCCACCGCGTCGGAGTGGTTGTTCCTGCCGGTGCCGGGCGGCCAGGGCCCGCTGGCCGTCGTCGGGGTGGGCAATCCCGATGGCGAGTTGCCGCTGCACGGCGGGCAGACTCCGCTGCTGGAAAGCCTCTTGGCCCAGGCCGGCCTCGCCCTGGCGCGCATTGCCCTGGAAGAGGAAAAGCTGGCGCTGGGCCGGGTGCAAGAGCGCGAGCGGCTGCGCAGTGCCCTGCTGTCGTCGATCGGCCACGATCTGCGCACCCCGCTCACCACCGTGCTGGGCACGCTGCGCGCGCTGCGTCCGCTGACCCCAGAGCAGGCGGCCGCCTTGGCCAGCGCGCGCGGCGAGGCAGAGCGGCTCGACCGGTTCGTCGCCAACCTGATCGAGATGGTGCGCCTGGAAATCGGCGCCTTGCAGCGCGATCCTGAACCGGTTGACCTGGCCGAGGCGTGTGACGCGGCACTCGATCATCTCGCGCCAGGCGGCCTGGTCGGCCCGCTGGAACTGGTCGTGCCCGAAGACCTGCCGCTGGTCTTGGCCGATCCACGCCTGCTGCACCATTGCCTGATCAATCTGATCGACAATGCCGTGCGCCATGGCGGCAAGGGCGGCATTCGGATAGAGGCGCTGGCCGATCCGCAGGGCGGGGTGGAACTGGCGGTCTGCGATCGTGGGCCTGGCCTGCCGCCGGGCGAAGAGGAGCGCATTTTCGGCATGTTCACGCGGCTTGAAGGATCAGACCGGCAAGGCGGCACGGGGCTGGGCCTTGCCATCGTCAAGGGCTTTGCCGAGGCGATGGGCCTTGCCGTGACGGCCGCCAATCGCCCGGGCGGCGGTGCGCGCTTCGCCCTGCATGTGCCGCCCGCGCTGGTGCGGCCTGTGGCGGTTCCGGCGTGAGCGGCACGACAGAACCGGCTGGCCCCGGCGTGCTCATCGTCGATGATGATCCGGCGATCCGCGCGCTGTTGCGCCAGACGCTGGCCCAAGCCGGTTATGGCGTAAGCGAGGCCGCCACGGCGACCCAGGCCCTGGCCCAGCGCGCCGCGAAGGCGCCCGATCTGGCGCTGCTCGATCTCGGGCTGCCCGATCGCGATGGCCTGGAAATCCTGCCGCAACTGGTGGCGGCGGGCCTTGCCGTGGTGGTGCTGTCCGCGCGCGATGCCACCGCGGAAAAGGTTGCCGCGCTCGATCTGGGCGCCAGCGATTATGTGACCAAGCCATTCGATCCCGAAGAAATCCTGGCGCGCGTGCGCACCGCGCTGCGCCATCGCGCGCGGCTGGCTGGCGTACCGGGCGGGCAGGCGGTCTTGCGCTTTGCCGATGTGGAGATCGACCTCGCCGCGCGGCAGGTGCGCAAGGCCGGGGCAGAGGTGCACCTTGCCCCCAAGGAATATGCGTTCCTGGCCGAACTGGCGGGCAATGCCGGCCGCGTGGTGACCCATGCGCAATTGCTGCGCACGATCTGGGGGCCGGGGCACGAGACTGACGTGGAATATCTGCGCGTGGCGGCGCGCGGCATCCGGCGCAAATTGGAAAGCGATCGCCCGCCCGGCCACTCGGCGCTGCGCAACGAACCAGGCATCGGATATCGCCTCGATCTGGCGCGCGGCTAACCCGAACCTGCGCCACCCCCACGCAGGTTTACGTGGCCCCGGCTTAAACGCCATTTGAGCACGCCGATGATAGCGCCTGTCCCGGTCAATTCCGCCACCAGGACCGGGGAAAGATTGCATGTTCAAAAGGCGCGTTGTCGTTCCACTCGAAACCCGTTTCGCGCAGGCGGTGTTCGAGCAGGCGGCCGATGGCTTCCTGCTGATGCAGAATGGCCGGTTTACCCTGTGCAACGCTGCGGCGGAGCGCGTCTATCAGCGCCCCCGGCATGACATCATCGGCGCCTCGCCCGACATGCTGGCCGCGCCCTGCCAGATGGATGGCCGCCCCACGGGCGAGCACGTGGTGGAACGGATTGCCGAGGCGCAGCGCAACGGCTTTGCCCGCTTCGAATGGCTCAACCTCGACGGCAAGGGCCTGCCGTTGCGCATGCTGGTGACATTGACGCCCATGGTGATCGACGGGGGCGATGCCCTGATGATCCAGGTGCAAAGCCAGGCCGAAACTTCTGCCGTGGTCGATGCCCTGCGTGAGGGGCTGGAGCGGCTGGCCGGTGGCGATCTCGATTGCCGGCTGACTCGCGCGTTCCGCCACGATTACGAATGCCTGCGAACCGCGTTCAATTCGGCGGTCGATGCCATGGCCGGGGCCATGCGCTCGGTCGGCGGGATTGCCGAACAGGTGGCCAATGGCTCGGCCGAAATCCTCGCCGGGTCCGAAGATCTTTCCACCCGTACCGAACAGCAGGCCGCCGCCGTGGAAGAGGCCGCCGCCGCGCTGCGCCAGATCAACGAAAGCGTGCAGAAATCGGTGCACGAGGCGGGCAACGCCAGCACCATGGTGCAAACGACGCTGGATGAGGCCCGCCAATCGGGCGACGTGGTAGGCCGCGCGATCGAGGCGATGGCGACGATCGAGAAATCGTCCCAGGAAATTGCCGAGATCGTGGGCGTGATCGACGCGATTGCGTTTCAGACCAACCTGCTGGCGCTCAACGCCGGGGTCGAGGCGGCGCGCGCTGGCGACGCGGGCAAGGGCTTTGCCGTGGTGGCGAGCGAGGTGCGCGCCCTGGCGCAGCGGGCGGGCGATGCCGCGCGCGATATCCGCGCCCGCATCGGCAGCTCCACCGAACAGGTTTCCAATGGCGTCGCGCTCGTCACCGCCACGGGTGACGCGCTGGAGCGGATTGCGGCCAGCGTCGGCGAAATCAACGATGTGATGCAGCGGATCAACGGCACGTCGAGCAACCAGGCGACAACCCTGGGTCAGATCAATGCCACCGTGCGCGATGTCGATTCGATCACCCAGCAGAACGCCGCCATGGCCGAGGAGGCCACGGCCACGGCCCGCAATCTCGCCGACCAGGCCAACGTGATGGCACGCGAACTGGCCAAGTTCCGCTTTGCCGGCAACCAGGCCACGGCCCGCGCCACGACCGCGCCGCGTCCGATCGCTCCATTGCGACCGGCGTCGGTGCAATCGGCGGCAGCGGAAGCAAAACCCCGGCTGGCGCCGGCTGTGGCGGCCGTTGCATCAGTGCCGCCTGCGCCAGTCCCCGCGCCCGCGCCCCGGCCGCGGCCATCGGCTGCTCCGCGCAGTTCCGGCAATGCGGCTGTGGCCGAGGATGACTGGTCCGAATTTTGAGCCTGCCGCGTGGCGGATCGGTTCGGATGACCGCCCTAAAGCCAGCGGCATCCGTTAGTTTTCGCCACGTGACAGCTCTGCCGCGGGGATAAGCGTGCGCGCCGCCGGATCGCGCGCAGAGCGGGGAGGCGCGCTGCCTTCCACCAGGCCATCAAGCGCGCGCACGGCGTCGGTCACGAGCGGCACATCGGCCTTGCCGGCCACGCGCCAGGCATCGCCCTGCGCATCGCGACGCGGGCCATCGGGCAGGAGCCAGGCAGCATCGAGTGCGCCCAGCGCGGCCAGTACCTGCACCTTGGCAAGATAGGCGCCGGCCACCCCATCGTTGTAGGCGCTGCGCGCCTGGAGCAGTTCGCGCGCCAGTTGCAGCACGTCGAGCGTGGTGAACATGCCCGCCCGCTCTTGCAGCACGGCGCCATCATAGGCGTTTTGCGCAGAGGCCACCGCCTTGGCGAGGGTGTCGATCGCGGCGGTCTGGGCCTGCCAATCGTTCCATGCGCCGGCAAGGGCCGCACGATTTTCGCGCAAGGTGGCGTCCATCAGGCGCCAATCGGCATCATTGGCCGCTTGCGCGGCGTGTACGCGCGCGGCGCGCTCGCCACTGTCAAACAGGGGACCAGACAGCGTGACCACGCCCTTGATCTCGGTCTGGCGCAAGGTATCGGAATAGTTGGAAAAGCCGGCCGAGTAGGGCAGCAGGGCTGCCGTCCCCTGGAAATCGACGCGCGGGCGGCGCTCCGCTCTGGCTGCTTCCACGCTGGCGCGCGAGGCGCGCTCGCGCTCCTGCGCGGCATGGATCAGCGGATTGTGCCCCTCAGCATAGGCATAGGCTTCTTCCAGATCGGCCACCGGCAATTGCAGCGGGGGTGGCGGCGCAAGATCGCCCGGCCGCGTGCCGACCATGCGCAGGAATGCAGCCTCGGCCGTGCCGGCGTCGCGCTGCGCGGCAAGCAATTGCACGCGGCCCAGTTCTACCCTGGTTTCCACCTGCTGGATATCGGTGGCGGTCACCTCGTGCGCGGCCAGGCGCGCGCGATTGTCGGTCAATTCGCGGGTCAGCGCAGCCAGGTTGTCTGCGGCGATGGCCACGGCCGTGCGGGTGCGGCGCAGGCCGACAAAGGCATCGGCCGCATCGAGCAGGGCTTGCTGTTCGGCCGATTGCAGCACGGCCTGCTGATAGGCGGCCTGGGCGCGTGCGCCGCGTTCGTTGGCAAACGACCGGCCAAAGCTGAACAAGGGTTGGGTCAACACGGCCGTGGCGGTAGATGTCCAACCGCTGCGGCCCAGAAACACGCCCTTGGCAATTTCGAACCGGTCGCGCGTCCAGCCATAGGTCAGGGCATAGTCCAGCTTGGGGCCATAGCCGGCGCGTGCCTGTGCCACGCCCCAGGCGCTGCTCTGCGTGCTGCTGCGCTGGGCCAGCAGGGCCGGCGATGTCCAATAGGCATAGCGCAGGGCATCGGTCAGCGTGGAAACCGGCCGGCCTGACAGCGCGCCTTCGGCGATGTCTGCCGGGGTTTCGGGCGGCAGGCCGGCGCTGCGATCGATATCGACCGCCTCCTGCGCCCGAGCGGTGGGCATAAGCAGGGCCAGTGCGGCCGTGGCGCAGGCCCAATGCAGGTTTAGGCGCAGGTTTAGGTGCAGGCGTGACCGGCGCACGCAGACGGGGCGCAGATGGCGCAGGGCAGGGCGCATGGCGGAAATCCCCCTCAATTGTCGCGGAAAGCGCGCATGAACTGGTCACGCAGTGGCTTGGTGACATAGGACAGCAGCGACCGGTTGCCGGTCTCGATATAGGTTTCGGCGGGCATCCCGCTGCGCAGCGCCAGCCCCTCACGCTCCACGGCCGCCTGGTCGACCGCAATGCGCACGGTGTAATAGGCCTGGCGCGTTTCCTGGTTGTCTGTCCGATCGGTGGCGACATAGATCACCCGGCCGGGAATTTCCGGGGTCGCGGCGCGGTTGAACGCGGAAAACCGCACCCGCGCCGCCTGGCCCACGCGCACCTGGTCGATGTCGGCGGGGCTGACCGAGGCTTCGACGACCATGACATCGTGATCGGGTACGATTTCCATGATCGGCTCGGCTGGCCGTACGACATCGCCGATCGCGGCAAAGGCAATCTTTTCGATCGTGCCGGAATAGGGCGCGCGGATTTCGCTGCGGTCCTTCTGGTCCGATGCGCTGACCTTGCGCAGCTGCTGCTGGTTGAGCGCGGTATTGACCTGGGCCAGATCGGTGCCGGCCTGGACGCGGCGGGTCTGCACCGTCTGGATCGACTGCTCCTGCGCTTCGGTAATGCGGGCGCGGGTCTGGGCGATCTGCGCCTGCAACTGCGCCACTTGCCCGTCGATATCCACGGCTGTGCGTTCCAGCTGGTTCAGGCGGTTGATCGTGACCAACTGCTTGTCCCACAGGTCGCGCACACCCTGGCGTTCCGGCTCGATCAGGTGGCGTTGCTGGCGCAGGGCATCGATCTGGGCCTGAAGCCCGGTGATCTGCTGGTTGTATTGCGCCACGCGCGCGGCGAGCTGGGCGCGCAACTGACCTTCTTCGGTCTGGCGCATGGCGAACAGGTGCTGTTCGTCGGCCATGGCCTTGGCCGCACTGGGGTTGCCCGCTCGCAACAGGTCGGCCGGAAAGACCACCTGGCCCAGGCCCAGCCGCTCTGCTTCCAGCCTGGCTTTCTGCGCCAGCAGCTGTTCCACGGTGAGGTTGGAATAGGTGGCATCAGCGCCGGTCACCCGGTCATCCAGCCTCATCAGCAGCTCACCCTGGCGCACATGTTGGCCATTGATCACCGCGATCGTGGTGATGACGCCGCCTGTGGGATGGGCAATGCGCTTGACCCTGCTTTCCACGCCCACCTGGCCACCGCCGATCACCGCGCCACCGATAGGCACGATCGCAGCCAGGGCGAACAGCAGGGCCATCAGCCCGGCGAGGGCAAACACCAGCCGCACCAGCAGGCGTGGGGCAAGGGGGCGCGGCGCGCTGGGCTGGTCGATCCACAGTGCCGGCAGCAATTGCCGCATGGCCTCGGGAGAGAGCGGGGCGTTCATCGTGCGGCCTCCTGCGCCAGTCGGCCCGGCGCCGGGGCACTGGCCGTGGCGGTGCTGTCGTTTGCCTGCAGAGTGCGCTGCATCACGGCGTCGCGTTCGCCGAAATCGACAAGGCGGCCATTCTGCATCACCGCGACATGGCTGATCGGGCCGAGCGTGGCCGGGCGATGGGTGATCATGATCACGATGCCACCCCGCTGGCGCATGTCCATCACGGCGCGGTTGAGCGCGGCATCACCCACGGCATCAAGGTTGGAATTCGCCTCGTCCAGGATCAGCAGATGCGGGTTGCCATAAAGCGCGCGGGCCAGGCCCACCCGCTGGCGCTGCCCGGCGGAAAGCTCGCTGCCCCCGGCGGACACCGGCGTGTCATAGCCATCGGGCAGGGCCAGGATCGCCTCGTGCAGGCTGGCGGCGCGCGCCGCGGCCATCACCCCGTCGGACGTTGCGGCCGGATCGAACCGGGCGATGTTCTGGCCCACCGTGCCATCGATCAGATCGACCGTTTGCGGCACATAGCCAAAGGCACTGCCCAGCGCTTCGGCATCCCACTGGTCTGGCGTGGCGCCATCCAGCCGCACCTCACCACGCTGCGGTTTCCAGATGCCCAGGATGCCACGCACCAGTGTCGTCTTGCCCGCGGCACTCGGGCCGATCACGGCCAGGGCCTGACCAGGTTGCAGCGACAGCGACACGCCCTGGACGGTGAAGCGCTGCGTGCCCGGTGGCGCCACCCACAGATCGCGCAGGGCAAGTTCTCCGCGCGGGCGATCGAGTGTTACCTGGCGTTCGGGCGGGCGGCGGAACGTGGTGATCGCCTGGACGATCCGGCTCCAACCGCTGCGTGCGGCCACCAGCCCTTTCCAGTTGGCAATCGCGGAATCGACCGGCGCCAGGGCGCGGCCCGAGAGCACCGAGGATGCCAGGATCACGCCGCCGCTGGCCTTGTCATCGATCACCAGCAGCGCGCCCACGGTCAGGATGATCGATTGCAGCAGCATGCGGAACGTGCGGCTGGCCCCCCCCAGGCGCGAGACGGTGCGCGCCAGTGCCGATTGCGCGGCAATGAACTGGCTTTCCCAACCAGAGGTGCGCGACACGAGGCGATCCTGCATGCCCATGGCAAAGGCGGATTCGGCAAACCGGATTTCGGAAAGCGTGGCGGCGCTGCGCTGCCCGGTGATCATCGCCAACTCGCGCGAGGCGGTTTGCGTGCGACGGTTGGACAGTAGCGCCAACACTGCCATCACCATGACCCCGGCCAGCGCGGTCAGCCCCAGCCACCAGTGCAGTGCGGCCAGCACCACCAGGAACATCACCACCCAGGGCAGGTCGATCAGCGCAACCGGGCCGGCGCCAGCCAGAAACGTGTGCACCGCGTCCAGGTCGCGGGCAAACTGCAGCCCATCGCCCTTGTCCGGCCCCGCGCGCAGCGGGCGGGCGACCGTGGCATAGTGGACAGCACCGAACAGATCATCGTGCACGCCATTGGCAACGCCCAGCAGCGCCTCTGCCCGAATTGCCTCGAAAACCGCTTGAAATACGTAGATCAGCACCAGCATGACAAACAGCCCCACCAAGGTGGGAATGCTTCGGCTGGGCAGAACCGAATCGTAAACCAGCATCATGTAGCCCGACCCGGCAAAGACCAGGACGTTCAACAGCAGGCTGGCCACGGCGACCAATCCAAGATTTCCGCGATATCTGCGCAGGAACAGGCGCAGCATTTGCCGATCCACGTTGTAACACCCCCACAAGGCCCTTGTTGCCTTGCGGGTATAGCAGTGTGGCATCAGGCCATTCCGGCAGATGCTTCCGGCTCGGAACTATAACGCTGTGATCAGGCCCGTTACGTGGCGTTTCAGGCGGCTTCTGCCGCCGTGCAGGCGCGGGCGCCAACGATCAGCATCTCACACCAGACCCCGCGCGGATCGAACATGAGATCGACTGCTTCGAGCCCCGGCTGCGCGCGCAGCAGGTGCGATCCCGTGCCCTGGTGGGCGGGTGGGCTGACCAGCGGCCCACCCGATTCCTTCCACAGCAGGTAGAGCCGGTCACCATCGGGTGCCAGAAACCAGCGCAGATCGACCCAGCCGGCGGGATCGGACAGCGCGCCGTGCTTGATCGCATTGGTGCACAGCTCGTGCACCGCCATGATCAGCGGAATGCAGCTTGGCTCGGGCACTGTGCAGGGAGTGCCGCTCAGGCGGATGCGTGATCCCTGGCCGAAGGGGCCGATAGTGCGCTCGATCAGTTCGGGAAGATGCCCTTCGGCTTCGGTGCCGATGCGCAGCAGGTCGCTGGCTTTGGCCAGGCTGTCCAGGCGGTGGGAAAACTCGCGGAAGAAATCGAGCGGGTTTTCGGCACGTGGCCCACGCGCCGACAGGGCCTGGATTATCGACAGCAGGTTGCGGCAACGGTGGCGCAATTCGCGGTTGAAGGTGTCCTGCTGGCGGTTGACGGCGTCAAGTTCGCGCACCGTGGTGCGCGCCACTATCGCCATGCCCATGACCAGGACCACGCAGGCGGCGCCCACCAGCAGCGACACGAGCGGCCGACCGTGCCAGGCGATGCCCATGATCGATCCGGCAAACAGCCACTGCGCCACGGCAAACGAGGCGAACACGGCCAGCATGGCAAAACCCTGTTCCAGCAGCAGCGCGGCGATCAGCACCGTGGGCCAGAACGCGAGGAACGGCATCACCGCAGGTTGCGGCTCTATCACCAGGCGCAGGAGCGACGGCACGAACACCAGAAGGGCGCACAGGATCGCCTGTTGCAGTGCGCTGCGCTGCCGGATCAGCGCGGCGCGCATCATGCCGGAAACCCCGGTCAGAACTTTCATCTGCGCCCCTTTGACCCTGGCCGCGCCGGGCGAATCCCTGCGGCGGATCTTTGTAAAACAGTGTTAACGCCATTGCCGGCGAACCGCAGCCCTTTTTCCGTTTGCGCCGGGCCAATTGGCCCAAATAACTAGGGCTGGCGGGGGCGGGACAGCCTTAATGCGGCCTCGATCTCCAGCAGGCTGCAGAGCAAGGCGCGCTCTTCCAGGCCAAGCGCCTGGCTGCGTTGCAGCGTGGTGCGGCACAGTGCGAGCAGGCTGGCGGGATGCCGCGCTAGCGTGGCGCGGAATGCGTCCAGCGAGGGCGGGGTGGTGGGCAGATCTGCTGGCGACCCCGCCGGAACGATCAAGGCGTCTTCGGTGGCGGCGGCGGCGCGCACGCGCCACAGGACGGCAACCGCGCGGTCCACCATCGCGCGCACCAGATCGCCTGCCGCCTCTCCCGATGCGCGGGCTTTGAGTTTCTGGCGATAGCGGCGTTGCCGTTCGGCATTGGTCAGGGCCATGACCCTGCCTAGACGGGGTTTGGCAAGGCTTGAAAAGCCCGGTCAGCCCCTTGCGTAACCATCCCTATCGATGGCTCCTGCACCACTTATCCCTCGCTTTTGCCGCTTTTGACATGCGTCAAGGAGGCGGCGCGCGGCTGGGCTATCTTGCACAGGTGGCCCGATCCGTCACCGGACCAGGGCGGATGGGCATGGAGGATGCAGCGATGACCAATCCTGAAAGTATGGCACTGCGGCGCGGGATCGCCGGCACGCTGCTGTTCGATGGTGAACTCGCCAGCCGCGGTTTCGAACTCAATGCCATGTGCTTTTCATTCAACGACACGGCCAATCGCGCCGCATTCCTGGCCGACGAAGACGCCTACTGCCGGCGCTATAACCTTACGCCCGAACAGCGCGATGCGGTGGCGCGGCGCGATGTGCTGGCGATGATCGAGGCAGGTGGCAATGTCTATTACCTGGCCAAGCTGGCGGGTATCTTCGGCCTCAACGTGCAAGATCTCGGTGCCTTGCAAACCGGCATGAGCGTGGCCGAATTCAAGCAATACCTGCTCGACCAGGGCGAGGCCGCGGGCTGCGCCCCGGCCAGCAACGACGTGGGAGTGGCGGCATGAGCGCGCAGATCATCGGTGGCTATTTCAGCAGCCACGTTCCCGGCATCGGCGGCGCGATTGCGCGCGGCGCCCAGGCAGAGCCCTATTGGAAGCCGTTCTTCGATGGCTATCCACCGGTGCGCACGTGGCTGGCGCAGGCGCGCCCGGACGTGGCCATTGTGTTCTACAACGATCATGGGCTCAACTTCTTCCTCGATGCCATGCCCACGTTCGCGGTGGGCGCAGCGGCGGCCTATCCCAACGAGGATGAAGGCTGGGGCCTGCCGGTTTACAAGACTTTCCAAGGCGATCCCGGGCTTTCCTGGCACATTATCGAGGAACTGGTCGGCAGCGGGTTCGACATCACGATGTGCCAGAAGATGAAGGTCGACCACGCCCTGTCGATCCCGTTCGAGCTCGCCTATCCCGACGTGGCGGCCTGGCCGGTGAAGATCGTGCCGATTGCGATCAACACCGTGCAATACCCGCTACCTTCGCCGCAGCGCTGCTATGATCTGGGCCGTGCCGTGCACCGCGCGTTCCAATCCTGGCAGGATGACACACGCGTGGTGGTGATCGGATCGGGCGGCTTGTCGCATCAGCTGGATGGCGCGCGCGCCGGGTTCATCAATGCCGACTATGACCGCTTCTGCCTCGATCACCTGGCCAACGATCCCGAGGCGCTGTTGCGCCATTCGACGGAAGAGGTTGCCGCGATCGCCGGCACGCAAGGGGTGGAGATCGTCAACTGGATCGCCGCGCGTGGCGCGCTGGGCCAGGGGCCGCATGCCGAAGTGACGCGGAATTATCACATCCCGATCAGCAATACGGCCGCAGCAACGCTGGTGTTGACCCCGACCTGACAGCTTGGCAGGTTTGGCCCGTGCCCGTGGCATACGGGCCGATAGGCCGGCGCGTCTTCCTGGGGGGGAGGGCGCGCCGGTTCTCTTTGGCAGCCCTCGCGGTGGTCTACGGTCTTAGTCTGCCATGTCGTTGACGGCCATCAGGGCCAGCTCGGTGCGGTTGTCGATGCCCAGCTTCTGGTACATGGCGTGAAGGTAAACCTTCACGGTGCCTTCGCCGATATTCAGTTCCGCGCCGATATCGCGATTGCGCATGCCGCGCGCCACCAGGCGGGCGATGCGCCGCTCGCGTGGGTTCAGGCGATCGAGCGGCCCGGTGCCCTCGGGATGAAGCGACAGGTCAAGCGCGCGCTGCAGAAGGTCTGCCGAAATGGCCCGTTCGCCTTCCTCCACCTTGGCCAGCACATCGATCAGTTCATCGCCGGCGCCATCCTTGGAGACGATGCCCTCGACGCCCGCGCGCATCACCGCCAGCAGATTGCGATCGGTCAGCTCGGCAGTCAGCAGCACGACCCGCCGCCGATCGCCCCGGGCCCGCAGCGTTTCGAGCACCTGGACCCCGTTCATGCCGGGCATGTTGATATCCAGCACGACGATTTCGGGATCGTGGGTGGCGATCGCGTCCAGCGTTTCCTCGCCGCTGGCCGTGGCGGCGACCACTTTGAAGCGGCTATCGCGCAGCACGGCGGCAACGCCAGCGCGGATAAAGCCGTGGTCGTCAGCAACAAGGATCGTGGTCATGCCTTCAGGCCTGTCATGCATTGATGCGGGTGGGCACTTCGATATCGAGGCGGGCGCCCGGGCGCAGATGGTTGTTGGAATGTTCGGCGATGCGCACACGGCCACCCAGTGCCGCCACGCGCTCGGTGATCGAGCGCGGCTGGCACAACTGGCCCGCCCCTGGAAAGCCAACCCCGTCGTCTGCAATCGTAACGGTCAGGGTGGACCCGTCGTGGTGGAGCGAAATCATCACTTCGCTGCACTGGCCATGTCGGGCGGCATTGGCAACAGCCTCGCGCACCATTTGTCGCAATTCATAGGCAAGATGGATCGGCACCGGCAGCGGGCCGGTCTGTCCGTCAAAGCGGATATGGACGCGCCAGTGGGCCGACATTTCCTCGACCAGGCTGCGCAATTCCTCGGTCACGTCGGCAGCGCGATCACCGTCCTCGCCGCGGCGCAGCCGGTCGATCATTACGCGCAACTGCGCCTGCTCGCGGCGCAGCGCTTCCTTCATCGCCACGATTTCGTCCTCAGGGTCCTTGCCGTCGCGCAGGCGGCGACGCAGCGCCTCGAGCCGGAACATCGTGCCGGCCAGGAACTGTACGACGCTGTCGTGAAGGTCGCGCGCCAGGGCATTGCGCACTTCGGCCACGGCCGAGCTCTTGGCCAGGGTGGCCATTTCCTCGCGGTCGAGCGCCAGGCCGATCTCGCGAACCAGGGCGCTCATCCACGGCAGGTCGTCCACCGCCATGGCGGGAATGCCCCAGACCAGCAGTTGCCCCTGGCTGGAAACAGAACTGAACGTGGCAAGAATGCCTTCGTTGACGCCGCAGATCTCGGCCAGCGGAATGGCGGCAGTGCTGCGCTCGATCACCAACTGGTGCTCCGCCGGCAGGCCGATGCGGCGCGCGCGCTGGCGATCGAACAGGGTGGGCGGGGCAGGCATGGCCAGGGCCGTGGACAGGGCGCTCGGGCCCTGGCGCTCGCTCGTGACGCGGCCATCGTCTTCGATCAGCAGATCGATCCAGGGCTCGTCACCCCAGGCCACCGCAAGAGCCGCGCCGCGTGCCCCCATGGTGAGGCAGGCCTGGCGCAAGGCGCTGGCCAACACGCGGTTGCGGCGCGCGCCGGGCGGGCCGGCTGGTTCGGGCAGAGTCACCACGCGCCGCCCGCGCTGGCGGCTGGCCAGCCACAGCATCAGCATCGACACCACGACCATGCAGATCAGCCCACGCACGAAGCGCAGCGGATCGGGGGCGGCCCCGCCAAGCGTCAGCATCCCGGCCGGCACGATCGCGGCAAAGAACAGGCCCATGCCGGTCGTCGCCACGCCGATCGTGCCCCAGCGCACGAGGGCAACCAGCAGCAGAAACGTGCCGAACACCAGAAACGGCCCGGTCAGCACGCCTTGCGGGCGCTCGGTAAAATAGATCGCGCCGGCAAATGCCACGAAATCGATCACCTGCGCGGCCGGGGCCAGGCGGCAATCATACCACCAATCCGTCCAGGCCGCGCAGGCGAGGACGATGACCCAGAAGACATAGCCACCAGCCAGTATCCGGGTGATGCCGGGATTGCGCAGCGCCACATCGGGAGAGAACACGATACCCGCCATGAACATCGCGGCCATCGTCAGCCGGCACAACGCCAATACCTTGCCGCTGCGCCGCGCATACATGTGACGGATCTCCAAGCCTGCGGCCTCCCTATGGGAAAAGATATGTGGCGCCCTGTGCGGATATGCAATCGGATTGCGCTCCCGGCGGGTGGGCTTTTACGTTAACCATTGTTACAGGGGGCTATGCCATCGACCATGCTTGCCGGTTCATGAATACCGATACGGGGCACCGACCTGACGCGGCGCTGATTCGCATCCTGTGGGATGCGGGCTGGCATGCACTTGGCGCTGCGGATAGGATGGGAGGCAAGTCATGACCGGATCGCCTTCCTCTTCCTCGCCGCTTGATGCGTTGACGGCCAAGCAGCGTGAGGTGCTGAACCTTCTGATCCAGCACAAGACCTCGAAGGAGATATCCCGGATACTGGGTATCTCGCCCTATACGGTCGATCAGCGCATTCTGCTGGCACGGGGCAAGCTGGGCGTCACCTCGCGTAGCGAAGTGGCTCAGGCATATAGGCTTTTGCTGGAAGAAACCGGGTCTGCCAGGGTATCCGTAAAACCCGTATATGGTTCGCAGGATGTCGCCAAGGTCATCATTCCGACGCACAAGGACAGCGAAGGACAAGACGAGCCCGAAGCCCCGGTAGACGAAGGTGGCGATGATGGGGATCATCCCACCACGCAAGCGTCCGCCACCATGGACCAAGGGTATCATCGTGTCCTTCCGGAGATGTTCGACGGACCTTACGGGACGCTGATGCGACTGGGGGCAATGGCCCTTATCGCGATGGTCCTGATCCTCACCGTCCTGGGTGGGCTGACGATGTTCTCGCAGTTGTCCAGGATCGTGGATCGTTAACCTGTCGGATCTCCTCCGCATCAACATGGGGACGGCACCGGTGGTGTCGTGTGGAGGCAGATGACGATGACCAATACCAAGCACAACAATACGGTTCGGGCCGCAGTGGCTGGCGCGATGACGCCGGCGGTGGCGCAACTGCGCGTAACCCGCGATCTGCACGAGGCGGAAGCGGCGCTGGACGAGGCGTTGATCCGCCAGGCCAACCTGCTTTCTTCGATGGTGTCTGCGCGGCGTGAGGCGGGGCTGCCGCCGTTCCTCGGGCAGGATGCGCTGATGCGCCTGCTCAAGAGCCAGCAGGCGATGGTCGATGCGGGTGGCGAATTGGCGCGCGTGCACGGCCGGCTCAGTGCCATTGCGGCCGAAACCATGGGCGGCAATGACGAATGCCCCAAGACCGCGACGCTGGTCGATCCGGCCGATGCGTCCGGTGGGGTGATGGCGCCCCTGGCGCACGCAGCCTGACCTTGTCTCCGGCATGGGTATGGAGGATGTGACGGCCGATGCTCTCGCTCTGGCTACCTCGCATTCTCCTGGCCTGCGCCGTTCTGTTCGCCGCCCGCAAGGGCGGCGAACCTGAACAGTCGGTGGCGGCGATCCTGCTCGCGACATTCGCGCTCGACGTTGCCAACCACGCAATCTTCGGAGATCCCGCATGGTTTGCGGTCAATCCCGGTCACCTGGTGATCGATCTTTGGGCGTTCATCGTCCTGCTGTGGGTGGCCTTGCGCGCCAACCGCGCCTGGCCATTGGCCGTCAGCGCGGCGCAGGCGCTGGTCGTGCTCGGCCACGCCGCCAAGTTGTGGGAACTGGCCATGGTGCGCAAGGCGTACTGGGTGATGACGCAGGTTCCCTTCTCGTTGCAACTGCTGTTGCTGATCTTTGGCACGGCCGCGCACATGCACCGCGCGCGCCGGCTGGGCGACTATCATGGCTGGCGGCTGACCTGATCGCTGCAGCCATGCTGACTCCAGCGGGGAGGGCGGCATGACGGTGCGATCGATGCGAGCCGCCGCGCGCCGAAGTGATGGAGTGCAGGGCATGACCTTTCGAAACGAGCAGATCATGGCAGCAGCACCCACTGCCGGTGTGCCGCGCCCGGCCATCCCGGTGCCAGCGCTGGCGATGGCTCGCGAAGTCTATGCCGCGCGGCGGCGGCGCGAACGGTTCCTGGCGGCAGACCTGTTTGGCGAGCCAACCTGGGATATCCTGCTCGACCTGTTCATCGCCGCGGCAGAGGCGCGCCGCGTGCCCACGACTAGCGCCTGTATCGGCGCCAACGTTCCGCCCACCACGGCGCTGCGCTGGCTGCGCATCCTGGAAGCGCGCGGCCTGGTGGAGCGCGAGGACGATGGTCGCGATGGCCGGCGCACGTTCGTGTGCCTGACCGCGCGCGGCCTGGCGGCGATGACCGATCTCATGCTCAACTGGCAGGCAGCGATGGGTGCAGTCGCGCAGTCCACGCTCGCAACTGAACAGCCACGCCCGGCGCCGGCCTTTTCCTTTGAAATGACTGCTGACTGAAGGCCAGGCTGATGTCTGGCAGGCGTGTAGCAAAGCCCGGCTGCTTGCAGCCGGGCTTTGCTGCCTAAGGGCTAGGCCCTATTCATCCAGCTCCCAGCGGATCGAGCCGAGGTAGATGCCCGTGGTGGCCGCACCACTAGCATCGGTAGCGACGGCGAACCGCGCACGGCTGGCGATGCGTGCGCAGGCCGTAGCGTCCAGCAGATCGTGCCCGCTGCTGGCGGTGATCGCGCAATCGGCGACGCGCCCGTCGCGGCCGATCGTTAGCCGAAACCGGGTTACGCCGGTCCAGCCCTCGCGCACCGCCTGGCCAGGATAATCGTTGCGCGTAACCCAGTCGCCGGGATTGCCCTTGGGTGTGGCGCGCTGTGGGGTGGCCTGGGGCTGCGGTTCGGGCGGCGGCGGGAAGAACGGCTCGGTTGGCCGGATCACCACGGGTCCGTCGTCGATCTGCGGCAGCGTACTCGGGCCAGTTTGGGGCAGCGGATTGGCCGGGGCCAGCTTGTCGATGACCGGCGGCGTGGTGTCGATATGCGTGGGCGCGGTTGGCGGTGGCTTGCGCTCGGGCGTTGGGGCTGGTTTCGGCGGCGGGGGTGGCACATAGGTCCAGTTGTTCCCCTGTAAGGTGTGGTGGATCACCGCCGTAATCGCGCCGCCCGCGAACATGGTGAGGAGTGCGGCGCCCACCCCCAGATGGAGCAGGCCGACCGCAAGGCCGATGCGCAGCGAAGGACGACGGGCAGTCTGATCGACGTAAGCCATGCGTTTCTCCTCTCAGCCATGTACCGGCGGCCTGATTGTGCCTGCCGGGCAACGCCTGCGCGCTCCAAGCGCGTGGGGCGGGCATTGCAATGGTGATGGTATCACATGTCAGGACGCGACAAAGTGAAATCTCAACCGCGCTGGTAGTAATTGCACCGTGGCGCCTGCCTTGACCGGATCGGCCCTTTGGCGTAGGGGCGCACTCGTTCCGGTATGCATTTGCGTGCTGCCGGCCAGTTAAAGAGCTGAACATTGCCGGTGCGCATGGGGCTGCAAGTGGCGGTAATCCGCCATGGGTGGCCCTTTTCCCTTTGGGTTGGATCTTGCCGAATCGGCAAGGGCGCCTGCCGGGATGCCAGCCGTCAAAGTAACCCGGTGCCGTTGGCCTGGGTGGAGTGTTTTCGGCTCATTCGATGCGTCATGCGCTGCGGCCTCGTGCTGCGCAGTGCCGACCTATTGCATGAGGCGTCTTTCCTTCACCTGTTCCGGCGTTGCCATAACCAAGGTGAAGAGTACTTCATGCCTACGATCAACCAGCTGATCCGCAAGGGTCGCGTCCCGCAGAAGGCCAAGAGCAAGGTCCCTGCGATGGAGCAGAACCCGCAGAAGCGCGGCGTTTGCACCCGCGTCTACACGACCACCCCGAAGAAGCCGAACTCGGCTCTCCGCAAGGTCGCCAAGATCCGTCTGACCAACAGCCGCGAAGTCATTTCGTACATTCCCGGCGAAGGCCACAACCTGCAGGAACACTCCGTGGTGCTGATCCGCGGCGGCCGTGTGCGCGACCTTCCCGGCGTGCGCTACCACGTGCTGCGCGGCGTGCTCGACACGCAGGGCGTCAAGGACCGCAAGCAGAGCCGTTCGAAGTACGGCGCCAAGCGTCCGAAGTAATGGTGGCCGCAAGCGCGGCTGGTGGGGGCAGGTGATGCTCCGCCAGGCTGCCTTGCCGGAATGAGCGGCTGGCCTTGAAGCTGGCCCGATCAGAAGGAATTCAACATGTCACGTCGTCGTCGTCCGGAAAAGCGGGTCATCCTGCCCGATCCGAAGTTCGGTGATCAGGTTCTGTCGAAGTTCATGAACAACCTCATGCTCGATGGTAAGAAGTCGGTTGCCGAAAGCATCGTCTATGGCGCTCTCGACACCATGCAGACCCGTGCCAAGGCTGACCCGGTTCAGCTGTTCCACGATGCGCTGAACAACGTGAAGCCGCACATCGAAGTGCGTTCGCGCCGCGTTGGTGGTGCCACCTACCAGGTTCCCGTGGAAGTGCGCCCCGAGCGCGCCCAGGCCCTGGCGATTCGCTGGCTGATCACGGCCGCCCGCAACCGTTCGGAAACCACCATGTCGGCCCGCCTGTCGGCTGAACTGCTGGATGCCGCCAACAACCGTGGCAACGCCGTGAAGAAGCGCGAAGACACCCACCGCATGGCCGACGCCAACCGCGCGTTCAGCCACTACCGCTGGTAAGCTTCCGAAAAACTGGTCACGTGGCCGTCTTCAAACGGTCACAGCAGTAACCATATGGGGTGGGCTGGAGCAATCCGGCCCTTCCCGAACCCAAGGAACACACCATGGCCCGCAGCCATCCGCTCGAGCGTTACCGCAACATCGGTATCATGGCGCACATCGACGCCGGCAAGACGACGACGACCGAGCGCATCCTTTACTACACCGGCAAGTCCTACAAGATCGGCGAAGTGCACGACGGCGCTGCGACGATGGACTGGATGGAACAGGAACAGGAACGCGGCATCACGATCACGTCGGCCGCGACGACCTGCTTCTGGAACGACCACCGCATCAACATCATCGACACCCCCGGCCACGTCGACTTCACCATCGAAGTCGAACGTTCGCTGCGCGTGCTCGACGGTGCGGTTGCGTGCTTCGACGGCGTTGCCGGCGTTGAGCCGCAGTCGGAAACCGTGTGGCGCCAGGCTGACAAGTACGGCGTGCCGCGCATGTGCTTCATCAACAAGCTCGACCGCACCGGCGCCAACTTCAAGTACTGCGTGCAGTCGATCATCGACCGCCTCGGTGCCAAGCCTGCCGTGCTCTACATTCCGATCGGTCTCGAAGCCGATCTGAAGGGCCTGGTCGACCTGGTCAATAACCGCGCGATCATCTGGAAGGACGAATCGCTCGGCGCCGAATTCTTCTACGAAGAAATCCCGGCTGACCTGGCTGACGAAGCCGCGATCTACCGTTCGGAACTGATCGAACTCGCCGTCGAACAGGACGACGAGGCGATGGAAGCCTATCTCGAAGGCAACGAGCCCGACGCCGAAACGCTCAAGAAGCTGATCCGCAAGGGCACGCTGAACCACTCGTTCGTGCCGGTGTGCTGCGGCTCGGCGTTCAAGAACAAGGGCGTGCAGCCCCTGCTCGACGCCGTGGTCGACTACCTGCCTTCGCCGCTCGACATCGAAGACGTCCAGGGCGTAAAGGTCGACAGCGACGAGAAGGACAGCCGTCCGCCCAAGGACGACGCGCCGTTCTCGGCTCTGGCGTTCAAGGTCATGAACGATCCGTTCGTCGGCTCGCTCACCTTCATCCGCATCTATTCGGGTACGCTCACCAAGGGCACCTACCTGAACTCGGTGAAGCAGAAGAAGGAAAAGGTCGGCCGCATGCTCGAAATGCATGCCAACGACCGCAAGGACGTGGACGAAGCCTTCGCTGGCGACATCATCGCGCTGGCCGGCATGAAGGAAACCACCACGGGCGACACGCTCTGCGCCGAACGCGCGCCGATCGTGCTCGAACGCATGGAATTCCCCGAGCCGGTTATCGAACTGTCGGTGGAGCCCAAGACCAAGGCCGACCAGGAAAAGATGGGCATCGCGCTCAATCGCCTGTCTGCCGAAGATCCCTCGTTCCGCGTCTCGACCGATCACGAATCGGGCCAGACGATCATCAAGGGCATGGGCGAACTGCACCTCGACATCATCGTCGATCGCATGCGTCGCGAATTCAAGGTGGAAGCCAACGTGGGCGCGCCCCAGGTGGCCTACCGCGAATACCTCGCCAAGCCGGTGGACCTCGACTACACGCACAAGAAGCAGTCGGGTGGTACCGGTCAGTTCGGCCGCGTGAAGGTCAAGATCACGCCGGGCGAACGCGGCTCGGGCATCATCTTCAAGGATGAAATCAAGGGCGGTAATATTCCCAAGGAATATATCCCCGCGATTGAAAAGGGCATGCGCGAAACGGCAGCCACCGGTTCGCTGGTTGGCTTCCCGATCATCGACTTCGAAATCCTGCTCTACGACGGTGCTTACCACGACGTCGACTCGTCGGCCCTGGCCTTCGAAATCGCCGGTCGCGGTGCCATGCGTGAAGCGGCTCAGAAGTCGGGCATCAAGCTGCTCGAGCCGATCATGAGCGTCGAGGTCGTGACCCCTGAGGAATTCATGGGTGACGTGATCGGCGACTTGAACTCGCGTCGTGGCCAGATCCAGGGTACCGACAGCCGGGGCAATGCCCAGGTCGTCGACGCCATGGTGCCGCTCGCGAACATGTTCGGCTACGTGAACCAGCTGCGTTCTTTCACGCAGGGTCGCGCGCAGTACACCATGCAGTTCTCTCACTATGACGAAGTTCCGGCGAATGTCGCGGCTGAGGTCAAGGAGAAGCTTGCCTGATCACTCTGATCAGGCTAGGGGCGGCGCCTGATTCCGTCGGGTGCCGTACCCCGCAGAATTCACAGACAAGCGAATAGAAGGTTTGAACAATGGCCAAGGCTAAGTTTGAGCGGAACAAGCCGCACTGCAACATCGGCACCATCGGTCACGTTGACCATGGCAAGACCACGCTGACCGCAGCGATCACCAAGGTCCTCGCCGAAACCGGCGGCGCGACGTTCACGGACTACGCGAACATCGACAAGGCTCCTGAAGAGCGCGAACGCGGCATCACCATCTCGACCGCACACGTCGAGTATGAAACTGCCAACCGTCACTACGCGCACGTCGACTGCCCGGGTCACGCTGACTATGTGAAGAACATGATCACCGGTGCCGCCCAGATGGACGGCGCGATCCTGGTCGTGAACGCTGCTGACGGCCCGATGCCGCAGACCCGCGAGCACATCCTGCTCGCCCGCCAGGTCGGCGTGCCGGCTCTGGTCGTGTACATGAACAAGGTCGACCAGGTTGACGACGAGGAAATCCTCGAACTCGTCGAACTGGAAGTTCGTGAACTGCTCTCGTCGTACGACTTCCCGGGCGACGATATTCCGATCGTCAAGGGTTCGGCTCTGGCCGCTCTCGAAGGTCGCGACGACAACATCGGCAAGAACTCGATCACCGAGCTGATGGCCGCTGTCGACAGCTACATCCCGCAGCCGCCGCGTCCGACCGACAAGCCCTTCCTGATGCCCGTCGAAGACGTGTTCTCGATCTCGGGTCGCGGCACCGTGGTGACCGGCCGTATCGAAACCGGCATCGTCAAGGTGGGTGAAGAAGTCGAAATCATCGGCCTCAAGGACACCCAGAAGACCACCGTCACCGGCGTGGAAATGTTCCGCAAGCTGCTCGACCAGGGTGAAGCTGGCGACAACGTTGGCGCCCTGATCCGTGGCATCAAGCGTGAAGAAGTCGAGCGTGGCCAGGTTCTCGCCAAGCCCGGTTCGGTGACGCCGCACACCGAATTCGCCGCCGAAGTCTACGTGCTGTCGAAGGACGAAGGTGGCCGTCACACGCCGTTCTTCGCCAACTACCGCCCGCAGTTCTACTTCCGCACCACCGACGTCACCGGTGAAGTGGTTCTCCCCGAAGGCACCGAAATGGTGATGCCGGGCGACAACCTCACCCTGTCGGTCAAGCTGATCGCGCCGATCGCCATGGACGAAGGTCTTCGCTTCGCCATTCGCGAAGGCGGCCGGACCGTCGGTTCGGGGGTTGTCAGCAAGATCACGAAGTAATATAGGCGCCGGACCGGCGGGAGATTCGCTCTCCCGCCGGACGGTCTTTTTGATCAGTCGCCCCGCTTTCTCCCCATCCATCGGGAGGGGATCAGAGGGTAGGGCGGCTGGTTTTTGTTTTCGCTCTTTCGCATCGGTAAACGGACATGGAAGCCCAGAACATCCGCATTCGCCTTAAGGCCTTCGATCATCGCGTACTGGACCAGGCCACTGGTGAAATCGCGGACACCGCCCGCCGCACCGGCGCCCTGATTCGTGGTCCCATTCCGCTGCCGACCCGCATCGAGAAGTTCTGCGTCAACCGCGGTCCGCACATCGACAAGAAGTCGCGCGAACAGTTTGAAGTCCGCACCTACAAGCGCCTGCTTGACATCGTGCAGCCCAACGCTGCCACTGTCGACGCGCTGATGAAGCTGGACCTCGCTGCCGGCGTGAACGTCGAGATCAAGCTGGCCTGATGCCAGCGCCCTGGCCCCGCCCCCACATGTGTGGCGGGCAGGGCGGCTTGACCGAGCCTCATCGGTTTCCAGTTTTGGGTCACTTGTGATCCATCATCTCTTCCGGCCCTGAGGCTGGCTTGGCGGAAAATTCGTTCTGCCGCGACAAAAGGGATACCTCCGGCCTCCTGCCGCTGCCTTCGGGTGCGGCGCCAAGGGTCGGGAAAGCGTCCCCCGTTCGCTCCTGTTCAGGCAGGGGCACTCAGCCCGGACGGGGCATGCTTCTTATACGGGCTGAACACGCCTTTGGGGGATGGGCCCTCGAAGGCCTCTGTGAGGAGTATGA
This sequence comes from Novosphingobium capsulatum NBRC 12533, assembly GCF_001598375.1. Classification (GTDB taxonomy): domain Bacteria; phylum Pseudomonadota; class Alphaproteobacteria; order Sphingomonadales; family Sphingomonadaceae; genus Novosphingobium; species Novosphingobium capsulatum. Next base: position 71,268 of record NZ_BCYV01000011.1, read on the forward strand.
GATCATGCGCACCGGCGTGATCGCGAAGAAGGTGGGTATGACCCGCCTGTTCCAGGAAGATGGTCGGCACGTGCCGGTCACCGTCCTTTCGCTTGAAGATTGCCAGGTGGTTTCGGTCCGCACTGCCGAACGTGACGGTTACGTCGCGCTTCAGCTGGGTGCTGGCGAAGCCAAGCAGAAGAACGTTGCCAAGCCGCAGCGCGAGCACTTCGCCAAGGCAGAAGTGCCGCTGAAGATGCAGGTCGCCGAGTTCCGCGTCGCTGATGACGCGCTGCTCGATGTCGGTGCCAGCATCGCCGCTTCGCACTTCGTTGCTGGCCAGTACGTGGACATCACCGGCCACACCCAGGGCAAGGGCTTTGCCGGCGCCATGAAGCGTTGGGGCTTCGGCGGTATGCGCGCCACGCACGGCGTGTCGATCTCGCACCGTGCCCACGGTTCGACCGGTAACCGCCAGGATCCGGGTCGCGTCTTCAAGAACAAGAAGATGGCCGGCCACATGGGCGACCGTCAGCGCACCCAGCAGAACCTCGAAATCGTTCGCACCGACGATGCGCGCGGCCTGATCTTCGTCAAGGGCTCGGTCCCTGGCGCGAAGAACGGCTGGCTGCTCGTTCGTGACGCGGTCAAGGTCGATCGCCATGCGCAGGCGCCCTATCCCGCCGGTCTCAAGGCCGCCAACACCAACGAACAGGCCGCTCCCGAAGCCGCCGATGGCCAGGAGGGCTAAGTCGTGAAGGTTCAAGTCCTCAATCTGGACGGTTCGACCGCCGGCGACGTGGAACTCGCAGATGACGTGTTCGGTCTCGAACCGCGCGCCGACATCCTGCACCGCGTTGTGACCTGGCAGCTGGAAAACCGTCGTGGCACGGCCCGTGGCGCTCGCGAGCGTTCGGACGTTGCCCGCACCGGCAAGAAGTTCGGCCGTCAGAAGGGTGGTGGTACCGCTCGTCACGGCGACCGCAAGGCCCCGATCTTCATCGGCGGTGGCAAGGCCCATGGTCCGCGCGTTCGTGACTTCAGCGTTTCGCTGAACAAGAAGGTGCGCGCTCTCGGTCTCAAGATGGCGCTCTCGTCCAAGGCCCAGAACGGCCTGGTCGTGATCGACAGCCTGGAACTGACCGACGCCAAGACCAAGGCGCTGGCCGGTACGCTGGCCAAGGCCGGCTTCGGCAAGAAGGTGCTCGTCGTGGATGGTGAGCAGGTCAACGAGGGCTTTGCCCGCGCGGCCCGCAACATCGTCGGCGTCAACGTGCTCCCCGCCATCGGCGCCAACGTCTACGACATCCTGAAGCATGATACGCTGGTGCTGACGCGCGCCGCGGTCGAGAAGCTGGAGGCGCGTTTCAATGGCTAAGGACGCAATCGACACGCGTCACTATGACGTGATCGTGGCTCCCCACATCACCGAAAAGGCGACGCTGCTGAGCGAAAACAATGCCGTGGTCTTCAAGGTTGCCGAAAAGGCGACCAAGCCGGAGATCAAGGCGGCGGTGGAAGCCCTCTTCAATGTCACGGTCACCAAGGTGAACACGCTGACCCAGAAGGGGAAGACCAAGCGCTGGAAGGGCAAGCCCTACAAGCGCACCGACGTCAAGAAGGCCGTCGTGACCCTGGCCGCGGGCCAGTCGATCGACGTCACCAGCGGTATCTGAGGCGAAGGCATAGACCATGGCACTCAAGAGCTATAACCCGACCAGCCCCGCACGCCGCGGCCTGGTCCTCGTCGACAAGTCGGCTCTGTGGAAGGGCAAGCCTGTCAAGGCTTTGACCGAAGGCAAGAGCAAGACCGGCGGCCGCAACAACAAGGGCCACGTGACCAGCCGCGGTATCGCGGGCGGCCACAAGCAGAAGTACCGCTTCATCGACTTCAAGCGTCGTAAGTGGGACATGCCGGCCACTGTCGAGCGTCTCGAATACGATCCCAACCGCACCGCGTTCATCGCCCTCGTCACGTACGAAGACGGTGAGCAGGCCTACATCCTGGCGCCGCAGCGCCTGGCTGTTGGCGACGTGGTGGTTGCCGGTGAGAAGACCGACGTGAAGCCTGGCAATGCGATGCTCCTGTCGCAGATGCCGGTTGGTACCATCATCCACAACGTGGAAATGAAGCCGGGCAAGGGCGGTCAGATCGCCCGTTCGGCCGGTACCTACGTCCAGCTCGTCGGTCGTGACCGCGGCATGGTGATCGTTCGCCTGAATTCGGGCGAGCAGCGCTACCTGCGTGGCGACTGCATGGGCACCGTCGGCGCCGTGTCGAACCCCGACAACTCGAACCAGAATCTTGCCAAGGCCGGTCGTAACCGCTGGCTTGGCCGTCGTCCGTTGACGCGCGGTGTGGCAAAGAACCCGGTCGACCACCCGCACGGTGGTGGTGAAGGCCGCACCTCGGGTGGCCGTCATCCGGTCACTCCGTGGGGCAAGCCGACCAAGGGCGCCCGCACCCGTCACAACAAGAAGACGGACAAGTTCATCATTCGTTCGCGCCACGCGAAGAAGAAGAGGTAAGACCCCATGGCACGTTCCGTCTGGAAGGGCCCCTTCGTCGACCTGCACCTCCTGAAGAAGGCCGAAGTGGCCCAGGATGCTGGCAGCCGCGCTGGCCCCATCAAGACCTGGTCGCGTCGTTCGACCATCATCCCGCAGTTCGTTGGTCTGACGTTCAACGTCTACAACGGGCAGAAGTTCATCCCCGTCTCCGTGAGCGAAGAGATGGTCGGCCACAAGCTTGGTGAATTTGCGCCGACGCGCAACTTCCCCGGCCACGCCGCTGACAAGAAGGGTAAGCGCTGATGAGCAAGTCTGCTGCTCCCCGCCGGGTCGGTGACAAGGAAGCTCTGGCCGTCAACACGAACATTCGTGGTTCGGCCCAGAAGCTCAACCTGGTTGCTGCCCTGATCCGCGGCATGAAGGCTGAAGACGCCCTCAATGTCCTGTCCTTCTCGAAGAAGGCCATGGCGGTTGACGCCCGCAAGGTGCTCGCTTCGGCGATCGCCAACGCGGAAAACAACCACAACCTGGACGTCGACGCGCTCGTCGTGGCGGAAGCCTCGGTTGGCAAGTCGATCACGATGAAGCGCTTCCACACCCGTGGTCGTGGCAAGTCGACCCGCATCCTGAAGCCGTTCTCGCGCCTTCGGATCGTCGTCCGTGAAGTCGAGGAGGCCTGAGCCATGGGTCACAAGTCGAACCCCATCGGTCTGCGTCTGCAGATCAACCGCACCTGGGACAGCCGCTGGTACGCCGAAGGGCGCAACTACCAGCAGCTGCTGAAGGAAGACCTTCAGATCCGCAAGTTCATCGTCGAGAGCCTGCCGCAGGCAGCGATCTCGAAGGTGGTGATCGAGCGTCCGGCCAAGCTGTGCCGCATCTCGATCTACGCGGCCCGTCCGGGTGTGATCATCGGCAAGAAGGGTGCGGACATTGAAAAGCTCCGCGCCAAGCTTGCCAAGCTGACCAACAGCGACGTGAAGCTGAACATCGTTGAAATCCGCAAGCCGGAAATCGATGCCAAGCTCGTTGCCCAGGGCATTGCCGACCAGCTCGTCCGTCGCGTGGCGTTCCGCCGTGCGATGAAGCGCGCTGTTCAGTCCGCGCTGCGTCTTGGTGCCGAAGGCATCAAGATCACCTGCGGTGGCCGTCTCGGCGGGGCGGAAATCGCCCGCGTCGAATGGTACCGTGAAGGTCGCGTTCCGCTGCACACCCTGCGCGCGCACATCGACTACGCCGAAGCCGAAGCCCACACCGCCTACGGCGTGATCGGCATCAAGACCTGGATCTTCAAGGGCGAGATCCTGGGTCATGACCCGCTGGCGCAGGACCGCCTGATGCTTGAGGCACAGACCTCTGGCGTCCGTCCGGCGCGCTGAGGCTTGAGGATAGGCTAGCACCATGCTGCAACCCAAGAAGACCAAGTTCCGCAAGGCGTTCAAGGGCCGTCTCCACGGCAACGCCAAGGGCGGCACCGACCTCAACTTCGGCTCCTATGGCCTCAAGGCCATGGAACCGGAGCGGGTCACCGCTCGTCAGATCGAAGCGGCTCGCCGCGCGATCACCCGCCACATCAAGCGCCAGGGCCGTCTCTGGATCCGCATCTTCCCTGACCTTCCGGTGACCAAGAAGCCGGCAGAAGTCCGTCAGGGTAAGGGCAAGGGTTCGGTGGAATACTGGGCTGCCCGCGTGAAGCCCGGCAAGATCCTGTTCGAGCTCGACGGCGTCGCCGGCCCCCTGGCCGCCGAAGCTTTCAGCCGCGCTGCGATGAAGCTGCCGATCAAGACCAAGGTTGTGGCTCGCCTCGGCGATACCTCGCACCTTGGTGGCGAGTAAGGAGTAGGAATGATGGCTAAGTTCGAAGACCTCCGCGTCAAGAGCGACGACCAGCTTACTGCTGACCTCGCCGAGCTGAAGCGCGAACAGTTCAACCTGCGCTTCCAGGCGGCGACCAGCCAGCTGGAGCGTCCGGCGCGCATCAAGGAAGTGCGCCGCGACATCGCGCGGATCAAGACCTTGCAGGGCGAGCGTGCTCGCACTGCCAAGGCTTAAGGAGACACACGATGCCCAAGCGTATCCTGATCGGGACCGTGGTTTCCGACAAGACCGACAAGACCGTGGTCGTGAAGGTCGAGCGCAAGGTGAAGCACCCGCTGTACGGGAAGATCATCCGCCGCTCGAAGAAGTATCACGCCCACGATGAGGCGAATGCCTTCAAGACCGGCGAGACGGTGCGGATCGAAGAGACCTCGCCGTACTCCAAGCTCAAGACCTGGAAGGTTATCGACCGGGTTCTGGCTGGGAAGACCGCCGCGATCGAAGCGGACGTTTGACAAAACGTCCGTTCTCGGTCTTAGGGAGCGTCACGTTTTTGGAACTGCCGGACTGGTTCCGGCAAGCCAGTGAGAAGGAACCGGATCAATGATCCAGATGCAATCCAATCTCGACGTCGCGGACAACAGCGGCGCGAAGCGCGTCCAGTGCATCAAGGTGCTGGGCGGGTCTAAGCGTCGTACCGCAAGCGTCGGCGACATCATCGTGGTGTCGGTGAAGGAGGCGCAGCCCCGCGCCCGTGTCAAGAAGGGCGACGTCCATCGCGCGGTTATCGTGCGCACCAAGAAGGACGTTCGTCGTCCCGATGGCAGCGTGATTCGCTTCGACGGCAACGCTGCTGTGCTCGTCGGCAAGAACGAAGAGCCCATCGGCACCCGTATCTTCGGCCCCGTGGTGCGCGAACTGCGCGGCAAGGGCTTCATGAAGATCATCTCTCTTGCTCCGGAGGTGCTGTAATGGCTGCCGCCAAGATCAAGAAGGGCGATAACGTCGTCGTTCGCACGGGCAAGGACAAGGGCCGTGCCGGCACCGTCCTCCAGGTTCTTCCCAAGGAAGACAAGGTCATCGTGGCCGGCGTGAACGTCGCTGCCCGTCACCGCAAGCCCAGCCAGCAGAACCCGCAGGGTGGCATCGATCGCTTTGAAGCGCCGATGCACATCTCGAAGGTTGCCGTGGCCGACAAGGATGGCAAGCCCACCCGCGTCCGCTTCGAAACCCGCGATGGCAAGAAGGTTCGCGTGGCCGTCAAGTCCGGGGAGGCCATCGATGGCTGACAAGTACACTCCGCGCCTCAAGGGCAAGTACGACGCTGAAATCGCAGCCGCGATGAAGGCGAAGTTCGGCTACAAGAACGACATGGAAATTCCGCGGATCGACAAGATCACGCTGAACATGGGCGTTGGCGAAGCGAGCCAGGACAAGAAGAAGGTCCAGACCGCTGCAGCCGAAATGGAACTGATCGCTGGCCAGAAGCCCGTGATCACCAAGGCCAAGAAGTCGATCGCGCAGTTCAAGCTGCGCGAAGGCATGCCGATCGGTTGCAAGGTTACCCTGCGCCGTGAACGCATGTACGAATTCCTTGACCGCCTGATCACCATCGCAATGCCCCGCATCCGCGACTTCCGGGGCCTGAACCCGAAGTCGTTCGACGGCCGTGGCAACTATGCGATGGGTCTCAAGGAACAGATCATTTTCCCTGAGATCAGCTACGATCAGATCGACAAGGTGCGCGGTCTCGACATCATCGTGACCACCACCGCCAAGACCGACGACGAGGCACGTGAACTGCTTCGCCTGTTCGGTTTCCCGTTCCCGCAGGAAGCCGCCGAACAGGCGCAGGCCGCCTGAAGCCAGTCATAGGAAAGAGCTTAAGTCCATGGCGAAACTGAGTTCGATCAACAAGAACGAGCGTCGTAAGAAGCTCGTTGAAAAGTTTGCGGCCAAGTACGCCGCGCTCAAGGCCCAGGCCGACGATGAATCGCTCGAAGAAACCGAGCGCCTCATTGCCCGTCTGAAGATGGCCGAGCTGCCGCGTAACGCGAATCCCACGCGTGTCCGCAACCGTTGCAACACCACCGGCCGCCCGCGTGGCTACTACCGCAAGTTCGGTCTCTGCCGCATCGAACTGCGCGATCTCGCCAACAAGGGGCTCATCCCCGGCGTGACGAAGTCGAGCTGGTAAGGAGCCTCTACGATGGCATTGACCGACCCCCTGGGTGACATGCTCACCCGCATCCGCAATGGCCAGCAGGCGAAGAAGGACTCGGTCCTCTCGCCCGCTTCCAAGCTGCGTGCACACGTTCTCGAAGTTCTTCAGCGCGAAGGCTATATCCGCGGCTTCAGCGAAGACGCCACTGGCGTTCACCCGCAGCTGCGCATCGAGCTGAAGTACTTCGAAGGCCAGCCTGCGATCAAGCATGTGGCCCGCGTCTCCAAGCCTGGCCGCCGCGTCTACTCGGGTTCCAAGGAACTCCCGGTTGTGCGCAATGGCCTGGGCATCACCATCGTCTCGACGCCGAAGGGCGTGCTTTCGGATGCCGAAGCACGTGCTGCCAACGTCGGTGGCGAAGTGCTGGCGGAGGTGTTCTGATGAGCCGCATCGGCAAAAGGCCGGTGGCGATCCCGAGTGGCGTCACCGCTGACATCGCGAACGGCGTGCTGACCGTGAAGGGCCCCAAGGGTACCCTCACGCTCTCGCTCGTCGACGAGATCAACTACGCCGTCGAAGACGGTGCGATCTCGGTGCAGCCTGCCAACGATACCAAGCGCGCTCGCGCGTTCTGGGGCATGCAGCGCACGCTCGTTTCCAACCTCGTTACCGGCGTGACCGAAGGCTATACCAAGGTCCTTCTGATCACCGGCGTCGGCTACCGTGCCAATTCTCAGGGCAAGAACCTGAAGTTGCAGCTCGGCTACAGCCACGACGTCGATTTCGCCGTGCCGGAAGGCATCGAGATCAAGACCCCGGATAACACCACGGTCGAAATCTCGGGTATCGACAAGCAGAAGGTCGGCCAGGTTGCGGCCGAAATTCGCCGCTGGCGCAAGCCCGAACCCTACAAGGGCAAGGGTATCAAGTACCGTGGCGAGTTCATCTTCCGCAAGGAAGGGAAGAAGAAGTAATGGCCAAGCTGTCTCTCTTCGATCGCCGCCGTCGCCGCGTCCGCACTGCCCTCAAGGCACGTGCTGGCGGTCGTCCGCGTCTCTCCGTGCATCGCACGGGCCGTCACATCTACGCGCAGATCATCGACGATGCTGCCGGCCGTACCCTGGCCGCCGCTTCCTCGCTGGTGAAGGGCGAGAAGTCGATCGGCGCCAATGTCGACGCTGCTGTCCTGGTGGGCAAGCAGATCGCCGAACGGGCCAAGGAAGCCGGTGTCACCACCGTCGTCTTCGACCGTGGCGGTTACCTGTTCCATGGCCGCGTCAAGGCGCTGGCTGATGCTGCCCGTGAAGGCGGCCTGGAGTTCTGATCATGGCTGACGAAACCAACCTGCAGGGCGATGCCGCTGCCCCCGTCGAACAGACCGGTGGCGAGCAGCGCGAAGGTCGCGGTCGTGGCCGTGGCCGTGGCGGCGAGCGTGGCGAACGCGGTGAACGTGGCGGCCGTGGCCGTCGCGACGACCGTCGTGGCCGCAACAACAATGACGAGGACCAGGGTGAAGAGCTGATCGAAAAGCTCGTTCACATCAACCGCGTCTCCAAGACCGTGAAGGGCGGCAAGCGCTTCGGCTTTGCGGCTCTGGTCGTGGTCGGCGATGGCAAGGGTCGCGTTGGCTTCGGCCATGGCAAGGCCCGCGAAGTGCCGGAAGCCATCACCAAGGCCACCGCTTCTGCCAAGAAGAAGATGGTTCGCGTTCCGCTCAAGGAAGGCCGCACCCTTCACCACGACGGCAAGGGTCGTTTCGGTGCGGGCAAGGTCAATGTGCGTTCGGCCCCGGCCGGTACGGGCATCATCGCGGGCGGCCCGATGCGCGCCGTCTTCGAAAGCCTGGGTGTGCACGACGTGGTGACCAAGTCGGTCGGCACTTCGAACCCGTACAACATGATCCGCGCCACCTTCGACGCGCTGCAGGACCAGACTTCGCCGAAGTCTGTTGCCCAGCGTCGCGGCAAGAAGGTCGCTGATCTGCTCGGTCGTGGTGGTGCTTCGCAGGTCGAAGCCGAAGCCGCTGCCGAAGCCATCGCGGAGTAATCGGTCATGGCTACGATCAAGATCAAGCAGATCGGTTCGCCGATTCGTCGCCCGGAACATCAGAAGAAGATTCTGATCGGCCTGGGCCTGGGCAAGATGAACCGCGTGGTTGAAGTGGAAGATACCGCTGAAACCCGTGGCGCCATTGCCAAGCTGCCGCACATGGTGGCCGTGGTCGACTGACCATAGCCCTCTGAGCAGAGCTTTCAGAAAGGCCCCGCGCATCGTCTGGTGCGCGGGGCCTTTCGTTTGGCGTTCCGGGGGGAGGGGCTTCGACAAGCTCAGCCCGAACGGCAATCGCACCAAATTCCCACCCCGTTCGCCCTGAGCCTGTCGAAGGGCGCTAGCGCTAGCGAGCTGCAATCCGATCAAGACTCGCCCTCAGGGGGTGACAAGCTGGCCCCAACCCACTAAGGGCGCCTCTTCCTATCAGCGCGACTCAAAGCGAAAGCGAGTGCATCTCATGAAGCTTAACCAGATTTCCGACAATGGCGGCGCCCGCAAGGGCCGCATGCGCGTGGGCCGTGGCATCGGCTCGGGCAAGGGCAAGACCGCTGGCCGTGGCCAGAAGGGTGCCAAGGCGCGTTCGGGCGTTTCGATCAACGGGTTCGAAGGCGGCCAGATGCCGCTGCACATGCGCATCCCGAAGCGCGGCTTCAACAACATCTTCGCCAAGGACTATGCCGAAGTGAACCTGGGCATGATCCAGAAGTTCATCGACGCTGGCAAGCTCGACGTGTCGGGCGTGGTCGATCACGCGGCGCTCAAGGCTGCTGGCCTGGCCCGTGGCGGCAAGCACGGCGTGCGTCTGCTCGCCAAGGGCGAACTGACCACCAAGGTCAGCTTCAAGGTTGCTGGCGCCTCCAAGGGTGCCGTGGCCGCGGTGGAAAAGCTGGGTGGCGCGGTTGAAGTGACCGTGGCCAAGGCTGCCGCCGAAGCCTGAGACCTTTTAATTATCGCGTAAAACGGGCGCGGGGGTTATTGCATCCCTGCGCCCGTCCTATATGGCCCGTACAGTATTGAACGCACCATATTGACGCGCAGCCCGCCGGGCGGGGCCTGACACATCCGAAGCGAATTTCGCGATCGGGCGTCGGCCGGACCGGGCCACAGCAAGGCTTGATACCCGACCATGGCATCCCGCGCCGATAACATCGCCAGCAACCTCAACCTGTCGAACTTCTCGAAGGCGACCGAACTTAAGAATCGCATCTGGTTCACGGTCGGTGCGCTGATCGTGTTCCGCTTCTTGAGCTTCGTGCCGTTGCCCGGCGTGAACCCGCTGATCCTCGAAACGCTCTACAACCAGACGCGCGGCGGGATCCTGGATATCTTCAACGCCTTTTCCGGCGGTTCGCTCCAGCGCATGAGCCTCATCGCTCTGGGCGTGATGCCCTACATCACCGCCTCGATCGTGGTGCAGCTGGCCGCCTCGCTTCACCCCGCGCTCGCCGCCCTCAAGAAGGAAGGCGAAAGCGGCCGCAAGAAGCTCAACCAGTACACCCGCTATGGCGCTGTGTTCCTCACGGCGGTGCAGGGCTATGCCATTGCCACGGGCCTTGAAGCCTATGGCGCTTCGAGCGGCATCCAGGCGGTTGTGCTGCCCGGTTTCCTGTTCCGCGTTACCGCTGTGATCAGCCTGATCGGTGGCACCATGTTCCTGTTGTGGCTGGGTGAGCAGATCACCGCGCGCGGCATCGGCAATGGCACCTCGCTGATCATCATGGCCGGTATCGTCGCGCAGATGCCCAAGTTCGTCGGCAACCTGTTCGAACAGGGTCGTTCGGGTCAGCTCAATGGCTTCGTGATTGCGGGCGTGATCGCGCTGATTCTCGGCGTCGTCGTGCTGATCTGCTTCTTCGAGCGCGCCACGCGCCGCTTGCTGATCCAGTATCCCAAGCGCGCCACGCAGCGCGGCATGATGGCCGCCGATCGCAGCCACCTGCCGCTCAAGCTCAACACCGCCGGCGTGATCCCGCCTATCTTCGCCAGCTCGCTGCTGCTGCTGCCGCTGACCATTACCCAGTTCGCCGGCAAGTCGATCTCGCCCGATACGACCACGGGCAAGATCATCATCGGCCTCAATCAGTACCTGGGCCACGGCAAGCCGCTGTATATGCTGCTCTATGCCCTGGGCATCGTGTTCTTCAGCTTTTTCTACACCGCCGTGGTGTTCAACCCGGAAGAAACGGCCGAGAACCTCAAGCGCAATGGCGGCTTCATCCCTGGCATCCGCCCCGGCAAGAACACCGAGAAGTATCTCGATTATGTGCTGACGCGCATCACCGTGCTGGGCGCCGCCTATATCACCTTCGTGTGCGTCATCCCGGAATGGATCATGTCCGAGACAGGGATGGGCACGCTGTTCTTCGGTGGCACCAGCTTGCTGATTGTGGTCAACGTCACGGTTGATACGATCACCCAGATCCAGTCGCACCTGCTGGCGCACCAGTATGGCGACCTGATCAAAAAGGCCAAGCTGAAGGGCCGACTGCGCTGATCGCGCAGGTGTCGAAGAGGGGGACTGCCAAAGTGAATATCATTCTTCTCGGCCCGCCGGGCGCTGGCAAGGGCACCCAGGCCCAACGCCTAGTCGAACGCCATGGCCTCAAGCAGCTTTCCACCGGCGATATGCTGCGCGCTGCCGTCAAGGCCGGCACGCCGGTTGGCCTCAAGGCCAAGGCCGTGATGGAAGCGGGCCAGCTGGTCTCTGACGAGATCGTCTCGGCGCTGATCGGTGACGAGCTTGACGCCATGGGCGCCGGCACCGGAGCCATCTTCGACGGCTATCCGCGTACTGCGGCGCAGGCCGAATCGCTCGATGCGATCCTGGCCAGCCGTGGCCGCAAGCTGGATCACGTGATCGAGCTGGACGTGAACGAAGACGCCCTGGTCGAGCGGATTACCGGCCGCTACACCTGCGCCACCTGTGGCAAGGGTTATCACGATACGTTCGAGCAGCCCAAGGTTGCCGGCACGTGCGACAAGTGCGGTAGCCACGAGTTCAAGCGCCGTCCCGACGATAACGAGGAAACCGTGCGCACGCGCATGGCCGAGTATCGCGCCAAGACTGCACCGATCCTGCCGATCTATGAAGCGCGCGGCATCGTTGCGCGCGTGGACGGCATGGCGGACATGGATGCCGTGACCGCCTCGATCGAGGCGATTCTGGCTTAAAGCACCCAGGCTTTCCGACTATCGTGGGAAGCCTGGAAACGTTGCGGCGAAAAGGAGTGTGCCTAGTGCGATCACGGCTTTCAAGCAGGGTCGCGGGGCTGCTTTTCGCCGCCGTGGCGGGCAACGCGGCTTTGGCCGTGCCCGCCCATGCCGAGATTGTTGCGCGCGATGACAACGGCTTTGTCATTCGCCAGACGGTCGACGTTGGCGCTTCTACAGCCGAGGCCTGGCGCACACTGGTCAAGCCGGCGACTTGGTGGTCGAGCGAGCACACCTTTTCCGGGGAAGCGGCGAACCTAACGCTCGATCCGGTGCCGGGCGGCTGTTTCTGTGAAAAGCTGCCGGCGAGCAAGCAAGGCGGGGCAGGGGCCCTGGCCGGCGGCGTCCAGCACATGCGCGTGGTCTATGTCGAGCCAGGGCGCGCGCTGCGCATGACCGGCGCGCTGGGGCCGTTGCAAAGCGAGGCCGTGCTTGGCTCCATGACGATCACGCTGAAGGCGGGTGATCGCGGTACGCGCATTCTCATCGAATATGTCGTGGGCGGCTACATGCGCTATCGCATGGATCAGATCGCACCGGCAGTCGATCGCATGCTGGGGCAGCAGATCGCCGGCCTGGCTGACAAGCTGGGCGGCGCGCTGGCCGGCGATGGCGCCGTGCCAATCATTACCCCCAAGGCCCCGGCTGACCGTTCTGACAACGGCGACTCGGCGCCGGTCTCGCGCAACGCACCGCAGGGCCCGTCGCTCGACCCCGATGGCGCGCCGGTCAGCAGCCGTCCGCTCGGCACCCTGCGTGGTCTGCCCAGCCTGCCGCCGGGCCCGGCGCGTAGCCGCACGACAGCGCCGGCGGTCTCCGGCGATGATGGTTTGGTCGTTTCGGACGACACCCCTGCGCCAGCAGCGGCCAGGGCCCCTTCGGCTAAGCCGGCTGTGGCCAAGGCAGCACCAGGCAAAGCGGCGGCGGCCAAGTCCGCCAAAAAGCCGGCGCCGGCCAGGGCCACTCCGGCCAAGCCCGCGCCCGCCAAGCCCAAGCCTGCGGCCCAGCCCGCAGGGGCGTCGCCGCGTGATGAAGCGACCGCGCAAAAAGACGCGCAGGCCGCATTCGACGCTGCCATGGGGCCGGGCAGCGATCACTGACAAGACGTGCCGACACGGTACGGGCGGGATCACGCCCGCACGCGAATCGTGCTTTGCGACGCGGCGCTTGTGGCGTATAAGGATGATGTCACCAAAGCTGGCCCCCGTGCTCATGGAGGGCCGCACGTTCACCCGTCTGCGTGGGTAACGTGCCCTTTGTGGTTGACCTTTCCCTGCAAAAAGCTTAAGCGCGCCTTTCACTCGAACGAGAAGGGTCATTTGAAGTCCGGGGCAAGTGCTTGCGCGGGCTGCAATTTGGCGTTTTTTGGCGGGTGTTGTCGCGATGAGATAGGGCGCCAATTTCGATTCGGCGCTCTGTGGAGCAAACGGAGAAACAAGTGGCTCGTATTGCCGGGGTCAATATCCCCACCAACAAGCGCGTGATCGTGGCGCTGACCTACATTCACGGCATTGGCTCGTTCAAGGCCCGCCAGATTGCCGACAAGCTCGGTATCGATCATGCCCGCCGCGTTCAGGATCTGTCGGACGCCGAAGTGCTCCAGATCCGTGAAGCGATCGACGCTGAACACACCGTGGAAGGCGATCTGCGTCGCGAAACCGCGATGAACATCAAGCGCCTGATGGACCTGGCCTGCTACCGTGGCCTGCGCCACCGCAAGGGTCTGCCGGTTCGTGGCCAGCGCACGCACACCAATGCGCGCACCCGCAAGGGCAAGGCCAAGCCGATCGCCGGCAAGAAGAAGTAAGATCGGGCCTTTGAGGCTTTAGATCTTCCCAACGGTTTCTCGACAGGAATTCAGCACATGGCACGCGAACCTCAGCGCATTAAGCGCCGCGAGCGCAAGAACATCACCAGCGGTGTTGCGCACGTTAACGCCAGCTTCAACAACACCATGATCACCATCACCGATGCCCAGGGCAACGCCATTTCGTGGTCGTCTGCCGGCATGATGGGCTTCAAGGGCAGCCGCAAGTCGACCCCGTACGCCGCTCAGGTGGCTGCGGACGACGCCGGCAAGAAGGCCGCCGAACACGGCGTGCGCACCCTTGAAGTGGAAGTGAAGGGTCCGGGTTCGGGCCGCGAAAGCGCCCTGCGCGCTCTGCAGGCGGTGGGTTTCACCATCACTGCGATCCGCGATGTGACCCCGATCCCGCACAACGGCGTGCGTCCTTCCAAGCGCCGTCGCGTCTGACCTGCCTTTTGGCGAGTGGCGCGCGAGGTACCACGCGCGCCACACCCGCCCAATATCTTGACCGGTTGCGGCTTCCTTCTGGCCGACTGCCGGCGCTCTCGAAAAACCCTAGGGGAATTCCATGACTGTCAACATCAAGAACTGGCAGGAACTGAAGAAGCCCAACAATCTCGACATCAAGCCCGGCCACGATCCGAAGCGTCGCGCGACTTTCGTTGCCGAACCGCTTGAGCGTGGCTTTGGTCTTACCCTCGGCAATGCGCTGCGCCGGGTGCTGCTCTCTTCGCTTCAGGGGGCTGCGGTTACGTCGATCAAGATCGAGAACGTGCTGCACGAATTCTCGTCGCTTGCCGGCGTGCGTGAAGACGTCACCGACATCGTGCTCAACGTCAAGCAGATCGCGCTCAAGATGCAGGGCGAAGGCCCCAAGCGTCTTCAGCTTTCCGCGATCGGGCCGGGCGAAGTCAAGGCCGGCGATATCGCCGTGACCGGCGACATTGAGGTGATGAACAAGGATCTGGTGATCTGCCATCTGGATGAAGGCGCGACCTTCAACATGGAACTCACCTGCGACACCGGCAAGGGCTATGTCCCGGCCGTGTCGAACCGCCCGGTGGATGCACCGATCGGTCTGATCCCGGTGGACTCGCTTTACTCGCCCGTGCGTCAGGTGTCCTACAAGGTGGACAACGCCCGCATCGGCCAGGAGCTTGACTACGACAAGCTCAGCCTTTCGGTCGAAACCGATGGCACCGTCACCCCGGAAGACGCCGTGGCTTATGCTGCGCGCATCCTTCAGGACCAGCTGGCGCTGTTCGTCCACTTCGACGACCAGGTGCCGACCGGCCACGTGCCGTCGCTGGCCGGCGTTGCCGCCCATGCGCCGGAAGAAAGCGACGCCAACCAGCTCAACCGCTACCTCCTCAAGAAGGTGGACGAGCTGGAACTGTCGGTGCGTTCGGCCAACTGCCTGAAGAACGACAACATCATCTACATCGGCGACCTGGTCCAGAAGACCGAGGCCGAGATGCTCCGCACGCCGAACTTCGGCCGCAAGTCGCTCAACGAGATCAAGGAAGTGCTCTCGTCGATGGGTCTGCGCCTCGGCATGGACATCCCCGGCTGGCCGCCGGAAAACATCGAGGAAATGGCCAAGAAGCTCGAGCAGGAACTGCTCGGCTGATTGGGTGGGCAGGGCCGGCACGGAACGCTTTTCCGTACCGGCCTGGCCGCAGCACAGCGCTGCAACCTCGCAAGGAAAGGGAACGGGCTGCCCCTCAAGTCGGCCTGGATCGGGGTACCTCACACGGCCCCCCTACAAACGGAGAATGAGTTATGCGTCATAAGCTGGGCCAGCGTAAGCTGGGTCGTACCTCGTCGCACCGTATTGCGCTGCTGCGCAATCTGGCCGCCGCGCTAATCAAGCACGAGCAGATCACCACCACCACGCCCAAGGCGAAGGAACTGCGTCCCTACGTCGAAAAGCTGATCACGCTGGCCAAGCATGGTGGCCTGTCGAACCGCCGCCTTGCCCACGCCCGTCTGCTTGACGAAGCGCAGGAAAAGAAGCTGTTCGAAGTTCTGGCCGCGCGCTACGCCGACCGTGAAGGTGGCTACACCCGCATCATCAAGGCCGGCTACCGCGCCTCGGACGCCGCCCCGATCGCCGTGATCGAGCTGGTGGACCGTGACACGTCGGCCAAGGGCCTCGATTCGGGTCCGGTGCTGACTGCCGACGAAGACGAACTCGAAAACGCCTGATTGGGCGGGGCATCGCGCCCCACCATCGGACGAACCGGATGACGGGCGGGGCCGCAAGGCTCCGCCCGTTTTTCGTGCGTTGTGATAGGCTTGCCCGCCCGCTGGCTCCAGCATAGAACGGCCCCATGATCGTATGGCGTTTGGTCAAGGCCGGGGAACACGCGTTGGACGGGGCAGGAACGCTGCGCTTTGGCGGGCGCTATTGTTCGCCCGGGCACCGCATCGTGCATTTGCCAGCGAGGCCGGCCTCGCCGTGCTGGTACAGCAACGCTATCTGGCAGAGCCGGCAGAAACCTGCGAAACGCCGTTCGATCTGGGGTGGACGGAGATTGCCGCCGTGCTCGAACGTGTGCCCGATGGCCTTGATCGCGCCGACACGATTGCGTTTGTCGATGCCTGGGCGAACTCTGGGCGGGGGCTCTTGCTTGCCGTGCGCTCGGCCGTGCTGCCAGAGGCCGACGTCATCCTGATGAACGCCGATCATCCCGCAGCAGGCACAGTGCCACCTCAGACAGTGCGGCCGTTCCGCTTTGCCCAGTGCCTGCATCGCCCGCCGATGCTGGGCCGCTATTCCTGATCGTTGCAAAGTCTGTTGCACTGGGGCGATCCTGCGGTAGTTTCTGGCGAAACCACCCCCCGTCTTGTCAGGATATCGCAATGAAGAACCGCTTGTGGCTGGCCATGGCCGCCCCGCTTGCGCTTGCCACCCCGGTTGCGTTTGCCCAGACGCCGCCCACCCTTGCCAAGGACCAGGCCATGCCGTCACTGCCGCCCTATCCCGCCAGCCCGCAAGTGCCGCTGGTGGAGGACCATTTCGGTGAAAAGGTGTCCGATCCCTGGCGCTGGCTGGAAGCCGACGTGCGCACCGATGCCAAGGTGGCGGCCTGGGTCCAGGCGCAAAGCGCCTATACCGCAGCCTATCTCAAGCAGTTGCCCGAGCGTGCCGCGCTGGAAAAGCGGATGAAGGCGCTGATCGATTACGAACGGTTTGGCCTGCCGCAGCGCCGTGGCGCTTCGGTCTTCTACAGCTGGAACAGCGGCTTGATGAACCAGTCGCAGCTGCTGGTGCGCCCTGCCGATGCGCCGGTGGGCACCAAGGGACGGGTACTGCTCGATCCCAATACCTGGGCCAAGGATGGCGCCACTGCGCTCGATGCCTGGGCGGCATCGGATGACGGGCGCCTGCTGGCCTATTCGGTGCAGGATGGCGGTTCGGATTGGCGGACGGTGAAGTTTGTCGGCGTGGCCGACGGCAAGCCGCTGGCCGACGAACTCAAGTGGGTGAAGTTTTCCGGCCTGGCCTGGCTGGGCAACGATGCGCTGCTCTATTCCCGCTTTGCCGAGCCAAAGGAAGGCCAGGCCTTCCAGGCGCTGAACTATAACCAGACGGTGTGGCTCCACCGCCTGGGCACGCCGCAAAGCGCCGATCAGCCGGTGTTCGCGACGCCCGAGCTGCCCAAGCGCGGCCACGGCGCCAGCGTTTCGAGCGATGGGCGCTGGGTGGTGATCACCAGCAGCGAGGGCACCGATCCGGTCAACACCGTGCACGTTGCGCGCGTCACCAACGGCAAGATTGGGCCGGTTACCGCACTGATCCCCGATCTCAAGGCGCAATGGGATTTCGTCGATGGCGTGGGCGATCAGCTGTGGTTCGTGTCGGGCGATGGCGCCCCGCTCAAGAAGATCGTGCGGGTCGATCTGTCGGGCAGCACGCCGCGCTTCGATACCGTGGTGCCCGAAAGCAAGGACAACCTCGAATCCGTCGGCATTGCCGGCAACCGCCTGTTCGCCAGCTATATCCACGATGCCAAGAGCCAGGTCCTGGCGTTCGATCTTGATGGCAAGCCGGCCGGTGCGGTCAGCCTGCCCGGCATCGGCAGCGCCTCGGGCCTGAGCGGCCGGCCCGGCGATCGCCATGCCTATCTCTCGTTCAGCAGCTTTACCCAGCCTGCCACGGTGCTGGCGCTCGATCCCGCCACGGCGAAAACCACCCCGTGGGAGCCGGTGCACCTGACGTTCGATCCGGCCGATTTCCGGGTGGAGCAGGTGTTCTATCCCAGCAAGGACGGCACCAAGGTGCCGATGTTCATCGTGCGCCGCAAGGATGCCAAGGGCCCGCTGCCCACGCTGCTCTATGGCTATGGCGGCTTCAATGTGGCGCTTACCCCATGGTTTTCCGCCGGTTTCATGACCTGGATCGACAGCGGCGGCGCCTTTGCCCTGGCAAACCTACGCGGCGGCGGCGAATATGGCGATGCGTGGCACGATGCCGGCCGGCGCGACAAGAAGCAGAACGTCTTCGACGATTTCATTGCCGCGGGCGAATGGCTGATCGCCAATGGCGTGACGCCGCGCCACGGCCTGGCGATCGAGGGTGGCTCCAACGGTGGCCTGCTGATCGGCGCGGTGACCAACCAGCGGCCCGATCTGTTTGCGGCGGCCAGCCCTGCCGTGGGCGTGATGGACATGCTGCGCTTCGACCAGTTCACCGCCGGGCGCTATTGGGTGGATGACTATGGCTATCCCGAAAAGGAAGCCGATTGGCGCGTGCTGCGCCGCTATTCGCCCTATCACAACGTGCGTTCGGGCGTGGACTATCCGGCCATCCTGGTGACCACGGCCGACACCGACGATCGCGTCGTGCCGGGGCACAGCTTCAAATATACTGCGGCGCTGCAGACCGCCGCGATCGGGCCCAAGCCGCACCTGATCCGCATCGAGACGCGCGCCGGCCATGGTTCGGGCAAGCCGATCGACAAGCAGATCGAGGAAACCGCCGATGTGCAGGCGTTTCTGGCCCATTTCACCGGGCTGACGCCGCGCCCCTGAAGTCTATCTTTGACGGTGCAATCTCTGGCGCCGGCGCTGTGCCGGTGCTAGAGATTTCCGAACAATGACAAGGTTTGGGACAGGATGGCGCAAGGCGCTGCTGGCGGGAACGCTGGCCGGGCTGGTGGCGGGTGGTGGCCAAGCCACCGCCGCCACCGCGCCTGCCCCTGCGCCCTTGGCCGATGGCGCCGTGGAAGGCGCGGTTGACGTTGTCCGCAGTGAGCATGCCGGCACCTCCAGCCACACCCCGCTAACCCCCACCATGGCCCCGGGGGCCAGCCTGATCCTGTCCCGCGAACTCTATCCCTTGGCCCGGCGCGACGCGGTGGTCGACAAGCCGTTTGGCCAGGCCGTGGCCGATCCGTGGCGCTGGCTCGAAGCCGATCTGCGCACCAGCCCGGAGGTGGCAGATTGGGTGGCCCGCGAAAACCGCCTGAGCGGCGCGTTCCTCAAGGCTTTGCCGGCCCGTGCCGATTTTGCCGCGCGCATCCGGAGCTTGCTCGATTATCCGCGCGTGTCCTTGCCGCGCAAGGCTGGGCGCAGCTACTTCTATTTGCGCAACACCGGCTTGCAGAACCAGTCCCTGCTTTATGTGCAGGACGGTGACAGCGGAACGCCGCGCCTGCTGATCGATCCCAATGGCTGGTCGGGCGATGGGACAGAAGCGCTAGACCTGTGGGTGCCTTCGCGCAGCGGGCGCTTTCTGGCGTTCGGCCGCCAGCGTGATGGCAGCGATTGGCGCACGCTGGGCGTGGTCGATGCGCGCAATGGCCACATGCTCGATGATCGCCTGGAATGGGCCAACGATACGCTGATCGGGTGGCTGGGCGACGAAGGCTTCCTCTATTCGCGCTATCCCGCGCCGGCCCAGGGGCAGGCCTATCGCGCGGTGCTGGCGGGCAAGGCCGTGTGGTTTCACCGCGTGGGCACGCCGCAAGCGGCCGATGAACTGGTCTTTGCCACGCCCGATCATCCCGAATGGGGGCACAAGGCCTTCGTCACCTCGGACGGCCGCTGGGCGGTCATCACCACCGAGGCCAGCACCGATGCGCGCCGCATGGTCCACCTGGTCGATCTGCGCGGCGATGGCTGGCGGCGCGGCGATTGGCGCGTGCTGCCGCTCGTTACCGATTTCGCTCACGAATGGAAGCCGATCGAGGGGCTGGGCGATCGGTTGTGGTTCATCACCAATTCCGGTGCGCCCAATGGCATGGTCGCCGAACTTGATCTGGCCAATGCCGCGCCGCGCTGGCGGGTGATCGTGCCCGAACGCAGCCAGAGCCTGTCCGGCGGCAATGTGGTGGGGGACCGGTTGATCCTGTCCTATCAGCACGATGGCGCCACCACCGCCGTGGTCACCGATCTGCGCGGCAAGCCGGCGCGGGCGATCACGCTCAATGGCATCGGCGTCGCGTCGGGCTTTGCCGGGCGGCCGGGTGACAACGAAACGTTCTATCAGTTTTCCAGCTTCAACCTGCCGCCCACGATCTTTCGACTCAATCTGAAAACCGGGCAGGCGACGCCGTTTGCCCAGCCGCGCCTGGCGTTCGATCCGGCAGACTATGTGGTGGAACAGCGCCGCTATCGCTCCAAGGATGGTACGATGGTGCCGCTCTATCTGGTGCGCAGCCGCCGGGCCGCCCTGGCGGGCCAGGCGCTGCCCACGCTGCTCTATGGCTATGGCGGGTTCGATGTCGCGCTCACGCCGGGCTGGTCGCCAGTGCGCATGGCGTGGATTGCCGCCGGTGGGGCCTTTGCCTTGGCCAACATTCGCGGTGGCGGTGAATTTGGCGAGGCGTGGCACGATGGCGGGCGGCTTGCGGCCAAGCAGAACAGCTTTGACGATTTCATCGCGGCGGGCGAATATCTCATCGCCCAGGGCATCACGCCCAAGGGCGGCCTGGCAATCCAGGGCAGCTCGAACGGCGGCTTGCTGGTGGGCGCGGTGGTCAATCAGCGGCCCGATCTGTTTGCCGCGGCCAACCCCGATGTCGGGGTGATGGACATGCTGCGCTTTGACCAGTTCACGGCCGGCCGGTTCTGGATGGATGACTATGGCAATCCTGGCCGTGCTGCCGATTGGCAGGTGCTGCGCGCCTATTCGCCCTATCACAATATTCGCGAGGGCGTGCGCTATCCCGCTATCCTGGTGACCACGGCCGATACCGATGATCGCGTCGTGCCCGCGCACAGCTTCAAATATGCCGCCGCGCTGCAGGCGGCCGATATCGGCCCGCTGCCGCACCTGTTGCGGGTGGAGCAGGGCGCCGGCCATGGTGGCGGCAAGAGCGTCGACAAGGTGATCGCTGGCGGCGCCGATGTGCTGGCGTTCCTGGCGGCCTATACCGGCCTGTCACCCGATCTGGCGGCACCATCGCCATAGGTTCCCCTTGCAGGGCGGGCAGTGGCTGACTATCCGCAAAGGTGGGACCACAACGGGATCGACCACAATGACCATGTTCGATGATCGCGAGCGCGCGTTTGAAGCCAAGTTCGCCCACGACGAGGAAATGCTGTTCCGCGTGCATGCCCGTCGCAATCGCTTGCTGGGACAATGGGCGGCCGAGCGCATGAAGCTCACCCAGGCTGAGGCGGAAGCCTATGCCAAGTCGGTGGTGCATACCGATTTCGAGGAAGCCGGGGACGAAGACGTGGTGCGCAAGCTGCTGGGTGATCTGATCGCTGCTGGCGTCGATGTCAGCGAGGAAGAAATCCGCACCGCGCTCGATGCCAAGGCGGTTGACGCGCGCCGCCAGCTGATGGGCGAAGTCTGATGGCGATGGCCGCTGCCGAGATCGAAGCGATGATCCGCGCCGCTCTGCCCGATGCAGACGTGACCATCACTGATCTCGCTGGGGATGGCGATCACTATGCCGCGCATGTCGTTTCGCCTGACTTTGCCGGGATGAGCCGCGTGGCCCAGCACAAGGCGGTCTATGCCGCGCTCGGTGGCCGCATGGGCGGCGTGCTTCATGCCTTGCAACTGACCACCGCTGCCCCCAAATAAGGGGCCGAAAGGAACTGATCCCACCATGTCTACCGAGCAGCGCATCGACGAAATCGTCAAGGGCAACGACGTTGTCCTGTTCATGAAGGGTACGCCGCTGTTCCCGCAATGCGGCTTTTCCAGCCGCGCCGTGGCGATCCTCGAACACCTCGGCGTGGAATATGCCAGCGTCGATGTCTTGCAGGACATGGAAATCCGCCAGGGCATCAAGTCCTATTCCGATTGGCCCACGATTCCCCAGCTCTATGTGAAGGGTGAGTTCGTTGGCGGTTCGGACATCATGATGGAAATGTACGAAGCGGGCGAACTGGCCCAGCTGATGGAAGAGGCCGAGGTAAAGCCGGCCTGAAGGTGCCGCTCCCGGCATGCGATGGCCGGGGCGCAACCTGCTGAACAACGCGGTTTCCCGTCGGGAGACCGCGTTTTTTCGTTGTATCATGCGGTGTTGGTAACCCCGGGGGAGGCGGAGCCGGGGAGACTTGGGGTGTCCGGCTCCGCCTCTCGAAGAAAGAAGTCTTCGGGGTATGCAAAATAAAGCACAGACCGTGCCAGTTTCCGGAAGGGCCATCTTTCAGGGGGATGCCCACAGCCCTTGCATGGCGCCGCGTCGGCCAATTGTAAAATATGCCGACGGTTCTTGCGGGCACTTGGCAAGGCTCGCCCGCAACCGCATGGTGGCGCGATGCCCGATCCGCACCTTGCCTGTGAACCGAACGACACTGCCCTGGGAGAACCAGCCGCCACGCTGATCGTGTTTCGCAAGGGCGCGGCAGGCGCGCCAGCGCAGATCCTGCTGGTGGAGCGTTCGGCCCAGTTGCGTTTTGCCGGCGGCGCCACGGTGTTTCCGGGTGGCAAGGTGGATGCGGCCGATCATGCCTTGGTCGCGCAAGGGCCTGGCTGGGCATCCGGGCTGGACGCAGATGATGCCGCCGCGCGTGTGGCCGCCGTGCGTGAAACGCTGGAAGAAACCGGATTGCTCGTGGGCCTGGCGCCTGCCCGGCCGGATGCCGCCGCGCTCGATGCGTCGGGCGCGCAGCAGGCCCGGGCGATCTTGGCGCAGGCTGGGAGCATGGCGCCGGTGCTGGCGCACTTTGGCTGGCAGCTGGATCCTGCCGCCCTGGTGCCATGGGCGCGCTGGTGGCCGCGGGGGAAGCCGGGGCGCGTGTTCGACACGCGGTTCTATCTGGCTGACCTTGGCAGTGGCATGGTCGACCTTGCGGTGGATCGTACCGAAAACTGCCATCTGTTCTGGGCCAGCGCGGCAGAGGCGCTGGCCGCCGCCGCGCGGGGGGATATTCGCGTCATCTTTCCTACGCGGCGCAATCTTGAACGCCTGGCCCTGTTCGACGATTTCGCCACGGCCAGCCAGCATGCCGCGGCCCATCCCGTGGTGCCGATCGTGCCGCAAACCATTCTGCGCGATGGGGAGCCGTGGCTGGCCATTCCCGATGGCCATGGCTATCCCGTGCTGGGGGAACCCTTGGCCGAGGCGCACCGCGCCTGACCCAAGCCTGCGCACTTGCATCCACATTCGAGAATATCCGGCGGCGTCAAATCGCCAAATCGGATAAGGGCATTTCCTGAGGGCAATACGTATACCCCCCGATGCCCCGGCGCAGGCGGCAGTAATCTGGCGGGCGTAAAACCCAGGTGGAGGTAATCCCCCATGCCCGTTTTACAGCCGCGTCACAGCATCCTGCCCGATCCGTCACCGGCCGATGATGCCCCGGTGCCACGGCTCGTGTCTGGTGAGGAAGATCCTGTTTTTTCACCCGTTCATGCGTTGCAGCAAGAACTGTTGCCGCTGGCGCCGGGCAATGCTCAGGCAGCGGACACGCTTTATCCGCTATGGCTGCGGGTGGCGATCATTGGTGGCTCTTCGGCGTTCGCCTGGGCACTGATTATCTGGGGCGTGTTGCGCCTTCACTAGGTGATTCGCCGTCGCTGCGTCAGCTAACGAACCATCTCGGCTGTATCGCTCGCTGACGGCATCTGCGGGCTGTTCCTATCATCCCTGCCATGGACGCCGGATATGCGGCGTCGCCCGGTGTGGGGACCAGCTCAGGTGAATCATCAACACAACGTCGCTGCGCGACCCGAGGGTGTCCGCAATTCCGCCGGCACTTGGCATGGGCCATCGCTTGCTTTCACCCCCGATCTTTCCACGGCGCCGCGTGCAGCGCGGGCGCGCTGGCGCCACCCTGCGTCCGATCCGCGTATCGCGCGGGCAGAGGCGTGGACGCGCGCGATCGACGTGATCATGGCCTTTGGCGCACTTGTCGTGTTTCTTCCGCTCATGCTCGCCATCGCCGCGCTTGTGCGGTTTTCAGATGGCGGCCCGGTGTTGTTCCGCCATCGCCGGGTGGGAGCGGGCGGGCGTCACTTCGCCTGCCTCAAGTTTCGCTCGATGTGCGTGGATGCCGATGCGCGGCTGCGCCATGTCCTGGAAACCGATCCTGCCGCGCGTGCCGAATGGGAAGCGACGCAAAAACTGCAAAACGATCCCCGGATCACGGCGGTTGGGCGGCTTCTGCGCAAGAGCAGCCTGGATGAACTGCCCCAGCTCATCAACGTTCTGCGTGGCGATATGAGCTTGGTGGGGCCGCGGCCGATCGTTGATGCCGAAGTCGTGCGCTATGGGCGCCATTTTGCCGCCTATTGCGCGGTGCGGCCTGGGGTGACCGGCCTGTGGCAGGTGGCGCGCCGCCACGATACCACGTATCGCCGCCGCGTGGCCTGTGACCGGCTCTATCGCCGGGCCCGCTCGTTGCGGCTCTATTTCCGCATCCTGATCCTGACAGTGCCGAGCGTAATTCTGGCGCGCGGCGCGTATTGACGGATTGGGCAAGCCGATCGTTTAACGGAAAACGCAAACGGGAGAAGCGCCAGCTGGTGCTTCTCCCGTCACGCGTAAGTAAACGACAGCAACCAAGAACGCTCGGTGAATTATGTTCTGATCAAAAGATGAGCAGCGCCAGTCCGATCCAGAAAACCTGGCTCAACGCCAAGCCGATCAGCAATCCCTTGGCGGCGGCGGTGCCTTCGCCAGCAGGGGCATCATGGAACGAGACGAAACCATCTTCGCGGAAAGACTGAGTAGACATCCTGCAACCCTTTTAACCAGTGTTCTTGGCCTTGGCGGCAGCAACCGCCGTTACCAAATTCAAACGCGTTTCAGGGCCAGCTTGTTCCCGCTTCGCTCCTGTTGATACGGCCGTTGATAAGGGCGTTTTTCCCGTCCCGCCTGACCGTCCTGCATAGGCTTTTCATAGCAGCGATTGGTTGTAAACCCGTGAATACCACCGTTTTTACACACGATTGCAGCGCAACAGGTCCGCTGTTGCGTCGCACGGGGCGGCCATGGGTATGATGACTTTGGTTCTTGCTGCGCTGCACCCGGTCTGCGTTGCACTGCAACGTTGATGATGGTTTGACAGCGCAGCCAAGGCGAATTGCGCGCGCGCGTGCCGACATGTCGGCTTTGCTGTCGTTAAACTGAAACAAAAACAGCGGTCTGACGGGGGGCTTGGAGGGTTGTTGAGATCGCATCAGTTGCGCTGGGCCGAGGCACAGGTGCGACCGGCTGCAAAACTCCGCGCCGTAACGCCGGTGGTGTCGATTTTGCCGGTGCGAAGATGCCGAAATGGCACCATGGCGTGGCAAACCCGTAGCAGGCGGCAGGCCGATTTCTTGCACTGCAAAAATGCAATTTTTTCGATGAATTGCGCCGACGTGGCGATTTTGCCCGGCTCCCGCCCTACAATCCACGCGGCTCAGTCTCTCGGTAACGGAGCCAACGCGCGTGGACCGGCTGCATCGCGGTCTTACGACGTAGGGGAAATCCACCAGGGGGACCGCGTCAGAGCATGCTGCGAATCCATGTTGCCATCGCCACCGTTGGTCGCGCCAGCCTGGCGCGCCAGACGATCGATCTTCTTGCCGGGCAATCGCGGCAGCCTGATGGCGTAATCGTCGTCGGCGCGGCGCAAGCCGATCTTGCCGGTATCGCGGATAGCCCGCTGACGCCCGAACTGGCCGTGGCCGAACGTGGCCTGTGCCGCCAGCGCAACCGCGCGCTGGATTTGCTCGCGGGCCGGGCCGATGTGGTGATCTTCTTCGATGATGATTTCGTGCCCGCGCCCGATTACCTGGCGGCGGTAGAACGCCTGTTTCTCGCCCATCCCGATGTCGCCGGGATCACTGGCAATCTGGTGGGCGATGGCGTGCGCCATGGCGGCTATGGCATTGCCCAGGCCCAGGCGATGATCGCCGCGCAGACCCTGCTGCTCGATCCTGCGATCATCCCGCGTGAGGCGCTCTATGGCTGCAACATGGCGCTGCGCATGGCCCATGTCGGCAATCTGCGCTTTGACGAGGCGCTGCCGCTGTATGGCTGGCAGGAGGACATCGATTTCACCATGCGCCTGTCCCGGCACGGGCGGCTGGTATCCACCGGGCTGGTTTCGGGCGTGCACCTGGGGGTGAAGGGTGGGCGCACCTCGGGTCGGCGCCTGGGCTATTCGCAGGTGGCCAACATCGTCTACCTGCGCCGCAAGGGCACCATGCCCGGCCCGCTCGGGCGCAAGTTGCTGTGGCGCAATGTCCTGGCCAACCTGCTGCGTGCGCCGTTTCCCGAGCCCCATGTCGATCGCTGGGGGCGCCTGCGCGGCAATGCCCTGGCGCTGGCGGACCTGTGGCGCGGGCGGATCGATCCGCGCAAGATCGAAAGCATGTGATCCGGTGCGAACGATCGCATTCAATGGCAAGTTTCGCGCCGGCAAGCACAATGGGGTGTGGCGCGTTTCGGATCGCCTGATCCGCGAGGTGGACAGCCTGCTGGCCGCCATGTCCTCCGCTGCTCGCCCTGATGTGCGGCTGATCGTGCCCGCCGGGTGCCCGGCGGCCGATCCCTATGAGGCCATCCGGGTGGAGGAAGACGTGCATGGCCCCAGCCAAAGCTGGGAGCAGCGCCGCCTGCCCGCGCTGGCGCGGGGCAGCCTGCTGGTCAACCTCGCCAACCTGGCGCCGGTGCTGCATCGACCCAAAATTACCATGCTGCACGATGCGCAGTTCTGCCGGCCAGACTGTTCCTATCCCTGGCGCCAGCGCATGGGCTATCGCCTTCTGGCGCCGCTCATGGCCCGGTCCAGCAACCTGGTGCTCACCGTGTCTGACTATTCGCGCCGCGATCTGGCCGGATATGGCGTGATCGGCGCTGGGCGCGTGGAAATCGTCCATAACGGCGCTGATCATATCCTTGAGGTCGCGCCCGATCCTGCCGCCCTGCCGCGCCTGGGCCTGGCGCCGGGCGAATACCTGCTGATGTTTGGCAGCGTAAAGGCCTACAAGAACAATGCCGTGGTATTCGAAGCCCTCGAACTGGCCAATGCCGCGCACCGTGCTGGGCAGGGTTGGCCACCGCGCCGGCTGGTCATTGTTGGGCCTAGCCACGATGTCTTGCTGGCGGCGGGCCTGCGCCCCCCTGCTGATGCTGTATTCGCCGGGGGCTGCGACGATGCGGCGCTGCGCGCGCTGTATGAAGGTGCCCAGGCGCTGCTTTTTCCCTCGCGGACAGAGGGGTTCGGCCTGCCGCCGGTTGAGGCCATGTTGTGCCGCTGCCCGGTCATTGCCGCGCCCTGTGGCGCCGTGCCCGAAGTATGCGGCGCGGCGGCCTTGATGGCCGATCCCGATGATCCCACGGCCTGGCTGGATCAGATGGCCGCGCTGGAACAGGCCGACACGCGCGCCACGATGGTGGCGGCCGGGCTGGCCCGCGCTGGCCGCTACACCTGGGCAGGCGCAGGGCGCACGCTGCTCGATCTGTTGATCGCCTGCGCGGTATGAGGCCGGCGATGCACGAGGCTTTGCCACCGCCCATCCACCGCAGCTTGGCTGTGCGGATCGCGGCATGGTGGCGCGGGGGCAGCTTTACGGCAGTGATTGCCATGTCGGCGCGGGCGAGCAGCCAACTGGCGCTGCTCGGCGTAACGCTGGTGGCCACGCGCACCCTGGCACCGGCCGATTTCGGCGTATTCGCGATTGCTGCCGCGTTCCTCACGCTCTCGCGTACCATGCTCTACACCGGGCCGTTCGAATACGTGCTCAAGGCGCCCGAGGCAGACAGCGCCACTGTCGCCAGCGCGGGCCTTGTCGCCAACGTCATCGTCGCGCTGGGCTGGGTACTCCTGCTGTGCGGCTGTGGCCTGGCCGCGCCGTTCGTGTTTCGCGGTTCGGGCGTGGCCCTGCTGCTGTTCTGCCTTGCCCCGTCCAACCTGCTGGCGGCTCTGGCCGGCTGGGAAGAGGCCATGCTGCTGCGCGGCCAGCAGGTGCGCCGCTATTACGCGATTACCGTGATCACGGAAATTGCTGCTGGCCTGGGCGCTGCCGTCTTGCTGCTGATGGGTTGGGGCCTGTGGGCGCTGGTGGCGCAGGTCTATGCCCGGCTGGCGATCTTCATCGTGGCCTATCGTGCCGTTCTGGTGCTTCCCCGCCTGGCCAGGCCTTCCGCGCAGGAAACCTGGCGTGTGCTGGCGTGGTCGTGGAGCCGGTATGGTTCTGTCATGGTCGGTTTCCTGGCCAACTACAGCGGAGACCTGCTGCTGGGCGCAGTGTTTTCGCCGGCGGCCTCGGGCCTTTATCGCGCCGGAAATCGCGTGGTTTCCGCGCTCGCCGATATGTTCGTGCAGCCAGCCGGGCTGCTGGTCACCACCGGCCTCGCGGCAGAGCGGGCGCGGGGCAGGGCAGGCGATGGCAGCTGGTTGCGGCTGTCTGGGCTATTCGGCGCGCTGTGCTGGCCGGCGCTGGCCGGCCTTGCCGTGGTGGCTGACGAGATTGCCCCGGTCATGCTTGGGCCGGCCTGGGCCGGTGCGGGGCCCATCATCGCCGTGTTCTGCGTGGCACGCATGGCTGCCTTGCCGATTGCGGTGGCCTCGGCCGTGCTGGTGATCGAGGATCGGCAGCATCGGGTGCTGTGGGTGCAGTCCGTGGCGGCGGTGGCTACGGCCGCGCTCACGCTGGCGCTGGCCAGCCATGGTCCGATCGCAGCGGCCCTGGCCACCACGCTGGTCGCGCTGGGCTGGGCGCTCGCCCTGGGCGTGGCCGCGCGGCAGGCGGGTGCCGTGGCTGGCGCGGCACTGGGCGATCTGGCGCGGCTGGTGCTGTGGCCCACGCTCGCCACGCTCGGCCTGGCCTGGGGCGCGCGCCTGGTGGCGCTGCACTGGCACCTCAACCCCGGGCAGACCCTGGCCGTGGTCATTCCCGTTGGCCTTGCTGGCTGGGCGCTCTCGCTCCATGCGGTGCGGCGGCCCTTCCGCGCTGGCCTCGCCGCGCTTTCTGCCCGCCAGGCCTAAGGCGACGTGGGCAAAATTCGAATGCCCGGAAGCTCCCACTTGCTGACATTTGAAGCGATGTCCATGGTAGGCCCCAGCGAGGCGCAATCTGCGGGGGAGTTAGGATGAACAGCAAAGCCATCATAGCGCTGGTGATGACACTATCCGCCGTAGCAGCAGTTCCAGCTTATGCAGCCCAATTGGAATTCGACTGCGACGTGCCTGCTGATCATTTCTCTTCCGTATCTCAAGACGTGGCCAACGGCGGCAGCGTAAGCGGCACGATCAGAATGTATGAGATGCGTAACGGCAATAATTTGCCAGTTGTCGGCGCGGGAATCTTCAGTCCAGAAAAGCGAGCCATTGCGGAATTTCAGCTTGTCGCCTCCGATACTCATGCCCAAAGCTTCGACATCATATTCAGCGTGAACCATGATGGTGATGCAAAAAGAGAGAAAGTCGGGGAGGTTGATGCATCGTCTGCCGTAGCATTTAACATTTTTCTTTCCGCTACCGGGAAAGCCGTTCTGAACGTGAATGGTGGTGAGTTCCAATCTGATGCGTCTGCGATTTCCGGCGGTCGCGCAATGGCGTTCTGTTCGACCGCCCAATTCAAATTTACGAACCTCATATTTTCCGCGAACGGCAACGGCAGTGGAGACTGACCCTGGTTCGTAGCGGTAGAATGAAGCGGAACGGCAGCTTCCCACCAGTTTTGATCATTCCCAAACCGCCGATTTTGCCCACGCGCCCTCATTCACGCCGTGGCGATCCACGCGGCGGCGGCCTGCATTACTGGGTCAGTCCCGGCGGCGATCGTGGCGGCGGTTTGCGGTACCAGATGATCGGGCATGATGCCGGCGTCGGGCTGCGGCGTCGGCGGGAAATAGCCGATCAGCGGCAGGTCGAACTCGATGCCGCTGCCTGGCAGGCGCGTGAAGAAGAAGCCTCCGCCATTGATGCCACGGCGGTTGCCGCCGGTCGGCTCGCCAAACAGGGTGATCTTGCCGCTGGCGCGCGCCGCGCTGATAAATCCGAACGTGGCTGAACTGTTGGCCGGGCCGATCAGCGCGGCCACCGGCACGGTCAACCGCTTGGCATCGGGCCGGACCGGTTGCGGCGCATGGGTTTGCGGCAAGCTGATCCAGCCGTGGCCCAGGTCGGCCCCGCCTTCGCCAATGTGGCGATAGCTGTCGTCCCACGTCGAAACATGATCGGCGAGGCTGGCGGGCACGGTGCGAAATCGCACGCGGCTGCTGAATGGCCAGTTCATGACATCGCGATCGACCAGCCGCGCCAGGATCTGATCGCCGCAATCATCCCCGCCTTCGTTGCGCCGGATATCAATGATCAGGCCGCGGGCGTGCGCGGCATCGTCAAGCCGGTCTGCCAGCCACGTCCGCCAATCCCATTTGCTGTTCCACATGCCCCAGTCGGGCATGGTCAGCACGGCAATGCGATCGCTGCGCACCTCGTAGGTCCAGCGCGGTGCGTCGCTATTTGCGGGCAAGCGGAGCATATTGGCGCGCCGGGCGGCGAGACCGATCGCTGGCACCTCGATCCGGGTGCGGCGCCCATCGGGCAGGATGGCGTCGAGTGCGTGGCGCCCGGTCGGGGGTGGCAGAAGCAGGCCCTGGAACACGTCGAAGGTCTCGATAGTGGCGTCGCCACGAACACCGAGCAAAGAGCGGCGCTTGGCATCGTTGTGCCCATCGGCGCGGACATAGGGCATGAGCCGGGCCAGGATCTGCCCGCTCGGCATCCCGTTCACCGCGGTGATCTGCGTGCCACGCGGCAATGCCCCGGTGCCGGTGTGATCGGCGGTGACGACCATCGCCTCGCCGATCCATTCGAAGTGAAACGGCAGCCGCGTCGGTCGGTCGAACAGCGGCCTTGGCCACGGCATCTGACTGGTTGAAGAAATTGGCATAGCTGTGCCCGCAGCGCAGCGTCGCCAGCAGTCGTGATAGAGCGAGATAGCACCGATCAAGATTGCCCGCGTTGAGGCCCGCGCCATAATCCAGCGCGAACCGGTCAAGGTTCCGGGCGAGTTCTGCGGGCGAAAGATAGCGGTCGCGGCCGGGATGGATCGCCAATGCCGCGCGCAACACGGCCATATCGGCTTCCAGGGGGGCCTGTGCCGCGTGGGCCTGCGCCGCGTGTGCAGATGGTGCGGGGCACAAGGGCAGTGCCGCCAAGCCCGCCAGCACGCTGCGGCGCTCCATCATATGCTTCCCCTCAGCCAGTCATGATCGTGCGTCGGGTGTATCGGATTTTTACGGGGCTGTCTGTGTCGGTGTCTGCCTAGGCACGCGGCAGCCCCTTTGGGCAGGCGCGATCAGGGCGCCGCTGGTTTTGTGGGCGCAGGCGACTGCCCCACGATAAAGCGTGCGACAAGGCGGCGCGTGGTGGCGACCGGAACCCCTGCTTTATCGGTAACGACCGCCAATTTCTCGCTTCCGGCCAGGGTTTTGCAAGCGGCCCTGGCGAGCGGCGGAGAGAGGATTTCGGTTGCCAGCGGCTGTGTCCTGGGGGCGGCCACGCATGCGCCGGGCGTGCCGTCTGCCGCCACGAACTGGGCGACCGCCACACGCGCGCGATCCGCTATTCCGGCTGGCAAGCCGGCGACGTAAACGTCCAGATCGACCTGGTCTGGGCTCTTGGCGTTGGTCAAGTTGTCGATCGTATAGCTGATCCAGGTGCGATAGACCCCATAGACTGGCTGACCTTCGGCATCGCGCGCTGGTTCAAAGCGCGCGCGCCGTTTGATCAACGCGCATGTCAGGGCCGCGGGGGTCTTCTCGGCAAAGCCAGGCCCACGCACAAAGCCGATCATGCGGCAGGATTCGGTTAGCCCAGCGGGGTTGACCACCACCTCCATGTTGACCATCGCGCTTTGCAGGGCCTGTGTCATGCGGCTCGGATAATCGTCGGCCGTGACAACTCTTTCGCCGTGGATCAGATCTGGCGCGGCAAGGCCAAGCGCAAGTGTAGCAAGCAAAACGGGCATCCACGCTCTCCACTGGAACCAAGCCCAGTGTTATGCCGCTGCAGCGCCCTTGCCAACTGCGCCTATTCGCCCACCAATTGCTTGCGCAGGCGGGCCTTTACCAGTTTCGCCTCAAGGATGCGGCCGATCACATAGAGCACGGCGAAGAAGCTGGCAAAGACATAGGCCGATGTCGGGGAGTAGCGATCGCCCTTGCGGTCGGGCTTCTTGCCGTCCTTGTCAGGCGCGGGGGCGCCCAGCGCCTTGTCGATGGGGTTCATCGGCAGGACGCGGTCCTTGCTGGCGTCTTTCTTCTTTTCGGCCTTGGCCTTTTCCGCCGCTTCGGCCGCCGGTTTCTGCCAATGGCCAACCGCGATGGTCAGTTGGGCAAAGGCCAGGAACAGCAGCGGTGCCAGGAAGCACAGCAGGAGCGCGCGGCTGATCAGGTGATAGCGCAGCACCAGGCCCGTGCTGCCTTGTTCCACCTGCAGCACGCCGTTTTCGAACACGGCCAGTTTGTCTTGCGCGGCGGGATCAACCTTGTTGAAGCGCAGGGCATCGGCGGCGCGCTGCTGGCTGGTGCCGGGTTGGCGCAACAGCGGTTGCAGCTTGGCAAAGGCTTCGTCGCCGGTCTGGCCGGCGGGCAGGTCCAGGCTGCCGCGCACATGCCAGATCCAATCGATGAAGCGCAGGTTCACGGGCGTTTTCCGGTGGGCGTGGTGGGGGCGCTGCCGGCGAGGGAGGCGGTGCTGCTGCTCATCCCCACGTTACTCGGCCGGAACGGCGGTGGTGGTGGCGGGGCGGGCGAACTTCGCCTTGATCGTGCGCCAGCCATCGGTGAACGGGTAGGTCATCTGTTCGCGAATGCTCATGCGGCGGCCGCCTTCCATGCCCAGCAGTTCGGCTTCACCATCGACGCAGGTGCCGAACATGCGATCGATGAAGATATAAGTATTGGTAAAGTTGCTGCGGCTGGCCTCAAAGTCCTGAGAATGGTGCAGGCTGTGATGTTCGGTAGTGTGGAACAGGAAGCGCCACCAGCGCGGCGAATTGAACCGCACGTTGATGTGTTGATAGCTGCCCACCGCCATGCCGATGGCCCCGGCCAAAAGGAACGCGCGCGGCACGAAATCGAAGAAGCCACCCACGCCCAAGCCGATCAGGAACAGCTCGACCGGATTGCCCACCGCGCCCTTGTTGATGTTGAGCTGGGTGATGTAGTGGTGCACCGAATGGGGCAGCCACAGCGGATACCAGTTGTGCATGCCACGGTGCATCCAGTATTGCCCGAAATCGAAAATGAACGAAATCAGGAAGGCCTGCACCAATATCGGCAGCGTGATGAACCAGTTGAACTTGTCCCAGTGCAAGGCATCCTGGATCGCGCCGACCATCACGTCTGAACCGATGAAGCCATCGACCAGGCGCAATACAGTGTAACCCAGACCAACATAGAACAGGTCGGTGGTGACTTCCTTCCACGTAAGCTGCCAGCTTTCATGGCGGGGAAAGAAGAACTCCATCGCCATCAGCAAGACACGGAAGCCGATGCCGATGCCAATCGCGGTGGATGCCTTGGCGATCGAGTTCGGCGCATAGTACCAGAACAGGATCATCGCGAAGAGCACGGTAGGCTGAAACCAGGTGAAGAACAGGCGCTTGAACGGGCCACCTTCCACCCGCGGCACGTTTTCCCAGCCCACCGTCACCGGTGCCTGGGTGCCTATCCGCCGCTTGCCGACCAGAACGCCTTCCATAAGCCTGACCTCGTAATACTTGGGTACCCGGTCTAGTAATACTAATTGAAGACATGGTAATACGGATAGAATGCTTCGTCTATACCATATTGCACCTGCTTATTGCCTAAATCGCCCGGTAAAACCGGCATTTCGGCCGATTTGCGGGCCAGGCCATGGTGCGATGCACCGCGAGGCGCGGGTGGCCGCAGCAGCGCTGGCGACAAGCCAGCCCGATTCGCGACAGGAAATGAACTTGCCTCCACGGCGTTTCCCGCTCAGACCGACGCCCCCCGAGGGGCAGAGAAAGGGCAAGGCGATCATGCCAAGGTTGCAGGACAAGACATGTGTGGTCACCGGCGCTGCCAGCGGCATTGGCCTGGCCATCGCCAGGCAGTTTCACGCCGAGGGGGCACAGGTGATCCTGACCGATTGCGACACCGCTGCCGGCAGTGCTGCGGCCGCCGCGATCGGCTGCCGGTTCG
Organism: Novosphingobium capsulatum NBRC 12533; assembly: GCF_001598375.1. Lineage (GTDB taxonomy): Bacteria > Pseudomonadota > Alphaproteobacteria > Sphingomonadales > Sphingomonadaceae > Novosphingobium > Novosphingobium capsulatum. The sequence goes on from NZ_BCYV01000011.1 coordinate 105,391, forward strand.
TCGCGCTCGATGTGCGGGACGAGGCCGCCTGGGCCGCGCTCGCCATGCAGGCGCCAGTGATCGATGTGTTGGTCAACAATGCCGGGGTCACCGGGTTCGAGCATGGCGCCGTGGCGCATGATCCCGAACACGCCAGCCTGGCCGACTGGCGGGCGGTCCATGCCGTCAACCTTGATGGCACGTTCCTGGGCTGTCGCTATGCCATCGGCGCGATGAAGGGGCAGGGCAAGGGCTCGATCATCAATATCTCGTCGCGCTCGGGCCTGGTCGGCATCCCTTTTGCCGCCGCCTATGCCGCTTCAAAGGCGGCGGTGCGCAATCACACCAAGTCGGTGGCGCTCTATTGCGCGCAGGCCGGCTGGCAGATCCGCTGCAATTCGATCCACCCCGGCGCGATCCTGACCCCGCTGTGGGAGCCGATGCTGGGCACCGGCCCCGATCGCGACGCGCGCATGCGGGCGCTCGTCGCCGATACGCCGCTCAAGCGTTTTGGCACGCCCGAGGAAGTGGCAGCGCTCGCCGTGATGCTCGCCAGCGACGAGGCGACCTATGTCACCGGCGCGGAGTTCAACATCGATGGCGGCCTTCTCGCCGGATCGGCGGCGACGCCGGGGTGAGGTGGCAATGGGCGATCGGGATGGATACCACCCCGATCACGGCCCCGTGTCTCACCCGTCGACCTGTTCGCTCCAGGCCAGCCACTGCGCTTCCACGCGGGCGAGTTCGGCTTCCAGGTCTTCGCGCAGCTTGCCCATGGCGCCCAGGTTCATGCCCTTGAGCTGCCCGGTTGCCTTGGCCGGATCGGCGAGGGCGGCATCGATGTCGGCGATGCGGGCCTGCAGCTTGGCCATGTCCTTTTCGGCCTTGGCAATCTGCTTGCCCAGCTCGCGCCGCGCCTGCCATGCCGCCTGGGTGGCAGCCTTCTCCGCCTCGGTCTTGGGGCTCGCGGCCGGCTTGGCAGCGGCATCGGCCTTGGGCTGGTTCCGGCCCAGCACGAAGTCGATGTAATCCTCCATGCTGCCATCATAGGGCACGGCTGCCCCGTCATCGACCAGCACCAGGCGGTCTGCGGTCAATTCCACCATGTGGCGATCGTGGCTGATCAGGATGACCGCACCCTGATAGGCGTTGAGCGCCTGGACCAGCGCCTCGCGCGCATCGACATCAAGGTGGTTGGTCGGTTCGTCGAGGATCAGCAGGTGCGGCGCATCGCGGGTGACGAGCGCCAGGGCGAGCCGCGCGCGTTCCCCGCCTGAAAGGCGCGAAACTTCGGTCGTCGCCTTGTTGCCGGAAAAGCCGAACCGACCCAGCTGGGCGCGCACGGCGGCCTGGGTCTTGCCCTCCATGGCGCGGGTCATGTGCAGCAGCGGGGTATCGCTGCCGGCCAGTTCTTCCACCTGGTACTGCGTGAAATAGCCGATGGCGAGCTTGCCCGAGGTGGTCATGCCGCCTTCCATCGCCGGCAGTTGCCCGGCGAGCAGGCGCGCCAGCGTGGTCTTGCCGTTGCCGTTGCGGCCCAACAGGGCAATGCGGTCATCGGGATCGATGCGCAGGTTCAGCCGCTTGAGGATCGGCTGGCCGGGGGCATAGCCCACCGCCGCCATGTCCAGCGTGATGAGCGGCGGGCGCAGTTCATCGGGGCTGGGGAAATCGAACGTCAGGCTGGGGTCTTCCAGCATGGCCACCACCGGCTGCATCTTGGCCAGCATCTTGGCGCGCGATTGTGCCTGCTTGGCGGTAGAGGCGCGGGCGCTGTTGCGGCGGACATAGTCTTCCAGCTTGGCGCGCTGGCTGGCCTGGGCGGCCTGGGCCGCGGCGGCCTGCGCCGCGCGTTCGGCACGCTGCCGCTCGAAACTGTCATAGCCGCCGGGATAGAGCGTGACCTTGCCGCCCTGCAGATGCAGGATATTGTCCACCACGTTGTTGAGCAGGTCGCGCTCGTGGCTGATCACGATCAGCGTGCCGGGATAGCTGCGCAGGAAATTCTCCAGCCACAGCGTTGCTTCCAGGTCGAGGTGGTTGGACGGTTCGTCGAGCAGCAGCACGTCGGGCTGGGAAAACAGCAACGAGGCCAGCGCCACGCGCATTTTCCAGCCACCCGAAAAGCTGTCGAGCGGGCTGGCCTGCATCGCTTCGTCAAAACCCAGGCCGATCAGGATGCGCGCCGCCCGCGCCGGGGCGGTATAGGCGTCGATCGCGATCAGCCGCTCGTGCACGTCGGCCAGGCGGTCGGGGTCGGTGCAGGTGTCTGCCTCGATCAGCAGCGCGGCGCGCTCGGTATCGGCGGCCAGAACGGATTCAAACGGTGTGGCCGTACCGGTGGGCGCTTCCTGCGCGATATAGCCCAGGCGGGCGCGGCGCGGCATGTCCACGCTGCCTTCGTCGGGCTCGATCTCGCCGATCAGCACTTTCATCAGCGTGGATTTGCCCGCGCCGTTGCGCCCGATCAGGCCGACGCGTGCGCCGGTGGGAACGGTGGCCGAGGCGCGATCGATGATGGTGCGGCCGCCCAGGCGCACGGTGATGCCGGAAATGGTGAGCATGCCCGTGCGCCTAGCCGGCTGCGCCCGTCAGAACAAGCCGCGATAGGCCCCGCCATCCAGCGTCAGGCACTGGCCCGAGATATAGCCGGCCTGCGCCGCGCACAGAAAGGCGCAGGCATCGCCGAATTCGTGCGGCTGGCCCACCCGGCCCGAGGGGCCGCGCGCACCGATGCGGGCATAGGCCTGTTCCAGCGTGATGCCCTCCTGCGCCACCTGCTGCTGCGCCAGCGAGGCCAGGCGATCGGTGTCGAACGGGCCGGGCAACAGGTTGTTGACCGTCACGTTGTCGGCCACGCAATCGAACTGCAAGACCTTGGCCATGGCCATCAGCCCGGCGCGCGCCGAAACCGACAGGCCCATTTCCGGCGCCGGCATCAGCACCTGGGCCGAGGTGATGTTGACGATGCGGCCAAACTTGCGCGCGCGCATGCCGCCCACCACCGCCTTGATCAGCGCCAGCGGGCTCAGCATGTTGGCATGCAGCGCGGCCAGGAAGTCGGCCTCTTCCAGCATGTCGAGTTTACCGGGGCGCGGGCCGTGGTTGTTGTTGACCAGGATATCGGGATCGGGGCAGGCCGCGAGTAGCGCGGCGCGCCCTTCTGCCGTGTCGAGATCGCCCACCACCGCCATAACGCTGGCGCCGGTTTCGCGGGCGATCCGCGCTTGCGCCGCCTCAAGCCGGGCGGCGTCACGCCCGTTGATCCACACTTGCGCCCCTTCGCGCGCCAGGGCCGTGGCGCAGGCCAGGCCCAACCCTTTGGATGACGCGCAAACCATTGCCTTGCGCCCGTTGATGCCCAGATCCATCGCCAGTTCCTTGTGCCGGGCAGGGGGCTTGGCCACGCCTGCCGATTGGCGCTTTGCTCTATCGTAAACAGCGTGGGGAACAAGCCGGGGCGATGATGCGTTCGCACAGCAGCCCAACCGCCCCATCCTTGCGCCGAAATGCGGGATACGGCTGCGGCGATCCGCCCTTCGCCCGTCATTCGATTGCCACACGGTGATATTTTGCTAATCGCCAGCCGGTGTTCTGCGTGAAACCATCCCATCCTGGCCGCGGGGTAGCAGCCCTGGCCCTTGCGCTGGCCTGTGCGGCCTGCGCCGTGCCCGCGCCGCGCGTGGTCGATCCCGGCCTGGCCCCGGCAGACGACGTGCGCGCCGACGCCACCCCATGGTGGACCCAGGCGGGTGACCCGGTGCTGGCCCAGGTCATTGCCCAGGGCCTGGCGCATGATGCGCGCCTCGCCTGCGATGCCTGGCAGTTGCAGGCGCAGGCCGATCGCCTCGCGGCGCGGCGCCGTCATCTTGGCGGACGGCTTACCGGCTTGATGGCGGGAGAGCGCGTGGCCGATGGCAAGGCGCCCGGCGCCTATGCCCACGCCGCGCTGGTCAATCGCCGCGCAGCCGCCATGGCCGAGGCCTATCTTGCCGTGCGCTTGGCCCAGGCGCGCCTCGCCGCGCGGCGCAGCGCTGCAGCGCCATGGCAGGACAATACCGAGATCGCCCGCTTCCGCCGCGAGGCCGGGCTGGTTTCGGCGATCGACGGCGCGCTGGGCGGCGTGATGGTCGATCTTGACGCCGATGCCGTGACCCAGGCCGAAACCGATGTATCGCAGGCCATGACGCACCTGGCCGAGGAAACCGGCCTTGCAGGCGATGCGCTGGTTGCCCTGATGGGGCAGGGCGGCGCCGTGCCCGCGCTGACAGATATCGCTACGCCCGATACCCGCCGCGCTGGCGTGATGCTGGTGCGCCAGGAGCAGGGCCAGGCGGTGGTTGCCGGCACGACCTCGGTCGATCAGGCGCGCGCGGCCTTGGCCAGCGCTACGGCGGCCAATGCCGAAGACATGGATAGCGCGGCCAAGGCGTTGGAGGCGGCGCGCCAACTTGCCCAGGCGAGCGCACGCACCCTGGCGCAGGCCGATCGCACCGTGCGCGATGCCCGCGCCGGCTATCGCGCCGGCGCTGAACCCTTTGCCACGCTCTATGTGGCCGAAGCCTCTGCGCTGGCTGCTGGTGAGGCCGATGCCACGGCGCGGGCCGGGCTGGCGCGCGCGCAGGTGCGGCTGTGGACAGCCCATGGCCTGGGCTGGACCGCCGTCGATCTTGCCCCGGCGGCTCCGGCCCAGGCGCCGTCGCAATGCCCGGCAACGCCATGACCGATGGTGATCTCGATGCCTTTCTCGGCGCCCGCCCGCGCGCCGGGCTGGCGCGCTGGGGCATGGTCCTGGCGCTACTGGTGGCCGGCGTGGCGGCGTTCTGGCTGCTGCTGCGCTTTGTCGACGGGCCGGACATGCCCTATTACAGTGTGCCACTGGAACGCGGCAGCCTGACTCCGGCGATGAGCGCGAGCGGAACCCTGCACGCGGAGGACGAAGTGATCCTGCGCGCCCCCGAAGGCGGCGTGGTGCACAGCCTGCTCGGGCCGGGCGATGGCGTGGTCCGCACCGGCCAGCCGATCGCCGTGCTCGATACCGCGCCGCTGCAGGCCGCGCTCGCCAGTGCCGAGGCCACCCGCGCGGCGGCCGAAGGCACGCTGCTGGCGGCCCAGTCCGATCTCGATGGGGCCCGTGCCCGGCTTGATCGTTATGAGGGCGTGTGGCGCAAGTCTGGCGGCCGGGTGCCTTCGGTCAACGAAATGGACGGCGCGCGCGCCGAACTTTCGCGCACGGCAGCGGCCCTTGCCAGCGCCACGGCGGCCCTGGCCAAGGCGCGCAACGATGAAGTGCTGGCGCGCCGGCAGCTGGCCGATGGCACGATCCGCGCCCCGTTCGATGGCGTGGTGGTCTCGCGCGCGGTGGCGCCGGGGCAACTCGTGGCGCCGGGCACGCCGCTGCTGTCGCTCGCCACCGGGCTCGATCGCCTGGTGGTGACGGTGCCGCTGCCGATGGCAGACGCCCAGCGGCTGGCCACCAATGCCCGCGCCCACGTGCTGTTGGCCGGCATGGCCGACAAGGTGCGCACCGCGCGGCTGGTGCGGATCGATCCCACCGACGATACGCGCGGTCTCGATCGCTTGGCGGTCTTCGCGCTCGATCCGCCGGCCGCTGGCGATGGTGCCATGGTGCAGTTGCGCCCCGGCATGGCCGCCACCGTGGAAATCGACCTGCCTGCGCGCGAAAAGGTGCTGCTCGTGCCCAATGCCGCGCTGGGCTTTACGCCCGATGGCGTGCCGCCGCGCCGCAGCACGATCTATATCCTGTCAGACGACAACGAACCGCGCCAGGTGGCGGTGGCCACGGGCGCCAGTGACGGCAAGCGCACCGAGATCTTGGCGAGCGGGCTGGAGCCCGGCGTTCAGGTGATCATCGGGCGGCGCGCTGGCCCGCCCAAGCCGTGACAGGACGAAACCCAGGCGGGGCAGGCCGTGGAACAGACCGGCTTTCCGCCGAAACCGAACGACGGGGGCTGCGTTAGGCAGGCATGATCGATCCTTCCAACCCTTCCGATGCCGCTGCCGGCGCGGCCGTGTCGCGCCGCGGTTTTTCCACGATGGCGCTTACCCTGGCAGGCCTGGCGGCGCTGCCGGCGCGGCTTTTGGCCCAGGGCGCGGCGGGCAATTTCGGCCCGGCCCAGCCATTTTCATGGGATATCCTGGTGGCCGCCGCCCAGGCTTCCGCGCGCCGCCCTTATGCGGCCCGCACCGCCTCGCGCCGGGCCGCGCCGACATTCGATGATGCTGCCCGGCTGACCTATGGCGAGGCACAAAGCCTGCCGGGCCACGTGCGGCTCTTTCCCACCCGGCTGGAAACCGCGCCCTTTGCCGTGGGCATCAACGTGGTTTCCGCCGGCCAGGCGCGCCCGCTGATCAACACCCAAGGGCTGTTCGGCGCGGCGCAGAATGTCGATCCCGCCGGCTTTCGCGTGATGCATGCCGATGGCCATGGCGATTGGCTGGCGTTCCTGGGCGCATCCTATTTCCGCGCGGCGGGCGAGAAAGACCAGTACGGCCTTTCGGCGCGGGGCATTGCCGTCGATACCGGCACAATGCCCGGGGCGGAGGAATTTCCCGAATTTACCGCGTTCTGGATCGAGGATCTGGGCGGGCCGGAAGGGCGCCAGCGCCTCGTGATCCATGCCCTGCTTGAGGGGCCGTCGCTGACTGGGGCCTATGCCTTCGATACCCGCCAGACCGAGGCGGGCGTGGTGCAAGAGGTGAAATCGGCCCTGTTCCTGCGCAAGGACGTGGCGCGGCTAGGCATCGCGCCGATGACCAGCATGTTCTGCTTTGACGAGGCGACCAAGATGGATCGCCGCGACTGGCGGCCCGAAGTGCACGATTCCGACGGCTTGGCCATCTGGATGGCCGATGGTGAGCGCATCTGGCGCCCGCTGGAAAACCCGCCAGAGCCGCGCACCAACACCTTTCGCGCCAACTCCCTGCGTGGCTTTGCCCTGGTCCAGCGGGATCAGGCGTTCGATCACTATCAGGATGACCTGGCCTTCTACGATCGCCGGCCATCTTTGTGGGTAGAGCCGCAGGGTGATTGGGGCGCGGGTGCGGTTGTGCTCTATGCCTTTTCGACGATCTCGGAAAACGTCGACAATGTGGCGGCTTTCTGGCTCAGCGATCGGCCGGCCAAGGCCGGCCAGCGCCAGGATTTTGCCTATCGGCTGACCTGGACCAACCGCGATCTGGCCGCCAATGCCAATGCCCGCTGCATCAAGGTGTTTGCCGGGCCGGGCGGCGTGCCGGGCGGTGATCCGATCCCCGGTGCCACGCGCTATGTCCTCGATTTCCAGGGCGATTCTCTTGAAGGCCTTAACCGCAGCAGCGGTGTCACGGCCGAACTGGACTTGCCGCCAGAGGCCGTGCTGCACAAGGCGGTCGGCCCGGTCGCCGGGCGGGACAAGCAATGGCGCGTGACGCTCGATATCAAGACGCAGGGGCTCGCCGCGCGTGAATTTCGCTTGTTCTTGAAGCGCGGCGGCGGCGCGCTCAGCGAAACCGTGATCAAGGCGATCCAGCCATGACGGACCGCGCTGCGCCAGGTGGCCAGCCGCCGCTGCTCCCGGCCGAAGCGCCGCTCGACATGCCGGTGCAACGCCTGTTCGGCAATGCGCCGGCGCGGCGCGAGGTGGAAACGCGCCCTCACGGCCTGCTGGTCAAGCGCTGGCTGCTCATCGCGCTGACGGCGGTGTTGGGCCTTGCTGCGTCGAGCGAGGTGCGAGTCGCCTTTTCGCGCGATGGCCTCAATGCCATCGAGGTGGCGCTGCTCGTGTTTTTCGTGCCGCTGTTCAGCTGGGTGGCGTTCGGCTTTGTCAGTTCGACCATCGGCTTCATCCAGCTAATCAGCGGCGCGCATCCCGGCTTCGTGCCGGTGCCATCGCCCGCTGCCAGCCTGGCCCATCGCACCGCCGTGCTGATGCCGGTCTATAACGAAGATGTCGACGCGGTGTTCGCCCGGGTAGAGGCCATGGCCTATGCCATCGATCGGTCGGGCGGGGCGCCGTGGATCGATTTCTTCGTGCTCAGCGATTCCAGTGCGTTGCATGGCAAGCGCGAAGAGGCCGCGTGGGCCGAACTGGCCGCGCGGGCGCCAATCGCAGTCTATTATCGCCGGCGCGAGGAAAATACCGCGCGCAAGCCCGGCAATATTGCCGAATGGGTCCGCCGCTTTGGCGCCGCTTATGAAAACATGCTGGTGCTCGATGCCGATAGCGTGATGACTGGCGCGGCCATCGTTGGCCTGGCCTCGCTCATGGAGGCGCGGCCCTCGATCGGCCTGCTCCAGACCGTGCCGATGATCACCAACGCCCGCACCCTGTTCCAGCGCTGGATGCAGTTTGCCAGCGAGGCCTATGGCCCGATCGCATCGGCCGGGCTGCTGTGGTGGAGCGGGGCAGAGGCCAATTTCTGGGGCCACAACGCGATCGTGCGCACCCGCGCCTTTGCCGAAAGCTGTGGCCTGCCCGATCTGCCGGGCAAGCCGCCGTTCGGTGGGCATATCCTCAGCCACGATATGGTCGAATCCGCGCTGCTGCGGCGGCGCGGCTGGGCCGTGCACATGGTGATGATCGGTGGCAGTTATGAAGAATATCCGCCCACCATCGTCGATCATGCGCTGCGCGATCGCCGCTGGATGCAGGGCAATCTGCAGCACCTGCGGCTGATCGGCGCCTCGGGCCTGGCCAGCACCAGCCGGTTGCACCTGTTGATCGGCGCCTCTGCCTATCTTACCTCGCCGGGCTGGCTGCTGCTGCTGCTCGCCACGATCGCCCAGGTCGCCATGGCGCGCATCGGCGGCGGGATTGAAGGCAATGTCCTGATGACCGTGCCGCCGGGCGTTCTGGCGCTTACCGTGCTGCTGCTGTTCGGGCCAAAGGTGATGGGCCTGGTGTGGATTCTGGCCGACGCACGGCGCTGCGCGGCCTTTGGCGGGCCATGGCGCGCGCTGCGCTCGGTCTTGGCGGAACTCGTGCTGTCTACGCTCTTCGCCCCGGTGTCGATGCTCTTGCAGATCAAGGCATTGCTCGGCCTGCTGCTCGGCATTCCCTCGCAATGGAACGCGCAAAACCGCGATGCCCAGGCCATTGCCGTGCGCGCCATCCTGCCGGCGATGCGCGACCATATCCTGCTCGGCCTGGCGTTTGCCGCCACGGTCTGGCTCGATCCCGTCACCGCGCTGTGGCTATCGCCGATCACGCTGGGCCTGTTGACTGCCCCCTGGCTGGTCAGCCTGACCTCGCGCGAGGATCTGGGCGAAGCCGCCGCCCGACGCGGCCTGTTCCGCGTCCCCGCCCGCACCATGCGCGTCGGCCGCGCCGAAGTGCCCGATCCCGCCGCCGAGGCCGCGCCCGGCGGCATGGGATCAACGCAAGCGCAGCCGGCGCCGGCGAAGGCGCTGGGTGCCTGAGGGGCGGGGTAGTGTTGTGGGTGTTTGGGGCGGCGAAGGGGCTGTGTGCGGTGCGCTGAAGTCAAAACGTATCAGCAAGCAATCACTACGTCAGAAGTTTAACGATTAGTCGTAGCTACATTGCGCAAGAAAGATGGCTGGACGCCGGATCAAGTCCGGGGTGATGTAGATTTCAAGCCATAAATCGACTTACCGTCACCCCGGACTTGATCCGAGGTCCAGCTGTTCTGCTTGTGCAAAACGCCAGCATGTCCTCAAATAAGCGCAAGCTGTCGTTTGAATTTGTTCACCAATCCAGTGCGCGATGGTGCAGTGCGACTGGTGTCTGCCAATCGGTCAGTTGACCGCGCCTGCTTCTGCTCCTTTGGTGGCGATCGCCGGGCACAGCGCTCGCCCGCTGCGCCGTTAATTCCGCCCGCTAAGCCGATACCCCTCACTCGGCCGGCTGCGTCGAAAACGCCGGCTCGGGCATGGCGCTGCCCAACGCCATCGCGGGGGAAAGCTGCAAGGGGGGCAGGCGGCGCACCGGGCCGCGCCATGGGGTCAGGCGGGGCACGATCGGGCGCAGGGCCAAGGCGGCGCCGGTGAGGATGGCAAAGTCCGTTCCCGGGTCGCAGGTGGGAGAGGACAGCGAGGCGACCACGGCATCGACCACTGCCGCCCAGGCGCAGGCCGCGCCGGTCGACAGCGCCATGTCGGGCGAGGGGACATAGGTGGACAGCCGCGTCGGTTTGAACGCGCTGATCATGTGCACGATCATCGCCGTCGCGCCGATCAGGCCGGTGCAGCCGAGCACGGCGGTTGCCAGGCTGGACGAGCGGAAGCTGCCCGGCCCAATGCCGATGCCATGTGTAGCGACAAAGGCATGCCAGCCCTGCCAGGCCCAGAAGCCGCGCTGTTCGCCAGACAGCGACTGGCCCTTGTCCACCGTCATGTGGCGCAGCAGTTCCGTCGCATCGTTGACCAGCACCGGGTGGGCGATCATCAGCCCGGTGATCAACACGATCATGGCCAGGCCCGCGCCGGCAATGATCAGGGCGCGATCGGCCGGCATCGCGCCTGGCAATAGCAAGCTGCGCCCCAGCACCAGCGCGCCATAGATGCCCAGGCCGACATAAGCCGTGGTTGCCGTACTGCACAGCAGCGCCGCTGCCAGCACGAAGGCCGCCGGTCCGGTATAGCGGCTGTCTACCCGACGCAGCCAGCATTCGAACAGGAACACGAACCAGTTGATCCCAAACCAGGCAAAGCCCGATGCCTCTGGCCACAGCCCGGCCATGCGCACGAACCCGCGATAGCTGTGATCGAGCTGGGCATAGGATCCGTTGCGGAACAGGGCGAGCACGGTGTCCACCGGCGTGCCCTTGGCTGCCACGCTGAGAAAGCCGATCAGCCCATGAACCAGCCCGGCGATCGCCATGGTGCGCACGAACACGCGGCGCCCACGCTCCTTGCTGCAAACCACGTGCGCGGCAATCGCGGTCAGCAGGGTGCCAACCAGATAGACCGTGGTGGTGATGTTTTGGGTGGAAAAGCTCAATGGGCGGGTGGAATAGATATAGGCGCGCATGGAGATATAGCGCGCCTCCACCTTGCCGCGCATCGGAGTCACGTCAATCTGCCCGGCAAACAGGCGCGGGCCGATAAATGCCAGCACCGCGCCATAGAGGATGAACGTCGCCAGCCAGATATTGGCTCGCGCCGCCTGGCCCACCGCCATGCCATTCCCAGCACCGGGCACCAGCAGGCGCAGTGCCATGAACACCAGGGCAAACTGCACCGGCGGGATCGACGACCCGCCCAGCATCGGCAGCACGATCGCGGCGGAGCCGCCAAACAGCGTCGACACCAGCAGGAATGCGAACATCGCCTCGATCGATCCGGCAAGGAACAGGCTGAGGCCCAACAGCACCTGGATCGCGCCGATGAAGGTCAATTGCATCGCAGGCTCCGCACAAGCAGGACGATAGAAACGGAAGGGAACGGCGCCATCATGGCCTAATGAAATCGGGCGCGCAGCGCACCGCCTTGGCAAAGCTGGCCGGATTGCCGCGCCACACCTGCGCGGCTGGAATATCCTGGGTCACCACTGCGCCGGCGGCGACCACGGCATGATCGCCGATAGTCACGCCCGGCAGCACGATCACCCCGCGCCCCAGCCACACATTGCTGCCCAGCCGGATCGGCGCCACGCGCACGCCGTCGCCTTGGTGCACCGGGTGGTGGTTGGTATCGCACAGCACGCAATCGGGGCCGATGCGGCAATGCGGGCCGATCTCGATCGCGCTGTGGCAGATCAATTGCACCCCGGCGTTAAGAAAGACGCGATCCGCCAGCGTGACCAGCGCGCCGCGCGCCACCTCGATGCGCACCGGCGCAACGTCACCACGCAGGTTGACCCGCGCGCCGATGCGGATATCGCCCGTTCCGCTGATGCGCGGGCGATGGCCGTGCACGAAAAGCCGGCGCCCAGGCACCGTCCCGCGCCGCCGCAATGCCAGTCGCGTGGCCAGCGTGACCAGCCGGTTGCGCGGCTGGAGCGCGGCGAGCCAGCGGGCCAGTCGGCCGCTGGGGCCAGCCACGGGCGGCGCATCGACCGCAACGCGCGGCGTAGTTTGCCAGTCTTGCGGGCCTGCCGCAGGGGGGAGTGGCAAGGCCGGGGCGTGACGATCGGTCGAAGCGGGGGCGAGATGCGTGGCCATGGGTATCCCCTGGTCAGAAAGTGGCAGACGATTTCACAAGCACGATGACAGTGGGGCGCCGCGCCCTATTCCAGCGCATGCAACAGCCCCTGGTCGAACCGGTCAGGCGCAAAGCGGCGGGCATCGGCCATGGCGGCGGCTGGATCGAAATGCGGCAGCCAGGCTTCCATCGCCTTCACCCCGGCGATCAGCGAGTCCACGCTTTGGCTGGCAAAGAACTGGCCCGTCAGGTCTTGCGTCACGCTGTCGAGCGCGCCACCCCCGGCATAGGCGAGCACGGGCCGGCCCGAGGCGATCACCTCCACCGGGACGATGCCGAAATCCTCTTCCGCCGGAAACACCAGCGCACGGCACTGCGCATAGGCACGCCGCAGCACGGGAAAGGGCAGCCGTGGCAGGATGGTGATGTTGGGCCCGGCGCGGCGGCACATGGCCGCGGCCAGCGGCCCATCGCCCACCATCACCAGCGGCAGGCCCAGCGCGTTGAACGCATCGATCGCCAGGTCGGGCCGCTTGTAGGGCACCATCTGCCCTACCCAGAGATAGGCCGGCCCCACCGCATCGGCGCGATCGAACAGGTCGATCTCTACCGGCGGGTGCACCACATCGGCCTCGCGCCGCCAGGCCTTGGCAATGCGCCGCTGGATAAAGCGCGAATTGGCCACGATGCGATCCACCCGCGCGGCCGAGCTGGCATCCCAGGCGCGCAGGCGGTGGCATAGCAGCGGCATCATCGTGCGGCTGACCATCCCGGCGGCATTGCGATAATCGTGATAGTGGTCCCACAGATAGCGCATGGGCGAATGAACGTAGCTGAGATGCAAGGCATCGGGCGCGGTGATCACCCCTTTGGCCGGCCCGCTTTCGCTGCTGATCACCAGGTCATAGCCGCGCAGGTCCAGCTGCTCGAGCGCCATGGGCATGAGCGGCAGATAGCTTTGGTAATGGCGCCGGGCGCCGGGCAGATGCTGGATGAAGCTGGTCGTTACCTTGTGACGGCGAATCGTGTCCGAAACGGCTGCCGGATCATACACGTGGGTGAAGATATCGGCCTGGGGAAACAGGCGCAGCAGGCGTTCGAGCACGCGCTCCCCGCCGCGCATCGTCACCAGCCAGTAATGCACGATGGCCACGCGGGCAAAGCGGCGGCGTGGGTCTGCGACAGGATAGGGCGCCGGGATCTCCGTGCGCTCTGGCTTGGCGGGCAGTACCAGCCGCGCACCGTGGTCCTCGCGATGTCGCGCCGTTTCCGGCAAGCGTAGCGGCAGGGCCGGCACGTCGGCCGTACCTGCTGCGCCCGGCGCGGTAACAGCCACTGCCGTGTCCGCAGGCGCAGTGGATCGGCCCGCCACGCGCCGCCGCCGCTCAGGCATAATAGCTCTCATAGCTGCGGTAGAATGCGGTCTCGCCATAGTCGAAGCGGGGCTGCTTGCGCATGTCCACGCGGGTGAGGGCGACGCCGGCCAATTGCACGCGGTCGATCGGCAACAGGCGCAGCGCGGCGCGCAGGGCCTGCTCCGGTGTCTTGCGCCAGCGCACCACAAAGACCGAGGCATCGGCCTTGCCCAGCAAGAGGCGGGCGTCAGCGATGGGCAGCACCGGCGCGGTATCGATGATCACCGCATCGAACCGTTCGCGCGCCGTGGCGAGCAGGCGATCCATTTCGACCCCGGTCATCAGTTCCGCGCGATCACCCGCCTCGGCGCAGAGCGGCAGGATCGAGAGACCCGTGCCAGGATCGACAACCAGCGCATCGTCGAGGCTGGCCGTGCCGTGCAGCACTTCCATCAGGCCAGGGCGCCCTTCGCCCCCGCGCAGGAACCGGCTGACGCCCTGGTGGCGTAGATCGCCGTCGATCAGCAGGATGCGGTCACCTGCCGCCGCCATCGAGCGCGCCAGGCAGATCGACGTGGTGGTCTTGCCTTCCTCGGGCAGGGCAGAGGTGATCGCAATGATCCGCGCCTCGGTGGTGTTCATCGCGATCGAGGCGCGCAGCGAGCGGAAGCTTTCGGCAAAGACCGAACGCGGATCTTCCAGCAGGGCGCTGGCCGGCACCCGCTCCCCGCGTCGCGCCACCGATTGCAGCGTCGGGATGGCGCAAAGATAGCGCACGCCCATGCGCTCTTCGATATCCTCACCCGTGGTCAGGCCGGTGAAGGTCATTTCCGCCAGGAACGCGGCGGCGATGCCAAGCCCGGTGCCCAGCGCCACGGCCAGCACCCCGTTGATCAGGATGTGTGGGCTGTTGGGATGGCGCGGAACATCGGCGCGGTGCAGCATGTCGGCATCGGCCTGCTCGGTGCCTTCGCGCGCGGTCAGTTCCTTGAAGCGGTTGAGATAGCTTTCATAGAGCGCGTTGGAGGTTTCGGCGCGCTTCTGCAGGTCGTCGAGCCCCACTTGCGCCGCGTTGTTCTGCGCCAGTGCCCCGCGCGAGGCATCGAGCGAACCGGCAAGCGAAGCCAGGCGTTGCTGCGATACCCGGGCCTTGGCTTCGAGGCTGGCCATCACGCGTTGGGTTTCGGCGGCGATTTGCCGGTTCACGGCATCAAGCTGCGCCTTGGAGCGCAGCACTTCGGGATGCTGTGGGCCATAGCGTGATGACATGGCGGCAAATTCGGCGGCAAGGCTGGCTTGCTGTGCGCGCATCTGGCCGATCACCGGCGAGAGCGAGGCTTCGCCCACGCCGCCGCTGCCACCGGCCTGCAACTGGCGCTGCGCCGCTTCCAGGCGGGCGGCATCCTCGCTCGCCTGTGCACGGGCAGCGGTCACTTCCTGGTTGTACGACGAGATTTCCTGCTCGGTCAGCGTGCCCTGCGTGGTGCTGAGCAGGTTGTGCGCGATGCGATATCGTTGCACCGTCGCACTATCGGCCAGCGCCTGTTGGCGCAGTTGTTCCAGCCGGTTGGCGATCACCCCGGTGGTTTCGCGCGCGCCGCTGCGCTTGTTCTCCAGCGCGCCCAGCGTGTATTGCTCGGCAAAGGCGTTGGCGATGCGCGCAGCCTCCTGAGGGTCGCTGCTTTCAAACGTGATGGCGATGCCATAGGTCGTGCCGATGCGCTGCGCCGCCACGTTCTTGGCCAGGTAGGCAATGGCCGCCTCGCGCGCGCTTTGAGGGGCGCCGGCAGATTTTGTGTTGGCGGCTTTCCCTTCGTCTGGCGATGGGGCAAAGCGCGGATCGTGCGCCAGGCCCAAGGCATCGGCAACAGCGGCCGTGTTGGTTTCCGAGGTGATTACCGAAACCTGCGTATCGACAAAGCTCTCGCTGGGGATGGCGGGCTGGTCGGTGCGGTCGTTCGTGCTGGTCGGCGCGACCGGCTGCAACTTGCTGTTGAGCGTGACTTCGGCGCGAGCTTGATACGTGCGCGGCTGCAACGCCGTGATGACCATGCCGATCGCCAGCACGCCCAGCAACACGCCCAGGAATACGCCGATTCGCCTGCGGAACATGGCCATCAGCCGCCGCAGATCGATGCGGTCGGTTGCCGCTGCGCTGTTGGCCCGCGGCTCGGCCGGCGTGGCCGGCACGATGCCGGCTGGCGCGCGATAAAAGTCGATTGCGGTGTTCACCATTGCCCCCTTCGGCCAAGTCAAGCTCTGCACCCGGCGCGCATGGCGGCGGCGCCATTGGCGCCCCAGGCCTTGCCCGCTCCCGGTATGACCTCAGCCTGTGGCGGTTCGCCCGCGCAAGGAAGGCCAAGCATATCCGCAGCGGAGCAATAGCGAGGCACCGCTTGGCACCCCTTGCAGCCGGCTGATCCGGGCCCAGGAGAGGGGTGCGGCGGGTGGCGCAGGCCGGGTGGCAATCGCGCCGTCGGCTATCGGTAAATCCGCGTATGGCACCGGAAAAATGCGTAGGATTTGCCCGCATATACGGCGCGCTGGCCGGTTCCGCCCGACGGCCATCGATTAGGCATGGCCAAGCCCGCCGCCCGGCCTAACCGGCGATTCCGATCGTTCCGGAAAGCCTCCAAGTCGGAGTTTTCATCCCGGGCCGCTGCATTGTCTTCGCAAGGGCGCGGCATAGAACAACCGGGAAACGAACGCACACGGAGGGTGTAACGTGATTCCCCATATCGATCATGGTCTCTCGCGCCATGCTGCCATGGCCCGGGCGGCCCGGCCCGCCATGCTGGCGGCCGTGCTGGGCTTCGCCCTGTTGTTGCCGGGGTGCGCGGGCACCACGGCACAGCCACTATCGGCAGTGGACCGCGCCACTGGGCTGGCGGGCTATCGGGTGGGCGCAGGTGACAAGCTGCGCATCACCGTGTTCAACGAGCCGACACTGACCGGCGAATACAACGTCACCTCCACCGGCGCCGTGGCCTTTCCCCTGATCGGCGTGGTCCAGGCCGGAAACCACACGATCGACGACGTAACGCGCGAGATTACCGGTCGGCTGTCGGGCGCTTATGTCAACGATCCGCGCGTCAGCGTCGAAGTGCTCAACTACCGCCCGTTCTACATCCTGGGAGAGGTGAACAAGCCGGGGGAATACCCCTATGCCTCGGGCATGACGGTGGAGCAGGCGATCGCCAAGGCCGGCGGATTTACCTATCGCGCCAACGAAAAGACGGCATTCCTGCGGCGGCAGACGACTTCGGCCGAACACAGCGTATCGCTGCGCAGCGGCGCGCCAGTGGCGGTTTTGCCCGGCGACACGATCCGCGTCGGTGAGCGCTATTTCTGAAGCGGCCCAGCTGACCACAACGCCGTGCCACCCCGGCCGGCCGGATCGTCGCGCTGGCGCTTGGGCCAGGGCAGACGATCCGGGGCGGCCTCGCGCTGGACGACGGCTGTGGAGTGCAGCGCGGGGGAGTGGCTACTTCTTCGCGCCGACCACGGCCCCGACGATGGAAATGTCGCCGGGTGATACGCTGGCGCCGGCATAAGGATCAGGATTGTGGCCCTTGATCGCGAACGTATAGCCCATCTCTGCCGCTGATGGCCCGAAGAAGGCACCGTTGAATGCGCCGCTGGCAAAGTAGTTGGTACCGCTGGTGAACGTACCGGCAAACTGGTCTTTCGCGATCGTGCCGCTGCCGCTGTAGACGCCTGCGCTGCCTTCGGTGGGATTCCCGACCGCGCGGAGGGACAGGCCGGTGCTGACCGTGCCCTGGGCGAAATCGGCCGTGAACGTTGCCGTCCCGGTGAGGTCGCTCAGTGTGGCCGGGGCATAGTTGTATGCCAGCATCGTGCCCGAAACGGTGGTGGCATAGGTGGCCGAACCGCTGGTGGGCATGCCCTTGCTGCCCGACATTTCGCCAAACACGTAATAGCGGATGTCGGTCTGGTCGGCGCTGGCGTCGACGTGGGTCCATTTGCCAAAGCTGGTGTAGCTCAGGCTGACGGGGGCGGTTGCCGTATTGCCCTGCTGCGCGTTGCCATACAGCGTCAGGCTGTCGCCACCTTTGTTGAAACTGGTGGTATAGTCGCTCGACGGCATCTTGTCGGCGGCGGTGAAGCTGGCTGATGTGCTGCCCGCCTGCACGGTATAGGTTCCCGTCGCGGCGTCATAGGCGATTGTCGTGGCTGCGTTGATGCCGGCCGTGGTGGCGGGCGTCACTGCCAGTGGCTTGCTGAACTGGCTGCCGAATTGGCCGCTGCTCAGGCTGCCGGTGTAGGTTTGCGTGGCCGTCGCGGCGGAAAAGGTGCCCGAGGTGCTCTGCGGAAAAGGCTTGCTGGCCGATACGGAATTGACCGGGCCATCACCGCCGCAGGCTGCGAGCAATCCGCATGCCAGTGGAACAGCCATGCGAATGGTGCGAATTGTATATGCCATCGTTTCGATCGGTCCCGCAAAAGTTGTCTTGCGTGCCGCTGTTACAATAGATTTCCTGACGCGTATCCAAATATTTAGGATCACATCGGGGGAATAGTCTGCCCCCGCCGGATCGGCCGTCACGCGGTCAGCGCGCCGGTTCCGGCGGGGATCGACCAGCGGCTGGATCAGCCCAGAATGCCGGGCAGGTCCAACCCCTTTTCGCGGGCGCAATCCTGGGCGATGGCATAGCCGGCATCGGCATGGCGCATCACGCCGGTGGCCGGGTCGTTCCACAGCACGCGTTCCAGGCGGCGCGCTGCCTCGGGCGTGCCATCAGCCACGATCACCATGCCCGAATGCTGGGAATAGCCCATGCCCACGCCACCACCGTGATGCAGCGACACCCAGGTGGCGCCGCTGGCGGTGTTGAGCAGGGCATTGAGCAGCGGCCAATCCGACACGGCATCTGATCCATCGAGCATGGCCTCGGTCTCGCGGTTGGGGCTGGCGACCGATCCGCTGTCGAGGTGATCGCGCCCGATCACCACCGGCGCCTTGAGTTCGCCGTTGGCGACCATCTCGTTGAACGCCAGGCCCAGGCGGTGGCGGTCCCCCAGGCCCACCCAGCAGATCCGCGCCGGCAGGCCCTGGAAGTGGATACGCTCGCGCGCCATGTCCAGCCAGTTGTGCAGATGGGCGTTATCGGGCAGCAGCTCCTTCACCTTCTGGTCGGTCTTGTAGATGTCTTCCGGGTCACCCGACAGCGCCGCCCAGCGGAACGGGCCGATCCCCCGGCAGAACAGCGGGCGGATGTAGGCCGGCACAAACCCGGGGAAATCAAACGCGTTTTCAACGCCTTCGTCAAAAGCCACCTGGCGGATGTTGTTGCCATAGTCGGTGGTGGGCACGCCGCGCGCCTGAAATTCCAGCAAGGCACGCACGTGTGTGGCCATGCTGGCGCGTGCGGCCTTGGCAACGCTTTCCGGCTCGCGCTCGCGCTTGTCGATCCATTCCGCCACGGTCCATCCGGCGGGCAGATAGCCGTTGATGGGATCGTGCGCGCTGGTCTGGTCGGTCAATAGGTCGGGCAGGATGCCGGCCTCTAGCATCTGCGGCAGGATTTCGGCGGCGTTGCCGATCAGGCCCACCGACACCGGCTTCTTGTCGGCGCAGGACTGGCGGATGATGGCCATCGCTTCGTCGAGGGTTTCGGCGGCGTGATCGAGGTATCCGGTGCGCAGGCGCATCTCGATCCGGCTGCGCTGGCATTCGATCGCCAGGCACGATGCACCGGCCATGACCGCAGCGAGCGGCTGCGCGCCGCCCATGCCGCCCAGGCCCGCGGTCAGCAGCCACTTGCCGGAAAGATCGCCACCATGGTGCTGGCGGCCCATCTCGACGAAGGTTTCATAGGTGCCCTGGACGATGCCCTGGGTGCCGATGTAGATCCACGAGCCGGCGGTCATCTGGCCGTACATGGCCAGGCCCTTGCGATCGAGCTCGTTGAAATGCTCCCAATTGGCCCATTCCGGCACCAGGTTGGAATTGGCAATCAGCACGCGCGGCGCATCGGCATGGGTGCGGAACACGCCCACCGGCTTGCCCGATTGCACCAGCAGGGTCTGATCATCTTCGAGGCGGCGCAGGGTTTCGACGATCTTGTCATAGCTTTCCCAATCGCGCGCGGCGCGGCCGATCCCGCCATAGACGACCAGTTCCTCGGGCCGTTCGGCCACATCGGGATGCAGGTTGTTCATCAGCATGCGCAGCGGCGCTTCGGTCAGCCAGGATTTGGCGGTCAGGTCCGTGCCCGTGGCGGGGCGGATCACGCGGCTGTTGTCCAAACGGGTCATCGTCATTCTCCAGCAAAGGCAAGGCAGGCGCTGAGCACGCGCTTCAGGATCGGTTGCAGGTGGGCAAGGCGCCGTGGATCGGGGTGGGGCGGCCAGTTTTCCGCCGTCGGCTCCGCCGGTTCCGCCAGATAGCCCCGCATCGCCAGTTCCATCTGCACGGCGTGGATGCCGCGCGCGGGATCGCCATGGTGGCGCGTGGTCCAGCCGCCTTTGAAGCGGCCGTTGACGACATGGCTTTCGCCGCTGGCGGCGCAGACGGCGGCAACGGCTGCCTCCAGCTCTGGCGCGCAACAGCGGCCATCGTTGGTGCCGATGTTGAACAGCGGCAGTTCCCCGGGAAACAGGCGGGGCACGTGGCTGCGGATCGAATGCGCATCATAGAGCACCACGCGCGGGTGAATGGAACGAAGCCGTTCCATTTCCGCCGCCAACGCGGCGTGATAGGGCGCGTGCCAGGTTTCGCGGCGGTGGGCGATTTCGCCCTCCGCCAGCGGGGCAGGGATCAGCGGTTCGCCATCGAACGTGGTTTCCGGGCACAGGCTGGTGGTGGCCATGCCGGGATAGAGCGAGGCACCCGAAGGATCGCGGTTAGCATCGATCACGCTGCGCGAGATGCGCGTGGCAACCAGCGTGGCGTCGAGATCGCGGGCAAAGTCATAGACTTCGCCGATCCACCAATCGGTATCGCGCCGGGCCAGCCATTCCGAGCCGAAGGCGCACCCGGCCAGATTGGTGCCGCCGTGGGGAAAGGCCACGATCAGCGGTGCGGCGCCGCGCTGGATGGTGAGCCAGTCCATCAGCCCAGCACCGGCAGTTGCAGCGGGCACGCCGCCAGCACGGCACCGCGCTCGACCATGCCACGCGCGACGGCAATGTCGGGTGCAAAATGGCGGTCTTCGACCAGAGCAGGCACCACGCCGCGCAACATGGCGCGCACCGCCTCCAGCTCGTCGCTTGACCGCAACGGCGCGTGAAATTCGATGCCCTGCACGGCGGCGAGCAGTTCGAGGCCGAGGATCGCATCGAGGTTGCCCGCCATGTCGAGCAGGCGCCGCGCGCCGTGGGCGGCCATCGACACGTGGTCTTCCTGGTTGGCCGACGTGGGAATGGAATCGACGCTGCACGGCGCGGCGCGCTGTTTGTTTTCCGAAACCAGGGCTGCGGCCGTTACTTGCGGGATCATGAAGCCGGAATGCAGCCCCGGCAGCGGGGTGAGGAAGGCAGGCAGGCCCGACAGCGCGGGATCGACCAGCATGGCCAGGCGCCGCTCCGACAGCGAGCCGATTTCGGCCAGCGCCAGGGCGATCATGTCGGCGGCAAAGGCCACTGGCTCGGCATGGAAGTTACCGCCCGACAGCGCTTCATCGGCATCGGGGAAAATCAACGGATTGTCGGTGACGCCGTTGGCCTCGATTTCCAGCGTGCGCGCGGCCTGGCGCAGCACGTCGAGCGCGGCGCCCATCACTTGGGGCTGGCAGCGCAGGCAATAGGGGTCCTGCACGCGCGGATCATCCACTGCGTGGCTGGCGCGGATGGCGCTGCCGGCCATCAGCGCGCGCAAGGTGGCGGCAGTTTCGATCTGCCCGCCATGGCCGCGCAGGGCATGGATGCGATGATCGAACGGGGTATCCGTTCCGCGCGCCGCCTCGGTCGACAGGGCGCCGGTGACAAGGCCGGTGGCGAGCAGGCGTTCGGCCGCAAACAGCCCGGCCAGCGCATTGGCCGTGGAAAACTGCGTGCCGTTGAGCAGCGCCAGGCCTTCCTTGGGCCCCAGCGCGATGGGGGCGAGGCCATGATCGGCCAGGGCCTGCGCGGCGGGCAGAGCCACGCCGTTCACGAAAATCTCGCCAACGCCAAGCATCGTGGCGGTCATGTGCGAAAGCGGGGCAAGATCGCCGCTGGCACCCACCGAACCCTGGCACGGCACCACCGGTACCAGGCCGCGCGCCAGCATGTCTGCCAGCAAGCGCACGGTGGCCACCTGCACGCCCGAGGCGCCCTGCGCCAGGCTGGCGAGCTTGAGCGCCATCATCAGCCGCACCACAGGCACGGGGGAGGGCGCACCGGTGCCGGCGGCATGGCTGAGCACGATATTGCGTTGCAGGGCGGCCAAGTCTTCATCGGCGATGCGCACGCTGGCCAGTTTGCCAAAGCCGGTGTTGATCCCATAGACGGCGTCGCCCTTGGCCAGGATGCGCGCAACGGCCGCCGCGCTGGCCGCGATCGCCCCCCAGGCATCATCATGCAGCACGACATCGGCGCCACCGTGGATCGCGCGCCAATCGGCCAGCGTGGCCGCGCCAGGGGTGAGGACGATTTTGGTCATTTTCCACTCCAGATGCGGGCATGGAGCGGCGCAGCGCCCATCCCGTGAACAAGATCGGCCGGGCGCGCGATATTCCAGATCGCCAGGTCGGCACGCTGGCCAGGCACAAGCTGGCCCAGCGTGCCGGCCAGGCCCAGCGCGCGGGCGGCATGGACCGTGGCACCGGCCAGGCATTCGTCCACCGTCAGGCCGAACAGCGTGGCGCCCATGTTCATCGCCAGCAGCAGCGCGGTGAGCGGCGACGTGCCGGGGTTGCAATCCGTGGCGATGGCCATGGGCACGCGGGCGGCGCGCAGCGCGGCGATCGGCGGCTTGATGGTTTCGCGCATGAAATAGAACGCGCCGGGCAGCAGCACCGCCACGGTGCCGGCCTGGGCCATCGCGGCAATGCCATCGGCGTCAAGGTGTTCGAGGTGATCGGCGCAGAGCGCGCCGTGGCTGGCGGCCAGTGCCGCGCCGCCAAGGTTGGAAAGCTGTTCGGCGTGCAGCCGCACCGGCAGGCCGAGCGCGCGGGCCGCGCGGAACAGACGATCGACCTGTGCCGGCGAAAAGGCAATGCCTTCGCAAAAGGCATCGACCGCATCGACCAGCCCCTCTGCCGCCAGCGTGGGCAGCCAATCGTCGGCCAGTTGCGCGATATAGCCATCGGCATTGCCGGCCCATTCGGGCGGCAGCGCGTGGGCACCCAGGAACGTGGTGACGATGCGCACCGGCCGCACCTGGCCCAGTTGCCGCGCAGCCAGCAGCATCGCGCGTTCTGCCTCGAGCGTCAGGCCATAGCCCGATTTGATTTCGACGCAGGTGACGCCTTGCGCCAGCAGCGCGTCGAGGCGCGGCAGCGCGGCCCGAACCAGATCATCGACACTGGCCCCGCGCGTGGCGCGCACAGTGGCCATTATCCCGCCACCAGCGCGGGCGATATCCTGGTAGGTGGCACCGGCCAGCCGGGCTTCCCATTCGTCGGAACGGTTGCCGGCAAAAACCAGGTGGGTGTGCGCATCGATCAGGCCCGGCGTGATCCAGCGGCCCTGGCAATCGACCGTTGCGCCTGCCTCCAGCGCCGGCGCCGCCGCAGCCGGCCCGGCATAGACGATTACACCGTCACGCGCGGCGATCAGGCCGTTGTCGATGCGTCCCAGTGCGTCAACGTCGGTGCCCTGCCTGGCCATCGTGGCAAGGTGCGCATTGGTCCAGATCGTGTCGCAGCGCATGAAGGGATGGTCCTTGCCGGGGGTGCAATAATGTATATACATAATCACCCAAGGAGCGTGACGATGCAAGCGGATTCTCAAACCCTGTTCTTCGATGCGGCCTGGCTGGGCACAGGGTGGGCGCGCGATGTGCGGGTGACCTTGGCTGACGGGCAGATCGCAGCAATCGCGGCCGATCAGGCCCCGCGCGCCGGAGAGACGCGGCACGGCTGGGCCATGCCGGGCCTGCCCAATCTGCACAGCCACGCCTTTCAGCGCGCCATGGCTGGCCTGGCTGAACGCGCCGGGCCGGGCGCAGACAGTTTCTGGACCTGGCGCGAGGCGATGTATCGCTTTGTCGGGCAGGTCACGCCCGAAGACCTGCTGGCCATTGCCGCGCAGGCGCAGGTGGAAATGCTGGAAACCGGCTTTACCCGCGTGGGCGAATTTCATTACCTACACCACGATGCGGGCGGCCGGCCTTTTGCCGATCCGGCGCAGATGAGCGCCGCTGTGGTTGCTGCCGCGCAGGAAACCGGCATCGGCCTGACGCTGCTGCCCGTGCTCTACAGCCATTCCGGGTTCGGCGGGCAGCCGCCCAGCGCCGGGCAGGCGCGGTTCATCACCGATCTTGATGGCTTTGCCCGCCTGGTGGAGGCGGCGCGCGGCCATGCTGCGGCTTTGCCCGATGCGGTGGTGGGCGTGGCGCCGCACAGCCTGCGCGCGGTCACGCTGGACCAGTTGGCGCAGGTGAGCGCGCTGGCCGAGGGTGGGCCGATCCACATCCACATTGCCGAGCAAGTAAAGGAAGTGGACGATTGCCTGGCCTGGAGCGGGCAGCGCCCGGTGGAACTGCTGCTCGACCGTACGCGTGTGGATGCGCAATGGTGCCTGGTCCATGCCACGCACATGACGCCAGCCGAAACGCTGGCCCTGGCGCGCAGCGGCGCGGTGGCGGGGCTATGCCCGATTACCGAGGCGAACCTGGGTGATGGGCTATTTCCCGCTGGCGCCTTTCTGGCCGCTGGTGGACGGATCGGTGTGGGCAGCGATTCCAACGTGCGGATCGATGCGGCCGAAGAACTGCGCCTGCTGGAATATGGCCAGCGCCTGGACCAGCGCGGCCGGGCCGTGCTGGTGCAAGGGCCGGGCGCCTCGACCGGGGAAACGCTGCTGCGCGCCTGCCTTGCCGGCGGGGCGCAAGCGCTGGGACAGACACATGCGGGCCTGGCGGTGGGCTCGCCTGCCGATTTTGTTACGCTTGATTCCGCCCATCCCGCTCTGGCTGGCCACAGGCCGGAAAGTGCAATTGACGCCTGGATCTTTGCCGGCGGCAGCAGCCTGGTCGATGGCGTGTGGCGTAGGGGCCGGCAGGTGGTGCAAGGCGGGCACCACATCGCCCGTGATGCCATCGCCGCGCGCTATCGCGCCACGATGGCGGCGCTGCTCCCCGCGTAAGCCGGCTCAGCGCGGCGCCCGGGCGGCGATGCGCGCCAAGCGGATGACCGGGCGCGCGACGTTGTCGTGGCTATCCAGGAACAGCACGTCGCGCTTGCCAGTGCGGCGCACCAGGCGCGTTTGCTGCGCAGCCGGGCCTTGCCAATCGAGCACGTAGAGCGTGGCGTCAGGATCGCTTTTCCAGCCGCGTTCGGTGTTGAGATCGCCCTCGCGCACATGGCCGTGCAGGCGCAGCCGATAGCGCGTGCCATGATCTTCAAAGCGGATCGGCCGGCCATCGGGGCCGAGGCCGGCGAACACCGCATAGGCCGGCTGCGCAGGGCTGCTTGGATGGGCCGGCGCGGCGTGCGCGGCGAGGGGCGTTGCAACGAGCACGGCAAACGCGATGGCGGCGGGGCGAAGGAACATGGCGGCGATAGTGTCCGGCAATGGAAATGACCGCCGCAGCATGATGCGATCCTGGGCCGGCCGCAATAACCAGTGCTGAAAAGGGTGGCTCCCTGAGTAGGATTCGAACCTACGGCCGCTCGATTAACAGTCGAGAGCTCTACCGCTGAGCTATCAGGGAACAGGCCCGGCGTGGCCGGGACAAGGCGGTGTTCTGCCATACAGCAGAAGAAGATGGCTCCCTGAGTAGGATTCGAACCTACGGCCGCTCGATTAACAGTCGAGAGCTCTACCGCTGAGCTATCAGGGAGCAGTCCCGGTTGCCCAGGACAGGTGCGCGCTAATAGCACTCATTTCGTGCATGGCAACCCGCCGCCGGGCAAATTTTTCCACAGCGCGCGCTGTACGATCAACTCATGAACTGTTCGGCAAAGATGCGTTCGTCCAGGCTGCGGCCGCGATCGAACAGCAGGGTGAGCTGATGCTCGCGCCAGGCGCTTACGCGCACTTCACTGATATCGCGCACCTCTTTCTGGTCGGCCACGACAAGCACCGGCCGCTTGACCGATTCGAGCACGCGAAACACGATTTCGGCGGTATCGGGCAAAATCGCCCCGCGCCAGCGTCGGGGGCGGAACGGGCTGATCGGGGTGAGCGCCAGGATATTGGCGCCCAGCGGCAGGATCGGGCCATTGGCGGACAGGTTATAGGCGGTGGAGCCGGCCGGCGTTGCCACCAGCACGCCATCGCACGACAGTTCGGGAATGCGGGTCTTACCGTTGACCACCACTTCCAGCTTGGCGGTCTGGCGGGTTTCGCGCAGCAGCGACACTTCGTTGATGGCATAGCAGCTTTGCGTTTCGCCGCTGGCGGTGGTCGCGTCCATACGCAGCGGGCTGATCGCCACGGGACGGGCGCGGGCGATGCGCTCTTCCAGCGTGCGGCTGCTCTTGTGCTTGTTCATCAGGAAGCCAACGGTGCCCAGGTTCAGGCCATAGGCGGGCAGCACGCGATCGAAATCGAGCATGTAGTGCAGCACCTGCAGCATGTAGCCATCGCCGCCCAGCACGACGACCGCCTCTGCCTCGGCGAACGGCACCCAATCGCGGCTTTTCTTGAGCACGGCTGCTTCTGCCTGGGCACGATCGGTGGGAGACGCCAGCAGCGCGAGCTTTTCATATGTGGCACTGTTTGCCGAACCGATCGCAGCCATTGTCACCCGTTCCCGGCCGCAGGAATCGCGGCGCATGTCGCTTTCGCCGCCGTGGCGCCGCAAAGCTGCGGGCGTGATATGGGGCGCCCCATAATGGCGCAACGCGAAAATGTCCCAGGTGTGCCCGGGGGCAGACAGCCGGCGCGCGGCTCTGCTAGGGCGAGGGGAAGATGACCATGCCTGCCAGCCCCGATTTGCCGCCTGTTCTCCCTGCCATCGCCCCTGGGCAGGAGGGCTTGACGCAGGACGGCTTGACCGGGCTGGCTACGGCCGCGCAGGCGCGCGACTGGCTCGATTGGGCAGGCGCGCAGGGAACCGTGCAGGCCATGCTGATCGGCCTCAACCGGTTCCAGGCGGTGAACCTGGCATTCGGCCATGGCGGCGGCGATCGCGTGCTGGCCGAAGTGGCGCGGCGCATTGCCCATTTCGCCGCCGAGGAACTGGCGCCGGGCGAGGGCGGCGATGGGCCGCCGCTGGTGGCGCGGGTTTCGGGCGGGGAATTTCTCGTCGCTTCGGCCAGCCGCCTCAGCCGCGAACGCTGGCAGGTTCTGGCCCAGGGGCTGGGACGCAGCATTGCCCGGCCGCTGGCGCTGGGCGGAGATGCCGTGCGACTGCTGCCGCGCATCGCGTTGCTGCGCGGCCAGGCGCTGGAAGGTGGCAGCGCGCTGCTCGATCGGCTGGACCAGGCCCTGGCGCAACTCATGGTGGGCGGGGCGCGGCGCCTGGCCTGGGCCGATGGCCGCCACCGCGCGCGCGGGCGCAGTGTCGCCCGGCTTGAGGCAGACCTGATCGGCGCGCTGCATCGGCAAGAGATCGCCGTGCTCTATCAGCCGCAGTTTCGCGTGGGCGATGGCATGCTGGCGGGTGCCGAGGCGCTGGCGCGGTGGGAGCATCCTGGCCTGGGCCGGATCGGCGCGGAAACGCTGTTTGCCGTGGCCGAGCGCGCCGACCAGATGGCGCCCCTGTCACATGCCATTGCCGGGGCCGCCTTGGCCGGCGCGCATGACTGGCCCGCGCCGCTGCGCCTGTCGCTCAACGTGACGGCTGAGGATTTTGCCTTGCCTGATTTTGCGCCGGCCCTGCTGGCACGGGCGGACGATGCCGGCTTTGCTCCCGAACGGCTGACGATCGAGATTACCGAGCAGACCCTGATTGCCGATTTCGATGCCTGTGCGGCGGCGCTGCGCACGCTGGCGGCACGCGGCGTGGCGGTGGCGCTCGATGATTTCGGCACCGGCTTTTCCAACTTCCGCACGCTCAAGGCGCTGCCGCTCGATACGCTCAAGCTCGATCGCTCGTTGGTGCGCGATGTGGCGCACGACGGGCGCGATCGCGCGATCCTGGCCGCGATGGTGGCCATGGCCCGGGCGCTGTCACTCAGCGTCGTGGCCGAAGGAGTGGAAAACGATGCGCAACTGGCCGTGCTGGCGCAGGAGGGTGTCGACCTGTTCCAGGGCTTCCTGCGGGCCGGGCCGCTGGATGGCGCGGCCATGGCGCGCCTGGCGTCCGGGGCGCCGTAACAGCGCCCCGGCACAACCGATCAGAAGCGCGTGACGAGCGCGGCAACGACCTGATGACGACGCACCGAAATGCCGGTGTTCTGGCCTTCGATGTAGGTGTGGCCATAGTCGGAATAGCGATATTCAACGCGGGCCACGATCGGCTGGCTCACGGCCACTTCCACGCCGCCGCCCAGACGGAAACCGCCGTTGTTGAAGCCATAGCCGGTGTTGCCATAGTCAAGGTGCAGGCGGGCGTTGGTGTAGCCGCCCTTGGCATAGACCGAAACCTGCGGGTTGACGGCATAGGCCGCACGCACGCCGGCATAGAGGTCACGGCCGGCCTTCAGCGCCACGGTGCCATCGCTTTCCTTGACGGTCGAACCATCGGCTTCCAGTTCAACGCCCACGCTGCCCTGGCCCATGGCATAGTCATAGCCGGCGACGACGCCATAGACGAAGCCGTCCTTGCTGCCCTTGTCGCCCTGAACGGCCAGGGTCACGTGATCGTAACCACCAACAACGCCAACGGTGAAGCCGCTGTGATTGGCAACTTCCTGAGCCATCGCGGGAGCGGCGCAAGCAAAAGCAGCCGTGGCGGCGCCAAGGGCAAAGATCTTCTTCATTGTGGTATCGTCCTGCAATGTGATTTTTTGGTGCTGACAACATCACCGGGATGTGATCGCCCCGTGCCGATAGTTTTTGTCTGGCAGGATGGTCAACGCATGGTCATGATATGCAGGGATTTGTAACACTATGTGTGGCATAAAAGCCGCATGAACACGATTGCTGCCGGGTTTGCTGGCTCGGTGGTTGGAAAATCTGCATTTTTCTCGCGCCGCTGCGGTCTTGGCAGCGGACGCGGTCATCAACGCGGTCGTCGACGCGGTCAGGCGGCTTTCTTGGCCGCCCGCCGCGCGATGGTGGAAAGCCCCTTGGTCAGTTGCACCAGGCCGTTCAACCGCCCTTGCGCATCGCCCCAGGCGCGCTGGATCACCAGCTTGTTGTCAGGCCGCAGCTTGGCCGTGCCCTTGAGCCGCTCGACATAGGCGATCAGGCCCATGGGATCGGGGAAATCGTCGTTGTGGAACGAGACGAGCACGCCCTTTGGCCCCACGTCGATCTTGGCGATGCGCGCCTCGATCGCCTGGCGCTTCACCTCGATCAGCTGCAGCAGGTTCTGCGTGGGCTGCGGCAGCGGGCCAAAGCGGTCGATCATCTCGGCGGCCAGCGCTTCCACTGCATCGGCGCCTTCGGCGTCGTTCATGCGGCGGTAAAGCGCCATGCGCACGGCGAGATCGGGCACGTATTCTTCCGGGATCATGATCGGCGCATCGAGCGTGATCTGCGGGCTGAGCGCGTCGCGTTCGCGCGCCATGCCGATATCGCCGGCCTTGGCCGCCAGGATCGCGTCTTCCAGCATCGACTGGTAAAGCTCGAAACCCACTTCCTTGATATGGCCAGATTGTTCGTCACCCAGCAGGTTGCCGGCGCCGCGCAGATCGAGATCGTGGCTGGCCAGCTGGAACCCGGCGCCCAGCGAATCCAGATCGCCCAGCACTTTCAGGCGCTTTTCTGCCACTTCCGACAGGGCCTGGTCTTCGGGATAGGTGAGATAGGCATAGGCGCGCAGCTTGCCGCGGCCGACGCGGCCGCGCAGCTGATAGAGCTGCGCCAGGCCAAAGCGATCGGCACGGTGCAGCACGATGGTATTGGCGCTGGGAATGTCGATGCCGCTTTCGATGATCGTGGTCGAGAGCAGCACTTCGTACTTCTTTTCGTAGAAAGCGCTCATGCGGTCTTCCACCTCGGTCGGGCTCATCTGCCCATGCGCGGTGACAAAGCGGATTTCCGGCACGTTGAGGCGCAGCCAGTCTTCCACTTCGGCCATGTCGGCAATGCGCGGCACGACGATGAAGCTCTGCCCGCCGCGCTGGTGTTCGCGCATCAAGGCTTCGCGCATGGTCACGTCGTCCCACGGCATGACATAAGTGCGCACCGCCAGGCGATCGACCGGCGGGGTCTGGATGGTGGACAGCTCGCGCAGGCCTGACATGGCCATCTGCAAGGTGCGCGGGATCGGTGTGGCAGTGAGCGTGAGGACGTGGACGTCGGTCTTGAGCTCCTTGAGCTTTTCCTTGTGCGTCACGCCAAAGCGCTGTTCCTCGTCGACGATGACCAGGCCAAGGCGCTTGAATTCCACCGACTTGGACAAAAGCGCGTGGGTGCCCACGACGATATCGACCGTGCCGGCAGTGAGCCCAGCGCGGGTTTCGGCCGCTTCCTTGGCCGGCACCAGGCGCGAGAGGCGCCCGATCTGGATGGGAAAGCCGGAAAAGCGTTCGACGAAATTGGCATAGTGCTGGCGCGCGAGCAGGGTGGTTGGCGCGATTACCGCCACCTGGTGCCCGGCCATGGCGGCCACGAACGCGGCGCGCAGTGCCACCTCGGTCTTGCCAAAGCCCACGTCGCCGCAGACCAGGCGGTCCATCGGCTTGCCTTCGGCCATGTCGCCCAGCACGTCGTCGATGGCGCGGTCCTGGTCTTCGGTTTCCTCCCAAGGGAAGCGATCGACGAACGGGCCATAGCTGGCGGGATCGACCGCCAGGACATCGGCCTGGCGCAGCGCGCGCAGTGCGGCCGTCGCCATGAGCTGCCCGGCCATTTCCAGGATGCGCTCGCGCATCCGCGCCTTGCGCCGCTGCCAGCCTTCGCCGCCCAGCTTGTCGAGCGCGACGTTCTCGCTTTCGGCGCCATAGCGCGACAGCACGTCGAGGTTTTCGACCGGGATATAGAGCTTGTCGCCGCCGGCATAAGTCAGCTGCACGCAATCGTGTGGGCTCTTGCCCACGGTGATCGCTTCCAGCCCTTCATACCGGCCGATGCCGTGATCCATGTGGACGACAAGGTCACCCGGGATCAGCGCGGAAAGCTCTGCCAGGAAGGCGTCGGCGTCCTTGCGCTTCTTTTTGCGGCGCACCAGGCGGTCGCCCAGGATGTCCTGCTCGGTCAGCAGTTCCAGGGTATCGTTGGCAAAGCCCTGTTCCAGCGGCAGGACCACGGCCACCGGGCGGCCGCTGGCAGCCAGGCCCAGCGCTTCCTGCCAGGTGTCGGCCAGGGCCGGGGCCTGCTTACCCGCTTCGGCCAGCAGCGAGGCCAGCCGCGCGCGCGAGCCGGTGGTATAGGCCGCGACGATCGGCTTGCGCCCGCGCGTGCCTAGTGCGGCGAGATGCTTGGCCGCCGCTTCATAGATATTGACGCCCTGCGCGCGATCGGGGGTAAAATCGCGCGCGCTGGCAAAGCCGAAGTCGATGACGCTGGCGCTTTCCGGCTCGGCAAAGATGGTGGCGCGGTGCACTGGCCAGCCGGCCAGCGCGCGATCGAGTTCCTCGCGCGTCAGATAGAGCGCGTCGGGCTTCAACGGGCGATAGGTGCCCGATTGACGCGCCGCTGCCTCTGTCCGGGCGGCATAGTAATCGGCAATGTCGTCCAGCCGGCTTTCGGCGGCCTTGGCCGCGCCAGCATCGAGCACGACGAGATCGCCTTCGCCAAGGTGATCGAACAGCGTGACCATGCGCTCTTCGAACAGCGGCAGCCAATGCTCCATGCCGGCCAGGCGCCGCCCTTCGCTGACGGCCTGGTACAGCGCATCGCTGGTGGCATTGGCGCCAAAGATTTCGCGATAGCGGCTGCGGAACCGCTTGATCGAGGTTTCATCGAGCAGCGCCTCGCTGGCGGGCAGCAGCAGATGGGTTTCCACCGGCTGCACCGAACGCTGCGTGCTGGGGTCGAACAGGCGCAACGTTTCCAGCTCGTCGCCGAAGAAGTCGAGGCGCAGCCCGTGATCGAGCCCGGTGGGATAGATATCGAAGATCGAGCCGCGCACGGCGTATTCGCCGGCATCGACCACGGTGTCGGTGCGCGAATAGCCCTGGCGTTGCAGCAGGGCGATCAGGCTTTCGCGGCCGATTTCCACGCCCGGCGTGAGCAGGCGGGTGGATTCGCGGATGCGGAACGGGGAAAGCGTGCGCTGGAGCACCGCGTTGATCGTGGTGACCAGCAGTTGCGGCCGGCCGTCGCGCTTGTGCTGCAGCTTTTGCAGCGCCGCCAGCCGCCGCGCGCTGATCGACAGGGCGGGAGATGCGCGATCGAACGGCAGGCAATCCCAGGCCGGGAAATCGATCACATCGAGTTCGGGGGCAAAGAACGCGGCGCTTTCCACCACCGCGCGTAGGGCGGCATCGTCAGGCGTGATGAACACGCAGCGGCCCTGCGCTTTCGCGGCTGCCGCGGCGCGGGCGAGGTCGGCCATGACCAGCGGCTGGGCACCGCGCGCCACGCTGGCAAGCGTCAGCGGGCTGCGGGCGGAAAGAATGCGGGTCAGGTCTGGCATGGGCGGTTCTTTAAAGCGTGCGTTGCGTGCGCGCCCTTCGACAGGCTCAGGGCGAACGGAGGTTGGTATGCGGGGCGGGGACAAGCTCAGCCCGAACGGACAAAACACGAAGCATTGCAATAACGTTCCGTTCGCCCTGAGCTTGTCGAAGGGCGGGAAACGCAACCCCTCAGCGCGGAATCTCCACGTAGTCCAGCTGGCGCATGCGGTCCATCAACGGCCCGGCATATTCCTCCGGCACCGACAGCGTGCCCAGCGCCCAGCCCAGGATATCGACGTCTTCCTCGTCCATCAGGGTTTCGAACCACACGGCCTCGGCTTCGCCCCACTGGCTGTGGAAACGGTCGAAGAAGCAGCCGATCATGTAATCGGCCTCGCGCGTGCCGCGGTGCCAGGCACGGAATTTCATGCGGCGCAGGCGCGCGTCGTCCAGCTGCGGGGAGTCGGGAGTCGCGGTCGTTTCGGTCATGACGGCTGCGGGTAAGCCAGCTTGCCCCATGGCGCAACGGCCCGATGGTGATTATGGAGCCGCCATGCGCCCTGATCTGCTCAATCCCCTGTTTGCCGAGGCCACCAGCCTGAAGGGCGTGGGTGCCGGCCTTGCCCGCCCGCTCGACAAGCTGGGGCTGACGCGGGTGCGCGACTTTCTCTATCACCTGCCCGATCGTTTCGTGCAGCGGCGCGCCGTGGCCACGCTGGACGAGGCTGCGCTGGGCGAGCAGATCATCGTGGCGCTGACCGTGCGCGAGCATCGCCAGCCAGCCGGGCGCGGGCCGTTTCGGGTGATCGCCGAAGACAGCGTGGGCAACCATGTGTCGATCACCTATTTCGGGCGGGCGGCCTATACCGCGAAAAAGGCGCTGCCGGTGGGCGAGAAGCGCTGGGTGGCCGGTCGGCTCGACCAATATGGCCAGACCTGGCAGATCGTTCACCCCGACCATGTCAGCGAAGACAGCGCCGGCCTGCAGGGCCACCTGACCGAGGCGGTCTATCCCCTGTCGGAAGGGCTGACGCAGGGGCGCATTGCCAGCCTGGTGCACCAGGCGCTGGGCCAGGCGCCACGCCTGCCCGAATGGATCGAGCCGGGCTTGCTGGCGCGCGAGGAATGGCCGGCCTGGCACGAAGCACTGGCCCGCACCCACCAGGCGCCGGACAAGCGCGCCAAGGACCGGCTGGCCTATGATGAACTGTTTGCCAATGCCCTGGCGCTGATGCTGGTGCGCGCGGCCAACCGCAATCGGGTTGGCCAGCCGCTGCACGGCGATGGCCACTTGCGCGCCAAGCTCAACCTGCCGTTTACGCTGACCGGCGCGCAAAGCCGGGCCATTGCCGAAATCGAAAGCGACATGGCCCAGGGCAGCCCGATGCTGCGCCTGCTGCAGGGCGATGTCGGCTCGGGCAAGACAGCGGTGGCGCTGCACGCCATGCTGGTCGCGGTGGAGGCGGGCGGGCAGGCGGCCCTGCTGGCACCCACCGAAATCCTGGCGCGCCAGCATGCCGATACGCTGGCCAAGATGGCGCGCGGGACGGGCGTGAACATCGCACTGCTGACCGGGCGCGACAAGGGCCGCGCGCGCGAAGCGCTGCTGATGAACCTGCTCGATGGCGGGATCGACATTCTCGTCGGCACCCATGCGATCTTTCAGGACAGCGTCGCCTATCGCAACCTGGCGCTGGTGGTGATCGACGAGCAGCACCGCTTTGGCGTGGGGCAGCGCCTGATGCTCACGCAAAAGGCGCGGCGCACGCCGCACTGCCTGGCGATGACCGCCACGCCGATCCCGCGCACGCTGACCCTGGCGCAATATGGCGAGATGGAAGTGTCGCGGCTGGACGAGATGCCGCCCGGTCGCCAGGCGATCGACACGCGCGTGGTGGCGCAGGAACGCCTGCCCGACGTGATCGACGGGATCGGCCGCCACATTGCCGCCGGGCACCAAGCCTATTGGGTGTGCCCCATGGTGCGCGAGGCAGAGAACGAGGATCTGGCCGCCGCCGAAGCGCGCCACGCCATGCTGGCCGAGCGCTTTGGCGCGCGCGTGGTCATGGTCCATGGCCAGATGCGGCCCGAGGCCAAGGACGCGGCGATGGAGCGGTTTGCCAGCGGAGAGGCGAGCCTGCTGGTCGCCACCACCGTGATCGAAGTGGGCGTCGACGTGCCCAACGCCACGCTGATGGTGATCGAGCAGGCCGAACGCTTTGGCCTGGCACAGCTGCACCAGCTGCGCGGGCGCGTGGGGCGCGGCAGCCAGAAATCCACCTGCCTGCTGCTGCGCGGCGACATGGTGAGCAAGGTGGGCCGCGAGCGGTTGGCGCTGATGCGCGAAACCCAGGATGGGTTCCTGCTGGCCGAGGAAGACCTGCGCCTGCGCGGTGGCGGCGAACTTTTGGGCACGCGGCAATCGGGCGACACGCCGTTTCGCGTCGCCGATTTCGAGCAGATCGCCAACCTGCTGCCCATCGCGCACGATGATGCGCGGCTGTTGATGGAGCGCGATGGCGGGCTGTCTTCCCCGCGTGGAGAAGCGGCGCGGGTGCTGCTCTATCTGTTCGAGCGCGATTGGGGCGTGCAGTTGCTGCGCGGCGGCTGAACCGCACTGGATCGCGGCTTTCGCAAGGATTCCCGAGCATTCCAAGCTGTTGCTGGCCGGCAACACTCTGCGGCCATCGCCCGGCTGGCGGGTGGTGATCGGCAACACGGCTTGACAGTCTGCGCATACGAATCCTATTTATCGTATAAATAAGACTTCACTGCTTTCTGGGAGGGGCTTTCATGCATCTCGATTTCCGTCGTGTTCTGTGGCCAACCAGCGTGCTGGCGCTGGCCATCGGTTCCAACGCCGCGCTGGCGCAATCGGCTGACAGCGCTGCCGCGCCACAGGCCGCTGCCGAGGCCGCGTCCGATCAGGCGATCGTCGTCACTGGCCTGCGCGCCTCGCTGCGCGATGCGCTCAATGCCAAGCGCAACACCGCCGTGGTGGCTGAAACCATCAGTTCCAAGGACATCGGCGTTCTGCCCGATGTGACCATCGCCGATTCGCTGGGCCGCCTGCCGGGCGTGACCGCCACGCGCGATCGCGGCAATGCCAGCCAGGCAGCGGTGCGCGGCCTTGGCCCGCGCCTGGTGCTGGGCCTGATCAACGGGCGCGAAGTGGCCTCGTCAGAGCCTGATCGCAACGTGCGCTGGGAAATCTACCCGTCCGAAATCGTCTCGTCGGTCGCGGTGTACAAGGGCCAGAGCGCCAACTTCATCGCCGGCGGCGTGGCCGCGACGATTGATATCCAGACGATCAAGCCGCTCGACTATCACGGCCCGGCGCTCACCGTGCGCGGCGGCGCGATCTATAACGATGGTGGCAAGGACATCCCCGGCTATTCCGGCCTCGGCGCGCGTGGCAGCGCGCAATACGTCGGCAAGCTGACCGACAATCTCGGCCTGGTGCTGGGCGGCACCTACCAGCGGCAGAAGAACGGCTTCGAAAGCTTCCAGGGCTGGGGCTACAACACGCCCGACACCGGCACGCCGCCGACTGATGCCAGCGGCAACAAGATCAACGCCCCCTGGGGTGCGCAGTCCGAAGTCAAGGGCCTGACCGAAACGCGCTGGAGCACCACCGCCGCGTTGCAGTGGAAGCCGGGTTCCTATTGGGACATCACGCTCGACGGCCTCTATTCCAACATCAAGATCAACGAAAACCAGGCGCAGCAGTGGTATGGCCGGTCCAACGGCTGGGGCGACTGGGGCGGCAATTTCGGCCAGCCGGGCGATATCTATCAGCCGGGCAACTATACCCTGGCCGGCAACACCGTCACGGGTGCCACGCTCAACAACTATTCCTCGGTCACCAACGTGTTCGGCAAGTACACCGAAGACAAGACCCTGTTCGTCTCGGGCCTCAACGCCAAGTACGATGATGGCACGTGGTCGGTGAAGACCGACGTTTCCTATTCCAGCGCCAAGCGCAATAACCTCTATCGCTCGGTCGCGACGGAATTCTATCCGTCGAGCACGACCTTTGCCACCGGCGCAGGCCAGGTGCCGTCGGTCTCGGTCAGCGGTGCCAATGTCGGCGACACGTCTGCCCAGACGGTGCAGAGCTATTACCCCGGTCTCTATGACGGGCCGCAGCGCCTGCATGATGACCTGGGCGCCGGGCAGATCGATATTCGCCGCGCCGTCAACAGCGGCTGGCTGGCGGGCGTGGGCGTGGGCCTGCGCTATTCCAACCGGGTCAAGAGCCTGGCCTATGGCAGCGGCAGCGTGGGCACGATCGGCGGTGGCAACGTCACGCTCAACGCCGCTGACCTGACTGCGTTCAATGTGCGCAATTTCAGCGTGCCGACCATGGTCTATGGCAATTTCGACACGATTGCCGCGCAGTCGGTGGTCTATACCCCCGGTGCCGATGATCCCACCAAGGGCTGGCGTGTGCGCGAGGACGACATGGAAGGCTATGTCATGGCCGACCTTGGCGGGAATGGCTTTTCGGGCAATGTCGGCGTGCGTTTCGTCGATGTGGTCACGCACAGCACGGCGGCCGGTTCGAGCACGTCGTGGGATCCGAACGCCAACAACGGCAGTGGCGCCAATGTCACCACGATTTTCCCGATCCAGGGCAACAGCCACTATTTCCGCGCGCTGCCCAGCATCAACCTGAACTTCGAACTGACCGACACGCTCAAGCTGCGCGTTGCCGCCGCGCGCGTCATCTCGCGTCCGCCGCTCGATGAACTGCGCGCCAACCGCATCCTGTCGGTATATCCGCCGCAGCTGACCGGCAGCGCCGGCAACCCCACCTTGCGCCCGTTCATGGCGACGCAGGGTGACATCTCGGCGGAATGGTACTTCCACAAGGATGCCATGCTGGCCGTGGCCGGCTATTACAAGGATGTCGATACCAACATCGGCTATACCCAGACCACCCAGAACATCGGTGGAGCCGATTACCTGATCACCGGCCCGGCCAACGGCAAGGGCGGCTATATCGCCGGCGTGGAAACCACGTTGCAGATGCCGTTCTACTTCATCCCCGGCCTCGACAAGTTCGGTATCTATGCCAACGCCGCCTTCGTGAAGTCTGACCTCAAGGAACTGGCGCCCAAGGCCAATCCGTTCCCGGCGGTGGGGCTGGCCGATTTCACCGGCGAGTTCGACCTGTGGTATTCGGATCATGGCATTGATGCGCGCCTGGCGCTCAAGCATCATAGCCCGTTCACGGTGATCTATGGCTGGGATGCCTCGCAGCTGACGCGGCTGGACAGCGAAACCACGCTGGGTGCCAGCATCGGCTACAGCATCACCAAGAACATCTCGGTGCGGGTCCAGGCCAACAACCTGACCAACCAGGTGGCGCGCTTCTACTGGAACAACGATCCCAACCAGATCGCCCGCTATGAAAAGTATGGCCGCAGCTATCTCGCTGATGTGACCGTGCGCTATTGATCGTTTCAGGGCGGTTCGATCCTCTCCCCGAACCGCCCTCAACCTGCCAGGGCGCCGCAGCGATGCGGCGCCCTTTTTCTTGGCGCTGCGCCGGTGCCATGCAACAAGCGGGCATGACCCGTCGCATCGTGCGTATCCTGCTTGGCCTGCTCTATTTTGCTGCAGGCGTGCTGCACCTGGCGCTGCCCGCGCCGTTCCTCAAGATCACGCCTGCCTGGGTGCCACTGGCGCCGCTGGTGATCACGCTGACCGGGCTGGCCGAACTGGCCGGCAGCGTGGCGCTGGTGCAGGGCCATAGCCCCGCCCTGCGCCGCGCCGCGGGCTGGGGCCTGGCGGCCTATGCGCTGTGCGTGTGGCCGGCCAATGTGAACCATATGCTGATGGACCTGGCGCGGCCCGATCATGGCCTGGGCCTGGCGTATCACATCCCGCGCATGCTGGCGCAGCCCGTGCTGATCTGGGCCGCGCTGTGGGCTGGCGGGGTGGTGGGCCGCCACCACATTCCCGTAAAACGCTGACAAAAAAGCCCCCTCCTCTTCAGAGGAGGGGGTTGGGGGTGGTGAGAGGCTTAGCGCTGGGGCTTGTACGTTTTCCCCAGCCAGTCGAACGCGGGCAGCGCCTCGTGGTGGCGGATGTCGAACATCGCGGCGTTTTCCCAGCTCGATCCCGTGCCCCAGCGTGTCTTGCAGCGGGTGGAAACCCAGTCCGGCGCCCAATAGACAACGCCGTTGCCGCCATTGTTTACCACGGTCTGCGTCAGGTCTTGCAGATACTTGAGCTGACCCTTGGGGCTGACCGGGTAGCCCGGAATGGCGCTGTCTGAGCCGAGCAGGTTGGTCGTGTCGTCGGCGTGATCGTCGGAAAAGGCATAGGCGGTTTCCACGACCCACACTTGCGCGCCATAGCGGCGGTGCGCGGCATCGATCACCTTGCCCAGGCCGGAAAGGTTATAGGTCGACCACTTGGAATAATAGCTGATGCCGATGATGTCATAGTCGAGCACGCCGGCTGCGGTCGCAGCGTCGAACCAGGGGATGATGTTTTCGGGCTGGGCGATGTGCAGCATCACCTGGATCGGCTTGCCATGGGCCTTGGCGCTTTCGCGCACGGCGCTTATCCCGGCGTTGAGCAGGCGGGCGTTGCGCGTCCAGTCGATCGGCTGGTCCTTGACGCCCCCTTGCACGGCCGCGTTGGTTTCGTTGCCCACCTGGACCATTTCGGGCAGCTGCCCGGCCGCCGCCAGCTTGTCCAGCACCTCGCGCGTATAGTCGTGCAGCGCCTTGACCTGGGCATCGGTGGGCAGGTTCGCCCAGGCGGCCGGGGCGGGCTGCTTGTCGCCATCGGCCCAATCGTCGGAATAGTGGAAGTCTAGCAGCACGTTGAGGCCGGCGGCATGGGCGCGCGTGATCGTTTTGAGCACATCGTCATAGGTGCTGTACTGCGTCCATGTCGGAGTGTGCCACAGCCGCACCCGCATGACATTGCCGCCATGCTGCTTGAGCACCACGAAGGGATCGGCCGGCTTGCCGTGCTCGAGGAAGCGGGCGCCGCAGGCTTCCATCTCGTTGGTAAAAGACAGGTCTGCCCCGAGATAGAGCGGCGGCGCGGGCGCGGCCAGCGCCGGGGTGGACAGCGTAAGGGCAAGGGCGGTCATCGCGGCGCTGCGGGCGTGGCGCAGGAGGGTCATGGAAAGAGGGGCCTTTCGCATCAGGCGTGAAAGAACAGGTCGAGGCTGGCCGGCGCAAGGCCAGCGGCCGTAACGGTCAGCCGTGCCGCGCCGGTGGTGCCGGCGCTTTGCACCAGGGCCTGAGCCAGGCCATTGAACGCGCGCCGGGCATCGCCCTTGTCGGGTTCAGTGGAGGTGGGATTGCCGTTGCCCAGCCCGATGATCCGGGCCGCGCCACTCAGGGAAAAGCCGAGCGCGGTATCGGCGGTGGGAACCAGGTTTCCGGACGCATCGATGACCTCGACCCGCACGGCGGCAGTATCCCCGCCATCGGCAGCCAGGCGAGTGCGATCGGCCGAAAGGCGCAGCGCGGCGGGGCGGCCTGCCGTCACCCGGCTGTCGCGGGCGGCAAGCCGGCCCTGGTTATAGCCGCGCGCCTCGATCCGGCCGGGGGCATAGGGCACCATCCAGGCAAGGTGGCCGTTCTGCGGCATCGCCTTGCGGCCCAGCGAGCGGCCATTGAGCAGCAGTTCCACCTCGGCGCAGTTGCCGTGGACCCACACCTCGATCGGCTGTCCTTCGCGGCCGGCCCAGTTCCAGTGCGGCAAGAGGTGCACCAGCGGTTCGTTCCGGCGCCACCAGGCGCGGTAGTAGTAATAGTTGTCCTTGGGGAAACCGCACAGGTCCATCGCCCCGAAATAGCTGGAAACGCTGGGGAACTGGGCATAGGGCGTGGGTTCGCCGCGATAGTCGAAGCCGGTCCAGATAAAGCCGCCGGCAATGCCGGGTTCGGCCGCCACGATCTGCCACCATTCCTCGGCCGTGCTGGCCCACCACGGATGCTCGGTATCATAGGCGCGCACCACGTGGGCGGCG
Source organism: Novosphingobium capsulatum NBRC 12533 (assembly GCF_001598375.1). Classification (GTDB taxonomy): domain Bacteria; phylum Pseudomonadota; class Alphaproteobacteria; order Sphingomonadales; family Sphingomonadaceae; genus Novosphingobium; species Novosphingobium capsulatum. The sequence goes on from NZ_BCYV01000011.1 coordinate 145,558, forward strand.
GCATCGTTGGCATAGGCGCCGCGCGTGGCCACGGTGCTGGCGGTCTCGGTGCCGATCACCGGCTTGCCCGGATGGCGCTGGCGCCACGCCGGGATCTTGTCGGTGCGATAGTTGAAACCCACCACATCGACGGCATCGGCCGCGCCGCCGTCCCAGCCTTTGTCCATCGCCTGGGTGGTCAGCCGCGTGGGATCGAGCTGCTTGCAGCGCGCCACCAACTGCGCCGAAATGCGGCGGCCCCGCTCGGTGCCCTGGTGGCCTTCCTCGTTGCCCACCGACCACAGGATGATCGCCGGGTGGTTGCGCGAGGACCGGATCATGCGATCGAGTTCGTCCAGCGCCTCGGGATTGGTGGTGTTGAGGCGGGTTTCGGCGACCATCATCATGCCGGTCGCATCGCAGATATCGAGCAATGCCTGTGCCGGCGGATTGTGCGCGCTGCGCCAAGCGTTGGCGCCCATGCTTTGCGTCTGCGCCACGCGCCAGGCATGCAGCGCATCGGGAATGGCCGTGCCCACGCCGGCGTGATCCTGGTGGTTGCACACGCCCAGCAGCTTGACCGGCTTGCCGTTGACCGCAAAGCCGTGCGTGCCATCGAATGACAGCGTGCGAATGCCAAAGCGGGTCTGGGTGCGGTCAACCTCCTGGCCATCGACCAGCACGCTGGTTTCCAGGGTATAGAGCCGCGGCGTTTCCGGCCACCATAGCTGCGGCGCGGGCAGGGCCAGCGCTTGGTCCAGCGTGGTCTGCGCGCCTGGCGCCAGCGCAATGGCCGGTTGCGCGGCGATGGCTGCCACTTCGCGGCCATCGGGGCCGAGCACGCGGTGGCGCAGTTGCGCAGCGCCCGCCACCTCGGCCGCATTGGCCAGCGTAGTGGCGATGGCGATCTGTGCGCCGCTGCCGTCGACCGTGCTGCGCACGCAGGTGCCCCACTGCGGCACGTGGATCGGCGCGGCGCTCACCAGGTCGATATGGCGATAGATGCCCGCGCCTTCATAGAACCAGCCTTCGCCAAGGCTGGCATCGACGCGCAGGGTCAACTGGTTGGGGCCGCCATCGTAATCGAGGAAATCGGCGATATCGACGCGGAACGGGGCATAGCCCGAGGCGCTGCCGCCCGCTTCGTAGCCGTTGACGAAGACCTTGCAATCGCGGAACACGCCGTCGAATTCGAGCCAGATGGCGCGGCGCTTATCGCCTGCGCCAACCGGCAGCTTGCAGCGATACCAGCCCACGCTGTTCTGCGGGAAATCGCGGCCGATCGCGCGAAAGCCATGGCCGGCCGCCATGTCTTCCTTGTCCTTGGGCACCGGCGCCTTGGGCGGGGCATAGGGTAGTTCCACCGCCCAATCGTGCGGCACGCGCACGCTGGCCCAGGCGCTGTCATCGAAATCGGGCTGGGTGGCGGGCGAGACATCGAAGCCGGGCTTGGCATAAGTGCGCTGATAGCGGCCGAAATCGAAATCGCGGTTCATGTCGGAGGCATGGCCCAGGGCAAAGCGCCAGCCATCGGCCAGGCGCACGCGCCGCCGGGGCGACGCAGCCGCGCCAGCAGGCGGCGTGGTGAGCGCTGTCCTGGCCGTGGCAGCCAGTGCGGGCGCGGCGCTGGTGGCAAGGCCGGCGAGGCCCAGGGCAAGGGCCGTGCGGCGGTCGGTCGAAGGTGAGATGGTCATGGCTTAGAACTCGAAATCAGGGCCGGTGGTCACGGTGCCGAGCAACAGGGCATCGGCCACCAGCGAGAGCGGCCGGGCATCGGCATCGCTTTCCCGCCGCGTGATCAGATCGGCAAAGCGGCGATAGATCCGGGCATATTCATCGTTGGCGGATTCCTGGCGCAGCGTGCCGTCGATTTCCAGGCGATGCCCGCCATCGCGCAGCACCAGTTCGCCATCGGGCGTGTTGACCACGATATCCCATTGCTGGTGGCCCGGTTGCAGGATCGACAGATCGGCAATGATCGGTGCGCCGGTGCTGCAGCGCATGTCCACCTGCGCATCGGTCGGCGCGCCGCGATTGGCCGGTACGTCCATCCGCGCGCCTTCCACGCAAATGCCCGAGGGCAGGATTTCGGTCAGGATCGAAAATGCGTTGATCGCCGGATCGAACACGCCAAAGCCGCCCTTGGACAATAGCCAGTCCTGCCCGGGGTGCCATTTGCGCACGTCTTCGCGCCAGGTAATGTGCACCGCACTGATGCTGCGGGTGGCGAGCCAGGCGCGTGCGGCCTCGACCACTTCGCTCTCGCGCGAATGCCACGCGGCATAGAGCGTGACGCCGGCGCGCGTGGCCAGTTGCTCCAGCGCTTGCGCCTGGGTCGGGGCGGCCGCTGGCGGCTTTTCCAGCAGCACGTCGAGCCCGGCGGCAATGGCCGCGCGCGCCAGCGGCACGCGCACCGCGGGCGGCGTGCATAGCGCCACGGCATCGAGCTTGCCCGCTTCGCCGGCCAGCATTTCCGCCAGTCCGGCATAACCGCGCACCCCGTCAAGCCGGTGAACCGGATCGGCCACCGCGACCAGATCGAACCGGGAATTGCCCGCAATCGCGGGGAGATGCTGGTCGCAGGCGATCTTGCCCAGGCCCACTAGGCCAAGGCGGATCGGAGGGTATGACATTCCAGGTTCCTCGCAAGCTTATGGGGTGGCTCTTTACATTTATCATATATATATGGTTAGAGAGGTCAATGGGCGGGGACGGCAGAACAAAAGCCTGCATCCTGCTCCGGCCGAAGGCACGAAAAGGAGCGGCTTCAAGTGGGCAATGAGCAGACGGAACAGGGCAACGCCGCAGGCAGCGATGCCGGGAAGAGCGGCTTTCGCGCCTTGCGTTCGCGGGCGTGGTTCAACAATCCCGAATCGGCCGACATGACCGCGCTCTACCTGGAACGCTACCTCAACTACGGCCTGACCATCGAGGAACTGCAATCCGATCGGCCGATCATCGGCATTGCCCAGACCGGCAGCGATCTTTCCCCGTGCAACCGCCACCACCTCGTGCTCGCCAGCCGCGTGCGCGACGGCATTCGCGAGGCGGGCGGCATTCCCATCGAGTTTCCGCTGCACCCGATCCAGGAAACCGGCAAGCGGCCCACCGCCGGCCTCGATCGCAACCTGGCCTATCTGGGCCTGGTAGAGGTGCTGTTCGGCTATCCGCTCGATGGCGTGGTGCTGACGATCGGCTGCGACAAGACCACGCCGGCGGCCTTGATGGCGGCGGCCACGGTCAACATTCCCGCGATTGCGCTCTCGGTCGGGCCGATGCTCAATGGCTGGCACGAGGGCAAGCGGACGGGCAGTGGCACGATCGTGTGGAAAGCGCGCGAAATGCTGTCCAAGGGCGAGATCGATTTCAAGGGCTTCATCGAACTGGTGGCAAGTTCTGCGCCCTCGACCGGCTATTGCAACACCATGGGCACCGCCACCACGATGAATTCGCTGGCCGAGGCATTGGGCATGAGCCTGCCCGGCTCGGCCGCGATCCCCGCGCCGCATCGCGATCGCCAGGAATGCGCCTATTACACCGGCAAGCAGATCGTCGAGATGGTTGCAGCTGATCGCAAGCCGTCAGACATTCTCACCCGCAGTGCCTTTCTCAACGCCATCCGCGTCAATTCCGCGATCGGCGGATCGACCAATGCGCCGATCCATCTCAATGCCATTGCTCGCCACGTGGGCGTCGAACTGACGCTGGAAGACTGGGAAAGCCATGGCGCCGACATTCCCCTGCTGGTGAACCTGCAACCCTCGGGCGAATATCTGGGCGAAGACTATTTCCGCGCCGGCGGGGTGCCGGCGGTAATGGGCGAACTGGCCCGCGCCGGCTTGCTCGATGGCGCGGCATTGACCGCCAATGGCAAGAGCGTGGCCGACAACGTGGCCCACGTGAAGATTGCCGACGAGGATGTGATCCGCCCGTTCGATCGCCCGCTCAAGCCGGCGGCGGGTCTCACCGTGCTGGGCGGCAACCTGTTCGATGCGGCGGTGATGAAGAAAAGCGTGATCAGCGACCAGTTCCGCGCGCGCTATCTGTCGAACCCCGATGATCCCGAGGCATTCGAAGGCCAGGTCTTTGTATTCGACGGGCCGGAAGACTATCACGCGCGGATCGATGATCCCGCGCTCGGCATCGACGAGCGTTCGATCCTGGTGATCCGTGGTGCCGGGCCGATCGGCTATCCGGGCGGGGCCGAGGTGGTCAACATGCGCCCGCCCGCCGCGCTGATCCGCGCCGGGATCGATGCGCTGCCATGCCTGGGTGACGGGCGCCAATCGGGCACCAGCGGCAGCCCCTCGATCCTCAACGCCAGCCCCGAGGCGGCGGTGGGCGGTGGCTTGGCGCTGCTGCGCGATGGCGATCGCATCCGCGTCGATCTGAAAACCCGCAGCGTCAACCTGCTGGTCAGCGATGCCGAACTGGCCACGCGCCGCGCCGCGCTGGCGGCAGAGCCGTTCCGCTTCCCCGAAGACCAGACGCCGTGGCAGGCGATCAGCCGGAAGATCACTGGCCAGTTTGCCGGCGGCGCGGTGATCGAGGATGCCGTGCGGTTCCAGAAGGTAGCCCAGGTCTATGGAGTGCCGCGTGACAGCCACTGATCAAGGCCCTGATCAAGCCACCGATCAAACCACCATCCAGGTTGTGCCGGTGGACCGCCCTGGTGCGTTTCACGGGCACGACCTGCTGGGCGAGGGGCTGATCTGGTCCGATCGGCAGCAGGCGCTGTTCTGGGTCGATATCATCGGCCAGCGCATCAACCGGCTGGACCTGGACAGCGGCATCGTGGCCGAATGGGACGTGCCCGACATGATCGGCTGGGTGCTGGAACGCGAAGGCGGCCCCGGTTTCATTGCCGGGCTGCGCAGCGGCTTTGCCACGATTACGCTCGATCCGTTTTCCTGCGTGCCGATCGGCGCGCCCGAGCCCGATCTGCCGCGCAACCGCATGAACGATGCCATGGTCTGCCCGCAGGGCTGCATCTGGGCCGGCACGATGAACATGGACGGGGAAACCCCGACCGGCAATTTCTACCGGCTCGATCACGATCTGTCATGGACGCGGGTGGACAGCGGCTATCGCATCGCCAACGGACCGGTGCTGTCGGCCGATGGGCAGTGGCTCTATCACACCGACAGCGCGCTGGGCCGCGTCTATCGCTTTGCCTTCCACGGCAACGGCACGCTGGGCCCGCGCGAGGTGTTCCTCGATTTTCCCGAAAGCTGGGGTTCGCCCGACGGCATGACGATCGACAGCGACGGGGGCCTGTGGATCGCGCAATGGGGCGCTGGCAGCGTCAGCCGCTTCCTGGCTGACGGCACCCGCACCCATTGTGTTGCGCTGCCCGCCAGCCAGATCACCAACCTGGCCTTTGCCGGGCCAAGCCGCGATCGCCTGTTCGTCAGCTCTGCCGCCGACGGGGTGGACGAGCCAGCCGGCGGTGCCCTGTTCGAGATCGTCGGTACCGGCTTTCGCGGCTGCCCCACGCCCCGGTTCGGGGGCTGAGCGGCGGCGATGTTGGTGTCAGGCCAGCGCTTCCTCGTTCAGGCGAATGGCATCGAGCGCGTCCTCGATGATCACGCGCATGCGGGCTTGCGCGGTCTGCCCATCGCGCGCCAGGATCGCCTCCATCACCGCCTCGTGCGCGGCAAGATCGGCGCTGCGCCCGACAATGCGGTTGGTATAGCGGATCGAGGTCTTGAGCGCGGTGGACACCACATCGCGGAACTGGCCGAAGAAGGGATTGCCCGACGCCTTGAGAATGGCGACGTGGAAGGCAACGTCGGCTTCCAGCACATCGTCCTGCCCGGCATCGGCGGCGCGCATGCGGGCAAAGCCGGCACGGATCAGCGCCAGGCCATCCTCGGTCGCCTCGCGCGCGGCGAGCGCCGCCGCAGCCGGCTCGATCGCTACGCGCAGCTGGCCGAAATGGGTGAGCAGGTCGATCGAAAAGCGGCGTTCCAGCATCCAGCGCAGCACATCGGGATCGAACAGGTTCCACTGGCTGTCGGGCTGGATGATCGTGCCCTGGCGCGGGCGCGCGCTGACCAGGCCCTTGGCCGTCAGCATCTTGACCGCCTCACGCGTGACAGAGCGGCTGACGCCGTGCGCGTCGGACAGTTCCGCCTCGGTCGGAAACGGCCGATCGGCATAGGCGCCGCCCACGATCAGCAGGCCCAGCCGATCGAGCAGACCGTAGGTGAGATTGCGGCCGAGCGCGTCGCGTGCTTCGAGCGGTTGGAATGCCACGGATATCCCTTCACGATGGGGTGCTTTTTTAATCATATAAATAGACGCGGATCAGGATTGGCAAGGCCAAATCCCGCGCAAACGACCAGAGAGGGCGGGAAATGAGCCTATCGACACTCGATGCCACCGTGGTGGCGGCCTATGCCGTGTTCATCTTCGCGCTGGCCCAATGGGTCAGCCGCAAGAAGGCCGGGCACGAAACCGACACGACCGACTACTTCCTTGCGTCCAAATCGCTGCCGTGGTGGGCGATCGGCGCCTCGCTGATCGCGGCCAATATCTCGGCCGAACAGATCGTCGGCATGGCTGGGTCGGGCTATGCGATCGGCCTGGCCATCGCCTCGTACGAATGGATGGCGGCAGCCACGCTGTTGCTGGTGGCCAAGTATTTCCTGCCGATCTTCCTGGCGAACGGCATCTATACCATGCCGCAGTTCCTGGAGCAGCGCTTTGGCCCGACGATCCGCACGGTCATGGCGGTGTTCTGGCTGGTGCTCTATGTCTTCGTGAACCTCACCTCGATCATCTGGCTCGGCTCGGTGGCGGTGATGCAGGTGGCCGGCGTCAACCAGGACGTGGCGCTGGCGGGGCTGGGCATCTTCGCGCTGCTCTATCAGCTGCGTGGCGGGCTCAAGGCCGTGGCGCTGACCGATATCGTGCAGGTGACGCTGCTGGTGCTGGGCGGGCTGGTGATCGCCTGGCTTACCCTGGGTCAGATCGGCCAGCTCTATGGCGACGGGCCGGGTATCCTCTCGGGCTTCAAGGCGCTGGTGCAGCAGGCGCCCGATCATTTCCACATGATCCTCTCGGCCAATGATCCGCACTACAAGGATTTGCCGGGCCTGTCGGTGATCATCGGCGGGATGTGGATCGCCAACCTGTCATACTGGGGATGCAACCAGTACATCATCCAGCGCGCGCTGGCCGCCAAGAGCCTGCCCGAAGCGCAGCGGGGCATGGTCTTTGCCGGTTTCCTCAAGCTGATCATGCCGATCATCATCGTGCTGCCCGGCATTGCCGCGGTGCTGCTGGCGCCCAACCTCGCTAAGCCCGACGAAGCCTATCCGGCGATGATGCGGATGTTGCCGCCGGGCCTGCTGGGGCTGGTGTTCGCCGCGCTGGTGGCCGCGATCATCGCGTCGACCGCCAGCAAGATCAACTCGATCGCCACGATCTTCACGCTCGATATCTATGCCCGCTTTGCCAAGGGGCCACAGAGCGAGAAGAAGCTGGTGACGGTGGGCCGCGTGGCGGCGGCCCTGGCGGTGGTGATCGCCATTCTCACCGCGCGGCCGCTGCTCGGCGGGCTCGACCAGGCGTTCCAGTACATCCAGGAGTTCTCGGGCTTCGTCACGCCGGGGATCACGGTGATCTTCCTGCTCGGCCTGTTCTGGCCGCGCGCGACAGAGGCGGGCGCGCTGACCGGCGCGGTAGCCTCGGTGCTGCTCAGCCTGGTGTTCCGCTTTGGCGGGATCGCTGCGCTCGAGGCAGTGCCGTTCATGAACCGCATGGCGATCATCTTCGTGATTTCGCTGCTCTTGGCCATGGGGGTTTCGCTCGCGCGCCCGCAGGTGCAACAAGGCGAGGGCATCCGCAAGGAAGCGCACCTGTTCCGCACCAGCGCCGGCTTCAACGCCGCCGCCGTGGCGATCCTGGCGATCCTGGTGGCCCTCTATGCCTATTGGTGGTGATTTGACCGTGAACGACCGTTTCCTTGCCATCGATTGGGGCACCACCAATCGCCGTGTCTATCTGCTCGATCGCGCGGGTAGCGTGTTGGAGACCTTTCGCGACGATCGCGGCGTGCTGGCGGTGGGGCCGGGCGGCTTTGCCGATGAAGTGGCCGCGATCCGCGCGCGGATGGGCGATTGGCCGGTGATTGCCGCCGGCATGGTCGGCTCGCAGCGGGGCTGGGCGGTGGTGCCCTATCTGCCATGCCCGGCGGGCGCGGTTCAGATTGCCGGCGCTCTGCATGCCGTCGACGATCGCACGTGGATCGTGCCGGGCCTGTCAGACCCGCGCGGCGATGTGATGCGTGGCGAGGAAGTGCAACTGCTCGGCGCCGTACACGCCGGGCTGGCGCCCGCCGACGCGCTGCTGTGCCAGCCCGGCACGCACTGCAAGTGGGCGCGCATGGCCGATGGCGCAGTGGCCAGCTTTTCCACCAGCATGACCGGCGAAATGTTTGCCCTGCTCAAGCAGCACAGCCTCTTGGCCGAGTTTCTCGGCGGCCCGGTGGCCGACGGCCCGGCGTTCCGCGCCGGGGTAGCAGCCAGCGCCGACCCGGCCTTGCTGACGGCGCTGTTCGGCGTGCGGGCAGCGGCCCTGCTGGGCCTGCGCGCGGTGGAAGACAGCGCCGCGCACGCCTCCGGCCTGCTCATCGGCAGCGATGTGCGCGGGGCAGGCGTGACCGCGGGCAGCGATGTCTATCTCCTTGCCGATCCGATGCTCGGCGCGCTTTACACCGCAGCCATTGCCCAATGCGGCGGCCGCGCCCACCTTGTTGACAGCCATGCCGCGTTCGTTGCCGGCATCGCCCAGATCTGGAGCCTTGTTCGTGACCGCTGACCACACCGCCGCCGATCGTTTCGCCCAGGCCGTGCGCCACTGCCCGCTCGTGGCGATCCTGCGCGGGGTGCGCCCGGACGAGATCGAGGCCATGGCCGACGTTCTGGTCGAGGCCGGCTTTGCCATGATCGAAGTGCCGCTCAATTCGCCCGATCCGCTGGTGTCGATCGAGAAGATCGCCCACCGCTATGGCAGCAACGCGCTGGTTGGGGCGGGCACCGTGCTCAATGTGGACCAGGTGGATGCGGTGCGCGATGCCGGCGGCACACTGGTGGTTTCGCCCAACGTCAACCCGGCGGTGATCGCGCGCAGCGTGGCGCACGACATGGTGTCGCTGCCCGGCTATGCCACGCCGACCGAAGCCTTTGCCGCGCTCGACGCCGGCGCCCACGGTCTCAAGCTGTTTCCCGCTGAGGCCGCCAGCCCCGCCGTGCTCAAGGCGCAACTGGCGGTGATCCCGCGCCATGTGCCGGTGCTGGCCGTGGGCGGCGTCACGCCGGAAAACCTGTCTGACTGGATGGCGGCGGGTGCGGCCGGTGGCGGCCTGGGCTCGGCGCTCTACAAGGCCGGGCGCAGCGCGGAAGACGTGGACAAGGCAGCCAAGGCCTTTGTGCGCGAAGTGCACCGCCTGATCGACTGAGCGATCCTCGGTCTTATCTGAACCAACTCGTCACCCCGGACTTGATCCGGGGTCCCGCTTTCTTTTGTTCCTTGCGCTTGGATCAAGAACAGCGGGACCCCGGGGCAAACCCGGGGTGACGATGGTTTGTGGATTGGGGTTGCTTACCACCCGCACAAAAAAACGGCAGCGCGGTGTGTGAACCGCGCTGCCGGCAAGGTGGAAACGACGCGTCTTAGAACTTGTAGCCGACCGTGGCAAACACTTGGCGCGGCGGAATGTATTCCACGCTGGTGGTGCCCGAACCATAAGGATCGGCGAACTTGTTGCTGACCCCGGCCTTGTCGGTGATGTTGGTGCCCGTGACCGAGAAGGTGAAGGGCGAGGCATCGGGCTGATACTGGATCATCAGGTTGCCGATGGTGTAGGACGGCACCGTGTCGAACTGCGGCACATTGAAGATGCGCGAGTTGAACTTGCCGCGATAGATCACTTCGCCGCGCAGCATCAGCTCGCCCGGGCCAACCGGCGCGGTATAGGTCGCGGCAAAGCTGCCCTGCACACCCGGCAGCTTGGGGATCTTCTTGCCGTTGGTATTGGTGGACGCGGCGATCACCGCGGCAATCACGCGCGGATCGTAATACCACCCGGCGGGATAACCCAGCGCAGCATAGGTCGTGGCGCGGATATCCTGCGCGGTCTGCTTGTCGATCGTGTAATAGTCGCCGTGGAACTTGCCTTCGGCCAGCGCGAGGGTACCGTCAAAGCGCAGTTGCTTGGTCGGCGCCCAGGTGGTTTCGAACTCCACGCCATAGGTCTGCGCGCGCGGAATGTTGGCCGTGCCGCCGGCAAAGGGCACCGGGTCTTCGGCAGTGAACTGGAAATCCTTGTACCAGTAGTAATAGCCCGCCACGTTGAGGCGCAGGGTCTTGTCGAAGAACTCGTTCTTCGAACCCACTTCGGCCGCCCAGACGGTTTCCTTGGCGTAGGTGCTCTTCACGAAGATCGAATTGCCCGCGAACGTGACGCCGCTGGGCTTGTAGCCCTTTGACCCGGTGACATAGAGCATGTTGGTGGGCGTGACCTGGTATTGCACGCTGACCTTGCCGGTCAGCGCATCGCTGGTGGCGATGCGTTCGGGCACGGTGGCGAAATACTGCACCGGCTGGGCCGAGATCTTGTCCCAGCTGTAGCGCGCGCCGGCGATCAGATCGAGTGTGTCGGTAGCGTGGAAGATCGCCTGGCCATACCCGGCCCACGAGGTGTGCTGATAGGGGCTGTCGGTCTGGAATGACACGGCCTGGCCGGTGGCCGGATCGGTGGAAAAGCCGCCGGTGGTGTATTCCATGATGTTCTGCAGCGCATGCTGGCGCAGGTAGAACCCGCCGACGACCCATTCGAGCGATTTGTTGGGCGTGGACGAGGCGGAAACTTCCTGCGTCCAGGTGCTGCTCATGTCCTGCCACTTGACGATGTTGTCGTGATAGTTGGCATAGATGAAGCGGTCGTTGTCGCCCGACTGGTTCTTGTTGAGATACTGGTAGGCCGTCACCGACTTGAGCACGACCTTGTCATCGATCGTCTGTGCGATCGAGAGATAGGCCATGCGCGTCTTTGTCACGTACTTGCCGCCGAAATCCTGGCTGACCACGCGGGGATCGGCATTGGGATCGGCGATGTAGGTGGTGCTGCCGGCGGCCGGATCGGTGCTGCACAGCAGGCACTTTTGCAGCGCCGCATTGTGGCTGGCATCAAACGACTGGGCCGAAAGCGTCACGCTGGTATCGGGGCTGGGCTGCCACAGCAGCGAGACGTGGCCGCCGATATTGTTGGCATCGTCGAGCGGATACTTGGCATAGCCGGGCACGCCAACGGCATAGCCATAGCCATCATGGCGCAGGTATTGCACCGTGCCGCGCAGGGCGAGCGTTTCGGCAATCGGCACGTTCAAGGTGCCCATGGCGCGCACATAGTTGTAGTTGCCATAGCTCAGCTGTGCTTCGCCGGTATATTCGCCGAGCACCGGCTTGCGCGTGATCACGTTGACCGCGCCGCCGGTGGACGTCTGGCCGAACACCGTGCCTTGCGGGCCGCGCAGCACTTCCACGTGATCCACATCGAGCAGATCCTGGTTCAGCGCGACGACGTGGGCGATATAGACCCCGTCGATATGAAACGCGACGCCGGGCTGCGAATTGGGGTTCTGCGCGGTTTCATAGCCGACGCCGCGAATGGCGATGACGCGTTCGTTGCCCTCGCTCTTGGTCACGGTGAGGCCGGGAACGAAGCCGTTGAGATCGGCAAGCTCGGTTGCGTTGCGCTGGCGCAGCGCGTCGGCCGAAACGGTGCTGATCGCGATCGGTGCGGTTTGCAGGTTCACTTCCCGCTTTTCACCGTTGACCACGATGGTGCCGAGCGGGCTGCCATCGGCGTCGACCATCGGATCGGCGGCCGGAGCAGGCGCCGTTTCGGCGGCGGGTGCGCTGGCCGCATCGGCGGCGCGGGCAGAGGTGGCGGCAAGCGCCAGGAGCGATGCAGTGGCAGTGAGCAGGACGGATGACGGGCGCATGGGTTTCCCCCCTCGAGAAATGCTTTTCATCGCTTTCAGACAGCCTCCCGGCTGTATGTTCTCCCTGAACCTGGCCTTCGTTATGGCCGGCCTTTTTGTCGTGCCCCAGCATCGGTGTTCAACCGCCCTGCGGTCTTGCGTGGCAACGCACGAATAGTTGACCGATCCGCGATGCAGCAAGCCCCATGTTGCGATGCAAGGCGCGCAAAGGACCGATGATGTCGGATGACGCGGGCGGTGCCGGTCCAAATCTCTTGCGCGCCAGGTCAAGACATGGCGCAGTGCATGATGGCACATGCGTTTTCGTCAGATGCTTTCGCGCCGCTGCAAAGGAACCAAGCCTTGTCCGTGATCACGCCTTCCGCCCCCGTGCTATCCCCCATCACCAGCCGCGCCGCCTGGCGTGGCGACCGGCTGAGCCAGGGACAGGACTGGGTCTTTGAACTGTCGGCTGCGCAGATTGCCGAACTGGAAACGCTGGGCGCGCGCTTCATGGCCGACGATCCCGATCTGCGCACGGTGCAGGCGCAGGACTATCCGCTGGTGGAAACTGCCCAGGCTTGCGAGGAATGGCGCCAAGAGGTCGATTTCGGCCGTGGTTTCGTGCTGGTGCGCGGGCTTCGCGCCGAACTCTATTCCGATGCGCTGTCGGCCGCGATCTATTACGTGCTGGGCCTGCACATGGGCGATCCCATCCGCCAGAACGAGATGGGCGACCTGATCGACCATGTCTATGCCACGTCTGACAAGACGATGGACGATCCCACCGCGCTTTCGTCCAAGGTGCGCGACAAGCTGGTCTATCATTCTGACAGTTCGGATATCGTCGCGCTGATGTGCCTGCGCGGGGCGCGTGAAGGGGGGCTTTCGTGCCTGGTTTCGGGCGCGGAAATCTACAACGAGATCCTGCGCCGCCGCCCCGATCTGGCGCCGCTGCTGTTCGAGCCGTTCCACTGGGACTGGCGCCGCCAGGATCACGAAGCCCCGGCCGATACCTATACCTCGCCGATCGTCAGCCTGAAGGATGGCGTGTTCAGCATGTATGCCGGCTCGCTCTATATCCTCACCGCGCAGGAATATCCCGGCGTGCCGCAGTTGACCGCCGACCAGATCGAGGTGCTGCGCCTGTTCGACGAGATCACCTATGAAGACGGCATGGCGATCGAGATGGATTTCCGGCCCGGCGATATCCAGTGGCTGTCGAACTATGCTGCGCTGCATGCCCGCACCACGTTCTGGGATTGGCCCGAACCGCAGCGCAAGCGCCACCTGCTGCGCCTGTGGCTGTCGAGCAAGGGCACGCGCCCGGTGGTCGAAGGCTTTGGCAAGAACGGCGTGGTGCAGCACCGTGCCGCCCCGCGCGATGGCGCGGCCGAACACCCCGATGCGCATTTCGATGTGCGCGGCATGGCAGTGCCGCGGCTGATTTCCTGAACCAATTTTTGGCGCACAAAAACAGCCCGGTGGAGCGATCCGCCGGGCTGTTTTGTTGGCAGGTCAGAGATCGAAAACCAGACAAACAGGCATTGCCTAACCGTCACCCCGGACTTGATCCGGGGTCCCGCTTCTTTTCTCGGCCTAAGACAGAAAAGCGGGATCCCGGGTCAAGCCCGGGATGACGGGGTCTCTATAGGTTTGGCACGGTGCAAGACCCCCGCCGCCACTGCCACTGGCACGCATGACGCGCCCAGCAGCCATATCGCGCCGGCATAGCTGCCGGTCCACTGCGCCAGTACCCCGGCCAGGCCCGGCCCTAACGCGGCAAGGCCGGCGAGCGTCCAGCACAGGGCGAGGCCGGCCGTGCCGGTTTCGTGCCCGAACCATTCCATAAGCAGTACCGTGACCGCCATGGCGACAAGGGCCGAGCCCACGCCGAACAGCGGCACAAAGCCCCAGTTGACCATCAGCGCACCGCCTTGAGCCAGGGCGCCCATGCCCAACGCCGTGGCCAACAGCGACAGCGCCAGCAACCGCACCGCGCGGACATGGCGCAGGGCAAAGCCGGCAAGGCCCGTGCCCAGCGCGCCAAGCAGGCCTTGCAGCGCGAGCACCCGCGCCACGGCGCCCGCGTTCCATCCCAGCGCCGGGGAAAGATGCGCCGGCGCAACGCTGAGCGCGGTCATGATCACGGCTTGCGAAAGGACCATTGTACTGGCGAGCACGGCAAAGCGCAGGCCCAGCAACGGTCGCCACCAGCCAGCCGCGCGCGGCGCGTCGGGCAAGGCAGGCGCCGGCGGATCGCGCAGCACGGCGAGCAGCAGCAGTGCCAGGGCCAGCGCCAGGCCGCAAGTGCCACGCCAATAGCCCAGGCCATCGGCGATCAGGGCCTGGCCCAGCGCCGGCCCGGCGGCATTGCCCAGCGCGCCGATCATGAGATAGAGGCCCAGCACGCGATTGGTGCGCGGGCCCGACCAGCCCGCGATCATCGCATAGGCCGGGGTATTGGCGAGCAGGGAAAAGCCCGCGCCCACCAGCGCCATGGCCGGCAGCAGCAGGGCAAGGCCGCTGGCAAGGCCCGCCAGCGCAAGGCCGGCGGCCATGACCAGCGCGCCGCCGGTCATCGTCAGGCGCCCGCCGATCCGCGTGATCAGCCACACCGGCAGAGTGGCCCCGGCGCTGGCCCCCACGATCACCGTGGTAAAGGCTGCGCCCAGCGCGGCCGGCCCCAGGTGCAGGGCCTGGCCCGTGGCAAACAGCGCCAGCCCCATGCCGGCAAAGACGATGCCCTGGCCCAGGAACAGCGCCAGCGATACGGCCAGCGCCACCACGCCTTCACGCGCGGTGAAGGCGTGGTGGCCGGCGCTCATTCCGGCTTTTCGCCCAGGATCTGCACGCGATAGCCCGAGCGGACCTGCGGGAAATAGTCCCAGATCGCCGAATGCTGCGCACAGCGGTTGTCCCAGAAGGCGATCGAATGCGGCTGCCAGCGAAAGCGGCACTGGAACATCGGATGTTGCACGTGTTCATAGAGATAGGTCAGTATCGCGCGGCTCTCGATCGCGGGCACGCCCTCGATATGGGTGGTGAAGCCACGGTTCACATAGATGCACTTCTTGCCCGTCACCGGGTGGGTGCGGATCACCGGATGGCTGTGGCGCGGCAGCTTCATGCCTTCAGGCGTGATCCCGCCAAAGCCGACCACGGCATCGTGCACGGCGGTCAGCCCAGAAAGATAGGCCTTCATCCGGTCAGACAGCGCCTCATAGGCGGCATACATATTGGAAAACACCGTATCGCCGCCGACGGGCGGCATGGTGTGGAGATAGAGGATCGAGCCCATCGGCGGCGCTTCGTCGCAGCTCATGTCGGAATGCCAGTCTTCGCCGGCCACGAACGTGCTGTTTTCATCGGCGTGGATGATGGTCACTTCGGGGTGGCCGGGAACCTGCCAGGGCGCGGTGCTGGGCGCGATGTGCACGCCGCCGAAATAGTTGGCCAGGCGGATATGGTCTTCGTGGCCGATCGGCTGATCGCGGAAGAACAACACCAGCCGATCGGCCATGGCGGCTTTCAGCTCGGCCACCTGCGCGTCGGGCAGGGGCTGGGTCAGATCGAGGCCAAACACTTCCCCGCCGATCGCCGGGGTCACATTACGTACCGTTATCGTTTCATAGGCCATGGGGATGCTTGCCTTTGTCAAAGGATCGGCCAGGCCATGCGCAGGGGCAGGCCCGACCTGGAAACCAGCGCTTGCGCGGCGTCTTTCGCCTGCGCGAGCAGTTGTTCTTCATCAATGGTGGTGCAGCGCCCAGCGTCGACCACGCGGCGGCCATCGACCCACACGCTGTGCACGCCGCGCCCATCGGCAGACCACACCAGTTGTTGCACCGGGTTGTGCAGCGGCATCCATTCCGGGCGGCGGGTATCGTGCAGCACCAGGTCTGCCCGTGCGCCCACGGCCAGCGTGCCCACCTGCCCTTCCAGGCCCATGGCGCGCGCGCCGTTGACGGTGAGCATTTCCAGCGCGCTTTCGGCCGGGAACAGCGCAGTGTCGCCGCGCGCATCCTTCCACAGGCCGGCCATCAGGCGGGCAGAGGGCATCAGATCATGCCGATCGCCGCCATCGGTGCCGATCGCGATGTTGACGCCAGCGGCGGCCATTTCGGGAAACAGCCCGCGCGTGGTGGCCTGATAGCCGCCTTTGAGCGAGGCTTCGGGGCAATGCACCACATGCGTGCCGCTTTGTGCCAGCAGGGCCACTTCGCGTTCGTCGACATGCACCATGTGGACCAGCGCCAGGTGATCGCCCAACACGCCAAGGTCTGCCAGCCATTCCACCGGGCGCTTGCCGGTGTTGGCCAGATACCATTCCGGGTCACCGGCGGCGGGCGCCATGTGCGCGCAAATGCGCAGGTTTTTCTCGCGCGCGATGGCCGTGGCCGCCTGCCACAGCTCGGCAGTATTGGTCATGTGCCCGACCAGCAGCGGCCAGGCGGCGATCAGGCGTCCGTCATCGGGCCAGGCAGCCAGATCGGCGCCAAACGCGTCGAGCGCGGCCTGGGTCAGCGCGGCCTGGTCCTCGCCAGGAGCAAACGCCCGGTCCATGCACCAGCGGCCGATGCGTCCGCGAATGCCTGTGCCCTCCAGCGCCTGGGCCACGGCCTCGAACGCGATCAGCGTGCCGGCTTCGAGGAACGTGGTCGTGCCGGTCTTGAGCATGGCCAGCACTGCCAGCCGCGCCGCAATGGCCTGCTCATGCGGGGTATGTCCCTGGTAGAGCGGGATCACCCATTGGTTGAGCCCTTCGTCAAAGGGCAGCGCCTCGGGCAGGAAATTGCGGATCAGGGTTTCGGTCAGATGCACGTGCGCATTGACGAAGCCGGGCGTGGCAACAAAACCGCGCGCATCGATCACCTCGCGCGGCGCAACCATGCCGGCCACCTCTGCGCTTGGCCCCACCGCCACGATGCGGCCCTGTGCCATGGCAACCGCGCCATCGCGGATCACGCGGCGCTGCGCATCCATCGTCACCAGCATCGCGCCGGTGACCAAGGTATCGACCGCCTGCATCCTAGCCGAACCGGAAGGCAGAGATATCGGCCATCATCACGTTGTCGGTAAAATCGCGCTGGCCCGGCGCATCGGCGGCGGCACCTGCTGCCACCATCAGCGGGATCAGGTGTTCTTCGCGCGGGTGGCTTTGCCGGCCGGCCGGCGCGCTGGCCCAATGGCGCAAGGCTTGCCAGCGCTGTTCGGGCGGACTTTCGATCGCCTGGGTAAGCCAGGCATCGAACGTGGCCGAAGGCTGCGTGGCGGCGGGCGAAAAGAACGCGCGCATGTTGTGGAAGCTCATGCCCGAACCCACGATCAGCACGCCCTCGTCGCGCAGCGCAGCAAGGGCGCGGCCACAGCGCAGGTGCTCTTCAGGATCGAGGTCGCGCTTGAGCGAGAGCGGCACCACCGGAATATCCGCCTCGGGCGTGACCAGCAGGAACGGGATGAACACCCCGTGGTCGAACCCGCGCGTGGCATCGGTGCGTGCCGGCAGCCCTTCGGCCTCGATCAGCGCGACAATCCGCTCGGCAAGCGCAGGTGCACCCGGCGCGGGAAACTTCAGTTCATAGGTGTGCGGCGGAAAGCCATAGTAATCATAGATCATGCCCGGCGCGGGCGCGGAAGCGACGGTAAACGCGTCTTCCTCCCAATGCCCGGATATCACCACGATGCCCTTGGGTTTTTCCGGCAGGCTGGCGATCAGGCCCTTGAGATAGCCGGCGGTCTTGTCCCAGGCGTCGGCCGGCCCACCCATCGCGCGCCAGTCCATGAAAAAGCAGGGGCCGCCGCCATGGGGAATGAACAGGCTGGGCATCCGGGTGGCGGAATCGGGCATGAGGTCGCTTGGCTCCTTGCGCATCGGCAGTATCGTGGCATCGTCGTTCCGGGCTTTGCCCCGAAAGGTCCGCTCGGTGATGGCACGGTCATCGGCCCCGACCTAGCGGGGCAGGGGTTCCCCGTCTTGACGGCCCGCGCAAGCAATTTTGCAAGGCGCGGCTGTTCGGTGGCCAAGTGCCTGTAAAGCGGCACTTGCTGGCGCCATCAAATTGATGGCTGACGCCCTCGTTGTTGCGAGCGAGCCTCCATGCTTGGCAAGCGCGCCAGCGTGGGGTCTGATAGCTGCGCCACTCACTATCCGGGACTCGCCGCGCACCATGCCTTCTGCGCCCAGCTATCAGGCGGCCAAGGTCGCCATCGCCGCCACCATCGCCAACACCTTGTGCATGACCGCGGCGATTTCCGCCACGATCGGCGTGTTCCTGGTGCCGATCGCGCAGGATTTCGGCTGGCCGCGTGCCGGTGTTTCGGGCGTGCTCGGGCTGATTTCGGTGATCAGCGCGATCAGCTATCCGCTGATCGGCCGGGCGATGGACCGGTTTGGCGCACGCTGGCTTCTGCTGACGGGCAATCTCGGGCTGGCGGTGGGCATCCTGCTGGTGTCGCGCGCCGATGGCACGATGCTCGATTTCTACTGGCGGTTTGCCGTGGTCGGGCTGTTCGGCACGATGGCGGCCACAGGCATGGTCAGCAAGGTGGTGTCGAACTGGTTCGATGCGCGGCGCGGGCTGATGCTGGGGGTTACCGCGGGCGTGGGCAATGGCCTGGGCGCCACGATCATGCCGATCGTGGCCGGCGTGGTCCTGTCCAGCCACGGCTGGCGCATGGGCTATGTCGTGATCGGGCTGATCGTGGCGCTGGCCGCGCCGTTCATCGCGCTGTGGATGCGCGATGCGCCACCCGCTGCGGCCGGTGATAGCCATGCCATGTCCCCGCTCGCCAGCGGCATGAGCCTGGGCCAGGCCGCGCGCACCGGTGCATTCTGGCTAATGCTGGTGGCCGTGGCGGCCGGCGCTGGCGGGATGACCGCGATGTTCACCCATGTCGTGCCGATCCTCATGGGCCATGGCGTGTCGCTGGCGCAGGCCACCGGCGTGGTAGTGGTCTTTGCCCTGGTCACGGCGGGCTGGCAGGTAGTGACCGGCGGCCTGCTCGATCGCTTTCGCACCCCGCGCCTGATCCTGCCGATGTATGCCAGCGCCATGGCCGGCATGCTGATCCTGCAGTTTTCCACCGGCAGCCTGGCGATCATCACCGCCGGCGCGTTGCTCGGCATCGGCATGGGGGCGGAATATGCCGCGCTGTCGTATTTCGTGTCGCGCTATTTCGGGCTGCGCCACTTCGGCACGATCGTCGGTGCATTCTATGCTGTCGTTGCGTTCATCCAGGGCGTGGCGCCGATGCTGATGGACATGAGCTTTGACCGCAGCGGCACTTATGTCGTGGCGACGCTCGCCATCGTCGGTGCATTGGCACTGGGCATGGTTCTGCTGGCGCTCTTGCCGCACCCCGACCGCTTTGCTGCCAGCGCGCCAGACGCGCGCCCGGCCGCAGACAGCGCCACGGGCGATCTGGTGCTCGCCTGATGGCAGTCGTCGTTTTCGGATCGATCAACCGCGATCTGGTCATGCGCGTGCCGCACCTGCCGCTTGCCGGGGAAACGGTTGCGGCCACCAGCTATGACCTGCTGCCCGGTGGCAAGGGTGCCAACCAGGCAGTCGCCGCCGCGCGCCAGGGCGTGCCCACGGTGATGCTGGGCGCGGTGGGCGATGATGCCCATGGCGTGGCGATGCTCGATGCCCTGGCTCAGGCCGGCGTGGGCACCGGCGCGGTGGCGCGGCTGCCTGGCCCAACCGGGCTTGCGCATGTCTTCGTGTCTGACGCGGGCGAGAACCAGATCGTGATCGTGGCGGGCGCCAATGCCGCGCTTCCTGCCCCGTCAGACTTTCCCGCCGGTGCTGCCCTGGCCGTGGCCCAGGCCGAAGTGCCGGCTGAGGCCGTGGCCCGCTTTCTGACCCTGGCGCGCGAGGCTGGCGCACGCACGCTCTACAATGCCGCGCCGGCCACGGCCGAAGGGCGCGCGATCCTGCCGCTGGCCGATATCCTGGTGGTTAATGAAACCGAACTGGCGTTCTTCCTGGGGGAGGACGTGCCGGAGGGAGACATCGCCCTGGCGGGGGCCGCGCGCCGGCTGATGGCGCGCGCGGGGCAGTGGGTGATCGTCACGCTGGGCGGGGCCGGCGTGCTGGCCGAAGGGCCGAACGGCACGATCCGCCTGCCTGCGCGGGCCGTGCCGGTGGTGGATACGACCGGCGCGGGTGATACCTTCTGTGGCGTGCTGGCCGCGCGGCTGGCGGAAGGTGAAACCATGGCCCACGCGCTGACTGTGGCGGTGGTTGCGGCCGGAATCTCGGTGCAGCGCCTGGGTGCTGCCGCCTCGATGCCCACGCGGGCAGAGGTGGACGAGGGCCTGGCCGGATAGGGCGCGCAAGGGCGGGGCTTCGACAAGCTCAGCCCGAAC
Source organism: Novosphingobium capsulatum NBRC 12533 (assembly GCF_001598375.1). Lineage (GTDB taxonomy): Bacteria > Pseudomonadota > Alphaproteobacteria > Sphingomonadales > Sphingomonadaceae > Novosphingobium > Novosphingobium capsulatum. The sequence goes on from NZ_BCYV01000011.1 coordinate 165,904, forward strand.
GGTGGTCAGGAATTGGCTCTCCCCATTCGCCCTGAGCCTGTCGAAGGGCGTTGGCACGTCACCCAAATCCACGCGCGAAAAGCGCCGGAAAGCCAAGGCTCTCCGGCGCTTCCTGTGCGACCCTCGGCAGGGCTTACTGTGGGTCTTTGGCCACGCCCTTGGCGGGGAACATGTCGCGGTTGATCCGCGCGTGCACGCCCAGCGTGCCGTCCACCACCTGGGTCACGCCGAAATCGGCGGCCACGCTCATCAGCGAATAGGCATCGTTCTTCGACAGGCCGACCTGTTCGCTCAGCAGGTGGAGCATGTCGAGCGAGGCATTCTTCATCGCCGCATCCAGGTCTTCGCCAAAGCCGTGGACGATCCAGTGCTTGGGCGTTTCCAGCAGCGGCGAGGGGAAATCGAAATCCTTGCGCAGGATGATCTGGAACAGGCAGTTGAGCGAGCTTTCGATCGCCGTGCCGGAAATCTCGCCATCGCCCTGGCTGACATGCGGATCGCCGATGGAAAAGAGGCCGCCCTTGACCTGGCACTTGTAATACATCGTTGCGCCGGCGCCGATGCGCCAGTTGTCGATATTGCCGCCATGCAGGCCGGGGGGAATCGTGCTGACCGGCTCGTTCACCGCCGGGGCCACGCCGGCCGTGCCCAGGTGCGGGCGGGCCGGGATGGTCACACCCGGCAGGGCGGGCTGGCGATCGCACACCGGGCAGTTGGTGATCGTGCCAGGCACCAGGTACTTCCCCGGAAAATCATAGGCATAGAGCGCGCTGGCGGTTTGCGTGGTGGGATCGAGTTGGTAGATCGTCACCCGCTCCTTTTCGTCGAACTCCTGATAGAGGTGGCCCCAGTTGGCCGCGAGGTTGGAGCCATAGTTGTTGCGCGGCACCATCTGGAGATAGCGCACCTCCAGCATGTCGCCCGGCTCGGCGTCTTCGACATAGATCGGCCCGGTCATGATGTGCACGCCCGGCGCGCGGGTGGTGGGATCGATCTGGGTGAAGATCTGCTCCACGCCTTCGTCGAACATCAGTTCGGGCGCATCGCCGGCATGGTGGGTGATCGCTTCGGCATGCACCAGATCGCCGCTCTTGATCGTCAGGGCGGGCTTGATCGTGGGCGAGAAATAGCCCCAGTGCACGGTCTCGGGCGTGGCTTTCAGATAGTGCAGGGCGCCGGGCGCCGTAGCCGTCCGCTGCTGACCGTGGGTGCAGACCAAACTCATGCGTGTGCCTCGTTTCGATGGGTATCAGGACGCCTTGGTTGTCGGGCCAATGCTGCGCTGCGGTCTTGTTTGCGCGCGCCCTATGACTTGGCCGCGCCGCGCACGGATCAACAATCGGTGCGCCCAGGTCCAAGCCGGGCGGGGCCGCGCCTTGCCACAAGGTGGCTATTGACCCTGCTGGCCAAGGAAAGGCGCTGCCAATGCCCAACACCCTGATTTTCGTCGATATGCCTGCCGATGACCCGGCCGCCGCAGCCCGATTCTATGCCGAGGTGTTCGGCTGGCAGAACGATGAAAAGCCGGCCGGGGTCTATCACCGCATGGTGCCGGGCGGGCAGTTCAAGAACCCCGACGGCAGCGACAGCGCGATCGGCAACTTGCACCTGGGCATCTTTGCCGCAGCCAATGCCCGGCCGCACCCAGAACCGGCCGGCGTGGCCCCGCGCGATCTGGCGAGCGACGGGCGCAAGCCGCGCATCTGGATCCTGATCAGCGACGATGACAGTGCCGATCGCATCTTGGCCGCGGCGGAGGAACGCGGCGCCACGATCCTGTGGCGCAATCACTATTGGTCCACTTTCAACGGCTATAACCATGCCTTCCAGGATCCGTGGGGCAACGAAATCCTGCTGTGGGGCAAGGCCGGGGCCGATCCGCAGGTGCCGGCAGACTTCACCCGCGAGTGATGCCGGTGGCGGGGGACGCAAATCCCCCGCCAATTGTGTTCTTCATTATTGTTGCGGCGCAGCATGGCTTGGCGCAGACTGCGCAGCACCACATGCTCAACAATTCGTGCTGCCCGGCTCAAGACCAGCGGCCTGCAACACCGCTAAACAGAGCTTCGATCCAGCCCGTTTCAGGAGTTTGCGCCCGTGACCCTCGTTACCGACAGCTTCATCCGCTCGCTTGAGAGTTCGGCCACCGACCTCGCCGAGGCGGAGACCCTGCCGCCCGAGTGCTATACCAGCGCGGAATTCTATGCGTTCGAGAAAGAGGCGCTCTACAACCACGAATGGCTATGCGTGGGCCGCGCCGATTGGGTGGCCAAGCCGGGCGACTATTTCTCCACCCGCGTGATTGGCGAACCGATCCTGGTATCGCGCACGCTGGATGGGGAAATCCGCGCGATGTCGGCGGTGTGCCAGCACCGCGCGATGCTGGTGGCCGAAGGGCACGGCAATGCACGCGGTTTCCTGTGCCCCTATCACCACTGGAGCTACAACCTGGACGGCAAGCTGGTCGCCGCCCCGGCGATGAGCAAGACCTGCAATTTCGACAAGGCGCAATACAGCCTGCCGACGTTCAAGGTGGAACTGTGGAACGGCTTCATCTTCATCAACTTTGATGCCGATGCCGCCCCGCTGGCGCCGCGCCTGACGGCGGTGGCCGACGCCATTGCCGGCTATGACTTGGCCGGGGCGGAAGGGCCGCGCCCCGATCCGGCGCCGACCTTGCCGTGGAACTGGAAGGTCATGTTCGAAAACAACAACGATGGCTATCATGCCAGCCGGCTGCACCATGGCCCGCTGCACGATTTCGTGCCATCAGGCCTGGCGGTGTTTCCCGATAGCGATCCGGCCGATGGCGGCTTCCTGCGCTTCAACGGCACGCTGCATGCCGATGCCAGCTTCAACGCCACGCAAAAGGCGGTGCTGCCGGTGTTCCCCGGCCTGTCTGACGAAGCGCGCATGCGCATGACCTTTGCCAACATCCCGCCCACGCTCAGCCTGGTGATGATGAGCGACATGGTGATCTATCTGATCCTGCGGCCCAATGGCCCGGAATCGCTGGAGATGGACACCGGCTTCCTGTTTGCGCCGGGCGCGATGGCCGACCCCGCCTTCGATCACAAGCTCGACATGAATATCCGCGCCTCGGGCCACATCATCGCGCAGGACCTGCATGTCGATGAACTGGTGCAGCAGGGCCTGCGCTCGCGCTTTGCCCCGCGCGGGCGCTATTCCTGGCAGGAAGGCGCGCAAGGCCAGTTCAACAAGTGGCTGGTGCACCGCTATCGCGCCACGCACCAGCGCCTGGCAGTCCGGGAAATGACCCAGGCCTGACCCGATCCGGGGCACGTTTTGTTTGCGGTGCAGCATTGCGTGTCATCACAGATGGCGTAAGGTGGTTGCCAGGCCGGCAACCATAAGCCGCGCCGCCATCAGGGTCGCTCAACCTAGGGGGCAAGCCGTTGCGCTTTACCACCAATGCCTACCCGCGCGAGCAGCGCCAGGACGCCTGGCGTTTTGCGCTGCAGCGTGTCAGCCTCGAAGTGCTTGGCACTGCTGAGGAACTCTATGGCGAGCTGGTAAGCTTTACCAGCGGCCAGGGCATCCAGTTCGTGCGCGTGACCGGCAATGGCCAGCGCCTGGCGATCGATATGGCTCAGGATGCGCCCAGTTTCTGGCTGGTGCTGCTGCTCGAAGGGCGGCTGAGCGCGACGCAGGGCACCACCGCGATCGAGCTGTCCGAAGGGGACATTCTCTATGGCGGTGGCTCTGCCCGCACGCAGATCGACCTGAACGGCGAACACCGCTTTCTGCTGGTCAAGGTGCCCCACGCGCTGCCCGCGCTGCGTTCGCGCTCGGCCCTGCCATCGCAGATCAGCAACCTGATTGCCGACGAGGCGATCGGCCGCATGCTCTCGGCGCTGCTGCGCTCGGTGGCCGATACCATCGTCGACGTGTCGGACGACCAGATCCGCCCGGTCGAACTGGCGCTCCCCGAATTCATTGCCGCCACGCTGCTCGACAAGGCACCGGTCAAGGAATTGGGCGGCGCGGCCGGTGCGCGCGCGGCGATCCTCGAACGGGTGTTCCAGTCGATCGAAATGCGCCTGTCCGATCCCAACCTGTCGATCCACCAGATCGCGGCGGAGCACCGCATTTCCCCGCGCTATCTGCAGAAACTGTTCGAAAGCGCCGGCGAAAGCTTTAGCCAGTTCGTGAAATTCCGCCGGCTGGAACGCTGCCGGCTTGACCTGGGCAGCCCGCTGCACGCGCAGCGCTCCATTTCCGAAATCCTCTTTCAGTGGGGGTTCAACGACAGCGCCAGCTTCAGCCGCGCATTCCGCGAACGCTATGGCATGAGCCCGCGCGAATACCGCAAGGTGGGCGCTCTGCCGGACGAGTCGATCGAGGCACCCCGGCGCGGGCGACCCAGCGCGCAAAAGGATGCCCGGCCCGAAGAGCGCGAGGAAGCGCCTGCCGCCACGACACTCGATCCGGCGGTAGAGGCCGATGGCCTGGTCGAGGACGTGCAGGTCGATGCCGCGCCTGGCGTGCGCCATCATGTGTTGCCGGTGCGCCCCGATACGATCCACTGGGGCTATTTCAGCAAGCATCTGAAACCCGCGCTGGAAGTCTGCTCGGGCGATTATGTCACCGTCGAAACGCTGACCCACCACGCCAACGATGACGCCGAACGCATGATCCATGGCGATCCGGCGGCAGAGGCGGTCTATCGCTGGACAGCCGAGGGCAAGGTGGTGGATCGGCGCGGGGCAGGGCCGCTCGATGCCTCGGTGCTGGGGCGTGGGCCGGGCGAGGGCTTTGGCGTGCATATCTGCACCGGCCCGATCGCCATTTCGGGGGCAGAGCCGGGCGACGTGGTGCAGGTGCGCATCCTCGATATCGATCCGCGCCCCAGCCGCAACCCGCGCTTTGCCGGGCGCGCCTTTGGCAGCAACGTGGCCGCCTATTGGGGTTTTCACTATGCCGAACTGATCACGGAGCCGAAACCGCGCGAAGTGATCACCATCTACGAGATCGAGAAGGGCGCTGGGCTGCCGCTGGCGCACGCGGTCTACAACTATCGCTGGACGCCGCAGAAAGACCCCTCGGGCGTGATTCACCCGATGTACGATTACCCCGGCGTGCCGGTCGACCCGGAAACGATCGAAAAGAACTTCAACGTGCTGCGCGATATCGAGATACCGGTGCGGCCGCATTTCGGCGTGGTGGCGCTGGCGCCGGCCCATGCCGATCTGGTCGATTCGGTGCCGCCGGCCAATTTCGGTGGCAATATCGACAACTGGCGCCTGGGGCCGGGCGCCAGCGTGTTCCTGCCGGTGGCAGTGCCTGGCGGCCTCTTGTCGCTGGGCGATCCCCACGCCAGCCAGGGCGATGGCGAACTGTGCGGCACGGCGATCGAATGCTCGATGACCGCCGTGATCCAGGTGATCCTGCACAAGGCCAAGGGCGCGCCGGCCCACGTGCGCGAGCTGGATTATCCGATGATCGAGACGCCCAGCGAATATGTGATCCTGGGCTTTTCCAACCCCGATTACCTGCGCGATCTGGGCGGCAAGGCGCAGAGCGAGGTTTACAAGCGATCATCGATCGATGCCGCAATGCGCGACGCTTTCCGCAAGGCGCGGCGCTTCCTGATGACCATCCGCGACCTGACCGAGGACGAGGCGATCTCGCTGCTCTCGGTCGGCGTCGATTTCGGCATCAGCCAGGTCGCCAATGGCAACTGGGGCGTGCATGCGGTGATCCGCAAGGCGCTGTTCACCAGCTGATCGCGGGTAGCGGTGCGCGCCAAGGAAGCGGGACCCCGGATCAAGTCCGGGGTGACGTGGAAAGACATTCTTTCAGGCATCGTCTCCCCGGACTTGATCCGGGGTCCCGCTGTTTGCCGTCACGACGTTGCGGATACCCGTTCGATCACTCGAGCAATACCGGCTCCGCCGCAATCGCCAGCGTATAGCCCTGCCAGCGATCGAACTGCCCAGCCAAGTGACCCAGTTCGTGTTCGGCATAGTGCAGCGCGTCGTCACCCAGCAGCAGGACCAGCGGTGGCTCGGGCTCATCCAGCGCGGCCAGGATCGCCTGCGCGGCCAGCGTGGGGCAGCCCGGCTCGTTGCCGTGCTTGTCCTGCAGGATCTGGCGCGCCAGATGCGCGGTGCCGGCATAATCGGCGATGACTGGATCGGCGCCGGGCAGGCGGTCGGCGGAAAAGGCGGTGCGCAGTCCGCCGGGCGCCACGTTGGTCACCTTGATGCCCAAGGGGGCCACTTCCTGCGCGAGGGTGCGGCCGATGCATTCCAGCGCAAACTTGGTGGCGCCATAGATCGCCGTGCCATGCCAGGCCGCCAGGCCCGAAACCGAGGTGATGTTGACGATGTGCCCGGCGCCGCGGGCGCGCATGGCGGGAAGTGCGGCCTTGATTACCGCCAGCGGGCCGAACACATTGACATCGAACAGCGCGCGCGCATCGGCCAGGCTGGTTTCCTCCACCGCGCCGGTAAAGCCGCGTCCGGCGTTGTTGACCACGTAATCAAGCGGGCCGACCAGCCCCTGCGCGGTGCGCATCACCACCTGCACGGCGGCTTCGTCGGTCACGTCCAGCTTCATCGCATGAGCGCGGCCGGGGGCAAGGGCAGTAAACATTTCCGCGTCGGCCTGCGCGCGCACCGTGCCCACCACGGCATCGCCACGCCCCAGCGCGGCGCGGGCCAGGGCCAGACCCAGGCCCGAACTGACGCCGGTGATGAACCAGTTTGCCATGCGCATTCCTTCTGTTGGTTTGCGCCAGGGCTAGTTGGATGTGGCGGGCGCGTCTTGCCGTGGCGCGCATGGATTTGTGCGCCAGCGCCGGAGTTCATGCGCTGCACAAACCTTCGTGCGCGTGGTGACAAGATGCGCGGGCCAAGCCGCCCTAGCTTGCCCGTGATCCCAACCCGCGCCACACATCCTGTTCATCACTGCAAAATCACGGACCAGCCATGACCGAACCCACTACCACGGTTGCGCATTTCGGCCTTCCTTCCGACAGCGGCGGGCGCGACATCGGCATCTTCATGCCGATGGCCAACGGCGGCTGGATCATTTCAAAGAATTCGCCGCGGCTCGATGGCTCCTATGGCTATAATCTGGAAGTGGCCAAGCTGGCCGATACCATGGGGCTGGACTTCATCATGGCTATGGCCAAGTTCAAAGGCTATGGCGGCGAGATCCAGCACTGGGAATCCTCGCTCGACAGCCCGCTGATGATGGCCGGCCTGGCCCAGGCGACCAGCCGGGTAAAGGTCTGGGCGACGATCCACACCCTGCTGCAAAATCCGGCGGTGGCGGCCAAGATGATTGCCACGCTCGATCAGATCAGCGGGGGCCGCGCCGGGCTCAACGTGGTGACCGGCGCCTACAAGGGCGAATTTGCCCAGATGGGCGCCTGGCCCGAAGGCGTCGACCATGACGAGCGCTATGTCCTGGCCACCGAGTGGATCGAGAACATCAAGCGGCTGTGGAGCGAAGACCGGGTCACCGCCCATGGCAAGTATTTCACGCTGGACGATTGCACGTCGTGGCCCAAGCCGCAGCAGCGCCCGTTCCTGGTCTGCGCCGGCACGTCCAAGGCCGGCGTGCGCTTTACCGCCGAGCACATGGACGCGCTGTTCCTGGCGGGCAACAACCTGGACGAACTGATTGCCAACACGCACAAGGCCAAGGCCGGCGCGCTGGAACTGGGCCACGCCATCCGCACCTATTCGATGATGATCCTGGTCATTGGCGAAACCGATGCAGAGGCCGAGGCCATGGTGCAATCCTATCGCGATGGGCTGGATGAAGAGACGCTGTGGGGCATGATGCGCGCCTATGGCATGCTCGATGCTGAAATCGGCAAGGAGAACGATTTCACCCGCAAGGCGCGATCGGCGCTGATGGCCCCGCATGTGGCTGGCTCCCCCGAGACGGTGCTCGCGCAGCTGACCGAAATCTTTGAAAAGACTGCGCTTGACGGGCTGATGCTGATCTTCCCCGATTACCTGACGATGCTGCCGGTCTTTGCCGAAAAGATCCTGCCCGTTCTGCGCGCGCGCTTTCCCGGCAAGATCAAGGAGGCGATCGATGCCTGAGCCGGCGGCCCAGACCGTGATCGATCCGGCCACCGCCTTGCCGCACGTGGCCCAGCCAGGCGCGATGATCGCGCCGGCGCGCACCGCGCTGGTGGTGGTCGATGTGCAGGTCGATTTCGCCGCGCCGCACGGCGTGGTCGCCGGTTATGGCGCAGACATGACCGAATCCGACAAGGCGGTCGACCGGATCGAGGAACTGGTCGCCGCTGCCCGCGCGGCCGGCGTCACCGTAGCCTTCATGCGGGTGATGACCCGGCCGGAAAGCGACAGCCAGGCGCTGAAAACCTGGATGGCCAGGCGTGGCTCTCCTGGCGGCGAGGCGATCTGCCGGATCGGCAGCGGCGGCGAGGATTACTGGCGCGTGGCGCCCCGGCCAGGCGATATCGAGATTGCCAAGCTGGCCTATTCCAGCTTCCACGGCACCGACCTTGATATGCAATTGCGTGCGCGCGGTATCGATACCCTGGTGATGACCGGGCTGACGACCGACTGCTGCGTCGATTCCACCACGCGCGATGCGTTTCATCACAACTACCACACCTTTGTGGTGTCTGATGCCTGCGCTGCGGCCGAGCCTGATCTGCATGTGCACGCGCTCAAGGCTATGGCGCAGCATTGCTCGCTGCTGACGACCAGCGCCGCCGTGGTGGGGGCTTGGCGCGCATGAGCCCTGACGGGGACGGCCCTATCGCTGCCGATTTCGTGATCCGCAACGCGTGGATCGTGACGATGGACGCCGCGCGGCAGATCTGGCGCGATGGCGCGCTAGCCGTGGCGGGCGATCGCATCGTGGCGGTGGGCCCGACCGCGCAGGTCATGGCCCAGGTTACCGCGCGCGACGTGATCGATGGCAGCCGCTTCGTGCTGACGCCGGGGCTGGTCAATTGCCACGTGCACATCACTGGCGAGCCGATCACGCGCGGCTATGTGCCCGATGACACCGATTGGCGCACCAACGTGTTCGATTGGCTGATCCCCACCTATCTGGCGCAGACCCCGGCCGAGGAACAGCTTGCCGCCACGCTGGCCTCGGTGGAAATGCTTAAGAACGGGGTGACCACGTTCATCGAGGCCGGGACGATCCTGGATCTGCCCGCCGTGATGGAGGCGGTTGACGCCGTGGGCATTCGTGGCCGGCTGGGGCAGTGGATCCAGGATCGCGCCTTTGCGCCCACCGACGATCAGGCTGCGCTTACGCGCGATGCCATCGCCCGGCTCGAAAGCCAGCTGGATCGCTGGCCGGTTGCTGATGACAAGCGCCTGGCGGCCTGGGGCTGTCTGGTCGGACACAACACCGCCACAGACGACCTGTGGCGCGCCGCCACGACCATGGTGCGCGAACGCGGTGTGGGCATTACCGCGCATATGAGCGCTGATCCGGCCGATCCCGACTATTACCTTGCCACCACCGGCAAGCGCGCCTTGCTCCATCTGGAAGAACTGGGCGCGTTGGGCGATCATCTTTCGCTCACGCACATGATCCACCTCGATGACGCCGAGGTGGCCGCCGTGGCGCGCAGCGGCATGCTGGTGACGCATTGCCCGCTCACCGCGATGAAGGGCGGCTATGGCGTGACCAGCCATGGCAAGTTCCCGGAAATGCAGGCGGCGGGCGTGCCGATCCAGCTGGGCACCGATGGCAACAACAACGGCAATATCGCCGATCTGATGCGCGCGATGTATCTGCTCGCGGGCCTGTTCAAGGATGCGCGGCGCGATGGTGACCTGTTCCCCGCGCATGCCGTGCTGGAATGCGCCACGCTGCATGGTGCGGCGGCGGCGGGCCTGGCTGGAACGGTCGGCGCTCTGGTGCCGGGCATGAAGGCCGATTTCGTGGCGCACGATCGCAACCGCCCGGAATGGACGCCGCTGCTCAACGTGATCAACCAGCTCGTCTGGTCGGCCGATGGACGCGGCGTGCACAGCGTGTGGGTGGACGGGCAGCGCCTGGTCGACAATTATCGGATGACGAACGTGGATGAAGAAGCGCTCTATGCCCAGATTCAGGATGCCGCGCCGGGCCTGATCGCGCGGGCCGGCAAGACGATCCCTTGCGCCTGGCCGGTGGCTTGACCATGTCGGGTCGGGCAACCCAGCCGGGCACGGGTATCACCAAGGGCACCAAGCCGATGCGTATCGTCATTCTGGGCGCGTTTGCCGCGCTCTATTTTCTGTTGATGGCTTCCACGTTCAATTCGTTGGGCCAGGTTCTGCCGATGATCGTGGCTGATCTGCACTTTACCTGGGCGCAGGCGGGCATGGGCTTTACCGTGCTGGGGATTGCCTGCGGGGCGGCCTCGATGCTGCCGGCAGCTGTCATCCGCCGCCATGGCGTGGCGGTTACGCTGCTGATCGGCATGGTGCAGCTTATTGCCGGATTTGCCGCGCTGGCCTGGATGCAGGGCGTGTGGATGTATCTGCTCGCCACGCTGCTCTTGGGGCTGGGCTTCTGCTTTTGCGGGTCGATCGCGGCGGTCGATGCCATTGGCAATGCCTTTGACCGCAAGCGCTCCACTGCCATCGGCCTCTATTTTACCGCTGGCAACCTGGGGGCGGTGGCTGGGCCGATCACCTTCTTCGCGATCCATTCGGCCACCGGCAGCTGGCGCCTCTATTGGCTGGCCTGTGCCGCCGGCGCACTGGTGCTCGGGCTGTTCGCGGCGGCGGTGTGCGGCCGCTATGAACGCCGCGTCGGCGTGGTCCATGGCCCGGCCGATGAAGCGCCGCCTCCGCCCGAAGGCTGGACGGCGCGCGCGGCGCTGGCTTCATGGCAGTTCTGGATCGTGGTGCTGGCCTATACTGCGTGCCTGTTAATCAACACCACCGTGCACAGCTTTGCCTATCAGCACATGCTCGAACACCGCGTGGCGCCGGGCGTGGCCACCGGGTTCATTTCGGCGGCGGCCTTTGTGGCGGCCGTGGCAGCGGCGCTCGCCGGTTTTGCCGGTCAGCGGGTCGATGCCCGCGCACTTACCGTGGTGGCGCTGGTGGGATCGGCATTTTCCTCGCTCGCGCTGATCCTGCCGCTGGGCACCGCCGCGCTGGGCTTTTTCGCGGTAACCTTTGGCATCGGCATCGGGGTTTCCACCGTGGGCACGGCCCTGCTGCTGCGCGGCTGGTTCGGCGGGCGCGCCGCGCTGGAGCTTTATTCGGTGATGACCGTGGTTTCCACCTCAGCTGCGATCGGGCCGAGCATCGGTGGGCACCTGCACGATACGATGGGCAGCTTCGTGCCCAATTTCGCGGGCCAGGCGCTGATCGGCCTTGTCGTTGCGTTGGTGGTGGGGCTGGCCCGCCGCCCGGTGCCGCGCACTGCAGCGGGGGATGCGGTGCTGGCGTGACCTCTGCTGCGCCTATGCGCCGTGCTCGATGATCGTTTCCATCGCCACATAGGTCGATGTGCTCGCCACGTTGGGCAGGCTCGAAATCCGCTCTCCCAGCACGCGGCGATAGGCCAGGATATCGGCCGTGCGGATCTTGAGCAGATAATCGAAATGGCTGGCGATCATGTGGCATTCCTCCACCTCCTCCACCTGGAGGACGGCGCGGCGGAACGCGTCGAGCGCCTTTTCGCGGGTGTCTGACAGCTTCACCTGGGTAAACGCGATATGCGCCAGGCCTAGCTTGTGCGGATCGACCACGGCGCGAAAGCCACGGATGACGCCATCGGCCATCAGCCGCTTGAGCCGCGCCTGGCATGGCGTCTTGCTCAAGCCCACGCGGCGCGCGAGTTCGTTGATGCTCAGCCGCCCGTCGACACGCAGCTCTTCCACGATCTTGAGGTCAATGCGGTCAAGCGGAGACGGCTCTGTCATCGGCTGGCTCAGGGCCGGGTAGAGCCGCGTACGACCAGGCGCACCGGCACGCGCCGCGCCGTCGCCGTCTCGCCCGAAATCATCGCCAGCAGGCGATCGACCAGCAGCGAGCCGGCCACCTCGAAATCGGATTCCACCGTGGTGAGCGGCGGCGTGGACCAGGCACCGGCACGCACGCCATCGAACCCGACGATGCCGATCTGATCGGGCACGACCAGCCCGCGCCCGGCCAGTTCCTTGAGCGCGCCCAGCGCGATCTCGTCGCTCACGCCAAAGATCGCATCGAACGGCCGCCCGCTTTCGATCAGGGCCACGGCGGCCCGGCGGCCTTGCTCTTCGCGCGGCAGGCCACGCTCGATGCGCTGAAGCACCGGCTCCAGCCCGGCGCTTTCCATCGCTGTGGCATAGCCGTCATAGCGTTCCTTGAACTGCCGCTGTGGCGAGGTTTCCGAACCCAGGCACACGATATGGCGATAGCCGCGCACCAGCATGTGGCGCGTGGCCAGCGTGGCCCCGGCGTGGTTGTCGCTGCGCACCCAGGGGAAATCGTCCTGCGTCGCGCCCCAGCACACCCAGTGGCTGCCCTGGGGCAGGGCGCCGAAATAGTCCCAGGCCGCAGTGTTCTCGCTGGTGCCGATCACGATCATGCCGTCGGCCTTGCGGCGTTCCTGGTAATGGCCCCAGAAATTTTCCGGGCTGTCCTGAAACGCCACCAGCACCTCGAACCCGCGCGCGGCGGCGGCGGCGCAGGTGCTGCCCAGCAGGGCATAGTAGAAGGGATTGAGATCCTTGCGATCCTGCCCCGGCCGGCAGACCATGACTACCGCCAGCGTGCCGGTCTTGCCCCGGCGCAGGCGCGCGGCATTCTCGTCTACCTGATAGTTGAGCTTGCGCGCCGCCTCCATCACCCGCTGGCGGGTCGGCGCGCTGATCGACGGGTCACCGGCCAGCGCACGGCTGACGGTGGACTGGCTGACGCCGGCCGCTTCGGCCACGTCGAAACTGGTTACACGGGTGAGGCGCTTTTCGGCCATGGATCAAGATCTCTTTCGCGTGCAACAGTCAGCGGAAGCTGTCCTTGGCCGCGCGCAAGGCGGCAAAGGTGGCAACGGCGTCGCCGCCGCCCCAGCGGGATTGCAGGACGGGATCGTCGGCGCGCAGGAAGGGGTTGGTTTCTAATTCGCGCGCCAGCGGTGTGGGCACGGTTGGCAGGCCCTGCGCGCGCCGGGCAGCAACATCCTGCGCATAGGCGGCCAGCGCGGCATTGTCGGGATCGGCGTGCACGGCAAAGCGGGCATTGCTGGCGGTATATTCGTGCGCGCAGTAAACCAGCGTTTCGGCCGGCAGCGCCTTGAGGCGCGTGAGGCTGGCCCAGAACTGCGGCGGGGTGCCTTCGAACATGCGCCCGCAGCCCAGCGCAAACAGCGCGTCACCGACAAAAGCCAGGCCGGCATCGGGCAGGTGATAGGCGACATGGCCCAGCGTGTGCCCGCCCACGGCCAGCACCTGCACCACGTGATCGCCCAGGCGCACGGTGTCGCCGCCATCGACGGCGCGGTCAACGCCCGCGATCTTTGCGGTTTCCTGGGCCGGCGCGCTGATCGTGCAGCCAGTGGCGGCCTTGATCGCCGCGTTGCCCCCGGCATGATCGGCATGCCAGTGGGTGTTCCAGATCTGCGTGATCTGCCAGCCGCGCGCGGCCGCCTCGGCCAGATAGCGATCGGCATCGGGGGTGTCGATGCACACGGTTTCGCCGCTCGCGCTGTCATGCACGAGGTAGCCATAGTTGTCAGACAGGCAGGGAAACTGGTGAACTTCGATCATCGCCCTCGCTCCTCGCGTTCCCTCATAGCGGAAATGCTGCAAAGCAAAAGACGGCAAACGGCGGTTAACCGGCGCGGCGCCACTGCTCAGTCGATGCGGGCCAGGCGCGCGACATGGGCAAAGGCCTGGCGCGCCCCGGCAATCGCCTCGGCTTCCTGCCCGGCATCGAGGGGTACGGCATCGAGCGCGTCGGTAAAATCGCGCCAATGCGCGGCCGGTCCATCGCCCCATGGCGCCAGGTGGCGGGCGCCGAATGTGTCGGAGAGGCCGATGCGCATGACCAGCTTGCGCAGCACTGCCGCGCCCAGGTTCGAGCCTTCGGCCACATAGAGCCATCCCAGCGCGGCGCCGAGCGTGGGCTGCGGCGGGGCCGGCAGTGGAGGGGAGGGCGCATCAAGGCCAAGATCAGCCATGTCTTGCAGCACCAGCGGCAGCCGGCAGCGGTCTGCCAGGCCGGGCAGGACAGCCTGCAGCGCGGCATCGCCATAGAGCGGCGCGACCGTGCGGTGAAAGCCCAGTTGCATGGCCAGGAAGCTGGCATAGCCTTCGCGGCTGGCAAAACTTTCCCGCGCCATCAGCGCCGCATCCAGCGCCGCATGCACATCGCGCGTCGCCTCGCGCAGGCGCTGGGCGCGGCCGGGATGGGGCTGGGTGGGTGAGGGCATGCGCGCGGTCTATTCTCGGGATCTGTAGGGATGGAATGTGTACCATGCTCCGCTCGTCCTGAGCTGGACGAAGGACGCGAAGCGCAGCGCTGAGTTGCGACAGCCCTTCGACAAGCTCAGGGCGAACGGAACGCGGAGGTGGCGTCGTATGATGCATCTAACGTAGGCGGTGTGCTCCGAAAACGCCACTGCATGAAAAAGCCCGCCCGGCGCGGTGCCAGGCGGGCTTTTTCGGTCTCTCGGTTGGCAGGGGCCGCATGGCCCCCGCCAGGCCGGGATCAGCCGCGAGCCTTGAGGGCTTCGCCGAGGATGTCGCCGAGCGAAGCGCCCGAGTCCGACGAACCGTACTGTTCCACCGCTTCCTTTTCTTCGGCCAGCTGACGGGCCTTGATCGAGAAGTTGGGCTTCTTGGAACGGTCGAAGCCGGTGACCATGGCGTCGATCTTCTGGCCAACCTGGAAGCGGTCGGGACGCTGTTCGTCACGATCGCGGCCCAGGTCCGAACGCTTGATGAAGCCGGTCGCGCCGTCTTCGCCAGCCTGCACTTCGAGGCCGCCATCGCGGACTTCGAGGACAGTGACGGTGACGACTTCGCCGCGACGCAGCGAGCCCGAGGTGGCAACGCCGCCAGCAGCCGGAGCGCCCTTTTCGAGCTGCTTCATGCCGAGCGAGATGCGCTCCTTGTCGACGTCGACGTCGAGGACCACGGCCTTGACCTGCTCACCCTTGCGGTGGAGGGCCAGGGCGTCTTCACCCGAGATGCCCCAGGCGATGTCGGACATGTGAACCATGCCGTCCACGTCGCCATCCAGGCCGATGAACAGACCGAATTCGGTGGCGTTCTTGACTTCGCCTTCCACGATCGAACCGACCGGGTGCTTTTCGGCAAAGCCTTCCCACGGATTCTGCTGCGCCTGCTTGAGGCCCAGGCTGATGCGGCGCTTGTCGCTGTCGACTTCCAGAACCATGACGTCGACTTCCTGGCTCGTCGAAACGATCTTGCCGGGGTGGACGTTCTTCTTGGTCCAGGACATTTCCGAAACGTGGACCAGGCCTTCGATGCCCGGTTCCAGCTCCACGAAGGCGCCGTATTCGGTGATGTTGGTGACGGTGCCGCGCAGCTTGGCGCCAACCGGGTACTTGGCGGCAACGCCATCCCACGGATCGCTTTCCAGCTGCTTCATGCCCAGCGAGATACGCTGCGTGTCCTGGTTGATGCGGATGATCTGGACGCGCACGGTGTCGCCGATGGCGATCACTTCGCTCGGGTGGTTGACGCGCTTGTAGCTCATGTCGGTGACATGGAGCAGGCCGTCGATGCCGCCGAGGTCAACGAACGCACCGTAGTCGGTGATGTTCTTGACGACGCCGTCGATGATCTGGCCTTCCTTGAGGTTCTGGATCAGGCCCGAGCGCTGTTCGGCGCGGGTTTCTTCCAGAACGGCGCGGCGCGACACGACGATGTTGCCACGGCGGCGATCCATCTTGAGGATCTGGAACGGCTGCGGCATGTCCATCAGCGGGGTCACGTCGCGCACGGGGCGGATGTCAACCTGCGAGCCGGGCAGGAAGGCCACGGCGCCGTCGAGGTCGACGGTGAAGCCACCCTTCACGCGGCCGAAGATCACGCCTTCAACGCGCTTGCCTTCGCCGAATTCGGATTCGAGCTTGTCCCAGGCGGCTTCGCGGCGGGCGCGGTCGCGGCTGAGCATGGCTTCGCCTTCGGCGTTCTCGACGCGGTCGACGAACACTTCGACTTCGTCGCCGACCTTGAGGCCGTGCGGCTGGCCGGGGGCGGCGAATTCGCGCAGGGCCACGCGGCCTTCGCTCTTCAGGCCCACGTCGATGACGGCCTTGTCGTTTTCGATGGCGGTTACGGTGCCCTTGACGACGCGGCCTTCAAAGCCACCGGTGGCGCCAGCGCCAAGCGATTCGTCAAGCAGCGCGGCGAAATCGTCGCGCGTCGGGTTGGTCGACATGAAAAAGTCTTCCTGATATCGATGTTTCCGGCCAGGCGGTTGGTTCCGCCGGTCTTTTCTCCATCACCTGCCCCATGCAGGATAATGGGCCAAAAGGGCCGATCCGCCCATGCGGGCCGGATGCCCGCGCAGGCATTCTTGTCCCTCTCGGGAAAGAACCTGGCGCGCTTAGGCCTGCCCCCAGTGAAATGCAAGCAAAACCGCGTGTTTTGCAAATGCCCGCTTTGCTCAAGGTCAAGGTGATCGGCGCGCGGGCAGACTAGGGATCGAGCATCCAATCCGCACGACGGGAGTTGCCACAATGACTGCCACCCAAACACCGCCCCCCATGGCTGCCCTGGCCCGCGCCGCCACCGTTGTCACCCGCCACGGCGTGACCTTAAGCGTGCGGCAGGCCTTTGCCGAAGACGAAGATGCGCTGGCTGCGTTTTTCGATGCCGTGCTGCCCGAAGACCGCCGCTTTCGCTTTCTTGCAGCTGCCGGCCATCTCGATCACCAGCGGCTGTTGCCGATGACGCGGGTGGACCATTGGCGCACCGAAAGCTTCCTGGCGTTCGACCAGGCAAGCGGCGATCTGGTGGCGTCGGGCATGCTGGCCTGCGATGCGGCGATGGAAACCGGTGAAGTGGCGGTTTCGGTGCGCGGCGATTTTCGCGGGCAGGGCGTGGGCTGGGCCATGCTCGACCTTCTGGCCCACGAAGGCGAACGGCGCGGGCTGGACCGCGTGATCGCGATCGAGGACCGCGCCAACCAGGCCGCGATCGACCTGGAAAAGGACTATGGCTTCATCGCCCATGGTGTTGAGGGCGATCCGCACCTCGTCATGCTGGAAAAGCGGCTGGGGTAAGATGTGGCGCGTGCCCCCCCGGCCTGGCTGGGGAGGGGCACGCACCGGTCCATGCGATCAGGTAAGGCTGCCAAGCACGTCGCGGGCAAAGGCTGACAGCGTATCGTCGCGCGCGCCCATGATCACGATCCGGTCTCCCGGACGGGCGAGGGCCGCCAGCCGCTGGCCGGCCTCGGCGCGCTCCGCCACGTGTTCGGCTTGGCCGCCATGCGCGTTGACCAGGCCGACGATGCGTTCAGACCCTTGTGTGCGATCCACCGTGCCGCCAAAATAGACCGGGTCGGTCAGGATCACGCGATCCTCGGCGCTCAATCGCGTGGCCAGCACTTCGGCCAGTTCCGCGCCCATCTGGCGCAGCGGGCCATAGCCGTGCGGCTGGAACAGCGCGAGCACGCGGCCGGGATGGGCCTTGAGCGTTGCGAGGGTGGCGGCAACCTTTTCCGGGTTGTGGCCAAAATCATCAATCACCGTCACGCCGCTGGCGCTGGTGCCGACAATGTCGAACCGGCGGGCGAGCCCGGCATAACCGCTCAGGGCCGCCACGGCCTCGCCCAGCGGCAGGCCCGCCGCATCGGCTGCGGCCAGAGCTGCCAGGGCATTGGCCAGGTTGTGCCGGCCCGGCACGGCCAGCGTGATATCGTGCTGCGCACCACTGCGCCGGTCGACCACGGTGGCGGCAATGCGGGTCGGGCTTTCCACCACGCTGGCGGGCACGACCCCGATCATCGCGGTATCGGCAAAGCCGAAGGTGACCGTGGCCCGCGCGCGGTGGGCCAGGGCCATGCTTTCCGCGTCATCGGCATTGATCACCGCCGTGCTTGCCATGGCGAGGAAATTGCCAAACAAATCGCGCAGTTCCTCCAGACTCTTGTGATCGAGACTGACGTTGTTGAGCACGGCGATCTGCGGCCGATAGAGCGCGATCGTGCCGTCGCTTTCATCGACTTCCGAAACGAACAGCCCGCCCTGGCCCGCCCGGGCCGAGGCAAAGGGCGCGTCAGGCGTGGCAAAGTTCTTCATCACCGCCCCATTCATGATCGTGGGATCGCGGCCCAAGGCCGTGAGCATCCAGCCGATCATGCCAGTGACGGTGGACTTGCCGCTGGTGCCGCCCACGGCAATGCCGATCGGCGCGGCGTTGAACAGGCGAGCGAGCAATTGCGCACGGGTGAAGCGCGGGCAGCCGAGGTCGCGGGCGCGCACCACTTCGGGCACGGTGTCTTCCACCGCAGCTGAGGCAACGAGCGCCTGGTCGGCCGAGGTGATGCCGCTGCCGTCTTGCGGGAACAGGGCAAAGCCCAGACTTTCCAGCCAGGCGAACTTTTCGGGCGTGCGGCCCTGGTCGCGGCTGCGATCAGACCCGGCCACTTGCGCGCCTGCGCCCTTGAGGATCAGCGCCAGGGGCAGCATGCCAGATCCGCCGATGCCGCAAAAGAACCAGGGATGGGCAGTTAGCGCGCCATCTGGCGCAGGTGCAGTGTGGGCCATGGGCACAGGGCACTACAGCAATCAGGGGGCGTGGCAAGATCGCTGCGACCGGTTTGCCCCGCGGCCGCGTCTGGCCGCAGCAGCGCAGGGATGAAAAGGCTGGCCGGAGCCGGGCGCACGGGGCGCAGGGTTCGGCCAGGCTCTTTTCCGGACCAGGCTTGCGGGCGCGAGGGCAAGGTCGGAGCCAGTGCCACGGCAAGCGTCGGCATCGGTTCGGCCAAGCCCGTTTCGCCCGACGCCTGGTCCGCGATGCGGTCAAAGGCGCAAGGTGTGACAGCACCGGAGCGGCCCACGCCCGGCAGGCCAGCTGGCTTGCCAGGGTGCCCGTTCGGCCCCGTCATGCCACCTAACGCGGCTGGAGCGGAAACCTTTCCCGCAATTTGCGTGCTAAGTATTCAGGCAAGGTTTGGGTAACTATGTGTGATAGACGAACCCCCGCGCAGGCGATAACACCGCGCCCATGTTGCGCATTGCCGTCTGTGCCCCGTCCGCCCCGTTCGATCGCGCCGATGCCGGGCGGGTTGCCGCTCTGGTGGCCGAGCGGGCCGGACTAGAAATCCACTTTCACGAACAATGCTTTGCGCAAAGTGGCCATTTTGCGGGAACCGACCAGCAGCGTCTGAACGCATTTGTCGAATGCGCCAATGATCCCGGGTTTGACGCGGTGTGGTTTGCGCGCGGCGGCTATGGCGCGGGGCGGATTGCGCAGGATGCCATCGGCCTCCTGGCACCGGCGGCGCAGAACAAGGCCTATCTCGGCTATTCGGATGGCGGGGTGATGCTCGCCGCGCTCTATCGCGCCAAAGTGGGCCGCTCGGTCCATGCGCCGATGCCGGCCGATGTGCGGCGCGATGGCGGCGAGGCGGCGGTGCGCCGCGTGCTGGCTTGGCTGCAGGGCGATAGTGCCGGGCTGGAGCCGACGATCCCGGCGGCAGAGCCTGTGGTGGCGTTCAACCTCATGACCCTGTCGATGATCATGGGCACGCCGGTGATGCCTGATCTGGCCGGGCATGTGGTGATGGTGGAAGAAGTGAGCGAATACGACTATGCCGTCGATCGCCTGCTGTTTCATGTCAGCGCCGGGCTGGCGGCCATGAAGGTGGCCGGCCTGCGGCTCGGTCGTGTGACGCAGGTGCCTGAAAACGATAGACCTTTTGGCATCGGGGTAGAGGATATGGCGCGGCATTGGTGCGCGCGTACTGGCCTGCCTTACCTCGGCCGCGCGGATATCGGGCATGATGGCGATAATCGCATCGTGCCGTTCGGGCTTGCAGGAACCCCGCCGGGCCAATAGGGCGCGCGCCAGTTTTCAGGAGGCATCGATCAATGCGGGCATTCGTTTTTCCGGGGCAGGGCAGCCAGAAGGTGGGCATGGGCGCCGAGCTTGCCGCCGCCAGCACCGCCGCGCGCGAAGTGTTCGAGGAAGTGGACGACGCGCTCGGCCAGAAGCTGTTCCAGATCATGACCCAGGGCCCCGATGATGCGCTGACCCTGACGGAAAATGCCCAGCCCGCGATCATGGCCCATGCCATCGCCGTGCTGCGCGTGCTGGAAAAGGAAGGCGGCATCCAGCTGGCCGACAAGGCCGATTTCGTGGCAGGGCACAGCCTGGGCGAATATACCGCGTTGTGCGCTGCCGGTGCGTTTTCGCTGGCCGATACCGCCCGCCTGCTCAAGCTGCGCGGGCAATCGATGCAGGCCGCCGTGCCGGTGGGCGAAGGCGCGATGTGCGCACTGCTTGGCGCCGATATCGACAAGGCCACCGCGCTGGCCGAAGCCGCTGCGCAGGGTGAAGTCTGCACCGTGGCCAACGACAACGATCCCACCCAGGTGGTTCTTTCCGGGCACAAGGGCGCGATCGAGCGCGCGGTGGCGCTGGTCAAGGAGCATGGCATCAAGCGCGGCGTGCTGCTGCCGGTGTCGGCCCCGTTCCACTGCCCGCTGATGCAGCCGGCCGCCGATGCCATGGCCCAGGCGCTGGCCGCCACGCCGCCCCAGGCCTTTCGCGTGCCGCTGTTCGCCAACGTGACCGCCTCCATCGTCACTGATCCGGCGCAGGTGCAGCAACTGCTGGTAGAGCAAGTCACTGGCCGCGTGCGCTGGCGCGAAAGCGCGATCGCGATGAAGGACGCCGGCGTCGAGGCGTTCGTCGAACTGGGCGGCAAGGTGCTGGCACCGATGATCACCCGCTCGGCCGGGGCCGATCTCTCCGTCACCAGCGTGATCACCATGGCCGACATCGAAGCCCTGGCCAAGGATCTCTGAGAGCCAAGCAGATCAGGCAAAATGAATCGCGCAGAGGCGCAGAGGCGCGGAGGGGAAGTGCATGACGGCAATCGACTCCATCAGCGGCGACGTGGTCGATGCCGCGATGCGCATTCACAAGGAGCTCGGTCCCGGACTGTTGGAAAGCGTTTATGAAGTCGTGCTTGCCGCTGCGTTGGAACGACGTGGATACAAGGTTGACCGGCAAAAGCCGGTCGATATCGAATTCGATGGAATGCGCTTTCCGGCAGCTTTTCGGGCCGATCTGATTATCGAAGACAGGTTGATCGTAGAGATCAAGTCCGTGGAGAAACTCAGTCCGGCACATGCCAAACAGGTGCTGACGTATCTGCGCTTGATGAAACTGCCGGTTGGCTTGTTGCTGAATTTTTCGGGCGAAACGATGAAGGAAGGTATCCGGCGGCTGGTCAATAGCTATAGCCCTCAGTCCTGACCTTCTCTGCGCCTCCGCGCCTCTGCGCGAACTATTGAAATCGGAGCCAAGATTATGGAAAACCGTCTTTTTGACCTGACCGGCATGACTGCCCTGGTTACCGGCGCTGCTGGTGGTATCGGTTCGGCGATCAGCCATGCGCTGGCCCGCCAGGGGGCGCGGCTGGCGCTTTCGGGGACGAACCCGGCCAAGCTGCGCGCGTTTCGTGAAGAGCTGAACGAGACCTATGGCCACGACCATGTGGAAGTGACCTGCGACCTGTCGAACGCCGAACAGGTGGAAAAGCTGGTGCCTGCCGCGCTCGATACGCTCGGCAAGATCGACATCCTGGTCAACAACGCCGGCATCACCCGCGACAATCTGACGATGCGGATGAAGGACGACGAATGGGACGCGGTGATCCGCGTGAACCTGGAAGCGGCGTTCCGCCTGATGCGCAGCGCGACCAAGCCGATGATGAAGGCGCGTTTTGGCCGGATCATCTCGGTCACCAGCGTGGTGGGTGCCACGGGCAACCCCGGCCAGGTGAACTATGCCGCGGCGAAGGCTGGCCTTGTCGGCATGTCCAAGAGCCTGGCGCAGGAACTGGCCAGCCGCAACGTGACCGTCAACTGCGTGGCGCCCGGCTTCATCCGCACCGCGATGACCGATGTGTTGCCGGATGCGCAGAAGGATGCGCTCAACGGCCGCATTCCGATGGGCCGCATGGGCGAAGGCCAGGATATCGGCGCGGCGGTGGCCTATCTTGCCAGCAAGGAAGCCGGCTACGTCACCGGGCAGACGCTGCACGTCAACGGCGGCATGGCGATGTTCGCCTGATGCGCGGCGGGTGGGTGCTGGCCGTAGTGGCGGCTGGGCTGGCGGTGCCGGCCGCAGCCTTGGCGCGCCCGCCCGAAACGCTGGCCTGCGCGATCAAGGCCGCGCCCGAGGGGCTGGACCAGAAGGTGGCCGATGCCATCCTGACGCCCGGCACCCCCGCGGCCAATGCGACGCAGGCCGATCTGCGCGCGATCACCGATGCCTGCGCGGCCGACCAGTTGCTGAACGACAAGCAGCGCGATGCCTATTTCAGCTATACTTGGGGCCGCATGGGTCGCGATGCGCTCGATGGCCGCCTGGCGGCGCTGGGCATCGCCTCGGCGCTGATCGACCGGGCGCTCGATATCGGGCCTGGCAACACCAACAACCCGGCCGACAAGGTGACGCCGGGCGATCTGCGCATCGTGAGCGAGGCGCTGGACAAGGCGGGCAAGCCCCCGGCCAGCGTGACATCCCAAGGCTGGCAATTGATCACCGGCTGGATCGTTGCCACCGCCCTGATGTTCGATGGGCAGCGCGATCTGGACTGAAACGGCATTTTTTTCGAGTTTTCGGGTCATTTATGCACAGTTTCACTTGGGCCATGCATGGGGAGCCTTGCCCAAGGGGCACTCCACGCTAAGAAAGGTGGTCCGAAACGCAACGCTGCTGGCTGTGATTCCATGGCCTTCTGGTGTGCAGCTAACCCGGACGGCGCCTGTCCGTCCAGTCCGGCCTGTTTCAGATCGGTTCTGAAGCAGCCGGGTTACGAGACTGGGGATCGAGACGAGAATGAAGGCGACCATTGAACGCGCGACTCTTCTGCGCTGCCTGTCCCACGTCCAGTCGGTTGTCGAACGCCGCAACACCATTCCCATCCTGTCGAACGTGCTGATCGAGGCGTCGGCCGACAATTCAGTGCGCCTGATGGCCACCGATCTTGATCTGCAGATCGTGGAATCGATGCCGGCGGTTTCGGTGGAGGGGCCGGGCGCGATCACGGTTTCGGCGCACCTGCTGTTCGATATCGCGCGCAAGCTGCCCGATGGCTCGCAAGTGAGCCTGGAAACCGCCGACAACCGCATGGTGGTCAAGGCCGGACGCAGCCGTTTCCAGCTGCCCACGCTGCCGCGCGACGATTTCCCGGTGATCGTCGAAGGCGACCTGCCGACCAGCTTTGAAATTCCCGCGCGCGTGCTGGCCGAACTGATCGACCGCACCCGCTTTGCCATCTCCACCGAGGAAACCCGTTACTACCTCAACGGGATTTTCTTCCACGTGGCCGATGAAGTGCTCAAAGCGGCCGCCACCGACGGCCACCGCCTGGCCCGCTACACCCTGACGCGCCCCGAAGGCGCCGAGGGCATGCCCGACGTGATCGTGCCGCGCAAATGCGTGGGCGAACTGCGCAAGCTTTTGGAAGAAGTGCTCGATACCAATGTGCTGCTCGATCTGTCGGCCAGCAAGGTGCGCTTTACCCTGGGCGGCGAACACGGCGTGGTGCTGACCAGCAAGCTGATCGACGGCACGTTCCCCGATTACAGCCGCGTGATCCCCACCGCCAACGACAAGCTGCTCAAGCTTGATCCGCGCAGCTTCTATGAAGGCGTGGACCGTGTGGCGACGATCGCCACCGAAAAGACCCGCGCGGTGAAGATGGCGCTGGAAACCGACCGCGTGACGCTGTCGGTCACCAGCCCGGACAACGGCACCGCGGCTGAAGAACTGCCGGCAGACTACACCGCGCAAGGCTTCGAGATCGGCTTCAACGCCAACTATCTCAAGGACATCCTCAGCCAGATCGACGGCGACACGGTGGAGCTGCACCTGGCCGATGCCGGCGCGCCGACGCTGATCCGCAAGGATGACAAGTCGCCCGCGCTCTACGTGCTGATGCCGATGCGCGTCTGACGCGGGGCAGGCCAGCCCGGCAACATACCAAAGGGGCGCGATCGGCCAGGCTGATCGCGCCCCTTTCGCGTTTCGGCAACGCGGGCGGCTGCCGGCACCTCGGGCAAATCCCTATATGCCTTTTCAGCGGTCTTGATCGCCCTGCGCCTATGCCTGTCGCATCGGAGTTAGACAGGTAGATCCCATGGCGCTTACCCAGCAGGACGTTGACCGCAAGCTGACGTTCTTCAACATCAGCAGTGATGACGTGGCCCGGTTTGGCCAGATTGCCGGCGCCATGGACGGCCTGGCTCCGCCGGCGCTGGAACGGCTGTATGATCGCATTGCCTTGACGCCGGAAACGGCGCGCTTCTTCCCTTCGCGCGCCGCCATGTCCCATGCCCGGGACAAGCAGATCGAGCATTGGGGCAGCATGTTCAGCGGCACGCCCGGCATGGCCTATGCCGAACGCGCCCAGCGCATCGGGGATGTTCACGCGCGAATCGGGCTGGAGCCGGGCTGGTATATCGGTGCCTATGCCTCGGTGCTGGACGAGGTGATCGTGCGGTTTCTGGGGCGCGGCCTGGGCAAGCTGGGCAGCCGCCGCGCCAAGGCCGTGGCCACGCTGGTGAAGATGGCGCTGCTCGATATGGAAGTGGCGCTGTCTGCCTATTTCCAGGCGGAAGATGCCAAGCGCCAGGCGGTGGTTACCCAGGTGGGCCATACCGTGCGCAAGATGACCGAGGGCGATTTTACCGTGGCGTTGACCGGCCTGCCCGAAGCCTATGCCGCGCTGGAAGCGGACCTGGAAACCATGCGCAAGAAGGTGAGCGGCGCGCTGGGCGCGGTCTCGCAGACTTCGCGCGCAGTCGACACCGGCGCCAAGGAAATTCGCGAGGCTTCGGACGATCTTGCCCGGCGGACGGAGCAGCAGGCAGCCTCGCTCGAAGAAGCCTCGGCCTCGATCACCACGCTGGCGGGCACGGTGGGCAAGACGGCCGAAGAAGCGACCCAGCTGCATTCGGCGGTGCAGGACGCCCATGGTGACGCGCGTCAGGGCGGCGGCGTGCTGGAAGAAGCGGTGCAGGCGATGAACGACATTCACCGCTCTGCCGCCGAGATCGGCAAGATCATCGCGGTGATCGATGGCATCGCCTTTCAAACCAACCTCCTGGCGCTCAACGCCGGGGTGGAAGCGGCGCGGGCGGGTGATGCCGGGCGCGGCTTTGCCGTGGTCGCCAACGAAGTGCGCGCGCTGGCGCAGCGATCGGCCGAGGCGGCGCTCGATATCAAGAAGCTGATCGGCGAAAGCTCTGTCCAGGTGGAACGCGGCGTGACGCTGGTGGACCAGACTGGCGAGACGTTCGAGCGGATCGTCAGCCGGGTGGGCGCGATTGCCGACGTGGCCAGCAACATTGCCGAGGGCGCCAGGGCACAGGCCGCGAATATCCGGCAGATTCAGGCCACGGTCAACGAACTGGACCTGATGACCCAACAGAATGCGGCCATGGTGGAAGAAGCGACGGCGGCATCACGCAGCCTGGCTGGAGAGGCCGATCGCATGGCCGATCTCGTGGGCCATTTCCGCGTGGAAGGCCTGGTGCCACACCAGGCCAAGGCGACGCGGCGCGCGGCCTGACGCGGCGCAGAGGCCCGTCACGCCGCGTCGAGAAATCCGCGCAGCGTGGCGGCAAAGCCTTCGGGATCGGCGAGCATGAACAAGTGCCCGCCGCCCTTGAACATTTCCAGCCGGCTGCCTGGGATGGCGCCGTGCAGGAACTGGGCATTGGCCGGCGGGATCAGCTGGTCTTCCTCGTCATGCATGACCAGAGTGGGCAGGGCCAGCAGCGGCAGGAACGGTGCGCTGCTCCAGGTGGAAAAAGCGGCCAACTGGCAAGCCCAGCCGACCGGCGAGGGCGGCATGGCCGCATTGAGCGATACTGCCTGGTGGCCACCGCCATTGTACAGCGAGGCAAGGTTGCGCTGCAGGGTGCGCGCGACGGTATATTCGCGCGGATCGGCCATGTGGCTCATGATCGCGGGATTGCCGGGCACCATCGCCGCCCCGGCGGCCGTGGCGGCCAGCGCCAGCCGGCCGATGCGGGCGCGATGCTGGAACGCGAACTGCTGCGCCACGGCGCCGCCCCAGCTGATGCCCAGCACGTCTACCGCATCGAGATGCAGGCGATCGAGCAGCGCGGCCAGCGTGAGCGCGATACACGGCATGGTATAGGGAATGATCGGATCGGGTGACTTGCCGATGCCCGGCATATCGAAACTGATGATCCGGCGGCAGGGCAGGGCGCGAACCACCGGTTCGAGCAACTCCATGTTCATGCCGATGCCGCCCAGCAGCACCAGCGGACGCGCACCTTGGGCGCCGACATGCCACTGGCCAAGGCGCAGGCGCCGGCCAGCAACGCCAACCATCGAAAAATCAGCGGTAAAACTCGCCACGATCCCGTCATCTCCTGCCGGGTGCATGGCGCCTGTGCGCCGGCAATCCCGCCAACGTTCGCCCTGATAAAGTCCCACCCACGTCCGGCATGCCGCCTAGCAGGTTCATTACGGAGGTAAAAGTGGGCAGATTTCGTGTCGCTTCGTCAGGCCTGCTTAACGGTTTTTCAAAGCCGTTCGGGCATGCGGGTAACCATGGCAGACGTATCCGGGGCAGAGCAGATCGAAATCGAAGCGCGGGGCGAGGAGCGCCGTGACTTTGCACGCACGCAGCGGCGGCGCGAACGCGTGCCGGCCAGCCACGCGCCAAACCCGCGGATGGCCAACCGTTTGATCGCGCGCGAATGGCCGCAGATCGCAGCGCCGATGGCGGTGGGCCTTGCCGGGCTGGCGCTGCTTAACGGGGTGATTCCCGATGGCATCGTGGTGTCGGTGGGAATCACCGCGGTCATGCTGGCGTTGCTCGGCGCGCTGGCGGTGCGGGTGGAAAACGCTGGTATCGTCGGCACCGCACCGCGCATGCTGCTGATGGCGCTGGCCGTAGGCATGCCGATGTTTCTGTTTGGCGCGGCGGTGGGCCACTGGGCCGAGATCGGCGCCGTGCCGTGGTTGCAGGGGCTGGCCCTGCTGGTAACCGTGTCGCTGCTCGCCACCGTGTTCGAAAGCGGGCAACTGGCCAGCGTGCTGGTGGCGCAAGTGTCGATCTGGGCCGGGGTGGCCTGTGCGGCAAACCGCCTGGGCGGGCTGGTCACGCTGGGTATTGGCCTGGCCGTGGCGGTGGCAGCCTATTTCCGCCAGCGCGAAATCGAAGCGCGCGCGCGCGAGCAGATGGAAATCGAAACGCGCATCCAGACCCGCGCGCAGGAGATTCTGGCCGATTACGAGGAAACCGGCCAAGGCTGGTTCTGGGAAACCGATCGGCGTGGCCAGATCACCTATCTTTCGCGCCCGGTCGCCCAGATCCTGGGGCGCGGCGTGGAAGAACTGATCGGCCGGCCATTTCCCGAACTGTTCAACCTGGCCGACCAGGCCGGCGAGGGTGAGCGCACGCTGGCCTTTCATCTTTCGGCGCGATCGAGCTTTTCCGAACTGGCCGTGCGCGCGGCAACCGACATGGAAGAGCGCTGGTGGCAGATCAATGGCCGCCCGACCTATGACACGTTCAACAATTTCCAGGGCTTTCGGGGCTCGGGCACCGATCTGACCGAAAAGCGCCGCTCGGCCGAGCATGCCTCGCGCCTGGCGCAATTCGATTCGCTCACCGGCCTGTCGAATCGCCTGCGCATGTCGCAGACGCTGGAAAAGATCCTGGTAGCGCCGCAGGTGCAGCACCGTGCCTGCGCGGTGTTTCTGCTCGATCTCGACCGGTTCAAGCAGGTGAACGATACGCTGGGCCATCCGGCCGGCGATGCGCTGCTCAAGCAGGTAGCGCAGCGGCTGGAAGGCGTGATCGGCAATGTCGGCCGCGTCGGGCGCCTGGGCGGCGACGAGTTCCAGGTGATCATGCCCGGCAAGATCGAGCGCGACCATCTGGCCTACCTTGCCAACCAGGTAATCGAACAGCTTTCCGCGCCCTATGCCATCGACGGCAACCGCGTGATGATCGGCGCATCGGTGGGCATTGCCATTGCCCCCGATGATGGCGTGACCAGCGAGGCGCTGATTCGCAACGCCGATCTGGCGCTCTATGCCGCCAAGGACGGCGGGCGCGGGCGCTATCACTTCTATGCCGCAGACCTGCACAGCGATGCCGAGGAGCGGCGCCAGCTGGAAGAGGAACTGCGCGATGCGGTGGCCCATGGCGGGCTGGAGCTGTATTACCAGCCGGTGGTACAGACCGCGACCGAGCGGATCACCGGGTTTGAAGCCCTGCTGCGCTGGCACCATCCCCAGCACGGCTTCATTTCGCCGGCCAAGTTCATTCCCATTGCGGAGGATACCGGGCTGATCGCCGCGATCGGCGAATGGGCGCTGCGCACCGCGTGCCAGGATCTGGCGCAGTGGCCGCAGGACGTGCGCGTGGCGGTCAACGTCTCGCCACTGCAGTTTGCCAATCCGGCGCTGCCCACGATCGTTACTTCCGCCCTGGCCCACGCCGGAGTGGAGCCCGAGCGGCTGGAGCTGGAAATCACCGAAAGCGTGTTCCTCAACAACGACGAGGGCACCGACCAGATGTTCAAGCAGCTGAAATCGATCGGCGTGCGTCTGGCACTCGACGATTTCGGCACCGGTTATTCTTCGCTCGGCTATCTGCGCTCTGCCCCGTTCGACAAGATCAAGATCGACCAATCGTTCGTGCGCGGGGCGACCCAGCCGGGCAGCCGCAATGGCGCGATCATCGCCTCGATCGTCAGCCTGGCCGAAGCGCTGGGCATGGAAACCACGGCAGAGGGCGTGGAGACGCTGGACGAGCTGGACCTGGTGCGCATGCTTGGGTGCAGCCATGTGCAGGGCTATATCTATGAACGGCCGCTCTCGGCGGTCAACGCTGCGGCGCGGCTTTCGACTGGGCTGGTGGCCGTGGCCCAGGGGCCGCGCTCGGCCCGTGCCAGCCGCCAGTCGATGCTGCGCAAGGTCGTGCTGGAAAATGCCGGGCACAAATACAACGGCATGGTGCGCAACATCTCGATGACCGGCGCCCTGATCGAGGGGCTGTGGAATGTGCCGGAAGGCACGGTGTTTCGCATCCAGCTCGCCGATGGCCACGTGGTCACGGGCACCTGCCGCTGGAGCAACGACGATCGCATGGGCGTGGAATTTGCTGCCCCGCTCAAGGCCGATGACGATGGCCGCATTGCCGTGGTCCAGGTGCGCACGCCGGCGTTGGCCCCGGTGCTGGAGCGGCCCTTGCAGCGCAAGGTGGGGTGAGGGGCTTTGGAGCGTTAACATGCCCTCCCCCAGCCCCTCCCGCGTGCGGGAGGGGCTGGGGGAGGGCATGTTAGCGACCCTGATAACTCCCGCCGAAACTGCCCATTGCGCCTGATGACAGCGCGCAACGGGCCTGCTAACGGCGGCGCATGACCGACCTCGCGCTGATCCGCAATTTTTCCATCATTGCCCACATCGACCATGGCAAGTCCACCCTGGCCGACCGCCTGATCCAATATACGGGCGGCCTGGCCGAGCGCGAGATGACCGCGCAGGTGCTCGACAACATGGACATCGAGCGCGAGCGCGGGATCACCATCAAGGCACAGACCGTGCGCCTGGATTACAAGGGCAAGGATGGGCAGACCTATCAGCTCAACCTGATGGACACGCCCGGCCACGTCGACTTTGCCTATGAAGTGAGCCGCAGCTTGGCGGCGTGCGAAGGCGCGCTGCTGGTGGTGGACGCAGCCCAGGGCGTGGAAGCGCAGACCCTGGCCAACGTCTATCAGTCGATCGAGCACGACCACGAGATCGTGCCGGTGATCAACAAGATCGATCTTCCCGCGGCCGAGCCGGAAAAGGTGAAGCACGAGATCGAGGAAGTGATCGGCATCGACGCCAGCCAGGCCGTGCTGGCGAGCGCCAAGGCCGGCATCGGCATTGAGGAAGTGCTCGACGCCGTGGTGGCGCGCATTCCCCCCCCGGGCGGCGATCGCAATGCGCCGTTGAAGGCCATGCTGGTCGATTCCTGGTACGACCCCTATCTCGGCGTGGTCATCCTGGTGCGCGTGATCGACGGGGTGATCAAGAAGGGCTTGCAGGTCAAGTTCATGGCCGGTGGCACCGAACACCTGATCGATCGCGTGGGTTGCATGCGGCCCAAGATCGAGCAACTGGCCGAACTGGGGCCGGGCGAGATCGGTTTTATCACCGCGCAGATCAAGGAAGTGGCGCAGGCCCGCGTCGGTGACACGATCACCACGGTCAAGGGTGGCGCCAGCGAAGCGCTGCCGGGCTTCAAGGAAGTGCAGCCGGTGGTGTTCTGCGGGCTGTTCCCGGTCGATGCCGCCGATTTTGAAAAGCTGCGCGATTCGATCGGCAAGCTGCGGCTGAACGATGCCTCGTTCAGCTTTGAAATGGAAACCAGCGCGGCGCTGGGCTTTGGTTTCCGCTGCGGGTTCCTGGGCCTGTTGCACCTGGAAATCATCCAGGAGCGCCTGAGCCGCGAATACGATCTCGACCTTATCACCACGGCGCCGTCGGTGGTCTATCGTCTGACCATGACCGATGGCTCGCACATGGAACTGCACAACCCGGCCGACATGCCCGATGTTGTGAAGATCGACACCATGGAAGAGCCGTGGATCAAGGCGACGATCTATACGCCCGACGAATACCTCGGTTCGATCCTCAAGCTGTGCCAGGATCGCCGCGGCATTCAGACCGGGCTGACCTATGTCGGCGGGCGCGCGCAGGTGAACTATGAACTGCCGCTCAACGAAGTGGTGTTCGATTTCTACGATCGCCTCAAGTCGATCAGCCGTGGCTATGCCAGCTTCGACTACGAGCAGATCGGCCTGCGCGAGGGCGACCTCGTCAAGATGAACATCCTGGTCAACAACGAGCCGGTCGACGCCTTGAGCATGATCGTGCACCGCAGCCAGGCCGATGCGCGCGGGCGCGGGCTGTGCGAGCGGTTGAAGGACCTGATCCCGCGCCATCTGTTCAAGATTCCGATCCAGGCCGCGATCGGCGCCAAGGTGATTGCGCGCGAAACCATTGCCGCGATGCGCAAGGACGTGACTGCCAAGTGCTATGGCGGTGACATCAGCCGCAAGAAGAAGCTTCTGGAAAAGCAGAAGGAAGGCAAGAAGCGCATGCGCGAATACGGCAACGTGCAGATTCCGCAGGAAGCCTTCATCGCCGCGCTGCGCATGGGCGAGGAATAGGGGCGTATCTGCCGCGGGCCGGGGAACCGAACCGCGCGCTATCCGGTTACGTTGGGTGGGAGCGTTCGCTCCTGCAGCAATACCGGAGGCCCTTTGCTCATCGTTCGCCTGTTCCGATTTGCCCTGATCGCGCTGTTGCTGGGCTTCGCGCCGCTGGCCCACGCGCAGTTGACGCCTGCGGCAGCGTCTAGCCCGGTCGCACCCAGTGACCCGTATGGGCGCGAAACCCCGCGATCAGCGGTAGCTGGCCTGATCCAGGCGCTGGCTGGCCGCGATTACGAACGTGCGGCACATTTCATGTCGGTGCGGCTGGACAATCCGCGCCTGGCCAATGGCGCCGAAGAACTGGCGCGGCGGTTGCAGGTGCTGCTCGACAAGGGTGGTGCGCTGCGCGCGTTTGGCGCCCTGTCGAACGATGCCGTGGGCGATCTGAACGACGATCTGCCGTTCAACCGCGAGCAGGTCGGCACGATGCGCGTGGGCGATCAAAAGGTGCCGGTCTTGCTGGCCAGCAGCCAGCAGGGCCAGGTGGTGGTCTGGCGTGTTGCTCCTGAAACCTTGCAGATTTTGGCCAAAGCCGACGTGCCGCGCGACGCGCCGGTGGCGAGCAACAACCCGGATAGCTGGATGGTCGGCGGTGCGCCGATCGGCGATTGGGCGCTGCTGCTGGGCCTGGCGGCGGCCAGTTTTGCCGCGTTTCGTTTGCTGGCCGCGCTGATCCTGCTGGTGGTGCGGCGGTTGATCCCGCAGTTCCAGGATAGCGCGGTCTATCGCTTCCTGGCAGCGGCCTTGCCACCGCTCAGCCTGTTTCTGTCGATCATGATCTTCTTCATGTGGGCCAACCGCCTGCCCGTGGCCATCGTCGCCCGGCAAACGCTGCTGCGCTATGGCGGCACGGTGGGCCTGGTGGCGCTGGTGTGGTTTGCGCTGCGCCTGATCGATGCCATTGCCGAACTGGCAACTCGGCGCCTGCGCCATCACCAGCGGCGCCAAGTGATCTCGGTGGTCAACCTACTGCGGCGCGGGGCCAAGCTGTTGCTGCTGGCCTTCACGGTGGTGGGTGTTCTTGATACGTTTGGTATCAATGTTACTACAGGTATTGCGGCGCTGGGCATTGGCGGCATCGCCTTGGCGCTGGGCGCGCAAAAGACGGTCGAGAACCTGGTCGGCAGTGTCACGGTCATTGCCGATCAGCCGGTGCAGGTCGGGGATTTCTGCAAGGTTGGCGATGTTTCGGGCACGGTGGAAGACGTGGGCATCCGTTCCACGCGCATCCGCACCAACGACCGCACCTTGGTCACCATTCCCAACGGCGATTTTGCCGCGCGGCAGATCGAGAACTTTGCCACGCGCGACCGCTTCCTGTTCAATCCCACGATCGGCATCGCCTATGGCCTGCCGGTCGCCAAGGTGCGCGAGGCGGTGGACATCGTGCGCCAGACGCTGCTCGATCACGATGGCGTGCTCAACGATGGCGTGCGCGCCACGTTCACCAACTTTGCCGACACGGCGCTGACCATCGACGTGTGGTCTTACCTGGCGGGGCCGGATTACAACGCGGCGATGGCGGTGCGGCAGGACGTGCTGCTGACGATCATGGAACAGTTCGAGGCCGCCGGCATCGTGCTGGCGCAGCCGACACGCTCGGTCATGGTCCAGGGCGGCATGCCGTTGCCTGCTGCCGAAGTGCCGCCGAGCGCGGCGTGATCACCCGATCAGGCGGGATGCCACCACAGCCACGGCGACCAGCACCCCCGCACCCCAGATCGCGCGCGTAAGCGGACGGACCAGGGCGGCCCATTGCGGGGCTGGTTCGATCGGCGCCGGTGGCTCGGTCAAGCGCTGCACCCCGGCGCGCAACAGGCGCGGTGCGTCATTGCCGAGATGGGCCAGTTCCAGCCCCAGCGCGCGCAGGATCGGTTGCCAGTGATCGGGCGACAGCCGCGCGGCAACCAGGCGCAGGGTAGATCGGCGCAGCGCGGCCGACAGTTCAAACCCGGGTTCGATGCGGCTGAGCACGCCGTCGATCGTGACCAGCGCCTTGAAGATCAGCAGCAGGTCTGATGGCATGACGATGCCGGTGTCGCGCAGCAAGGGCAGGAAATCGGCAACCATTGGCGCCAGGCGCAGGCTCTCGCCGCCGTGGGTTTCGACCAGGCGGCGCGCCGCGGCGGCCACGGCTGATGCCGACGCGCTGCCGCTTTCATCCCAGGTGGTGAGAACGTCGGCCATGGCGGCATCGTCGCGCGCGACGAGCGCCTGGGTAAAGCGGATGAACTCCTCGCGCCGGCGGGGCGATACCTGGCCAACCAGGCCAAGGTCGAGCAGGGCAATGGCATTGCCGGGCAGGCAGCGCAGGTTGCCGGGGTGCGGATCGCCATGGAAGCGGCCGTTGATCAGGACCATGTCCAGCACCACGTTGGCACCCAGCGCGGCGATGCTGGCCGGATCGATACCGGCATCGCGCAAAGCCTGGCTGCTGGTGGGGGCAACGCCGGCCACGAAATCCATCACCAGCACGCTTTCGCTGCTGAGCGGCCAATGGATGTTGGGTACGACCACGCGCGGATTGCGTGCAAAATCGGCGCGCAGCCTGTCGGCATTGCGGCCTTCCACGGTGAAATCGAGTTCCTGGCGCAAGGCATCGGCGAGTTCCGCCGCCATCGCTCCGGCGCGCAACTGCCGCGCCTGGGCATTGGTGCGCTCGGCGAGGGCAGCGGCACCCGCGATCAGGCGCAGGTCCGCCAGCATAGGGCCAGTGATGCCGGGCCGGCGGATCTTGACGGCGACCGGGGTGCCATCGGGCAGCGTCGCCCGGTGCACCTGCGCCATCGAGGCGGCGGCCAGCGGGATTTCATCAAACGTGGCAAAGCACGTTTCCAGTGGTGCACCCAGCGCCTGCTCAAGATCGGGGCGCAGCGCGGGGAAGGGCAGTGTGGGGGCCTGACTTTGCAACTGCTCCAGTTCTGCGATCCATGGCGCGGGCAGAAGATCGGCGCGCGTCGCCAGGATTTGCCCCAGCTTGATCCAGGCCGGGCCCAGTTCTTCCAGCGCCAGGCGCACCCGGCGCGGCGTGGTGGCGGGATCGCCGTCGGGCGTCTCTGCCGCGCCGCTGCCAGGCATGAAGCGTGCCGCCAGCCAGCCGAGCCCGTGGCGGGCAAGAATGCGGGTGATATCGGCAAGGCGGGCGCTGTCGGCCGCGCGGCCAGGGAAGGGCAGGGTCATGCCAGCCAAGGTAGGGTGGCGATTGCCGCGCGCAACCTTGGGGTGCGGCATGGCTGGACTCACTCGCTAACAATTGTTAGGTTGACGAACACGTAGGGTGCGCCAGATCGCCCTGCGGTGCGAGAGGATCTGCCATGGATGCCGCGTTGCATGCCCGCCCCGATGTGTTCGACCCGATCGAGGAAACGGCGCGCCAGGCGCCGGCGATGATCCGCTATCTGGGGGAGGGGGATTTCGTCACCCGCCGCTATGTCAGCCAGGGTGCCGAGATCAACACCGGCACTTACACCGATCACGCCGTGGTGGTGCGCGATGGCATGCCGCTGCGCGATCACTTCACGCTCGATACCCATGGTTTCATGATGGGCCAGCACCGTTCGGCGGTGGACGACTTTCACGATGCCGCGATGGTTGACGCGCTGTACCTGGCAGAGGTGGAAGCCCTAGTAGCGCAGTTGTGCGGGGCCAATCGCGTGGCCGCGCAAGGCTGGATGATCCGCACCTCGGCCGATCTTTCTGCCCGCGCGCGGGAAAAGGTTGCCAATTATCAGCACAATGGCGGCATCCAGCCGCCTGCGGGCGAAGCGCACGTGGACTACAATCGGCCCACGGCGCGGCGCGCGGCACGGCGCATGCACGACCAGCGCTTTGCCGATCATGGCGGCTATTCCCGCGCGATCTGCTTTTCGCTGTGGCGCACCTTTTCGCCGGGGCCGCAGGACTGGCCCCTGGCGGTGTGCGACGGGCGCAGCGTGAGCGAGGCGGAAACCGCATCCAACACCCTGTTCGTGGTAGATGAATTTCCCGAAGGCGACGCGCTGACTGCGCCGGTGGCGGGAGAGGAAAACATGATCGCGGCGACGATCTTCCGCTGTTCGCCCGCGCATCGCTGGTGGTATTTTGCCAATATGGCGGCCGATGACGTGCTGCTGTTCAAGTTCAACGACAGCGATGAAAGCGTGACCTGGCGCTGCCCGCACACCGCGTTCCACGATACCAGCCTGCCCGATACGCGCGTTCGCAGCAGTATCGAGGTGCGTTGCATCGCCTATTTCGACTGACGTTTGGATAGGGTGTGTGTGCCAACGTGCCCTCCCCAGGCCCCTCCCGCTTGCGGGAGGGGAGGCATTCGGTTCTGCGCAATGCGTTTGTGACCAAAGTTTGGCTTGGGGGCGCTTAACCAATTCGCCCTGTCATTCCACGCGCGGCCTGTGCCAAAGGCGGCGCCATGACCAGCCCATCGCTCACCCATCTCCAGCGCCTTGAAGCCGAGGCGATCCACATCATGCGCGAAGTCGTGGCCGAGGCACAGGCGCCGGTCATGCTCTATTCGGTGGGCAAGGACAGCGCGGTGATGCTGCATCTGGCGCGCAAGGCGTTCTATCCCGCGCCGCCGCCGTTTCCGCTGTTGCACGTCGATACCACCTGGAAATTCCAGGACATGTATGCTCTGCGCGATCGCATGGCGCGCGAAAGCGGGATGGACCTGCTGGTCTATCAGAACCCCGAAGCCCAGGCGCGCGGCATCAATCCGTTCGATCACGGCGCGCTCCACACCGATATGTGGAAGACCGAGGGCCTCAAGCAGGCGCTCGACCTCTATGGCTTTGACGCGGCGTTTGGCGGCGCCCGGCGCGACGAGGAAAAGAGCCGGGCCAAGGAGCGCATCTTTTCGTTCCGCACCGCCAGCCATGGCTGGGACCCCAAGAACCAGCGGCCCGAGCTTTGGAACCTCTATAACGCCCGCAAGAACAAGGGCGAGAGCATCCGCGTCTTTCCGATCAGCAACTGGACCGAGCTGGACATCTGGCAATACATCCACCTCAACGACGTGCCGATCGTGCCGCTCTATTTTGCCGCGGTGCGCCCGACCTATGAATGGGACGGGCAGCTGTTCATGGCCGATGATATCCCGCGCCTGGAAAAGGTCTTGGGCTATCGGCCCGAGATCGTCGAGCGCTCCATCCGCTTCCGCACGCTGGGCTGTTTCCCGCTGACCGGCGCGGTGGAAAGCAGCGCGGCGACGTTGCCCGAAGTGATCCAGGAAACCCTGCTGACCACCACCAGCGAGCGCCAGGGCCGCGTGATCGACAAGGATGCTGGCGGCGCCGGCATGGAAGTGAAGAAGCAGCAGGGGTATTTCTGATGACCGATCCGGTTTACGTCACCGATGCCCTGATCGCGCAGGATATCGACGCCTATCTCGATACCCATCAGCACAAGACCATGCTGCGCTTCATCACCTGCGGGTCGGTGGACGATGGCAAGTCCACGCTGATCGGGCGGCTGCTCTATGATTCCAAGATGATCTTTGAAGATCAGCTGGCGGCGCTGGAAAACGACAGCAAGAAGGTGGGCACTCAAGGCCAGGCGATCGATTTCGCGCTGC
Source organism: Novosphingobium capsulatum NBRC 12533 (assembly GCF_001598375.1). Taxonomy (GTDB): domain Bacteria; phylum Pseudomonadota; class Alphaproteobacteria; order Sphingomonadales; family Sphingomonadaceae; genus Novosphingobium; species Novosphingobium capsulatum. The sequence continues at coordinate 202,904 of NZ_BCYV01000011.1, forward strand.
TGGTCGATGGGCTTGCGGCAGAGCGGGAGCAGGGCATCACGATCGACGTGGCCTATCGCTTTTTCAACACCGAAAAGCGCAAGTTCATCGTCGCCGATTGCCCCGGGCACGAACAATACACCCGCAACATGGTGACCGGCGCCTCTACCGCCGACCTCGCGGTGATCCTGATCGATGCGCGCAAGGGCGTGCTGGTGCAGACCCGGCGCCATTCCTACCTCTGCCACCTCCTGGGCATCCGCAACATCGTGCTGGCGGTCAACAAGATGGACCTGGTCGATTACAGCCAGGCCCGGTTTGACGAGATCGTGGCCGAGTATCGCGCCTTTGCCAGCAGCATCGGCATCGAGGCGTTCACCGCGCTGCCGATCTCGGGCTTTGCCGGCGACAACGTGACGGCGCCTTCGGCCAATACGCCGTGGTACACCGGGCCTTCGCTGATTGCCCACCTGGAAACCGTTCCGGTGCGCGGGGCCGACGATCTGGCCCGCCCGTTCCGCATGCCGGTGCAATGGGTCAACCGCCCGAACCTGGATTTCCGGGGCTTTTCCGGCCTGATTTCCAGCGGCAGCGTCAAGCCGGGCGATAGCGTGCGCGTGTTGCCTTCGGGCAAGACCAGCACGGTGACGCGGATCGTCACGCTGGAAGGCGATCTGGACCAGGCGCAGGCCGGCCAAGCCGTAACCCTGACGCTGGCCGATGAAATCGACTGCTCGCGTGGAGACGTGATCGCGCTCGCCGACAATCCGCCCGAGGCGGCCGACCAGTTCGAAGCGACGCTGGTGTGGATGGCTGATGAAGCCTTGACGCCCGGCCGTGCCTATTGGCTCAAGCTGGGGACGCAGACCGTTTCGGCCACGGTGCGGGCGCCCGAATATGTCGTGAACGTCAACACGATGGAGCGCCTGGCGGCCAAGACGCTGGAACTCAACGCGATCGGCGTTGCCGAGGTGGTAACCGACAAGGCGCTGGTGTTCGAACCCTATGCGCAAAGCCGCACGCTGGGCGGGTTTATCCTGATCGACAAGATCACCAACGCCACGGTTGGCGCCGGCATGCTCAATTTCAGCCTGCGCCGGGCCCAGAACGTGCACTGGCAGGCGCTGGACGTGACGCGCAAGGCGCATGCCGCGCTCAAGATGCAGGAACCGGCGGTGCTGTGGTTCACCGGGCTGTCCGGCTCGGGCAAATCGACCATTGCCAACCTGGTGGAAAAGAAGCTGCATGCCCTGGGCAAGCACACGTTCCTGCTCGATGGCGACAATGTCCGCCATGGCCTGAACAAGGACCTGGGCTTTACCGACGCCGACCGCATCGAGAACATCCGCCGCGTGGGCGAAGTGGCCAAGCTGATGACCGATGCTGGCCTCATCGTGCTGACCGCGTTCATCAGCCCGTTCCGCGCCGAGCGCGAGCTGGTGCGCAGCCTGCTGCCGGTGGGTGAGTTCGTCGAGGTGTTCATCGACACCCCGCTGGAAGAGGCGGAAAAGCGTGACGTGAAGGGCCTGTATAAAAAGGCGCGCAGCGGACAGCTCAAGAACTTCACCGGGATCGACAGCCCCTATGAACGGCCCGAAAATCCCGAAATCCGGGTGGACACCACGCGCGAAAGCCCCGAAGACGCCGCCGAGCGGATCGTGGAGCGGGTGATCGGCGCGTGGATGCCGGTGATCTGACCGGATCGCAGGGGGGAAGGCGAATGGACGATCTGGCGCTGGCGCGGCATCTGGCCGCTGAGGCGGGGCGCATCCTGATGGATTTGCGCGCTGCTGGCACGCACGAGGGCAAGGCCTTGGGCGGCGAGGGCGATGCGCGGGCCAATGCCTTTCTCATGGCGCAGATCGCGCAACACCGGCCTGACGATGGCGTGCTGAGCGAGGAAACGGCCGACACGCCGGCACGGCTTGGCAAAAGCCGTGTGTGGATCATCGATCCGCTGGACGGCACGCGCGAATATGGCGAAGGCCGCGCCGATTGGGCGGTGCACGTGGGCCTGGCGATCGATGGCAAGGCCGTGCTGGGCGCGGTGGCGTTACCGGGAGAGGACCTCGTGCTCGACAGCGGCGGCGTGGGCGTTCTGCCTGCCATGTCGACGGTGCCACGCCTGCTGGTCAGCCGGTCGCGCCCCGCGCATGAAGCGGTGGAAGTGGCCCGCGCGATTGGCGGCGAACTGCTGCCGATGGGCAGTGCCGGGGCCAAGGCTATGGCCGTGGTGCGCGGCCAGGCGGAAATCTATCTGCATTCGGGCGGTCAGTATGAATGGGACAACTGCGCGCCCGTGGCCGTGGCGGCCGGCGCCGGCCTGCATGTCTCGCGCATCGACGGCGCGCCGCTGGTCTACAACAACGCCGATACCTGGCTGCCCGATGTTTTGATCTGTCGGCCTGAATGGGCCGACAGGGTGCTTGAGGAAGTTGCCCGGATCGGCGATTGACGCAGCGCAGCGATAACTTTGACCCAGGCGAGGACTCCATGATCGATCCCAAGCATTTCCGCACCGTTCTGGGCGCCTACCCCACCGGCGTTTGCGTGATCACCTCGGTCGACGAGGCGGGCGTGCGCACGGGCCTGGTGGTCGGTTCGTTCACGTCGATTTCGCTTGATCCGCCGCTGGTGGGCTTTTTCCCTGACAAGCGATCGAGTTCCTGGCCGCGGATTGCCGCGACCGGGCGGTTTTGCGTCAATGTGCTGGGCGCCGACCAGCTGGACCTGTGTCGCCGCTTTGCCGCCCGCGCCGACGACAAGTTTGCAGAACTGGCCCATGGCCACACGCCGTCCGGGCAGCCGCTGCTCGACAACGCGCTCGCCTGGATCGACTGCCGCATCGAGCGGGTGGACGATATCGGCGATCACTGGCTGGTGGTCGGCGCGGTTGAGGCGCTGGATGCGCGGGCCGGGGGAACGCCGCTGCTGTTTTTCCGTGGCCAGTATCACGATGCGGTAGAGATCGCCCAGGGCGTGTGATTGCCCGCGCACGGCCACCAATTTGCGCCATTTCCGCGCTAATTGTGGCATGGTTGACGCGGATCAAAGCGGACCCCACGCGATCGGCCTAGACCGGAAATCGCCGAAGGGAACAGGTCTTTCCAACCCGGACAGCCTGTTCGTTTCGCGTGATTTCTCCCCAACTCGGGCGGCATGCCTTGCTTGCCGCCCCCCTTTTCGTTGGGGTGGCCTTATCACACTTTGGTCTAATAAGGCCGTGTCTTGTCATTGTCTTGGCGCGCGCAAGATGGTAATTGCACGGCCATGTCTTCTTGCGAAACCTGCGTCGTCCGCAACCGGGCCATCTGTGCCGGACTCGACAATCAGGAGATTGTCGCGCTCAATGCCATTGGGCGCCGCCGCAGCGTGTCTGCTGGGGAGCCGTTGATCTGGGAAGACGACGATTCGCTGCTGGTCGCCAATGTGATCGATGGCGTGCTCAAGCTGACGACGAGCACCGAGGATGGTCGCGAGCAGATCGTGGGCGTGGCCTATCCGTCCGACTTCATCGGGCGCCCGTTCGGTCAGACGAGCAAGGCCAGTGTCGTGGCGCTGACCGATGCGCGGGTCTGCGTGTTCTCACGCAATGATTTCGATCGCTTTGCCCGCAGCCATCCCGAGCTGGAGCACAAGCTGCTGGAACGCACCCTGGCCGAGCTTGATCGCACGCGGTCGTGGATGATGCTGCTGGGCCGCAAGACGGCGCCGGAAAAGATCGCGACGTTCCTGCTGGAAATGTCGGATCGCCTGGCCGAAACCGGCTGTACCCCGATCACGCGCGGCCCGGCCAAGCGCTTTACCCTGCCGTTCTCGCGCCAGCAGGTGGCCGACGTGCTGGGCCTGACGATCGAGACCGTCAGCCGCCAGTTCACCAAGCTCAAGAACGAGGGCGTGATCGACCTGCCGGCGCGCCGCGACGTGGAAATTCTCAATCGCGCCTCGCTGGTGGCGCTCGCCGGCTGATCCAGCCGCCGCGCCGATCACACGATCAGCAGGCGATGTGGTGAACCGGACAGCGCCTTGCGCCGATACGGCCACCACATGCCAGTGATTTGCATGGCCGATCAGCTTTCCGGCATGGCCGCAGCGCGCAGCGCATAGGCGCCGGTCTCGCCATTGTTCGCGCTGGTCACGCGGACGATATAATCGCCTTCCGTATCCGGCGTGAATGCAATGAATGCATTCTTGCCGCCGCCGCTGTCATCATCCTGGGTGATCGGCTGGTCGGTCGTCTTGCCTTGCGCATCGAAGATCTGCAGCACCGGGTCGATCGCGTCGCTCTTCAGGAAGAACAGCATGGTCTGGCCGCTGTTGACGTGGAAGATGAACTCGTCCTCGTACTTGCCGCGGATTTCGCCATCAGACGCTTCCAGCGTGCCGCCATAGGTTTCCAGGCGCAGCGCGGTGGTGCTTTGCGGCTTGGCCTTGATCGGGGCGGGCAGGGGGCGCACCTCGCGCAAGGTCAGCTTGTAGTCCGCGCCGGGCTTGGCGCCGTCCACGGCCTTGACGCGGACGCGATAGGTGCCGCTGCGCGTCGGGGAAAAATCGAGCAGCGCGTTGTTGCCTTCGCCGCCGTCATCATCGTCGGCGATCACTTCGGCATCGGGATCGGTCAGCGTCATGGCCGGATCGAACGCCTCGGAATCCACGCCGATTTCGTAGCGCTTGCCCGCAGTCAACTGGATCGGATAGCTGGCATAGATTTCGCCATCGCGGGGATTGCGGCGATCGAGCTTGCCGGCATAGGTAATCGCCTGTGCGCGCTGCGCCAAAGCCTGTTCCACGCCACCGCTCTCACTGGCCAGCATGAGCCCGAGGGCGATGAGGATTTTTCGTTTAGCCTTGGCAGCCATGTATGTCGTCTCCTGCGTGCGATGGGGGCGGGCCGTCGCATTGGGCCACAGGGGCCGGCAGCCGGACCACCCGCCTGATTTAGCATATTCTATTTATTTGAAATTTTTTGTGACGGAGACGATCGTCTGTCAAGGCTGCGGCGCACCCATGGACGTGGTTGGCGCACATGAAAACGGGCGGGCCGATACCAGGGGATCCCAGACCCTGGACCGACCCGCCCGCTGGCCCTGCATACGACGGATATGCAGGGCTATCGGTGCAAGGGCTTAGAAGCGGTAGGCGACGCCGGCGCTGAGTACCCACGGGTCCATGCGGTGGCGGGTGGTGAGCGCTTCGGTGCCGTTGGCGGTGTAGAAGTGCGCGGTGGTGCTGATCCAATACTTCTTGGCATCGAGCGTAAGGCCAAGACCGGTCTTGGTGATCGGAATGTCGATGCCACCCTGGACCACGACACCGGCATCGTTATCGAGCTTTACGCGCGTGGCACCCAGTGCCTGGGCGGTCGCGCCCGCGCGTTCGTCGATATAGAAGAACCAGGCCCCACCGGCGCCGACATAGGGCTTGATGCCGCCCGGCAGGGTGAGGTGATACTTGGCCGTGACAGTGGCGGGCAGGATCAGCGCGTGATCGACCAGCGCGGCCCCGGCGAGCGAGCCCGCCCCGGTGACGTGGTGCGCGGTAAAGCAGCAGATCGTTTCGACCGAGACATTGGGCAGGGCGAAGTATTCGATCGCCAGCGTGGGGGTGAAGCTGTTGTTGCTGGCATCGGTCTGCGCGCCGGCGGGCAGGCCGATCAGATCCTTGCGCACCGCGGTGATCTTGCCATCGGCCAGAACCGAGGTGGCCAGCACCTTGACCTGCCACTTGCCGGCCGGTGCCTCGTCGGCCGCCAGCGCGGGAGAAGCGAACGCCAGCGCCAGGGCGGCGGCACCAAGAGCTTTGCCAAGAACCTTTTTCATCACGCGTTTCCTAGTCAGATGCAGCATGCACCGCTGCAGGCTGCGCCACTGCAGGCGGCCTGCCCCTCGCAGGCTCCGTTCCCTCTGGCGTGGCACCGTCAATGGCGGGCGGCGCGATTCGGTACATTGACGCAACGCAAAAAAGCGCAAGTTCCCAACAATTCGTTCACCGCACAGGTTATTTGACTCGTATCAATGTGAAAGACCGGCAATCGGCGCAGGGGCACAATCTGTAGTTTGGCATGGAAGGGAAGGGTCCATGGAACAGGTTCTGTTGCGCGCCGGCCTATGGTTTGGCGCGCTTGTCCTGGCGGTGGTTGCCTGTGCTCTGGCAGTTGACCAGGGTTTTGCGATTCATATGGCGATCTTCGGGATCGCCGCCGCCATCGCGCTGTGGGTTACCATCAGCGGCAAGAGCGTCGACAATGCAGTGCGCGGTATCCTGCGCATGCCCGATCAGGGCCGCTATGACGACGATGTGATTCGCTGGGGCGTTATCGCCACGGTTTTCTGGGGGATTGCCGGATTTACCGCCGGCCTGTGGATCGCGCTGGAGCTGACCTGGCCCCAGCTCAACCTCGGGCTGGAGTGGATCAACTTCGGCCGCCTGCGCCCGCTGCACACCTCGGCGGTCATTTTCGCTTTCGGAGGCAATGCGCTGATCGCCACGTCGTTCTACGTCGTGCAGCGCACCTGCCGGGCGAGGCTGGCCTTCCCCGGCCTCGCCCGTTTCGTGTTCTGGGGTTATCAGCTGTTCATCGTCATCGCGGCGACCGGTTATCTGCTGGGGATCACGCAGGGCAAGGAATATGCCGAACCGGAATGGTACACCGACCTGTGGCTGACCATCGTCTGGGTGGCCTATCTGGCGGTCTTCGTCGGCACGATCATCAAGCGCCATGAGCCGCACATCTATGTGGCCAATTGGTTCTACCTCTCGTTCATCCTGACCGTGGCGATGCTGCACATCGTCAACAACCTCAACATTCCCGTCAGCCTGTTCGGATCGCGGTCCTACCCGGTCTTTGCCGGGGTGCAGGGGGCGCTGGTGCAGTGGTGGTATGGCCACAACGCGGTGGGCTTTTTCCTGACCGCCGGCTTCCTGGGCATGATGTATTACTTCGTGCCCAAGCAGGCCGAACGCCCGGTCTATTCCTATCGGCTGTCGATCATCCACTTCTGGGCGCTGATCTTCCTCTATATCTGGGCTGGCCCGCACCACCTGCACTATACCGCGCTGCCCGATTGGGCGCAGACGCTGGGCATGGTCTTCTCGGTCATGCTGTGGATGCCGAGCTGGGGCGGCATGATCAACGGCCTGATGACGCTGAACGGCGCGTGGGACAAGATCCGCACGGACCCGATCATGCGCATGCTGGTGATGAGCCTGGCGTTCTATGGCATGAGCACGTTCGAAGGCCCGATGATGAGCGTGAAGAGCGTCAACTCGCTCTCGCACTATACCGACTGGACCATCGGCCACGTGCATTCCGGCGCACTCGGCTGGAACGGCATGGTGACGTTCGGGGCGCTTTATTACCTGGTGCCGCGCCTGTGGAACCGCGAGCGGCTTTATTCGCTGCGCATGGTCAACTGGCACTTCTGGTGCGCCACGCTGGGCATCGTGTTCTATGCCGCCTCGATGTGGGTGGCAGGGATCACCCAAGGGCTGATGTGGCGCGAATATGGGCCTGACGGCTATCTGGTGAACAGCTTTGCCGAAACCGTGGCCGCGCTGCACCCGATGTATGCCCTGCGTGCCTTTGGTGGCCTGCTCTACCTGAGCGGCGGGGTGATCATGGTGATCAACATCACCAAGACGATCCTGGGCCAGTATCGCACCGAAGCACCCATGCATGATGCCGCATTCGATCCCGCCAAGGATCGCCCCATCGTGGCCCAGCCGGCCTGACCGCCCGCGAGATAAGGAAACTCGAACAATGTCCAGCATTGTTGAGCGTCACAAGACGCTGGAGCGCAATGTCACCCTGCTGGCAGTCCTTGCCTTTGCCGCGGTGACGATCGGCGGGATCGTGGAAATCGCCCCGCTGTTCTGGATCGACAACACCATCGAGAAGGTGGAGGGGATGCGCCCCTACACCCCGCTGGAGCAGGCCGGCCGCGACATCTACGTGCGCGAGGGCTGCTATGTCTGCCATAGCCAGATGATCCGCCCGTTCCGCGACGAGACCGAACGCTATGGCCATTACAGCCTGGCGGCGGAATCGATGTACGATCACCCGTTCCAGTGGGGATCGAAGCGCACCGGGCCGGACCTGGCCCGCGTGGGCGGCAAGTATTCGGATGAATGGCATGTCCAGCATCTGAAAGACCCGCGCTCGGTCGTGCCGGAATCGATCATGCCGACCTATCAGTTCCTGGCCGGGCGCCCGCTCAACCAGGGCGACATGACGGCAGAGCTGCAAACGCTCTACACCACCGGCGTTCCCTATACGAAGGACCAGATCGCCAAGGCCAACGACGATCTTAAGGCCCAGGCCGACCCGGAAAACGCCACCGAGTTCAAGAAGCGCTGGCCCAAGGCCCAGGTGCGCGACTTCGATGGCGATCCCACCAAGCTGACGGAGATGGATGCGCTGGTCGCCTATCTCCAGATGCTGGGCACGTTGGTGGATGTGAATGCGCCTGCTGCCCAGGAAGACCTGGCAAAGGAGAAGGGGCGATGAGCACGTATGACGCGCTGCGCCATTTTGCCGACAGCTGGGCGCTGGTGGTGATGGGCGCGATTTTCCTGGCCCTGTGCATCTGGCCGTTCCGCCGCGGGGGCAAGTCCTCCGGCAGGGAAGCGGCCAACTCGATCTTCACGGAGGATCACGATGGCTGACAAGCGCATCGACGAGCCCACCGGCGTTGAAACCGTCGGACACGAATGGGACGGCATCGAAGAACTCAACACGCCCTTGCCGCGCTGGTGGCTGTGGACGTTTTACGCCACGATCGTTTTCGCGATCGGCTATGTGGTGGTCTATCCGGCTATCCCCGGCCGCCATGCGGCAACCGCGGGCACGCTGGGCTGGACCAGCCGTGGCGCGCTGGACAAGGACCTGAAGGCGGCCGACGCCGCCCGGGCCCAGACCCGCGCGGCGATTGCGGCGACGCCGGTGGAAAAGCTGGCGGACAATCCGCAACTGCTGCGCGCCGCGATCGAGGGCGGGGCTGCCGCGTTCAAGCAGAACTGCGTGCAGTGCCATGGCGCGGGCGCGGCCGGCTCCAAGGGCTATCCCAACCTCAACGATGACGACTGGCTGTGGGGCGGCGATATCGCCACGATCCACCAGACGCTGGAACACGGCATCCGCTATCCCGGTGACGAGCAGACCCGCGTGAGCCAGATGCCCGCATTTGGCAAGGATGGCATCCTGACCGCCGCCCAGGTACAGGACGTGGTCAGCCACGTGCGCGTGATCAGCGGGCAGGACAAGCCCAATGCTTCGTCCACGCGCGGTGCCCAGATCTTTGCCGACAACTGCAGCGTGTGCCACGGCGCCAATGGCGAGGGTAACCGCACGGTGGGCGCGCCGCGCCTCAATGACAAGATCTGGCTCTATGGTGGCGATCGCGCCACGCTGACGCAGACCGTCACCTATGCCCGCCAGGGCGTGATGCCGGCATGGGGGCAGCGGCTGGACCCGGTCACCATCAAGATGCTGGCCGCCTATGTCCACTCGCGCGGGGGCGGGGAAGCCCTTCCACCTGCAGCGCCTGCGGCGCCGGCAACGGCCGCCGTTGCCCAAGCAAGGTAACCCAGACCATGCCCGCTGATCCCAAGCTCAAGCTGGTAGCCTCCACCCCCGCGCCGCAAGGCGGGGGTGGGGCACCCCACGAACCATCGCTCTATGCCCGGCGCGAACCTGTTTGCCCGAGCAAGATCGATGGGCGGTTCCGGCGCTTCAAATGGGCCGTCATGGCGTTTTGCCTGGCAGTCTATTGGGGCACGCCGTGGCTGCGCTGGGATCGCGGGCCCTGGGCGCCCCACCAGGCGGTGCTGATCGACCTGGCACATCGCCGGTTCTACATGTTCGGCATCGAAATCTGGCCGCACGAGTTCTATTTCGTGGCCGGGCTGCTGATCATGGCGGGCATCGGCCTGTTCCTGGTCACATCGGCCGTGGGCCGGGCGTGGTGCGGCTATGCCTGCCCGCAGACGGTGTGGACCGATCTGTTCCAGCATGTCGACCGCCTGATCGATGGTGACCGCAACGCGCAGCTGGCGCTGGACCGCGCCCCGTGGACGGCGCGCAAGGTGACCAAGCGTGTGGCCAAGTGGGCCATATTCCTGGGCATCAGCTTTGCCACCGGCGGGGCGTGGATTTTCTATTTCGCCGACGCCCCCACGCTCCAGCGCGAATTCTGGACCGGCACGGCGCCGGGCGTCGCCTATGGCTGCGTCGCCGTGCTCACGTTCACCACGTTCTGGTTGGGCGGATTCATGCGCGAGCAGGTGTGCGTCTACATGTGCCCCTGGCCGCGCATCCAGTCGGCCATGCTCGACGAAAAGTCGCTGATCGTTACCTACAAGGATTGGCGGGGCGAGCCGCGCGGATCGCTCAAGCAGGCCAAGCGCCTGCCTGGCGCAGTGGGCGACTGCATCGACTGCAAGCAGTGCGTGGCGGTGTGCCCCACCGGGATCGACATTCGCGAAGGCGCGCAGATTGGCTGCATCACCTGCGGCCTGTGCATCGATGCCTGCGACCGGGTGATGGGCCAGGTCGGCCGCGCGCGCGGCCTGATTGACTATTGCACGCTCGATGATGCCGAACACGAACGGCAAGGCGGGGCAGCCAAGCCGTTGATCCGCGCGATCTTCCGCCCGCGCACGCTGGTCTACCTGGGCCTGTGGGGTGGGATCGGTCTGGCGCTGCTGTTCATGCTGGGCCAGCGCACCCGGCTCGACCTGTCGGTCGCGCGCGATCGCAACCCTGAATTCGTCCAGCTTTCCAACGGTTCGGTGCGCAATGGCTTCACCGTCAAGCTGCGCAACATGGAAGACCGGCCGCGCCAGGTCGTGCTGTCGCTCGATGGCTTGCCGCAAGGCGCGATCTATAGCGACGAGATGGACGCAGCCGCGGCGCGGCCCGCGCTGCGCTTCACCGTGCCGGCAGATACCACGCAGCGCCTGCGCATCTATGCCGTGGTGCCCAGCGGTACCGCGCAAGAGCGGCATTTCACCTTCCGCCTGACTGCCCAGGCCGGGCCCGGCGAACAGCCGGCGCAGGATGCCGTGAAGACCGAATTTTCCGCCCCCGGCGACACCGACTAGCAAGGAGCACAGCCGATGACCCAGCATCGTCTTCCGCAGGATGCCATGCCCGCCACGCGCGTGGCCCGCCCGTTTACTGGCCGCCATATGGCAGCGATCCTGATCACGTTCTTTGGCGTGGTGATCATCGTCAACGTGGTCATGGCGCGGCTTGCCCTGTCAACGTTCGGCGGGGTGGTGGTGGAAAATTCCTATGTCGCCAGCCAGAACTTCAACCGCTGGCTGGGCGAGGCACGCAGCGAAAAGGCACTGGGCTTTGCCGGCAGCATCGCGCGCGACGATACTGGCGCGCTCGCCGTGGTGCTGAACGATGCGCAGGGCCATGCGATTGCCGGGGCGGCGGTGACCGCGCTGGCCGAACATCCGCTGGGCCTGCGTGATGACCTGGCGCTCAGCCTGAATGAAACGGCGCCGGGCCATTATCGCGCCGCGCTGCCTGGCGGGCGCTGGCGCATCAAGCTCAAGGTCGTGGGGCATGGCGCCACATGGCGCATGATGGGCGACGTGGGATGACCCGCGCGGCCCAGACCCTGGCGCCGGCCGATACGGCGGCACCGGCACCGCTGCACACCGCGCTGTCGGTGCCGGGCATGCATTGCGGCGGCTGCATGGGCAAGGTGGAGCGGGCGCTGGCTGCCGTGCCCGGCGTGGTTGCCGCGCGCGCCAATCTCACTGCGCGCAGCGTGGGCGTCGATCACGTGGCGGGGGTGGCCGTGCCCGATCTGGTGGCGGCGCTGGCGGCCACCGGCTTTGCCGCGCAGCCGCGCGCCACCGTGCTGGAACAGGCGCCTTCTGCCGTGCGGCCGTTGCTGGCACCGCTGGCCGTGGCGGCGTTTGCCTGCATGAACGTGATGCTGCTGTCGGTCAGCGTGTGGTCGGGGGCCGATGGCGCCACGCGCGATCTGTTCCACTGGCTTTCGGCGCTGATCGGGGTGCCGGCGATTGCCTATGCCGGGCGGCCGTTCTTTGCCTCGGCATGGGGCGCCTTGAAGCACGGGCGCACCAACATGGATGTGCCGATCTCCATCGGCGTGACGCTGGCCACTGCGCTGTCGTTCTATGAAACCGTGACTCACGGCGCCGAGGCATGGTTCGATGGCACGCTGATGCTGCTGCTGTTCCTGCTGGCCGGGCGCGCGCTGGATGCGATGATGCGCGATCGCGCGCGGGCCGGGGTGGATGCCCTGCTGCGTCAGGCCGCGCCGGGGGCCATGGTGGTGGCCGCCGATGGCACGCCCGCTTGGCTGGCGGCAACAGACCTGGCGCCGGGCATGATCATGCGCGTGGCCGCCGGAGAGCGGCTGGCTGCCGATGGTGTGATCCTGCGCGGGGCGAGCCGGCTCGACCGTTCGCTGCTGACCGGTGAAAGCGCTGCCGTTGCCGCCAAGGTGGGTGACCTGGTGCTGGCCGGCACGCTGAATGAAGAGGCGCCGCTCGACGTGGAAGTGCGCGCGATCGGCGAGGATACCGCCCTGGCCGAGATCGCCCGCCTGATGGAGACGGCCGGTCAATCACGCTCGCGCTATGTGCGGATCGCCGATCGGGCTTCGCGCCTCTATGCCCCGGCGGTGCACAGCCTTGCGGCGCTGACCTTTGTCGGCTGGATGCTGGCCGGAGCCGGGCTGTACAAGGCGCTGGTGATTGCCATCGCCGTGCTGATCATCACCTGCCCCTGCGCGCTGGGGCTGGCGGTGCCGGTGGCGCAGGTGGTCGCGGCGGGCGCGCTGATGAAGCGTGGCGTGCTGATCAAGGACGGCTCGGCGCTGGAGCGGCTGGCCGAAGTGGACCGCATGCTGATCGACAAGACCGGCACGCTCACCCTGGGGCGCCCGGTGCCCGACGCCAGCGCACTCGATGCACTGACGCCACAGGAAGCCGGCGTCGCGCTGGCGCTGGCCAGCCACAGCCGCCATCCGCTGTCGCTGGGCCTGGCTGAGGCTTTGGCCGCGCGCGGGGTAAAGGCGGCGCCGCTCAGCGAGGTGGAGGAAGTGCCTGGACGCGGGGTGACCGCGCTGTGGCAGGGCATTGCCGTGTCGCTGGGCCGGCCATCCTCGCCCGCCGGCGGCATGGCGGCGGCGCTGGCCCTGGGAACTGATCCGGTGCGCCTGATCGGCTTTGCCGACTGCCTGCGGCCCGATGCCCAGGCCGCGCTGGCGGCCCTGCGGCGTCAGGGGCTGGAAGCCTCGATCCTGTCGGGCGACAATGCCCAGGCGGTGGCCCAGGTGGCGCGGGAAACCGGGTTGACCGCGCAGGCCAATGCCTCTCCGCAAGACAAGCATGACGCGATCGCGCGGCTGACGGCGGCCGGGCGCCGGGTGCTGATGGTGGGCGACGGGCTCAACGATGGCCCGGCGCTGGCGGCGGCCCATGCCTCGATCGCGCCGGGCACGGCCAGCGACGTAGGGCGCCAGGCCGCTGACGTGGTCTTTACCGGCACCTCGCTCATGGCGCTGCCGCGCTGCGTTTCCATGGCCCGCGCCACGATGCGGGTGGTGCGCCAGAACTTTGCGCTGGCGATCGTCTATAACCTGTTGGCCGTGCCGCTGGCCATGGCGGGGTTGGTTACGCCACTGATCGCGGCGGTCGCGATGTCGACCTCTTCGTTGATCGTCGTGGCCAATTCCCTGCGCCTGTCTTGGGTAAGGGGAGACGTGGCATGACCTCTATCGCCGTTCTCATTCCGATCGCGCTGGGCATGGGCCTGATCGGGCTTTGCGCGTTTTTCTGGGCGCTGCGGCGCGGGCAGTTCGTCGACCTGGATGGCGCGGCGGCGCGCATCCTGATCGACGAGGCGGACGAAGCGGATCGGCAGCCATGACCCGCCGCGTCCGCCTGTGGCTGGTCACGCCGGCCTGCGCGCTGGCGGTGCTGCGGCTGGTGCTGCCGGCGCCCGCGCTGGCGCAGGTGGGCGATGGCAGTGCCTTTGCCGTGCCGATCTGCGGCGAGGCGGGCCATGTCCTGGTGATCCGCATTCCCGGCCAAGGCCAGCAGCGCAAGCCCCAGGGCGATGGCACCGCGCCGTGTTGCGCGATTTGCCATAGCGCAATGCGCAAGCGCGCCACGGGCGATAGCTGCTGTGGCGAGGAGGACGATGACGATGTCGCTTGAAGCAGGCCCAGCTGCCCAGATGAACACCGCCGTTGCCGCGATTGCCGGGGCGATCCCGCCGCAATCGGGCGAGCGATTCGATGATTGGACCTGGTATCCCGAACTCTTGGCGCGGCCGGTGCCGCGCTATACCAGCTATCCCACAGCGGCCGAATTTGCCGACGCCGATCTGGCCGATGCGCAAGCGCGGGCGCTGGGCCTGCTGCGCGGGCCGGTCTCGCTCTATCTGCATATCCCCTATTGCCAGGAAATCTGCTGGTATTGCGGCTGCAACACCGGTGCTGCCAACCGCAGCCAGCGCCTTGCCGCCTATCTCGGCGCGCTTCACCGCGAGATCGAAATGGTGGCCCAGCTGATCGGGCCGCAGGCGCGGATCACGCGGATCGCCTTTGGCGGGGGCAGCCCCAACGCGATTTCACCCACCGATTTCGTGAGGCTGATCGATACGCTCACGCTCAATTTCCGCCTGGCGCGCCCGGTCATCTCGCTTGAACTCGATCCGCGCAGTTTGATGCCGCAATGGTTCACCGCGATCGCCGGGATCGGCGTGATCAAAGCGAGCCTGGGCGTGCAGACTTTCGATCCGCGCGTGCAGGCGGCGATCGGCCGCGTGCAGCCGCAGGACGACATTGCCCGCGCGATGGATGGCCTGCGCGGCGCCGGGGTGGATTCGATCAATTTCGACCTGATGTATGGTCTGCCCCATCAGGACGAGGCCGTGCTCGACCAGACGCTGGATACTGCCATTGCCATGGCGCCCGATCGCGTTGCGCTGTTCGGCTATGCCCATGTGCCGCACGTGGTGCCGCGCCAGCGGCGGATCGACGTGGCCGCGCTGCCGGGCCAGCGCACCCGCTTTGCCATGGCCGCGCAAGGATCGGCGCGGCTGCGTGCGGCGGGCTATGACGCGATCGGATTCGATCACTTTGCCCTGCCGGATGATGACCTGGCCAAGGCGCGGCGCAATGGTACGCTGCGCCGCAACTTCCAGGGCTTTACCGACGATAGCGCCGGCGCGCTGATCGGCCTTGGCGCCTCGTCGGTCGGGGTCTTTCCCGGCCTGCTGGTGCAGAACGAAAAGAATGCCGGGCGCTATCGCCAGCAACTGGAAAGCGGGCGCCTTGCTGGCACGCGCGGCGTGGTCCAGACGGTGCAGGACCAGCGCCGCGCGGCGGTGATCGAGACGCTGCTGTGCCAGGAGGCGGTAGACCTGCCGGCCGACCTGCTGGACGAAGCGCGCGACGGCCTGGCGCCGTTCGTGGCCCGCGGCCTGGCACGTATCGAGGGGCAGCGCCTGGTCCTGGCACCACACAGCGCGCCCTATCACCGCTCCATCGCCGTGCTGTTCGATGCCTATCGCGGCGGCGGGCACCAGTTCAGTTCTGCGGTGTGACTGAAACACGGGGCAGCCAAGCCGCTGGCGCGGTTTTTGCCACACTTTGAGGAAATAGCTATGCGCCCGGTCTGTTAGCGGGTGCACAACTGCGCGTTGAGGGGCTAGGCTTTTCTCCTGCCAAATGCGGGGAGAGTTCATGAAGCCGATCGAAGCCATCATGCGCACGGCGCCTGTCATTCCGGTGCTGGTGATCGATGATGTGGCCCATGCCCTGCCAGTCGCCCGCGCCCTGGTCGCCGGCGGCTTGCGCGTTCTTGAAGTCACGCTGCGCACGCCTGCCGCGCTCGAGGCGATTACGGCGATGAAAAGCGTTGAAGGCGCCATCGTCGGCGCCGGCACGGTGACCAATCCCGATGAACTCAAGGCCGCGATCGACGCCGGGGCCGAGTTTATCGTGTCGCCCGGCCTCACCGATCGCTTGGGCCAGGCGGCGGTGGATGCGGGTATTCCGTTCCTGCCCGGCACGGCCTGCGCCGCCGATATCATGCGTGGCCTTGACCTGGGGCTGACGCATTTCAAGTTCTTCCCGGCGTCCACCTCGGGCGGGTTGCCTGCGCTCAAGGCGCTGGCCGCACCGTTCTATCAGGCGCGCTTCTGCCCCACCGGCGGGATCAGCGCGGCAACTGCCCCCGAATGGCTGGCGTTTGATCGCGTGCTGTGCGTGGGCGGCAGCTGGGTCGTGCCCAAGGGCGCGCCGGACGAGGCCGAGATCGAGCGCCTGGCGCACGAGGCCTCGGCCCTCGCCAAGGGCTGAGGGGCCCAGGCGCGGGTGGCGGGCAGGAAAGTTCGCTCGACAGGAAAGCCGCATGGCGCAGCAAGGCCAGCAGGGGGGAAACGGCAGATGAAGACCGTCGCAAAGCTTAGGGACCGTTTGCGCAAGCTGCATGAACGGACGTCTGAAACGCCGCTGTTCAATCCGGTTTTCCAGCTGAGCCACGATCTGTCGCGCGATCTGGAAACCGGCGCCCTGTCGCTCGACGACATGGAAGGCCTGGTGGCCGAGCTGGAATGCGAGGCTTTGCAGAGCCGCGCTGGACGCCTGCGCCGCCTGGTGGCGCCCACCGATCCGCAGGAAAACCTGTCGCGCATTGCCGCCCTGCTGGACGAGGAAGATGGCTTCAGCCAGTTCCGCGCCCGCTGGGAAAAGCCGCTGCTGCACGGCGTGTTTACCGCCCATCCCACGTTCCTGCTCAACCCCGCGCAGGCCGATGCCGTGGCCACCGCCGCGCTGGCCGACGATCCGCTGGCGTCCACGGTCTGCGCGCTGCCGGCCCACGGCCCCAAGATCACGCTGGAATTCGAACACCTTGAGGTGTGCAACGCGATCGAGCGCGCCGGCCGCGCGCGCGACCGCATCAACGCCACGCTGCTCTCGCACGCGCGCCAGCGCTGGCCGGGCCGCTGGCTCGATTTCCGCCCGCTGCCGTTCCGCTTTGCCACCTGGGTCGGCTATGACATGGATGGCCGCACCGACATCGGCTGGCACACCTCGATCGCGTTCCGCCTGCGCGAAAAGGCGCGGCGCCTGGGCACCTATCGTGCCAGCCTGGCTGGCCTGGCGCCCGATCATGCGCTGATCGCCACGCTTGATGCGGCGCAGATCCATGCCTCTGACATGGCGGAGCTGTTTTCCCGCCCGCTCGATACGCCCGAAGCGCTGGCCGCTGCCGCCAATCGCATGACGGCCGACGATCCGGCCAAGCTGCTCAGCCTGGCGCCGCTGATCGAGACGCTAGAAGCCGATGCGGCCGGGGCCGAGGATGGCGATCTGGCGGTGGGCCTGGCCACGCTGGCCGGCGCGATGCGCGCCGATGGCCTGGGCATGGGGTGGATCCACTTCCGCGTCAATTCCTCGCAGCTTCACAACGCCTTGCGCCGCCGGATCGACCCGGAAGGCACGCTCGACATCGCCAGCAAGAGCGCGATCTCGCGGCTGCGCGAGCTGCTGGCCGAGGTCAAGCCTCTGCGCGTCAACTTTGCCGCGCTGGCGATCGAGACCAGCACCGCGATCCGCCAGTTCCTGGCGATGGCGCAGATCCTGCACCATATCGATGCCGATGCGCCGATCCGCATGCTGATCGCCGAATGCGAACAGCCGCAGACCGTGCTGGCCGCGCTCTATTTCGCCAAGCTGTTCGGCATCGATGACAAGGTCGACGTTTCGCCCTTGTTCGAAACCGAAACCGCGCTGGAACATGGCGGCCGCTTCCTGGAAGCGCTGCTGGCCGAGGAAGCCTATCGCGATTACGTGCGCCGCCGCGGCCGCGTGTCGATCCAGACCGGCTTTTCCGACGCCGGGCGCTTTATCGGCCAGCTGCCGGCCGCGCTTGCGATCGAGCGCCTGCAAGGCCGCCTGGCCGAGGCGATGACCAACAACGGGCTGGCCGATGTGGCCGCCCTGGTGTTTGATACCCACGGCGAATCCATGGGGCGCGGCGCGCATCCGGCCGGCTTTGCCGATCGCCTGACCTGGCCGCTCAGCCGCTGGGCGCGCCGCCGCTTTGCCAAGGCGGGCATCGCGCTGGAAGCCGAAGCCAGCTTCCAGGGCGGCGATGGCTATCTGTTCTTCCGCAACGACGAACTGGCGCTGGCCACGCTGGCCCGCATCGCCGAAGCCGAAGTGGCCTTTACCGCACCGGCCTCGCGCGATCCGTTCTATGATCGCACCGATCTCAGCCTCGACTTCTACCGCGCGATCCGCCGGGTGCAGCGCGATCACCTCAAGAGCGCGACCTATGCCCGCGCGGTGACCGCGTTCGGCCTGGGCATGCTGACGCCCACGGGCAGCCGCGTGTCGCGCCGCCAGTCCGACATTTCGGCTGACCGCTCGATGAGCCTGCGCCAGATCCGCGCGATCCCGCACAACGCCATCCTGCAGCAGATCGGCTATCCGGTGAACGTGATCGCCGGCGCGGGCACGGCGGCTGGTGACGAGATGGAGGCGATTGCCGAACTCCTGGGCCAGTCTGACCGGGGCAACCAGCTGGTGCGCCTGCTGCGCGCGGCCAATGGGCTGGCCTCGATCAAGACGGTGGCCGCCTATGGCGAGCTGTTCAATTCCGCCTATTGGGCCAGCCGGCCCTATCGCGGCACTGAAACCGCGCTGGAAGCAGCGTGCATGGCCCTGGCCGAATACCTGACCAAGGACGATCGTTCGGGCGTGTTCCGCCGCCTGACCTCGCGCCTGCGGGTGGACTGGATGAAGCTGCACCGCCTGCTGGCGCTGGTGCCGGGCATGCCGTCCGGGCGCGATCCGGTTGTCGATGCCGAACGGCGCAATATCGGTCTGCTGCAGGCCGTGCGCCTGTCGCTGCTGATGCACATGTTCCTGCGCGCGGTGCAGGTGCCGCCGTTCTCCCGCTCCAACGACGTGAGCCGTGACGACGTGCTGGAAATGGTGCTGTCGCTGCGCGTGGACGATGCGCTGGCGCAGCTGCGCCGGGCCTATCCGGTGGCGATGCCGCACGTGGCCGATTTCAGCGTGGACGAGCCGAGCGACTTTCCCGATCATGAGGGCGAAGATTATGGCGCGATCCGCGCCCGCTTCATCGACCCGATCGAGCGGGCCCACGCGCTCAACCTGCGCGTGGCGGTGGCCGTGGCCAACTACTTCGGCGCCCACGGCTAAGCCGCGCGGCTTAAACGCCGCGGTTTTCGCCTAGGCGGCGGTGCCAGGCCATCGCCGCCGTGCCCGCCAGCATGCGCAAGGTGCCCAGCCCCTGGGCATGGGCCATCGCGCCGCGGGTGCGGTTGATCAGGCCACCCAGATCGTGCAGCGCGGTTTCGGCCTCGATGCTGGCGAGGCCAGCGGCGCGGCGCACCGTTTCGATCTCGGCAAAGGGGCGGGCGGCGCTGACCGCGTCGAAATAGGCGCGGTTGGCGGCAATGCCTTCGGCGATGCGCCCGGGCAGGGACGCGCCGAAATCGGGCCACAGCAGGAAGACCGCGAGCAGGGCCGCCAGGCTGCCGATGACGTTGTCGATCATCCGCGCCGCGGCAATGCCTTCGCCGGGATGGAGCATGGCCGTGACAATCACGAACAGCATCGTCAGAAACACCACGAACACGGTGTAATTCACCGCGCGCAGGGCAATCGCCACGCCGGCCAGCAGCGTGGCGAGGCAGGCGAGTGGCACGGTTTCCGCCCCGCCGAGCAGCAGCAGGGCCGAGGCAAAGAGGCCGCCCAGCACGCTGCCCAAAATGCGTTCGAGGCAGCGCGCCCAGGTGACGCGCACCCCGCCTTGCAGGACGACAACGACTGCCATCGCCGCCCAATAGGGATAGCCCAGCCCAAAGGTGAGCGCGGCGGCATAGACCGCCACCAGCCCCGCGGTCTGCCGCAGGGCCTGTTGCACGGCCGCGCGCGACAGGGGGCGGGCGCGCAGCACACCGCCCGCTGACGGCAGCGGTGCGGCGGGTGGGACGGGGGCGGCAAAGGCCTGGGCCATGGCCAGGGTGCAGCCGGCGCACAGGTCATCGCGCAGCCCTTGGGCGAGGGCGTGCAGGCGGCGCAGTGCCCAGGGCAGGGCGGCAGGTTCCGCGATGCCGGGCAGCATGGCGCGGTCGTGCATCCAGGCGAGCAGCGCGGTGCGGCAGGCCCGCGCCACGGCCAGCCGCTCGCGCGCCGAACCGACCTGCTCGATAAAGCCCTGGTCCAGTGCGATCAGCGCGCCAAACAGGGTTTCGGCCGTGGCCAGCGCCTGGTGATGGGGGGCAAGGCCGGTAGTCTGTACGGCATAGCGATCGAGCAGGCTGCGCAGCCGCTCTACCGCCAGGCGCACGGTGCGGCGATGCTCGGCATGTTCGCTGTGCCAGGCGCCATCGCGGTGCGGGCCTTCACCCAGGCTGACGAGGCTTTCGGCCATGTCGAGCAGGCGCACGATCACGGCATCACTGGCGCGCACCAGTGGGCGCAGCGCATCGATCGGCCAGAGCAGCGTGATCAGCAGATAGGCCCATGTCGCCCCGGCGAGAAAGGCCAAGGCCTGCGCGCCGGCGAGGTGCAGCCCCTGCGGAAAGCCCACGGCGACCACTGCCACCACGCCGAGCAGCGTGCCGAGCAACCCGCCATAGGCAATGCGCCCGCAGGCCAGCAGCACGGCAAACACCAGGATCGGCCCCAATAGCAGCCCCGCCATGGGCCAGAGCGCGGCGAGCGCACTGCCGGCAAAGGCCATGGCCGTGCCCGCGCCCAGGAACGTGCCCAGCATGCGTCGCCGCACCGCATCGGGTGCGGGGGCATCGCACAAGCAGGTCCAGAATGCCGCGAAGACCGACCAGCCCAGCACGGATAGCCCGCTGGCCAGGGCCAGCGTCAGCGGCGCGCCTACCGCCAGCGCGGCGCGCAGCCCCTCGGCCAGGTCGAAATGCTCGGGGACAAGCCCGAAGGCGCGCAGTTCGAGCCGCCGCGCCACCCAGCGCAACATGCTGTCGGGGCGGCGCCTCATGAGGGGCAGCGTGGCAAGCGGGGCTGGTGCGGGATCGGGCATGGCAGAGCCGCGCTCCTGCCCAGCGGCAGGGAGCGCAGCAATTGCCATTCTTGCATTCGCAGTTGCGCCGCGGTCATCGCACCAAGGTGCGGCCGTGCTTCACCGGCCGGGCCGGAGCGTGGAACACGGCGCCAGCCGAAAGGCGGCTGCCGCGCACGACCAGCAGGATGCGGTCGCCCGCTTCGATCCGCACATCTTCGCCGGGATGCTGGATCTGCTGGCCACCGGCGCGATCGATCTGGACGATGAAATAGGCGCCGTTGCCGCGCCGCTCTGCCTCGCCCACGCTGGCGCCGGTCAGCGCGCCCTTGGCCGGGCAGGTCACCACTTCCAGGTCCAGCCCGAAATCGTGCAGCTTGCGCTTTACATCGCCCATCGGGCTGTTTTCCCCCATCGCCGCACCGGTGGCGGGATAGAGGATCAACTCGGTGATGCGCTCGGCCCCGATGTGGGTGGGCAGCACCACCTTGTCTGCGCCGGCGTGGAACAGCTTGCTTTCGGTGGACGGCGCCTCGCCTCGGGCGATGATTTGCACGGCGGGGTTGAGATTGCGGGCCGAGAGCGTGATGAACACGTTGGCGGCGTCATCGGGCAAAACCGTGGCCAAGACCTTGGCGCGGGTGATGCCCGCCTCCTTGAGCGTTTCTTCCAGCGTTGCCTCTCCCACCAGGGTCAGGAAGCCATGGCTGCGCGCTTCTTCGGCCTTGGCAGGCGAGCGTTCCAGCACCAGGAACGGGTGTCCCGCCTCGGCCAGGGCCTTGGCCAGTTGCACGCCGATGCGGCCATAGCCGCAGATGATGGTGTGCCCGCTCAGACGTTCGATTTCGGTGTGCATGCGATCAAGCCCCAGAAGGCGGCGGAACTGGAACAGGGTGAAGACCTGGACGAGCGCGCCGGTCAGCACGATCATCCCGGTGCAGCCCAGCACGATCGTCATCGTCGTCCACAGCCGCAGGAACGTGCCATCGATCGGCCGCACTTCGCCATAGCCGACCGAAAAGATCGTCAGCAGCACCATGTAGGCGGCATCGCCCAGCGGCCAGCCGGCGCGGACATAGCCCATCGTCGACACCGCAAACAGCGCCACGACATAAAGCAGCGTGCCCGCCAGCAGCCGCAAAGGTGAACCCAGCACGCTGTTGGCGCCATGCGAGAATGCCGATTCGCTGCCCTGCCTGATGTCTGCCATTGCCCCCGTCCGGCCTGGAGTGTGGCGGGCGATCATGGTGCTGTCCAGCGCGCGGGCGCCACTCAGTGCGCACTGATGGCGTCTTCCACGCGGGCGAGGGCGGCAGCAAGCGGATCGGTTTCACCCAGCAGGCGGAACGTGCCGTTGAGCGCGAAGAAGCAGTGACCGTGCACCGTTGCCAAGAGCGAGCGCGCCAAGGGCTGGGCCTCTGCCCGCCGGGCGGGGGGCAGGGCGGCGGCCACTTCGCGCACCACGACATCGGTGATCGCGGTGACGCGGGCGGTGTAATCGGGTGGCGGCACCTCGTTTTCCGGCAGGCGGAAATCGTAGAGCGCGGTCCAGGCGTGGCGATGGTGGCTGGCAAAATCGAAATAGGCGGCGATCGCCTGGGCCAGGCGGTTTTCGCTTTGCCCCGCCAGCCGATCTTCCAGGGCGGCGCGCCACAGGTCCAGCGTGTGGCCATTGATGGCCAGCATCAGCGCATCCAGGCTGCCCATGACGTTGTAGATCGTGCCGATCGAATAGCCGATGCGCTTGGCCACCTCGCGCGCGGAAAAGCGGGCAAAGCCCACTTCCGACAGCTGGCGATGCCCTTCGCGCACGATCATGGCGTGCAGTTCTTCGCGGGTGTGATCGGATCGGCGGCCCATGGCTATGGCTTTAGCGAAGAAAATGAACACCGTCTAATTCTTAAATTGAACGATGTATAATTTCGTGGGAGGTAGTGGTGCATCGCCGGTGAGTCGCGGCGGGAACGGGTAACATTCGGCAATCCTTAAGCTGTTTTCCGCCAATCACGGGCAGGGGCAGCGCAGATGGGGCAAAGGCGCATGGCGAAATCTGATATTGGGCTGTTGGGCACACGCCGGTTCGGGCCGATTTTCGTGGTGCAGTTCCTGGGCGCGTTCAACGACAACCTGTTGAAATTCGCGCTGCTGTTCCTGGCCAACTTCGGCCTCTACGCCGCCGCGCCCGACAAGGCCAAGATGCTGGCGGCGGTGGCCACCGGCCTGTTCATCCTGCCCTATTTCCTGTTTTCCGCGCTGGCCGGGCAACTGGCCGATGGCATGGACAAGGCGCGCCTGGTGCGCTGGATCAAGGGGGCGGAACTGGCGATCATGGCGGTGGCCATGGCCGGTTTCTGGCTGCTGTCGGTGCCACTGCTGCTGGCGGCGCTGTTCCTGATGGGGCTGCATTCCACGCTGTTTGGCCCGGTCAAGTATTCGATCCTGCCCCAGCATTTGCGCGCGGACGAGATCATGGGCGGCACCGGCCTGATCGAGGGCGGCACGTTCCTGGCCATTCTCGGCGGGCAATTGCTGGCCGGGGTGATGCCCTCGCATCTGGCGGGCGTGGCGCTGACCGCGCTGGCGCTGGTGGGCTTCCTGGCGAGCCTGGCCGTGCCGGCGGCGCCCGCAGGCCGCTCGGTCGAGCGGCTGGACTGGAACCTGTGGCGCGGCACCATGGCCATTCTGGACGATGCCCGCGCCATTCGCCCGGTGTGGGGCGCGATCCTGGGCACCAGCTGGTTCTTTGCCGCCGGCGCGGTGCTGGTTTCAGAATTTGCCCCGCTGGTGAGCGGTACGCTGGCCGCGCGGCAAGACGTTGCCACGCTGTTCCTGATCGTGTTCTCGCTGGCGATTGCGGCCGGTTCGGTTTGCGTCAACCTGCTGCTCAAGGGCGAAGTATCGGCGCGGTGGGTGCCGCTTTCCGCGCTGGGCCTGGCGGCCGGACTGATCGACCTGTGGATTGCCGCCAGCGGCTTTTCGGTGGAAGTGGCCGGTGCCTCGATCGGGCAGTTCCTGGCGACCGACGGGGCCTGGCACATTCTGATTGACCTGGGCGTGATCGCCTTTTCCGGCGGCATGTTCATCGTGCCGCTGTACGCCATCATCCAGGTGAAAAGCCCGGTGGAGCAGTGCTCGCGCCTGATCGCGGCCAACAACGTGGTCAATGCCGCGCTCACCGTGGCGGTGGTGCTGGTCGTGGCTGGCCTGCTGGCGCTGGGCGTGGACGTGCCCGATCTGATCGGCGTGCTGGGCTTTGCCACGCTCGCCGTGGCGCTGGCCAGCGTGTGGCTGCTGCCCGAAACGCTGTTCAAGGACGTGATCCGCCTGACGCTCAAGGTGCTCTATCGCGTAGAGGTGCAGGGCCTTGAACACATGCCGCGCGCGGGCGAGGGGGCGGTGGTGGTGGTCAACCACCTGTCGTTCCTGGATGGCGTGCTGCTCGGCGCGTTCCTGCCGGGCAAGCCAACCTTTGCCGTCCACACCGCGATCGCCAAGTCTTGGTGGATCCAGCCGTTCCTCAAGCTGTTCAAGGCCTTTCCGGTCGATCCCACCAATCCCATGGCGGCCAAGGCGATGGTGCGCACGGTGCGCGATGGCGCGTGCCTGGTGATCTTTCCCGAAGGCCGCATCACGGTGACCGGCGCCTTGATGAAAGTGTTCGACGGACCCGGCATGGTGGCCGACAAGGCCAATGCGCCGATCATCCCGGTGCGCCTGGATGGCCCGCAGTTCTCGCCGTTTTCCTATCTCAAGAGCAAGGTAAAGCTGCGCTGGTTTCCCAAGGTTTCGCTTACCGTGCTGCCGCCGCGCCGCTTTGCCATCGACGGCGAGATGACGGCGCGCGCCCGCCGGGCCGAGGCAGGCCGTCGCCTCTATGACGAGATGAGCGGCATGATCTTTGCCACGTCTGACACGCAGACCACGCTGTTTGCTGCGCTCGCCGATGCGCGCAGCCTGCATGGCGGCAAAACCCGCGTGCTCGAAGACATCAAGCGTGTGGCGCTGAGCTATGACAAGCTGCTGGTTGCCGCTGGCCTGCTGGGCAAGCGTTTGGAACAGGGCACCACCGTGGGCGAGGCGGTTGGCCTGCTGATGCCCAACGTCAACGGCGCAATGGCCGCGTTCTTTGCCCTGCAGGCGATCGGCCGCGTGCCGGCAATGCTCAATTTCACCGTGGGCGCGGCGGCCATGCGCTCGGCCTGCGCCACGGCAGCGGTGCGTACGGTGGTGACAGCGCGCGCGTTTGTTGCCCAGGCCAAGCTGGAAGAGGTGATTGCCGCGCTGGAAAGCGATGGCGTGACCGTGCGCTATCTCGAGGATATCGGCGCCACCATCGGCGCGGGCGAAAAGCTCTGGGCGCTGTTGCGCGTTGGCCGGCTGGCGCGCGTCCATGCGCGGCGGCGGATCGATGCCGATGCGGCGGCGGTGATCCTGTTCACCAGCGGGTCGGAAGGGCTGCCCAAGGGCGTGGTGCTGTCGCACCGCAACCTGCTGGCCAACTGCGCCCAGCTTTCCGCGCGGATCGATTTCAACAGTGCCGATGTGGTGCTCAACGCGCTGCCGGTGTTCCACTCGTTTGGCCTGACCGGCGGCACGCTGCTGCCGCTGCTCAATGGCATTCGCGTGGTGATGTATCCCAGCCCGCTGCACTATCGCATCGTGCCGGCGCTCGCCTATGACGCCAATGCCACGATCATGTTCGGCACCGACACGTTTCTGTCCGGCTATGCCCGCATGGCCCACACCTATGATTTCTATGCGCTGCGTTATGTCTTTGCCGGGGCGGAAAAGGTAAAGGATGAAACCCGCCGCACTTGGGCTGACAAGTTCGGCCTGCGCATCCTGGAAGGCTATGGCGCCACCGAGTGTGCGCCGGTGATCGCGGTCAACACGCCGATGCACTTCCGCGCTGGCACCGTGGGCCGCCTGCTGCCCGGGATCGAGACGCGACTGGAGCCGGTGCCCGGCATTGCCGAAGGTGCGCGCCTTTATGTGCGCGGGCCCAATGTCATGGCTGGTTATTTCCTGCCCGCGCAGCCGGCTGCGCTGCAACCCCCGGCAGACGGTTGGCACGATACCGGCGATATCGTCACTATCGATGCCGAAGGATTCGTCACCATTCGCGGCCGGGCCAAGCGCTTCGCCAAGATAGGCGGCGAGATGGTGTCCTTGCCGGCGGTAGAGGCGCTGGCGGGTGGGCTGTGGCCGCAGGGCGCCCATGCCGTGGTCACTCGCCCCGATGCCCGCAAGGGAGAGCAACTGGTGCTGTTCACCACCCAGGCCGATGCAACCCTGCGCGCCTTGCAGCAGTGGGGGCGGCAACAAGGCGCGGCAGAGCTGGCCATTCCGTGCGAAATCCGCGTGCTCGACGCCCTGCCGGTGCTGGGAACGGGCAAGGTGGCTTACGTAACGCTGGGCGAATGGGCCGTGCAGGGGGCCGCGGTCGCGCTGGCAGGCGAAGAGGAGAGCGCCTGAGCCGCAGCGGGCATACATCGCGCAGTCAGGATAATTTGGGCACAGATCGCTCGCCATTTATCCTGCGCCCGGAGATCCTGTGCCGTGAAGAGCCCCGATCGTGTTGCCATTGCCCTGGCGTTGTTCAGTTCCGCCGTGGTTCTGCCGGGCACCTTTGCGCTGGCCCAAGCACCTGCCGCCGCCGTGGCTGCCCCGGCCTTGCCGGCCATGCTGCAAAGCCTGCCAGCCGGGCGCTATGTCGTCGACCCGGCGCAGACGGTGGCGCGGTTCAAAGTGCGCTATCTGGGCGTCAACCACGTGGAGGGCACCGTGCCCGGCGCCAGTGGCACGATCATGCTCGACCCGGCCAATCTCGCGACCATGGCGCTCGACGTGGTGATGCCGGCCACGGCCATCGCCACGCAAGACGGCATGTTCGACGATGAGCTCAAGGGCCCCGGCCTGTTCGACGTGGCGCACTATCCCACGATCCGCTTTCTGGGCCGCAGGCTGGTGCCGACCGGACCGAACGCCGCGCGGATCGAAGGAGAAGTGACGATGCACGGCGTCACCCGCCCCTTGCTGCTCGATGCGACCTTTGCCGATCCGGCAGGTGCCGCGCCTGGTGCGGGCCTCGCGGTCAATGCCTCGGGCGTGGTGCACCGCTCCGAATTCGGGATGACCAAATTTGCCCCGTTCGTGAGTGACGACGTGCGCATCACGATCACCGCCGTGCTCAACCGCGCCGGCTAGACCCTGCTAGCCCTGCGCGCAGCGCCGGTGGGCGGCTGCGGCAGGGCAAGTAAGGGGGTCAACCCGGGTGGCCGCCCTCGTGGTGGGCGTGGGCGGCCATGGCGCGTTCCTGTTCGGCCTGATGCTGCGCTGCCATTTGCGCCTGGTGCTGGGCCTGTGCCTGGGCACGCTGTGCCTGCATCTGCTGGGCCCGGGCCATGGCTTCCTCGCGATGCTGCGCCGCTTGCGCCTGCGCCTGTTCGCGCGCCTGGGCTTGGGCCTGGCGTTGCTGGGCCATTTCCTGCGCGCGCTGCTGCTGCATCTGCCGCTGCTGCGCTTGCTGTGCCATGGCGCGTTGTTGGGCCTGGGCGTGCTCAGCCTGCATTGCCTGCGCGCGCTGGGCTTGCTCTTGCGCCCGTTGCGCCTGGGCTTGGGCACGCTGGGCCTGCGCCGCAGCCTGATGCTGCGCGGCCATCTGCTGTTCCTGCGCGCGGCGGGCCTGCTGCTGTTGCATCATCTGCGCGCGCTGGTTTGCCGCGCGGGCGGCTGCTTGTTGCTGGGCCTGCTGCTGGGCCATGCGCTGCATCTGTGCGTGCTGCATCGCTGCCTGCTGCATCGAGGCATGTTGCATGGCCGCTTGCTGCGCGCGCTGTTGCGCCATCTGCATCTGGGCGCGCTGCATGGCGGCCTGCTGCGACTGCTGTTGCGCACGTTGCTGTGCAAAGAACTGCTGCTGCTGGCGCTGCTGCATGAACTGCTGTTGCTGTTGCTGCATCGCTGCCTGCTGGCGCGCGCGCTGGAACGCGGCCTGCTGGGCCATGGCCTGTTGCTGCTGGGCAAAGGCCGCCTGCTGGCGCTGCTGCTCTTGCCGCTGGCGATCGTTGCCGAACCAGTTGGAGAACCAGCCATACGGCCGCTGCTGCGGCGGGGGCGGGGGTGGGCTATAGACCACCGGGCGCGGCGGGGGAGACATGAAGCCCACCTGCTGCCACGCGGCAAACTGTTGCGCTTCCATCGCGCGGCGCTGGGCTTCCTGCTGCCACTGCGCGCGCTCCTGCGCCTCGTGTTCCTGGTGATAGGCCTGCCATTCGGCCTGCTGCGCCATGTCTTGCGACCACTGCGCCTGCTGCGCCGCGATTTCGGCGCGGCGGGCCGCCCAGTTGGCGGCAATCACGCCGCGATGCTCGCGCTCTTGCGACAGCTGCGCCAGATAGGCCGCGCGATCATAATAGCGCGAGGCATAATCGACGCGGGTTTCATAGTCGTCTGGCGGCAGCAGATCGCCGCGATCGTCATAGACCGCGACCAGCTGCGGCCCCGAATAGGCATAGCTGTATTGCGGATCGCGCACGAGATAGGGCGTGTCGGAATCCGCCTGATAGTAATAATAGCGGTAGCCGCCATCGACCGGCTCGGCATAGCGGCGATCGCCCAGGCTGGTTTGCCACACCCAGGGATTCACCCCGCCATCGTCATAGGAATAATCGGGCGGGGCATCGCCGATCGCGCGGGTCACTCCTTCGGCGCGATCGAGGTAGGCATAGGCATCGCGCTGGTTGGCGACGCGCGCCACGCGCACCCGGTTCTGGATCGGCAGGGCCTGCACCGCTGGGGCCGGCGCCACGGCCGTGGCCGCGCCGGCTTGCAGCGGCACGGCTGCGGGCAGCGCGGGCAGGCCATTGCTCGCCTGGGCCGAGGG
The DNA here is from genome assembly GCF_001598375.1 of Novosphingobium capsulatum NBRC 12533. GTDB lineage: Bacteria > Pseudomonadota > Alphaproteobacteria > Sphingomonadales > Sphingomonadaceae > Novosphingobium > Novosphingobium capsulatum. The sequence continues at coordinate 231,840 of NZ_BCYV01000011.1, forward strand.
ATCAGCGTCGGGCGTGGAGGCGGAATGGTTGCAGGCAGCAACGCCCAGGGCCAACGCGCTGGCCGCGGCGATGCTCATCGTCTTGCGAAAAGTCAGCATGGCGTGTCACTTTCGTTGCGCGTCCCGGCATGACCATGGGCGGGTATGCCTGAACCGGCGGTGGCGGCTCCGTTCATCGCGGCCTAACGCACGCCTGCCTGTCATGATCCGCAACAAATCCCGTATTGCGGCCACGAAAAAGGGCGCACCCGGCGGGCGCGCCCTTTTTCATCTAGCCAAAGCTGGAACGGTTCAACCCTTGGGGGCGAGCACCATCAGCATCTGGCGGCCTTCCATGCGGGGGAAGGCTTCGATCTTGGCGATTTCGGCCACATCTTCCTGCACGCGCTTGAGCAGGTTCATGCCCAGCTGCTGGTGCGAAAGCTCGCGGCCACGGAAACGCAGCGTCACCTTCACCTTGTCGCCATCTTCGATGAAGCGATGCACGTTGCGCATCTTCACGTCATAGTCGTGATCATCGATATTCGGACGCATCTTGATCTCCTTGATCTCCTGCGTCTTCTGGCTCTTGCGGGCAAGGTTGGCCTTTTTCTGCGCCTCGTAGCGGAACTTGCCCACGTCGAGGAACTTGCACACCGGCGGATCGGCGTTGGGCGAGACTTCAACCAGGTCCAAGCCGACTTCGGCTGCCTGGTCGATCGCTTCACGCGTGTACATCACGCCAAGATTCTCGCCGTTTTCATCGATCACGCGCACCTTGGGCACGTTGATCATCTGGTTGAAGCGAGGGCCGCTCTTGACGGGGGGCGCCAACATGCGCCGGGGTGGGGGAGCTATAGTGCTATCTCCTGATGTTGATCCGGGTGCGAGTCATGGAAAGGACTCAAGGCGCGCTCATATCACAACAGCGCCGCAGATAAAGAGCCTTCGGGCATATCTGGGCGGCCGGGCGCCTGCTTTCAAGCCGCAGCGGCCTGCCATAGTGGGAAATGGGCCACACGCGCCGCCGTGGGCACCAGCGCGGTAATGCTGCGCGCCGGTTGCATCGCCTTGAGCAGCGCCGGATGCGCGGCATCCAGGCCCCCGGTCAACGCGCCGAAAGCGGGCAGGATCAGCTTGCGCTCGCTCATCACCGCGCAGGGCCGGCTGACCGTGCGGCCACGCGCCGCCACGCGCAGGCGCGGGTGAAAGTGGCCGGAGAGCTCTGGCCCGGCTTCCTGCCCTTGCGCCTCGTGCCGCAGCATCACCCCGCGCACCATTACCTCGCGCAGCATCGTGCCGCCGATCAGGTCATCGGCCGGGGCGCCGTCTTTCTCATCGTGGTTCCCGGTGATCCACACCCAGTCCACCGCGCGCACCAGCGCTGCCAGCCGCTCTGCCGCGCCAGGGTCAAGCCGCGCCGGGCCATGGGCATCGTGGAAATTATCGCCCAGGCAAAACACCCGCCGCGCCCCGGTATGCCGCACCAGTGCGGCCAGCCGATCGAGCGTTTCGCGGCTGTCATAGGGGGGCAGCATCTGCCCGGTGCGGGCAAACCAGCTGGCCTTTTCCAGGTGAAGATCGGCCACCAGCAGGGCCTGCTCCTCTGGCCAGGCCAGCGCCCGCGCCGGGCCGAGCAGCCATTCCTGGCCGGCAAACTGGAAGGGGGCGAACGAAAGGGGAACCATGCCTTCCCCTTGCCGCAGGCCCGCCGATTTGGCAAGCGGTTGGCTTGGGCGCTGGCTGGCCCATGGGAGATGGCATGACCGACTGGACACCCCACACCGCACGCGCCCGCGCCTGGTTCGAATCGCTGCGCGACCAGATTTGTGCCGCATTCGAAAGCATCGAGCGCGAGGCCGGCAGCGACGCCCGCTTTACCTATACCCCGTGGAACCGCGAGCATGAGGGTGAGCCGGTGGAAAACGGCGGCGGCGGCGTGCAGGGCCTGATGAAAGGCAAGGTGTTCGAAAAGGTCGGCGTCAACGTTTCGACCGTGCAGGGTGCGTTCAGCCCGGAATTTGCCCGCACCATCAACGGCGCCGATCCCGATAATCCCGGCTTTACCGCCACCGGCATCAGCCTGGTGGCGCACATGGCCAATCCGCATGTGCCCGCCGTGCACATGAACACCCGCTTCCTCACCACGCGCAAGGCCTGGTTCGGCGGTGGCGGCGATCTCAACCCGCCGCTGCCCTATGAACAGGATACCGCCGATTTCCACGCCCGCTTCCAGGCGGCCTGCGACGCGCACGATCCGGCCTATTACCCGCGCTTCAAGGCCTGGGCCGATGACTATTTCTATATCCCCCACCGCAAGGTGCACCGCGGCGTGGGCGGCATCTTCTATGATCACCTCGAATGCGCCGACGACGCCGGGTTCGACGCCAACCTGGCCTTTACCCAGGCAGTGGGCGAGGCATTCCTTGACGTCTACCCGCGCCTGGTGCGGCGGCGGATGAACCAGGATTTCACTGCGGCCGACGAATTGCAGATGCTGGAATGGCGCGGCCGCTATGCCGAATTCAACCTGGTGCACGATCGCGGCACGCTGTTCGGCCTCAAGACCGGCGGCAATATCGATGCCATCCTGATGAGCCTGCCGCCGCGCGCGGTGTGGAGCTGACGCCATGGCCATAGCCGAGACGGGCGCGCCGCTCAGCAGCGGGTTTCACGCCCTGTCGCCGGGCGACCTGGCGGCGGTGGTCACCGCGCTCGAGATGCGCAGCCCGCCGCCCAGCCTCAAGCGCCTGGTGCCCGAGGCCGACGTTCCGCTGCAACTGGTGCGCTGGAAAGCGCCAGACCCGGCCAAGTACCGCCTGCTCTATCGCCGCGTTGGCGCCAAGTGGCTGTGGTGGTCGCGCCTGGCGCTAGGCGACGATGCGCTCACCGCGATCGTCCACGATCCCCAGGTGGAAGTCTATGCCGTGGCCGACCGCGCCGGGGTGGAAGTGGGCATGCTGGAGCTGGATTTCCGTCAGGGCGGCGAAGCGGAAATCGCCTTCTTCGGCCTGATCCCCGGCGCCACCGGCAAAGGCTTCGGCAAATGGCTGATGCGCCGCGCCCTGCAAAAGGCCTGGAGCCATGACGGCGTGGCGCGCGTGTGGGTGCACACCTGCACGCTGGATGGCCCGAGCGCGCTGCCGTTTTATATGGCGCAGGGGTTCGCGCCGTATGCGCGCTTCGTGGAAGTGTTTCCCGACCCGCGCGGGTTGGGGTTGTTGGGGGATGAGGCGGCGCAGGTGCCGGTTTTGGGGTGAGGGGGAGTCAGAGTGGGTGGGCGGCATGTTTCGACCAACTCTAGACATTAAGCGTCGTTGACGTAGACGTCGGCTTTCGCCGAAATCCGCCATTCGGGTTACGCGAACTGGCCGATCGGCTTTGCGCCCTATGAACGGTCGTTTAGCGGTCCGATTGCAACGAAGTGATCCGGCCGGTGCAAAGCTGGACGCGCGACGACTGTTCCGGCGATGCTCTAAGCCGTCTCGGAGGTGTTTTGCCCATCTTGGGCTGCAATACGTCGATCGACCTCGGCCTGCGCCTTGGCAATGTCGGCATTGCACGCATCCAACTCAACATAGCAGTTCGTCGGCAGGAACGCGTCTTTTCGGGAAAGAATTTCGGCGGTGTTGCTGTTGAGGATGACCAGTTCCCCGTTGAGGAAATAGTCGCGGAAGAAGCGATAAAATTCCCGCCGATATTCCGCCGCTGCCACTGAGCCATCGTCGTGACCATAGATCCCGTCTTCGATCGCAAAATGCAGCCGCTCCTCGCCAAAATCGAGCCGGAAGCGCATCTCAAATAAGCCATCGGCCGAATTGTACGCGACCCTGACAACCGCGCCTTCCACATCGAGACCCGCGATCGTCATGTTCTCCATGGGTGGGTATGGCGGCCGCTGCCGGAGGCGCACGCTGACGTTTGGCATGTCTACGTTCTCCTCCTCGCGCGGACCTTCACCGCTGAGCAGTCGCCCGATCAGATTGTCGCCGAAAACCTGCTTCCATCCCCTTAATTCGTACAAATGCTGCGCATACTCTGTTGAAGGCGTCGGGATGCCGAACCCAGCTTCGATCGCCCTTTCCGCCAGCATCCGCACTAGGGGCAGTTCACGGTAGAGACGAAGCGCGTCTCGTGGGTCGTCCGGGTTGATGATCGGTTTGCCTGAGGCATGAGCCATCGCGCATCGGCCCGATTCAAACAGATGCCGGCAAACGTCTTCCGCGCCTTGCGCGGCGATCGTCTCGAGCGCTTCCTTTATGCCTGGCCCGCTCAGCGTCGGCAGGGTAGCCTGCATCCAATCAACCCGGGCCTTTGTCACCGGATAGGCCAGTTCAAGAACGCGCCAGTACGACAGGAACGCGTAGCCATGATGATTAAGGCTAAGCGCTTCGCGCATCAACGCGAGCGCGATGCGTGGTCCTTCCTCTTCAGGGCACGCCAGATCGATCAGATCGAATTCTTCCCGGATCGCAAACCCGAGTTTCTTATTCAAACCCATCATCATAGGCATGCTGCCGCCGGAACGATGGGCGACGGCGATGCCACTGCGCTCCCGCCACGACAGCACGCTAAGGAACCGTAGCATCAGGCCTTCGGCTTCTTCGCGGCTAAGGCCTTTCGGCACCTTCATCGCCACGCCCCCATATTCCTCCTGGGTGAGCGGTATGATCCACATCAGGTGGTCGGCGAACTCGAAGGATTGCGGATAGACCGGCCATGGGCAGGATGTTTCGACATTCACGCACAGCCAATCGCCGCGCTCCTTTAATTCTGGAGCCGCCGCAAATTTCGCTTCGCGGGTGCTAATCTCGGTAGGGCGGGGCATCCCCATATCATCGCGCATCACCATGCGCCTATTCGATCACAACGCTTTGCGCTCGGCAACAGGTCAACATCGCTTCTGGTGTCGCCTTTTTGCGGGCACTCTTAACGGTCAGCCTCTACTCAGCGTTCGGCAACAAGGCGCTGCTCTTTATGGCTGCAATAGACCAATGCAAGTCAGATCAAGGCTGTGATTGGCACGCGACGCACATGCAATCCCAGCGAGCAGTGCCCGGCCATGCAACCCTACCCCCCGATCACAATCATCGCCAAAATTCCCCAGCCTTTCCCCTTGCCCTAAGCCGCATTTTTCCCCCATTTAGGGCGGGTAATGCTCCGCCAATATGAACTTGTCGAACGTGTGCTGGCCTATGCTCCCCAGGCGGACGAGGCCATGCTCAACCGTGCCTATGTCTATACCGTGCAGAAGCACGGGACGCAGAAGCGTGCCAGCGGGGATCCCTATTTCTCCCACCCGGTGGAGGTGGCGGGCCTGATGACCGAGCTCAAGCTTGATCAGGAAACCATCGTTACCGCGCTGCTCCACGATACGGTGGAGGATACGCTCGCCACAGTGGACGAGATCGAGCGCCTGTTCGGGCCGGATGTGGCGCGGCTGGTCGATGGAGTGACCAAGCTTTCCAAGATCGAGACGATGACGGAAAGCGAGCGCGCGGCCGAAAACCTGCGCAAGTTCCTCCTCGCCATGAGCGAGGATCTGCGCGTGCTGCTGGTCAAGCTGGCCGACCGGCTGCACAACATGCGCACCCTGCATTTCATCAAGAGCGAAGACAAGCGCCGCCGCATCGCGCGCGAGACGATGGAGATCTATGCCCCGCTCGCCCAGCGCGTGGGCATGTATGAATATATGCGGGAAATGCAGTTGCTGGCGTTCGAGCAACTGGAGCCCGAGGCCTATGCCACGATCACTGGCCGCCTTGCCGCCATCCGCAGCGAGGGTGGGGGCGAGGTGGGGGACATTGCCCTGTCGATCAAGCAGGCCCTGGCCGAGGCGGGCCTGCGCGTGGAAGTGGCTGGCCGCGAAAAGCATCCCTATTCGATCTGGAAGAAGATGGCCGAACGGCACGTGTCGTTCGAACAGATTTCCGACATCATGGCGTTTCGCGTGCTGGTTGACGATGTGGGCGATTGCTACAAGGCGCTGGGTGTGCTGCACCAGACTTGGCAAATGATCCCCGGGCGGTTCAAGGACTATATCTCCACGCCCAAGATCAACGGCTATAAAAGTCTGCATACCTCGCTGATCTACAACAATGCGCGCCGGGTGGAGGTGCAGCTCAAGACGCGCGAGATGCACCACCGCAACGAATATGGTCTGGCCGCGCACTGGGCCTACAAGCAGGGTGGGGAGCCCGATGGCCAGGTCGGCTGGCTGCGCGACCTTGTCGAAATTCTCGACGCCAGCCACGATCCTGACGAGTTGCTGGAAAACACCAAGATGGCGATCTACCAGGATCGCATCTTTGCCTTCACTCCCAAGGGCGCGCTGTTCCAGCTGCCCAAGGGCGCCACGCCGATCGACTTTGCCTTTGCCGTGCACACCAACCTGGGCGGGGCGGCGGTGGGCGCCAAGATCAACGGCCGCCATGTGCCGCTGCGCACGCCGCTGGGCAATGGCGACGTGGTGGAAATCATCAAGAGCCGCAATTCCGAGCCGCAACTGTCGTGGCTGGGCTTTGCCGTGACGGGCAAGGCCCGCGCCGCCATCCGCCGCGCCGTGCGGCAAAAGGAACGCGCCGAAGTGGCCCTGATCGGCCGCAAGCTCTATGAGGAAATCACCGAGCGGCTGCCCACGCAAGTGGGCAAGAAGGCCCTGGCCGATGCGATCAAGCGCCTGAAATTCAACAGTGAGGAAGACCTCATGGTGGCGATCGGCTCGGCCAAGCTGGATGATCGCCAGGTGATGGAAGCGCTGGTGCCCGGCAGCACCGCCAACTTGCCCAATCCAGAGGATTGGCCGCGCCAGCAGCGTGCCATCGCCGTGCGCGGCCTGACGCCGGGCATGGCCTTCAAGCTGGCCGAATGCTGCCACCCGGTGCCCGGCGATCGCATCGTCGGCCTGCGCCGCCCGGGCAAGGGCGTGGAAGTGCACGCGATCGATTGCGAGAAGCTGGCCGATGGCGTCGATGCCGACTGGATCGACCTGTCGTGGGACAAGCGCACCGATGGTGCGGTCGGCCGCCTGCGTGCCGAGTTGTATAACCGCCCTGGTACACTGGCCGAAATGGCGGGGATATTTGCCAAGAACCACGCCAACGTGGTCAACCTGGAAATGACCCAGCGCGAAAACCCGTTCCACACCTATCTGGTCGATCTGGAAGTGCGCGATCTGGCGCACCTCACCCGCATCGTCAGCGCCTTGCGCGCCAGCGATGCGGTGGCCCAGGCCGACCGAATTTAGTGGCGCGTCACGGCTTCTGGCGGATGGGCACCGGCACGTTGCAGATGTCCACCCCGCCGGCCGGGCGCACGTAGAACGGATCGCGCCGGTTGGCACGGGCATCGGCATAGCGGGCAAAGCTGGCGCTGGCGGTGGACAGATACTGCCACGTCGGCAGGCCCGGCACCGCATCGCCCAATCGCACGCGCTGGATCGGCGTGCGCTCGGTGGCCTGGCGATAGAAGCCCATCTCACCTTTGCCTCGCGGCAGGCTGGATAGCCATTCCATCCCGGCAATCACCCGGCCGACCACCGCGATGTTGCGATCAAGCTGGCGTGGCGCATCGCCGATCACGGCATAAAGCTCCGCACCGCTGCCGGCGTCGGGCGGCATGTCGCGCCCCACGCCCACCGTGCCATAGCAGTGCACTGGCCAGGTTTCGGGCGCCTCGCCCGGGCCCGTGGCGATCGGCCAGCCGTGATAGAACCGTGCCTGAGCGGCATAGATGCCATCGGCAATGCGCGGCCCCTCCAGCGCCGGCGCGGCCCCGGCGGTGAGCGTATAGGCGCCCTGCGACACGCTCAGCAGCGACGGGGGCAGGGGCCGCGCCTTGGCCTTGTCCTCCGCATCGGGATCGCCCCATTGCACGACATAGCCATCCTGCACTCGAGTGATCGCCGTGCCATCCCACCAGTGCGCGGTGGCGAGCTTGCGGATATTGCCCACCCAGCCTTGCGACCAGGGCGCGGGCAGCAACTGGATAACCACCTGCCGCGCGGCGCCATCCGCCGCCGGCGCCAGGTCCATCACCAGCAGATCCTCGGGCGCGATCGCCACCCAATCGGCCGCCGGCGCCGCGCCCACGATCTCGGTCGGGCTGGGCGGAACCGGGGGCGCAGGCTGCTGTGCCTGTGCATAACTTGCAGCCGAAATGGCCAGGATCAGCGAAGCGGCGGGGCGGATCAACATTTTGCCGTTGTGATCACCAAACCGCCCTTGCGCAACCCCACATGGGCGGCTAGTGGGCGCCTTCCAGTGCATGCGGAGCGGTGGCCGAGTGGTCGAAGGCGCTCGCCTGGAAAGTGAGTATACGTCAAAAGCGTATCGAGGGTTCGAATCCCTCCCGCTCCGCCATTTCAGTCCCATAGTGGGCACGCCGATTACCGCCGATTTCCCGCTAGAGACCGAAGCAAGCGTCCGCAGCAGCGCTCCCTTCGATCCCATGATGCGGACATGGCTCTCCCCGACTTCGACACGCTGGGCGAAGGCGCGCAGGTGATCCCGCCGATAGCCGCCTCCTTCCAACCGGAGGCGTTTGCGGGCGGCACTGGCGAAGGTGCGCAGAGTTGCCGGGGTGACGGCCATGCTGCCGGAGTTTTCAAGCTGGGCCTGCGCACGCTCCGAATCAGCCTGTGCCTGATCGCGTAGCGTCCGAAGGGCAATGACGCGATCTTTCAGCGCCGGATCGTTCAGATCGACGACGCCGGCTTCGATCGCCTCGTAGAGACGCTTCAACCGAAGCTCGGTCTCGGCCGCCCGCTTGTTCAGTTCGGCAATGTGCTCGCGGCGACGCTCGGCCTTTTCCTCGCGACGGTCGAGGATCGAGGCCAGGATTTCCTCAAGCCGTTCGGGCTGGAGCAGCCGGTTCTCGATATGATCGCAAACAATGGCGTCGAGTTGCGGCATCGGGATCGAGCGGCCGGAGCAGCCCGTCTCGCCCTGTCGGGCCTTGATCGAGCAGGTATAGTAGCGATAGCGCCCACCCTTGCCGGTGCGGATGGTCATGGCTCCGCCGCACTTCTCGCAATGGCAGATGCCAGTCAGCAAGGTCGGCCCGCTGACGACGCGCGGCGGTGTCACCTTCGGATTGCGGACCCGCAAATGCTCCTGCACTGCGTCGAACGTCTCCTGATCTATCAGGCGCGGCACGGGTACTACGACCACTTCGCTGACCGGCTTCAACTCCTTGGACTTGGAGCGCTTGTTGAACTCGTGCTCGCCGATATAGGTGCGCCGGGTCAGGATGCGGTGAAGCTGGCCGATGCCCCAACGTCCGCCGTCGCGGGTGAAGATGCGGTTGCGGTTGAGATAGTTGACGATGGCCTTGACGCCCATCGGGCCTGAGCCACCTTCGCCGTGGAGCGCCAGCCGATAGATCAGTCGCACGGTGTCGGCGTGCAAAGGGTCGATCTCCAGCTTCTTCTTGGTCTTGGAGCCGCGCTGTTCGGCTGCGATGATGCGATAACCGATCGGCGGCAGCGCGCCATTCCAGAAGCCCTGCCGGGCATTCTCCTTCAGCGCGCGCATGACGTGCTTGGCGTTTTCCTTCGACTGATATTCGTCGAAGAGCGCCATGATCCGCCGCATCATGTCGTGGATCGGATCGTCACCCAGTTCCTGCGTGATGGAGACGAGCCGAACGCCGTTCTTGGCGAGCTTCCGATAGTAATATTCCATATCGAAGGCGTCGCGGAAGAAGCGCGAGAAGCTGTGAACCAGCACAACATCGAACGGCGCAGGCTTGGACGTGCCCGCCTCGATCATGCGCTGGAACTCGGGCCTGCGATCGTTGGTGGCGGAGTTGCCCGGTTCGACGAAGGTTTCGACAAGCTGAAAGCCGCGCGCCTCGCAATAGGCTTCGCCCTGCTTGCGCTGGTCAGGGATCGACACGTCATGCTCGGCCTGCCGTGCGGTGGAAACGCGCAGGTAAAGGGCGGCACGGGTGGCGACCAGCGGAGCTTCTTTATTCATGGGCGGTCTCCTTCGGACGTGAGGCTTTACGCCGTGGATTGGCAAGGGCCAGTTCCAGCACGACGCGATCATGGACAAGTTTGGGAGCGAGCTTCTTGCCGCTCCGCTCCATGCGGATGATGCCGTAACCGACCATCGCTTTCAGCGTGCGTGAGAGATTGGATTTGGCGCGGCCGGTCAACTCGGCCAGCGCATCGAGCGAATCCGGTTCCCGCTCGGCGATCAGGCGCAGCATTTCACGGTTCGGCGCGGACAGAACCTTGGAAAAGGATTCCGTCGAGATGAACCACACCTTGGGATCGTCGGGCGACGGCCGCTCCTCGCCCCGCGCAATGCGCAGTGTTCGGGCCTTCATCTCCTCGGTATCGGCAATGCCGATTTTCAGTGTGGTCATGGCGCGCAGGCTCCGTAGAGGCGCTTGCCGACCCATATGGCATGTCAGGCGGCGAAGCGGATATTCGCCATTATAGTTATCATAGTAACATATCTATTTCAAGAAAATTCCTCTTGCCTGCTCCGGCAGGATCAGCCGGGTTTGCCGAACAGTTCGTCGAGAATGTCGCCGAACCACGCCTCGAACAGGTCGATCTCAGCTTCCGTTACCGGCACGCGCTCGGGCCAGTCGTCGGAGACGGTCCAGTTCTCCGCGACCGACGTAATCGTATGGCGGGCAGTCGGATATTTCAGAGTCGGCCCGTCTCCCTCCTCGCCTTCGATATAGTCGTAAAGGTCATCGGGCAGCGTGCCTGCGACGGCACGCGCCCGATGCTTGGGCTTAGGGGTGGCGTGGCGTCGCGGCATGGTTTGGGCGTCCAGCAAATATATAGGTGTCGATGCTCTTGGCTGTTCACGGCAAAAGGCCGCCTCATGATCGAGCATCACCCTTGGGTCATGTGAAGTCGGTCTATCCTGATAACGCGATCTCACTTAGCGATCGCAGCGCCGGGCGACGGCGCACCCCGCCGCGCCTTCGCGAAGCCGCGATCCGTTGCCATGAAGCGCTCCAGCATGGGCACGATCAGACGAACAGGATCGCAAACAGCCTGCCCGGCTTCGCGGGCGAGGATGTCGGCATAGGCGGCAAGATCGCGATGCAGGCTGGCGGGCAGTTCTAGTGTGACCTTGACCGGCTTGTCGTCGACGATGGGACCGAGTTTCAGCTTCGCCATGTCAGCCTCCGTAGGGTTCGAGGACGAGATCGCGCGTGACGATCACGCGGACCGGGAAGCCGGGTCGGATGGTGAGCGTCGGCGCGATGTTGAGTTGGCGCTGCACAATCTGCTGCCCGGTCTGGCTGATACTATTCGATGCACCGTTGCGCAGGGCGCGCACGATGTCGCTCTCGCCGCTCGACGAGCCGGATTCGGCGCCGACGCTGAGCAATGTGGAGAGCGCCGCGGCCTTGAACAGCTCGCCCCAATGGTAATCGACGCCATCCTCAAGCCCGGCATAGCCCTCGGCGTCCGCGCCGGGCTGGCGTTCCAGCACGATAGAGCGGCCGTTGGGGAAGATCAGCCGGTTCCAGACGAGCAGGATGCGCCGCTGCCCGAACCCCACGCCGCTGTCATACTGGCCGATGACGCGGGTGCCCTGAGGCACGAGCAGGATCTTGCCCGTCGGGCTGTCATAGACATTCTCCGTCACCTGCGCGGTGATCTGGCCGGGCAGATCGGAGCGGATGCCGGTGATGAGCGCGGCGGCGATCACCGCGCCAGCCTGAAGCACACTCTTCGACGCGAGCGCTGCAACACGATCCGGCGAGACAGTGCGCTTGTCCGGCGTCTGGTTGAGGAAAGCGAGTTGCCGATCCTGCGCCGAGGGCGTCGCCGGCTGCGGCGCGAGGCCGAGGCTGGCGAGATCGGTGGGCGGTGAAACGGTCGCGGCGGGTTGTGTTGTCGTCGTCGTATTACCCGGCCGCGTCTCCGTAGAGGCGAACAGCCGCGCGGTCCGCGCCGATTCCAGTTCCTGCGCCCGACGCTGTTCCTCCGGTGTCGGCCCTACAGGCCCCGAAGGGGTGGCGATCCCCGGCGTCGGCACGGGCTGGCCGGCATTCTGCGCGTTGAGGATCGGGCGGCCGAGATCGCCCGGTAGCGGCGGGCCGAGCTTGGGGACGCCGCTATAGTCCTTGGGTAGGCCGGCGAGGCCATCCGGTGTGGTGCGGTTGTCGGTCGAGATCAGTTCCTGACCCTGATCGCCGCCATGACGGGTCTGGAGTGCGTAGATCAGCGCACCGCCGATGCCGACGCTGGCGGCAAGGCCGAGACCAGCCAGCACCTTGCGCGACAGGCGAGTCACGCGCGGCGGCTCAGGCCGCAGCCGCATGGGCGCGACCGGCTCGCCGGTCAGCGGGCGTGCATCATCCTCCGGCGTCTCCACCGGATACGGCGTGACTGACTTGTGGCCTTCTTCCTTTTCGGGATCGTTCTGGCTCACGACGCCGGCCTCCCGTCAGTCCGGGAGATGCGCACCCGCTTCTGGTCCTTCCCCGCGCCGAAGCGCAGTTCGGCGGCAGCGAACAGCCGATCGACGATCATGTAATTGCCGCGCACCCGGTAGTTCACCAGTTCGGATGTGGCGCCCTCGGGGCCGACGACGAACAGCGGCGGCATCTCGCCCTGGCTGATGCCGCGCGGAAACTCGATGAACACCTGCCGGCCATCGTCGAAGGCGCGCAGCGGCCGCCATGGCGCCCGGTCGCCCGACACGTCGTAACGGAAGTTGACGCGGGACAGGTCGATGCCATTCGCGACCGGCTGCTGGGCCTCGGCCTGGCTGTTCTGGCGGCGCAGCGCGATGAGCTGGTCCTGCGGATATTGCCAGGACACCGACGCCATATAGGTCGAAGGCGTCGAGCGCAGTTCCATGTGATAGGTGCGCCGATCGGTGTTGATGACCAGATTGGTCATCAGCTCGGCGCGCGTGGGTTTGACGAGGATATGCACGACTTTCGCTGCACCCGTGCCGCTCTCGGTATCGCCGATGATCCAGCGCACGGTATCGCCGGCGGCGACGGGACCGGAGCCGACGAGCTGTTCGCCGGGCTGGAGCGATATGTCGGTGATCTGCCCCGGCGAGGCATAGACCTGATAGAGCGCGCCATCGACGAAGGGATAGACCTGCATCGAATTGATGAAGCCGTTACGCACCGGCTGCATCCGCGCGGCGGCATTGGCCTGGTTGACGCGCGCGGTCGGATCGGCGGCTTCCGGCTCCGGCTTGCCGTCCTTGCCGACCGGTTTCAACTGGCCGGGAAGCGGCAGCGGCTTGGGCAGTTCCACGACCTGCACGGGCTTGGGCGGATCGGCGGCGATGACGGCCGGGGCCGCATCGTCATAGGAAATCTCCGGCGGCGGTATGTGCCCCGCGCAGCCCGCGAGGGCAGAAGCGGAAAGCAGGAAAGCCGCGAGTGAGGCATTGCGGAAAGCCGGCCTCCCAGCTTTGCGGAAGGTCGGTGTCATTGTCCAAGCTCCTTCGACCAGTTGATGGCGTTGATGTAGATTCCCAGCGGGTTCTTCCGCAGCGCGTCGGCATCGCGGGGCGGCTGCACGGCGACGGTGAGGATGGCGGACCAGCGTTCGGTGCTGGCGAGCGATCCGTCCTGATAGCGGCGCTCGATCCAGGCGACGCGGAAGCTCGATGGCGAGGCGCGGATCACGCTCGACACCTCGATCGCGACCTGGCTCTTGCCGACCTTGGCGAACGGATCGTTCGAGCGTGCATAGTCGTTGAGCGCCAGCGCGCCGGCCTGCGTGGTGAAGTCATAGGCGCGCAGCCAGTTCTGCCGCACGATGATGGCGTCGGCCGGAATGCCCCGGACCTGTTCGATGAAGCGCGCAAGGTAGAAGGCGATCTGCGCGTCATTGGGCTGATAGTCGGCGGTGGCGGGCGCAATCGCCTGCGCCTGTCCAAGCCGATCGACCTGCACCACCCACGGCACGATCGAACCGTTCATCGACTGCCAGAACAACCCGGCCGAGAGAGCGGCGGAAAGCGCCAGCGAGCCGAAGGCCATCAGCCGCCAGTTCTTCGCTTGCACACGGGCCGAGCCGATGCGGTCGTCCCAGACCTGCGCGGCGCGCTGATAGGGCGTCTCGGGTTCGGGGGATTTGCCGTAATGGGTGGAGGGTCGCTTGAACATGGTCAGTCGCTTTCGGAGAGGTTGACGGAAGAGCCGCCGCCATGGGCATCGCCGGACTTGACGGCGTGGGCGGCGGCCTGGACGCCGTGCGTCACCTGCTGGCCGCGCTTCATGCGCCTGGCCCAGGCGGGCGGACTGTCGGTGGATGATGCAGCGGCGGTCGGCGCGGCAGAGGCGGATTCGTCAGCGGATGCGGCTTCACCGGAAACGGCTCTTCCACCCGCTTCAAAGCTCTCGCGCATCGACGCGGCGGCACGCCGGAACGGGCTGGCGATGGCCGAACCGGCTTTCGATGCGCCGGTCGAGGCGACATTGCCGAGACCGGAGGCGACGCCGGATGCGCCGGACTGGCCGGCCGCGCCAAGGCTGTAGGCGGTGGACGCGCCACCCGCGAGCGTGGCCCCGCCACGGGCAGCGGCGGCAGCACCTCCGGCCAACGCAGCACCGCCCGATGCCACCGCGCCGATCGTGGCCGCACCTGCCGCGACCATGCCACCAGCGGCGAGACCCGTGCCGATCGCCGCGCCCGCGCCGAGCTGCGGGCCGCCGGAGACGAGACCGTTGGCGATGCCGGGGCCGAAGATGCCCAAGCCCAGCAGAGCCAGGGCCGCGAGCACGATGGTCATGGCGTCGTCGATCGAGGGCGTCGCGCCGTTGAACCCGGCGGTGAACTCGGAGAACAGGGTCGAACCGATGCCGATGATGACGGCGAGCACCAGCACCTTGATGCCCGAGGAGATGACGTTGCCGAGGACGCGCTCGGCCATGAAGGCGGATTTGCCGAACAGGCCGAAGGGGATCAGCACGAAGCCGGCGAGCGTCGTCAGCTTGAACTCGATCAGGGTGACGAAGAGCTGGACGGCGAGAATGAAGAAGGCGAGCAGGATCAGCGCCCAGGCGAACATCAGGCAGGCGATCTGGATGAAGTTCTCGAAGAACGAGACCCAGCCCATCAGGTCGGAAATGGAATCGAGCAGCGGCCGGGCGGCGTCGAGGCCGGTCTGCGCCACCTTGCCGGGGCGCAGGAGATCGGCCGTGGTGAACCCGGTGCCCGATGCCTTCAGGCCGAGGCCGGCGAAGCTCTCGAAGACGATGCGGGCGAGATTGTTCCAGTTGCCGATGATGTAGGCGAACACGCCGACGAACAGCGTCTTCTTGACCAGCCGCGCTATGATGTCTTCGTCGGCGCCCCACGACCAGAACAAAGCCGCCAGCGTCACGTCGATGACGATCAGCGTGGTGGCGATGAACGCCACTTCGGGGCGCAGCAGACCGAAGCCGCTATCGATATAGCGGGTGAAGACATCCAGAAAATGGTCGATGACGCCGGCGCCCTGCATCTCAGCGGCTCCCGTTCTGGTCTGGTGTGGACGGGGTTGGTGCGGTCGGCACCGGGGACGCCGGCGCGGGCTGGCCCAGGAAGCGGCGACGGTTTTCGGCCCAGGCGTGAAGGCAGGACGGATCGCGCCCACCGGCTTCGCCCATTGCGCCACAGCGCGCGAGTTCCACGCGCAGCGGATCTCGCGCAGGTGCAGGTTGCGCCAGCGTGACCGGATCATCCGGCTGCTCAGTGGGCCGGTTCATCTCGATCGCGGTGGCGGTGATCGCCAGCGCGACGAAGATGATGGCGCCGATACGCGCGAGGGTCTTGCCGTCCATCACGCCCCCGCTCAGTTGTTGCCGTGGAACATCTGCGCGTTGCCGGGCTGGTAGCCCGATCCCGGCGTCAGGAAGCGGCGGCGCTGTTCCTGTCCCTGTGCGGCGGCGGCAGAGCGTTCGGCATCCGACAGCGCCTGCGCCCGGCCATTGGCGGCGACGAGCGCGGTGAGGTCGGCGAGCTGCTGGGCCTGGAGCGCGAGAAGCTGGTTGCCCGCCTGCGTCGCCTGCAACGCGCCGGTCGCCGACTGGCTCGATCCGACCAGCGCCGACATCTGCGTGCGGTTGGTGTCGATATTGCCGACGACGGTGGCCTGCACGCGCATCGCGTCCTGCAAGCCGCCGACCGTGTTCTGCCAGCGCGATTTTGCGTCAGCGACGAGCTGCGCGTCCGACGCCGACATCGAGGCAGTCGAGTATTTCTGGCTGAAGACCTGATCGATCTTCTGAACGTCATAGGCGATGTTCTGTGCCTGGCTGAGCAGTTGCTGGGTGCGCTGCACCGATTGCTGAAGCTGTTGCAGCGACGAGTAAGGCAGGCTCGCGAGGTTGCGCGCCTGATTGATGAGCGACTGCGCCTCGTTCTGGAGCGATGTGATCTGGTTGGTGATCTGCTGGAGCGAGCGCGCGGCGGTCAGCACGTTCTGCGCATAATTGGACGGATCGAACACGACCCATTGCGCATGGGCGGGCGTCGTGACGATCGGCGACAGGGCCAGCGGGACGGACAGGATGGACGCGGCAAGCAACGCCGCGCGTGAACGGCGCAGTTTCATTGGGACTTCTCCTTGTTGGTGAGGTTGGGAATGAGATCGGCGGCCCAGCCGACGCCGCGATGGCGCAGCCAGGCATCGAGGAATCCGTCCGCGCCGTGCTCGGCCATGACGGCGGCGATGGCGGTCTGATCGGTCTTCGAGGATGCGGCGCAGAGCGCCAGCGCCACGTCCGACAGGCCCAGCTCGAACAGCCGGTTGCCGCGCCGCGACTGGCAGTAATAGTCGCGCTTCGGCATGGCCCGCGCGATGATCTCGATCTGGCGGTCGTTGAGACCGAAGCGCCGATAGATGGCAGTGATCTGCGGTTCGATCGCGCGCTCGTTGGGGAGCAGCAGCCGGGTCTGGCAGCTTTCGATGATGGCGGGGGCGATAGCGCTGCCGTCGATGTCGCTGAGCGACTGTGTAGCGAAAATGACGCTGGCGTTCTTCTTGCGCAGCGTTTTCAGCCATTCGCGGAGCTGACCGGCGAAGCCCTCGTCGTCGAGCGCGAGCCAGCCTTCATCGACGATGATGAGGGTTGGCGATCCGTCGAGCCGGTCCTCGATCCGGTGGAACAGATAGGACAATACGGCGGGCGCAGCCTCGGTGCCGATCAGTCCCTCGGTCTCGAACGCTTGGCAACTCGCCGTCCCGAGATGTTCGGCCTCGGCATCGAGTAACCGGCCCCAGGCGCCGCCGATGCAATAGGGACGCAGCGCCTGCTTGAGATCGTTGGACTGCAACAGGACGCACAGGCCGGTGATGGTGCGTTCTTCGACCGGTGCGGAGGCCAGCGAGGTCAGTGCCGTCCAGAGATGCTCCTTCACTTCCGGGGTGATGGCGACGCTTTCGCGAGCGAGGATCGCGCCGATCCAGTCGGCGGCCCAGGCGCGTTCGGCGGCGTTATCGACGCGGGCAAGCGGTTGAATCGCGACGGAGGATTCCGAGCTGTCCGTCAGCCCGCCGCCCAGATCGTGCCAGTCGCCGCTCATGGCGAGTGCTGCCGCACGGATCGAGCCGCCGAAGTCGAAGGCGAAGACCTGGGCACCTCTGTAGCGCCGGAACTGAAGCGCCATGAGCGCCAGCAGCACCGACTTGCCCGCGCCGGTCGGGCCGACGATCAACGTGTGGCCGACATCGCCGACATGGAGGGAAAACCGGAACGGGGTCGAGCCTTCGGTCTTGCCGAACAGCAGTGGGGGTGCTGCGAAGTGCTCGTCCCGTTCCGGCCCCGCCCACACCGCTGACAGGGGAATCATGTGGGCGAGATTGAGCGTGGAGATCGGCGGTTGCCGGACATTGGCATAGACATGCCCCGGCAAGGAGCCGAGCCAGGCGTCCACCGCGTTGATGGTTTCCGCCATCGCGGTGAAGTCGCGGCCCTGAATGACCTTCTCGACCAGCCGCAGCTTCTCGTCGGCGATGCGCGGATCGGCATCCCACACCGTCACCGTCGCGGTGACGTAAGCGATGCCGGCATAGTCCGCACCGAGTTCCTGCAATGCGAGATCGGCGTCGGCCGCCTTGTTCGACGCATCGGTATCGACCAGCACGGATTGCTCGTTGGTCATCACCTCCTTGAGGATCGCGGCGATGGATTTGCGCTTGGCGAACCACTGGCGGCGGATTTTTGTGAGGAGCTTCGTCGCGTCGGTCTTGTCGAGCAGGATGGCGCGGGTGGACCAGCGATAGGGAAAGGCCAGACGGTTCAGTTCGTCGAGCAGGCCCGGTGTCGTCGCCGTCGGGAACCCGGTGATGGTCAGCACGCGCAGATGCTGGCTGCCAAGGCGTGGCTCCAGCCCGCCGGTCAGCGGCTGATCGGCGAGCAGCGCGTCGAGATAGATCGGCGTTTCGGGGACGCGCACGCGGTGCCGGTGCGTCGATACGCAGCCGTGCAGATAGGTCAGCGTCTCGCCGTCGTCGAGCCAGCGGCATTCCGGCATGAAGGCTTCGATCAGGCGGAGCAGCCGATCTGTGCGGTCAGCAAAGGCGGACATGACCTCGTTGGGGTCGATGCCGCTCTTCTCGCGACCCTCATAGAGCCAGGTTTCCGCGCGGGCTGCGTCTTCAGCCGGCGGCAGATAGGTGAAGGTCAGGAAGTAGCTGGACTCGAAATGCGACCCGGCTTCCTCGAAATCGGCTTTCCGTTCCGCATCGACCAGCGCCGATGCGGAATCCGGGAACACGCTGTTCGGATAGGTCGCGGCGGCATGGCGCTGCGCCTCGACGAAGATCGCCCAGCCAGAGCCGAGACGACGGAAGGCATTGTTCAACCGCCCGGCGACGGCGACCATCTCGGCCGGCACCGCCGAATCCAGATCGGGACCGCGAAACCGCGCGGTGCGCTGAAAGCTGCCGTCCTTGTTGAGCACGATGCCGGAACCGGCCAGCGCCACCCAGGGCAGGAAGTCGGCGAGCCGGGCATTTTTGTTGCGATATTCGGCGAGGTTCATCATGGCCGTGCGCCCTTCAGACCGAAAGATGCGCGGGGATGCGCAGATGGCGGCGGCCGACTTCGACGAAGAGTGGATCGCGCTTCGCCGCCCACACCGCCGCGAAGTGACCGATTGCCCAGATGGCGATACCGACGAGCCAGAGGCGCAAACCGAGGCCCACGGCTCCGGCGAGCGTGCCGTTCATGATGGCTATGGCGCGCGGCGCGCCGCCGAGCAGGATCGGTTCGCTGAGCGCCCGGTGCAGCGGAACGGTGTAGCCGGGCACGTCTCCGCCCTGATCGACGACGCCCGTCATCAGACCAGCGCCCCGCCGCCGAACGAGAAGAAGGACAAGAAGAACGAGCTGGCCGCGAACGCGATCGACAGGCCGAACACGATCTGGATCAGCCGGCGGAAGCCGCCCGATGTGTCGCCGAACGCCAGCGTCAGGCCGGTGGTGATAATGATGATGACGGCGATGATCTTGGCGACCGGGCCTTCGATCGATTGCAGGATCTGTTGCAGCGGCTGTTCCCACGGCATCGATGAGCCGGAGGCATGAGCGGGCGCGGCCATCACCACGCTGAGCGCCGCGACCGATACGGTCATGGCGAGGCATTGGCGAGCATGGGTGAAGCGCGAGAGGTGCAGACGTTGGATCACAGGGAGTCTCCTTCAGGGATGGGATCGAGGGCGAGGCTGGTGGGAGCCGGTCCGCCGTCGCCCTCCTTGACGGCGGGCAGGACGCGGTAATCGCCGTCGGGACCGAGGCCCGCGACGCGGGCGAGTTCGGACAGGCGGCGTGCGGAGCCTCGGCCGGAGAGCACGGCGACGAGATCGATCGTCTCGGCGATCAGCGCGCGCGGGACGGTGACGACGGCTTCCTGGATGAGCTGTTCCATCCGGCGCAGCGCGCCGATGGCGCTGCCGGCGTGGATCGTGCCGACGCCACCGGGATGGCCGGTGCCCCATGCCTTCAAGAGGTCGAGGGCTTCCGCGCCGCGCACCTCACCGATAGGGATGCGGTCGGGGCGCAGGCGCAAGCTGGAGCGCACGAGATCGGAGAGCGAGGCGACGCCATCCTTGGTGCGCATCGCCACCAGATTGGGTGCGGCGCATTGCAACTCGCGCGTATCCTCGATGATGACGACGCGATCGGCGGTCTTCGCCACCTCCGCCAGCAGCGCATTGGTGAGCGTCGTCTTGCCGGTCGAGGTGCCGCCGGCGACGAGGATGTTGGCGCGAAAGGCGACGCCTTCGCGCAGCGCATCGGCGTGGGCGGCTGACATAATGCCGGCCGCGACATAATCGTCGAGCGTGAACACGGCGACGGCGGGTTTGCGGATGGCGAAGGCCGGGGCCGCGACGACGGGCGGCAACAGTCCCTCGAACCGTTCGCCGGTCTCGGGCAGTTCGGCCGAGACACGCGGGGCGCCGGCATGGACCTCGGCGCCGACATGGTGGGCGACCAGGCGCACGATGCGCTCGCCATCGGCGGGTGACAGCCGCTCGCCGGTGTCGGACAGTCCCTCGGAGAGCCGGTCGATCCAGATGCGCCCGTCCGGGTTCAGCATCACCTCGACGACGGCGGCGTCTTCCAGAAAGCGGGCGATGGCCGGCCCGAGCGCGGTGCGCAGCATTCGCGCGCCGCGTGCCAAGCCTTCCGAATTGTGATGCGAAACCGCCATTCGATCCCCGATCTCGCCGGGGACACATCAGACGGTCCCCGGACGGGGATGATTAAAAAAGCCCGAAATGGGGCCGGTTCAACAACTATCGAACGGCGTGCGGGTATCGGCGAGAAAAGGCGGCAATCGGCGGAATTGGCTATTGGCCGACCGCCGCCATTGGCCTGCCGTTACTGTGAATTACCGGAATCGCTACGTCGCGAGTCAATGTCGCGCGACAGCTCCTTCAGGAACCGATCGCCGGTCGCGAGCTTCCGGCCAAGCGTTTGCAGAAAGCCCTCGAACCGCTCGGTGCCCTTGGCGCGCGCCGATGGATGCGCGCTGTCGGGCAGCGGCGGCGTGATCGTCATCCAGAAGCGGATGAACAGCGAAAGTGTTTCGCCGAGGATGGCGAGGTCTTCGTCCATACCCTCGATCTGACGGCCGATCCGGTCCATCCGGCGCGCGAACACCGCCTCCAGCCGCTCCGAGGCATCGGCCGAAAGAAAAGACGCGACGGCGGCTTCGATCACGGCCGATTTTGAGATGTTGCGGCGGAGCGCCAGCGCCTCGACTTTCTTCAGAAGTTCCGGCTCGAAATAAACGTTCATGCGGGTCTTGGTCTGCATGGCCGCGCCCCTCACAACTCGATGCCGTCGACCGGGTCCATCGTCGCTTGGGCGGCGTTCGATGTGACCTGAAGGCGGAGGCGGTTGGCCTTGGCGGCGTCCACATCGGGATCGTCGTCGAGCAGGTCGAACTCACCGATGGCCGGGCGTTCGGGTGGCGCGATCTCCTCGTGATCGGGCAATTCCGGTTCGCGGCGAATACCGGCATTGGCCGGATCGACGATCGTGCTGCCGGCATTGCCCTGCGCCGCCCCTGCCGGACCGGACGGGATTGCCAGTGCCGACCAGTCGTCGGCGGGAGGCGTTATCGGCGTCCTCGCCGCGTTCGGTTTCGGCGGCGGCAGTATGCGCTCGCGGAATCGCGCATCCTCGTAATAGCGCGCCTTCTTCGCCCGCACCGGCGGCACGCCCGCGACCAGCAGCAGTTCGTCGGCGGGCGGGAGTTGCATCACCTCGCCGGGCGTGAGCAGCGGGCGGGCCGTCTCCTGCCGCGACACCATGAGATGCCCAAGCCACGGCGACAGCCGGTGCCCGGCATAGTTGGTGGAGTCGCGCATCTCGGTCGCGGTGCCGAGCGCGTCCGACACGCGCTTGGCGGTGCGCTCGTCGTTGGTGGCGAAGGCGACGCGCACATGGCAGTTGTCGAGCACGCTGTTGTTCGCGCCGTATGCCTTCTCGATCTGGTTCAGCGATTGCGCGATCAGGAAACTCTTGATCCCGTAGCCTGCCATGAAGGCCAGTGCGGACTCGAAGAAATCCAATCTGCCGAGCGCCGGGAACTCGTCCAGCATCAGCAGCAACCTATGACGATTGGCGGAAGTCTTCAGGTCTTCGGTCAGGCGACGACCGACCTGATTGAGCAGCAGGCGGATCAGCGGCTTGGTGCGGTTGATGTCGGATGGCGGGACCACGAGATAGAGGCTGACCGGTTTTTCGCCCACGACCAGATCGGCGATACGCCAGTCGCAGCGCTCCGTCACCTTCGCCACGACGGGATCGCGGTAGAGACCGAGGAACGACATGGCGGTGGACAGGACACCTGATCGTTCGTTGTCGCTCTTGTTCAGCAGCTCGCGGGCCGACGAGGCGATGACGGGATGGACGCCGGCTTCGCCCAGGTGCGGTGTGTTCATCATGGCGCGCAACGTCGCCTCCACCGGGCGCTTCGGATCGGAGAGGAAGTTGGCGACGCCGGCCAGCGTCTTGTCGGTTTCTGCATAGAGAACGTGGAGGATCGCGCCGACCAGCAGCGAATGGCTGGTCTTTTCCCAATGGTTGCGCTTGTCGAGCGCGCCTTCGGGATCGACGAGGATGTCGGCGATGTTCTGCACGTCGCGGACTTCCTTGTCGCCGCGCCGCACCTCCAGCAGCGGATTATAGGCCGACGACGCCGGATCGGTCGGGTCGAACAACAGCACGCGGCCGTGCCGCGACCGGAAGCCGGCCGTCAGTCCCCAATTCTCGCCCTTAATGTCGTGGACGATGACCGAACCCGGCCAGGTCAACAGGGTCGGCACGACAAGACCGACGCCCTTGCCCGAACGTGTCGGCGCGAAGCACAGCACATGCTCGGGGCCGTCATGGCGGAGATAGTCGCGGTCGAGCCGGCCGAGCAGCACGCCGTCGGGGCCGAGCAGTCCAGCGGCTTTGACCTCCTCCGGTTCAGCCCAGCGTGCCGATCCATAGGTGGCGACGTTCTTCGCCTCACGCGCCCGGATCACCGACAGGGTGATGGCGACGACGATCGAGACGAGCGCGCCCGACACCGCGATGCCCGCGCCTTCGATGAAGATGTGCGGCGCATAGGCGTCGTAGCAATACCACCACCAGAAGAAGATCGGCGGATAGTAGAACGGCCAGCCGGCCACCTCGAACCAGGGCGCGCCGAGCTGCGCCTGAAAGCCGAGCCGCCAGGCTGTCCATTCGGTCGCGCACCAGATTGCGGTGAATACGATCGCCAGAACGAGGGCGACTTGTCCCCACAGGACGCGGCTTCCCGACATACAGGCTCCAATCGGCAAAAGAGACGGAGCCGATCAGAGAATAGCCGCATCAGCCAGAAGCAACAGGAAATCCCAAGCGTCGGGGTTTCGGATACCATGGCGAAGAAAAAGGACGGTCAATGCCGTAAGGATCGCGCCTCGGCCACCGCCTGTTCGAGAATCTTCCTGTAGCCAGTCTTCGTCATCCAGCGGGCACGGTCCATATGACTTTGCCAACAGCGGCGCGAGCGTCCAGCCTCCGCCGCCGGATCGCGGTGTAGCACGATCCGGGCGACCTCGCGCCAGTCCGCGCCCTCCGCTTCCGCGTCGAGTAGACGCAGATAGGTCACGAAATGCGCCTCGTCGTAGATCGTGATCTCCGACGCGGTCGGCGCCAGGTCATCGACATCGGGGTCAAGCTCGGGTCGCACCCGCATCGGATGGCTCTCCCTCGGACCTAATGCCCAGAGCAATCCCGAAATGGGATAATCCTGAATCAGGATTAGCGGATTGGCTCCCCCTTTTCAATGGAGAGCCGCCCCGAATGCAAAAATCCTTGCGCACGCCCCGACAAATCCTGCTGCAATCTCTCCTCGTCGAAGCGCGCAAGGCCAAAGGACTGACACAGGCTGATTTGGCCGATGCGCTGGGCAAGCCGCAATCCTTCGTCGCCAAGTATGAGAACGGTGAGCGACGGATTGATGTCGTCGAGTTCGTGGACATTACTGCGGTCCTTGGCATTGCCACCAGTGATCTCCTCACGAAGATCGAGCCAGCCGTCGCGAAAACGCGACCGGCAGCACGGTGAATACCACAGATCATTCCGACGCTGGTTCCTCTCATGTCATGGACCTCAAGGAGGTCATGGCGGTCAATCTGCGTCGGATTCGTCATGATTGGAACATGACGCAAGAAGATCTGGCGGATCGCGCTGGCCTGAGCGCCCGCTATATCGGCGCGATCGAACGCGCGAACGTATCGGCGACCGTCACGGTGTTGGGACAGATCGCCGATGCGTTGAAGGTCGAACCGGGCGAATTAGTGAAGGCGTCAGATCGCGCCCGTTGAACGACTTATTTGAGTGGCGAGGTCGAGCAGGTTGATCAATGCCGGATTGCGATTGTGTGGTGACCACACGGCGGTGAACCGTGCCGGCTCGGTTTCATCGGCGATTGGTTGGAATACAACGCCGGGAAACGGCACGTGGGTCGTCGCTTCGCTGGTGAGTGTGATGCCGTCGCCCGAAGCGACCATGCCCATGAGCGTGTCGCGCGCCACATCGCAGCGATGAATGCGTGGCGAGCGTTGCCGTTCGCTGATCCGGCGCACGACATGCTCGAACACCTGTGGTCCGGTCCCGCCGTGACGGACGAGGAATAGCTCGTCCACGAGATCGAGCCAGGTGATCGTGTCCCGTCCGGCCAATGGATGATCGAGCGGCAGCGCCACCAAGATCGGTTCGCACCACAGCAGGCGGGAATGGCAGTCGGGTGCGTTTACAGGGCCGACCACGAAGGCCGCATCGAGCTTGCCTTCTCGCACCATTGCGATCGTTTCGGTGGATCGTCCCTCCAGCACCGATTGCTGGATCATCGGATAGCTGGCGCGATATTCTCGACGTAGATTGGCGAGAAATCCAGATGCGATAGAACTATGCAGGCCGATATTGAGTGTGCCTTCGACACCCTCGGACATCGCGCCGACCGTTCTTATAGCATAGTCGAGCTGTTCAATGCCGGAAGATACCTCGGTGACGAAGCGGCGTCCTGCCTCGGTCAACCGGACGCCACGATGGCGGCGCTCGAATAGCAAGATGCCAAGGGTCTCCTCCAGAGCCTTGATCCGGGTACTGACGCTCGACTGCGTGACGCCAAGATTATTGGCGGCATGTCGGAAGTTCAAATGATCGGCAACGGCAATGAGTTCTACTAAAGAGACAAGAGGTATTCTCCCGCTAGAAATTCTCACATTGCCCGGGACATGCCTTGCTCGCTTCATTGAGCCGACCGAACTCTATTCACTCGAATGCGTTGACAGGGTGCGGCACGTAGTCCGCCTCCAGCGCCGCGATCTCGTCATCATTCAACGCAATCTCCAGCGCAGCTATGGCGTCATCAAGATGATGGGTTTTGGAGGCGCCCACAATCGGCGTCGACACCTCGGGTTTGGCCACAACCCAAGCGAGCGCAATCCGCGCCATCGGCACGCCACGTAAGCGAGCAATGCGCTCGACGGCTCCGATCACGGCATTGTCCGCGTCTTCCGTTGCCGCATAGAGCGAACGGCCAAAGGCATCACTCTCACTCCGTTTCGTCTGCTCTCCAGCAGGGCGCGTCAACCGACCACGGGCCATCGGACTCCACGGTATGAGGCCCACGCCCTGATCCTTACAGAGCGGGATCATTTCGCGTTCTTCTTCCCGATAGAGCAGATTGACGTAGTTTTGCATGGTGACGAACGGGGTCCAGCCATTGGCTCGCGCTACCTCCTGCGCCTTGGCGAATTGCCACGCGAACATTGAGGATGCGCCGATGTACCGTGCTTTGCCGGCCTTCACGACGTCATGAAGGGCCTCCATCGTTTCCTCGATCGGAGTCCCGTAGTCCCAGCGATGAATCTGGTAGAGGTCGACATAGTCCGTTCCGAGACGTGCCAGGCTCGCGTCGATCTCGGTCATGATCGCCTTGCGGGAGAGGCCCTTACGGTTGGGCGCCGCACCACCTTCAAGCATTCGCTCCGGGAAGAATATCTTGGTCGCGATGACTGTCTCATCTCGGCGCGTGAACTCCTTTAACAGCTTGCCGACGATCATCTCGGACGTGCCAGCCGAGTAACTGTTGGCGGTATCGAAGAAATTGATCCCCTGTTCGATGGCCCGCTTAATGATCGGCCTGCTGTCATTCTCGCCAAGCGTCCAATCGTGGATGCCCGCGTCGGGCACGCCGAAAGTCATGCACCCCAGACAGAGCCGCGAGACATCGAGGCCGGTCGACCCGAGCTTCACATAGTCCATGGTCGTTCCTTGTAAGACGTAGCGACCGTCTTAATTTCCGGTCTGCCTCATTGAATCATGCGACCGTTTCGTCGCGCTGCTTGAGCTAGAGCATTTCCAGCCGAAGCGTGTTCGCTTCGGCATCGGACAATGCGGCAAAGACAAAAGGATAGAGTATTTCCGGTGATCCGATGATCACCGGAAATGCTCTAGTGCTGAGCGCGCTACGCTCATCACTCATAATCGATGGCATAGTTCTCCCCGTCTCGCCTGATATGCGCGAAACCGAGTTCGCCGAGGTGCATCCCTGCGATCAGCAGCCGCTCGGAGCTCACGAGGTCCAGGAGCCTCGACCGTGTTGAGGCGGCAAGATGGGAATCCTGATCGAACGCGATCGTCACATCCGGGCGCGGAATCTGAATCTGGGGGAAATGGACAATATCTCCCCAGACCAGAAGATTCTGGCCGCCGGATTCAAGACGATAGCCGGTGTGCCCGTCTGTGTGGCCTGGAAGCGGCATCGCTGTCATGCCGGTAAGCACCTCACCGGCATCGAAGGTGCGCAGTCTGTCGCGATAGCCCTCGAATGCCTGACGCGCCACGAGGAAGTTGCCACGGGCGCGCTCAGGCGCGCGGCTCAGATTGCCGTCATCCTGCCAGAACGCGACTTCCCGATTGTGGACGACAAGCTCGGCATTCGGGAAGGCGGCTTCTCCTGAAGCGTCCATCAACCCTCCGACATGATCGGGATGGGCGTGCGTCAACAGGATCGCGTCGATCTCGGAAGGCTGGATGCCAGCGAGCAGCAGATTGCTTCTCAATCGACCACCCCACTGCTTGAAACCACCTGCTCCTGCGTCGATCAGGACCGTGCGACCGCCTCCGCGCACAAGGTAGCAGTTGATATGGATAGAGGTGTGATCCTTTATCCCCGCATTTTCTTGCATACGGGAGGCATTGTCCGGGTCGATATTTGCGAGAAAATCGAAACTGGCGTGGAGATAGCCATCGCTAACTGCGGTGATATTTAAGTCACCGACCTGTTTACTGGGAAATGCAAGCTTAGACATCGTTTTTCTCCAAGCATCAGCTCAATTTCGTGCGTGAATGCTAGACGCCGCATAACCAAAGCAACGGATACGCGCGGTGACACCGATATTGTCCTTAATGGCGTCGTCCAGCTTTTCCATGAACCGCTCCATGATCGGCGGTGTCCGAAATGGCTCAAGTCGATATTGGATTTCTGCAAAGGCCGGGTGCCCTCGACCGTGCCGAACAGCGACATAAACGATATGCACATTCACCAATGCAGCCCGGAGAATGCCCGTGCAGAGTTCGGTGCATTGCTCCGTGAGTTCTGCGAGTGCTTCGTCCGGCGGCATCTTGTCTGCCGGGATGTAGATCGTGACATTCGGCATTGGGGGCCTACCGTGCCTTCTTGAAGGCAGCGTTAGCGTCACTCGTCAATTGCGGCGTCATCGGCATATACACATGGACATCTTCCGGTAGGTTCTCGATGTCAGGCGCCTGGCTGCGCTCCACCTTGGCAAGCCAGCGATATTCCGGGAACTTCTCCATAGCGACCGCCTGCATCGCATAGGGGGTGAGGCCCAACTGGATCAGCGGCTCCGGTCCTTGTGCGCTCAACGCCAGATATTCGCCTTCACCAATTGCCGGTGCCCGATCGACGCCGCCATAGAGGTTTCGATGCCAATCGGTGATGTGCTGCTGCCAGCGCGCGAAATTACCGCCACCCTTTTGGCGGTATTCCTCACCCGTCAGGATGTCGAGGCCGTCGATCGAATGAATGGCGAGATAGACGGGACAGCCGCGGCTCAACGCTTTGAAACGCTGCGAGGTGTGAAACCCGTTCACCGAAATGAGGGCAGGCAGTTTGTCCAGGCTGTAAAAGTCGTTCCATTCCGCTTCGCTGCCCGGATCGGCAAAGCTGCATTCCACTGTATAGATCATGGCACCACCTTCGACCGGAGGCAGGGGGCTTCCGGTCTTGTCTAACGTTGATATTTTCTCATGATAGGCTACCAATTATCGCCTATATATCGAAATTGGATCATGCTTCAGTGATCTAATGTCAATGTTACGGCGGATAGAATGCCAAACCAGCCTGTCAGGAGCCGTCATGCGCCGCAAGATTCCCAGTAATTCCGCACTCATGGCGTTCGAGGCGGCGGCGCGTCATGGCAGCTTCGCTCGTGCTGCCGACGAACTGGCCCTGACCGAAGGGGCGATCAGCCGCCAGATCGGTCGGTTGGAAGCTTTCCTCGGCGTCACGCTGTTCGAGCGGGTCGGCAATCGTGTCCGGCTTTTGCCGAATGGAGAGCGTTATGCCGTTCAGGTTCGCGAGTCACTCGACCGGCTGGAGCATGACAGTCAATATCTGATGGGGCAGCCCAGCGATGGCGCCAGCCTCGACATCGCCACTATCCCGACATTTGCCGCACGTTGGCTCATTCCCCGATTGGCGCGATTTCGGGAAAAGAACCCAAACATCATCGTGCATCTCACCGAACGAATGGAGCCTTTTGTCCTTGCCGGAAGTGGTTTCGATGCCGCGATCCATTTCGAACATCCCGCATGGACGGGAATGAGAACGCATCGGCTATTACACGAGACACTGGTTCCGGTTTGTCACCCGGCGCTGCTCGATCCAGGCAAAGGGGCGATATCCCTTGACGAACTACCACGCCTTCATCGACGTCAGAACCCGGATGCGTGGCAACGCTATGCACAGGAAACCGGAATCGTGCTGACCAATCCTGCGGTTGGTGCCCGTTACGATCTTCACTTTATGCAAATCGAAGCCGCGTTGGCCGGCCTCGGCGTTGCGCTGGTGCCTCGCCTGTATATCGAAACGGAGTTGGCGGAAGGTCGCTTGGTAGCACCTTGGCCTGATGGTGAATCGATCTCCAAGACCTTCTGCCTCATCCTGCCAGAGCCGATCCGATTGAGTGATGGTCCTATCCAGATTTTTGCGAATTGGCTTCTCAAGGAAGTGCGATCGTCGAATCCGACGCTTTGAAGGCGGCCCCTACATTTGTCATAATCCAAGCCCTTTCTGCCTCCCAAACTGCCAAGATACCGATCCGCCTTGCACAACGCCGGTGACCTCACGCCCAATCTGACGGTCGATAACCGGCCGCCACGGGACCAACGTGAACTCATGGCTTTTCTCGACGATGGCGAACTTGCCGCTGGATAGCTGCGCCGTCCCGGTGAAGGTGCCGGTGACGGTTTCACCGTCGGCAGCGGCACGGAACGGTAGCGATTTCTGGGCCGCCAGCTCCTCGCCCGCGCGGGTGACTTCGCGCTCCTGAAGCGTGGCTATCAGATTGCGCCGATAAGCGATACGACCGTCCGCCTGACGGATGGCATCGCCTCGGTCGATCAGAGTCTCGCGTCGCCGCTCCATCGCCTCGCGCACCTGCTCGCCGAAACCGGCAGGCGACAGGTCCGACGCGCCTGCACCGACCAACCGCCGATCGAGCCAGGTCGCGCCGTCCGATCCGATCTGGCGCTCGAGGTCGAAGGTCGAAAGGAGACGGATATTGGCACGGGCATTCCGGCTCGCGTCGTGCGCGGTGGCGCGCGCCTCGAAATCCTCTGGGATGCGCCATTGATCGGCGTCGATCCGCTCCACGATCCCGGCACGCCGCAACGCTTCCAGGCGACGGACATGGGCATCGATGAAGCCCTCATAGTCCCCACTGGGCACACGGCCATCGAACCGGGCCTGCTCCAGATGCCGGCTCGGCCGATAGATGCCATCCTCGGCCATACCGGCGATGGCCCGATCGGATGGACGGACGGCGCTATCGGGTGGCCCGATCTCGATGATGCTGCCGATCCGAGCGTCTTCGACACGGGCCGGGTCGATGCCGGCGACATGGTGCGTGCGCCCGTCGATCCCATCGACCACCAGCGTCAGGTTCTCGCCCAACTCGTCCGACAGATGCTTGTCGATGACGCGGCCGACGATCGGCGCCGCTGGCACGGCATCGTGAATCTCGAAGCTCATTGGATCGCGCTCGGCACCCTCGGCCCGAAGCGCCTTCTGCATGGTGCGGACGATATCGCCACGCTCGCCCATCTCGCGCAGGGTCAGCTCCAGCCGCTCGCTCAACTCCCAGACACCGGGCGCATGCTCGGTGGCGAGGCCCATGGCGCCGAGCTTGCCGAGACGGCGCAGCCGCATGGTCCGATCGGACTGGCCGCGCAGATCGTCCGGCTCATGGCGCAGGTCGATGAAACGGTCATCGGCTTCGGCGATCATCGCCCGGTCGATACGGGTGAGCCGGTCCTGGTCGATCTCCGCCATGAGCTTGCGGCGCTGCTCGATCTCGGTGACGGGACCAAGTTCCAGCGTCGCCAGTTCGCTTGCCCGCTCGCGGATGCCGCCCGCAAGATAATCGCCATTGATGACGAGATCCTCGCCTGGGGCGTCGCGGCCATTGACAATGACATGGACATGCGGATGGCCGGTGTTGTGGTGATTGACCGCGACCCAATCGAGCTTGGTGCCGAGGTCGGCCTCGACCTGCGCCATCAGCTCGCGGGTATAGCCGGTAAGGTCGGCGAGATCGGCGGCGTCCTCGGGCGAGACGATGAATCTAAACTGGTGGCGATCGTCCTTGCCGCGATCGAGGAAGGCATCGCCATCGGCGCGATCGTCTGTCGCGGAATAGAGCCGGCCGCGCTCGCCATCGCGGGCGGTGCCGTCGCGCTGGATATAGCGCAGGTGGGCGGCCGCCTTGCCGCTGCGCCCGGCGGCGCGAACCGACCGGGATTTGACGATGACGCGGCGGCTGCCGGATTGGCGATGGCTCCAGCCGTTTGACAGATTGCGGGCGCGCACGAAGGATGCGCCGCGCCCGCGCTGCACACCCCGGCCGGAAGCGATGACACTCTGACCGTTCGCCGTCCGGCCCGGGCCACCACCCTTCACCGATCGGCTGCGCCCGGTTCCGGTCTGCTGCTGGCGGGCGATCTTGCGAACCTTGCTGAGAAAGCTCCTGGCCTGTCCCGCCTTCACGCCGTTGGAGCGGACGCGGCCGGGCTTCGGCCGAAAATGATCGTCGTCGTCGCTCATGGCCGCCGATCCGCCCAAAACCGGCGATTTCGGGCAGGAGTGCCGCGAGAAACGCGGGAAATGCTGATTTTGCCGCGCCTCGCGGCACTATGATGGCCCGGAGACGGTGCCGCCCCAAACAGTGTGCAGACAAGGGCTTGCCCTGCGGATCGGACCCATAGGGTGCCGTCCGCTTTAATCTTGCCCTCCCGCCTGCCTTTCTGATTTGCCCCTCCTGCCCAGGGATGAGACTGTTTCCAGCCCCATCTCCTGCACACTGAAACTTGCCGCGCGATGCCCCTGACTCCGATGCTCATGGCTGCGGTCCGGTGCTGGCCCGCGCGACGAAGAGGCCACCGGACTGCGGCTCGATGGCGGAAACATCGCGCACGGTGACGGTCGCAGGCATGTCGTTGGAGGTGCGCTCGACCTGCACGAGATTGGCTGCGGAATGGCGATCCGGCTGCGCGATGAACAAGGGCGCGCGCGTCCATGCCAGCGGATCGGCCACCGCGACTGCGACAGGCGTAACGATCACACCGCCGTCGATAATCGGCGCAATGGCGGAGACATAGGCGCGGGTTTCAGCGGGCAATGGCCGACCGGAAAGCGACGCCTCATAGCGACCGGGACCGGCATTGTAGGCGGCGAGCATGGCGGTGACATTGCCGTAGCGATCATGCAGCTCGCGCAGATAGGCCGTGCCAGCAAGAATGTTGTCGCGCGGATCGTAAACGTCGCCGCCGAGCCGATGCCGGACGCGCAGTTCCGCCCATGTGGCGGGCATGATCTGCATCAGCCCCATCGCGCCGGCCGAAGAGATGGCGCGTGGATCGCCCGCGCTTTCGGCGTGCAGCACCGCCCTGATCCATGCCACCGGGACGCCGAAGCGCTGCGAAGCTTCCGCGATATGCGCGGCATAGGGATCGGAGGTTGCGGCACGCTCCGCCGATTGAGGCTGCGCCACGGCGGCAACGGGTATGGCGGAAGCGAGCAATCCCGCGATCAGCAGGACCGTGTATCGGACGGGCGCACCTTCTCCGCTACGACGCCAGCCTGCCAGCGTGCTCGCTGCGGTCAAGGGTACACGCAAAGCGCCGGCCAATGGCCGCCCTTGATCTGCGCTGCGCGCGCCGGCCGACCTGTGTTCGAGCGGGACGAAGGGATGAGACGTCTTTCCCGCGAACAAAGGGATGACCGATCTGAAGAGAATTGCGCAGGGGCGCGGGCTGACGGTTCGCATGGCGTCAGTCTTTCCCATCGCGCTTTTGCGGGCGGCTCCAGTGCAGCGACCACGCGTTGCCGGCGTCGTCGTCGCGGAAGAGGTTGGCGCGGATCGGCTGCGGCAAGCCGGGATCGTCGATCAGCAACGCGATATATTCGCCCGCCCGCTCGCCGGTACGTTTCCAGCCCGCGCCGATCTCCGGGCCTTCGTCATTGCCGTGGTGGATGCGGTAGTCGGGCGCATTCTCGGCGTCGGCCGGCTCGGTCGGAACGACGGTGACTTCGCGGTATATGGTGAAGGTGTGGATGCGGCCAGTGAAGCCGGATTGCTCGCGCGTGAATGTGCCGATCTGCGGCATGGAAACCTCCTTACGATTGCGTCGATGAGGGAAAGGGAGCGGCGGTCAGCGCGTCGCCGAACGCCAGACGAAGCGGCCGTCGCCGTCTTCGTCGGTGTAGAGCGGCATCGCCTTGCCGATGACGGTGCGCGCCGGGATCGGGCCGAAATAGCGACCGTCCAGGCTGTCGCGCACGTCGGGATTCATCAGAAAGATGTCGCCGTCCCCGATGCGTCGGCAGCCCTGCCAGACGGGCAGTTCGCGGCCATACCGGTCGCGGTCGAGCGCATCGCCGAGCGGGATGGCATCGACGGTCACGGCGGTGCCGGTGCGGCAGACCCGTTGACCGGGAAGCCCCATGACGCGCTTCATCAGTGGCACGCCGCGACCGATATAGCCGCGCTCCACCATGAAATCGGCGAGCGGCTTGTCCGGCATGACGGCGACCAGATCGCCGACAGCTAGGTCGCGTGGCGGATCGAGGTCGTAAAGACCGATCGGCACGCTGGCCGAGGCGTTCCAGACGAGGCGCAGCGGCGTCGGAATGAATGCGGCGATGGCGACGCCCATCGTCGCGAAATACGTCACCATGACATAGCCGAAGCGGGTCATTGCTCGATCTCCCGCCGCTTGAGCCACGCCTGATGGCGATCCGCCGTGTAGGGGCGCGGCGCATGGCCGGCGCCAATCCGGTTGCCGACATGCCGCCAGTGGTCGGGCGCGACCTCGCAGGCATCGATGCCGGCAGCCTCCACCGCGTCGATATGGCGGATCACCTGTTCGACCTTGGGCCAGCCTTCGATCTTCAGGAGGATGTCGCCGCCAGGGCGCACGAAAGGCAGCGTCTGGTATGCTTCTCCCGGCTCAACGGCGCGCACGATGTCGATGCGCGAGATGATCGTGCCGAAGTCGTTGGCCGCCCACCGGACGAAGGCGAAGATGCTGCCAGCGCGATAGGAGAAGACACGGCGGCGGCGGTCCAGCACCTGTTCGTGAACCTCTCGGCCGAACCTGATCCAGTTCTCGATCCGCTTCTCGATATGCGTCAGTTCGACATGGGTAAGGCTGTCGGATGGCAACGCGGACGGCATGGAGCCGCCGCGCGCGCGGGGAACCGCGGCGCTGGTCATGATGGGTCTCCTTCGGTGGTGGGTGGAAATTCGCGCGCGAGCAGATCGCGCAGCATGTCGGCGACGGTGACGCCGCGCCCGAACGCGGCGATCTTGATCCGGCCGCGTAGCGCAGGCGTCACGTCGATGGTCAGCCGGGCCGTGAAGCCGCCGGCGTCGCCATCGCGCGATGGTGGATCGGCCGCCTTGATCCAGTGGTCGAGATCGGTAGGCCGGGACGCGAAGCCTTGACGGGGCGGACGCTCGCTCATGGCGTCGCCCTCCTGATGCCGAGTGCGTCGATCGCCGCCGTCAGCGCCGCGATCTCGCGCGCGGCGGGCGTGTCGTCGTCCAGTTCGGACACCATCCGTCCCGACTGCGCGGCGACCGCGAAGGCGACGCGCTGGCCGATGGTGGGGCCGAGAACAGGCGGATCGTGATCGGCCAGCGTCTCGGCCGTCTCGCGGGCGAGCACGGTGCGCGCGCCGCAACGGTTGAGCACAAAGCGGGCGGCAAGGTCCGGCCTGTAGATGCGCGCCTCGCTGACGAGCGCCAGCATTTCCGCCGATGCCCAGCCATCGAGCGGCGACGGCTGCACCGGGATCAGCACCAGATCGGCGGCGAGCAATGCCGAGCGCATCAGGGCCGCGACACGCGGCGGGCCGTCAATGACGATATGGTCGGCGTTGCGCGCCAGCTCCGGCGCTTCGCGGTGCAGGGTGTCTCGGGCCAGGCCGACGACGCCGAACGTGCGGGCCAGACCTTCGCGGGCGCGCTGCTGCGACCAGTCAAGCGCCGATCCTTGCGGGTCCGCGTCGATCAGCGTGACGCGCTTTCCCTGCCGCGCCCACTCGCCGGCCAGGTTTAGCGCCAGCGTCGTCTTGCCGACGCCGCCCTTCTGATTGAGGAGCGCGACGATCATGGCGCACCCCTCCGGGTGGCAGCGGCACCGTGCCTCGCGTGTGCGCGCGTCAAAGAAGAAAAGTTAGATTCTTTATTAGACTCTAAGTTAGCAGTCGGATTCTGCTTTTCAGGCCAGAGACTTAACTGTGGTTCGTGCGCCCGAAATCCCGATTGTGCTGCGCCTGAAGTCCCGATACCGTTTGCGCCCGAAGTCACGAGCGTATCCACAGGGTTATTCACAGGCACTGTGGACAGACCGGAGGGGCGGATTTGCATCATTTCCCGCCGCCCTTCGCGCCAGATGTCGAGGCGATAGCCGGGCAATGGCTGGCGGGCGGCGATGCGGCGCAGGTCGAGCGCGAAATCGGAGATGCGGGCGAGACTGCCCGATTTCTCGTGAAGGTGGGCGATCTCGAACAGCCACCCGTGCGGCTGATGGCCGGCGTGCTTGCGGGCGACGCGGTAGAGCCAGCGTTCGATGCCGCCGGTCAGCCGGAAATATTGCGGGTCGATGGTCAGGACGAGCGAACGGTCGATGACGCCGCGATAGAACCAGTCGGGCAGGACGAACTCCATGCCCTCGACGCGGCCGTCGCGGGTCGTCAGTTCCTCCCATTCGTTGATCCAGGAGAATTGGTGCCGCCGCCAATGCTCGCCGTGGCGGATGGTGGTGCGGATCACGGTCGATTGCAGGCGGGCGAGCGCGCCTTTCAGCAGGCGATATTCGCGCGCGCCGGTGGCGCGACCGATCGCTTGCAAGAGCTGATAGGGCGTGAAGCGCAGGAAGCGCGACGTGCGCAGGCCGTGATTTTCCGCCTCGACGATCTGCGAGGCCGCCCAGATGAGCACGTCGGCGTCCCAGATGGTCGCCATGCCGTGTTCGGGCATCCCGTGAACTTCGACGCGCTGACCGCCGGAGTCGTAGAGGATCGGCGCGACACGCTTGACCTTGGCGAGCGAGAAGAATGGCCGCTCCATGAGGTCGCGCTGATCGCGCGGGCTGGCATCGCCGGTGGCGACCACGAAGGGATCGAGGCGTTCGCGCTCGCTGCCCTGTGCGAAGCGTCCTCTGCCGGGTGAGACATCGCCCGGCATTCAGCGTGACGCCTTTTCGGCAGGGGTCAGCGGGCGGGCCGGGAAAACGCGCGTGGCGGTTTTCTCCGACGCGGATTTGCGGATGCCGTCCTCGGTCCACGCCTGAAGGTCATCGACGGAATAGACGATGCGCCCGCCGATCTTGCGGTAAGTCGGGCCTGTGCCGTAGGTGCGGTGTTTCTCCAGCGTGCGGATGGAAATGCCGAGAAAGCGGGCGGCGTCAGGCGCACGCAGGTATCGGGGCGGCAGCCCCGTCTTCGGGTCAATCATGATCGGATCTCCGGTCGGGTCGAGCGGGCTACCGGGGGCGGCAGCGGGCTATGGCGAACCGTGGCGGAGAAACGGCGGCTTGGAGCGTGCCGGAATCAGGGGGGTGCGATTCCGGCACCCCGACCAAAGGGCGAGATACGGATGTCAGCTATGCGGTGGGAGATGAACGGGATAGCGGAGTAAATCGCGATAGCCGCCGTGCATGTAGCGAAGCCCGTCGGTGACAAGGCGACGGGTCTGGTTCTTACGTGGATCGGCTTCCCAATCGGCCTTGCGCCCCCGGAAACCGAGCAGCGCTTCCGCGATCTGTCGATAGCTTGCGCCGTCAAGCCGTCCGTCCAGCGCCCGCAAGGTGAGGATATGGCGATCTCGGCTCTGCGGCGGAAGTTCGTGCCGCCAGTCGCCAGCCGGGCGGTGCTGGAGCGCCCGCCAGAAGCGCAATAGCGCCGCGACGCGCAATTCCAGCAGCATGTCGAAGGGAAGAATAACGCAATAAGCGTTGGGGCCGCGCGGCAATGGTTCTGAGAGCCAGAACTGATGAGCCGTTCCGGCCGAACGCCAGAGGCCGTGCCATGTCCCGTCCACGGCGGCATCGGCATCGGTATCGAGATCGGCCAAGGCCGCCATATCCACCGGCATCGTGGCCGGGTCGGTATCGTCATGCGGGGATGGGCGAAGCTCGAAAGCGTCAGGCAGCAGCGAGGGCAACCAGAAAAGCCGGGCACGGTCGGCAGGATGATCGGGGTCGGCGGCGAAATCGTAACCCCCAGCGCTCGGAGAATGCCTTCCGAGCTTTTGGGTCTCCCTGCGGGACAACCTTCATGCGAGAATAATCGCGGCGATATTCTTCGTCGCGACGAAGATATTCCCAGGCAAAACCGGCGGCGGATATATGCTCTGCATGTGCATATCTTGCCGGTACGCGCCAGTCAGAACTCGGCATGGCGTCACCTCACATCTGCACTCATCTCAAGCGCAAGAGAGGTGAAGAATGAACAACCTTGGATGGAGTTTGCAGATGCTGTTTCAAGATACCATGATCTTGAAAACCAATCGAATTTGGTAAATTTTCTACTACCATAACGGATGTAGTCTGGCGAGCCGGGCCAGCCCGGCGAGCCGCATTTTTTTGCGCAGCAAGCCCGCCGATCCGCAAAGGCGGATCGGCGCGAAATCTGAAATGCGTCCCTGCGGAAAGATGCAAAGCCGTGAAACCGGGTTTCCGGTTCCACGGCTTTACGGAAATCAGGCCGACTTGAGACGCTGCATCCCCTCGGCCAGCGTCCACAAGGCGCGGTTCAATCCGACATTCTGGTCAATGCCGTTGATGGGGCGGGTCCGGCTGCGGCGAATACGTCCGTCCGATGTCTGGCGGCGTCCGTCCAGCCCGCCGCGAATGAGATTTTCCTGAATGACGTTGAATGTCTGCCAGACGCTTTGCCCCACATCTTCGCGGCGGCGCGGGGCGATGATCTGATCCGGGCGAACCGGGCTTTCATCCTCGCCATAGCGGGCGACAAGGCTGGCTTCCGCCAAAACCTGTTGTTCGTTCTGCGAAAGCCGGGTTTCCTTCATGGTCTCGGTGGCGTCGATCAGGCGCGGAAAATCCTCCGCCACGGTATAGACGCCTTCAATGATCTGATCCTGTATCCCGCCCTTGTGGGGAACGCGGACTTCCTCGAACCGCTCGCCCGCAATCATGCTGTTGGTGCAGACGAAGCGCAGTACGCCCGCGAACATCTGATAGGCGCTGGTCCCGTCGTGCGAATTGACGATGATAACTTCTGCCGCCTCCGGCTTGCCGATCCCGTCATCTCGGCGCAACCGCAGCATGTGCTTGGCATGGCCCATGCGCTCGCCGTCACGCGGAACCGCCTGCACGGCGAAGAACGGAAACCATCCTTCCCGGCGTAGCCCCTCCACGATCTCGATGGTGGGGACGTAAACATAACGCTCCGAGCGGCTGTCATGGGCTTCGCGGGCGAAGATGGACGGGACGTGACGGTAAAGGGTTTCGTTGTCGAGCGCTTCACGCCCGCTGATCTGATGAGAGTTGCGGCCGAACCGGGTAGCGAGACGATAGGTCATTGTCTTGATCCTCATTGGCTTGGGTTGGAGCGCAGCGCTGCGCTGCAACCCTGGCCGTCGCCGAGACCGGGGGGTGCAAGGAGCAAGGGCGGACGGGACGGAGGGGGATCACCCGGCCTGCACGGAACGGAGGAACGACGTGGAGGAAGGCAGGGGATACCGTCCCGGCCGAGCGTCAGCGGTCCCTTGCGCCGCGCCAGGGGGCAGCGCCCCCAAGCAACCCGCCCGGCATGAGCGCCAGCGGGAGGCGGGTATAAAGCTGGATCAGGATATGCAAAGCCTCAGAATCTAAAATCTCAGCATTTCGCTATTGGGTTAGATCGGGGCATGAATAACCATATCGCTCGAAAGCGAAGCGCATTCGCAAGCCGTCAATCGGTAGCGAGTGCACTGCCGGATTGAACGTCCATTGAATAGGCATCACCGTCCGTGAGGACAAAGCCCCGTATGTCGGCTCGCAGGCCTCCGACGATCAGGAGACGCGGATAGCTTCAGGTTCCATCTGGGATGCGAGCGATAACCTTGATCTCGAAGTCAAAACCGGCGAGCCAGTTGACACCGATCGCAGTCCAGTTCGGATAGGGCGACTGAGAAAAGACGTCGCTCTTCACCTTCATGATCGTTTCAAACTGGTTTTCCGGATCGGTATGGAACGTCGTCACATCGACGATGTCGTCGAAGGTGCACCCGCCCGCCGCCAGCGTTGCCCCCAGATTGGAGAAGGCCAATCGAACCTGCTCGGCGAAGTCCGGTTCTGGCGAGCCATCGGTACGGCTTCCAACCTGACCGGATACGAACAGGAGATCGCCGGATGCGATCGCAGCCGAATAGCCATGGGCTTCGTAGAGGGCATGGCGGTTCGCTGGAAAAATAGCATTACGTTTGGTCATGGGATCAACCTTTCTGGAAACTGCTTGGGCCTGCAATGTCGGCGCTCATCGCGGCCGGACATGGTTCTCATTTGTGGCGTAATTTGATATACGCTACGTATATAAATATCTGACATACGGTCCGTATGTCAATTGATATGCACTGCGTATGTGAAAAGGAGGCTATTCGTGACGCCGCGTCGACGCATCGAGACCATGGAAGAAAACCGTACCAAGCTGATTTCGGCAGCGCGCCGGGCCTTTGCCGCGAAAGGGTTCGCCGCGGCCTCGATGGACGAACTCACCGCGGATGTTGGGCTGACACGCGGGGCGCTCTACCATAATTTCGGTGATAAAAAGGGACTGCTCGCCGCAGTGGTCGCTCAAGTCGATGGCGAAATGGCTGAACGGGCACAAGAACTGGGGGCAGTCGCGCCGAACGACTGGGAAGGCCTGCTTGCAGAGGGATCGGCCTATATCGAAATGGCCCTCGACCCCGAGGTTCGCCGGATCGTGCTGCTGGACGGGCCTGCCTTTCTGGGCGACCCCACACAATGGCCCAGTCAGAACGCCTGTCTGGAAGTGACGAAGCAGATAGTTAGCAGGCTGATCGCGAACGGGATCATGAAGCCTGTCGATGACGAGGCGGCGGCACGTCTTCTCAACGGCGCGGCGTTGAATGCTGCTTTATGGGTAGCGGCAAGTGATGAGCCAAGCGCTGTCCTTCCCAAGGCCATTGAGGCTTTCTGCGCTTTGGCGACGGGGTTGCTGGCAGAGGGAAAACCAATATGAATCTTGGCATTGTTGAGCCTGCTCCAAAAAAGACCAGAAATTGTTGCCTATCATCTCGCGATATACTGCTTCATAGCCATGTCACTAGATATTTTTATTGCACTGTTCGTCGAAGCGTTGAGCCAGTTCTTCCAGGCTAATAGCGCCCAACTTTGCAATCAACATCGCTTCAGCCTCGCTCAATACGTTATCAAGGGCTTCGTTGACAATTTTTTCAACCGCGCAGTCGGTATCCCTGTGCCCGTTACTGATTGTGAAGAGGTATGGCCCACCTACGGCACGGTGGACGTCGAGAAGCGTCACAGCCTTGAGGTCTGCCGCGATGACCCATCCACCACCGTGGCCCTTTTCTGATCGCACATAGCCAGAATCCCGCAAGCCGGCCATCGTCCGACGCACGACCACGGGATTGGTGCCCAGCATGCGCGCGATCTCGTCAGACGTCATTGGACCGTCGTGGCGGGTCATGTGGAGCAATACATGGAGCATTCGCGACAAGCGGCTGTCATTACGCATGGTTGAAGCTTTCGCATGTCAGCGGGGATTGGCAAGAGTTCAGTTTCACGATACTTTTAATGTTACATGATTCGTGGAGCGCTGAAAATGGTTGGATTCGAGAGCCCTGACCACTGGGACATCGCCGCCCGGCACTATGAGGAGACGGCGCATCCCTTTACAGCTCGCTATGCCGAGGCAGCGCTCACCCGCGTGCATCTGGGTCCCAATAGCCGTGTTCTCGATGTTGGGGCCGGTACCGGTGCACTGGCTCTGCTCGCAGCTCAAGCCGGTGCGCAGGTTCTTGCCACAGATTTCTCGCCTGGCATGATCGCGCGCATCGCAGCGGCGGGTGTGCCCAATGTCGAGGCGCAGGTCATGGATGGCCAGGCGCTTTCTTTGGAGGATGCCAGCTTCGATGCAGTATTTTCCATATTTGGCGTCATCATGTTCCCAGACTGGCGCAAGGGCCTCGCCGAGATGGCGCGGGTGACGCGCCCTGGCGGTTACGGCGTGATAGCGACTTGGCGTGAGCAGGGCGCCGCGACCTTCTTGTTACTCGGCCAAATTCGTCGCAAGCTGTTCCCCGGACGGGAAGGCATGACAATGCCGGAAGCCGTGAACGCGCTGAACGATCCGGCGGATCTCGCCTGCGAACTGATAGCAGCGGGGTATCGCGACCCTAAGATTGAGCCGATTACCTTCGACTATGAGTTGGATATAGGGGCATTGGCCGAACCAGATTCGCTGTTTGGCATGTCTCCAGACTGGACGAGTCTCGATCTAGTCGAAAAGGACGCCGTGATCGCCGAGGTCCGGAAGATGGCAGGCGAAAGAGCCACCCTGCCCATACCCTCCACGGCGCTGATTGCAGTCGCTCGACGTTAGTGCTGAAAAGAGGGCTGGTTCACTCGTGTCTATTGACGTCACGAGTGGCAGCGATCCCTTGCGCCGCGCCAGGGGGCAGCGCCCCCAAGCAACCCGCCCGGCATGAGCGCCAGCGGGAGACGGGCATAAAGCTGGATCAGGATGTGCAAAACCTCAGAACCTGGAGGCCGTGCAAGCTGATCGCCGCAGCTACCCTTGTGGTGAGGTATGACCCAGTTCAACAGCCTTGCGACGCTGGGCAGTCGTCAACGCGGTCCAGAACCGATGGACGCGCGCGGTCGGCATTTGTTTCAGATCGTTGATATGTTGGGCGCGGCGAAGCTCGATCTGAAAGAACGACGGGTGATGATCGATGTTGAAAGTCTGAAGCTTCCAGAAGACGACAGCAGCGTATTTAGGGGTGAGCTTCTTGTTCTTGCGATAGTAATCCAGAGCGCCCGACAGGATGGGATTGTTTTCTTTTGTAGCAAGCTGTTCAAGTGTGCGGATGCAGGATTCCAACTGCATCTGCTGGGTCAGCTTGGTGAGGTGACGCTTTGCCTCGGCCGGCGAGAGGCGTCTGCCTTTCTCGATGACCGCCACATCGAATTGAAGTATGCAGTGGGAGCCGACCCAAAGCGTCGCATCTGTACAGTGATTGGCGATCTCGAAGTGGTAGCGAAGGTCTTGCTGGCCGCAGAGTTCACAGGTTTCGATGGGTTGTTCGTGGTCGACCGTGTTGTCGGTGAAGGACCACTCGTGGAACGCAGCCGGCAGGGTTCCCGCCACTGAAAGCGGAAGAATACTGTCACGAACCCGTTGCGTGTACCCGCCCATGATGGTGCCGCCCGTTATTTAAGAGTGCTTACCTTAGCTCAACTCCTATTTAAGCCAAGTACCAATTGCTTAAATAACGCTGCGCCCACATAATGGGGCATGTCCGAATCAGCTTCCAACCTCCGGCTAGGCCGCTTTGTCGAGACCCCTGTTGCGGGCGAAATCGTGCGCGCCTTTGTACCGCCCCCACTACCGCCAGAACCGCCGATCGACGTGCTGACCCTTCTGGAGCGGCTAAGTTTGGCGGAACGTGCCTTGGGGCGCCTCGACGGCATCACTATGCTGCTGCCGCGCCAAGAACTCTTCCTCTACATGTACGTGCGGAAGGAAGCCGTCCTTTCGTCCCAGATAGAAGGAACGCAATCGACCCTTTCGGACCTGCTCCGCTTCGAGACCGAAGCGCAGGCCGGCCAGCCGATCGACGACATCCGCGAAGTCTCGAACTACGTCGATGCGATGATGTATGGGCTGGAACGGCTGGAAGAGCTACCGCTGTCACTGCGTCTGATCCGCGAGATGCACGAACGCTTACTGCAAAGCGGACGCGGCGGGACGAAAAATCCCGGCGAGTTTCGGCGGTCTCAGAACTGGATCGGTGGCTCACGTCCAGGCAACGCGCTTTTCGTGCCGCCGCCGCCGCCCGAGATGGATGGTTGTCTCGATGCGCTTGAGCGATTCATGCACGAGGACGGTTCGCGTTTGCCCGCCCTTATCAAGGCCGGGCTGCTGCATGTCCAGTTCGAGACCATCCACCCTTTTCTGGACGGCAACGGCAGGATCGGCCGCTTGCTGGTGACGTTGTATCTCTGCGTCAACGGTGTGCTGCGCAAGCCGCTCCTCTATTTGAGCCTGTACCTGAAAACTCATCGCGCCGATTATTACCGACTGCTTCAGGAGGTGCGCGAGCACGGGGCATGGGAAGCCTGGCTCGATTTCTTCCTCACCGGCGTTGCGGATACGGCCAATCAGGCGTTCGAGGCCGCTACCCGTATTGTTGATCTGTTCAAGGAAGACCGCGAGTGGATTACGACAGAGAGCGACCGGGCAGGCTCCGCGCTGCGTATCCATGATCTGTTTCAGCAGAACCCGTTCCTGACGGCCAACCAGCTCGTCCAACAAACAGGGCTTTCCGCTCCGACCGTGAATGCG
Organism: Novosphingobium capsulatum NBRC 12533; assembly: GCF_001598375.1. Lineage (GTDB taxonomy): Bacteria > Pseudomonadota > Alphaproteobacteria > Sphingomonadales > Sphingomonadaceae > Novosphingobium > Novosphingobium capsulatum. Next base: position 275,172 of record NZ_BCYV01000011.1, read on the forward strand.
GCACTCGCCGATCTGGAACGGTTCGGCATCGTTGAGGAAATCACCGGGCGCAAACGGGGGCGCGTGTTCAGTTACCGGCGATATCTCGCCATCTTGAGCGAGGGAACCGACCCGCTCCCCACAACGGCCTAAAAGGGGGAGCCTGTGCCGATAAAAACTATATCTGCCGCACAATTCGCGACCGCCTTCGATCTTAGGCCCCATCTCGTGGCGTGGTTCCTTGGCGCTGGCGCATCGGCCGCCTCCGGCATCCCGACCGGCTATGCCATGATCCGCGACTTCAAGGCGCAAATCTTTTGCCGTGAGACAAACCTGTCAAAGCGAGAGATCGATACGGCTGATCCAGTGTGGATCGACAGGATCGATGCCTTTTTTCGGCAAACGTCACTGTTGCCGCCTGACGGCGATCCTACGGAATATGCCAAGGCCTTCGAAGCGGTATATCCAGAGGCTCGGCATCGTCGACAATATATCGACGATGCGATCTCCAAAGGTACTCCCTGTTTTGGGCACAAGGTACTTGGCAGCCTTATGGCAGCCGGTAAGGTCGATAGCGTTTTCACCACTAACTTCGATCCGCTTATCGAGGAGTCGGCGCATTCGGCAAATGCGATCCTCCCGATAGACGACCAGAACCGCCCGACTGTGGCGGCGATCGATTCCGCTGACCGTGCAATGCGTTGCCTCAATGAGTCGGACTGGCCGCTGGTCGCTAAGCTTCATGGCGATTATCAGTCGATCGCGATTAAGAATACGGGATCGGAACTTGAGAAGCAGGATGCTCGGATGCGGCATGTGCTGGTGGAATCCGGCAAGCGCTTCGGAATGATATTCGTCGGCTATAGCGGACGCGACGCTTCGATCATGGAGGCGCTGAACACGGTTCTGGATGGGTCGTCGCCATTTCCCAACGGGCTTTACTGGCTCACCTCGTCAGTTTCGCGCTTGCTGCCAGCAGTGATCGAATTCCTAGATCGCGCTCAAGCAGCCGGCGTGGACGTGGCCGTCGTCGAGTGCGCGACCTTCGACGAACTGGCTGCCGATATCATCAAGATAACTGACCTACCCCAACCGCTTCTTGATCGCGTGATGGAAGGGCGACCTACGCCGCGCCTCGTGCCCGTTCAGATTCCACATACCAAAGCCCGCGCCTTCCCGGTGCTGCGCTATTCGGCAATTCTGCTCCAATCGATGCCGACCGTAGCCAGACGCATCAGGCTGAGCCAATCGACGACGTCGGCAGAGGTGCGCGAGATATTCAAAGCGAAAGGATATCGAGCGACGGCAGCCGCGTTGGGGCGTGAGCTAGCGGCGTTCGGGCGGGACCAAGAAATCCTGGATGCCTTGGCTCCGCTCGGTCCATCGCTCGCTGGAACGATCGACCTAGATCCGGTCGCCGATAGCTGGGCGATGGGATTGCTCTACGACACGCTCGTGCGATCTCTCGCCCGACAGCGCCCGCTCATCCCACGCTACAGGCGTTCGGGCCATTCGCTCGTCGTTGCAACACCGCGCGACGGCGACGATCCTGATCGAGCGCGGCGTCAGCAGCAAACCCTATCTCGGCTGCGCGATGCCTACGGCACCAGTCTGTTTGGCACTGTGCCCAAGCTTGGCTTCCCGTTTCAGGAGGGTGTCCACCTCAAGCTGGAACAAGTCGATGGAAAGTGGTGGTGCGGCTTCGAGCCTTACACGTTCGTCCAGTTGCCCCGGCAAGATAGTTCCCAAACGGACAGTGCGGAGGGTTTGGTCGCCGAAGAAGCTCCGGCTGAAATGGGTATGCGAGCCGAGCGCCGAGGTGATCCTGCCGGTGACTGGCGCCGCGAGCGATGGGCTCCGCGCTATAATAGGAATTGGTCCAGCATTATTGGGGCTTGGGCACAGCTTCTAACCGAAACGGGAGGCACGACCCGAAGTGCCTTCGGGCTCGAAGAGGGCACTGGCATTGATGCCGTGTTCAAGGTGTCACCCGTCACCGGGTTTAGCCGACCATCGCATCACCATACCTACTTCGACAGGAGCAAATGATGGCGAACTCAGCCCTCACCGAGTTGCCGCCATTCACGCTCTTGGATGAGCCGGACCTGTCGTTTTCACCATCCGACGCCACCCAGGTAGATGTCCATCCATTGCGCGGCCTGCTGAACTTCGGGCCGTATTCGAAAGGATCGTTTAGCGGATACACTCCCCGCATTCGAATCGCGACGGTTGGCCCGGAGAGCGCTTTCCATCGTCGCGGCGACCTGATGAAGCTGTTGCGCGGCGTGCATCGGCCTTCCGACCGATCAGAATATGTGCCGGAATATCCCGGTTTTGAGCGCCTATTCCGCGTGTCGCTCGATGCCGCGCCAGCGAGCGCGCACATCAAGTGGCCTGAACACCTCGACCAGTTGCCGGGCGACGGCAACGCGCAGCATCGCCTATACCTTGCAATGGATGGCGCGCTTCGCCGCCTCGACGCCGTTCGCAATGAGTTCGACGTTGTGCTGGTCCACTTTCCTGACAACTGGGACATGGCGACACGCGGAAAATTCTTTGACGCCCACGACGTGCTGAAGGCTTTGGGCGCCAAGTATAATATTCCGACCCAGGTTCTGAACGATCGCGTCTTCACGTTCAGCTTTAAGGCCTCGCTCGCGTGGCGTCTTTCAACCGCACTGTATGTGAAGGCTGCGGGCACGCCATGGAAGCTCGCGCCGCTGAAGGGTGTGCCGGCGGACACTGCCTACATCGGGTTGGCTTATGCCCTGCGCGGTGACCAACAAGACGCGCATTATGTGACGTGCTGCTCGCAGGTCTTCGACATGGACGGCGGGGGCATGCAGTTCGTTGCGTTCGAGGCGCGAGACCCGGTGGCCGACGTGGCCGAAGCGCGCAGGAACCCCTTTCTCAGCCGCGACGACATGCGCGCGGTACTCGCCCGTAGCCTGGCACTCTATCAGGGGCGCAATGGCGGCAACTTACCAAAACGCATGGTCATTCATAAGACGACGGCCTTCAAGGAGGCTGAAATCGAAGGCGCGTTCGACGCGCTTGCTGGCGTAGCGGAAATAGAGTGCGTCGAGGTCAGCTCGGCATCGTGCTGGCGCGGCGTCTGGCTCATCAAGTCGGGAGTAGAGAGGCCGCCATCAAAACCGTCGGGGTTTCCCGTGCCCCGCGGCACGATGGTGGTCCGCACGGGTAATTCCGCCTTGGTGTGGGTGGCGGGCAATGCTCCAGATGTCTCAACCAAAGGCGATTACTACCAGGGCAAAAAGAGTATACCGCGACCGCTTCAATTAATTCGTCATGCCGGCAGCGGGCCCCTCGAATTGACCGCTCACGAGGCGCTGGCGTTGACAAAGATGGATTGGAACAATGACGCGCTCTACGACCCGGTGCCGGTCAGCATTCGCTACTCACAGAAACTAGCGCGCACAATTGCCAATGTTCCCGATCTGCCTCGAAACGTCTATCCTTATCGTCTGTTTATGTGAGTATTCCGCGCCCATATCTCTAGAGGATGGCGCCGATGGGGCTCCGTGTGCAGTCGTCTTATCGCTCATGAATCGTTGGCTCAACGCCAGCCAAATGCCAATCATATCCACCGCTTAAGGTGGCGGTGGATTGGCCGTATAATCATTCAGAGCCGCGACAATGCGATCAAGCAATCCCGAAAATTTTGAAAAGTCGATCGTGTCCTTCTGCGGTTGCACAACCTTTTCGGCAAATCTCTGCTTCCCATATTTTCCAGGTTCGCCATGCTTTTTGTTGGCGTCGAATTTTTTGCCGTCGATTTCTGTGTTCAGCAGCGCCGGATCGAATAGGTCTCCGTGGCGGTCGTTTCAACAATGTTGGTCATGGTCCTGATCCTTTTGGCTTAGGTTGGAGCGCAGCGCTGCGCTGCAACCTTGGCCGTCGCCGAGACCGGGGGGTGCAAGGTGCAAGGGCGGCCGGGACGGAGAGGGATCACCCGGCCTGCACGGAATGGAGGAACGACGTGGAGGAAGGCTGGGGAGACCG
>NZ_BCYV01000012.1 GCF_001598375.1 Novosphingobium capsulatum NBRC 12533
CGATACATCTCCTCGTACTCGCTCAGCATTCCACCACGTTGACCGCCACGACGTTCACCGCCAGGCCGCCTTGCGAGGTTTCCTTGTACTTGTCACGCATGTCTGCGCCGGTTTGGCGCATGGTTTCGATCACCTTGTCAAGACTCACCATGTGCTGGCCATCGCCCAGCATGGCGAGGCGCGAGGCGTCGATCGCCTTGACCGCGCCCATGGCGTTGCGCTCGATACACGGGATCTGCACCAGGCCGCCCACCGGATCGCAGGTCAGGCCCAGATTGTGCTCCATGCCGATTTCGGCGGCGTTTTCGATCTGGGCATTGTTGCCACCCAGCGCCGCCGTGAGGCCCGCCGCCGCCATCGAACAGGCCACGCCCACTTCGCCCTGGCAGCCAACTTCGGCGCCGGAAATGGAAGCGTTGCGCTTGTAGAGCGCACCGATCGCCGCCGCCGTCAGCAGGAACGTGCGCCGCCCGGCACGATCGCCGCGATAGCAGCGCTCGTAATAGCGCAGCACCGCCGGAATGATCCCGGCCGCGCCATTGGTGGGTGCCGTCACCACGCGGCCACCAGCGGCGTTTTCCTCGTTCACCGCCATCGCCCACAGGTTGATCCAGTCGAGCACGGCGAGCGGCTCTGACAGCGACATCTGCTGGCGGTGCTGCAATTCCTGCGCCAGCGCCGCGGCGCGGCGGCGCACTTTCAGGCCGCCGGGCAGGATTCCGCCCTGCGCGCAGCCGCGATCGATGCAGGCGGCCATGGTATCGGCCAGCAGATCGAGCCCCGCATCCACTTCCGAAGGGCTGCGCCACGCCAGTTCGTTGGCCAGCATGATCTGGGCAAAGCTCAAGCCCGTTGCCTCGCCAATCTCGATCAGTTGCCCGGCCGAGGCAAAAGGATAGGGCAATTCCGGCACATCGAGCGCCGGCGCATTGCGGATCACCTCGTCCTCGTCCAGCACGAAGCCGCCGCCCACCGAATAGAACAGCCGCCGGGTCAGCATCTCGCCCGCTTCGTCCCACGCCGCCAGCGCCATGGCATTGCTGTGATAGGGCTGCCGCTCGCGCTGGAGAAAGCGCATGTCCTGCGCCGGGGCAAACGCAACCTCGTGCTGCCCAAGCAGCGCGACGCGGCCCGATTGCTCCACCGTGGCAACGATGCCCGCCACCGCATCGGGATCGACCGTGGCAGGCACTTGCCCCGCCAAGCCCAGGATAATCGCCACGTCGGTGGCGTGGCCCTTGCCGGTCAATGCCAATGACCCATAGAGATCGACCGATACCCGCGCCGTGCGCGCCAGCAGGCCCGCAGCCTCCAGCGCCTCGGTAAAGCGGCGGGCCGCCACCATCGGCCCCACGGTGTGCGAACTCGACGGTCCGATGCCGATCTTGAACAGGTCAAACGTGCTGACGGTCATGGCCGCTCCGGAATGCCAGACACGATCGCGGAGTGATTCCACCCTTCCAGGGCGCGCAACAAATCGCCACCGGAAAGACCGATCGTTGCTGTGTTGCGCAAGGGATGAACGTGAACCCGTTCTGCGTCAACCAGATCCGCGTCGATCACCACGTGAACCGCGCCATCGGCATCATTGATCACCGCGAGCGGTGTCACCGCGCCGGGCGTCACGCCCAACAGACGCTCCATGTCTTCCGACTTGCCAAAGCTGAACTTCTTGGCGCCGACCGCGCCAGCCAGCCCCTTGAGGTCCACCCGCTTGGCATGGTCGACTGTTACCAGCCAGAAACTGCCATCGGCGTTCTTGAGGAACAGGTTTTTGGTGTGCGCCCCGGGCAGCGCGGCGTGGATCGCTTCGCTTTCCTCCACGGTGAACACTGCCTCGTGTTCCAGGCTGGACCACACCACGCCCAGCGCAGCCAGATCGGCGTAGAGCCGGGCCTCGCTCACTTGAACACCACGGTGCGGTGGCCATTGAGCATCACGCGATGCTCGCAATGGGCCTTGACCGCGCGGGTCAGCACACGGCTTTCGGTTTCCTGGCCCTGGGCGATCAGGTCATCGACGGTATCGGCATGGTCCACCATCGAGACATCCTGCGCGATGATCGGCCCTTCATCCAGATCGGGCGTTACGTAGTGGGCGGTGGCGCCCACCATCTTCACGCCGCGCTCGTAGGCACGGTGATAGGGCATCGCGCCCTTGAACGCCGGCAGCGAGGAATGGTGGATGTTGATCACGCGGCCTTCCAGGGCGCGGCAGGTGGTGTCGGACAGCACCTGCATATACCGCGCCAGGATCACCAGATCGACATTCTGCTGCGCGATCATGTCCAGCAGCCTTGCTTCCTGCTCCACCTTGTTTTCCGGCGTGATCGGCAGGTGGTGGAAGGGGATGCCCTCGTGCTCCACCCGGCGCTGCCAGGTGGTGTGGTTCGAGACCACGCTGGTCACTTCCATCGGCAGATACCGCGTGGCGGTGCGATAGAGCAGGTCATTCAGGCAGTGCCCGCCCTTTGACACCATGACCAGCGCACGCACCTTGACCGACAGGTCGAACACCTTCCAATCGATGCCATAGGCACTGCCGACCGAGAGGAACGCGGCGTTGAAGCGGTCCACCGTCATGCCTTCGGGCGCGGTGAAGGCCACGCGCATGAAGAAGCGGCCGGTGACGGCATCATCGAACTGCGCGCTTTCAACGATGTTGCAATCCTGCGCCGAAATCGACGTGGCGATCGCAGCCACCAGGCCCTTGCGATCCACACACGAGACAAGCAGGACGAAATCGGGTTTCAAAAGCGCCACGTCAGCTCCCTTTCGCTGGTTGCCCGCATCTGTAGGACGGCTTGCCCGCAACAGGAACGGGGCAGCGCAGACAATAAGCAGATATAATCTGGTAGTTCAGGCATCATGATGGCACAAGAGTGCAGCACGGGGGCGCGAGAGGGCGCGCACCCAAAGGATCATGCCCATGCGCCTGCCCGCCGAATTCGATCTGCACGGCTTGGAAGTGTTTGTCCTGACGGTGGAACTGGGCGGGATGACCGCCTGCGCCCAACAGTTGCGGATCACCCAGTCGGCGGTGTCGCAAACGATCACCCGGCTGGAACAGGGCATCGGCGCGCCACTGTTCGATCGCTCGCTGCGGCCACTGGGCCTGACGCCATCGGGCCGCGCCCTGCACGAGCGCGCGCGCAAGCTGCTGGCCAGCGCGCGCACGGCCTATGACGAGGTGCGCGAAGGCGCGCAGCAGCCGATCGACCAATTGACCGTGGGCATGAGCGAGAGCCTCGCCAACCTGCTCACCGCGCCGCTGCTGCGCCGGCACGGCATGCGCGTGGGTTCATGGCGGGTGCGATCTGGCATTTCGCTGCGCCAGCAGCAGGAATTCCTCGCGCGGCGCTGCGACATGCTGGTAACCGGCAGCAATACCCTGGAAAAACACCCGGGCATCGAGCATCACGACGTGATCGATGATCCCTTCGTGATGATATTTCCGGCCGACCACAGCGGCAGCATCGATCCGGCCGACGTGGCCGAACGCATGCCGTTCGTGCGCTATTCGCTCGATACCGGCATGGGCCAGCGCATCGAAAGCCAGCTGACCCGCATGAAGCTGCGCCTGCCCAATGTGATCGAGGTGGAGATCATCCACCAGCAATTGACCACGGTGGGCATGGGCATCGGCTGGAGCATAACCTCGCTGCTGTGCCTCGCGGCCCTGCCCCAGCTGATGCCGCAGCTGCGCGTCGAACCCCTGCCGCGCGGCCGCTTTGCCCGCCGCATCCAGGTGGTAGCACGCATGGGCGAGTTGGGCGACCTGCCCGGCCAGACGGCCGCCCTGGCGCGCGAGACCCTGCTGGATCAGGTGCTGCCGCCACTGATGACCAATCTGCCCTGGGCCGGGCCACTGCTGGGGTGATGCCGCCGGCAGCGGAATCGCCGCAAGCCCGAAAAGTGCGCTTTTCCGCCAATTTTTGCTGGAACTTTTACATTAACTAACGATTATGGTGCTGTCGCGAAGGTGCGCGTGGGGCACGCCTGACCGGGTGTTTTGGGGAACTCCGGCAGTAAACATGACTAACAACGAACTTTCACGGCAGGTTGCCGGCATCTCGCAACTCTCGCTGGCAGCTGCGCTCGACCAGAGTGTGGATTGCGTCAAGGTGATCGGGCTGGATGGCACGGTGGCTTACGTCAATCCGAACGGTTTGTGCGCGATGGAGATCGATGCGCCGTCCGACGTGCTGGGCAAGCAATGGGAAACGCTATGGCCCGAAGCGGGCCGGCCACATATCACCAATGGCTTTGCCATGGCGCAGGCCGGCGGCGTTTCGCGGTTTCGCGCCCTGTGCCCCACGGCCAAGGGCAACAGCCGCTGGTGGGACGTGAGTGTTTCGGCGCTGCGCGACGATACCGGCAAGCTGATCAGCTATCTGGCCGTGTCGCGCGACGTGACTGATGCCGAACTCTCCCGCCAGGTGCTGGAAACCGCCACGCGCGAGTTGCACCATCGGCTGCGCAACACCTATACGATGATTTCCAGCCTGATCCGCGGCTTTGCCCGTGGCGACGCGCACAACGATGCCTTTGCCGGGCAGATGGCCGAACGCCTGATTGCGATGGGCCGCGCCCAGGCCCTGTTCACCAGCCTGGAAGTGCCGTGCAGCCTGGTCGAACTGATCGATGCGCTGGTCCTGCCCTTTGGCAGTGCGTTCTGCCCGGTGGCGACCGACAAGGTGCGCGACATGCCGATTGCGCGCGCCCTGGCTGACACGATCGCCCTGGTCGTGGGTGAACTGGCGGTCAATTCCTCGAAGCATGGCGCGATCGCGCATGGCGGCGCTATCACGCTGTCGAGCGAGGATCAGGACGGCGACATCGTGATCACCTGGCACGAGGTTTCGAACCGCCCCGTGCAGGCAACCTCGCGCGATGGCGGCCAGGGGCTGAACCTCATCAACCGCATCGTGCGGCTGCGCGAGGGCGCGATCGACCTGGATTGGCAGCCCGATGGCCTGACCGCGCGCCTGCGCTTCAAGGGCGGTGTGGCGGCCTGAATTTCAGGCCAATTCTGCTTAGCCGCGTTCCGCCGCCTTGAGTGCGTGCCACAACCATGGGGCAAAGCTGCGCCACACGAACACGCGGAACACGGTTGCGCTTTCGCGCCACAGGATCACTTCCACCGTTTCGAAAACGGTGCGGGTGGCGCGGCCCACGGCAAACCGGTCGAGATCGAGCGGACATCCCGATGACAGGACGGTGGCCGCCCCTGCCCCCTCCACCCGGATGACCACGCCGCGCGCGGAAATGTCCACCACGCTCACCGGTTGCCCGGCGCCATCGGGCAGCGCGGTGCCGGCAGGCAGATCGGCCAGCCATTCGTCTGGCCCGAGGCAGGCGATGCCATCCAGCGTCTCGCCAATGCGCGCCGGTACAGCGCGGCCGATCACGCCTGAAAGCGCCTGCGCCGTGCGGGCGCGCAGCGACCAGCGGCTGGCCGGCGCTTCCAGCGTCAGCGCCACGCCCGAGGCGGTAACTGCCTGGGCCTCCAGCGCCAGATCGGTGCCGGCCACGGCCAGGGCGGGGATCGCAAGGACATCAGACATCGAGGCGGCTCCCTTGCGGATCATAGAACACGGTGCTGGCGCTCACCCGCGCGCGGATCGTGCGGCCCGGCATCGGCACATGGATCACCTGGCCATCGCGCGCGCGGCCGTCGGCAATCACCGCCATGGCGATGGAGCGGCCCAGCGTGGCGCTGTGATACGACGAGGTGACGTGGCCGAGCATGGTCATCGGCACCGGCTGATCGGGATCGGCGACGATCTGCGCGCCTTCTTCCAGCACTTCCTGCGGGTCTTCGGTCAGCAGGCCGACCAGTTGCTTGCGCCCCGGCGCGCTCATGTCGGGCCGGGCGAGCGAGCGCTTGCCGACGAAATCGGGCTTCTTGGTGCCCACGGCCCAGGCCATGCCGGCGTCATCCGGGGTTAGCGTGCCGTCGGTATCCTGCCCGACGATGACATAGCCCTTTTCGGCGCGGAGCACGTGCATCGTCTCGGTGCCATAGGGGGTAATGCCGTGGGCCTGCCCAGAGGCGTGGATCGCCTCCCACACCATGCGCCCATGCTCGGCCGGCACGTTGACTTCATAGCCAAGCTCGCCGGTAAAGCTCACGCGGAACAGGCGCGTCGGCACGCCGCAGATCGTGCCCTCGCGAATGGCCATGTGCGGAAAGGCGCCAGGCGCCAGATCGATGCCTTCGACCAGCGGCGCGATCACGGCGCGGGCGAGCGGCCCCTGCACCGCGATCACCGCCCACTGCTCGGTCGTGCTGGTCAGCCAGACGTCGAGATCGCTCCATTCGGTCTGGAGATAGTCTTCCATCATCGCCAACACGCGCGCCGCGCCGCCGGTGGTGGTGGTCAGGTGGAAACGATCGGGTGCCAGGCGCGCCGAAACGCCATCATCGGTGATGAAGCCATCCTCGCGCAGCAGCAGCCCATAGCGGCAGCGGCCGGGTGCCAGTGCCTTCCACGGGTTGGTGTACATGCGGTTGAGGAATTCGGCGGCATCGGGGCCGACCACCTCGATCTTGCCCAAGGTCGATGCATCGAACATGCCCACCTGCTGGCGCACCGCCAGGCACTCGCGCGCGACGGCGGCGTGCATGTCTTCGCCGCCTTGCGGGAAATAGCGGGCACGGCGCCATTGCGCCACGTTCTCGAACACCGCCCCGCGCGCATCGGCCCAGCCATCGATCACCGTCTTGCGGATCGGCTGGAACAGCGCATCCTTGTGATGCCCCATCAGCGCGCCAAAGGTCTGCGGCGTATAGGGCGGGCGGAACGTGGTGAGGCCGATATCGGTCACCGGCTTGGACAGGCTGCCCGAGGCGATCTGCAAGCCATTGAGGTTGCTGGTCTTGCCCTGGTCGGTGGCCATGCCGTTGGTGGTATAGCGCTTGATATGCTCGATCGAGCGCATGCCCTCGCGCACCGCCAGATCGATATCGCGCGCCTTCACGTCGTTCTGGAAATCGACGAAGGCCTTGGTCTGCCAGATCGGCTTGGGGCCAGGCAGCGTGCCCAGCGCCAGGCCCGCGCCCATGTCCCAGGCGCCCGCCCCGGCGCCCACGGCACGGCAGTTTTCCTGCGCCACGTCGGGCAGATAGGCGCCCCAGGTATCGTCCCAGCGCAAGCTGCCCTTGGCGTGGCTCCACAAATGCACCGTCGGCGTCCAGCCACCGGCCATCAGCAGCGCATCGACCGCCAGTTGCTGGCCCTGCCCGGTGCCACCGGGGGCAAAGGTCACGCCGCTCACCCCATGGCGGCCCGCCACCTGCGTGACGGCATGGCCAAGATGCACGGCAATCCCCGCGCCGCGCACGGCAGCAACCAGATCGGCCGCCACTTCGCCCCGCAAGTCGATCACCGCCACCACGTTGACGCCAGCCGCCTTGAGCGCCAGCGCATCGCGCCAGCCGCTGTCGTGCACCGCCATCACGGCCACGGCGCGGCCCACCGCCACGCCATAGCGCACCGCCAGCGCGCGCCCGGCGCTCGACAGCATCACGCCCGGCACGTCGTTACCATCGAACACCAGCGGGCGCTCGATCGCGCCCTGGGCCAGGATGACCTCGCCGGCGCGAATGCGCCACAGCCGTTCGCGCGCACCGCTGGCCTGCGCCGGGGCCAGATGATCGGTCAGCTGCTCCACCGCGCCCACGAAGTTCTGGTGGTAATAGCCGAACGCAGTCGTGCGGGTCAGCACCATCACGTTGCCGAGCCGGCGCAGCGCCATGGTCTTGTCGGCCACTTCGCCCCACAGCGCCTGGTCCGACAGGGCACCGCCGCCCAACTCGTCCTGCTCGTCGATCAGGATTACCCGGCCGCCGTCGGCCGCCGCCGCCAGCGCGGCATCGATCCCGGCCAGGCCGCCGCCGACCACCAGCACCTCGCAATGGGCATAAGTGGCGTCGTAATGATCGGGATCGCGCTCCGTTGGGCTGGCGCCAAGCCCGGCCATGCGCCGGATCGCCGGCTCATAGAGCTTTTCCCAGGCCGAACGCGGCCACATGAATGTCTTGTTGTAGAAACCGGCCGGAAAGAACGCGCCAAGCCGATCGTTGACCGCGCCCAGGTCGAACTTGAGCGAGGGATAGCGGTTCTGGCTTTGCGCGGTAAGGCCCTGATACAGCGGCACGGATGGCGCGCGCAGATTGGGCGTGCGCCGGCCCCACCCCGGCCCGGCCCCACCGCGGTCCACTGTCACCAAGGCATTGGGCTCTTCCGTCCCCATGCCCAGAATGCCGCGCGGGCGGTGATACTTGAACGAGCGGCCGAACAGCATCTGCCCCGATGCCACCAGCGCCGAGGCCAGGCTGTCGCCGGCAAAGCCGCTATGGGCGCGCCCGTCAAAGGTGAAATCCAGCGGCGCGGCGCGGTTGACGCGGCCGCCGGCAGGAAGACGATAGCCGCTCATTTACGCGGTTCCCCGGCCTTGTAGGTCTGTTCGAAACGATCGCTCACGGTATCGCGCACGGCATTGAAGAAACGCCCGCAACCGTGGGTATGCCGCCAGCGTTCGTGATGGCGCCCGCGCGGATTGCGGCGGATGTAGAGATAGTGCTCCCATTCCTCGTCGCTCAGCGTTGCGGGATCGAGCGGGCGCGCGATATGCGCCTCGCCACCATAGACGAATTCCACCTCGGGGCGGTCTTCTTCGCAATAGGGGCAATGAATCAACAGCATGGCTTGCTTCCCTGCGCCTTGCTCAGTGGGCCACGGCGGCTGCGGCCGCCTCGTCGATCATCCGCCCGTTGCGGAACCGGTCGAGCGTGAACGGCGCGTTGATCGCGTGCGGGGCATCGTGGGCGATGGTATGCGCCAGCAAATCCGCCGCGCCCGGCGTCGCCTTGAACCCGCCCGTACCCCAACCGCAGTTGACATAGAGGCCCTGAACCGGGGTCTTGCCCAGAATGGGGGAGCGATCGGGCGTCACGTCGACGATCCCGCCCCAGGTGCGCAGCATGCGCATGCGGGTAAAGATCGGGAAGATCTCGCAGATTGCCGCCAGGGTATGCTCGATGATGTGGAACGCGCCGCGCTGCGAATACGAGGTGTACTGGTCGGTCCCCGCGCCGATCACCAGCTCGCCCTTGTCGGACTGGCTGATATAGGCATGCACGGTGTTGGACATAACCACGCAGGGAAAAATCGGCTTGACCGGCTCTGACACCAGGGCCTGCAGCGGATAGCTTTCCAGCGGAAATTGCAGGCCGGCCATGTTCATGACGACCGAGGTATTGCCGGCCGCCGATACGCCGATCTTTTTCGCGCCGATGAAGCCGCGCTCGGTCTCCACCCCCAGCACGGCACCATCGGGCCCGCGCCGGATGCCGGTGACGGCGCAGTTCTGGATGATGTCCACGCCCAGCGCCGTCGCCTTGCGGGCATAGCCCCAGGCGACGCTATCGTGCCGCGCGGTGCCGCCGCGCCGCTGCAACGCCCCGCCCAGCACCGGGTGGCGCGCATTGGGCGAGATATCGAGCGGCGGGCAATAGGCCTGGCATTCTTCCGGGCTCAACCATTCGTTGTCCACGCCGTTCAGGCGGTTGGCGTGGATGTGGCGCTTGAAGCTCTGGATGTCGTGCACGTTGTGCGCCAGCATCAGCACGCCGCGCTTGGAATACATCACGTTGTAGTTGAGCTCCTGGCTCAACCCGTCCCACAGCTTGACCGCATGGTCATAGAGGTGGGCGCTTTCATCGTAGAGGTAGTTCGAGCGGATGATCGTCGTGTTGCGCCCGGTGTTGCCACCGCCGAGCCAGCCTTTCTCGATCACCGCGACATTGGTGATGCCATACTTGGCCGCCAAGTAATAGGCCGCGCCCAGGCCATGCCCGCCCGCGCCCACGATGATCACGTCATAGGCCGCCTTGGGTGCCTTGTCGGGCCATTGTTCCGGCCACGACTGGTGCCCCGAAAAGGCCTGCGCGATGAGATTGAGCCCGGAAAAGCGCATCATCTTATGGCTGTCCTGCCGCTTCCAGCGCGGCCTTGGCGCGCTCGACGTAGAAGGTCTTGAAGGCATCGACGAGGTTTTCCTCGAGCGCGTAGGGCCCGGGGCGATAGCCATCGGTAACGATGCCGGCGTGGTTCATTTCCGCCAGGTGGCGGTCCTGGCGGTTGGTCGCCTTCCACACGTGGGTCAGGTTCTCGACCGTATAGTCTTCGCCTTCCACCGCGTCTTCGTGCACCAGCCACGAGGTGCGCAGGATCGAACGATCCGGCCCCTGCGGCATCACGCTGAATGTCACCACATGGTCGCAGCAGAAGTGGTGCCAGGAATTGGGCTGGGTCCATACCGAAACGCTGGTCGGTTCGGCGTGCTCGACCGGCCAGATCAGCTTCTTGGAAGCCGGCTGCCCGTCCATGGTCTGCGACAGCGCCCCGTGCGCCAGGCTGAGGCGACCCACGCGATGCCAGCCGCCATCGGGAAATTCCACCAGGTCGCGCCACACGCCCATGGCCTTCCAGCGCTCCACCTGGGCAGTGATATCGTCCTCGTCGGCAGCGTCGCCATCTTCCGGGTTGCCCCGGCCAAAGCCCGATCCGCTCAGCGAATTGAGCAGTTCGGGATGGTTGGCCTCGCAGTGATAGCACTCGCGGTTGTTTTCCATGACCAGCTTCCAGTTGGCCGTGTCATGCAGGTCTTCGACCGCGGCCACCTTGAGCTTGTCCATGTTGTAGATGCCGATCGCGGCCGCGATGTCCTGCTTGGCCGGCTCGATCGGCGGCGGATTGTCCGCCAGGCAGATGAACAGCAGGCCGCCGCAGTTTTCCAGCGCCACCTGGCGCAGGTTATGCGCGCCCTTGTCAAAATCGTCGGGCATGCCGCGCGCGGCGATCAACTTGCCATCAAGCCCGAATGTCCAGAAGTGATAAGGGCACATGATGCGCGGCATCGTGCCGGCCTGAACCTGGCAAATGCGCGAGCCGCGATGGGTGCAGGTGTTGTAGAACGCGCGCACCTCGCCATCGCGGCCACGCACGATGAACACCGAGTTGTTGGCCATTTCAAAGACGTAGAAATCGCCAGGGTTCTTCACGTGGGCCACGGTGCAGGCATAGAGCCACACCGACTTGAGCATCACCTCGGTATCGAAGCGAAAGGCTTCCTCGCTGGTGTAAAGCGCCTGCGGCAAGGTGTAGCCGGGGCGATCCTGGTTCAGCAGTTCGGCAATCGAAGCGAAATTGCGCATGGGAACTAGCTCCGCAATGCAAGGTTTTCGGGGTCGAAGGGCGAGTCTGGGATCACCACGGCCTTGTGCATCGTTCCGAGAATGGAAATCTCGAGTTCGGTGCCAAGGTTTGCGTGTTCAGGTGCGATCATCGCAAGCGCCAGCGACTTGGCCGTGCGCCAACCATAGCCGCCCGACGTGGCGCGGCCAACCAGTTGTCCATCGCGATAGATCGCTTCGGAGCCGCGGGCATCGGCATCGGTGACGCCCAGCACCTCCAGGGTAACCAGAGTAGAAGAAAGACCGGCTTCCTTCTTCGCCAGCAGCCCGTCACGGCCAACGAAGTCCGGCTTCTTCATGGATATGAAGCGTTCAAGCCCGCTTTCCAGCGCGTTGTATTCCACCGAAAGTTCGCGCGGGATCAGCTTGTAGCTCTTTTCCAGCGCCATCGACGTCATCGCCCGGATGCCAAAGGGCTTGATGTCGAATTCGGCGCCGGCTTCCATCAGCTTGTCGAAGATGTAGTTCTGCATCTCGATCGGGTGGTGGAATTCCCAACCCAGCTCGCCGATGAAGTTCACGCGCAGCGCATCGCACGGCGCCGCGCCGATCGAGATGCGCTTGCCCGTCAGCCACGGGAACGCCTCGTTCGACAGATCGGTGCGGGTCACCTTGGCCAGCACGTCGCGGGCACGCGGCCCGGCCAGGACCAGCACGCCCATTGCCGTGGTCAGCCGCTCGAACTTGACCGAACCGTCGGCGGGCAGCGCCTTGATCAGATAGTCATGATCGTGCTGCTCCAGCGCGCCGGCCGAAACCAGGTAATAGCTTTGCGGCCCGCGCTTATAGACGGTAAACTCGCTGCGCACGCCGCCAGCCGGCGTCAGCAGGTACGACAGGCTGACCCGGCCGATCTTCTTGGGCACCGCGTTGGACAACAGCTTGCCCAGCCATTCTTCCGCACCAGGGCCGGAAATCAGGCACTTGGCAAACGCGCTCATGTCCTGAATGCCAACCTTTTCCGTCACATGGCGGCATTCATTGCCAACATGCTCGAAGTAGTTGGAGCGGCGGAACGACCACTTTTCACGGATCGGCGCACCCGGCACATCGGGATGATTGTGGTTGAGCAGCGTTTCGGGACGGTCGAGATCGGCGTCGGTCAGTTCATAGCCGTCGGGCGCGAACCAGTTGGGGCGCTCCCAGCCGAACACGCTGCCAAACACCGCGCCCAGCTTCTTCATGCGGTCATAGCATGGCGTCTGGCGCAGCGGGCGGGCAGCCTCGCGCTCTTCATCGGGATAGTGAACGGTGAACACCTTGGCATAGGCTTCCTCGTTCTTTTCGATGAGATAGCCTTCGTCGGCATAAGTGCCGAAGCGGCGCGGATCGACCCCCATCATGTCGATGGTGGGTTCGCCGTCCACAATCCAGTGGGCCAGCTGCCAACCCGCGCCGCCGGCTGCCGTGATGCCGAAGCTGTGACCTTCATTGAGCCAGAAGTTCTTCAGCCCCGGCGCAGGACCGACGATGGGCGACCCGTCGGGCGTGTAGGCAATGGCGCCGTTGTAAACCTTCTTGATCCCCAGCTCACCAAAGGCGGGCACGCGCTCGATCGCCGAGAGGATATAGGGCTCCAGGCGTTCGAGAGCATCGGGGAACAGTTCATATTCGCTGTTAACGGCCGGCCCCTTCACATAGCAGGCCGGCGCGCCGACTTCGTAGGGGCCAAGCAGCAGGCCGCCGGCTTCCTCGCGCATGTACCAGCTCGAGTCGCTTTCGCGCAGCACGCCCATTTCGGGCAGGCCCTTGGCGCGGCGCTCCATGATCGCGGGGTGCTGCTCGGTGACGATGTACTGATGCTCGACCGGGATCACCGGCACATCCAGGCCGACCATCGCGCCCGTCTGGCGGGCAAAGCTGCCGGTGGCCGAAACCACATGCTCGCAGGTGATCTCGCCCTGGTCGGTCGCCACCACCCATTCGCCGTTGACCTTCTGGGTGATGCCCGTGACCGTGGTATTGCGCATGATCGTGGCGCCCCGCTGGCGCGCCCCCTTGGCCAGGGCCTGGGTCAAGTCGGCCGGCTGGATATAGCCATCGGCGGGATGCTGGATCGCGCCGAGCACCCCGTCCATCTGTGCCAGTGGCCAGATTTCATGCACTTGCTCAGGGGTGAGAAAGTTTACGTCCACCCCGATGGTCTTGGCCACGCCCGCATAATAGCGGTATTCGTCCATGCGATCGGGGCTGTTGGCGAGGCGAATGTTCGACACGCGCGAGAAGCCGACATTGAGGTCGGTTTCCGCTTCCAGGCTGGGATAGAGATCAACCGAATACTGGTGCAGCTTGCCGACCGAGTAAGACAGGTTGAACAGCGGCAGCAGGCCGGCGGCATGCCAGGTAGAGCCCGAGGTCAGTTCCTTGCGCTCGATCAGCACGACATCGGACCAGCCCATCTTGGCCAGGTGATACAACGTGCTGACGCCGACGACGCCGCCACCAATCACCACAACGCGCGCACTAGTCTTCATGTCATGCCTCGGCTTTGCTTGGCTGCCTATTTGCAGAAGGGCTATTCCAGCGCGGGAACCGGCGCAATCACGGCGCCGCACCATTTTGGAAACTAATGCGAGGGATTAGAAATAATGCTTGCTCCAAGGTCGGGGTGCGCGGCGTTGCGAGTCCGTCGACCGCGACATTCCACATCGCCTCGCCCGGCCCTGCCGCCACGGCGCCCGGCACGGTAGGGCATTAGGCAAGTTAATGAGAGTAGTAAGTAGGTGTTATTACCAAACGAAACCGGTGCAGTTAATTTTATATTTTAACATCATATACTTGTCCGTTATGACACCGTAATCCCACAAGGCCGGAAGAAAGCTTTTCCACTGTTGCTGAAGGCTTGCTGCGCCTGCGTTCCTGATGCACGATCCCGGTGCAGGTATTGTGCCCCCGAACGAGGGGCCGGCTTGGAGGGAAGCTGTCATGCGTCACCTGGTATTCTCGGGCACTGTCCTGAATCAAAAATCTGTTCTGCAACACTTTGGTGCGCATGCGCGCCATGGCCGATCGGGCATCCGCATCATGGCGCTGGCCGCCACGGCGCTGATCCCCGGCCTGGCCCAGGCCCAGGCGCCCGCCCCGGCCGAAACCGCCGCCGCCCCGCAAACCGACAACGGCACGGGCGACATCGTGGTGACGGCACAACGCCGCGAGCAGAAGCTCAATGACGTGGGCATCGCCGTCTCGGTCATTTCCGCCAAGGACTTGCGCGCGCTCAACATTAACAATGCCACCGATATCGTGCGCGCGATCCCCAACCTGAAATACAACGCCTATGGCTCGAGCCAGGTGGTCTTCAATATCCGCGGCGTGTCGCAGAACGACTATGGCGACCAGCAGGAACCGCCGGTTGCCGTCTATCAGGACGACAGCTACGCCGCCTCGATCACCACGGCCGGCTTCCCGATCTTTGACCTGGCCCGCACCGAGGCGCTGCGCGGGCCACAGGGCACCCTGTTTGGCCGCAATGCCACCGGCGGCGCGGTGCAGTTCATTTCCAACCAGCCCAGCCACGAGTTCGGCGGCTATCTCTCTGCCACCACCGGCAGCTTCAACCAGTCGATCTTCGAAGGCGCGGTCACCGGCGGGTTGACCCAGACGCTCTCGGCCCGTGTTTCGGGCGTGTATGATCGCGATTCCGGCTATATCAAGAACCTGCTGCCGGGCGGGGCCAATCTGGGCGCCAACAACCACTGGGCCACGCGCGGCATCTTGCAATGGGATCCCACCAGCGATTTCCGTGCCCGCCTGACGGTGCGCTATACTCAGGCCGATCACGAGCGCCAGGCTGGCGTCTATACCCTGACCCCGGCTTGCCCCAATGCGCAGTTCCAGGGCGAATTCCTGGCGGCCAACCAGGTCTGCGACTATTGGAACAACTATGGCGGCACGTCGTACAACGGCGGCGTGCCCGGCTCGGTCGCCAATGGCTATGCCAACCCGGCGATCACCGCCACCCAGGGCGGCAACCCGTGGCAGACCTATAGCGCGGGCGAAAACTATGTGAACCGCAAGCAGTTTGCTGCCACGCTGCGCCTGGAAGCCAAGCTTGGCGCGTTCGACGTCACCTCGATCACCGATTACCAGAACCTCGCCAAGTTCTATATCGAAAGCGATGATGGCGTGCCCGGCCTGCCCTATGTGGAAGGGGCTGCACTGCCGCCGTTCACCACTGGCCCCTGCGCCAGCGCGCCCAGCGTCACCTGCTATGCCTCGGGCACGATCTTCTATCAGCGCGCCCGCACCCAGCAGATCACGCAGGAACTGCGCGCGGCCACCCATTTCGGCAACAACTACCTGACCATGGGCGCGTTCGGCATGCTGCTGACCGGCAACTATGGCGCCAAGTATGCCACGCCGTTCGACCAGTACGATCCCACCGTGCAGTTCTACCAGCGCACCAAGTCCTTCGCGGTCTTTGCGCAGGACGAATACAAGTTCGACGATCACTGGAAGCTGATCCTGGGCGCCCGCTACTGGCGCGACAGCAAGCTGGCCTGGTATCGCGCGGCAGAGGCGATTTCGGGCCTTACTGTCAACTGGGGCCCCAGCGGCATCAACTTCTTCGATCCCACCGGCGCGGCCCAAGCCAGCGGCATCACGGTCACGCCAGCGGCCGCCTCACCCACCTATGACGGGGTGACCGCGCGCGCCGAGCTGGATTACAAGCCTGGCCCCGATACGCTGCTCTATGCCAGCTACAACCGTGGCTCCAAGTCGGGCGGGTTCACCTTCTCCACCGGCACACCGTTCCCCGGCCAGGCCCTGATCGATACGCTCAACAACATCCCCTACCGGCCCGAGACGCTCAACGACTATGAAGTGGGCCTCAAGACCAAGATCGGCCGCAATATCCAGTTCAACCTTGCGGCATTCTACTATGATTACAAGAACTACCAGGCCTATGTTCAGGTCGGTTATACGCAGCTGGTGCGCAACCTGCCGGCCACGATCAAGGGCGTGGAAGCCGAACTGACGGCCCACCCGATCGAAGGGTTCACGCTTCAGGCCTCGGCCGCGGTGCAAGACAGCAAGGTCAAGAACGTGCTGCTGCCCGATGGCGTGACAGTCGTGAACCACGATCTGCCCCAGGCCCCCGGCTTTTCCGGCAACGCCCTCGTCCGCTATGAATTCGGCATGGGCGGCGCGCGCGTCTCGCTGCAGGGTGACGCGCTCTATACCGGCAAGTTCTGCTTCTCGGTGCTCTGCGCGCCAGACGAGCGCGAAGGCGCCTATCACGTGGAAAATGCCCGCATCGGCGTGATCCCGGCGGGCGGCAAGCTGGAGCTGGCGTTCTTCGTCAACAACCTGTTCAACCGGGTCTATCGCTCCTACGCCTTCGACGGCTCGCTCTATTGGGGCGATGCGCTGAGCGTCTATGGCAAGCCGCGCACCTGGGGCCTGACTGCCCGCATCAACTTCGGCAACTGACCCATGCCTGGGCCGAACCTGTGACGGGTTCGGCCCGGGTTTCGACAAGACATGATGACGGCCATGGCGCATCCGGGCCACGTGGGGCGGCGAGGCGATTGCAGCTGTGGATAGACTGTGATCTATCTTGCCAAGTTCCCTGCCCCACCGGAAAGTGAGGCCCATGAAGACCCTGCGCCAGGCAGTCCTGATCCTGCTTGCCTCTGCCGCCATGGGCGGCGGCACCCTGATGCTCAACGCCTGCACCAGCGCCCGGGCTGATACGCCAAATACGGAGGCTGATCGCCCGGCGGCGCCCACTGCCGGCACCGAATGGCCGCTGACCGGGGGTGATACGGCGGGCACCTGGTATTCCGCGCTTACCGATATCAACGAAACCAACGCCGCCTCGCTGGCCTATGCCTGGTCTTACGACATGGGCACCGAACGCGGCCAGGAAGCCACGCCCCTGGTGGTCGGCGGGGTGATGTATACCTCTGGGGTATGGGGCAATGTCTATGCCCTCGACGCCGCCACCGGCGCGCTGCTCTGGCAATATGATCCCGAAGTGGATGGGCAGTGGGGCCGCAATGCCTGCTGCGATGTGGTCAACCGCGGGGTCGCCTATCGCGACGGCACGGTCTTTGTCGCGTCGGAAGACGGGCGGCTGCACGCGATCGATGCCAAGACCGGCAAGGCCCGCTGGATCGCCGATACGATCGTCAACCACAAGCAGCCCTATGCCTCTACCGGCGCGGTGATCCTGACCAAGGATGCCGTGGTCATCGGCAATGCCGGCGCCGATATCGGCGACGGCGATCTGCGCGGCTATATCTCGGCCTGGGATATCAAGACCGGTGCGTTCAAATGGCGCTTCTTCACCGTGCCACCCGCACCCGGGCAGCCGTTCGAGCATCCCGAACTGGCCATGGCGGCCAAATCGTGGGGGCCCAACCGCGATGGCCGCACCCAGAACGGCGGCACGGTGTGGGACGGGCTGTCCTACGATCCGGAAACCGACCAGATCGTGTTTGGCACCGGCAACGCCTCGCCCTATCTGCGTTCGGCCGACGGCGTGCGGCATGATGACCTGTTCAACGCCTCGATCATCGCGGTCAATGCCCAGAGCGGGCGGATGAACTGGTACTACCAGACGACGCCGGGTGACGAATGGGACTATGACGCGGTCCAGAAGTTCGTCTTTGCCAACCTGACCATCGCCGGCCAGCCTCGCCGCGTGGTGATGCAGGCCTGCAAGAACGGCTTTTTCTACACGCTGGACCTGAAAACGGGCAAACTTCTGTCGGCTGATCCGTTCACCTATGTGAACTGGGCCAAGGGCGTGGACCTTGCCACCGGCCGGCCGCTGGTTACCGAGCATGCCGACTATTCGAAAAGCCCGAAGAACGTCTATCCTTCGTGGGCCGGCGGGCACACCTGGAACCCGATGTCGTTCAGCCCGCAGACCGGGCTCGTCTATATTCCCGCGATCGATGCCGGCAACGTGCTGCTCAACATGAAGGCCAACGGCGGCTCGCTCACCCATCTCGAAGGCTTCTTCTCGTCGGACGGGATCTTCCCCGACGATCTCTATGATCCCGCCGCGCTCAAGCGCGTGTTCGGGCCGTTGCCCGCCAAAGACGATCTGCAGAAAGAGCGCCCTGGCGTGAAACTGGTGCGCGAGGTGCTGCGCGCATGGGATCCGGTGGCCAGGAAAGTGGTGTGGGAACGCGTTACCTCGCAAGGGGTGCGCGGCTATGACGGCGGGGTGCTGAGCACGGCGGGCAACCTGGTGTTCCAGGGGCGCGGCGATGGCAGCTTGTGGATCTATAACGCGCGCACCGGCGCGCCGATCAAGACCATCCAGACCGGCAGCCACATCATGGCCGCGCCGATGACCTACAAGATCGGCGGCGTGCAATATGTGGCGGTTCAGGCCGGCTATGGCGGATCGGGCATCACGTTCCCGATCCCACCATCGAGCGCGGCCTATGCCAACCGCAATGCCAACCGCATCCTGGTGTTCAAGCTGGGCGGTGGCGCGGTGCCGATGCCCGACAAGCGCGAGGTCCCGCCCTACCTGCCACCCCCGCCGCTCAAGGCCAGCCCGGCGCTGATCGCCCGCGGCGAGGACAAGTTCACCGAGAACTGTTCGCGCTGCCACGTGCTGGGCACGCCCGGTGTCACGCCCGATCTTTCGCGCGTGCCGCCCGAAGTGCATGCCATGTTCAACGATATCGTGCTGAAAGGCGCGCTGGCACCGATGGGCATGGCCCGGTTCGATGATGTGGTGACAAAGGCCGATGTCGAGGCCATCCATGCCTATCTGATCGACCAGCAGCGCCAGGGTTACCAGGCGCAACAGTCTGCCAAGAAAGCGAGCCACTGATCATGTCTGCATCTCCCCCCGGCGAAGCGCTGGCCCATTCGTTGAAGCCGCGCCATGTCGCCATGATCTCGATCGGGGGCATCATCGGCGCGGGGATATTCGTGGGATCGAGCGCGGCGATCCACATTGCCGGGCCGGCCGTGCTGCTGACCTATGCGCTGTGTGGCATGCTGGTCTTCGTGATCATGCGCATGCTGGGCGAAATGGCCATGGCGCGCCCGGGCGTAGGCTCGTTCACCGGCTATGCCGCGCTGGGGCTTGGCCCTTGGGCCGGGTTCACCACGGCCTGGCTCTATTACTATTTCTGGGTGATCACCATCGCGGTGGAGGCGATCGCCGGCGCCAACATGCTGATGCCGTTCATTCCCCTGCCGATGTGGGCGCTGGCCGCGCTGCTGATCGCCGCGATGACGCTGGTGAACCTGTTCTCGGTCAAGACCTATGGCGAGTTCGAGTTCTGGTTCGCCTCGCTCAAGGTGATCACGATCATCGGCTTCATGGCGCTGGGATTGGCTTACATCTTTGGCTTCGGGCCGGGCCTGGCGCGGCTGACGGCTGGTTTTGCCAGCCATGGCGGCGCGTTTCCCATGGGGCTGGGCGCGGCGTTCACCGCCATTCCGGTGGTGATCTTTTCGATGATGGGCTCGGAAGTGGCGACCATCGCTGCCGTGGAAACCGAAGACCCGGCGCGCAACATCGTGCGCGCGGCGCGCACCGTCACCTTGCGCATCATGTTCTTCTACATCGGCTCGATCGCGGTGATCCTGGCGATCCTGCCCTGGGCCAACGTGGTTTCGGGCAAGTCGCCGTTCGTGGCGGCACTGTCGATCATCAAGGTGCCAGGTGCGGAAGCGGTGATCGGTGCGGTGATCTTTACCGCGATCGTCTCGTGCCTCAATTCGGCGATCTACGTAACCTCGCGCATGCTGTTTGAAATGGCGCAGCGCGGCGATGCCCCGGCAGCGTTCGGGCGGGTTTCGGCACGGCGCGTGCCAGCGCTGGGCATCATCGTTTCGGGCGTGGCCGGCTTTGCCGTGGTGCTGTCTTCGGTATTTTCGCCCGATGCGCTCTTCACCTTCCTGCTGCAATCGTCGGGCGCGACGATCCTGTGCGTCTATCTGCTGATTTCCCTGAGCCAGATCGCCCTGCGCCGCCGGCTCGACGCGGCCGGTGAGCAGTTGACGGTCAAGGTCTGGGCGTTTCCCGTGATTTCGTGGACGGCGGTGGGCGGGATCATCGCCGTGCTGGTGATGATGGCGATGATGCCCGATCAACGCCTGCAGGTGGCGCTGAGCCTGGCGGTCTTTGCCGCCTGTGTCAGCGCCCATTTCCTGCGGCGGCAGCGCGCCCGCAACGCCCAGGTCGCCTGATCGCGAGACCCATCGTGGCCGATCGCAACCAGGGCGACATCCCGTTTGCGATCGGCCAACGACATGCTGGGATCGACCAGCGTCTTTGCTTTCAACCGCAACCATCCGCTATCGCGCGAAGGTGGTTGCCATTGCTGTGGCAGCCCTTCCCCCCCGCTGCCGCGCCCGGCGCCCCCCTCAATACGGGCGCGGCAGCCACTTTGTAACGGACTTGCCGATGAACCGCCGCCACATCCTCAAGGCCGGCGCCGCCAGCGCCGGGCTGGCCGCCCTGTCGAGCCTGGGCACTGCCCGCGCCGCAACCACCGCTTCCACCATGCCTGCCAACGATGCGGCTTCCAGTTCCGGCGAAGACCGGCGGCTCAATGCCCTGTTCGACAGCATGCTGGCCGATCAGCTGGCGCATTCGCCCGAAATGGCCACCGGGCTGGGCGTGGACAGCGGGGCGCATGCCGGCGCCAAGGCGCGTCTCGATGATCGCTCGCTCCACGCGTGGGAAGATGCCAAGGCCCGCACCGCGCGCGATCTGGCCGCCCTACGCAAGATCGATGCCGCCAAGCTGACCGGCAACAACCGCTGGAACTATGCCAGCATCCTCTATTCCACCCAGCTCAACGACACGATGAACCGCACCTTTGTCACGGTCGGTTCGCCCTATGTCGTCACGCAGTTGACCGGCTGCTATCAGCAGATCCCCGATTTCCTCGACAGCCAGCACACGATCGCCAATGCGGCCGATGCCGATGCCTATCTTTCGCGGCTGGACGCCTTTGCCACCGCGATCGACCAGGACAGTGCCGCCGTGCGCCACGACGTGGCCGCCGGCGTGGTGCCGCCCGATTTCATCCTGGCCAAGGCGCTCACCCAGCTCAAGGCGCTGCGCGACGTGCCGGCGGCGCAGTCCAACATGGTGTCGTCGATTGTCCACCGCACGGCGGAGCAGCACATCCCCGGCCAGTGGCAGGCCCGCGCCGAAGCCATCGTGGCCAAGCGCGTGCAACCCGCGCTCGATCGCCAGATCGCGCTGATGGAAAGCCTGCAGCCCAAGGCGGTGCACACCGCCGGGGTCGCCCGCCTGCCCAAGGGCGAGCAACTCTATCACCTGTCGCTACAGAGCTATACCACCAGCGACATGGCGCCGGAGGAAATCCACCGCACCGGCCTGGAACTGATCGCGCAGCAAAGCGCGCAGGCCGATGCCATCCTCAAGAGCCAGGGCTATACCCAGGGTACCGTGGGCCAACGCCTGCGCGCGCTCTATGACGATCCCAAGTTCCGCTATCCCAATACCGACGAAGGCAAGGACAAGCTGCTGGCCGACCTCAACCGCCAGGTCGAGGCGATGGAAGCGCGCCTGCCGCAGTATTTCGGCACCCTGCCCAAGACCAAGCTAGACATCCGCCGCGTGCCCAAGGCCACCGAGGCCGGCGCACCGGGCGGCTATTACCAGAATGGCTCGCTCGACGGCACGCGCCCCGGTGCCTATTACATCAACCTGCGCGACACCGCCGAAGTGCCGAGCTGGACGCTGCCCACGCTGACCTATCACGAAGGCGTGCCGGGCCACCACCTGCAGCTGTCGCTGGCGCAGGAAGCCGGCCTGCCGACGCTGCGCAAGATCCAGTTCTTTTCCGGCTATGGCGAAGGCTGGGCGCTCTATGCCGAGCAGTTGGCGGTGGAGATGGGCGTTTATGAAAACGACCCGCTCGGCCATGTCGGCCAGCTGCACGACAGCATTTTCCGCGCCGTGCGCCTGGTGGTGGACAGCGGGATGCACGCCAAGGGCTGGAGCCGCGAACAGGCGGTGAAGTTCTATACCGACACGATCGGCGATCCCGAAACCATGGCGATCACCGAAGTGGAACGCTATTGCGTGTGGCCGGGCCAGGCGTGCAGCTACATGCTGGGCAAGCTCGACTGGCTGCGCCTGCGTGCCAAGGCGCGCGCGGCGCTGGGCAGCAAGTTCGATATCCGCACGTTCCACGATGCCGGCCTGCTGCCCGGCGCAATGCCGCTGCCAGTGCTGGACCAGTGCATCGACGGCTATATCGCCGCCGCACAGGCCTGATCAGGCTGGGCAGATCGGGATAAATAGGGCCCCGGACATGATCCGGGGCCCTACGCTCCGCCGCCCCCGTCACTCATCCCACGGCGGAATTTCCCCTGCGCCCACCTTGCTCGACGTGCCGAGCAGGAACCCGCCATAGACCTCGGTCGCATCGGGATAGGCCTTGTTCATTGCCGCAGCGATCTCTGCCGACGAATGGCTGGCGGCACGCGCGGCCACGAACGTCTTGATATAGTCCCGCGTCCAGCCGATCGCGCCATTGTCGTTGGCCGCGCCGGGGTGGCGATGCCCAGCGATCACCGTCACCGGATGCAGCGCATCAAGGCGGTCGAGCGTGGCGAGCCAGGCCGCATAGCGCGCCGGCGTATGTTCACCCAGCCACACGTGCACGCCATTGTAGAGCACGTCTCCCGCCACCAGGGTGCGCGCCTGGGCATCCCACACCACGGTCGAATCAACATGATCGCCCTGCATCGGCCCCAGCACCTGCAGGCGATGCCCGTCCAGATCGATGCTGTCGCCGGTCATCGCCACCGGTTGCACCGGGCGGCGGGGCGCGTTGGTGCCCAATTGCCCGCTCCAGCGCTTGAACTTGATCGGGATGGACCGGGCCATATCGCGCGCCGCCACCGGATTGGCCACGATCTGCGCATCGGGAAAGGCATCGGCCAGCACATCCAGCCCGAAGAAGTGATCGGGATGATCATGCGTGATCACGATGGTCTGCAGATGCTTGCCGCTATCAAGCACGGCAGCAGCGACGCGATAGGCATCGGATCGGGCAAACGGCACATCGACCAAGACCGCGTTCTTGTCTCCCTTGATCAGGGTGACATTGGCAAACATGCTGATCGGGCCGGTGGGAATGACCTCGTATTGCAGCGGTTTTTCCGCTGATTGGGCCAGGGCCGGTGTCGCGCCCAGCAGCGCTGCGGCCAACATGAACATAGGCATCTTCATGATAGAGGTCTCCTTCCACGCGCGGACGTTTTTCAATGCGCCGTCTGCCCGCCATCGATCACGAACAGCGCGCCGTTGCAGAAGCTGGCGGCATCGGAACACAGGTGCAGCACGGTGCCGGCCACTTCCTCGGGCGCGCCGGCCCGGCCCGATACGTTGTGGGCAAAGAACGCCTGCCTGAAATCGTCGCTATCGAGCCAGGCCTGCGTCATCGGTGTGGCGATGAAACCGGGCGCGATGGCGTTGATGCGGATATGGCGCGCCGAATATTCCACCGCCGCCGCCTTGGTCAGGCCCACCACCGCGTGCTTGGCGGCAACATAGTGCGCCATGTTGGGATCGGCGACGAGCCCGGCGACCGAGGCGGTGTTGACGATCGCCCCACCGCCGATGCTGAGGAAATGGCGGATCTGCGCCTGCATGGCATAGAATACGCCCTTGATATCGACATCAAAGATCAGGTCGAGGTTTTCGGGCGGCACTTCATGGAAGGGCAGCGGCGGCGGCAGCACGCCGGCGTTGTTGAATGCCATGTCGAGCGAACCATAGGTATCGAGCGCCAAGGCCACGAGATCGGCATGGACACGCGCATCGCGCACGTCGGCCTTGCGGAAGGTGGCGCGGCCCCCAGCACCGACGATGGCTTGCGCGATCCGGGCCGCATCCTCGTTCCAGTCACCGATCACCACGGCGGCCCCTTCGCGGGCAAAGGCGGCGGCGGTGGCCGCGCCGATGCCAGTGGCGCCGCCGGTGATCACCACGGTCTTTCCGGTAAAACGCATCAGAAGATCCCCGATTTGCCAGGCGCGAGAATCCCGTTGGGATCGATCGCGTGCTTGAGTGTTGCGTTGAAGCGGCGGTTCACCTCGCCATATTGCTGCGCCACCAGGTCCATCGAATTGACCCCGGTGCGATAACTGGCCCAGCCCTGTGCGCCAAAGCGCACCACCAGTTCCTTGTAGCAGTCATCGGCGCGCTGGTGCTCGGCCGCATCGGCCTTGTCGAACAGCAGGGCGATGATGTGGTGCAGGTCGCGCCAGCCGATCGCGTAGGCGGCGGTATAGTCGAAGCCGTGGCGCGATACGATTTCGCGCGCCAGCGCCGTCTGCCGCTGTGCCTCCACCCCGCGCGCTGCGGCCACTGGCGCAAACCAGGCCAGACCCCCACCCGATCCGCGCCAGCGCAACAGGCCGATCTCGTCGAGGTTGAGTCCACCTTGCATCAGGGTCTGGTGGTGGTGAAACCAGGGGTTGTCGCCCATTTCGGCCGCCGTCAGCACTTCGCCGCCGCTGGCGGTGAGGCTGGCGCGGATGATCGGCTCTACCCCCGCGATCGTCTGGTCGGTGCCATAGAGCGCGAAATAGGTGTTCCACATGCCCAGGCCATTGGCCTTGGCCGCTTTCTTGACGCTGTCATCGTCGAGCGGGGCGCCATCAGGCACAATCTCGTTGCGCCGCTTGAACATGGCGAGCTGATAGCTTGCGCTCATCATCAGGTTGCAGTTGGCCACCAGGTTCGACACGCGCAGCGGGCGCATCGCCTCGATGATGCGGGGCACGTCGGCCATGTCGCCATGGCGCACCATGAACGGCTTGTAGACCGGCGGCCTGGGCATCAGCCACATGCCCATCTTGGTAACGATGCCAAAGTTGGATTGGGTGAACAGCCCGTCGAGATAGGGGCCATAGCCCCACTTGAACGCCTGCCAGGCCGTGCTGCCCTTGATGCTGCCCATGCCGGTGCGCATCACCTCGCCACTGGGCAGCACCACTTCCATGCCGCACTGGAACATGAAGTGTTCGCCATAGGGCGTGTACCCCACCCCGCGATCGAGCGTATTGCCCACCGGCGAGGCGATCGGGCCGACCGTGGGCACATCGATCCACAGCGGGATCTTGTTGTCGTCGAGATAGTCCTTGAGCTGCTGATAGGTGACGCCCGGCTCCAGCAGGCAGGTGCCAAGCTCGGCATCGACCTCCAGAATGCGGTTCATCCGCTTGAGATCGAGCACGACCTGCCCCGGCGTGGCCGGAGACGTCATGCCATAGCCCATGTTCTTGCCGGTCGAGACGGTCCACAGCGGCTGGCGATACTGGTTGGCGATGCGCACGATCGCCTGCACTTCTTCCAGCGATTGCGGGCAGACCGCACCCACCGGTTTGTAGCGGTGCGCCGGATCGGGGATGTAGGCCTTTTCGTAGGGGGCCACGGCGTCTTCATCGCCAAATACCCATTCCGCCCCGACGACACCGCGAAAGGCCTTCATCGCGCCGGTAAAGTCCGCCATGCTGCGTCCCGGGGCGAGCGGTGCCGGGCTGGCGGCGCTGGCCCCGGTGCCCAGGCCAATGCTGGCGGCACCGACCAGGCCGGCGCCCAGCAGGCCACGGCGATCGAGATCGAGGCTCATTGTCCGTGCTCCTCCTTGCGGGCCGGGCTTTGCGAAACCCATTGCGACAGGGCATCGAGTTCGGCGGGGGTAATTTCGGTAGGGCGGAACGCCGGCATCGCGTTTTGCCCGTGGCGCACGATATAGCGGACAGCCTCGGCCGGCAGGCCACGCCCCAGGATGATCGGGCCCACGTTGCGGCCATGGCAATAGCCGCAAACCTTGGCATAGACCTGTTCCGGGCTACGCTGGGGCAAGACTTTACCCAGTGCCTGGCGCACGGGTAGAGCCACAGCCGGAGCGCCTCCTTGCTGGGCAAGCGCGGGCGTCGCCGGCAGCGGCAGGGCAGCCGCCAGCATGATCAGCATGGACCTTGTCATCATCCCCTCTTGTCTGCCGGGCCGCGCGTTTGTGCCTGCGCGTGCCCTGCCCTTTAGGGTGTATCCCCCGCCCCGCCCGCGCGCCACGGCCAGCGGCAGCCAGCGTTTCACGCGGTGAAAACAGCGCGCACAGCGCAGACAGGGCGATCGATCCACGCTATGGATCGATCATCCCTCAAACTATCGACGAATGGCAGATGCGCTTCAAAGGTCTCGATCTCAACCTTCTGGCCGCATTCGACGTGCTGCTGGAAAGCCGCAGCGTTTCGGCCGCCGCACGGCAGATGAACCTGAGCCAGCCGGCGATGAGCGCGGCGCTGACCCGCCTGCGCGAATACTTTGCCGACGAGCTGCTGGTGGTTCAGGGCAAGCGCATGTACCCGACCGCCTTTGCCGAGGCGCTGGTGCCACAGGTGCGCGATACCCTGCGATCGGTCGAGGCGATGTTGGCTGCCTCCAACCGGTTTGATCCGGCGACCACGCAGCGCACGTTCCGCCTTGTGGCGTCGGACTATGTCGTGACCGCCGTGCTTGCCCCCCTGCTGCAGGCCTTGCCGCGCCTGGCGCCTGGCCTGCGCATCGAACTGGTGCTGCCCAGCGACGCTGCCCATACCGAACTGCGCGAGGGACGCGCCGACCTGCTGATCGCGCCGGAACAATTCATCCTGTCGGACCATCCCAGCGAATTGCTGTGCGAGGAACGCCACGTGGTGATCGGCTCCAGCCACAACGCCGCCTTTGCCGACGGCGGCCCCAGCCTGGAGGCATTTCTGACCGCCGGCCATGTCTCGGTGCGGATCGGCGCCTTGCGCGATCATGCCTTTGCCGATCGCCAGCTCAACCAGATGGGACTGGAACGCCGGATCGAGATCGAGGTGCCTTCGTTCAGCACGATCCCGTGGGTGTTGATGGACACGCAGCGCCTGGCGGTTATTCAGGAGCGGCTGGCCCGCCGCCTGATCGCGGCCTTTCCGCTGGCGATGGCGCCGCTGCCGTTCGCGTTTCAGCCGATGCGCGAAATGGTGCAATATCACCGCACGCGCAGCAGCGACGAGGGGCTGCGCTGGCTGATGGCCCGCCTGCGCGAAGTGGCCTATCGAAGTTGATCCATTCCATGGATGGATGATGATCAAAACAATCTAGTATCCAAATTCGTATTCACCCCTAGGATGCAGGTCATAACCAGCCCTTGGGGAGAGACCTGACGTGCAAGACTTGCCCGTGCTTGTGGTGGGCGCCGGAATCGGCGGCCTTTCCGCCGCCATCGCGCTGCGCCGCGCCGGCCACCGTGTCACCGTGATTGAAAAAGACCCGACCTGGTCGGTCTATGGCGTGGGCATCATCCAGCAGTCCAACGTGGTGCGCGCGATGGAACAGCTGGGCGTGCTCGATGCCTTCCTCGATGCCGCCTGCGGATTTGACGCGGTGGAAATCTATGTGCCCGATGGCACCCGCGTGGCGCGCGTGCCCACCCCGTCGCTGGTCGAAGGACGCCCGTCGAACGTGGGCATTGGCCGCCGCGCGCTGCAGAAGGTGCTGGGCGACAGCGCCCGCGAACTGGGCGCCGACATCCGCCTGGGCCTGACGGTCACCGCGCTGGACGAAGCCGATGATGGCGTGGACGTGACGCTGTCCGACGGCAGCACCGCGCGCTATGCCGTGGTGATCGGCGCCGACGGCGTCTATTCGCAGACCCGCCAGATGATCCTGCCCGATGCGGAAAAGCCGCAGTTCACGGGCCAGGCGGTGTGGCGCTACAACTTCCCCCGCCCGGCCGATCTCGATGCGCTGCACGTCTACAACGGCCGCATCGGCATTGGCCTGGTGCCGGTATCGCGCGACACGATCTACATGTACGTCACCACGCCCGAGCCGGACAACCCGCGCTATCCGCGCGAGGGGCTGGCCGCTGCGATGCGCGGCAAGCTGGTTGGCGCCGCGCCGCAGATCCAGGCCCTCGCCAGCCAGATCACCGATGATGACGGCGTGGTCTATCGCCCGCTGGAAGGCATGATGATCCATGGCCCCTGGCACAAGGGCCACGTGGTTCTGCTGGGCGATGCCGTCCACGCCACGACCCCGCACCTGGGCCAGGGTGCCGGCATGGCGATCGAGGATGCCCTGGTGCTGGCCGAGGAACTGACCGCGGCCGACAGCGTGGAAGAGGCGTTCAGCGCCTATCGCGCCCGGCGCTATGAACGCTGCCGCTATATCGTCGAAAGCTCGCTCGCCATCTGCATGGGCCAGTTGGGCAAGGGCCCGCCGATCGACAATCACAAGGCCACGGCCGAGATGTTTGCCATGGTCGCCCAACCGATCTGATCTTTTTTGCCTTCTTGCCAAGGATTGCCAAGCGATGAGCCGAGTGACCGAAATCCGCTATGTCGGATATGGCGTCGAAAACTATGACGCCGAACGCGCCTTTTACGCCGATGACTGGGGCCTGGACGAAGTGGCCGCCACCGATGACATGGTGTGGTTCAAGGCCCAGGGCCATGACGAACACCATGTCGTGCGCCTGCACAAGGCCGAGGTGAACCACGTCGAAGTGATCGCCTTTGCCGCCGACACCCCGGCCGATGTCGACGCGCTGCACGACAAGATCATCGCTGCCGGCTGCAAGGTGATCCATGCCCCTGCCACGATGGATGCGCCGGGTGGCGGCTATGGCTTCCGCTTCTTCTCGCCCGATGGCCTGCCGTTCGAGATTTCGGCCGATGTCGCCCGTGGCGACAAGCGCACGCTCGCGCATTGGGAAGGCGTGCCGGTCAAGATCAGCCACATCGTCATGCACTCGCCCGATCACCAGGCGATGGTCAAGTTCTTTACCGATGTGCTGGGCTTCAAGGTCTCTGACTGGCTGGGCGATTTCATGTGCTTCCTGCGCTGCAACGAAGCCCACCACCGCGTTGCCATCCTGCCTGGGCCGCCCTGCCTTAACCACGTGGCCTATGACATGCTCTCGGTGGACGACATGATGCGCGGCGCCAGCCGCCTCAAGAAGCGCGGCACCGATCTGCGCTGGGGCCCGGGCCGCCACACCGCCGGCAACAACACCTTCAGCTATTTCACCACGCCCGCCGGCTTTGCCGTGGAATACACCGCAGACCTGGACCAGGTCGATTTCGAAACGCACGAGGCCCAGGTCCATGTGCCGGCGCCCTCGATCATGGACCAGTGGGGCATTGGCGTGGGCGGCCCGCAGACCATGCCGCATCCGGCGCCCGATGCGCGCCTGTTCCAGCCGGCCGGGGTTTGATCGTCATGGCGCTGTTTGAATACTTTCCGAACTACATCTGGAACCTGTCGGTTGCCATCGCGATGGAATCGGGTGGCCGCATCGGCGAGATCGTCGACATGTGCCAGCCGATCAAGGACGCGGCGGCCAACGGTGCCGACGCCGGCACGCCGCAGTTCATGAAGGCCTGGGTCGCCATGGGCGACAAGCTGCTGGAACTGGCCGGCGAGGACGAGGCCAAGGGTCGCATGCTCTCGGCCTCGAACAAGCTGGAGCGCGCCTCGCTCTATCTGTTCACCGCCGAGCGCATGCAGGGCCATGGCGCGCCGGGGCGCAAGGAAACCTATGCCAAGGCACGCGCGGCGTTCGACAAATCGACCCAGCTGGGCAAGATCAACCGCGAGCGCGTGGAAATCCCGCTGAAAAACGGCACGATGCCGGCCCTGTTCACCCGCGCGCCGGGCGAAGGGGCAAAGCCGGTGGTGGTGTTCTGCAACGGTCTCGATAGCTGCAAGGAACTGCTCTACTGGACCAATCTGCCGACCGAACTGGCACGGCGCGGCATTTCCACGCTGTGCGTCGACCAGCCCGGCTCGGGCGAAACGCTGCGCCTGCAAGACCTGCCGGTCGATCCGCATTCGGAAAGCTGGGCTTCGCGGGCAGTGGACTGGCTGGAGCAGCAGCCCGAAGTCGATCCCAAGGCGATCGGCATGACCGGCATTTCGCTGGGCGGGCACTTTGCCCCGCGCGCGGTTGCCTATGAACCGCGCTTTGCCTCGGGCGCGGTGTGGGGTGCCAACCACAACTGGCGCGAAGTGCAGGACAAGCGCATGGCACGCGAGGGCGAAAACCCCGTGCCGCACTATTGGGCACACGTGCACTGGGCATTCGGCGCCAAGGACCAGGACGATTTCCTCGCCAAGTCCGAAGCGATGAACCTCAACGGCCACATCGATCGCATCACGGTGCCGTTCCTGGTCACCCACGGGGCCAACGATCGCCAGATCAGCGTGGCCTATGCCGATGATCTCTATGACCAGCTGGTCAATTCGCCGCGCCGCGAAAAGGTGATCTTCACCCCGCGCGAAGGTGGCGTGGAGCATGTCGGGGCCGACAACATGTCGTATGGCCGCGATCTGCTGGCCGATTGGTTTGCCGAAACCCTGGGCGGCCATACCGCCTGATACACTACGCCTGACAAGACCAGGATGCCGGCGGCGCATGCACCAGCATGCTCCGCCGGCATCGCAAAGAGAGGATCCCCCCGATGGCCCGCCGCTTCATCGACCTGTCGATCACCCTGTGCAACGACGTGGTCAGCGACCCACCGTTCATGCGCCCCGAGATCACCTATCAGACCCACCCCGACACCGTGGGCGAACTCGGCCATTTCTTTCCCGGCGTGACACAGGAAGACACCATCGATGGCGCCGGCTTTGCCGCGGCGGAGTGGGTCAAGCTCACCACGCACAACGGCACGCATCTCGATGCGCCCTGGCATTTCCACCCCACCATGGACGGCGGCAAGCGCGCCATCACCATCGATGAAGTGCCGCTCGAATGGTGCTTCCAGCCCGGGGTGAAGCTGGACTTCCGGCACTTTCCCGACGGCTATGTGGTCACCGCGCAAGACGTGGAAGACGAACTGGCCCGCATCGGCCACGATCTACAGCCGCTCGACATCGTGCTGGTCAACACGGCCGCCGGTGGCGCCTTGGGGCGCCCGGATTTCGTCAACGTGGGCTGCGGCATGGGCTATGAGGCGACGATGTACCTGACCACGCGCGGCGTGAAGGTGACCGGCACCGACGCCTGGAGCTGGGACGCG
This sequence comes from Novosphingobium capsulatum NBRC 12533, assembly GCF_001598375.1. Classification (GTDB taxonomy): domain Bacteria; phylum Pseudomonadota; class Alphaproteobacteria; order Sphingomonadales; family Sphingomonadaceae; genus Novosphingobium; species Novosphingobium capsulatum. Next base: position 31,294 of record NZ_BCYV01000012.1, read on the forward strand.
CCGTTCAGCTATACGGCGGAAAAGGTCAAGGAAACCGGCGATACCTCGCTGATCTGGGAAGGCCACAAGGCGGGCCGCGACATCGGCTATTGCCACCTGGAAAAGCTGCACAACCTGGAAAGCCTGCCGCCGCACGGGTTCATTGTCAGCTGTTTCCCGCACAAGATCCAGGGCGCATCGGCCGGATGGACCCGCGCCGTCGCGATCATCGAGGAGTGACCGCGATGCGCCTGGCAACCTTGCGCAATGGCACGCCCGATGGGCAGCTGGTGGTCGTATGCGCCGCTGCCGCCCGCTATCTGCCTGCCGGCCCTGCCCTGCCCAACCTGCTGACCGCGATCGAGAACTGGGGCAGCGCGGAAGCCACGCTGGCCGCGCTTTCCAGCGAGCTGGCCGATGGTGCCGGCCTGCCGCTCGATCCCGCGCAACTCGCCGCGCCGCTGCCGCGCAGCTGGCAATGGCTCGATGGTTCGGCCTTTGGCACGCATGGTGACCTGATGCAGGTGGCCTTCAACATGCCGCCGATCGAAACCGATCTGCCGCTGATGTACCAGGGCCTATCCGACCGTTTCTATGGCCCGACCGACCCGGTGCCCTTTGCCGATCCTGCCCAAGGCATCGATTTCGAGGGCGAATTTGGCGTGATCGTCGATGCGGTGCCGATGGGCACCAGCGCACGCGATGCCGCAGCCCACATCAAGCTGGTGGTGCAGATCAACGACTGGTCGTTGCGCACGCTGGCCCCGATCGAGATGAAGACCGGGTTTGGCTGGGTCCAGGCCAAGCCGGCGTGCAGCATGGCGCCCTTTGCCGTGCCGCCGGCCGCGCTGGGTCAAGGCTGGCACGACAATCGCGTCGCGCTGGACCTTGTGGTGGATTGGAACGGTGCGCCGTTCGGCCACGCCAACGGCCGCGCCATGGATTTCAGCTTTGCCGAACTGGTGGCCCATGCCGCCCGGACGCGCGACCTGGTCGCCGGCACGGTGATCGGATCGGGCACGGTATCGAACCCGGAATATGCCACGGTGGGATCGAGCTGCATTTCCGAACGCCGCGCGATCGAGATCATCGCCGCTGGCAAGCCAGCCACCGCCTTCATGGCGATCGGGGATCGCGTGCGGATGGAAGCGCGCGCCGCCGATGGCAGCACCCCGTTTGGCGCGATTGACCAGCAGGTGGTGCAAGCCTCCCTCACCGCCGCAAGCTGAGCGATATCTGAAAAGTTGGCGGGGCGAAGTGCGGCGCCCCGCCAAAAGTTCAGGGAGATCAGGACGGCAGCCAGCCATCCGCAAGCGGGCAGAGGGTCATGCCCGTTGCCCGATCGGTTTATTGATAATGGATATCAATTGCAAGAGCAAAATATGCGCGTTGCCCTGCGCCTGTTTCGATTTGGAATTTGTGGCGCGCCCTGCGCAACCGTTCACACGATTGCCCTGAACCCGCGATTATCCTAGTGTGTTGCGATGCAGCAGAATCAGAATTCCTCGGGAACCCCCGAAACGGCGGATAGCGCGCCCGATATCGAGCAGTCGGTGCACATGCTGGGCTTTGCCATCGCCAACAAGCTGTGCGTGCGCGCGGTCTATAATCGCGGCAACGTGACACTGGCACCGCATGCCCTGTTCGAACGTCACGGCGCGCCTCACATCGATGCCGTCGTGCATGACCGCGATGGCGTGGCCCCGGCCGAAGAAAAGCTCGGCACGTTCCGCCTCTCGGGCCTGCGCGATGTGATCCTCACGTCCGAGCCGGCCAAGGTCTTTGCCGGGTTCGATCCGGCCGACGAACGCTATGGCGAAAAGCTGCTGGCCGCCATCGCGGTCTGAGCACGCCTTCCCCCCTTTTCAACCATAATGGGCGGGCATCCTTGGTGATGGCCGCCCTTTCTTTTTGCGCGCCTTCCGCGCCGCCTGACGCTGCATCCTTGCATGGATCAGTATGCCGCTCTGCCCGGCGCAAGGTGGGCACGGCCTGTCCTTGGCACCGGCCCCATCGTATCGGCCGGGCAGTTGATGACGCAAACCTCTACGCAGGAGAGCGCCATGTCTGACAGCATTGCCACCGATGAAACCACCCGCCTGATCGCCTCAAACAAGGTGGACGGCACGGCCGTCTATAACCCCGATGGCGAGCGTCTCGGCTCAATCCACAACTTCATGGTCAACAAGCGCACCGGCACCGTCGAGTATGCCGTGCTGCAATTCGGCGGCATTCTTGGCTTTGGCAGCGATTATTACCCGCTGCCCTGGAACACGCTGAACTATGATAGCGGCCAGGGCGGCTATGTCGTCAACCTGAGCCGCGAAACCCTGGAATCCGCCCCGCACTACCAGGCCACCGAAGAACCGGTCCATGACATTGACTATGGCCGCCGGGTCCATTCGCACTACGGCGTGTCCTACCCCTACTGATCGCGTCATACCGCCCAGGTTCGCGCGGGAAGGCCGGCCCTGCCCTTTGGCAAGGCCGGCCTTTTTCATGGGCTCGGCGCGGCGCTGTGGTGGCCCTGCGGCTCAAGATAGGCAGGGTCGAACAGCGCATGCTGTGCCAAGGCCCGCAATTGCAGGATGCGCAGCACGCGGTTTTCCAGATCGATCAGGCCTTGCCGCCGCATGTCGCGCAACACGCGATTGACGTGCACCGGGGTCAACCCGGTCGCCTCGGCCAGTTCCACCTGCGTGACCGGAAAGGCAAAACCGTTGCCCTGGGCCAAACCGATGGCATGCAGGCGGTGATGCAATTCGCAGAACAGGTGGCCGATCCGCTCAAACGCGGCGCGCTGCCCCACGTTGACCAGCCACCGCCGCAAAACCGCCTCTGCCACGCGGTTTTGCAAGGCCAGCGCCGTGGCAATGGCGGGGTGGGCCTTGGCCACCGCCTCCAACGCGCTGGTCGGGATTGGTGCGATGATCGCCGGGGTCAGTGCCAGGATCGAAAAGTCCATGCGCGCCTCACCCAGCGGTTGCCACAGGATATCGCCGGGCAGATGGAACGCGGTGATCTGGCGGCGGCCATCGGGCAGCATCACCTGGTGGCACGCCCACCCTTCCAGCAGCACGTGCACGTGGCCGGGCCGATCGCCCTCGCGCAGGAACTCGCGGCGCGCCGCAACGCGCCGACGCGGGACGGCGCAGAGCCGTTCCACCGCGCGCACGTCGTTCTCGTCCAGCGGAAAGCAGCATGACAGGCGCCGGGCCAGGGCATTGAGCGGCATCAAAGGTAGGCTCAAGGCAGATCAAAGGCGGTGATGCGCGTTCCGGCAGCAGTCACGGCGGCAGTCACGAGAGACATGGCGCAAGCGTAGCAGGGGTACACGCCAGAACGGGCATCGCAGTGGCGCGGCAACATCACATCCTCAAACCTGGGGCGCGCCTTCCGCGCCGTCGGCAGCCTTATGAAATGACTGTCACATGCCCTTCTTCACATATGTAAAGCCTTGCCACCTTTTCTTGTTTTCGGGGTTTTGAAGGCATCCCGCGTGCGCCTCGCGTTCGCCTTATCCCCCTGCAAGGACCATCTTTCATGACCACGTCGCACCCCGCCAGCCTGGGCAAGCTGGGCGAGACCCCACCCGAACACGAAGCCAAGGCCGCCGACGCCCAGGCCGGCACCGCCGCCGCGCCCGATCGCCAGGGGCAGGAGCAGGCGCTGAACCGCGAACCGAAATGGCAGCCGGTCTATCCCGGCTCCGGACGCCTGGCTGGCAAGGTGGCGATCGTTACCGGTGGCGACAGCGGCATTGGCCGCGCGGTGGCCGCGCTGTTTGCCCGTGAGGGGGCCAACGTAGCGATCGTCTATCGCCAGGACAGCAAGGACGCGCAGGACACCGCCGCCATCGTCGCCCAGGAAGGCGCAAGGGCGATCACCCTGCAAGGAGACGTGGGCGATCCCGCATTCTGCCAGCAGGCGGTGGACGCGGTCATCGATCGCTTTGGCCGGCTGGACGTGCTGGTCAACAATGCCGGTGAGCAGCACCCGGCAAAGGACATTCGCGATATTACCCCGGAACAGCTCGATGCCACGTTCCGCACCAATATCTTTGGCATGTTCCACATGGTCCAGGCCGCTGTGGGCCACCTTGGGGCCGGCAGCGCGATCATCAATTGCACCAGCGTGACGATGTACAAGGGCGCGCCGCAACTGCTGGACTATAGCGCGACCAAGGGAGCGATCACGGCGTTTACCCGCTCGCTCAGCCAGAACCTGGTGGACAAGGGCATTCGCGTGAATGCCGTGGCACCCGGCCCGATCTGGACCCCGCTCAACCCGCAGGGCGGCGCCGATCCGGACAAGGTGCGCCACTTTGGCGAGGATACGCCGATGGGCCGGCCGGGCGAACCCAACGAAGTGGCGCCGGCGTTCCTGTTCCTGGCCTGTGCCGATGGCAGCTATATGAGCGGGCAGGTGCTTCACCCCAACGGCGGCACCGTGGTCAACGGCTGACCAGCCAGCGTGGCGATGTGCGTGGCCTGGCTGGAACGGCGCCCCCGTGCCAGCCAGGCCGTCCGGCCTCAGGCCGCGCGGGGCACGCGCGGTTCGGGGTCGAGCGGCACTTCGCCCAGCCGCTTGAGCGCAGCCAGATCGCGCACCTGCATCCACCGCCCCTTGAGATCGACCAACCCCTCGCCGCGCAGGGTCTGCAACACGCGGTTTACGTGGACCGGGGAAATACCGACGATATCGGCAAAGTCATACTGGGTCAGCGGCATGGCGCAGCGATCCTGCACCACGCGGTTGCGTGCGGCCAGCCTGCTGTGCAGCTCGCACAGCAGGTTGCACAGCCGCTCGGTCGCGGTCATCCGGCCCAGGTTGAAAATCCACTTTTCGCGGTTGCGCAGCAAGGCCAGCATCGCGTCGAGCACGCGGATCATGCTGTCTTCCTCGTGCGGCGCGCGGGCCTGGATGCGGCTGTGCGGCAGCATGCGCGCACGCACCCGCGTCAACGCCACGATCGGCAAGGTGGCGCGGCCTTGCAACAGCCATTGCGGCTCGCAATAGTCGCCGGGAAGAAACAGCGTGATGATCTGGCGCCGGCCATCGGGCAACAGGCGGTATTGCGCCGCCCAGCCTTCCTCGATGCGCAGCACGTAATCCTTGCGTTCGTCCGCGCGGGCCAGAAATTCGTGGCGACGGTATGTGCACACCTGGCTTGGCGCGCGGGTCATATCCTGCGTCATATCCTTTCCCCTGATTTGCGGCGTGATGCCTTTGGCGAATCAGCGGAAAATCTAGGTTCCATCCATTCCGGACAATTCACATAAGTTTGCTTTGGCCGTTCCCATCGACCAGCCGTGGCACCGGGCAGACCAACCGCATCTTGCCCCAAGAGACAGATTGCAAATTGCACACATGGGATAGCCGCGCGGACATTGTGCCCCGCTCGCACGCTTCTCCTTCCGCAACGGGCGCCAGCCGCCCTGCCGGGCTTGCCCTTCGGCACTGCCCCAACCCAACGCGAAGGAGATCGGCCCGATGGCCAGCAACAGCACCCCTTCCCCTGCAACGCAGCCGGCGCAGACCGGGCAGGCCACCCCTGGCCAGGCTGCCGCATCATCGTCCGAAGCAGACAAGACCCAAGCTGCCCAGACCGATACGGCAAAGGCGGGGGGCAAGGCGGCAAGCGGACGACGCGGACCGCGCGCCGCATCGCAAGGCAGCGCCGCGACCACCAGCAAGACCGCCAATGCCGACAAGAGCGCCCACAAGAGCGCCGACAAGGGCTCCAATTCGAGCAGGGCCGATGGCGAGGCGATCCGCATGCTCCAGAAAGACCATCGCCAGGTCGAAAAGCTGTTCAAGGAGTTCGAGAGCGCCAGCGGCAGCCGCAAGGACGCGATCGTTACCGAGGTGTGCCAGGCGCTTACCCTGCACACCATGCTGGAAGAGGAGGTCTTCTATCCCGCTTGCCGCGCCGCAGCCGATGAAGACGACGATCTCGACGAAGCACAGGTGGAACACGACAGCGCCAAGGTGCTGATCGCCGACCTGGCACGCAGCGCCCGCGGCGATCCGTTCCGCGACGCCAAGTTCACGGTGCTGGCTGAGCAGATCCGGCACCATGTCAAGGAAGAGGAAGGCGACGACGGCATTTTCGCCCAGGCGCGCGAATCCGGCATCGATACTCCCGAACTTGCAGCGCAGCTGAAAGAACTGCGCAGCGAACTGGAGGCCGAGGATCGGCTTCCGCCCCAGGCACCGGTTTCATTCGGCGCCTTTCCCAGGGCAAATGCCCACAATACCCAGGAGAGAACCATGGCAAGTTATCAAGGACGCGACAACGGCGATTATGGTCGAAGTGGCCGAGACGAGCGTGGCCGGTTTGCCGGTCAGGGCGGCCGCCGCAGCGAAGAAGATGACCGTCGCGGCGGACGCGGCAGCCAGGATCGCCCGCGCGACGACGAAGGCCGCTTTATGAGCGATGATCGCGGCCGGTCGAGCCGGGGGCGTGACGATGACGATCGCGACTATCGCAGCCGGGGCGCCAGCAGCCGGGGCCGCGATGACCGCGACGATGATCGGGGCAATGATCGCGGCGGGCGCGGACACGGCGGCTGGTTCGGCGACTCCCAGGGCCATTCGGAGGCCTCGCGCCGAGGCTGGGAACGGTCTGACCATGACGGCAGCGGCTGGTATGGCGATTCCCGTGGCCATTCCGAAGCCTCGCGCCGTGGCTGGGAAAATTCCGACCACGAAGGCAGCGGCTGGTATGGCGATCCGCGTGGTCATTCCGAAGCGTCGCGCAAGGGCTGGGACGATCGCGGCAGCGCGTCGCGCAGCGGCCGCCACGACGATGACGACGGGCGCCGCAGCAGCCGGGGCCGCGACGACCATGACGACGATCGGGGCCGCTCGCGCCGCATGAGCCATGATGATGATGACCGCGATCGCGGCCACGGCGGCTGGTTCGGCGATTCCCGCGGCCATTCGGAAGCATCGCGCAGGGGGTGGGAAGGCCGCCACTGATGCCACTTGCTTCCAGACGGACCGGCCCCTTCACGGGGCCGGTCTTGTGCCTGTCAATCAAGCGCCGCGGCTTTCCTGACAAGGCGCGCCGGTGACGCGGATCGAAGCGGTTCGCCGCACCATTTTGCTCGATCTCACCCCATGGCAAAGGCTGTCAGGCATTGCCGTGGCGATCGCCGTGCCTGCTACCTTGCGCTGGGCATTGGGGCAGGCAGGCGAGGCAGTGCCGTTTGCGCCGTTCTTTCCGTTCGTGCTGCTGGCGGCGGTGTTCATGGGCTGGCGCGCCGCGCTGGTCGTGGCGATCACCACCACGCTGATGGTGGAATGGGTGTTCCGTGGCGGCAGCCCATCCCTGCTCGATCCCCACCGCCTGACGCTGGCGCTGCTGATCGCGCTGGCCAACTTGGCGCTGATTGCCGTGGGCGACACGCTCCGCCGCACGGTGCGCCAGCTCGATGCCCTGGCGCGCGAACAGGATATCATCGCGCGCGAGATGTATGATCGCGTGCAGAACGCGCTTGGCGTGGTCCAGGCGCTGATCCGCGTATCGCACGCCGGCGATGATACCGAACGGTTCCGCCAGGATCTTTTGGCCCGGGTGCAGGCGCTGGCCAATGCCAATCGCCTGCTCGACAGCCCACCAGGGAACACCAAAGGCGCGCCGCGTCGCAGCGTGACCGAGGCGCAGCAACCTGCCGATGGCGCGGGCCTGAACCTGGCACAACTGGTGCGCACCGCAATCGCCCCGTTTCACAAGGACGATGCGTTCCACATCGCAGGCCCGCCCTTCCTGATCGCGCGCGAGCCCGCTTATCATCTGCTGCTGGTGCTGCATGAATTGTGCACCAATGCGCTCAAGCACGGCGCGCTGTCTGATCCGCGTGGGCGAGTGACCATCGGCTGGAGCGCCGATGGCGTGCTGCTGTGGCGCGAGAATGGCGGGCCGCCGGTGCTGCCGCCCAGTCGCCAGGGGCTGGGCACGCGGATGTTCGCGCGCCAGCAGCACTGGACACTGGAACGCGATTTCGCGCCCAGCGGCCTGACGTGCCGCATCGCGCTGCGCGCCCCCGCCACAGTGCGGCGCTGATCGGAGACGCCGGCGGCGGCGCGATTGCACTTACCCATGTTGGGGGCAAGCAACATACCATTCCGGTCGGCGCTTGTTGGTACATCCTCCCTGGAGTTCCAAGATGACCCAGCCCCAGCCCGCCTGCGCGGTTGCCATGCCCGCCCTGCCCCGCCCGACGACGCCCCGCCCGACTAAGCACCGCCCGACCACGCCCGTGCCGCTGCATCCCTGGCATGAACGGCTGCCCGACCCGGATCTGCGGCCGCGCCTTTTGCCCGGCAGCGTCCGCCCGCAAGCCATTCGCGTGCCGCCCTCGCCCAGCCGGCATTGACGGCCGGATCAGCGAGACTGCCCAAAAGGAGAGAGTATCATGCCCAGATTTCCATTCGCGCCGGTGGCTGCCTGTGCCATGCTGCTGCCCTCGCTTGCTACGGCGCAGGGCCTGGCCCCAACCCAGCCGACGGCACCCCCATCGCCTGCCGACACCATGGCGCCGCTTGACGCGCCGGCCTACCTGGCCAAGGCCGCTGCGGGCGACCGGTTCGAGATCGAATCCTCCCGCCTGATCCTGGCCAAGTCCCCCAGTGCCAAGGTGGCAAGCTTTGCCCGGATGATGATTGCCGACCATACGCATTCCACCGCGCGGCTCGCCCAGGCGGCGCGCCAGGATGGCTTGGCCATGCCGGCACCGGCGCTCGATTCCACGCAGGCGGCCGCGCTCGACGGGTTGCGCCAGGCGCAGGGGGAGACAGCGCAGAACGTTTACCTGGCTGCGCAGCGCGATGCCCACACGGCGGCACTGGCGCTGCATCGCGCCTATGCCGACAAGGGCAACAAACCGGCCTTGCGGGCGGCCGCCAACGCCATCGCGCCAGTGGTAGCCCGCCATGCCGACATGCTGGCCCAGATCGGCGGGCAGGAAGCCCAGGCGCCAGACACCTCACGCGGGCGCTGAGCGCGAACGATCAGCGTCGGTTGAACGCGGCCTGGGGAAGCCTATCCCCGGGCCGCGTTCAATGCATCGGCCATTATCGCAAGGGCTGCGCCGGCCAGGTGCAGCCGCACCGCATCGCGCGGGCGGGCGCCATAATGGCACTCGCGCAGCAGCAGCCCGCCATCGCGCCGCAGCACCGCGATATGGGCCAGACCCGGCTCGTCACGCGGGCCGCCGGTGCCGGCATTGCCAGTAATTGCAGCGACGAGCCCCGCCCGGCTATGGGCCAGTGCCCCGCGTGCCATTGCCTCGGCAATCGCGCGGCTCACGGGATCGTGACGGCGCAGCTCCACCGGATCGATCCCCAGCATCTCGCTCTTGGCCTGGGCCGAATACGTGACAAAGCCACGATCGAACCAGCGGCCATAGCCTTCGATATCGGTCAGCAGCGAAGCCAGCAGCCCACCGGTGCAGCTTTCGGCGGTCGCAATTGCCGCATCGTGCTCGGCCGCAAGCGCGAGCACGCGCTGTGCCGCCACCAGCAGTGGCGCGGCATCGCCAAGGCAGCCGTGCTGCACATCACGCCCCGGTGACGAAGCATGGCTTGGCGAAGCATGATTGGGCGAAGCAGGGCTTGGCACTAGGCGCGCCCTCATTCTACCGGCGCAGCGTCGGGCCGGCGTTCTGGCCGGCCTCGGCCCCTGGATTGCGTTCCACCTTGCTTTCCGGCCCGTCGATTCCCTCCTTGCCATGGCTGCCCGGTGGCAGCGGGATGGGATCGGGCACCGGTTCATCGATCGGCACCTCGGTCGGCGGCGGCGCGCCTACCCCGCCGGTGCCGCCGGTAAGCTGGCCGGGGTTGTCGCGTTCTTCCTCATGCGAGGATTGTTGGCCGGAACGCTGATCGGAATGGGCAATGGGCGCGCCGCGCACCGTGCGCGGGGGGATGGCGGGCTGGGGTGCAGAACGATCGGCCATGGGTAGATATCCTTTTGCGGGCAGGCCATTAAAACCCCGCAGCACGCCCATAGGGCACGCATCACAACCTGTGATGAGATGGGGAACCACTGGGGCGATGGGGTGTTGCGATAGGCATCGGGGAAGGTGTTCCCCGGCCGATTGCAGAACAGGCCAGCATGAATCCCCTTCAGGCCAAATTTGCGCGCTACGTCGAACTGGACCTTCAGGCCCGGACGCAGATCGACGGCCTGTTGCGCAGCGAAGGGCGGCTGGTTCCGGCTGGAGCCGACCTGATCCGCGAAGGCGAGCCGATCCATTTCGTCAAGCTGGTCATCGATGGCTGGGGCTGTCGCTACAAACTGCTGGAGGATGGCCGGCGCCAGGTCGTGGCGTTCCTGCTGCCGGGAGACTTGTGCAATCCCGATGCCTTGGCGGCCGAGGCAATGGACCATTCGATCGGCGCGCTTAATGACATGCATTGCGCGCTGATTGCGCCCGAAGTGTTCGATCGTGCCTGCCTGCGCTCGCACTGCCTGCGCCAGGCCATGGCGTTTGATGCCTGCGCCATGCTGGGCATGCAGCGCGAATGGACACTCAACCTTGCCGCGCGCCCGGCCTTGGCACGGATCGGCGCCTTGCTGTGCGAGTTGCACTATCGGCTGGCAGCCCTGGGCCTGGCAGCAGACGGGCGCTTTGCCACCCCGCTCACCCAGGTGACCCTCGCCGAAGCAACCGGTATGACATCGGTTCACGTCAACCGCGTGGTGCAGGATCTGCGCGGGCGCGGCCTGCTGCATTGGCACGGGCGCCATATCACCCTGCCCGATCCGGATCGGCTGGCGCAGCTCTCCGGCTTTTCCCCGCGTTATTTGCACATGAATCGCTTTGTGCCGGGAACTTTTGCGGGCGATCCCGACTTGGCTGCGAAATCGCCGCGCGTTCCGCCCAGAACCGAAAGTAAGATCGCCGGGGCAATCTGATACAACTTGGGAAACAAGACAGCTTGCACCGCGCGGGGCCATGGCGGAAGAACGCGAGAACTCGATCCGGGACTATCGAGTCGCAGGGCATGCAAGGGTTTGCTAGATGAACGCTGACGAAGCGAGTACACCTGTTTCTCCGGATCACGTAACGTCCGAACATCCCCCCCGCAGCAGCCGCAAGCGCACGCTTCTGATCGCCCTGGCGACCATTGCCGTGTTCGTGGTGGTTGCCCTGGGTGCTCGATGGGTGGCCAAGAGCGGCGGAGACAAGCGCGGCGGGCGTCCGCCGGCGGCGGTGAACATCGCGCCGGCGACCAAGGCAGACATGCCGGTGACGGTGGCCGCGCTGGGCACGGTGCAGCCGCTGGTTACCGCCACGGTACGCACGCAGCTGTCAGGCGTGCTGTTCAAGATCATGTTCCAGGAAGGGCAGATGGTCCGCCAGGGCCAGGTGCTCGCCCAGATTGATCCCCGCCCCTATCGCCTGGCGCTGGAACAGGCCCGCGCCAATCTGGCGCGTGACGAGGCACAGCTGACCTCGGCACGGCTCGATCTCAATCGCTATCAAACCCTGCTCAAGCAAGATTCGATCGCCAGCCAGCAGGTCGATACCCAGCGCGCCACGGTGGGGCAGCTGGCCGGCACCGTGGCAGCCGATCGCGCCGCCATCGGCACGGCCGCGCTCAACCTGGACTATACCGCGATCAAGGCGCCGATTTCGGGCCGCGTCGGCATTCGCCAGGTCGATATCGGCAACTACCTGACGCCGTCGGACACCAACGGTGTGGTGATCATCACCCAGGTCGATCCGATCGACGTGAGCTTTGCCCTGCCCCAGGCGCAGCTTTCCGCCATCGGGCAGACCGCCGGCGCAGGCAGCGGCCTGCCGGTTGACGCCAACGACCAGAACAACGGCAATCGCTTGGCCACCGGCCGCTTCCTGACGTTTGACAACCAGGTCGATGCCACCACCGGCACGGTCAAGGCCAAGGCCCGCTTTGCCAATGCCGGCAATGTTTTATTCCCCGGCGCGTTCGTCAACGTGTCGATGCTGGTACAGACGCTGCATGACGTGGTGACCGTGCCGGTCAGCGCGGTGCGCCACGGCAGCCAGGGCGATTTCGTCTTCGTGGTAAAGCCCGACAACACGGTGAAGCTGACCGTGGTCAAGACCGGCCCCTCTTCGGGTGACAAGCTGGCGATCCTTTCGGGCCTGACGGCCGGCACCCAGGTGGTGATCGAGGGCGCCGATGGCCTGGAAGACGGCGCCAGCATCAACAAGGGCGGCAAGCGGGGCGGTGGCCAAGGTAATGGCGGCGCAGGCGGCCAAGGTGGCAATGGCCATCACCGCCGCGGCGCCAATGCCGGAAACGCGGGATGAGCACGTCCGATCTGCCTGAGCAGGCCCCTGCCCAACCCGGCGGGCCATCCCGGCTGTTCATCCTGCGCCCGGTGGCGACCACGCTGTTGATGGTGGCGATCCTGCTGGCGGGCCTGGTGGCCTATCGCATGCTGCCGCTCTCGGCCCTGCCCGAGGTGGACTATCCGACGATCCAGGTCACCACGCTCTATCCCGGGGCCAGCCCCGATGTGATGGCCTTGACCGTCACCTCGCCGCTGGAGCGCCAGTTCGGGCAGATGCCGGGGTTGACGCGGATGACCTCTGCCTCTTCGGCCGGGGCATCGGTGATCACCATGCAGTTCCGCCTCGATCTGTCGCTCGATATCGCCGAGCAGGAAGTACAGGCGGCCATCAACGCCGCCAATACGCTGCTGCCCACCGATCTTCCCGCGCCGCCGATCTATGCCAAGGTCAACCCGGCCGATGCCCCGATCCTGACGCTGGGCATCACCTCGAAAAGCCGGCCGCTGGGCGAAGTGCAAGGCATTGTCGAACGCCAGTTCAGCAACAAGATCGCCCAGGTTTCGGGCGTGGGCCTGGTGTCCATGTCCGGCGGGCAGCGCCCGGCGGTGCGCATCCAGGCCAATGTGCCCGCGCTCGCCGCGCGCGGCCTGTCGCTGGAATCGATCCGCAGCGCGATTGCCAATGCCAATGCCAACGCCGCCAAGGGCAGCTTTGACGGCCCGACCAAGAGCTGGACAATCGACGCCAACGACCAGTTGGGCGATGCCGCCAGCTATCGCAACCTGGTCGTCGCCTTTGCCAATGGCGCGCCGGTGCGGCTGTCTGATGTGGCGCAAGTGGTCCAGGCCACGGAAAACACGCGCATCGCCTCGTGGATGAATGGCCAGCCGGCGGTCGTGCTCGATGTGCAGCGCCAGCCCGGCGCCAACGTGATCGGCACTGTCGACGCGATCAAGGCATCCCTGCCCGAGCTTGAGGCCCAGTTGCCGGCCGACGTGCACGTGACCGTGCTGACCGACCGCACCGCTGGCATCCGCGCCTCGGTGTCCGATGTCCGCACGGAACTTGTCCTGGCCGTGGTGCTCGTCACGCTGGTGATCTTCCTGTTTCTGGGTTCGCTGCGCGCCACGGTGGTGGCCAGCATTGCCGTGCCGCTCTCGCTGGTCGGTTCGTTTGCGGCGATGTATTTCCTCGATTTCTCGATCAACAACCTCACGCTGATGTCGCTGACCATCGCCTCGGGGTTCGTGGTCGACGACGCCATCGTCGTGCTGGAAAACATCGCGCGCCATATCGAAGACGGGATGCGCCCATTCGAGGCTGCGCTTAAAGGCGCCAGCGAGATCGGCTTTACGATTATCTCGCTGACCGTCTCGCTGATCGCCGTGTTGATCCCGCTGCTGTTCATGGGCGACGTGGTTGGCCGCCTGTTCCGCGAATTTGCCGTGACCTTGGCGGTGACGATCCTGATCTCGGCACTCGTGGCGCTCACGCTCGTGCCAATGCTGTCGGCGCGCTGGCTCAAGCCCGAGCATGAAGAGCGCCAGTATCGCGTGACGCAGGCCACCCGCAACTGGTTCGACCGCCTCGCCGCCCGCTACATGACCGCGCTCGATTGGGTCATGGCGCGCAGCGGGCTGACCATGGCGGTGTTTGCCGGCACGCTTGCGGTGACGGCGCTGCTGTTCTGGATCATCCCCAAGGACCTCTTTCCCGAACAGGACACCGGCCAGATCGCGGTGACGACCGTGGCGGGGCAGGACATCGGCTATACCCGCATGACCCAGCTGCAAAGCCAGGTGGCGCAGGCGCTGCTGGCCGATCCGGCGGTCGACAGCCTCAGTTCCTCGGTCGGGGTCGATGGGCAGAACCCCACGCTTTCGCAGGGGCGCATGGTCGTCAACCTCAAGAGCGAGGGCGATCGCGGCAATCTTGCCCATGTGATCGACAGCCTGACCCAGGCGACCAGTGGGATCGTGGGGATCAAGACCTACTTCCGCCCGGTGCAGGATCTCACCATCGACACCTCCACCGGGGTCAATGCCTATCGCTTCTCGCTGCAAGGCGCGGACGAAGCAGTGGTCAACCAGTGGGGCGAAAAGCTGGCGGCGGCGCTCAAGGACGACGCGCATCTGCAAAACGTCACGTCCAACGTGATGGGCCGCGGCCAGGCAGTGACGGTGAATATCAACCGCGATATCGCCGGGCGTCTGGGCCTCTCGGTGCTGACGATCGACAACGCGCTCTACGATGCCTTTGGCCAGCGCATCGTTTCGACCATCTACACCCAGTCGAGCCAGAACCGCGTGATCCTGGAAGCGCAGCCTGGCTCGGTCACCAGCCCGCAGGCGCTGGGTGACCTGCGCATTCCGCTGCCGGGCGGCACCACCGTGCCGCTTTCGACCATCGCCACGATCACGACCGGGCCCACCGCGCTCGTCGTCTCGCGCGAGGCGCAGTTCCCCTCGGCCACGATCGGGTTCGATCTGGCGCCGGGCGTGTCGCTGGGCAAGGCGGTCTCGGTGATCGAACATGCCGAGCAGACCATTGGCATGCCCGCCGCGGTATCGACCAATTTTGCCGGCGCTGCCTCGGCCTTCAAATCGTCGCTCTCGAACGAGTTGTGGCTGATCCTGGCCGCGATCGTGGTGGTCTACATCGTGCTGGGCGTGCTCTATGAAAGCTTCGTCCACCCGATCACGATCCTTTCGACGCTGCCATCGGCCGGGATCGGTGCGCTGCTCGGCCTGTGGCTGACTGGGTCGGGGCTGGGCGTGATCGGCATCATCGGCATCGTGCTGCTGATCGGCATCGTCAAGAAGAACGCGATCATGATGATCGACTTCGCGCTCGAGGCGATGCGCGAGGAAGGCGCCGATCCGTCGCACGCCATCCGCCAGGCCGCGCTGCTGCGCTTCCGCCCGATCATGATGACCACGTTTGCCGCGCTGTTTGCCGCATTGCCGCTGATCTTTGGCGGCGGCATGGGGCATGAATTGCGCCAGCCGCTGGGCATCGCCATCGCCGGCGGCCTGATCTTCAGCCAGGTGCTGACGCTGTTCACCACGCCGGTGATTTTCCTGGGCCTTGAACGCTGGCGCGAGCGGCGCGAAACCGCGCGCGGGGCCGCAACGCCGTCCCAGGAACCCGGCACCCAGGAACCGGGCCGCGCATGAACGTTTCCGCGCCTTTCATCCGGCGCCCGGTCGGCACCCTCCTGCTCACCATCGGGTTGATGCTGGCGGGCGTGGCAGCGTTCTTCAACCTGCCGGTGGCGCCGCTGCCGGCGGTGGATTTCCCCACGATCATGGTGCAGGCCAACTTGCCCGGCGCCAGCCCTTCGACGATGGCGGCAAGCGTCGCCGCCCCGTTGGAGCGGCATCTGGGGACCATTGCCGGGGTCAGCGAAATGACCTCGCGATCGGGCGTGGGGTCAACCCAGATCACCCTGCAGTTTGATCTGTCGCGCAATATCGACGGCGCCGCGCGCGATGTGCAGGCCGCGATCAACGCCTCGCGCGCCGATCTGCCGGCCACGCTCAAAAGCAATCCCAGCTATCGCAAGGCCAACCCGGCCGAAGCGCCGGTGCTGATCCTCGCGCTCACTTCCGATACTCGCAGCCCGTCCGAAATCTATGATGCGGTGTCCAACGTGGTGCAGCAAAAGCTGCTCCAGGTGCAGGGCGTCGGCAATGTCGAGCTGGGCGGCGCGGCGTTGCCCTCGGTGCGGATCGAGGTAAACCCGCTGGCCCTGTCGCGCGCCGGCATCGCGCTCGAAGACGTGCGCACCGCGCTGCAATCGGAAAGCGCCAACCGTCCGCGCGGCGTGCTCGATACCGGCAACGGCAGTTTCCAGGTCTATTCCAACCAGGCCGGCCGCCACGCCGCCGATTACCGCGATACGATCATCGCCTGGCGCAATGGCGCGGCCGTGCGCCTGGCCGATATCGCCACCGTCACCGATGGGCCGGAAGACATTCGCACCATCGGCCTGTTCAACGGCAAGCGCGCCGTGCCGATCCTGATCAGCCGCCAGCCCGGCGCCAACATCGTCGAAACGGTTGACGCGCTCAAGGCGCAACTGCCGGCGCTGCAGGCCGCCCTGCCGCCCGATATCCACCTGTCGATCGGATCGGATCGCACCCGCACGATCCGCGCCTCGCTGCACGAGGTGGAAGTGACGCTGCTGATCGCCACGCTGTTGGTGGTGCTGGTGGTGGGCCTGTTCCTGCAATCGTGGCGCGCCACGCTGATCCCGGCCGCGGCGGTGATTGCCTCGCTGCTCGGCACGCTGGGCGTCATGTATCTGGCGGGCTTCTCGCTCGACAATCTCTCGCTCATGGCCTTGACCGTGGCGACAGGCTTCGTGGTCGACGATGCCATCGTGGTGGTGGAGAACATCAGCCGCCATGTGGAACACGGCATGTCGCCCTTGTCCGCCGCGCTCAAGGGCGCACGCGAGGTCGGCTTTACCGTGCTGTCCATCTCGGTCAGCCTGGTGGCGGTATTCGTGCCGCTGATTTTCATGGGTGGCCTGGTCGGCCGCCTGTTCCGCGAATTTGCGCTGACCATGTCGGTTGCCGTGGCGATCAGCCTGGTCGTATCTCTCACCACCACGCCGATGCTGGCCGCGCGCTTGCTCGATGGCCGCGAAAGCGACAGCCGGGTGATGCGCACGGCCAAGCGCTGGGTCGAATGGTCCGAAGCGCGCTATGCCCGCAACCTCGATTGGGCGCTGGCGCATCGCGGACTGGTCATGCTGGTCCTGGTGCTGACCGTGGCGCTCAATGTCTGGCTGATCGCGATCGCGCCCAAGGGCTTCTTCCCGCAGCAGGATACCGGCGGCCTGATGGGCGGCGTACGCGCCGACCAGTCGATCTCGTTCTCAGACCTGCAGGACAAGCTCACGCGCATTACCCGGATCGTCAAATCCGATCCCGCGGTCGATACCGTGGTCTCGTTTGCCGGCGGTTCGCGCGCGGGTGGTGGCTTCCTGTTCGCCACGCTCAAAGACCGCTCGCAACGCCCGCCGGTCAACGAGGTGATCGGGCGCCTGCGGCCCAAGCTGGCGCGCGTGCGCGGGGTCAGCCTGTTCCTCAACCCGGTGCAGGATCTCCAGGCCGGTGGGCGGCAGACCAACAGCACCTATCAATACGTGCTCAAGGCCGATCACGCCGCCGTGTTGCAGGCCGCCGGGCAAAAGCTGGTCGATGCGCTCAAGACGCATCCGGACCTCATCACCGACGTCGATATCGACCAGCAGGATGCCGGCGCCGACGCCTTTGTCGAGGTGGACCGCGATGCCGCCGCGCGGCTGGGCATCCCGATGCAGACGGTCGATGCCACGCTCTACGATGCCTTTGGCCAGCGCCAGGTTGCCAACATCTATTCCGGCCTCAACCAGTATCACGTGGTGATGGAGGCCGATCGCCAGTTCAACGGCTCGCCCGAGGCGCTCAACAACATCTATCTGCCGGTAGCCGGCGCGATCAGTTCGGCCAGTTCCGCGGCCAATCTCACCGGATCGGGCGGCGCGGCCGCCGGTGGCGCATTGGTTGCCAGCGGCAGCGCGGTCAGCACCACGGCCCGCACGATGACGCCGCTTTCGGCGATCGCGCGGTGGAGCACAGGATCGACCGATGCGCAGGTCAGCCACTCTGATGGCGAGCCATCGGCTACGATCTCGTTCAACCTGCCGCAGGGCGTGTCGCTGGGCCAGGCCTCGCAACTCATCGCGCAGGTTCAGGCGAGCCTGGCCCTGCCCGCCACCGTCCACGGCGAATTCGGTGGCACGGCCAAGGTCTTTGCCCAGTCCACCGCCAGCATGCCACTGCTGATCCTGGCGGCGCTGGTGGCGATCTACATCGTGCTCGGCATCCTCTATGAAAGCGCGATCCACCCGCTCACCGCGCTGTCCACCATCCCCTCGGCCGGGGTTGGCGCGATGATCGCCCTGATCGCCAGCGGCGGCCAGTTCGACATCATTGCCCTGATCGGCATCATCCTGCTGATCGGTATCGTGAAGAAGAACGCGATCATGATCATCGATTTCGCGCTGGAGGCAGAGCGGAACGAAGGTCTTTCCCCGGTAGAGGCCGTGCGCGAGGCCTGCCTCAAGCGCTTCCGCCCGATCCTGATGACCACGATGGCCGCCGCGCTGGGCGCGTTGCCGCTGGCCATCGGCTTTGGTGATGGCGCCGAACTGCGCCGCCCGCTCGGCATCGCCATTTTCGGCGGCCTGGTCGCAAGCCAGGTGCTGACCTTGATGACCACGCCGGTGGTCTATCTCGCGCTCGACCGCTTCCGCCGCCGCCGTCCACGCCGCGCGGCCCCGCCGGCCCCGATCCAAGGAGTACCCGCCTGATGCGCGCGCCCCTCTCCCGCTTTTCCGCGCTCGTCATTCCCGGCATGGCGCTGCCGCTGATCCTGGCCGGCTGCTCGATGGCGCCAGCCTATCGCCCGCCCGCCACGGTGGCGATCCCGCCACAGTTCAAGGAAGAGCCCGGCTGGGCCGTGGCCACGCCCTCGGATGCGGTGGCGCGCGGGGCGTGGTGGGATCTGTTCGGTGATCCTGTGCTCGATAGCCTGGAACAAAAAGTAGCGGTCACCAACCAGAACGTGGCCAGCTATCGCGCTGCCTACCAGGCAGCACGGGCGCTGGTGCAGGTGCAGCGTTCGGCGCTGTTCCCCTCGCTTACCGCGTCTGCCAGCGGCACCCGCTCGCAGGATTTCGCCGGCCAGAACGTGACCGGTGGCACTGGGGTTTCGACCACCACCACCGGAGCTACCGTCTCGCGCTATTCCCTCTCGATCGGTGCGAGTTGGGAGCCTGATCTGTGGGGCCGGCTGGGCAATACGGTGAACCAGGCCAAGGCCAGCGCCCAGGCAAGCGAAGGCGATCTGGCCAATGCCACGCTGTCTGCGCAAGGGGAACTCGCCACCAACTATGTCCAGTTGCGTGGCATCGATGCGCAGCGCGTGCTGCTCGATCGCACCGTGGCCGATTACACCCGCGCCCTGGCCATCACCACCAACAAGTACAAGGCCGGTACCGTTTCCCACGCCGACGTGTTCGAGGCGCAGACCACGCTGAGCAACGCGCAGGCCACCCGCGCCGATCTCGATCGCCAGCGCGCCGTGCTGGAACACGCGATTGCCGTGCTGGTGGGCGAAAACCCGTCGACCTTTGCCCTTCCGGCAGTCGACTGGCAGCCGGTCGTGCCGGAAATCCCGGCCCAGGTGCCCGCCGCCCTGCTGCAGCGCCGGCCCGATATCGCCGCTGCCGAACGCCGCGTGGCCGCCGCCAACGCCAATGTCGGCATCCAGAAGGCGGCCTATTTCCCGCAAGTCACGCTGTCGAGCAGCGTGGGCACCAACAGCAGCGTGATCGGCCAGTTGTTCCAGGCCGCCACCAGCCTGTGGTCGCTGGGCTTGAGCGGGGCAATGACGCTGCTCGATTTCGGGGCGCGGCATGGCGCCGTGGTCCAGGCCCGCGCGCAGTATGATCAGACTGTGGCAACCTATCGCCAGACGGTGCTGGCCGCGTTCCAGCAGGTGGAAGACAACCTGGCCGGAACACGCGTGCTGGCGCAAGTGGCGCAGCGCCGGGCAGAGGCGACCGTTTCGGCGAGCCAGGCCGAAACCATTGCCAACAACCAGTATCGCAACGGCATCGTCGATTACACCTCGGTCATCACCGCGCAAACCGCAGCGCTGTCGGCGCGGCAGACCGAAATCCAGTCGGTGATCGATCGCCAGACCGCCGCCATTGCCCTGGCCCAGGCCGTGGGCGGGCGGTGGAGCGATCAGCCCCCCGCGCCGGCCGCCGCCGCTGCTCCTGCCACCGGCGCTTCGGCGCAGGAATAGCTTTCGGCGCGATCGGGATCGCCGCCGTTATAGCGGGCATAGCCTGGCCAGGGGCACAGCGGCCGCGCGCCCTTGCCCTGGCTGCGCGTGGCGACCACCGCTGCGGGCGCCTCGCCGCGCTCCACCCAATCGACCACGGCGCCCAGCAGATCGAAGCGGTCAAACGCATCGCCGCCTTGGCAATGGGCCATGCCCGGCACCATGTAGAACCGGCTGGACTGCGCCCAGGCCGCGCCATTGGTCTTGCCCGCGCGCTTCCAGTAATCCAGCGTGTCGAGCGCCGAAAACCACGGATCGCTGACCCCATGATAGAACAGCACTTTGCCCTGGTGGCCCAGGAACGAGCCGAGATCGGTCCAGCCGTCGGTGTCGGTCAGCGCCTGCATCCAATCGGCGCGGATCGCGGCGGCACGGGCATCCAGGTCTACGGACAAATCGCGGTTGGGCGGGCCGAGGATATCGGTGCGACCATCGGCGATATAGCCCGATACCGGCCCTGACGTATCGACCACGCCGGTATCGTAGGGCACCGGCGCATAGAGCGCGCGGCCGGCCGCATCGCGCGGCCCGGCAAAGGCGCGGTCCAGCGCCTCCACCTGCGGCGCCCTAAGGCAGCCATCCTGCTTGCCGGCGTGGCACTGCAACGCGGCGGGGCGAAAATGGCACTGCGCCACGGCCATGATCATGCCATCAACCCGGCCATCCAGACCATCGCACTGGGCCAGCAGACCGGCGCGGATGGTCTGGCGGTCTGCCGCGGAAAAGGCCTTGTCAGGCAGCGGTAGCCCCTGGGCATCGCGCGGCGCGGCCTGGTTGAACATGACCTTGGCATAGGTGGTGCCCAGGTTGGAAAAGCCGGTGCGCATTGCCGGCGCGCCGATCACCAGCCCGTCGAACAGCGCGGGATAGCGCTCCATCGCCAGCATCGTCTCGCGCCCGCCGGTGGAGCAGCCCGCCATATAGCTGTGCGCCGGCGCCCGGCCATAGAACCGCGTGGCGATCGCCTTGCCCAATTGCGCAACCGCCGGAACCGCCGCCTGGGCAAAATCGAGCGTCGCGCGCTGGTCGGTACGGAACGAGGCGTCGAACACCGCGCCCTGGTGCCCGCTATCGTGGCTGGCAACGGCAAAGCCCCGCGCCAGGGCCGGAACCGCGCCTGCCGCAGCGCCGCCCACGGCCGGGCGGACCGAGCCATTGAGGCCGCCGCCGCCCTGCAACAGAAAGCGGCCGTTCCACGCCAGCGGCAGGTTCACTTCAAAGCGGATACCATAGGCGCGGCCATCGGCCCCTTTGCGCGGATCGATGACCCCGCTCACCTTGCAATAGGCAGGCAACGCCGGCTGCGCCTCTCCCTGCGCACCCTGCCCGGCCGGACTTTGCGGCACGACCTGCGCGGCCATGATCTGCACCGGGCGCCCGCCATCGGCCGGAGCAAAGCGCATGCCCGCCAGCAGCGGGCAACGCTGCGCCAGGCCCGATCCGGATCCCGGTGGAACCGATGTCGCCCCGCGCGCCTGCGCCAGGCTGGGCACGACGAGCAAGCCAATCAGCACTGCCCCTGGAATGGCTGCCTGCACCACGCGGCGGTGCTTGCTCTGCTTGACCATCATCGTCCTCTCCCGCCTGCGTCGTGATCATCACAATCGTTAGGGCATCGAACTTGTTCTTTTCACGGAAAGACCAGGTGTTCAAGCCCTTGCACAGCGCCGCTATTATTGTTGCAGCGCAGCGCAATATTACAATCCAAGCCGGGTTTGCGGGACGGCCAATTGCAATATCTGCCGAAATGTCTAAGGTTTGACACGGGACCACAACTTTTGCTGTGCATTTAGTTTCATTTGCACCGCAATAACAGGGGGCGGTCATGACCATCGACTGGACGCAGCGTGCCTGGCTTGAATGGTCTGCCACACACAGTGAGGCCGAGCCCAAGCCCTTCATTAAAGTGGAAAGTGTGCGGCCCGAACCGCTGGCCAAGATCGTCCGCCTGATGCTGCGCTGGAACATCGACACGCGCAAAAGCTTCCGCATCGTCACCGATAGCGGCCTGATCCTCAACGCCAGCGCGTTGGAACAGGTGGTGCAGGACGGGCGCTTTCCGTTTCCGCCGGCCGTGGCCGAGGCACCGGGCGCATCAGCCGCCGATCACGCCTGATCGGCGTCTGCCTGGACAGCGGGGTGGGCGACGGCAAAGGCGGGCAGCGCGGCACAGCGCGCATCGATCGCCACCAGGCGGGGAAAGGCATCGAGCGACACGCCAAAGCGGCGCGCGGCGTAAAGCTGCGGCACCAGGCAACATTCGACCAGACCCGGCGCATCGCCATAGGCAAAGCCGGCGCCCCAGCGCGTGACCATGGCCTCCAGCGCGGCGAAGCCATTGCCCATCCAGCGCGCCAGCCAGGCCTGCACCTGGTCTTCGCTGGCGCCGATATCACCCTTGAGAGCCTGCAACACGCGCAAGTTGCCCAGCGGGTGCACGTCGCAGGCAATGATCTGGGCCATCGCCCGAACCCGCGCGCGGCCCAGCGCATCCCCTGGTAGCAGCGCGGGCGCCGGGTGGGTTTCCTCCAGCCATTCGATGATCGCCAGCGACTGCGTCAGCGGCGGCACGCCGGCCTCGCCACAATCGAGCGCGGGCACCAGGCCCTGCGGATTGAGCTGCCGATAGCCATCGGCCCGCTGCGCACCGGTGCGCAAGTCGTGCGCGCAGGTGGCATGCTCCAGCCCCTTGAGCGCCAGCGCAAGGCGTACCCGCCAGGCCGCGCCGGAACGCCAATAGCCGTGAAGCGTCAGGCCCACGGCTGGCGCGCCGGCATGATCTGCCCCACGCAAGGGCCAAACCCGATCGTGGCAAAACCATCCCGCTCTGCCCGGGCATGGAGCGCCAATTCGTCGCCGTCTTCCAGGAAAGTGCGACTTTCCCCGCCCGGCAGGGGCAGCGGCGCCTTGCCGCCCTGGCTCAGTTCCATCAGGCTGCCCGCGCTTTCGGGCGTGGGGCCAGACAGCGTGCCCGTGCCGAGCAGATCGCCGGCATGAAGATCGCAACCGTTCGAGGCATGGTGCGCCACGATCTGCGCCGGGGTCCAATACATCGCCGCGTGGCTGTTGCCGTGGCTGAGCCGGTGCGGCGGCAGCCCGGCCGCGCGCATGGCGGCGGTGCGCAGCGTGGTTTCCAGGGTAATCGCCAGGGCGCCTTCGCCCTCCTCGCGCAGATAGGGCAATGGCTGCGGATCGCCTGCCGGCCGCGGCTGTGGCGCGGTGCGGAACGGGGCCAGTGCCTGGGCAGTGATCACCCAGGGCGAGACCGTGGTGGCAAAGTTCTTGGCCAAAAACGGCCCCAGCGGCTGGTATTCCCAGGCCTGGATATCGCGCGCCGACCAATCGTTGAGCAGGCAGAGGCCGCCGATCCGCTCCCACGCCGTGCCGATCGGCACCGGCGCGCCCAGATCATTGTCGCCGGCGATCCACAGGCCCAGTTCCAGCTCGTGGTCCAGGCGCCGGCACGGAGCATGGACGGGCGCATCGGCATCGGGCGCCTTAAGCTGGCCCCATGGCCGCACCACCGCCGTGCCCGAAACCCGCACCGAAGACGCCCGGCCGTGATAGCCGATCGGCACATGCTTGTAGTTGGGCAGCAAGGGATTGTCGGGGCGGAACAGCTTGCCGATAGCGGTCGCGTGATGGATGCCGACATAGAAATCGGTGTAATCGCCGATCGCGAACGGCAGATGCAGCACGACATCGGCCGCCGGATAGAGATGCGGCGTCACTTTCAGGCGGCAACGCTCGCTCGACAGCAGCGCGAACAGCGCATGGCGCAGCGCCACGCGGTCTGCCTCGGCCAGACGGAACAGGGCGTTGAGCGTGGGTTGCGCCAGCGCCGCAGCCAGCCCGGCCGGCAGCGCGCCATCGGCGGCAAGGCCGGCGAGATCGACCACATGATCACCGATCGCGGTGGCGATGCGCGGGCCCGTGTCGCCATTCTTGTGCGAGAACACGCCCAGCGGCAGGTTCTGTACCGGGAAATCGGGATGGCCGGCGGCGCCGTCTACCCAGCTTTGCGCGCGGGCATCGTGGGTGTGGTCGATCATGCCTCGCTGCCCTCGTCGGGCTGGGCATGCAGCCAGGCAGCGTGGCGCGGGGCGCGGCGGGTCTGCGCCCATTCCTCCAGCATGGCCGGCGCCACGGCGCGGGCCATCTCCACCTGTTCGGCCGTGCCGATATCGCAGGCCAGTTCCAGGCGATGGCCATTGGGGTCGAAGAAATAGATCGACTTGAACAGCCCGTGCCAGGTGGGGCCAAGCACGTCGATGCCCTGCGCCTCGATATGGGCCTTGGCGCGCAGCAGCGTGGCTTCGTCAGCCACCTTGAACGCCAGGTGCTGCACCCAGGCGGGCGTAGCCGGATCGCGGCCCATCTCGGGCTGGTTGGGCAGCTCGAAGAAGGCCAGAACATTCCCGGCGCCGGCATCGAGGAACACGTGCATGTAGGGATCGAATGCGCCGGTCGACGGCACATGATCCTCGGCAAAGGCCGTGGTATAGGCCATGCCCAGCACGCGGCCGTACCACTCCACTGTTTCCTTGGCATCGCGGCAGCGATAGGCAACGTGATGCACCCCGCCGAGCAGTGGGGGCTGCGTATTCAGCGCCGTGCTGTCAGGCGCAGCGGTTGAAATCGCGTCCATCAGGCATCCTCCCCCACCTTGAGCACACCGCGGCGCAGCTGGTCGCGCTCCATGCTTTCGAACAGGGCGGTGAAATTGCCCTCGCCAAAGCCCTCGTCCTTCTTGCGCTGGATGAATTCAAAGAACACCGGGCCAATCTGCGTTTCCGAAAAGATCTGCAGCAGCAGGCGCGGATCGCCCTGCACGGTGGAACCATCGAGCAGGATGCCACGCTTCTGCAACTCGTCCACCGGCTCACCATGACCGGGCAGGCGCTCTTCCAGCATCTCGTAATAGGTGGCGGGCGGCGGCGTCATGAAAGGCGTGCCGCTGGCCTTGAGCGTGTCCCAGCCTGCAATCAAGTCGTCGCAGGCAAAGGCGATGTGCTGGATGCCTTCGCCATTGTAGGCGCGCAGGAACTCTTCGATCTGGCCGCCACCCTTTTGCGATTCCTCATTGAGAGGGATGCGGATCTTGCCATCGGGCGCGGTCATCGCCCGGCTGGTGAGGCCGGTATATTCGCCCTTGATGTCGAAATAGCGAATCTCGCGAAAACCGAACACGCGCTCGTAGAAGCTGGCCCAGTGCGCCATGCGCCCGCCATAGACATTGTGCGTGAGGTGATCGATCGTGTGGAAACCCGCGCCCACCGGCTGGCGATCCACCCCCGGCAGATAGACGAAATCGATGTCATAGATCGACAGGTCACCGAACTGCCCGCCGTGATAGCGATCGACCAGGTAGATGATCGATCCGCCGATGCCGCGAATGGCGGGAATGCGCAGTTCCATCGGGCCGGTCTTCACGTCGACCGGCTCTGCCCCGCGTTCCAGCGCGGCGGCATAGGCCTTGGCCGCATCGCGCACACGCCAGCCCATGCCGCAGGCCGAGGGGCCATGCTCGGCCGCAAAATAGGCAGCCGGGCTGCGCTTTTCATAGTTGGCGATCAGGTTGATCCCGCCCTGCCGCCACAGTTCCACATCCTTGCTGCGGTGGTTAGCGATGTGGGTAAAGCCCATGGCGGTGAACACCGGGCCCAGGCTGCCGCGATCGGCGCTGGCAAATTCGATGAATTCGAACCCGTCGAGGCCCAGGGGGTTTTCAAACAGATCGGTCGATGCGGCCATGGCGCGTGTCTCTCCACCAGCAGGGGCGTGCCGGCGCGGCAGCCACCGTGTTTGGAGACATTCTAGCCCAAAGGCGATGCACGGTCCGCGCGAAGTTGGACGTAAAACCGCCTATGCCTGCGTGATCAGCGCATAACGGAGCCCTTGAACGCGTCAACCATGCGGCGCAGGCAATGGCAGCGCGGTGGTCCGCTTGATCCGGTCGAGCACGATGGACGAGCGCAAGTTAGCCACATCGCCATGGCCCAGGATCTCTTCGTTGAGCAGGGTCGTGAAGGCGGCCAAATCGTGCGCCACGATGCGCAGCAGATAGTCCGCGTCGCCGGTCAGGGCGCAGCAATCGACCACGGCGGGCAGGCCGGCAATTCGCTCGTGAAAGCCGCCCACCACCTCGCGCGCATAGGACGCCATGGTCACGGTGACATAGGCCTCGACCCCCAGGCCCAGCGCCGCTTCGTCGAGCAGGGCTACCTGCCCCCGGATTACCCCGGTTTCGCGGAGGCGGGCGATGCGGCGCGAACATTGCGAGGGCGAAAGGTGCACCGCCTCTGCCAGATCGGCATGGCTGGCCGAGGCATCGGCCTGAAGATGCGCAAGAATGCGGTGATCGATCCTATCCATGCGCCGATCGTGCAGCATCTGCAGGATCAGCGCAAGATCACGGCTTATCGGGTCGGGCCGAACCGCGCCACGAGTTCATAGGCGCCGGCCACGAATGTCTGACGCACGAACGTGACGCTATCGGCCCCGCGCCAGGTGTGCCGTGCCACCACCAGGCAGGCCGCGCCCGCAGCAACGCCCAGGGCGCGTGCCTGGTCGCGGCTGGCGGAATCCGCGCCGATGCGGTTTTCCGCTTCCGTCCAGGGAATGTGCCGCAGCAGCCAGCCGCCAGGGGGATCGGTGGTGAAATCCACCTCGGCCATGCCGGGCACCAGCGCCAGGTTGATCACGCGCTCTTCCAAGGCCAGCGGCGCGCCATCGGCAAGGTGCAGGCCCGACAGCCGCAGGATCGGGCCGACCGGGCCGAGTTCGGCCGCCGCCTCTGCATCGCTGGCGGTATCACCCAGGCTGCGCGACAGCAGGCGAAAGCCATAGGCCTGCCCGCGCCCCTGCACTTCCTGCGCCAGATCGGGAATATCCAGCACCATGGAAACCGTGCGCGGCCGCGCCACGAATGTGCCGGCACGCTTGCGCCGATCGAGCAACCCGCTTTCCGCCAGACGTGACAGCGCCTTGTTCACCGTCATCCGCGCGCAGCCATAGTGCGCCATCAGCTCGAGTTCCGACGGAATGCGTTCGCCCGGGCGCAAGTCACCGGCCAGGATGCGGCCCTCGATTTCCTGGCGGATGCGCTCGTGCATCGGCAGGGCGGGCGGCGAAGGATCGGCAGCGGCGGTCATTCCCCCAGCACAGAGAGCGCCCCAGGCACACTGTCAAGGGCCCAGACCATCTCAGGGGCAGTGCGGCCGGGCGCGTGCCAGCGGCATGGCCAGGCCCAGCGCCAGGGCGCAACCGGCAAACCCCACCAGCCCGACCCCGGCAAACGATCCGGTGGCATCGGCCATCAGGCCCGCCCCCAGCGCGCCGACCGATTGCGCCAGCAGCCAGGTGGCCGTCATCATCACCGCCAGCCGGCCATCGGGTTCCTGGTCATAGGCCAGGCCCAGCAGCATCGGATAGGCGATGAACCAGCTGGCATTGAACACCACCAGCGCCACGGCAAAGACCCAGGCAATGCCCGCCGTGGTCAACAGCGCGCACGACAACGCACAGGCAATCAGCCCACCGCCCAATAGCGCGCGGCGCGGCAGGCGGGTGATTACCACGGCCAGCGCTGCATTGCCCAAGGCGCTGGTGATCGTGGCCAGCGATTGAAACCAGCCAAACGTGGTGGCGGGCAGGCCAATGGCGTGGGCGGCGCGTTCCATGAACGGCCAGATCGACAGGCTGCCCCCAGCAAACAGGCCCATGGCCAGCAACAGGCGCCATCCCGCCGGGCTGATCGGCCGCTGCGCCCTCGCGCCGGCAAGCTTGGGCAGGGCCGTGGCCGGCAGCGCCAGCGTGCCCAGGCCGAGCAGCAAGGACAGACCAGCCAGCGCGCCAAACATCGCCATCAGGCCATGGCGCGCCGCCACTTGCGGCAAGACAATGTTGACCAAGGCAAACAGCACGGTCTGGCAGGCGATCCCCACCGAAATGGCCCGCGCCGGATGCGCGGTGCGCCCGGCGGCAAGGTTGACCGCCCCGTTCATCACGCCAAAGCCAAAGCCGGTGGCCAGCCGCCCGGCCAGCAGCAGCGGCAAGACCCCGCCCAGCCCGGAAAGCGCCTGGGCCGCCACCACCAGCACGGTGCTGCCCAGCGCCAGCCAGCGCGGCGCCAGCCGGCTGCCCCAGCGCGCCACGCCCAGCATCGCCGCGCCATAGGCCAGCGTTTCCAGCATCGCGAACAGGCCCATCGCCCCGGCGGTAAAGCCATAGGCATCGATCAACCCGCCCACCAGGAAGGTGGTGAAATTGTTGCCGATATGCGCCGCAGCCGTGCCCGCACCGATCGCCGCGAGCGAGAGCGCCGGGCGCGGGCCGCCAGATCCCGCCGCCACAGTGCCGGGGGCCGCATCGGCCGATCCTGCCATCGCTACCCCCATTGCCGCGTCCCCCCGTATGTGCGCGATGCGCTGGCCTGCCAGGCGATCAATCGAAGCGCACGCGCGGGAAGCGCGCAACCGCTTCCAGCAATTCCAGATCCATATGCGCGCGGATATACTCGCGCGAGGCATCGCGCGGCACCTGGTGGTCCCAATGGGTCAACGCGCCGGCCGCATTGGCCCGCGCCACCAGATGGCGGCGTTTCTGGCTGGCCAGCACCTGCGTTTCGATCAGCGGCAGGTTCCAGCGCTCGGCCACTTCCGCGCGCAAGGCCGTCACGCGATCGGCCTGGGCCGGCTCGGCGGCAAGGTTGCAGGTCTCGTCAGGATCGTCGGCCAGGTTGTAAAGCTGGTCAGGATCGGTCGGGCAGTGCACGAACTTCCAGTCGCCGCGCCGGATCATCACCATTGGCGCGATCGCTCCTTCGCCCAGGTATTCGCCCAGCGCCAGGTCGTGGCCGTCTTCGCCGCGCAGATGCGGCACCAGGCTGTGCCCGTCGATCGGGGCCGCGTCGGCGGGCGGCAATCCCGCCAGATCGAGCAGCGTGGGCAGGATATCGAGAGTCGACACCGCCGCCTCTACCCGCCTCGCGGCAAAGCGGGCCGGGGCATGGACCAGCAGCGGCACCCGCGCGGCGTTTTCGAAGAAGTTCATCTTGTACCACAGCCCACGCTCGCCCAGCATCTCGCCATGGTCGCCGCTCACCACCACCACGGTGTTTTCAGCCAGGCCGGTTTCATCCAGCGTGTCGAGAATCAGGCCGAACTGTTCGTCGACAAAGCTGATCGCGCCGAAATAGGCGCGCCGCGCGGCCCGCACCTGTTCCTCGGTCACCGGCATCAGGTCGGTGCCGCACACATGGCGCAGCCGCTGCGCATGGGGATCATCGACCACGTCGCCGCGCCCGATGCGCGGCATGGGGATTTCAACGCCGTCATAGAGGTCCCAATAGCGGCGCTGGATGGCAAAGGGATCGTGCGGATGGGTGAGCGAAGCGACCAGGAAAAACGGCCGCTTCGCCGGATCGCGCGCAATGTCGAACAGCTTGCGCCGCGCGGTGAAAACCACTTCCTCGTCGAAATCGATCTGGTTGGTGCGCACCGTCGGCCCGGCAGTGACGACCGAATCCATCGAGTGATACCAGGTGGGCCGATGATCGGGGCGCGACCAGTCGGGCGTCCAGCCGAAATCGGCGGGATAGATGTCGGTGGTCAGCCGCTCTTCAAACCCGTGCAACTGGTCGGGGCCAACGAAATGCATCTTGCCCGCCAGGATCGTGTGCCACCCACCAGCGCGCAGATAATGCGCCATGGTGGGCGTATCGGCGGCAAATTCAGCGGCATTGTCATAGGCACCGATGCGCGAGGGCAACTGGCTGGCCATCAGCGAAAAGCGCGAGGGCGCACACAGCGGGCTGGGGCAATAGGCATTGGCAAACACCACGCCACGTTCTGCCAGCGCCGCCAGCCGTGGCGCATGGACCGGCCATTGCCCCATGAACGGCAAGGCATCGGCCATCATCTGGTCGGCCATGAGGAACAGAAAATTCGGCGCCTCGGTCATCCCCATCAATCCCTTTTGGCAAATCGCAAGGCATAAGCTAGAACCAAGGCAGAGCAGCGGTGAAGCCGTTGTCTGCTTAAGGGGGCATAAGTGGAACTTGCGCCTGGAACCTATGCACGCCTGCCTCTGCGCGGCCTTTTGGTGTTCGAGGCCGCGGCCCGGCGCGGCACCTTTTCGGGCGCGGCACGCGAACTGGCGATGACCCAGGCCGCGATCAGCCAGCATATCGGCCATCTTGAGGCAGAACTGGGCGTGACGCTGTTTGCCCGCCACCATCGCGGCGTGGAACTGACGCAGGCGGGCGAACGGCTGCTGCCGCGCGTGGAAGAAGGGCTGCAATCGCTGGCCAGCGGCGTGGCCAGCGCGCGGCGGCACAAGGGCACCCGCACTGTCACGATCCTCACCGATTTCGGCTTTGCCGCATGGTGGCTGATGCCGCGCATCGGCGAGTTGAGCGACCTGATGCCCGAGGTGGAAATCCGCCTGATCACCTGGCAGGGCACCAGCGACGCGCTGGGCACCGAGTTCGACCTCGCCGTGCTGTTCGGCAATGGTCAATGGCCCGGTTGCCGCGCCCATCGCCTGTTTGCCGAAGAGGTCTTTCCGGTCTGCGCGCCCAGCTATCTCGGCACGCGCACGGCCCCGCTGCCCCCGGCAGAGCTGGCCGGCATGCGCCTGCTGCATCTGCGCGGCGCAGGGCCGACCCGCTGGTTTGATTGGGCAGACTGGTTTGCCGGCATGGGCGTGCCACCGCCCGCCACCAAGCAGGAACTGGCGTTCAACAACTATCAGATCGTGCTGCAGGCCGTGATGCTCGGCCAGGGCGTGGCGCTGGGCTGGACCCCGCTGATCGACGATCTGGTGCGCGCCGGCAACCTGGTGCGCCTGACCGAGCGGCCACTATCAAGCCCGCGTGGCTACCATCTGGTAGAGCCTCTATCCCGCCCCCTTCCCGCCGACGTGGCGCGAGTCAACGCGTGGCTACGCCAGGCCGCCGCGCGCTAGGGGTTCGCCTGACGGGATGCGCCGACAAAACAGCGGGCCCCCGGATCAAGTCCGGGGTGACGAGGAAATATAGATAATCTATGAACTTACCGTCACCCCGGACTTGATCCGGGGTCCCGCTTGAACCTTTGGATCATAGCTGCAACGCCTCATCCCGCATGCCGCGCGATTTCCTCGGCAATATGCCCGCGCCACAGGGCGGCAAGCAGGTCGGTTTGGGCAATCAGGCCGAGGAAGCGGCCTTGCCCGTCCACCACCACGGCTTCGCGGTGCAGGCCTCCCGACAGGATCGGCAGCAGTTCATCGATCGCACGGTCCGGGCTGGCCAGGCACGGGGCTGCGTCCATCACAGACGCAACCGTTGCATCCTGCCCAGCGCTGGCGGCGGCCACAGCCAGTTGGTCGGCGCGCAACAGGCCGGCAACATGGCCGTCGGCCCGCACCACCGGCAGGCTTTCGCCATGGGCAGCCAGCGTGCGCGCCGCCACATCCAACAGCGCGTCGGGGGCGATCGTGGTGGCGTCAGCCCGCATGATCTGTTCGCAGCGGATAACCCCGTGCAGGCGGCGATAGGCGCGCCCCTCCACCTGGCGAAACAGCGCGTCGAGGTCTTCGCTGCTGACGTCGAGCAGTTCATCGTATTGCGCCAGCACCGCTTCCACGTCCGCCATGGTGTAGCCGGCGGCCGGCGCAGTAGCAGGGTCTGCCACGGCGCGAACATGGTGGGGATAATTGCCCCTGGTGGCGAGATTATAAAGCCAGCCAGCCGCCACCAGCAGCAGGCAGTTGATGGCCACTGGCATCAGCGCGAAATGCCAGCCTGCCGCCGCGATCACCGGGCCACCGATCACCGCCGTCAGCGCCACGGCGCCGCCGGGCGGATGCAGGCAGCGCAGCAGGCTCATCATCACAATGGCGCTCGCCACCGCCAGGCCGGCTGCCAGCGTCGGATCGCCTAAAGATCGCGCCCAGAAGATGCCGCACAGCGCCGAAACCGTGTTGCCGCCGATGATCGCCCAGGGCTGCGCCAGCGGGCTGGCCGGCACGCCGAACAGCAGCACGGCCGAAGCGCCCATCGGCGCCACCAGCAGCGGCACCGATACCGCCTGCCCGGCGGCCCAGCGATGCATGACAAAGCCCGTGATGAAAATGCCGAACACGGCACCGATAAAGGCATGAACCAGCCGCCAGGCCGCCGGGCGCGGCTGCACCCCCGCCCAGCCAAAGGCACCATGCCAACGCGCGCTTGTGCTCACGCCCCGTAGTCTCCCCCGTGCATTGTCCCTTATCCCTCCTGCGCCGCGCCGCCGATGCGGTCAACGCGCGCCAACAGCGCCGTCAGCATGGGCCGCAAGCGCCTGATCTCTTCACGGTGCACCGCCGAAAGCGCCGCCAGCGCCGCATCGGCCTGCGGCGTCAACGCCAGCAGCGCCTGGCGGCGATCGTTTGGAGCCGGCCGCCGCTCTACCAGGCCCAGCGCGACCAGGCGATCGATCAGGCCCGTGACGCTGTGGGGCTTGAGGATCAGCCGCTCGGCCACATGGCCCACGGTTACCGTGCCGGCCTGCCCGGCGCGAATGGCCAGCAACGCCTGGTGCTGTTGCGGGGTGAGGCCGGCGGCCTGGGCGTGCGCCTCGCTAAAGGCGTGAAACTGGCGCAGCGCAAAGCGAAAATCGGCCAGCGCCGCATAGTCTTCGTCGCCCAAGGGCGCTGGCATAGGATCAGGCTCGGTCATTGGCGGCGTGTCTCTTCAGGCAGGCATGGCGGCAAAGCGGCTGCGGCCGGTTTCGGCCTGCTGCGCGCGGCGGCGTGCCTTGAGCAGATCGTGCCGCGTGACAAGCCCGATTACGCGGCCGCTGCCCGGTTCCACCACCGGCAGGCGGCCCTCGCCGCTTTCCAGGATCAGATCGGCCACCGCGCCCGCCGGCGTATCGGCATGCACCACCACCTGCCCGGCGTCAGACACGGCATCGGCCAGGCGCACCTCGGCCAGGGCCAGGTCGCCCTGCCAGCGCAGCGCATCGGCGCGCGACACCATGCCGAGCAGCACCCCGCCAGCATCGACCACCGGATAGCTGCGATAGCGCGCCGGGTCCGACAGGAATTGCGTGGCCTGCGCGATCGTCATCGTGCCGGGCAGGGTATCGACGCCTTGGGTCATGATCTGCCCGGCCTGCACCAGATCGAGCGGATCGACCGTGTATTCCTGCAGGATATGCCGGCCACGCCGTGCGATCTTTTCCGTCAGGATAGAGCGCCGCATGATCAAAACACTGGCGCCATAGGCAGCCCCTGCGGCCAGCAGCGCGGCGGGCAGCAGGTCAAACCGCCCGGTCAGTTCAGCGGCAAACAGCGCGCCAGTGAGCGGTGCACGCATCGCCCCGCTCATGATCGCGGCCATGCCCAAGAGCGCCCAGGCCGCCGCTCCGCCGGGCAGCACCTGGCCCGCGAGGAACCCGGCCGCGCCGCCCAGGATCAGCAATGGCGCCAGAACGCCGCCCGATGTGCCCGAACCCAGCGCCACCAGCCACACCGTGGCCTTGAGCAGCAGCAGCGTCATCACCACCCGCACCGGCAGGGCGCCATCCAGCAGCGCCTGGATCGTGCCATAGCCCGCGCCCAGCACGCGCGCATCGGCGAGGCCACCCAGGCCCACGGCCACCGCGCCAAGCGCCGGCCACCACATCCAGTGCAGCGGCAGGCGGTGGAACAGGTCTTCCACGCGATAAAGCAGCCACGACAGCGCCGCCGCTTCCAGCCCGACAACCACGCCCAGCGCCAGGGCACCGGCCAGGCCCACCACGCCCGGTACCGGGGCCACGCCAGCCGCCAGGGCAAACATCGGCCCCGCGCCCAGCAGCAGCGGCCGCCAGGCATGGGCCACCAGCGCGGCCATCACCACCGGCACGAAGCTGCGCGGCTTCCATTCGAACAGCAGCACTTCCACCGCCAGCAGCACGGCAGCGAGCGGAGTGGCAAAAATCGCGGTCATCCCGGCCGCAGCGCCCGCCACCAGCAGTGTCTTGCGCTCGGCCGCGCTGAGATGAAAGCACTGCGCAAACAGCGAACCGATCGCGCCGCCGGTCATGATGATCGGCCCCTCCGCGCCAAACGGGCCACCGCTGCCGATCGAGATGGCGGACGATAATGGCTTGAGCAACGCGACTTTGAGCGAGAGCCGGCTTTCGCCATAGAGGATCGTCTCGATCGCCTCGGGAATGCCGTGGCCCCTGATCTTGTCAGAGCCATAGCGCGCCATCACGCCGACGATCAGGCTGCCCACCACCGGCACTGCCACGATCAACACGCCCAGATGGGCGTCACCGGGAACGACCGGCGCCGTGGACAGCCGGCCAAACCAGAACAGGTTGGTGGCGATGGCGATCAACCGCATCAGCGCCCAGGCACCCAGCGCGCCGCCGGTGCCCACGACCATGGCCATCGCCGCCAGCACCACCATGCGCATATCGGCGCTGTGATCGGCCTTGCGCCAGCCCGGCGCGGCCCATTCGCGGGATGATGTGTGATCTGCCATGGCGTTCTCCTCGGCGCCGGCAGTTATATCGCAATACGATATAGGTCAATCCATCTCCACCAGCAGTGGATCGAGATCGCAACTGACAAAGCTCGCGAAGTTGTCGGCAATGCCATAGGGCACCAGCAGGCGGCGGCCGAGCACCAGGCTGCCGCAGCTATAGACCACGTTGGGCACATAGCCGTCGCGCTGTTCCGGGCCAGGGCGCAGCAGCGGCAGCCGCGCCCGGCCCAGCACGCGCGATGGGTCATCACGATCGAGCAGCACCGCGCCGATGGTGTAGTTGCGTACCGGCCCCACACCATGAGTCATCAGCAGCCAGCCCTCGTCGATCTCGATCGGCGGGCCGCAATTGCCCATCTGCACGAATTCCCAGACATGGCGCGGGCAGACGATCCGCTCGGCCTCGTCCCAGTGCCACAGGCTGTCTGATCGCATCAGCCAGATGTTTTCGTTGTCCTGCCGCCCGATCATGGCATAGCGCCCGCCCACCTGGCGGGGGAACAGCGCCATGCCCTTGTTCAACGCCACGCGTCCGGTCAGGGTGCGGATGTCGAACCGGCGAAAATCGCTGGTCGAGAGCATCTGTGTGCGCCCGGTCACCCCGTCGAACGCGGTAAACGTACCGTGATAGCAGGCCGTGCCATCGTCCTGCCTGAACTGCACCAGGCGCAGGTCTTCCAGCCCGCGCGCCTGCGCCGCCGTCATCGGAAAGAGCACGGCTTCCGACACGTCTTGCGCGCTATCGAAATGCAGGCGCAGTGCTGTGCCGTCTTCGTCCTGCGCATCAATGCGTGGCGAGGCGGCCAGTGGCGCTGGCGGATCGATCGTCACCCCGGCAGCGCCATCCCAGCAGCCGGTGCGGAAGGTGATCGAGGATACGTGCCCCTCCCCAATGCCACGCAGCGCGCAGATAAAGCGCATGCCGCCCGGCGGCGCGTCGCTTTGATCAGGCGCCGGCACGATCGTAGGATTGAACAGGGCCGCCGCCTCGAACGCATATTCCTGCAGGAACATGCCGCCCACCAGCAGGCGCTGGCCGATGCCCAGTTGCGCAGTCTGTGGAGCGATGGCGGTGATTTCACCGACCCGCCGCTCCAGCGTTGCCAGTACGTCGCGATGCCGGGCGTCGAGCAGTTCCTTCATATAGGCCAGCGCCTGGGTCACGGCGTCATCGTCAAGCCCGGCAATGCGATCGACAATCGCGCGCACGCGGTCGCCGGGTTCCTCGCCAAAGCCTTCGGGATAGGCCAGGTCGAACGGGCGCAGCACGGTGCGCGTGGCATCGGGCTTGAGCTGCACATGCGCGCGCTGCCAGAACCCGACGATCGGCGGCGGCAGCACCGCTGCATCAACCCGCGCGCGCAAGGCATCTTCATCGCTCAGGCTGTCGTTGGGTCGATCGGCAGGGGGCATCACGGCATCCTTCTTGTCGGCACGCGCCATGCCGCAACAAACGCCGCAGCGCGGCACAGGCTCCTGCACAAAAAGGCAAAAAACGCAGTTGGCCCACCACGCCCGCGAAACCGGGCACGCCCTTGGTCGTTGCTTGCCTCATACCCCGCGCGCCGCAGGCCGCCCTATCGGGACATCCCTTGATGACAGACAGCGCCCCAACCTTTCACCCCCCGGCGGCCAAGATGCAGTCGCACGACGATCGCCTGGCGATCGACACGATCCGCACCCTGGCGATGGACGCCGTGCAAAAAGCCAATTCGGGCCATCCCGGCACGCCGATGGCGCTGGCGCCGGTGGCCTATGCGCTGTGGCGCGATGTGCTGCGCACCGATCCGGCCTGCCCCGATTGGCCCAACCGCGATCGCTTCGTGCTGTCGGTCGGCCATGCTTCGATGCTGCTCTATGCCGTGCTGCATCTCGCCGGCGTGGAAGAAATCGACGCCAAGGGCACCAAGACTGGCAAGCCCGCCGTCAGCCTGGCCGATATCGAGCAGTTCCGCCAATTGGACAGCAAGACCCCTGGCCACCCGGAATACCGCATGACCACCGGGGTTGAGACCACCACCGGCCCGCTGGGCCAGGGCGTGGCCAATTCTGTTGGCATGGCCATGGCCGAACAGAGCCTGGCCGCGCATTTCAACCGCGAAGGTTTTCCGCTGTTCGATCATGATGTCTATGCCCTGTGCGGCGATGGCGACATGATGGAGGGGATTTCGGGCGAAGCGGCCTCGCTCGCCGGGCATCTGCGCCTCTCAAACCTGTGCTGGATCTATGACAGCAACACGATCTCGATCGAAGGGTCGACGCAGATTGCCTTTACCGAGGATGTCGGCGCCCGCTTTGCCGCCTATGGCTGGCAGGTGCTGCATGTTGAGGATGCCAACGATCTGCCCGCCCTGCACGCGGCGTTCGCACGTTTTCGCGAAACCACCGACCGCCCGACGCTGATCATCGTCCGCTCGGTGATCGGTTGGGGCAGCCCCCGTGCGGGCAGCGCCAAGGCCCACGGCGAACCGCTGGGCGAAGACGGCGTGCGCGCCACCAAGGCCGCTTATGGCTGGCCGCAGGACAAGACATTCTACGTGCCCGATGGCGTGAAGGAGGCGTTTTCCGACGCGATCGACGCGCGCGGCCGCCCCTTGCGCGAGGCGTGGGAGGCGATGGTCGAACGCTATCGCGCGGTCTATCCCGCCCTGGCGAAGGAGTTGGACCTGCTGCGCGGCGGACGCCTGCCCGAAGGCTGGCAGGATGCGCTGCCCAGCTTCCCCGCAGATGCCAAGGGCCTCGCCTCGCGCGAGGCGGGTGGCAAAGTGCTCAACGCGCTGGCGCCGCATCTTCCCGCACTGATTGGCGGCGCGGCGGATCTCTCTCCCTCCACCAAGACCGAGATCACCGGCGCGCGCTCGTTCTCACCAGACGATCGCGCCGGGCGCAACCTGCATTTCGGCGTGCGCGAACATGCCATGGGCGCGATCGCCAACGGCATGGCGCTGTCATACCTGCGGCCCTACACCGCCACGTTCCTGGTCTTTGCCGACTATATGCGCGCGCCCATTCGCCTGGCCGCGATCATGGAAGTGCCCACGGTGTTTGTCTTCACCCACGATTCCATCGGCGTGGGCGAGGATGGCCCGACGCACCAGCCGATCGAGCACCTGGCCACGCTGCGCGCCATTCCCGGCCTCGATACCATTCGCCCGGGTGATGCCAATGAAGTGGCCGTGGCCTGGCGCCTGGCACTGGAAAGCACGCACACGCCCACTGCGCTGATTCTCTCGCGCCAGGCCATCCCCACGCTCGATCGCAGCGAGATGGCCAGCGCCGAAGGCGTGGCGCGCGGCGCCTATGTCCTCGCCGATTGCCCCGGCGCCGGCGATGCCGATCCCGAGGTGATCCTGATCGGCACGGGTTCCGAACTGCCGCTGGCGGTAGAGGCCTGGCGCAGCCTGTGCGAACAGGGCCTGCGCGCCCGCGTGGTCTCCATGCCCAGCTGGTATCGCTTTGAAAAACAGGATGCCGCCTGGCGCGAAAGCGTGCTGCCGCGTGCAGTTCGCGCCCGCGTGGTGGTGGAACAAGCCGGCTCCCTGGGGTGGGATCGCTATGTCGGGATGGATGGGGCGATGGTCACCATGTCCACCTTTGGCGCTTCGGCCCCGCTTGCCAAACTTCAGGAAAAGTTCGGCTTCACGCGTGACAACGTCGTCAAGCTGGCGCACGAGGCCATCGCGAAAAGCCGCTGAGCCGTCCAGGAACCGGCGCTGGCTCGCGGCCGGATTGAAAAGTTCGACAGGAGATTGCTTGCATGCGTGTTGCCATCATCGGCCTGGGCCGCATGGGCGCCGGGATTGCCCGCCGCCTGATGCGTGCCGGCCATGAAATCGTTGCGTTCGACGTGGCCAAGGAGGCCGTTGCTGCCCTCGCCGAGCATGGCGCGATTGCCGCTACCTCGCTGGAGGATGCCGCCACCAAGTTCGAGGGCCAGAAGGTGTTCTGGGTCATGCTGCCCGCTGGCGAGATCACCGAAACCACCATCGCCCAACTGGCCGATCTTGCCGCCCCTGGCGACATCCTGATCGACGGCGGCAATTCGTTCTACAAGGACGATATCCGCCGCGCCAAGGCCTTGGCCGACAAGGGCATCGCCTATGTTGACGTGGGCACGTCTGGCGGCGTCTGGGGCTTTGACCGCGGCTTCAGCATGATGGTTGGCGGGCCGGCAGAGGCCGTCGCCGTGATCGACCCGATCCTGGAATCGCTGGCCCCGGGCATGGGTGCGATCGAGCGCACTGCCGGCCGTGGTGACGATGCCGATCCGCGCCCGGAAAAGGGCTACCTCCACGCCGGGCCGGCGGGCGCGGGCCATTTCGTCAAGATGGTCCACAACGGCATCGAATACGGCATGATGGCCGCCTTTGCCGAAGGGTTCGATATCCTCAAGGCCAAGGCATCGGACAAACTGCCCGAAGACGAACGCTTTGACCTCAATCTGCCCGATATCGCCGAAACCTGGCGCCGCGGCAGCGTGGTCGCGTCCTGGCTGCTCGATCTGACGGCAGATGCCCTGGCGCGCGACCATGCGCTCGACCAGTTTTCGGGCAACGTGGCGGATTCGGGCGAAGGCCGCTGGACGGTCGAAGCCGCGATGGAAGAAGCGGTGCCGGCCTATGTGCTCTCGGCCGCGCTCTTTGCCCGCTATCGCAGTCGCATGGAAACCACCTTTGGCGACAAGGTGCTGTCGGCCATGCGTTATGGTTTTGGCGGCCACGTCGAACCCAAATGACTGCGGCGCACCCTCAACGCAATGGGGGTGCGCTAAATTGGTTCGGTCTGCATCTGGATTGCACAACCACGCAATCAGGCCATGATCTTTGCAACCCCTTGCTCCATCTCTGCTGCTATTGTGCAGACGGATTGGCAGCAGGGGGTTTTTGCGATGCACGCACGGCAGATGGCAGCGGTGGCAATTGACGCGGCGCCGCGCCGCTGGGCCGATTGGGCGATCGCCCGGATCGAGGCAGACTATGCCCGCAGCGCCGATACCCACCTGATCCCGCTCGATCTACCCGCGCTGCCCGGCGTTGCCATCTACCTCAAGGATGAAAGCAGCCACCCAACCGGCAGCCTCAAGCACCGGCTGGCCCGCTCGCTGCTCCTGCATGCCCTGTGCAGCGGCTGGATCGGCGAAGGTACCACCGTAGTCGAGGCCTCGTCCGGCTCCACCGCCGTATCGGAAGCCTATTTCGCGCGCATGCTGGGCCTGCCGTTCGTCGCGGTGATCCCGGCCACCACCGCCGCCGAGAAGATCGCCGCGATCGAGGCGCTGGGCGGGCAATGCCACAAGGTGTCCGATCCCACCGCCGTCTATGGCGAGGCGCAGCGCCTGGCTGACGAGCGCGGTGGCCACTATATGGACCAGTTCACCTTTGCGGAACGCGCGACCGATTGGCGCGGCAACAACAACATCGCCGAAAGCATCTTTGCCCAGATGCGCCGCGAGCCTGCCCCGATCCCCACCTGGATCGTGTGTGGTGCCGGCACGGGCGGCACTTCGGCCACGTTGGGCCGCTTCGTGCGCTATCACCGCCACGCCACGCGCGTCTGCGTGGCCGATCCGGCCCATTCGGTATTTCACCGCCACTGGCACGATCGCGCGATCGTGCGCAAGGACGGCGCCTGCAGCGTGATCGAGGGGATTGGCCGGCCGCGCGTGGAACCCTCGTTCGTGCCAAACGTGATCGACCGGATGGAGGTGGTGGAAGACGCCGCCTCGATCGCGGCGGCGCGCGCGCTGTCGCGCCACCTCGGCCGCCGCGTGGGTGGATCGACCGGCACCAACCTGATCGGCTGCGCGCGGCTGGCGAGCGAGATGGCCCGCGCCGGCCAGCAAGGCTCGATCGTCACGCTGCTATGCGATTCCGGTGAACGCTATGCCTCCACCTGCTTCAACGATGCCTGGCTGGCACAGCGCGGCCTGGATATCGCCGACGAGGAAGCACGGATCACGGCCTTTCTCACCCACGGGCAATATTGATGGTAGCGCAACCAAACTGAACGCCCTATCTGCCGTGGCCAGACCGCGCGGGCTGCCGCGCACAACGGCAAAGGAACTTGCGCCCATGAACGGTGCCTATCTGATCGGCGGGGAAAACCGCACCAGCAGCGAAACCTTCACCGGCGTGGCCGCCGCCACCGGCCAGGCGCTGGACGGCGATTTTGCCGTGACGCCGCTGGCCGATATCGCGCAGGCCTGTGCCCTGGCGGGCGCGGCATTCGATACCTATCGCGAAACCACGCCGGCCGCGCGCGCTGCATTCCTGGAAGCGATTGCCACCGCGCTGGAAGCCCGCGCCGAGGCAATCATCGCCCGCGCCATGCTGGAATCCGGCCTGCCGCAGGGGCGGCTGGCGGGTGAACTGGGCCGCACCACCGGCCAGCTCCGGCTATTTGCCACGGTCGTGCGCGAAGGCACCTGGGCCGGCGCGATGATCGAGCCCGCCCTGCCCGATCGCCAGCCCCTGCCCCGCCCGGCGCTGGCCTCGCGCGCCATTGCGCTTGGCCCCGTGGCGGTGTTCGGCGCATCCAACTTCCCGCTGGCGTTCAGCGTTGCTGGTGGCGACACCGCCTCTGCCCTCGCCGCCGGCTGCCCCGTGGTGGTCAAGGCACACCCGGCCCACCCCGGCACCTCGCGTCTGGCCGGCGAAGCCATTGCCGAAGCCGTGGCCCAGTGCGGCCTGCCCGGTGGCGTGTTCAGCCTGGTCCAGGGGCCAGGCAACGACATCGGCACCGCGCTGGTGGCCGATCCGGCGATCAAGGCCGTGGGCTTTACCGGTTCACGCCGGGGTGGCCTCGCGCTGATGGCGGTGGCCGCCGCGCGGCCCGAGCCGATTCCGGTCTATGCCGAAATGTCGTCGATCAATCCGGTCCTGCTGTTCCCCGCCGCGCTTGCCGCCCGCGCCGAAGACCTGGGCAAGGCCTATGTCGGCTCGCTCAGCCTGTTTGCCGGGCAGTTCTGCACCAATCCGGGCCTGGTCATCGCGCTCGACAGCCCCGATCTCGACCGCTTCCTCGCCTCGGCCGCGCAGGCGCTGGCCGGCGTTGTGCCGCAGGTCATGTTGACCGGCGCCATCGCCGCAGCCTACGCCAAGGGGATCGCCACGCTTGCTGGCAGCGAGGGCGTGACCGTCGTGGCCGCCGGCAGCGATGGCGATGCACAACAGGGCGCCGCGCGGCTGCTCACCGTCGATGCGGCCCACCTGCTGGCCAATCCCGTGTTGACCGAGGAAGTGTTCGGCCCGTCGTCGCTGGTGGTCCGCGCGCAGAGCACCGATCAGATCGCCCAGCTGCTCGAAGCGCTGGAAGGCCAGCTCACCGCCACGCTGCACCTGGATGAGGCGGACCATGCCCTCGCCGCCCCGCTCATCCCGGTGCTGGAACGCAAGGTTGGCCGCATCCTGGCCAACGGCTGGCCCACCGGCGTGGAAGTGAGCCGGACCATGGTCCATGGCGGGCCGTTCCCCGCCACCAGCGACGGTCGCACCACCTCGGTTGGCGCCATGGCGATCCACCGCTTCCTGCGGCCCGTCTGCTACCAGGCGCTGCCCGATGCGCTGCTTCCCGCCGCGCTGCAGGCGGCCAACCCGCTGGGCCTGCCGCGCCAGACCTTTAGCTGACCACGTTCCGCGCCTGCCCGCACAGCATGGCGGGCAGGCGCATCTTCCCATGCGCCGCCAATGGCGTATGGACAGGGCATGACGTTTACCGACATTGCCCGGCGCACTTACGATCACAATTTCCGGCTCGATCCGATCGTGCGCAGCCTGCTCGATACCGATTTCTACAAGCTGCTGATGCTGCAGATGATCCGGCATGTGCACCCGGATGTGACCACCACGTTTTCGCTGATCAACCGCACCACCAGTGTGCGCTTGGCCGATGTGATCGACGAGGCGGAACTGCGCGCGCAGCTCGATCACGCGCGCACGGTGCGGTTTACCAAGAAAGAGCTGATCTGGCTGGCCGGCAACAGCTTCTATGGCCGCCAGCAGATGTTCGGCCCCGATTTTCTGGCATGGCTGGCTGATTTCCATCTGCCCGAATACGAATTGCGCCGGCACGATGGGCAGTTCGAACTGCATTTCGCCGGCCCGTGGACCCACACCACGATGTGGGAAATCCCCGCCCTGACGATCATCAACGAACTGCGCTCGCGCGCGGCACTGCGCGACAAGGGCAAGTTCGCGCTCGATGTGACCTATGCCCGCGCCAAGGCCAAGCTGTGGAACAAGGTGGAGCGGCTGCGCACCCTGCCCGATCTGGTCCTTTCCGATTTCGGCACGCGGCGGCGCCATGGTTTCCTGTGGCAACGCTGGTGCGTCGAGGCGCTGAAAGAAGGCCTGGGCGAGCGCTTCATCGGCACGTCCAACGTGCTCCTGGCGATGGACGCCGATCTCGAGGCGATCGGCACCAATGCCCATGAACTCCCGATGGTTGCTGCGGCATTGGCGCAAAGCGATGCCGATCTCGCCCGCGCGCCCTATTGCGTGCTGGAAGAATGGCGCCAGCATTACAACGGTAACCTGCTGATCGCCCTGCCCGATGCCTTTGGCACCACCGCGTTCCTGCGCCACGCGCCCGATTGGCTGGCCGGCTGGACCGGCTTTCGCCCCGACAGCGCGCCGCCCATTCCCGCTGGCGAGCAGATCATCGCCTGGTGGCAGGCGCACGGCGTCGATCCGCGCCAGCGCCTGCTGATCTTTTCCGACGGGATGGACGTGGACACGATCGAGCAGACCTATCGCCACTTCCACGGCCGCGTGCGGATGAGCTTTGGCTGGGGCACCAATCTCACCAACGATTTCCGCGGCTGCGCCCCCGATGGCGATACCGCGCTCGAACCGATCTCGCTGGTCTGCAAGGTCACCAGCGCCAATGGCCGCCCCGCAGTCAAACTATCGGACAACCCCGCCAAGGCCACCGGCGATCCAGCCGAAATCGCCCGCTATCTGCGCGTCTTCGGCACCGAAGGCTTCGCGCCGGCGCCGGTGAGCGTCTGAGCGGCGGGATAGGCGAACAGAACAGCTGGACCCCGGATCAAGTCCGGGGTGACGAGACATATCAATGATTTAAAAAATCAACGTCACCCCGGGCGTGATCCGGGGTTCCGCTTTCTATCAGCAGCTACCCACCCAGCCCCGCACTTGCCCGCGCGCGCACGGCGTCGAATGTATGCCGCACAAGCATCTCGCCATTGCGCCACACCGGCACCAGCAGGTCATCACCCGGCGCCACCGCATCGCGCCGCGCGGCGACCATCGCGCCATCGCGCAGGACCACGGCCTGGCGCCCGGCCTTGCTGGCCTTGGCGGGATCCGTGGCAGGATGCTTGAACACGTCATGCCACACGCCGTGCGCGTCCAGCATGGCATTGGCTTTCATCGCAAAGCGCAAGGTATCGCGGTTGACCTTCTGCAACAAGCCGGCGCCCATGCCAAAGGCGATGTTGTCGATGGCAAAGCCTGCCGCGATCAGCCGCTCTATCAAGAGGCCGATGGTTTCGGCGGTCATGCCATCGCCCTGGATCACCCGCACATGGCGGTCGAGCACGCGAAAGCCCTTGGCGTTGGTTGTGCCGCCAAAGGCATCCCATAGCGTGGCAATCGTGCGCAGCGGGGTTTCGATCGGATCGCCGCTGTCGGGGCGCACTACCAGCGTGCCCTGGCGGGCCAGCACATGGTCGCGCAGCGTGCCGCCCCAGATGCCGCGCACCGCCGCGTCGAGGTCATAGCTGTCTGATACCACGGCCACCAGCCGTCCAGGTCCATCGAACGCATCGAGCATGGTGCGATAGGCGTCTGCCTCGCGCGCCTCGCCCCAGCTGGTCATCGTGCTGTGTTCGGCCGCCGGGATGGAAAATCCGGCCATGTCTGCCCCGTAATAGCGGCGCGCGGCCAGCAGCCCCTCCATCGTGTCGGTGCCCTGGAAGTTGACGAGGTGCGCGAGGCCGCCCAGCCCAGCACTTTCCCCGCTGCTCACCCCGCGCGCGCCAAAATCGTGGAGCTTGAACGGCAGTTGCCCGTCCACGTCCTCGCTCGTTTGCTCCAGCCCGGCGCGGATCACCTGGCGGCATTGCCAGCTCATCGTGGCAACCGTGCTGGGATACCACACCGCG
Organism: Novosphingobium capsulatum NBRC 12533; assembly: GCF_001598375.1. Classification (GTDB taxonomy): domain Bacteria; phylum Pseudomonadota; class Alphaproteobacteria; order Sphingomonadales; family Sphingomonadaceae; genus Novosphingobium; species Novosphingobium capsulatum. Next base: position 76,103 of record NZ_BCYV01000012.1, read on the forward strand.
CGCAACAGCGCGGTTTCGACAAAGGTGGTGAGCCACGGCATGCGCGGGTCGGTGTTTTCCACCTGCACCAGCGGCACACCCGCCGGCACCACGCTGCCTTCGGGCAGGGCGCGGATTTCCAGTGGCAGGTGGCCGTCGTGGTCATCCACGATCGCCTGCCAGCCGGCGCGGTTGAATGGCACGCCGTGCGCCATGCACACCGCCTCGGCCTCCTCGATATCCGCCCCGGTCACCGCGCAGCCCAGGTAATCGATCAGATAGGGTTGCAGCCCCAGGAACAGGACCACGTCACTCGCCCCGCCGGGCCGCGCCTCCACATAGGCGCTGATCACCCGCGCTTCGGGCGGATATTGGCGAAAGTGGCTGTGCTTGTAGCTGTCGGTGGCCAGGATCGGATTGGTCATGATGGGTATTTCCCTCACACGCCAGGCCACGCGCGGCAAGCCCTGCGCACGCGGCGGCCGCTGCCCTTTCTGCATGGTGCAGGATCGTTGCAGCCTGTTGCGCGTTCGAACCGCACATTCTCCCCCAAGACGAGGACCGCTTCCGGCCATGGCCCCCACTTTGCCAACCGCGCACGTCAACGGCCAGCCGCAGACGCTGCCCCTAGACCCCCGCCGCACCCTGCTCGATTGGCTGCGCCACGATCTGGGCCTGACCGGCACCAAGAAAGGCTGCGACCATGGCCAGTGCGGCGCCTGCACCGTGCTGGTCGATGGCAAGCGCATCAATTCCTGCCTCTCGCTGGCCGCGCTGCATGATGGCGACAGCATCGAAACGATCGAGGGCATCGGCACGCCCGACGCGCTTGCCCCGCTGCAGAAGGCGTTCGTATCGCATGATGGCTATCAGTGCGGCTATTGCACGCCCGGCCAGATCTGTTCGGCCAAAGCGCTGATGGCCGAACTGGCCCAGGGCTGGCCCAGCGCGGTCAGCGCCGATGTGGCCGCCCGACCCATCCCCACCGCCGAAGAACTGCGCGAGCGGATGAGCGGCAACCTCTGCCGCTGCGGTGCCTATTCCAACATCATCGCCGCGCTGAAAGAAGTCATCGGGGCGGAGGCGCTGGCATGAAGCCCTTCACTCTCGATCATGCCGCAAACGCAGCGGCCGCGCTCAGCGCCATGGGCCAGGGCGCGACGGCGATTGCCGGCGGCACCAACCTGGTTGATCTGATGAAGCTGCAGGTGGCGACGCCCGAGCGCCTCGTCTCGATCCGCCGCACCGGGCTCGACAGCATTGTGCCCGATGGCACGGGCCTGCGCATCGGCGCGCTGGTCACCAACGCCGATTGTGCGGCAGACATGCGCGTGCGCCAGGATTGGCCACTGCTGGCCCAGGCGATCCTGGCCGGCGCCAGCCCGCAGCTGCGCAACCGCGCGACCACCGGCGGCAACCTGTGCCAGCGTACCCGTTGCGGCTATTTCTATGATACCACGCAGGCCTGCAACAAGCGCGCGCCCGGCAGCGGCTGCGCCGCGCGCGACGGTTTCAACCGCATCCATGCCGTGCTCGGCACCAGCGACGCCTGCATTGCCACCTATCCCGGTGACATGGCCGTGGCCTTGCTCGCACTCGATGCCGTGGTGCTGACCGAAGGCCCGTTCGGCCCGCGCCAGATTCCGCTGGCGATGTTCCACCGCGAGCCGGGCGATGACCCCACGCGCGACAACGTGCTGCAGCCGGGCGAACTGATCACGGCAGTGCGCCTGCCCGCTCCGACCGGCGGAACCCAAGTCTATCGCAAGGTGCGAGACCGCGCGTCCTATGCCTTTGCTCTGGTTTCCGTCGCAGCCGACGTGACCATGGAAGAAGGCCGCATCGCGCGCTGTGCTCTGGCCTTTGGCAGCCTCGGAACCGTGCCGTGGCGCGACAGCGCCGTGGAAGCAGCGCTGGTGGTGGAGAAGCCCTCTCCCGCGCTGTTCGACCAAGCTGCCGAAATCCTGCTGCGCCAGGCGCGTGGGTTTGGCGCCAACGATTTCAAAATCCCCCTTGCCGCGCGGGCCCTGGCCGCGACGCTGGCCCAAGCGACGAAGGGTTGAACACCATGCACCTTCCCCTGTCAGACATGTATAACCAGCCCGACGAACGCAATCTGCTCGACCAGATGCGCCAAGGCGTGATCGGCCAGCCGCTCGACCGTCCCGAAGGTCCGCTCAAGGTCAGCGGTACGGCGACCTATGCCGCCGAATGGCGCATCGATGGCTGCGTCGAAGGCGTTCTGGTGCTGGCCGGCATTGCCCAGGGCCAGGTCAGCAAGATCGACCGCGACGCGGTGCTGTCGCGCGAGGGCGTGATCGCGGTGATCGCCGACCCGGCGATGACGCGGCGTCCGGCGCAGGGCATGGCGGCCAAGGCGCCGCAGCAGGATGCGGCGAAGGTGGAATACTTTGGCCAGCCCGTGGCGCTGGTGGTAGCGCAAACCTTTGAGCAGGCGCGTGACGCCGCGCTCGCCCTGCCGATCCACTATACCGACGCCGACGGCGATCCCGTGCCTTTCGATCCCGCCGCGCCGGGCGTGAAGGTGGAAGCGCCATCCAGCAGCAAGCCGGTTGAGGGCGGTGACCTTGACCAGGCAATGCAGAACGCGGCCTTTTCCGTCGACGTTGAATATGAAACGCCTGGCCACGCCAGCGCCGCGATGGAACCCCACGCCACCATCGCGCAATGGCAGGGCGACAGCCTGATCCTGCACGGCAGCTACCAGATGCTGTCCTATAACGTGAAGGAAATTGCCGATTGCCTGGGCCTCTCGGCCGACAAGGTGCGGATCATCGCCCCCTATGTCGGTGGCGGCTTCGGCTCCAAGCTGGGCATCACCCACGAAGCAGTGGCCGCCGCGCTCGCCGCGCGGGAATTGGGCCGCCCGGTGCGCGTGGTGATGAGCCGGCAGCAGGTGTTCCAGACCGTGATGCGCCGCTCCGAAACGCGCCAGCGCGTGCGCCTGGCCGCCGATCCCGCTGGCCGGCTGATCGGACTGGGCCACGAGGCGCTGGTATCCAACCTGCCGGGCGAAAAGTTTGCCGAGCCCGTCACCCAGGCGACCGAGTTCCTCTACGGCGGCGAAAACCGCCTGCTCAAGGTTGAAGTGGCGCGGATCAGCCGCCTCACTGCCGGATCCGTGCGCGCCCCCGGAGAAGCGGTGGGCATGCAAGTGCTCGAAGCGGCGATGGACGAACTGGCCGAGAAGATCGGCATCGATCCGATCGAGTTGCGCAAGCGCAACCTGCCGTCCGCAGTTCCTGTGGCCGGCACGCCTTATTCCTCGCGCATGTTGACACAGGCGCTCGAACAGGGGGCTGAAGCGTTCGGGTGGAGCGCGCGCCAGGACCGTCCCTGTCAGACGCGGGACGGCGATTGGTGGATCGGCATGGGCGTGGCGAGCGCCGCGCGCGTCAACATGATGGTGCCAGCCAAGGCGCGTGTCACGCTCAAGGCCGATGGCAGCGCGGTGGTGGAATCCGACCAGACCGATATCGGCACCGGTTCCTATGCCATCCTCGGCCAGATCGCCGGCGAAATGCTGGGCCTGCCGATGGCGCGTGTCGACGTGAAGCTGGGCGACACCGTCCACCCGGCTGGTGCCGGTTCGGGCGGGAGCTTCGGCGCCATCTCCACCGGATCTGCCGTGATGTATGCCTGCGAGGCGATCCGCGCCAAGCTGGCCAAGGCGCTGGGTTGCGACGCCGATGCACTGGTTCTGAAAGACGGCATGGCCAGCGGCGGCAACGCGCCGGCACGCCCGCTGCGCGATCTGCTGAACGGCGAAGACATCGCGGAAACCGGCACGATCAAGCCGGGCAAGACGGCCAAGTCATTCTCGCAGGCCAGCTATGGCGCGTTTTTTGCCGAGGTGGCGGTCCATGCGTTCACCGGCGAGGTACGCGTGCGGCGGATGACCGGCGCGTTTGGCTTTGGCCGCGTGCTCAATGCCAAGACCGCGCGCTCGCAATGCCTGGGTGGCATGGTCTGGGGCATCGGCAGCGCGCTGACAGAGGAGCTGGCGTTCGATACCCGCGACGGGCACCTCGTCAACCATGACCTGGCCGAATATCACGTGCCGGTGCATGCCGACGTGCCGGCGATCGAGGTGATCCTGCTGGAAGAACGCGATGCCGCAGCCAGCCCGCTCCAGGCCAAGGGCGTGGGCGAATTGGGCATTTGCGGCGCAGCCGGCGCCATTGCCAACGCGGTTTACAACGCCTGCGGCGTGCGCGTGCGCAGCTTCCCGCTCACGCTCGACAAGATCCTGCCCGCCCTGCCCGATCCGTTCGCTTCCGGCGCAGACACTGCGCTTTGAAAGGAATACCGTCGATGACCAATCCCCCCATCGCCTACTCTGCTGACCTCGAACAGATCGAAGACAACGAAGCGGAAACCGACGCCTCGTTGGAAAAGTCGTTCGATCATATCCTCGAAACCACGGCGCAGGACTATGGCCGGCCGGTGCGCGCGGTTCATGCCAAGGCGCACGGCCTGTTTGAAGGCACGTTCACCGTCGATGCCAACCTGCCGCCCGAGCTTGCCCAGGGGCTGTTTACCCAGGCGGGCCGTTATGACGCGGCGCTGCGCATCTCCACCAATCCGGGTGATATCCTGGATGACAATGTCGTGCTGCCCCGTGGCCTAGCACTGAAAGTGGAAGGGGTGCCGGGGGCCTACCTGCCAACCGCGGAAGGGGACGCGCAGGACTTCCTGTTCGTCAACGGCCCGGTGTTCGCGACGGCGCGGGCCGATCAGTTTGCCGGCAAGCTCAAACTGCTGGCCGCCACAACTGATCGCGCGCCTGGTGCCAAGGTGGCGCTGTCAACGGTGCTGGGCTTCATCAACAGCGCGCTGGGCAAGGTCGGCCTGGAATCAGGTGCTCTGGCCGCCATGGGCGGCGCGCCGCAGGTTCATCCGCTGGGCGAAACCTATTTCTCCACCACCCCGTTCCGCTATGGCGATCATGTTGCCAAGTTCCGCCTGCGCCCGCTTTCCCCCGCGCTCACCGCGCTGTCCGGCAAAGTAATCGACACCAGCGGCCGCCCCGATGGGCTGCGCGAAACCATTCGCGAGGACGCCGCGAACTTGACCGGCGAATGGGCGTTCGAAGTGCAGTTGCTGCGCGACCTCGATCGCCAGCCGGTGGAAGATGCCAGTGTGGAATGGCCTGAAGAGGTCTCGCCTTTCGTCCAGGTGGCAACGTTGCGGGTGGAACCGCAGGATAGCTGGAGCGCAGACAAGGTGCAGCGGATCGATGAAACCCTGCACTTTTCGCCGTGGAACGGGCTGGAAGCGCACCGTCCGCTCGGCGGTATCAACCGCGCGCGCCGGCGCGCCTATCGCCATTCGGCTGATTTCCGGGTGGCAGCACAGCAAGGCTGCCCCGTCGCGCATGGCGAGGCGCCGGCATCCGAACCGGCCGCCTGACGGCGGCCGGAATGCGGCCGGTCAGGCCTCGATCCTGACCGGCACGCCCTTGGACGCCGGCGTGTCTGACAGCTTTTCGCGCAGCGACAGCGGCACCAGGGCGTTGAGTTCAGGGAAATAGCCGGCCACCGTGCCCGCCGGCAGGTCATAGGGCACGACCTTGAGCCCGCCCACCGCACGGCGCGTGGCCGGATCGGCGGCCGTCACCAGAGTGATGCGCTGCCCTTCGGCGAGGCCCAGCCGGGCGATTTCCTGCGGCGCCATCAACGCGATCGTGCGCTCTCCCGAAAGACCGCGCAGCCGGTCGTTCATGCCATAGACCGTGGTGTTGAACTGGTCGTTCGACCGCAGCGTGACCAGGCGCAGCGTATCGTCTGCCTCATCCTGCGGGCCGGCGTTGAGTACGCTGGGGTCGGTAAACTCGGCCCGCCCGCTTTGGGTATGCCAGACCCGGCGGCGGGCATCGTTGCCGCGGAAAAACCCGCCGGGCTGATGCATGCGCCGGTCCATGTCGAAGAACTCCTTGGGATAGGTCCGCGCGATCAGATCGCGAATGCGCGCATAATCGCCGCGCCATGCATCCCACTGCCAGCGCGGGTTTTCCGGCAGGCTGGCCTTGGCCAGTTCGCAGATGATCGCCGTCTCGCTCAGCAGGTGCTCGCTTGCCGGCTTGCGCTTGCCCATCGAGCTATAGATGTGGCTGAAACTGTCCTCGATGCTGACGAACTGGTTGCCGCTGTCCTGGATATCCTCTTCCGAGCGGACCAGGCAGGGCAGTATCCAGCTTTCCTTGCCCGGCAACAGATGCGTGTGGTTGAGCCGGGTGGCGATGTGCACCGTCAGGTCCATCTCGCGCCACGCGGCGTGGATCTGGCCGTGGTCCGGCACGGCCATCGCCAGATTGCCGCCCAGCCCCACATAGGCGCGGTTCTTGCCGCCCTGCAGCGCTTCCAGGAACTTGGCCGTGTTGTGCCCATCCTCTGGCGGTGTCTCCAGCCCCAGCACGGTGCGATAGGTTTCCACCGGCGCCAGCGCCACCTTTTCGGTGATGCCCACGGTGCGCTGGCCCTGCACGTTGGAATGGCCGCGAATGGGCGAACAGCCCGCGCCCGGCCGCCCGATGTTGCCGCGCAGCAGGAGCAGGTTGACCAGCATGCCGATCGCCTCGCTGCCGTGGACCTGCTGGGTCAGCCCCATGCCATAGATGCCGATCACCGCCTTGGCATCGGCATAGACATCGCCGGCCGCTTCCATCTCGGCGCGGGTCACGCCGCTTGCCGCCTCCAGCGCGTCCCAGCCGGTGACATCCAGCTTGGCCCGGAACGCCCCGAAACCATGGCAATGGGCGTCGATAAACCCTTGATCGAGCAGGCCCGGCTCATGCGCAGCGCGTGCCAGCACATGCTTGCACACGCCCATCAGCGCGGCGATATCGCCACCGGGGCGCACTTGCAGATACAGGTGGCTCAACCGCGTGGCCTTGCCCGCCAGCATGTCCAGCGGGCTTTGCGGATTGACGAATTCGACCAGCCCCGCTTCCTTGAGCGGGTTGAACGTCACGATCTTGCAGCCGCGCTTTACCGCCTGTTGCAGCGGATGGAGGATGCGCGGCGAATTGGTGCCGGGGTTCTGGCCCAGGTAAAAGATCGCGTCGCACTGCTCCAGGTCTTCCAGCTGGCACGTGCCAACCGGCGAGCCGATCACCTTCTTGAGACCGACCGACGTGGTCTCGTGGCACATGTTGGAACTGTCGGGCAGGTTGTTGTGCCCCAGCATGCGCGCGAATGCGGCGTAGAGATAGCTCGGCTCAAGCGCCGCCTTGCCGCTGGCGTAGAATGTCATGGTCGCAGGATCGATCTGGCGCAGCCGCGCGCCGATCGCGGCAAAGGCTTCTGCCCAACTGGCGCGCAGGTAGCGGTCGCTGGCAGGGTCATAGCGTAGCGGCTCGGTCAGGCGGCCTTCGCGCTCAAGCTCATTGGCGCTCAGTCCCCACAGCGAACTGACGGTGTGCTGTTCAAAGAATTCGGGTGTGCAGCGCGCGCTGGTCAGGTCCCACAGCGTTGCCTTCGCGCCGTTTTCGCAGAACTCGAACTTGGCCGGCGTCGGCGGCTTGATCCACGCGCACGAAGTGCAGGCGGTGCCATCCGGCTTGTTGAGATGCGCCAGTGTTTCCAGCGCGCCGGGGCCCGCCCGCTGCGACAGTTCGGTGGCGGTAATCCCTTCCAGCGATCCCCATCCCCCGGCTGCTTCGGGCACCTCGATCGCTTGTGCCTTGGCTTCCGGGGTCTGGGGCTCAGTCATGATCGGCTCATCCTGTCTAAAGGGTCGGCGGCACAATGAAAATTCAAGAAATCACAACGGCCATCACCCCGGATTTGATCCGGGGTGATGGTAACGTTTCACTCTTTTACCGCTTGCGGGATCAAGCCAGGGCGCGGACCTTTGGCTCGCGGGCAAAATGGCGCACCGGCCCCACCTTGATCAGGTCTTCGTTGGGCACCACGCCATCGTCCTTTTCCACACCGGCCTTGTCCAGGATCACCTGGGTGCCGGGACAATGGGCAATCGTCTTGCAATGGCCATAGGCGTCCATGAACCATTGCACCGCTGCGCCTTGGCGGGCCAGTTCGGCTGCCGCTTCGGGCATCAGGACCGAGGCGACCGCATCGAACATGACCGAGGGCGAACCATCAAGCTGCCCATCGGCCTTGAGCGTGCCGCCCTTGACGGCAATGCCGCCCACCTTCGGCGCCACCAGGAATACCGATCCGCCGGCACCCTCAATGTCCTTCTTGAGCGTGTCGATCGCCGCCTTGTCCGATCCTTCCGCAAACAGGATGCCCACCTTGCGGCCTTCGAAGGTCTTGCGGGCCTGCTTCTGGATCGACAGCGCATCTGACGGCTTCATCGCCGTAACGGCACGCGCGGCGGGTGCCTTTTCCGGCAGGTCCATCGCCAGGCCCTTGGCCACGCGGCTGGCCAGTTCCTCGTCCACATTGCGCAGGCGCGACAGCACGCGGGTGCGAATATGCTCCAGGCTCACCTTCGACAGTTCGAACACCAGGGCAGAGGCGATGTGCGCCTGCTCGCTTTCGGTCTGCGAATGGAAGAACAGCGCAGCCTGGCTATAGTGATCGGCGAAAAGCTCGGGCCGCACGCGCAGCTTTTCTGTGGGATCGTTGCGCTCGCCGTTTTCCCGGAACGAGGTGAACCCGCTATCTGGATCGGCCCGCGGTCCGCTGGCTTCGCCCGCTTCATTCAGCGAGTTCGGCTCGTAATTGGCGCGGCCGGTGGGCACCAGCGTCTGCATCAGGCCATCGCGCTGCATGTTGTGGAACGGGCATTTGGGCGCGTTGATCGGGATCTGGTGGAAATTGGTCGTGCCCAGGCGCGATTTTTGGGTGTCGAGGTAGGAAAACAGGCGGCCCTGAAGCAGCGGATCGTTGGAAAAATCGATGCCGGGCAAAACGTTGGTGGGCAGGAAGGCCACCTGCTCAGTCTCGGCAAAGAAATTGTCGACATTGCGGTTCAGGGTCATGCGCCCGACGATTTCCACCGGCACGTCTTCCTCGGGCACCAGCTTGGTCGCGTCTAGCACGTCATAGGGCTGCTTGGCCGCCCATTCCTCGTCGAACACCTGCACGCCCAGATCCCAAGCGGGATAGGCGCCGCTGTCGATCGCTTCATAGAGGTCACGGCGGTGGAAATCGGGGTCGGCACCGGCGATCTTCACGGCTTCGTCCCAGATCAGCGACTCCAGGCCCTGCACCGGCTTCCAGTGGAACTTGACGAAGCGGCCCTTGCCCTTGGCATCAACCAGGCGGAAGGTGTGGACGCCGAACCCTTCCATCGTGCGCAGTGTGCGCGGAATGGCGCGATCGCTCATCGCCCACATGATCATGTGCATGGATTCCGGCATCAGCCCAACGAAATCCCAGAACGTGTCATGCGCGCTCGCGGCCTGGGGATAGCCGCGATCGGCCTCCATCTTCACCGAGTGGATCAGGTCGGGAAACTTGATCGCATCCTGGATGAAGAACACCGGGATGTTGTTGCCGACCAGATCCCAGTTGCCTTCGTCGGTGTAGAACTTGACGGCAAAGCCGCGCACATCGCGCGGGGTATCGACCGAGCCGGCCCCGCCCGCGACGGTCGAAAACCGCACGAACACCGGGCAGGTCTTGCCGGTTTCCTGGAACAGGCCGGCCTTGGTCAATTCCGGGATCGCGCGGGTCACTTCGAACACGCCGTGTGCGCCGGAGCCGCGCGCGTGAACGATCCGCTCAGGGATACGCTCGTGGTCGAAATGGAAGATTTTTTCGCGCAGGATGAAGTCTTCCAGCAGCGCCGGGCCGCGCGCACCGGCCTTGAGGCTGTTCTGGTTGTCGGCCAGGCGATGGCCGAAGTTGTCGGTGAGATAGCCATCGGCCGAGGCACCCGTCGCTGCATCCTGATGGGTTTCCCCGCCGCTGCCGGCGCGGGTTTCGTATCCTGCGTTTCCGGCGCCGGGCTGATGATCATGCAGCGCGTTGTCCTGCGCGGGCGAAGACTTGGGGGGCTTGGTCATGGTCATGGTCCTTTTACCGGCGGCAGGCGCGCGCGGTCGCCCGGACAAAGCAGCAAAAGGCTTCGCCCGGCAGCAGACGCCAAAAATGAAACGGATAAGTTCAATTAAAGCGAAACCCCCGCTCCTATGCCGGAACGGGGGCTTGCTGGGGTATCATATTAAACGGCGGGAGCGCGGCGCGCCTGGCGCTTGGCCATGTAGCGCTTGGCCAGCAGACCACCGGTTGCTGCCGCCACAAAGCCCACAGGGCCCAGGCGGCGCAGCACGGTAGCAGCAGCCACGCCAATCAGCGCGCCACTGCCTTCGCTCATCCCGGCGGTGCGCTCTGCAATCTTCTTGCCGACCACGGCGGAAACGATCTTGCCAATCACGGGGCGCCCTTTCGATCTGGGGAAATTCAAGGGCTTTAACGCCTGCGTGCGGCCATCGTTCCACGCCGTGCGCCGGTTGGCCGCAGATCAGACCTTCTGGCCGACAGCGGGCGCGGGGACAGCCGGTGCCTCAGCCTTGGCGGGGATTGCCTGGCTATTGGGCCTGACCGCGCTGCAACTGTCGGACGCCGCCTGGGTTACGCGCGGGGCCGCCTGCGCGCCGCCTTCAGAGCTGTACGATACCGTGCGGGTGCAGCCCGAAGCGTCCGTCGTGCTCGACACATAGGTCATGTGCACCCCCTTGGGCAGGTTGGTCATGCCCGCCACCGTCATGCCCGGTACGCCGTCTGCCGCGCCCGCCGTACCCTCGGCCATGGCAGCGCGCTGCATCAGCGCGGCTTGCTGCATCATCGCGGCGGCCTGCTCATCGAGCATCGCCGAAACCAGCGCCATGTGGGCAAAGGGATCAGCCGCCATCAAGGCCTGCTCGTCGGCCGCCGGATCAACGCCAGCGTCCATCGCGGCCACCGGCTGGATCGCGATGCGCGGCGCGACAGCGCCGTGGTACTGTACCTGCGCCACCGTGCCGTCGGGCAGATTCACCAGCATCGTGTGCAGATCATTGGTTGCAGCCTGGGCCGCGCAGGCACCAGCTACGCTCAACGCTGCGGCACCGATCACAAACTTGGGAAATCCTGGCATGGATATCGCTCCTTGTGCTTGTTTGCGCGGGAAATCTCCGCAATCGGGCTGAACGCGCGATGAAGCAGCAAAGGCGATGCGACGGGCTGTGAAGCAGTGGCGCCCCACACCACGCCAGCAAGCGCGGCATGGGGCGACAGGTGATCATCAGCCGCCCGTGACGGCGATGACATTGTCATCGCTCTTGCGGTCGATGAACGTGTTGTAGGGATCGACCCCGGCATAGGCCGGCTTGCGGTGGCTGGTCAGCACGATCGTGCTGGTGCCGTCGTGCAGGCGGTGGCGCTCCATGGTGATGACATCGGCCTTGCCAAAGGCGCCCTCGCCCGGCTGTGCGGTGAACAGGCCAATGTCGACATCCTGATCGAGCGGCACGGGGGTGCTGGCGCCCTTGCCATCGTCGCGCGCCATGCTGGCGCTGAGCGTCAGCGTGGTCTGCCAGGTGCCATCGGCACGGCGCTGGGTTTTCGCGCTGTCCGCCTTGAAATCCCACACCGTGATGGTTTCCAGAAGATCACGCACCAGCGCATGTTCCTGCGGCGTCCGCGCCAGCGCGTGGAAGCCGCGCACCAGATCCATCGAGGTGGAATAAGGCGGCCCCTGAAAGCGATAGCGCGCCAATATCTGGCGCAGCATGGCATTGACCCGCGCCTCGCCGAGGCGATCCTGCAGCAGGTAGAGCGCGACCGCGCCCTTGCGATAGTGGATATAGGGCTGGTCTTCCACGCGGGCCAGCGGCACTTCCTCCACCGCTTCCCGTCCGCGCGAGGAAAGGTAGCGATCGAGTTCATAGCGCAGGAAGCGGCGGATCTTGTCCGGCCCGTAAAGCTGCTTCATCACCATCAGCGCCGAATATTGCGCCAGCGTTTCGACCATCATCGTGCCGCCCTGCATTTCCGCGCTGATTTCCTGGTGGGCCCAGTACTGATGCGACAACTCGTGCGCGGCGACATAGGTGGCGTAGTCGATCTTGTCGGGATCGCTGAAATCACCCAGGAACCCGATCGATTCCGAAAACGGCATCGTGCCGGCAAAGGCCTGGGCAAAGCTGGCATAGCCGGGGAATTCGATGATGCGGGCATAATCGAACTGATAAGGCCCGAAATTGCGGCGGTAATAGCCCAGCGCCACACTGGCGGCGCGCTGCAGGCGGGCGACGTTGTAGGCATGCTGGGGATCGTAATAGATCGAGACCTGCACGCCATCGGCATCGCGGGTGTCGATCGCATAGCGGGCCGACTGGATTGACCAGAAGTTGAGGATGGGCACACGCGAGACAAAGCGCGCGGTGCGCTGCCCGCCCGCCACCGCATCGGCCACCTTGTCGCCCGGCGCCAGCGGCACCTGGTCGGCGGCGGTGGTGACGGTGATGTCGCTCGTCACCCAGCTGGCGTTGGCGATATAGTTGAACCGCCGCGCGCCCTGGTCTTCCAGCTTGGGCATGCGGTGCTCTGCCGGCAGCCCGTGTTCGCGGCGCTTGACCGGATCGCTCAACATGGCGGCGCGCTGGATGCCGATCGTCGGCGCGATCTCGCTGGAATCGAGGAACGTGCCATTGGCCAGCAGGCGCGTGTCATCGCCCAGCGGGTTGATACCCTGCTGCCAGCGCCGCACGCGGAAATGCAGCCGGGTGGTGGCGCCCGGCGCCAGCGGGTGATCGAACGTGAAGAAGCGCACCTGGCGTCGATCATCGTCATGGCTTACCCGCGCGCCGTCGATCGTCAGCGCCAGGACATCGCGATCGTGCTGCGGCAGCATCAGGTGCACGGTGGACAGCGGCGCGCCGGTGCTGTTGACCAGGTCATAGGTGCCCTCTGCATCCATCCGCGGCGTGGCCGGATCGATGCGGACCTTGAGCGCGATATGCGTGACGCTCGGCTCGGGCGCATATTCATAGCGGGCATAGAGCTTTTCGAGGTTGGCCGTGTCGATCTCCTGCTGCGCGCCATTCTCGTAATGGTTGCGCACATCCATCTGATAATAGAGCCAGGCGCCGGTTGCCGCCATGCCGGCCAGCGCGGCCAGGATCAGGCCGCCGGCCGGGCTGCGCAGCCGGCGCAGCGCCTGGCGGCTGCGTGCGCCGACGCCATCGTTGGCACCACGCGGCCACAGCAGATGCGCTGCCGCCATCAGCGCCACCAGCAGCAGCCCTGAATAGAGCCGCAGCCACCAGTTGGTGGCCCAGCCCACCCGCGCGCCGTTGATGTCGGTCAGCGGATTGGGCACGCTCGAGGCATATTGGTACAGCGGGTGGTCCCAATGCATCGCCGAGGCGACGATGCCGAACACGAACCACACCAGCAGCAAGCCCCAACCGACATACTTGCTGGGCGAAACCACCTGAAGGAACACGGCCAGGCCGGCCAGCAACACCATGTCGGCCGTGGTCGGCACCAGGTACCACCACAGGTATTGCCCCAGGGCGATCGCGGTAAAGCCATTGGCCAGTTGCACGCCAATGCCCACCAGCGTGCCCAGCGCCACGGTGATGAACAGCACCAGCACCAGCGCCAGCACCTTGGGCAGCAGCAAGGCCCAGCTGGGCAAGGCGCTGGCATCGATGATCGCGCTGATCCGCCGCTCACGATCGCGCCAGACCAGTTCGCCGGCATAGAACCCGGCGATCACGATCGGCCCCAGCGTGAACGCGCTGCGCAGCGCCATGATCTGCAGGAACGTGGCAGGGTAGCTCTTGCTGCCATACATGCTGTCGCTGAAGCTCAAGGCCGCCAGCGCGTTGATCGCGCCCACTGCGACGAGCACCAGGAACGCTGGGCTGCGCAGGATCATCCGCGCCTCGAACGTGATGCGCGCGATCAGGCGCGGCCATTGCGCGCGGGCCTGGTCAGGATCGGGCAGCCGGCTTACCCGGTTGGGCGTGGCAGCGGCAAGCTTGCGCGCGCGCCGTGCCTCGCGCCGCAACTGGCGCTTGCTCGCCGCCGGGGTAGCAAAGCTGAAACGCCACCATGCCAGCGCCAGCGCTGCAACGGTGACAGCCAGCCAGATGGCGCGGTTTTCCAGCATGAGCGCGGAAAACGGAAAAGGCTGCGCGTTGATTTCCGCCAGCGTCCAATAGCGGGTTTCGAGCGCGATGCCGACAACGCCGAACGGATCGGTGAGCGCCGCCAGCGTGCGCAGATCGGGATGGCTGGCGAGGATGCCGCGCGTTACGCCCCAGATCAGCAGGCTGGCCACCACCGCCACATAGGTTGCCATCATCGAGCGGGTAAGCGTGGCCACGGCAAAGAAAAACGCCGCACTCCACAACAGCGTGGGCATCGCCACCAGCACGAACGGGCGCAGATAGGCGTCGAGCCGGTTGGGCCCGATCGTTTCGGGATCGAGCCAGGGCATCAGCGACCCGACGAAGCTGCCCAGCGGCACCGCGGCAAAGACCAGCAGCGACACGAGATAGGCCCCGGCAAAGCGGCCGAACAGGTAATCGCCCTTGCGCACCGAGGTTGCCCGCACAAGCGGGCCAAAGCCGCTGTCATCATCGCGCACGATCACGTTGGCGACGAATGCCGTGGTGGAAAACAGCGCAAAGATCGTCATCACACCCTGGGTCATCGCCAGGGACAGCGTGCCGTTTTGCCAGGCGTTGTCGGGCGTGCCACCGATCGAGATCTGGCTCGAAGCCATGGCGCCAAACGAGAGGAGGAAGAACAGCGCGAACACCACCCAGAACACCGGGCTGCGCAACTGATAGCGGATTTCGAACGCGGCGATGCGGCCAAGCATGTCTGTGCCCCCTTGCCCGCTCAGGCGACGACGGCCGCCGGCGCGGATGCGCGCGCGGCAAGCAGCGTCGAGAAATAGACATCTTCAAGCCCGCCGGGAACGGCGGTGAAGCCCTCTCCTGGCGCCGTGTCGGCAATCACGTGGACCACGGTGCGGCCACCACGCAGGCGGGTGGAGATGACGCGGTGCGCCGCGCTGATCGCGGGCAGATCGGCGCGGTCGATCGCGCGCTCCCACACTTGGCCAGCCAGGGCGCCGATCAGGGCGGTGGGCGCGCCTTCCAGCAGGATCTGCCCCTGCCCCAGGATCGCCATGCGCGGGCACAGGTCGGTCACGTCGTCCACGATGTGGGTCGACAGGATCACCACCACGTTCTCGCCGATTTCGGCCAGCAGATTGAGGAAGCGGTTGCGCTCTTCGGGATCGAGCCCGGCGGTGGGTTCGTCGACGATGACCAGGCGGGGATTGCCGATCAGGGCCTGGGCAATGCCAAAGCGCTGCCGCATCCCGCCCGAATACCCCGCCACGGCCTTGCGCCGCACGTCCCACAGGTTGACCTGGGCGAGCAGCGTCTCGACCGTGTCGCGCCGCTCGCCCCGCCCGGCGATACCCTTGAGCACGGCCATGTGATCGAGCAGATCATAGGCGCTGACGCGGGGATAGACGCCGAAATCCTGCGGCAGATAGCCAAGCTGTCCACGGATCGCCTGGGGATCGCCGACCACGTCGATGCCGTCGAACATGATCCGTCCGCTGGTGGGGATTTGCAGCGTGGCGATGGTGCGCATCAGGGTGGACTTGCCCGCGCCATTGGGGCCAAGCAGCCCGAACATGCCCTTGGGAATGGTCAGGCTGACGGCATCCAGCGCGCGCGTGCCATTGCCATAGACGTGGGAAACCCCCTGAAGTTCAAGCATGATCTGATGTGCCCTGCTGCCGTGATCGAACCGGGGCAGGCTAGGCAGGGCACCGCCGCTTGGCAAACACCGCTCGACGAACGCCTTGGTCGATCATTTGGGAAAGGTCGCCGCGAGGTGATCGATCAACGCGCGCACCGCCGGCGGCAACCCCCGCCTGGTGGTGAAGACCAGGTGCACGATACCGATCTGCGCGCGCCACTGCGGCAGGACATGCACCAGTTGCCCCTGGCGCAGCGCCTCTGAACACACGTGATCGGGCAGCAGCGCCACGCCCAGGTTGCGGATCGCGGCGGCGCGCACGGCGGTAAAGTCGCTGCAGGTCATGCGGGGCTCGTGCCGCAGGCGGTGGGTTGCGCCATCAATGTGCTCCAGCTGCCATTCCACCTCGCCAATTTCGTCAGAAGTGCCCAGTGTCGGCATCGTGGCCAGCCCAGCTGGATCCGCGCCCATGCTTTCTGCCAGCTGTCGGCCGGCCACGAGGATACGTGCCGAGGTGCCCAACGAACGCATCGTCAGCGCCGCATCGCTGGTCAAGGCCACGCGGACGCGCAAGGCAAGGTCGATACGTTCTTCGATCAGGTCGACGGCGCGGTCGCTGGCGATCACCTGCAGGCGCACGCGGGGATAGCGGGCGAGAAATCCGGGCAGAATATCCGACAGGATCTCGACCAGGCCGGTCGGGCAACTGAAGCGCACGCGGCCATGCGGTTCGGCCTGCGCCTCGGCCACCAGAGCGACGGCCTGCTGCGCCTCTGTCATCATGGCACGGCAGCGTTCGTAAAATGCCTGGCCGACGTCGGTCACGCGAAAGCGGCGGCTCGATCGCTCGATCAGCCTTACGCCCAGCCGCGCTTCGAGAGCAGCGACACGGCGGCTCAACTTTGACTTGGGTTCGCGCAGGGCACGGCCCGCCGCGGCAAAGCCGCCATGCGCCACCACCTCGGCAAAGTAGGCATAGTCGTTGAGGTCTTCGCGCATCAGCGTTCCTTTGATGCAACGATACGTATCAATTTTGCTGACTACAGCCAATATCGTTGCACACTTATGTGCTTTTTCACCGGCGCAGCACAGCGCCGCTCCAACCAACAGGAGATGAAAGATGGCACAGGATTTCAACAACAAGGTGGTGGTGGTCACCGGCGGCACATCGGGTATCGGGTTGGCCACGGCGCAGGCGTTCGCAGCAGCTGGCGCAGCGGTGTTCATCACCGGACGCCGCCAGGAAGCGCTGGATGCGGCAGTCAAGGCAATCGGCGGGCGGGTTACCGGCGTGCGCGGCGATATATCGCAACTTGCCGATATCGATCGCCTTTACGATGCCGTTCAACAGCAGCACGCCCAGATCGACGCGCTCTTCGCCAATGCTGGCGGGGGCAGCTTCGCCCCGCTCGGCGCAATCAGCGAGGAACATTATCAGCAGACCTTCGACACCAATGTGAAGGGCGTGCTGTTTACCGTACAAAAAGCGCTACCCTTGCTGCGCGATGGCGCTTCGGTCGTTCTTACCAGTTCGACCGCGGCGATCACCGGCACCGCAGCGTTCAGTGTCTATTCCGCGACCAAGGCGGCGGTGCGCAGTTTCGCACGAAACTGGATGCTCGACCTGAAGGACCGCAAGATCCGCGTCAACGCCGTCAGCCCGGGGCCGGTCGAAACGACGGGACTGGTCGAACTGGCAGGACCAGACGCGGCATCGCAGCAGGGCCTGCTCGATTTCATGGCAGGACAAGTTCCGCTCGGCCGGGTTGGCCAACCCGATGAAATCGCCAAGGCTGTCTTGTTCCTCGCTTCGGACCAGGCAAGCTTCATCAACGGCATCGAACTGTTCGTCGATGGCGGCATGGCCCAGATCTGAACCGCAAATGCGGGGCGCGCTGCAATTGGCGGTGCGCCCCACGCGGCTTAGGCAACGGGCAAAGGCTCAATGCACGCGCGTCAGCTTGTCGGGATTGCGGATGACGTAGATGGCCTGGATGTGCCGGCCCTCCACCAACAGGGCCGTGGTCTGCAGCAAGCCATCGGGCTCTCTCGTGATAAAACCCGGCAGGCCGTTGATCGTGGTGAACCGCACCAGTTCGGAAGGGGCGCGGCGCAGCCGTATCAGCGCCGCCTGGGCGCGCAGATATTCGCTGGCGCCTTGCAGGATACGCGCCACTGCGGGGCGCTTGCCGCCGCCATCTGCATGGAACTGCACGTCCTGGGCCAGCAACATGCTCAATTGCGCCATGTCTCCCTTCTGCGATGCCTCGAAAAAGGCAGCGGCGATGGCCTTGCCGTGTTGGTGATCGATCGGGAACCTTGGCCGGGCATCACGCACATGCCCCCGCGCGCGGCTGGCAAGCTGGCGGCAGGCGGGCACATCGCGATCCAGCACCAGCGCGATATCCTCGAACCGCTCTCCAAACACGTCATGCAGCAGAAAGGCTGCCCGCTCGAGCGGGGAAAGCCGCTCGAGCGCCAGCAGCAGCGGCAGGGTCACATCGTCATCGAGCGCGTCATCCACGGCCGGTTCGGGCAGCCACGGCCCGACATAGATTTCGCGCTGGACCCGCGCCGATTTAAGGTGATCGAGGCACAGGCGCGTGACGATGCGGCGCAGAAACGCGGCCGGCACTGCCACCTCTGCATGATCCACTGCCTGCCAGCGCACATAGGCATCCTGCACCACGTCTTCGGCATCGGCAATCGTGCCCAGCATGCGATAGGCAACACGCAGCAAGGTGGATCGCTGCGCGTCAAAGATCTCGCCCGCCGTCTGGCTCATTTCCAACCCAGTTCCGGAGCATAGAAATTGAAGCCGACCGCCAGGCGGTTCCATCCGTTGATCACATCGATCGCCAGCGTCAGTTGCACTTGCTCGGCCGGGGTGAACTGCGCAGCCAAAGCGGCATGGACGGCATCGGGCGCGCGGCTGGTCGCGATCTGCGTCATGTGTTCGGTCCAATCCAGCGCCGCGCGTTCGCGATCGGTGTAGCACGGCGCATCACGCCATGCAGCCACCAGATGGATGCGCTGCTCGGTTTCACCAGCCTTGCGCGCATCAGACGTGTGAATATTCAGGCAGTTGGCACAGCCATTGATCTGCGAGGCGCGGATTTTCACCAGTTCGAGCAGTGGCTTTTCCAGGCCGCATTCCGCCACTTTCTGCGAATAGGCAAACCAGGCTTTGAAAATGTCGGGCTCGGCGGTGTAGAGATTGAGACGCGGGGTCATGGTCAGCATCCTTTCGATAGGGATGCCATCATGACGAACCCGCTCCACGCTTTGTGACATGGGCACTGGATTTTACTGCTCCACCTGCAAACACGCGAAGGCTGGCGGCCTTCGTGCGGGACGGACCAGGTGCTGCTTCCGAGCGGAATCGCCATACCCTCAAACTCGCTCGCGATACCGAAGCATTCCGATGGCATCGGCAAAATCCCGGCAATATTTCCTATAAATCACAATGCATATTGGCAGAACCTGCCATTTCAGACGATTTAAGGGCAATCCTTTCGCAAGGACATGCCCCGCCAGGCAGCGCTAGAACCTGTCGCTCCACATCAGGACACGCTCATGGACACGACGACTTCCCCTTCCCGGCAGGACACGATCAGCGCGCTGGAGCATCTCGACACGCGCCTGTTGTGGCTTTCGTCGTGGATGATCCACAATGCCAACCATCTGCGTCCCAAGCGCGATGGCCTGAAAGTGGGTGGCCATCAGGCCAGTTGTTCGTCGATCACCGCGATCATGGCGGCGCTCTATTTCCATGCGCTGCGTCCGCAGGATAAAGTGGCGGTAAAGCCGCACGCCGGACCGGTGCTGCACGCCATCCACTATCTGCTGGGCAACCAGACGCGCGAGCGGATGGAGCGGTTTCGCGGCCTGGGCGGCGTGCAGAGCTATCCCAGCCGCACCAAGGACAACATTCCGGTCGATTTCTCCACCGGCTCGGTCGGCCTGGGCGTGGCAGTGACGGCCTTCAGCAGCCTGGTGCAGGATTATCTCATCGCGCATGGGCAACTGCGCGAGGAAGACGCCGGGCGCATGATCGCGCTGATGGGCGATGCTGAACTCGATGAAGGCAATATCTACGAATGCCTGATCGAGGGCTACAAGCACGACCTGCGCAACTGCTGGTGGATTGTGGACTACAATCGCCAGTCGCTTGACGCCACCACGGCCGATCGCATGTTCCGCCGCTTCGACGATATCTTCGAAACCTGCGGCTGGCGCGTCATCACGCTCAAGTATGGCAAGATGCAACTGGCCGCCTTCGCGCGGCCGGGCGGCAAGGCGCTGGAAGAGTGGATCGACAGCTGCCCCAACGCCGAATTCGCGGCGCTGACCTATCAGGGCGGCACGGCCTGGCGCGAGCGGCTGCTGGCCGACATTGGCCACAAGCCCAACGTGAAGACGCTGCTCGACAGCTATGACGATGTCGAGCTGGCGCGGCTGATGACCAACCTGGGCGGCCATTGTGTCGAAACCCTGATGGATGCCTTCGACGCCGCGCAGGACGATCGCCCCACGCTGTTCATCGCCTATACGGTCAAGGGCCACGGGCTGCCGCTCGCCGGCCACAAGGACAACCATTCGGGGATGATGAACCCGGCGCAGATGGAGCAATTCCGCCTGAGCCTGGGCATTGCCGAGGGCAACGAGTGGGAGCCGTGGGGCGCGCTCGGCGACAATGTCGCCACCGATCTCAAGGCCTTCGTGGCCAATTCGCCAATCGCCCGGACCAAGGCTGAACCGGTTGCGCCTGCCGTTCCCGTTCCGGCAATCCCCGCGCCCGAGGGCGCCGACCAATCGACGCAGGCCGCGTTCGGGCGCATCCTGCTCGAATTGGCGAAATCGGGCGAGGAACTGGCCGATCGCATCGTGACCACGGCACCCGATGTTACCCAAACGACCAACTTGGGCGCCTTCGTCAACCAGCGTGGGCTGTTCCGGCGTCAGGAACTGGCGGACGTGTTCCACAAGGCCAAGATTCCTTCGGCGCAGAAGTGGGCGCAGCATGCTGCTGGCCAGCACATCGAGCTGGGCATTGCCGAAAACAACTTCTTCCTCATGCTCGCGTCGCTGGGCCTGGCCGCGCCGCATTTCGGCACCCGCCTGCTGCCGGTCGGCACGGTCTATGATCCGTTCATTGCGCGCGGCCTCGATGCGCTCAACTATGGTTGCTATTCAGACTCGCGCTTTCTGCTGGTGGGAACGCCATCGGGCCTGACGCTGGCCGCAGAGGGCGGCGCGCACCAATCGATCAACACCCCGCTGATCGGCATGGGGCAACCCAACCTGACCTATTTCGAGCCGGCCTATGCCGATGAACTGGCGGCGATGATGGCGTTCGCGTTCGATCACATGCAGCAGGTCGATGGCGGCTCGGTCTATCTGCGCCTGACCACGCGCGCGATCCCGCAGATCACGCGCACAGATGACACCTGGCGGGAAGACGCCTTGAAGGGCGGCTACTGGCTGCGCCGCCCCGCCGAAGGCGCGGATGCGGCGATCGTGTTTACCGGCGTGGTGGCCACCGAAGCGCTCGCGGCCTGGGAACAGCTGGTCGATGATATCCCGGGCCTGGGCCTGCTCAACGTGACCTCGCCCGATCTCTTGCATCGCGGCTGGTCGGAACGCCACGCGACACGCTGGACCACCGGATCGCCAGCGCCCTGCCATGCCGAAACCCTGCTGGCGCCGCTTGCCCCGGGCGCCGGCCTGGTGACGCTGATCGACGGGTCACCCGGCGCGCTGTCGTGGCTTGGCGGCGTGAAGGGCATGCGCGTCAGCCCGCTCGGCACCGACCGGTTTGGCCAGACCGGCGATCTGCCCGATCTTTACCGCGAATACCGGCTGGACAGTGATGCCGTCATCGATGCCGCGGCAGAACTGTTCCTGGGGCAATGACGTGGCAAGCGAGGATGCCGTCTAGCCACAGGGTCTAGATTGGCAGCGCGGTCTTGTAGACCACCGGCCGCAGCGCAAAGCTGGTGGTGACCTGCGAGACCCCCTCAATGCGCGTCAGCTTCTGCCGCAGGAAATCCTCGAAGGCGCCCAGTGAATCGAACAGGGCGCGCAGCTGGTAATCGCAATCGCCCGACATCAGGTAGCATTCCATGACTTCGGGAAAAGAGGCCACCGCCGCTTCGAACTGGGCCAGATGGCGATCGTCCTGCCGGTCCAGCCGCACGCGAATGAAAGCGGTGACCGGCAGGCCAACCGAGATCGGATCGACCAGCGCGACATAGCGGAAGATCACGCCGTCGCTTTCCAGGGCGCGCAGACGGCGCAAGCACGGAGAGGGCGAGAGGCCAACCTGTTCGGAAAGATCCTGGTTGGTCATCCGCCCGTCACTTTGCAGGGCGTTTAGAATGCGGCGATCGATCTGGTCCATGATTGTCATTCCATGCTCAGCCCATGATTGAGCATGGATGTTCCAAAAATAGACATGAACGGCAAGATGCTGCCGCATTTTTGAGATTTCGGGCTATTACCTGGAAGGCCCCTCCCTCCCCCTTACCGGCCGCGCGTCCTGATGATCGCGACCGGTTCGGGGATGGACTGCGGGCTGGCCAGCCGAGCCGCCTTGCGGCCCGTGCTGCATGAAAGCCAGCCACGCAATCCAGGGTCGCACCAGCGCCCGGTATCACCAGGCCGTGATGAAGGGCCCGTAGGTTGGCGTGCGGTCGCCAACCTCTTCGGCGACGATATGGTTGGTCTGGCGGCCCAGGTAGGTGATCTCGCTTTCCATCACATCGCCGGGCTTGAGCCAGGCATTGCCCCACATCGCGCCGTTCCCCGGCGGCGAACCGGTGATGAGCAGATCGCCCGGCACCAGACGAATGCGTTCCGAGGCATAGGACAGGATCTGTTCCGGCTGGAAAATCATGTCGGAAATCGGCCAATCCTGCCGGATTTCGCCATTCACCTTAAGGCGGATCTGCACCTTCGAGCGATCGACAAATTCCTTGGGTACGGCAAAGGGGCCGAACGGCTTGAAGTTGGGCTGATGCTTGCTGACCCAATCGTACATGAAGCGCACATCGACGCGGCGGAATTCGTCCACCGTGCCCAGGTCGTTGACCATGACATAGGCAGCGATCAGTTCGTGGGCGTCTTCCGGGCGGACATAGCGGCCAGTCTTGCCGACGATCGCGCCGAACTCCAGTTCCCAGTCGGGATTTTCGCCGATCAGCGGCAGCGGCACGTCGTCATTCGGGCCGCACAGCGAGGAATGCAGGCCGGTCCAGAAGAACGGCATGCCTTCGCGGCTGCGGCGATCGATTTCGGCCAGATTTCGCTGGAAGAACTGCTCGTCGCTTTCGCCTTCGCCACGCTTGTCCTGGTTGAACTTGTTGAAGGTCATCATCTCGGCCACGTGCTGGCGATAGTTTGATCCGCCACACAGCATGTTGGGATGGGCCAGAACGGGCAGGATGGTCAGCGCGCGATAATCGTGCGCCTTGCGGTCCTGCTTGGCCGCAACATCGTTGGCCAGGTTGGAAGCGCGCGCCCAATCCTCGAACACGGCATGGGTATCGGCATATTCGCCGGCAAGGCTGAACACGCCGCCGCCCGGCACGACGACACCGGGAAACGCGGCGCCATCACCATCACGGAACGTGCCAATTCCGAAAGAACCGGAAACGAGGCCGGTAACATCATCGATGCCCTCGGGCTGGGGTGCGGCGGGCAGCGGCTTCAAGAAGGAATGATCAGACATGGATTTCTCGCTAACGTTTCGTTTGAATATTTTGGGGATCAGGCAAAATAACGGTCGGGCGGGTCCGAGCGCCACACGTCCATCTCGACATCGTGAATATTGTGAATTCGCGTGCCGTCAGACTTCTTCAACCGATCGGTGTCGCTGAACGTCTCGAAGCGGTTGCGGTCAGGGTCGCGCCACACGTCGAACACATGGCTGCCGTGGGGGTGGCGCCCCACGCCCCAGACCAGTTCGTACCCCTGGGTTTCGAGGTAGCGGTGCGCCATGAACTGCGCCTCGAAGTCTTGTGCTTCGAAGCTGATATGATGGCAGTCGACCCGCCCATCCATGCTCTGCATCAGGGCAACGCTGTGGTGATCCACCAGGTCTTCGCCATGGTCAAGGCGCAGGAACCCGACGATCTGGACATGGGGCTGGCCCGGAACGTGATAGACATCGCTGGGGATCAGCCCGAGCACGTCCTTGTACCAGGCCTGGGTAGCCAGGTAGCTCGGCACGAACAGGCCAATATGACCCAGACGAAACAGCTTGGCCGGGGCCAGCGGGCGCTTGGGCTCGAAACGCCCGGCGCGCGGATAGCCCAAGGGCGAGTTCATCTGCCACTCGGGATAGGACTGCAGCGCGGGCTTGCTGGCAATTCCGTGGACCAGTTCCACCCGGAAGCCATTGGGGTCAAACAGCGACACGGACCGACCGCCACCGGGCAGGTCCATCTCGACCACATCGCTGGCGCCATGATCGGCAATGGCCTGGGCAAGATCGGCCTCGTCGGCAACCTCGAACGCAAGTCCGATGAACTTGGGTTCGTCAGATTGGTAGGCGACATAAGAATAGGAATCGCCGCCCTGCGTGGCCATGACAAGTCGTTGGCCAGCTTTTTCTACCGTCAGCAGGCCAAAGTCGTTTGCAAACCGCTCTGTCGCGTCAAGATCACTGACATGAAACGTAACATGGTGCAGCTTTCGCAGCATCATTAGGGTTCTCCCTGGATTTTCTTCTGACGCTCGCGGCGTGCTATAGACGTGACGAAATTTACCAGGGCATCTTCGTCGATCGGGAAATTACCGTCCAATCGAATATCGCGGTTGTCAGCTATAGGTTGCGCTGATAGGTTTCGCGGATGCGATTTGATGGTCTCGATCTTAACCTGCTCGTGGCGTTTGAAGCCTTGTCAGAGGAAAGGAACGTCTCGGCGGCAGCCCGGCGCCTGAATTTGACCCAGCCTGCGGTGACCGGGGCACTCAACCGCCTAAGGGACTATTTCCAGGATGATCTCCTGGTGCTCCACGGGCGCAAGATGCACCCCACGCCCAAGGCAGAGGCGCTTGCCGGCCCGGTGAAACGGGCGTTGCTGCAAATTCGCGGCGAAATTACCAGGGCAGGTAACTTTGATCCTGCGACATCAAACCGCCATTTCCTGCTCGTGGCCTCGGACTATGCCTATGCGATCAGCCTGGCCGATATCATCGCCCATGCCTCGCACATTGCGCCCCTGGTGACTTTTGAAGTCATTCCGCCCAGCGGCATCGCAACCGAACGGCTCGAGCGTGCAGAGGTCGATCTCGTGATCACCGTGCAGCCCTATGCCAACTCGCGCTATCCAACCCGCGAGTTGTGGCGAGACACCGACGTGATCATCAGTTGGCGCGACGCAAATTATGGCACGATCAGTGAAGAGGTGTTCTTTGCCGCGGGCCATGCGGTTGCCACTTTTGGCCCCGACCGGCGCCCTTCCGTCACCGATCAGCATATCGCGAAAATGGCGCATGATCGCCGCGTCGAAGTGCTGCTGCCCAGCTTTGGCGATCTATGCCGCGGCATCGTGGGAACGCGCCGGCTGGCCACCATGCACCGGCGCTATGCCGAGCATTTCGCCAAGCTCTATCCCATTGCCATTCATGAGACCTGGACACCGTTTCCCGACGTGATCCAGATCGCGCAATGGCACAAGGTGCGCGACAGCGATCCGGGCGTGCAATGGATGCTGGAAATGCTCGAGAACGGCTGCTCGGAAAAAACGCAATGATGGGGGAAGCGCGATGCTCCCCCCACCCTTGCGCCATGACGGCAGCAAATTTCTAGAAGCTGTAGGACACGCGCCCACCATAGGTGCGCGGCGGGCGCAGCGTGGTGGCGTAAAAGGCCGTGCCAGGCGTTGGATATGATTGCGATTTCAGGGTCTTGTCGAAGATATTGTTGACGTAGACGCCAAACGTCAGCCCATGGATATTGGGGCTGAAGCTGACCTGGGCATCGGCCAGCCAATACGCCGCCTGCTGTTCGACCGGGGCGAATTCCATGCCGGTCATCGTCGCGGTCTGGTAATGCGCTTTGGCGTTCAGCGTGAATTCGCCGACCGAGACGGGAACGCGCTGGTCGACACCCAGGTTAAGCGTCCATTTTGGGGCATTGACCGGCCGCATGCCGCTGCAGTTGATGATGTAGGAATTGTTGGCAAATCCGGCCGTCGGGCAGGATGTGCCGTTGAAGACTCCGCCGTTGCTGTTCGGGCTCTGATACGTGAACTGGTCGTATTTCGCGTCGAGGTATTGCGCGTCAACATGCAGCGTGGTGAACGCGGTCGCGGCGAATTGCCCCTCGACTTCAAAGCCCTGGAACGTGGCCCGCCCGACGTTTTCGGTCACGAAAGTGGGCACGGTGCCGATCGTCAGCAGATGGCTGATCTGCTGGTCTTTGTATTTCCAGCGGAACACTTCCAGGTTGAGCTGAATCCGGTTGTTCCAGAAACGGTTCTTCGATCCGAACGTCAGCGCGCCCAGCGTCTCGGGTGCGAACTGCCCCCCGGCGCCGTTCGGGCTGTAGAAAAAGCCGCCGGCCTTGAACCCGGTTTCGTACGAGACATACAGCAGGTTGTGCGGCGTCAGATCCCAGTCAGCGCCGACCCGCCAGGTGAATTTGCTGAACGATTTGTTCTCGCTGTTGGAAAAGACCGTGGCGGCCTGGATGACGTTGGGGTTGCCGACAACATCGGGCAGGCCACCATAAGGGGCAGCACCCAGTGCTGGCACCACGACCGAGGGGAATGCGCCCAGCGCCGGCGCCGTGGGGCCATAGGGCAGCGAAGGCGCCGTCGGGCACGAGGCGGCGGTGCAAATGCGGGTCAGCGATATGCGCGAGCCGCTGAAATCCTTGTCTTCCCAGGTTTGCCGCCCGCCCACGGTCAGGCGCAGCGCAGGCGTGGCCGCATACGTCAGCCGGCCGAACAGCGCCTTGCTGGTGGTGTTGAGCAAAGTGTTCTTGTCATACTGGGCGTTCCAGTTGGACGCATAATCGCCATAGGGGCTGTCGGTGTGGTCATGGTAGTAAAACGCCCCGAACAGCGCCCGAAGCGGCAGGGCATCGGGCGTGGCAAAGCGTGCTTCGACGCTCGTCTGCGCGTTGCGCTCCACCGAATAGACCTGGAAGCCGGGCACGAAGCTGTTGAAGTTGAGATGCCCCTCTCGATAGGAAGGAACAATCGTCAGCGTGCCCAAATCGCTTTGCCATTCCGCCGTCGCTGACACGCCGACGAAGTGGTTGCGCAGGAAAGGCTGGAAATTCGCGGCGAAAGCCTGGAACGGCCGCCCGAGCGTGCCGGCCCACTGGCTGGAGTAAAACGCCTGGCCTTGCGGTGAATAGATGCCGATGCGGCTGTCGGGCGAAATCATCGTGGCGGCAGGGGTTCCCTGCGGCGCCAACAGCGGGGTCATGCCAACGCCGCGCCCGCCCTGGTCGAAATAGTCTGCCACCACGCCGATATGCAGATTGCTGGTCGGCTCGAACCGCAAGGAACCACGCACGCCGACGTCGTCCTGATCGTCAGTGCCGTCGTTCATATAGCCATCGTGCTTGACGCGCACGACGGCAAAGCGCGCGGCGGCCTTGTCGCCCAGCGGGATATTCAGTGCGGCATCGAGCCGCACGGCCGAATAATTGCCCACATCGACCGCGCCAAATCCGCTCCAGACGCCCAGTTCAGGCTTCTTGGGCAAAACGTTGATCGCGCCACCGGTGGCGTTGCGGCCATAGAGCGTGCCTTGCGGCCCCTTGACCACCTCGATCCGGTCAAGGTCATAGAAAAAGCCGGTCGTGGCAGACGGGCGCCCGATGTAGACACCGGCGAAATTGAACGCGATGGCAGAATCGGAAAACGCGTTGCCGTTGAAATTACCAACCCCGCGCAAGTAAAACAGATTATAAGGCCCAGCCGCGGGGGCAACCTGCAGAGAGGGTACCACGCTGGTCAGCCCGGTTGGCTGGGTGATCCCAGACGCGCGCAGTGCATCCCCCGTCACTGCCGACACCGCGATGGCCGCTTTCTGAAGGTTTTCGTTGCGCCGCTGGGCGGTCACAATGATCTCTTCGACGCTGGGCGCAGCAGTTTGTGCGCCATCGCTGCGCGCTTCGTCAGCCAGTGCCACGTTTGGAAGCGCAAGCGCAAGGCAACTGGCCGCGATGAGATATCCCGACTTCATCTTCTCCCCTCCGATGTTACTGCCCTTTTGTGCAAGGGCGGATTATTTCATCTGGAATTTCACGTCAGCAGAACGCCGTCCAATCAATAATTAGCCGGTTTAATATCACTGAAATTTATTGAACTGTGCTAGGTGTGATGGGCGCAGCCGTGGGGGCACGCCGACAAGCCGAGCAGGTCTGCTGCATTCAGCCCGAGCAAGCGCGCCTTGATGTCGTCCGGCAAATGGTCGTGAAAACCCAGCGGGTCCGGCTCGCCCATATCGAACGGATAATCGGTGCCCAGGCACAGGCGACTGGCGCCATGGGTGCGCACCAGGCTGTCGAGCTGGTCGCGATCGAACACCAGGGTGTCGAGCCAGACGTTGCGCAGATAGGACGATGGCTCTCGCGAAATGAACTGGCGGCAGTCTTCCCTGGCGCGGAAGGCGTGATCCATGCGCCCCCAATAGGCAGGAAGATACCCACCACCATGCGCGACGCACAGCTTCAGGCCGGCATGCGCTTCCAGTACGCCGCCAAAGATCAAGTGGCTTAACGCTATCGTCGATTCCAGGGGATTGCCGATGATGTTGTCGAGGTAATGCTCGGCCAGCCGGGAACCGTGGGTAAAGCCCAGCGGATGCAGGAACACCAGCACGTCCAGTTCCTCGGCCGCGGCAAAGAACGGCCGGAATTCTGCGTCAGCCAGTTCCTTGCCCGCCACGTTGGAGCCGATTTCCACGCCGCGCAGGCCCAGTTCGCCCACGCAGCGCCGCAATTCCTCCACCGCCATGCCAACGTTCTGCAGCGGTACCGTGCCCATGCCGACCAGCCGGTCGGGATGCTTGGCCGCCGCGTCCGCCATGCCGTCGTTGATCAGCCGCGCGGCCTCGCGGCCGACTTCCGGCGGTACGGCATAGTAATATTGCCCTGGCGATGGACTGATTGCCTGCACGTCGACGCCCAGACGATCCATGTCCTCAAGGCGCTCGTCGATCCCGTTGAGCTTGCGCCCGATCGCGCCAAACAGCTTTGCATTGGTTGCCTTCGACGCGTCCGACATGAAGGCGAACGGGTTGGGCAGATCGGGAACCTCGCGGCGCACAAGCGCTTCGGCCGACGCCACGTTCAAATGGCAATGCAGATCGACCACGAGATGCTGGCCGCGCTGCGCTACAGGAATAGGGGCACGTTCGGGCCCACACGCCGTCAGGGTTGTGCCGTTGCTCATGCTTCGGCCTCCATCATGAGGGCGATCTGGCGGCGCACTTTCACCGCCGGGGCGTCGGACTTGGCCAGCAATTCCTGCTGTACCCGCGCGGCGGCATCGACATGCGGTTCGATCGCTTCCACCGCATCGATATCCTGTTGCCGGATCTTTTTGTCAGACTCCAACTGGAACGCGTCCAGCGCCGGATCGTCGAGCCGGAAATTGCGGTTGGCGAAGCCGAAATAGTGCGTGCTGTTCGCCGTTTCCGGG
Organism: Novosphingobium capsulatum NBRC 12533; assembly: GCF_001598375.1. Classification (GTDB taxonomy): domain Bacteria; phylum Pseudomonadota; class Alphaproteobacteria; order Sphingomonadales; family Sphingomonadaceae; genus Novosphingobium; species Novosphingobium capsulatum. Next base: position 105,465 of record NZ_BCYV01000012.1, read on the forward strand.
GTGATCCCGTGCAAGATGTGCAAATGCCCAAGCGCCGCCGGCACCTCTTCGTGCCCCGGAATTCGGGTGAACAGCGGCATGTTGGTGCGGATGAACTCGGGCCCATAGAAATCGGTGATCGATTCCCAGTCGGCCAGGCCCTCATAGCGATTTTCCGCGCCCCAGAGCAGATCGTGGAAGCCACCCCACGGCAGCTTGCCGGTTCGGATCAGGCGATAGCTTTCCTCCCGCTGCTCCTCGCGCATGGGCATGGACTTCATCGCCTCGCCACCGGCGACGTGGTAATGCAGGTAGGGAAGATGTGTCAGATCCATCAGGTTATCGATGATCAGCTGCGCGCGCGCCTTCACGATGAAATGGTTCTGCGAGCTGTAGCGCCACCCCGGCTCACCAAGGCCGAAATCTGCGTAAGGCGGGATCAGCGACGGATCGCACGCGGCGGCGTCGCCCATCCAGATCCAGCACAGCGGGCCGCGCTCCTCGATGCGGTAGGTCGGTTGGCAAAAGCCGGCGCCGGTGCCCTGAGAGGGGATGGCGCTGCACTTGCCGTCCGCCTCGAACACGAAGCCATGATAACCGCACACCAGTGCATCGCCTTCGACCTTGCCTTTCGCCAGCGGGAAATAGCGATGCGGGCATAGGCCATACATAGCCACTACCTTGCCCTGCGTGGTGCGATAAAGAGCGAGCGGTATATCCAGGATCGTGCGCGCGAGCGGCTGGCGGCTCACCTCGTCCGAGAACGCGGCGATATACCAGCGATTCTTCACAAAAGGCCGATCACTTCCAAACGGATACATCCTCGATCGCTCCCATCAGCATTCTTTGCGCGGGACGCTACAGGCAGGCGTTTGGGAAATATAATCGATAATATATTGGCATTCTATCAGCCAAAATGATGGATATGCCGCCGGCGTGTTCGCCTTGGGCTGGCGCGGCTCGTCGGTGGCAGCGCAGCGCCAGCAACCGTCAAGAATGCGCGCGGATGCTGCGAACCGGCACCACCGACACACATCGTTGCACGGCCCTAAGTATAATTTTTAACGATAGCTAATGCGGCATCTATTGATTTGACGAGAATGCACCGCCTCCGTCATCAACCGCCCCGTACCCCCCTAGGTGCCCCGTGTGACGTGCGCCGACCGAAAGAAGGGGATCTGAGAGGAGGCATTATGAAGCGACTGCTTTTGACCACCACGGCCTTGCATGCGGCGTGCATGTTGGCGACCCCCGCCCTGGCGGATGACGCGCAAGCCGCGCCACAGGCCACCACGAGCGCCGCCCCGATTGCCCAGGCAACGCCGGAAATCATCGTGACGGCGCAAAAGCAGAGCCAACCGCTTCATGGCACGCCCGCGGCAGTGACCGCGCTTTCCCAAGATGCCCTCACCACCGCCGGGATCACCGATATCCGCGGCGTCGCCAGCCTGGTTCCTTCGGCACAGTTCCAGGCCGAACGCGGCGCAACCAAGGTGTACCTGCGCGGCGTTGGCACCTTCCTTGACGTGGACAGCACCGATCCGGCCGTGGCGATGAACATCGATGAAGTCTACGCGCCGCGCGAAATCACCGGTGGCGCACTGTTCGACCTCAACGACGTTGAAGTGATCTCTGGCCCGCAGGGCACGCTCTATGGTCGCAACGCCGCGGGCGGCGCGGTCAACATCTCGACAAAAGACCCCACCCATAACTTCGGTATCAACATGATGGCCGAAGGCGGCAATTACAATTTCATCCACACCACGGGGGCCGTCAATGTCCCAGTCGGCGACGATGTCGCGGTGCGCGCTGCCTTTGATTACCAGGATCACGACGGCTACCTGAGCAATGGCTTGAACGATCAGAAGAGCATTGCCGGCCGGCTCAAGGTCAAAATGACGCCGACGGAGCGTTTGACCGTCACCCTTTCGGGCGAATACTATCACAGCGGCGGGCTGGGCTTGACGCCCAAGCCGGTCACGCCCAGCGCGCAGTTTCCGTCTGATGCCAGCCCCTGGCAATTCAATGTTGACCCCACGGCGGCCAATTTCTTCAACAAGTCATGGTATGATCTTGTCCATGCCAAGTTCGAATATGACCTGGGCGGTGGAACCAGCCTGATCTACATCCCGGCCTACCTGCATTACAGCAGCCGCTCGAACTTCTACAACGGGCCGGGCACGCTGGAACTCGATCCCTCGGCCACCCAATACACCCATGAATTGCGGCTGTCGCACCAGGGTGAGCACCTGAACTGGGTTGCCGGTGGCTATGCCTATCTCAACGATGGCCTGACCACCAGCACCCTCACGCTGGCGCCCATTCCCGCCCGGTATCCGCAGGTCACCCAGAATTTCAACGTGCATTCGGTCAGCTATGCCGGGTTTGGACAGGCGACGTACACGCTGCACGACGGCCTGAAGCTGACCGGCGGCATTCGCTATTCATACGACAAGCGCAGCGGCGGCGGGGTCAACGGGTTCGGGCCTGCGCCAGGCGTGAGTTTCCCCACCACGTTTACCACCGCGTTGAGCTCCAGCAACGTCGATTACCGGGTCGGCGTGCAGTATGACATTTCGCGCGACAACATGGTCTATGCCAACTTTGCCACCGGCTATAACGAGGGCGGGTTCGTCCCCACGGTTGACGCGAACGGCAAGGCGCTGACGTTCCGGCCGCAAACGCTCAAGGCGGTCACGGTCGGCACGAAAAACCGCTTCTGGGGCGGCCGCCTCGAGATCAATGACGAACTCTATTACTACGCCTTTTCCGATTACCAGGTCAGCGCGTTCAACCAGGCAATCGGCGGCCTGATCATCGTCAATGCCAAGTCGGCACAGATGGTGGGCAACGACCTGACCGTGCGCTTCAAGGCGACCGTGCACGACACGCTCGGCCTGGGCCTCGGCCTCGAATCCGCGCGCGGACTGGACTTCGATGTTCCGGCCTCGGCGGTTGGCGCCGGCAATGCCTGCGCCTGTAGTGGCCTGGCTCTGCCCCAGGCGCCCACCACCACGCTCAACGCCGATTACACCCACATCTGGGACTTCAGCAATGGCGCAACCCTGGCGCTGGCGGGTGATCTGTATTTCTCAAGCAGCTATTGGGAAGTCTATACGCACAACCCGCAGACGCTTTCGCCTGCCTATACGCGGTCGAACGCCACGCTGACCTATACCACAGCCGACAAGCGCTGGACCGTCGCTGCATGGGTCAAAAACATCGAGAATACTGCCCGCTACAACGCGATTTCGCAGCCTTCCAGCGATGCCACGCCGACCACCGGCATTATCGAGCCGCCTCGCACCTTTGGTCTGCGCTTCGGAGTACACATCTGATGCAACACGCTGACACCGCACGTCCGGCGACCGGACACCCCCTGATGCCGCGGGTGTTCGACCCGCAGGGAACATGGTTTGAAAATGGCATTTCCCTGGCCGGCCGGGCGATCATCGCATGGTTTTTCATCGGTGCGGCGCGCTATCACCTTTCCAGCGCCCACTATGCCGATACCTTGAGCGACATGACTGCCAGGGGCGTGCCCGCCCCTGCCCTTGGCCTGGCCATCGGCATGGCCGTGTCCGTCATCGCCTCTCTTGCCCTGGTGTTCCGAATGGGCGGCCGCTGGCCCGCCCTGGTCCTGGCGGTCTACAGCATTGCCGTATCGTGGTTGATGCACAACCCGATCTATGGGCACGGACCGGACATGTTCTTTTTCTACAAGGATCTGGCGATTACCGGGGCGCTGCTGCTCGCCGGGTCATGGCCCGGCAATTCCAGGCTCTGACAGGCCAGGCTCTGACAGGCTTTCCACAGGATGCCTGCACCGGGGGGACGCTCCCGCCTGGTGCAGGCTGTTCTGCTTCGGCGCTATCACCCCATGCCGATGTTTTCCCGCCGCAAGTTCGCGATAAGCTGGCGCGTATGGCGCCCACCCACGTCGCTGGCGATGTCAATCAGCGGTTCGTCGGGACACTCGAGCATCCGGCGCTGCTGCAGTTCCAGGACCTCCTGGTCTTCGCGAAACGTGCGCGCGGTCTGTTCAAACACTTCGTCCGGCACGCCATTGTCGAGAATGTTGGTCGCCATCGACCAGAAGTAATGCGTGGTCGTTTCCGTTTCAGGCGTGATCGCGTGGCAGCCGCGCATGGAAAACCGCGTCGTGCCCAAGGCGCCGTAATCCGGCCCGTCATATGCCCCCGTGCCTGCGTCGCACGCGCCGGTGTGGATGCGAATGAACACGGGTTCAAAGATGACTTCCTGCCAACGGTCGACCTTGCCCTGGAAATTGGCAGCGTCGACATAGGTCGGCGGCGGCTCTGAATCGGGCATGAGCCGGGTGACCCGCACTGTCTGGCCACGCTTCTCGGACTTGGTCTTCGTGCGGAAGTGGAGATCCGGATCGCCGCCGATCGTGCGGGCGTGAATGTATGGCAAGTGTGACAGGTCCATCAGGTTGTCGACCAGCAACTGCCAGTTGCCATTGACCTGCAAGTGCGCGCCACGCCAGGCGTAGCCGGCGTCTTCGTGAATAGGGTAATCGGGAATCAGGCTAGGATCCGCCTGTTCGGCATCGCCCATCCAGATCCACATCAAAGCCTGTCGTTCGACCAGCGGATAGTGCCGCACGCGCGCCGTCTCGGGAATGCGATCCTGCGCCGGAATCCGCACGCAGCGCCCGTCCGCCGCAAATTCCAGGCCATGGTAGGCACAGCGCAGACGCGAGCCGGTGACGACACCGGCCGACAGGGCCATGGCGCGGTGGACACAGCGATCTTCAAGCGCGCTGGCCGTGCCTTCCTCCGATCGCCACAGCACGACCGGCCGGTTCAAAATGGTGCGCGCGATCCGGGCGCCGGGCGCCAGATCGGCACTCCATCCCGCAGCATACCAAACGTTTTTCAGGAATGTGGATTGGCTCACAGCACGCTCTCCCGGATCATGCGCGCGGTTCTAGCAAGGGCAGAGGAAATCCACATCACTGTATAGCGTTATTTCCGATATCCAGATATCTTATAACCCATGAGCGTACGCGATTTTGACCTCAATCTGCTCGTGGTTCTCGATGCGCTGATCGAAGAGCGCAGCGTCAGCGCCGCGGCAAGGCGGCTGGGCGTCAGCCAGCCCAACGTGAGCTTTTCGCTCAACAAGTTGCGGGTGCAGTTCAAGGATCAACTGCTACTCCGCTGCGGCAATACGATGCAGTTGACGCCGCTGGCCGAACGGCTGCAAGAGCCGCTCCGGCGCGTGCTTGACGGTGTGCAAACCGACGTTCTGGCGGAACGGAAATTCGAGCCCGCCAGTTGCCAGCGCCGCTTCGTCATCAGCACTTCGGATATCGGTGAACTGATCTTTCTGCCGCGGCTGATGGCGGCGCTGTCGCGGCTTGCGCCGCAGGCAACGCTACAGTCCCGTTCCATGACGCCGATCGAACTCGAGACCGCGATGGCCGAGGGCAAGGTCGATCTCGCGCTCGGCTATTTTCCCGATCTGAACGGCAGCAACTTCATGACGCAGAAGCTGTTCGATCACGACTTTGCCTGCATCGCGGCGGCTGACCACCCGCATGCCAGACCGGGCTGGGCGCTCGATACGTTCCTGAGCCTGGGCCATATCGTGGTGGCGCAGTCCGGGCGAAGCCAGGAACTGGTGGAGCAGGAGATGCGCCGCAAGGGGCTGGAGCGGCGCGTGCAACTCCAGTCGCCACACTTCATGAGCGTGCCCCTGCTGGTTGCCGAATCCGAACTGATCAGCACCGTTCCAGCGGCAGTGGCAGGGATATTCGCCACCATGGCCCGGCTGCGGGTGGTCGCGCCGCCGCTCGCGCTGCCGCGTATCAACATTCAGCAATTCTGGCACCGCCGCGTCCACGACGAGCCGTCGAACCGGTGGCTGAGAGGGCTGATCTGCGAACTGTTCCTCAATCGCGACCCTTCGCCGGCAACACCTGCGCGCAACAAGCGGTAAGACCGCTGCTGCGCGCAGGCGCAGGGCTATGCCAGTTCTGCCTTCAACAGGGCGCTCACCCGCCGGCGCGCCAGCACGGCTGACTTGTCGATCGGCAGCAGCAGGGGCTTCATGTCGAACAGTTCGCGTCCCTTCATGCGCCCCTGGATATCCGCGATCATCGGTTCGTCCTCGTTCTTGAACGCGCCCTCGACGCCCAGCCGGAATCCTTCGGAAACGGCCGGCACGCCCTGCAGCTGGTTGCGGCCACCCGCCCAGAAATAGTGCGTCGTGGATTCCGTCTCTGGCGTCAGCAGGTGGCAGAACGGAACCTGCACATGGGCATTGGCCATGTCGGCGTGCCGGGCAACGTCAAAGCAATTGCGTTGCACGAGATTGGCAGGTGCCTGCCAGCGCATGACGGACAGCAGGCTGATCACCTCGGGGGCGTCGTTCCACAGGCCTGCAACCAGCGGCGTGCGCTTGCACTGGGGGCGGTTGTACTGCGAAACCACCTGCTCCCCCTCTTCATGACAGGTCACTTCCGTGGGGAACGTGTCCGAAGGGTCTGCAAGGAATGGATGCAGGAACTCGACATGGGTCAGGTCCAGCAGGTTGTCGATGACGAGTTGGTAATTGCCTTCGACATGAAGGTAGCCCTCCACCCAGTCAAACTGCGCGTCCTCGCGCGCCGACAGCACGGGAATTTTCGCAGCGTCGGCATTGTCCGCCTGCCCCATCCAGATCCACACCATGCCATGGCGTTCGACCAGGCTGTATGACCGTACGCGGATTGCGCCCGTCGCCGGTCCATGTGGATTGTGCACGCAGCGCCCGTCGGGGCCAAACCGCAAGCCATGGTAAGGGCAGGCAATGGCATCACCATGCAGCTTGCCCTTGGCCAGGGCGGCAAACCGGTGGGGGCAGATATTGGACAAGGCGACCGCCGTGCCCTGGCTATCGCGATAGAGCACCACCTCCTCGCCCAGAAACGTGCGGGCAACCGGCTCTGCCCCAAGCGACGACGACCAGCTTGCCGGATACCAACTCTCGCGGATGAACGGCATTATCCCACTCCCTTGTTGTACGGGCACGGCGTGATCGCGCGCCAGACGATTTTCGTTGCGTGGAGCCTAAATCCTTCGGATGCTGGCCGTGATGGTTACGCGTACGGAAAAACGGCTGCTCCGTCCGGATTTTGCAGCACCCTCGATCACCAGCAGCCTGCTAGCGGATTTCCGGCTGGTGGGCGCCTCGCTTACCCGGTTCACGCTGCGTGCGCGAAAGGGGTTTGTCATGAGCGGCATGCCCTACATGTTCATCGTGGCAGAAGGGCATTGCCGCGTCGGTCTTCCCGATGGGCGAACCATCAAGCTGGAGCCAGGCGATGCCGTGATGGCACTGGGTGGCGCCCCCACCCAGCTGGCTGTTGGCGGCAGAGTGTCTAGCTACGCGGACATGGGCGAAGTCTGGGACGCCAATGCCGGACCGCCGACCTCGCTTGAGGGCTATGAACGCCCGGTCGATATTGCCTGGGGCGATGGCCCCGTCGGCTGCGTCCTCATCGGCAGCGCGATGACCCTGTCGCACCGCGCGGGAACACCGCCCGTGCAGAAAACGCTCCCCGCGGTGCTGCTCGCACGCGACAGCGAGACGCGGCTGCGTTTTTGGACCGCGGCGCTTGTGCAGATGCTCGACGCGGAAAGCGCTAAGCCGTCAGACGGATTTGCCGCGATCAGCACGATGACCTCGCAGTTCCTCATGGCGCAGATCCTGCGCACCCACCTTGCTGCCAATGCCCCGGCGTTGAGCGACATCCTCGACAAGGGCCGCTCCCGCGCGCTCGCCAGCCTGATGCGCCGGCTGCAACGCCACCCCGAAAACGCCTGGACCCTGGCCGACATGGCCAAGGCGGCCGGCATGTCTCGTACCGCCTTTGCCGAAGTGTTTGCACGCGCGACGGGCACGACACCTTTTCGCTATCTCACCGGGTGTCGCATCAATGCTGCGGCTGATTTGTTGCGCAACACCGATCTGCCCATAACCGATGTGGCCGATCGCTGTGGCTATCGTTCGGAACGGGCATTTCGGGACGCGTTCGTCCAGGCTCACAACATGCGCCCGCTCGCCTTTCGCAAGGCACAGCGGGCGAAGGATGATGCGATCGCCAGGGCGTGATGTGGGGCGAGCCCGGCCGGGTGGGCTATCCTGCCGGCTTGCCATCCTCCGTCCACACCGCCGCCTCGTCGCGGATCAAGCCCGTCAACCATTGCAGGCCCATGTCGCCCCTCCGCGCCGGGTGGTGCTGCATCACAACTTGCTGCAAGGGCATGGCAAAGGGTGGCTCCGCCACGGCAAGCGGGGCGATCCGCGCAAAGAAAGCGGCAAGGCGCCCATGCATGAGCGCAAGCCGCGGCGTGCCGACCAGGAACCACGGCAGCGACGCGAACGAACTTGTCGTCACCGCGATGCGACGCTCGATTCCCATTTTCTCGATCACCTGATCGGCAAACGAAGCCTCGCGGTTCGGTCCGAACGTGGCGACGACATGCCCGGCAGCGGCATAGTCAGCCATGGCAATCGGTCCAGAGAACAGCGGGTTGTTCGCGCAGCCGACGATCACGTGCCGCTCTTCGAACAGCAGTTCTGACGGAAACCGCGCCAGCACAAAGGCATCGGGCCCGATCAGCAAGTCCACCTGTCCGTTGTCGAGCGCCAGCCCGGATTGTTGCGAGGGAGGAATGATATCAAGGCAGACATGCGGCGCCACCTCGCCCAATCGCGCCGCCACGCGGGTGAGCAGTACCACGGCCATGTAGTCGGACGCGATGATGCGAAAGGTGCGCTGGCTGCCGGCAGGTTCGAACCGCTGGCCAGCCTGCAGCATGGTCTCGGCATCGCGCAGCAATTGCCGCACCAGGGGCAGCAGTGTCTCGGCGGTTGTGGTGGGCAGAAAGCGCTTGCCATTCAACACCAGCAACGGATCGCCGAAATGATCCCGCAGACGGCCAAGCGCTGCACTGACAGCGGGTTGCGACAAGTTCATCCGCTTTGCCGTCTCGGTGATGCTACGTGTGGTCAGCAGCACTTCGAGGGCCACCAGCAGGTTGAGATCCAGGCCTTTGAAGCGCATGCCATCCTCTGATTTGGTGAGGATTTATCCTCAAACCTTTCGATTTGCTTGAGACATGACGCACACCCAAGATGTCCGCAACAGCAAAACGGGAGAAGATCATGGACGATGCGAGCGCCACCGCACCCGAACCCGTGCGTGACGGCATCAGCACCACCGGACCAGAGCGCAATTGGCCGAACAACAGCTGGTGGGTCGCCGCGCATGGCAGCGAGGTGACGGACAAGCCGATCCTGCGCTGGATCCTCGAAATGCCGGTTGCGCTCTATCGCAGCGAGGCGGGCGTGGTCTCGGCCCTGCACAACCGCTGCCCCCATCGCTGGGCACCGCTGCATCTTGGCCATGTCGAAGGCGCGGATCTGGTCTGCCCCTACCATGGCTTTCAGTTCGCGCCATCCGGGCAGTGCGTCCGCGTACCCAGCCAGGCCACCACCCCACCGGCCATTCGCGTGCGCGCGTTCCCGGCGGTGGAGCGCTATGGCTTTGTGTGGATCTGGACCGGAGAGGTGGAAAAGGCCGATCCCAACCTTATCCCGGCAGACCTTGCCTACCTTTCCGATCCTGCCTGGCACACCGTCTGGGGCTACAAGTCGGTTAACGGCAACTATATGCAGCTCAAGGAAAACGTCCTCGATCTCACCCATTTCGCGTTCCTGCACAAAAACTCGCTGCAGGTCAGCGGGTGGGACCGCGCGCCAGAAGTGGAGATGGGCGAAGGCCGCGTCGGCTATGTTCAGGTGCACGACATGGAGCCGCTCGCCCCCGTCTATGCCGTTCCGGCAGGCAAGCCGATCGGCAAGCTGGCCAATCGCACCACGCGTGGCACCCAGCTTTCACCCGGCGCGCACCATGCCGAGGTCGCAATCCACGATCCCGCACCCGACGACGGCGGGCTGGCACATTTCTCGCTCCGCATGGTTCACCTTACCACCCCGGTGTCGATCGCCCGCTCGCACTATTACTGGGCGATGGCCCGCGATCATGGCGAGCCGTTCGACGTGGAAGCGACCCGGGGCATGGCCGACATCGTCTTTGGCGAAGACATCGCCATGGTCGAGGCGACCCAGCAGATGGCGCGCTGCGCCATTGATCATGATCAGGCGGTGGAGTTCAGCGTATCGGCCGATCAGGCCGCCATCCAGGGGCGCCGGCTGGTGCAGGCGATGGTCAACGCCGAGCGCGCAGGCTGAAGCGCGGCGACCATCGACGCGGTCGATAGCACGACCTCACGCATAGTCATTCGACCTCGCATGCGGCGCAGCGTTATGACGCCGCAACAACGAGATCGCGCCGCGCCTGCATCACCGGAGCGCTGGCCGAAATACCATCCGGTGGGGGAGGCCAAGCATGAAAGAGACCCGCACCCGCCTTCGCCCTGCGCGGCGGCGGCTACCCATGGCGCGCACGCTGGCGCTGATCGGGACACCGGCCTGGGCTGCCGCTGGCCTGGTCTTGTTCGGTGCGCCCGGCAACAGCCAGGTTCCCGCACCCGCTGATCGCGGCGTTCCGGTGGTCTCCGCCCTGGTCCGCACAGGCGATCCGGTGGGCGTGCAGGTCTATGCGCGCACCTGCGCCTATTGCCACGACCATGGGGTTGGCCCGGCCATCACGCACCGTGGGTTGGATCCCGCCGTGGTGCGCCTGATGGTGCGGCATGGCGGGCTTGCCATGCCGGCATTCCGCCCCACCGAAATCAGCGATGCAGAGCTTGCCGCCGCCTCGGCCATGCTGGAGCAAAGCAAGTGACCCTTCCGCTTGGCCGCCGCGCCTTTCTCGCTACCACCGGCGCGGCCATGGCAGCAGCCAGCACTAGCGCACTGGCCAAGGCCGCCCCGCCCACGCCAGGCTTGTTGCTCCTTACCGACGCACCTGCGGCGCAGGCCTGGCTGCAATCGCTTGCCAGCGCCTTTGCCCAGCAGGCCGGCAGCCCGGCCGAAATCGTGGTGGCAACGCAGCCCGAGACCATGATGACGCTGATCGCCGATCGGCTGGCGCGGCCGCGCGGTGCGTTTCTCAGCCTTCTCGCCAGTTCCTCGCACCTGCTGGTGCAAGTGGCCCTGCGTGATTCCGGGGCGCACCAGTACCTGGAACTGGAACGGGCGGCCGATCTCCTCCAGGCGCCCCAGGCTGCACTTCCCCTGCACAGGGCGTTGGGTTTCGCGCCGCAACTGCCCACACCTGCAACGCTCGCCGGCCGCTCGCTGTTGGCAGGCGCAATGGAGATTTCGCGATGACCGTCGATTCCCCCAGGCCGGTCCTTCCTCCCGGGCACGATCGCCGCAGCTTCATGGCCGGCATCGCCGAGTTCCGAAAGGCGATCGGCGAGGACAATGTGTTCGTCGAAGAAGAACGCCTGGCGCCCTACACCAAGATCATGATCCCTGGCGAGGATGCAGACCATGCGCCCTCGGCAGCGATCGCCCCGGCATCGGTTCCCGAAATCCAGGCCATTCTGGCGATCTGCAACCGGCACCGGATTCCGGTCTGGCCGGTCTCCACCGGCAAGAACTTCGGATATGGCACAGCCGCGCCGGCCATGCGCGGCACGGTTGTGCTCGATCTCAGGCGGTTGAACCGCATCATCGAGGTCGATGGCGAACTGGGCACCGCCTTGGTCGAACCGGGCGTGACCTATCGCGCGCTGCTCGATCATCTCAAGGCGCAAGACCTGCCCTATTGGATCGACGTGCCCGCCCCCGGCCCGATCGTCGGCCCTGTGGGCCAGATCCTGGAACGCGGCATCGGCTATACCCCCTATGGCGATCATTTCGCCCACGCCTGTGGCATGGAAGTCGTCCTTGCCAATGGTGATATCCTGCGGACCGGCATGGGCTCGATCGCGGGCGCCAAAAGCTGGCAGACCAACCGCTATGGCTATGGTCCCTATCTCGACGGGATTTTCAGCCAGTCGAACTTTGGCGTGGTTACCAAGATGGGCCTGGGCCTGATGCCGCGGCCCGAGGTTTACAAGCCGTTCCTGGTCTCGTTCCCCAACCACGGCGATCTGCCCCGCGCGGTAGAGATTGCCCGTGACCTGAGCTTGCGCGGGGTCATCCGCAACACACCAGTCGTGGGTCACGTGCTCTACATGATCGCGATGAAAGCCCGGCGTGCCGACGTCTTTCCCGGCGAAGGCTCAGTCACCGACGAATGGATCACGCAATTCACGCGGGATCATCATCTCGGCATATGGGTGATGCAGGCCGCGCTCTATGGCTCGGCGGCGCAGGTCGCTGCAGACTGGGCGCTGATAGAGCAGGCCTATGCCAAGAGCGGCGCGATGCTGCTGACAGACCGCGAATTGGGCGACGAGCCCACCTGGCAGCATGCCAAGCGGCTGATGGCCGGCGAACTCGATCTCGACGAATTCGGGCTCTACAACTGGCGCGGCGGCGGCGGATCGGCCTGGTTCGCGCCGGTTGCCCGCGCCACCGGCGCCGACGCAACCGCGATCGTCACGCTGGGCAAGCAGATCCTTGCCGAGTTCGGCTTCGATTATCTCGGCGGCTTCATGGTGCAGCAGCGCAACATGATCGCAGTGATGGACCTGCTGTTCGACAGGTCTTCGCCCGATGAACGCAAGCGCGCCCACGATTGCTTTGCCCGCCTGATGAGCGAGTTCGGCAAGCGCGGCTATGGCATCTATCGCACCAACATTGCCTTCATGGATGTGGCAGCGGCCCTGCAGGGTCCGGTGCGGATGAACGTCAACCGAACGCTGAAGCGCGCGCTCGATCCCAACGGCATCATCGCCCCGGGCAAGTCAGGCATCCATCTCTGAACACATCGATCGTTGCGCTGGGGGCGTATCGCCCCTCAGCGCAAACCGAACAGCTTGCCACGCAGCTGGAACAGGTGCTCGCGCATCAAGGTCTCGGCGCCAGCGGGGTCGTGCCGGCGGATCGCGTCGACCACTTGGGCGTGCTCGCTGTCGGTATCCGCCTTGGGTCCTGGCTCGGCGCCAAACACCTGGTCGATGCGGCTATCGAGCGTGAACTTCATTTGCGTGCGCAGCGTGTCATACAGCGTGAGCAGCAGATTGTTGCGGGTCGCCTGCGCGATGGCGCGGTGCAACCGCTCGTCCAGTCGCTTCCAGTGGAGCATGGATGGGGCGAGCTTCATCTCCGCAAGGCAGGCGTCCATCTCTGCCACGTCCTCCGGGGTGCTGTGAATGGCGGCCAGCGCGGCGAGTTGCGGCTCGAGCGCGGTTCGTGCCTGAAGGATATCGTCGACGCTGAACGAGACGGCAACGGGATTGCTGTCGATCAGCTTGCGCGGGCCAACAAAGGTGCCCTTGCCAACATGGCGCCAGATCTCGCCTTCACTTTCCAACCGCTTGAGCAAGGTACGCAACCGCCCGCGCGAGATGCCGAGTTCGTCGCTAAGCTTCGGCTCGGGCGGCAAGCGATCTTCGCCGCGCTCCACCGTCTGGTCGAGAAGGGCCCTGAGACGGACCAGATCGTCCTTGATCACCCTGCACTCCCCATCGCTGTCGCTGCTTTCGCCACGCCTCTCCCATGCGGTATGCGCCCGTGCCGATCAATAGCATGGGCGCGGGAAAGGCGCGGGCGGCAGCTGTCAAATCCCGCCCAGGGCCACGTACTTGGTTTCGAGGTATTCCTCGATACCGACCTGGGAGCCCTCGCGCCCGAGCCCCGATGCCTTGACCCCGCCGAACGGGGCCACCTCGGTAGAGATCAGGCCTTCGTTGACCCCGACCATCCCGAATTCCAGCCCTTCGACCACGCGGAAGATCCGCCCGGCATCGCGCGCACAGACATAGGCGGCAAGACCGAACGGGGTATCGTTGGCGAGGGCAATCGCCTGTTCCTCGGTTTCAAAGCGGAACACCGGCGCTACCGGGCCAAAGGTTTCCTCGCCAAAGATCTGCGCATCGTGCGGCACATTGACCAGGACCGTCGGCTCGAAGAAATTGCCGCCCAGCGCGTGGCGCCGGCCACCCGCCGCCACGCTGGCGCCCTTGGCCACCGCGTCGGCGATATGCTCCTCCACCTTGGCGAGCGCGGCCGCGTCGATCAGTGGGCCGATCGCCGCATCGGGCTGGGTGCCTTCCGCCACCTTGAGCTTGGCGGTCTCCTCCGCCAGACGCCGGGCGAACGCATCGTGGACGCCGGCCTGGACCAGAAAGCGGTTCGCGCCGATGCACGATTGGCCACTGTTGCGATATTTGGCGACCAGCGCCGCCTTGACCGCCACGTCCAGGTCGGCATCGTCGAACACGATGAACGGCGCATTTCCGCCCAGTTCCATGCTGGTGCGCTTGATGGTCGGCGCGCATTGTTCCAGCAGCAACGCGCCGATCTCGGTCGATCCGGTGAACGACAGCTTGCGCACGGTGGGATTGGCAGTGATCTCGCCCCCGATTGCCCCGGCAGACCCGGTCACCACGTTGCACACACCCTTGGGCAGTCCCGCGCGCTCGGCCAGCACGGCCAGCGCCAGCGTGGTCAACGGGGTCTGGCTGGCAGGCTTGATCACCCCGGTGCAGCCTGCGGCCCAGCCTGGCCCGGCTTTGCGCGTCAACATCGCCGCAGGGAAATTCCACGGCGTGATGGCGGCAAACACGCCCACTGGCGCCTTTTGCACCAGAATGCGCCGGCCCTGCATGTTCTGCGGGATGATCGCGCCGTTGACGCGCTTCGCCTCTTCCGAAAACCACTCGATAAAGCTGGCGGCATAGAGCACCTCGCCGCGCCCCTCGCTCAGCGGTTTGCCTTGCTCGGACGTAATCAGCAGAGCAAGATCATCGATATTCTCGATCATCAGGTCGAACAGGTTGCGCAGGATGGCGCCACGTTCCTTGGCCAGCAGACCCCGCCAGGCCGGCAGGGCCGACGCAGCGGCCGCGATGGCACGGCGCGTTTCCTGCGCGCCAGCCTTGGGCACGCGGGCGATGAGCGCGTTGGTCGCCGGATTGCGCACATCGAACGTTGCGCCATCGTCTGCCTGCACCCATTCGCCATCGATCAGCATCGCCTGCCTAAGCAGCGACGGGTCGTTCAGCGCAAGCGGGGTCGGTTGTTCCATGGTTACGCCTTTCAGCAGGGGTTGCGGCCGATGAAGAACAGCTCGTCGGCATCGGTAGTCGGATTGAGGCCAGCGGCTTCCTGCCCACGGCGCAGCGCGGTCATGTCGCGCTGGTAAACCCGCGCCGTGGGATGGCGCAGCGGGCCACCGTTATAGCCCTGCAACCAGGCTTCATACTTCCACATCATGCGGTTGATCAGGCCATTGCCAGCCTGGGGAACCCCGGCAAACGCACGACGCGCAGGATCGACACGGTGAAATTCGGCCGTCGCCTCGTCAAAGCGCTTTTCGCGGATAAGCTGGAACACCTTGGGCAGCCAGGGCCCGAAATAGGCCGAGAAGTTGGTGCCGCAGAACGGCACGTCGATCAGTTGGGCCAGCGGCACGAACTCATGCTCAAGCGGATAGGAGATCACCACTTCGTTGCCGAACGCGCGCTGCGCCTCGATCGCGCCCATGATGAACGGCGCCCCACCCTCGGCCTTGATCGATACCACGTTGGGGCAATCGTCGACCAGGCGGCGCAGCAGTTCGATCGGCATGTCAGTCGGGCTCAGGCGCGAAAAACCCCAGGTCGGGATCGGGAAGAGCATGACCGCCAGGTCGGTCGCATCGCAGAACGCCTTGGTATAGGCATAGATATCGTCGAGCGACTTGGGGAAGAAATAGGGCGGATAGCCCAGCAGGATCAGCTCTACCCCCGCGGCCTGGGCCAGCTTTGCCGCCGCAATGTTGTCCTCCAGCGTGTTGAACACGGCGTGGTGGACCACGAAGATCCGCCCGGCGGACTGCTCTACCATCACTTCGACAAAGCGCTGGTATTCGGCCATGGTCACGGCCACTTCCGAACAGGCCAGCGTGCCGACAAAGCCATGCGCAATGGTCGTCTCGATATCGTGGCGGGCGGCCTTTTCATTCAGGCCGGCAAAGTCGTTGGTCATCGTCGGGATGGTGACGTTGGCAACGCCAAGCATCTTTTCGCGCGCCCAGGCGCGGGCTTCGCTCTTGGTGTAGCTGGGCATGATATCACTTCCCCTTGTTGACGGGTTGAATAGGAGCCGGAATTTCGGTGCCAAGGCCCAGTGCCCGCGCGCGTTCGACGCACATGGCGGCAACGGTCAGGTCCTGGATCGCCGCGCCGACCGACTTGTAGAGCATGATCTGATCGGGTGACGTGCGCCCGGGGCGGGCGCCCGACACGACGGCCGACAGGCTGGCGAGCTTGTCAGCAAAGGCAACGCCGGCAGCGCTCGCCGCGATCATGTCGCCCGTGTCGTGCGCCACTTCCTCGACCATGTCGGCCACGATCAGATCGGCCCGTTCGATGGCTTCGGGATCGAGTTCGCGCTGTTCCGGCAGGGTCGATCCGATCGACACCACGGTCATCCCCGGACGCAGCCAAGCGCCGCGCAAGGTCGGGCTTTCATCGCGCGAACGCGCAGCGCAGATCACCAGGTCGGCCGATTGCACCGCCTCCTGCGCGCTGTGGGCCGCTGTTACGGCAACGCCCTTGTCTGCCAGGGCCGCGCAAAAGGCAGCGCGGCTGCTTTCGCGCGGACTGAAAACCTCTACTGCCCCGATCGGGCCGGAGTGTGCCAGTGCTTCAAGATGGGTGCGCGCTTCGAAGCCCGATCCGATCACGGCAACCCGGGGCTGCGGCTTATCGAGTAGCTCGCGCGCGGCCAGCGCCGATGTCGCCGCCGTTCGCAGGCCCGTGATCGAGGCAGCGTCCATCAGCGCCTCAAGCGCCATCGTCGCGCCGTCGAACAGCGGAATCAGGTAAGAGGCACAGGCATTGCGCGGTGACGCGGCGATCATCTTGGCCCCCAGGTACTTCTGCCCCGGCATCACCCCAGACAGCGTGCGCAGCCACAGGCCCTGTCCACGGGCCATCGAGCGTGGGGGAAACTGCGCATCGGTTACATCCACACCATAAGCGTCACGCAGCGCCGCAATGGCCGCAGCCCAGTCAAACGCGGCCCCCACGTCCGCATCGGTCAGGATCAAGGTTTTGAGGCTCACGCACGACTCCTGCGAAGATGCACCAGGCTGAATTGCCATTTTGGGTGCGCTAATTACATCAATGAAACGTGTCAATTTATAAATTGATTCGAAAGAGGTCAGCCAAGGTCGTGCGCCGCCGCACACCGTCCCCATGTTGTAATTTTCGCGATATCAGCCCGACGCGGTGCGTCCGGCGCTGCTTGCGGCAAGGTGCGCCTTGGCAGGATCGCGCGACGCCATCAGCCGGATGCGTTCCACCAGCCAGTTCAATGCCAAGTCGTTGCCGCTGGCGACATGCCATTGCAGCATCTCGCGAATGGGCGGCATCACGAAGGGCAACTCACGCAGCACGATCGCCTCGCTCTGCGCCATCTGCTCGGCCAGCCGGCGCATCACTGTCGCCACCCGCCTGGTGCCGACCACCAGTTTGGGAAGCACCAGAAACGTCGGCGCAACTACCTCCACCCGGCGCGCCAGCTTCATCCGCGACATGAAGCTGTCCTCGAAAGCCGGCACCCGCATGCGCCCAAAGCGGGCAACGGCGTGGCCCACATCAAAGTAGGACTGGCGCGTTATCTCGCTGTGCATGAAGGGATTTTCGTCCCAGCCGATCATCACGTGATCGTCCTCGAACAGCAGGCAACTGGGATGATCAGGGCTCAGCGCATAGTCGAGCGAGACGAGGAGATCGGCCTGCTGCCGCTCGATCACCTCGTGCGGGGCATCATGCAGGGGGAGAATGTCCACCCGCATGTTGGGTGCCGATGTTTCGAGATCGCACAGCACGTCGGCCAGCAGGACCTGCGTGACATAGTCCGAGCCCACGACCTTGATCTGGCGATCGCAGGTCAGCGGGTTGAATTCAGGAGCGACCGTGATCGTGTTGCGGATCTGCTCAAGCACGGCGCGGACCGGCTCGCGCAGTTCCTCGCCACGCACGGTCAGGGTCATCTGGCGGCCACGCACCACCATGAGCTCGTCGCCGAAATAGTCGCGCAGCCGCGCCAGGGAACTGGAGGCGGCAGACTGGGACAGGCACAGGCGCTCTGCCGCCAGCGTCACGCTGCGTTCAGTGAGCAGGGCATCGAGCGCCACGAGCAGGTTAAGATCGAGTCGCTCGAACCGCATAGAACATCTCCCGGTCGTTTTTCATCATTTTGCGCCAAGCCTACTAACGCGTCGCGCCTTGCCGAACCACCTCCCCTGTTCAGATCGGCTCCGCCAGCGCGGCAACAGCGGCCCCAAACACCTGCGTCTGCTCTGCAGACGGGGCGCGGTCGATCTCCATCTGGCCCAGCCGCACGCTGGTTTGCACCACCAGCCGGCTGCGTTCCCAGCGGCGCTCTGCAAAAGCGTGCCACCCGGTCGCAACGCTGTCCGCCGCAAGCATTTCGTGCGCCAGAACCAATCCGTCTTCCACCGCCAGACCGGCGCCCGACGCAAGATGCGGGGTGGTCGCGTGCGCGGCATCGCCGATCAGGCCGACCCGGCCCACGGCCCAGGGGCGCGGCAGCAGCATCGCCTCGAGCGGGCGATAGTTGAACGCGCTGTCGGGCCCCAGATCGTCGCGCACAGTGGCGATCACGCCGCCAAAGCCAGCCAGAATCTCGCGCAGCATCGCGATCCCTTCCTCGGCACCCACCCGCGGGTTGCCGGGCATCGGGGTATTGCAGAACAGGTACATCTTGTCGGCCGAGCATGGCGTCACGCCGGCCTTGCGGTCTGGGCCGTAATACATGCGGCCACTGTCCAGCCACGCCGGCCGATCGGCCAGCACGCGCCAGCACCCCTGCCCGGTGAATTGCGGGCGCGGTGCATCGGGAAACAGCAGCCCGCGCATGGCAGAAAACGCGCCATCGGCCCCCACCACCAAGTCATAGCGCCCGGTTGCCCCATCGGTGAACACCACGTCCACGCTATCGGCATCCTGCGTGAACGATGCCACCGTCACCCCCAGCCGCACATCGGTGCCCACTGCGCGGGTGCGGCTCGACATGATGTTGTGCAGCACCGGACGCAAGATGCCACCGGCGGCCGGAAGGTCGGCGGCCAGCGGCGGCATCGCGTGCTCGGCAATCAAATCACCGGCCTGGGTATAGAGCCCGACCTTCTTGGAAAAGGCCGCAGCCGTGCTCACTTCGTCCAGCAGGTCGAGCGCCTTGAACGCGCGCAGCGTAGGCCCGGTGATGGTGATGCCGGCGCCCAGCACCTTCCACTGCGGATCGATATCCACCAGATCGACCACGATGCCGTGCTGGGCAAAGGCAATCGCGGTGGCCATGCCGCCAACGCCGCCACCGACGACAAGGGTTTTCAATTGCTTGGGCATAGTACGTTCCTTGTCGGGAGGCTGCAGTCTAATCAGAGTTTCTTGATGCCCGGCGTTGCCATGCGTGGTTTGCCATCCGGGCACCGGGGAAGGATCGCCCTTCCCCGGCTTTGAGCTTTAGAACTTCACCGATGCGCGCGCGCCATAGGTGCGGGGCGGCGCATAGGACGTGGCGATCACACCGCCGACGTTGTTGTTGTATTGCGTCAGGATGCGGACGTTGTTGTCGGTCAGATTGCGGACCCACGCCGTCAGTTGCCAGCGCTGGTCCTGCGGGCCGAACGCGATCGAGGCATCAGCGGTGAAATCGTCGCCGGAGTTGTGCTGGGCGAGATATTCAAAGCCGATCACCCGGTTGGAGCGATAGCGGCCATCGAGCGACAGTTGCAGGGTGTAATCACCCAGCGGGACATCCTGGCGAATGCCGCCATTCAGCGACCAGCGCGGGGAGTTGAGCCCCGGCTTGCCGCTGCAGTCAATCGTGTAGACCGGCAGGCCACCCTCGGTGCCGGGCGCGTAGGGGCACCCTACCGCCGGCGGCAGCGAGGTGCCGCCACGCGGCACGTTGTAGGTGAACTGGTCCAGTGTGTTGTCGACATATTGAACGTCACCCAAAAGCAGCGTGGTCGGCGTCGCCTTGAACTGGAAATCGATGTCCACTCCCTTGATCGTCGACTTGCCGACGTTGGTGGTGAAATAGGTCGTCAGGCCATCGCTGCCGAAGCCGAAGTGTGAAACCTGCTGGTTGCGGTACTTCCACAGGAACGCCTCGACGTTGATTTGCAGGCGATTGCCCATGAGCCGGTTCTTGATGCCAGCGGTATAGGCATCGATGAATTCCGGCGCATAGGTTTCACGCCCCGTGGCCAGGGCAAAGCCGCCAGAACGATAGCCGGTCTCGTAGCTGAGATAGGCCAGCGATTGCGGCCCGACATCGTATTCTGCGGCCAGGCGATAGGTGAAGCGGTTGTTGTTGAGCGGCTTGTTCACCGCAACCGGGGCATAAGTCAGGATGTTGCCGGCATTGCCGAACGGACGCACATCACCCGGCGCAGTGGGGAAGCCCGCTGGCAATTGCGACGCAGGAATCTGGGCGGCGATATCTGCCAGCGTCAGGCCGGTCGGCACCGATGGGCCGCCAAAGCAGCCATTCCCGGCGGGCGGCGGCGCGTTGGTGCACAGGTCCAGCAGGGTATTGGCCAGGCCATCGATGCGCTTTTCGTCACGCGTATAGCGTCCACCGGCAACCAGGCGGAAATGATCCGTGGCATGGAACACAAGCCGCCCAAACCCGGCATAGGACTTGGTGCCGATGGTGTAGCTCTGGATGGAACTTACCAGATACTGGTTGTAAGTGCTGTTGCCCTGGACGTTTTCGTCATAGAAAAATCCGCCGATCAGCCATTCGACCGGGCCGATCGGCTTGCCCGCAAGCCGCACTTCGGCACTGAACTGATGACTGTTTTCCTTGGTTCGTGCCCCGCGGAAACTGGGCGCCCCGTTGAACAGGTCGTCCAGGGTCGATTTGCGATAGGCCAGCAGTGTTGTCACCTTGCCAATGCTGGTGTCGAGGTTGGCTTCGCCTTCAACGCCCCAGTTGGTATCGTTGATGAACGGCTTGTCGAGCGGTGCAGGAGAGATGAACGACCCGCCGATCACGGTGTTTGCAAAAAATGCGCTGGCCTTGGGAGACAGCAGGCCCGACCACGCCCCCAGATTTGCAGGAACATAGGTGTAATTCGCCGGCGCATTGGCCGAAGCCGGTGCACCCGGCGTGAAATTCAGAAGGCCATCATACGTGGCGCCCACGCCCATGCCGCCGTTGTGCGCCCAGTCCGCCGCCAACCGGAGCGACACTGCCGCGCTGGGCTGCGTCAGGATCTGCGCGCGCAGGGCCTGCGACTTGGTATTGCCCGTGCCGTCGGAATAATAGCCTTTGCTGTCAACGACCTTGCCCGCCAGCCGGACCGCCGTGTTGTCGCCCACCGGCACGTTGATCATGGCATCGCCGTCGATGGCATTGAAGTTGCCATAGCCCAGCGAGGCCGCGCCCATCAGCTTGCCGATCACCGGCTTGGCGGGAAGCACATTGACCGCGCCGCCAGTCGCATTGCGGCCGTACAGCGTGCCTTGCGGGCCCTTGAGCACTTCGATCCGCTCAAGGTCGAAAAATGCGCTGCCGGTCGACGTCGGGCGGCCGATGTAGACACCGTCATAGTTAAAGGCGACAGCCGGATCGCTGTAGGCATTGTTGGTGAAATTGCCGACACCGCGCACGAAATAGCTGGTGGTCGCGCCACCACCCTGGGCAACGGTCAGCGAAGGCGCCACGGAATTGAGAGTGGCCGCGCTGTTGACGCCCGCCTTCGTCAACGCTTCTGCCGTAACCACGCTGATCGCGATCGCGGCCTTTTGCGCGCTCTCCGCCTTGCGCTGCGCGGTCACGACGATTTCCTCGAGCCCGACAGTGCCAGATTGCTGGCCCGCCTCATCGGCATGCGAGACCTGCGGCATCGCGGCCATGGCCATCATCGCCAGCGCTGAAGCGCCCGAACGAATGCCCTGCTTCATGTTTTCCTCCCTCTCCGTGACTGTTTTTTGGCTTTTATCGTGCTCGGGCTGCCCCCGATGCGCATGTCATTGTTCCGCCATTTGCAAACGCCTGTCGTTTATGCTGTCGCACGCGGCGCGCCGCGCCCGCTGCGCCAGAGCGGCCCGACCGGCTTCCTGCTCACCCGCGTTTTTCCTGACATTGTGCCGGCAAACCTAGTCAGCATCGCAGGCGGAGAAAAACGAAAGATACGCATAGCGCATTATCGATGCCATCAATGTGTGTATAAACACGAATCAATCTTCGCATTGATGGAATAAATATGGACCTATCGCCGCTAGCGGCTTTACTCCCGAGGCCGGCATGGCAAGTTCGGGCCTGCCGCCAAGCGGCGAAATACCAGTTCAAGGGAGAGTAGGATGCTCAAGATCGTTGCCGCCGTCCGGCGCAAGCCGGGCATGACGCATGCCGAATACCTCGCCTATATCGAGCAGGTCCACGGCAAGCTGGCAACGGACAACCCCTTGCAACTCCACCGCTATGTCCAGAACCATGCCTTCGACGGGGCCTATGGGTCAGGCGATCGGCCCGATCATGTCGGCGTTTTCCATCGCGACAGCGTGACCGAACTCTACTTCACCAGCCCCCAGGCCATGGCGGAAACCTTTTCGGCCGAATACAACCGAACCGTGATTGCGCCGGACGGTGCGCACTTTGCCGAATTGCCGACCAACCAGGCCTTGCTGACGATCGAAACCGTACTGGTCCCCCCGCCGGCCGCCCCGGCCGCGAACACGGTGAAGATCATGATGCTGCTGGCTTGCGCCGACGGCGTGGTCGCGGCGAACGCCCAAGGCGGATGGCAGGCCGCGCACGAAGCCGGGCTGGCTGCGGCCCCCGCCTTTGCCACGGCGATCTGTGGGCTGACGCGTTCCGACCCGCAGGAAAGCGGGCCAGGCGCGGCGATGGCCGCGCATTTTGGCGGGGGAGATCAGCCACCGCTGGCCCTGCTCGTATCGATCTGGGCGCCGGAAGACGCGCTGGCCAATTTCCGCCGCTACGAACGCAGCGTGCTGGCCAGCGGGCTGTTCCACCGCGATTACAGCTATTTCCTGTTCACCCGCGAGGTGGAAATTCTGGCGCCGCGAACGGATCAATAGGCGCGATCCGATCGGCCACCGCGCAAATCCGGGCGGGGAATTGGCGCGCGAATGCGATCGCTGCCCCCTCCCTGTTTGCCACGGTTGCGTCCCCTGCCATTCAACGGCTAGACCAGCGGCCTATGCCGCCCTCCCCCGCACCAGATGCTCTGCCGCGTTCCGAATTGGTCGCCCTTCTGCTGGCCGCGGCGGAAGGCGACGAGCCGAGCTTCTCGGAACTCTATCGCCGCACCAGCGCGAAACTATTCGGCGTGGTCCTGCGTATCTGCCCTGATCGGGGGATCGCGGAGGACGTATTGGTTGATGTCTACCTGACCATCTGGCGCCGTGCCGGCGCGTTCGATCCGGGCCGGGCCAGCCCGATCACCTGGATGGCGACGATTGCGCGCAACCGGGCGATCGACGCCATGCGCCGCCAGCCGCGTGTTGCGCCAGTCGCGATCGACATGGTCCCCGAGATGGCCGACTGTGCCACGCTGGCAGAAGCCGCCCTGATCGAAGCGGAAGGCGATGCCCGCCTGCACCTGTGCGTCGAGCAGTTGGGCGAGCCGCAGTCTGGCGCCATCCGCGCGGCCTTTTTCCACGGGCTGACCTATGCGCAACTGGCAACCACCATGGCCGTGCCGCTGGGCACGATGAAAAGCTGGATCCGGCGGAGTCTTGCCCGGCTGAAGGAGTGCCTCCATGCCGAGGACTGATCCCGTGCTGTCCGAAGAGGATGTGGTGCTGGCTGGCGAGCTGGCGCTTGGCGTGCTGGAAGGCGATGCCTTGGCCGCCGCCCGGCGCAGGCTGATTGCCGAACCGGCGTTTGCCCGCGAAGTGGAACTGTGGCGCGATCACTTTGCCGCGGTTTCCGTGCGCGGACCTGCTGTGGAGCCTCCAGCCGCCTTGGCCGGCCGCGTGCAGCAGGCCGTTCGCGCGCAGGGCGGCGGCACTCTGGCAAGCATGTCGCAGCGGGCAGTGGCGCGCTGGCGCGCGGCTGCCATCGGGTTTGGCGCGCTGGGCCTTGGCGCGGCGGCTGCGCTGGCCCTGGTATTGCTCCGTCCCGCCACCGTCGACAATACAACCGGCGATAGGGTCCTGGTGGCTGCGCTCGATGTCCCTGCGGCGCATGCCACGCTGCTGGCGCGGATCAAGCCCGGACGGCTGCATGTCACCGGCGCGCTGCCCATTCCCGACCAGCATGACGCGCAGGCGTGGGTGATCGATGCTTCGGGCACGCCGCGTTCGCTCGGCGTGTTGCAGCGAACGGGCGGCCAGGCACTCGAAACCGTGCCACAACGCGCGCTCGCGCCGGGGCAGACGCTGGCGATCAGCATCGAGCCGATGGGCGGCGCGCCTGGCCCACTGCCGACCGGGCCTGTCGTCGCCACCGGCACGATCGAGACAATCTGAGCGCATGACAGAGGCGGGAGCGCACCGACAGTTGCGCGCCCGCTAGCCTGACAGAAGCGAAACGGGCGCGATCCGGTTCGCAGTGTCGCTGCGCGCGCCATCAGCGCAAAAATCCGCCCTGCCCGAAAAAATTTTTCACCGGGCGTGCATCCAAGCGCCGGGCCCCTTGCGTAGCTGCGGCATCGGCGGGGGCAGGAAGCCATCCACTATCCCTGCGCCCGTCGAAATGAATGCAGCATTCGTCCGCATTGCCTGTGGTTGTGCGGAAACCCAAAAGGAACAAGATCATGAAGCTTTTCAAGATCCTCACCACCCTTATTGCTGCCAGCACGCTGCCCATCGGCGCGACCGCTCTCTATGCCGCAGCCGCGCCGGTCACCGTCGGTGGCGCGCCGATGTATCCCACCAAGAACATCATCCAGAACGCGGTCAATTCCAAGGACCACACCACCCTGGTCGCGGCTGTGAAGGCCGCCGGGTTGGTCGATACGCTGCAAGGGCCTGGGCCGTTCACCGTGTTTGCGCCCACCGATGCGGCCTTTGCCAAGCTGCCGGCCGACACCGTGCCCACGTTGCTCAAGCCGGAAAACAAGAACCAGCTGACCGCGGTGCTGACCTACCATGTCGTGCCCGGCAAGCTCAGCGCGATGGCGCTGCGCCGGAAGGTGATGCAAGGCCACGGCAAGGCGATGCTCAAGACCGTACAGGGCGAGGATCTGACCGTGACCGCCATGGGCCGCAAGCTGATGATCACCGACAGCAAGGGCGGCATGGCCACCGTCACTATTCCCGACGTCAACCAAAGCAATGGCGTGATCCACGTCATTGACGCCGTTCTGTTGCCCTGAGGGTCGCACACCAGGCGGGCATCACGGGGCGGGGGAAACGTGCGCGTTTCCCCCAAACCCGACAGCACACCGGGGGGGCACGAACGCGCGCACCCATCGTACCGAACACAAACACACACACGCCGTATCTGATGCAACGCGGGACGGATGATCCTGCATTTTCAGTGGAGTAGAACAACATGAGGTTGAACGATATTCCGCGGGCCGCGATGGCGGCTCTGGCGGGAGCGGCTATCTGCGCGCTCAGCGCCCCCGCGTTTGCCGAGACAGCACCCGGTGATGCCGAGACCGCCGCACCTGCCGATAGCGGTGGCGGCGACACCCAATCGCCTGGCGACGCGTCGCACGAGCTGGTGCCATTTCGCAATGGCGGGCGCCTGCTGCTGACCGGCGGCGTCTCCACGATCGAGGGGGCCGGCGGCGGCGGCCTGGTGCCCTGGGCGCTGATCGGCGGCTATGGCACGCGCGACGAGTTCGGCATCCAGTCCTACGTCACCGGCGTAAAATCCGAGGATTTCGCGCTGGTCGCCTTCGGCGCCTCGGCCAACATCAAGAACCGGTTAGAGATTTCGCTCGGCCGGCAGAATTTCCATTTGCGCGATGTCGGCAAGGCGCTCGGGTTGGGCAACGATTTCATCATCAGTCAGACCATCATCGGCGCCAAGGTCCGCCTGATCGGCGATGCGGTGCTCGATCAGAACACGCTGGTGCCGCAAATCTCGGTGGGCGTGCAGCACAAGATCAATGACGACAAGACCGTGGTGGGCGGCGCGCTTGGCCTGCGCCGATCGAGCACCGATTTCTACATCGCCGCCACCAAGCTGTTCCTGGACAAGAACCTGCTCGTCAACACCACCGTGCGGCTGACCAAGGCCAACCAGTACGGCATTCTCGGCTTCGGCGGGCTTGGCGGCAAGGACCAGGCCTACAAGCCGACCTTCGAAGCCTCAGCGGCTTATCTGCTTACCCGCAAGCTGGCCTTCGGCGCCGAAGTGCGCACCAAATCAAACCGCCTGCAAGGCGCGCTAGGCGGGGATTCCTTCCGCGAGGACGCCGCCTACGACATCTTTGGCGCCTATGCCCTGGGCCGCAACCTGTCGCTGACGGCGGCGTACGTCGATCTTGGCCATATCGCGCTCAAGAACCAGCACGCCGCCTATCTCTCGCTGCAAGTCGGCTTCTGACGCTGCCATTCTTCCGGAGACATTCCCGATGATCACCATGCTTCTCGCCGCTGGCCTGATGGCCGCCCAACCTGCTGCTGCCGAACCGCCCGTGGCTGACCCGGCGGTCAAGCCGCACTATCCGACCCTGCCGGTCATCACCCAGAACGAGCATCTCTATGAAACGTTTGGCGGAAAGGAAGGCCTGACCGCGCTGATGGATGATGCCATGAACCGTTGGCTGGCCAATCCGCGCACGCGGCCGTTCTTTGCAAATGCCGATCAGGCCCGGATCAAGGATCTGCTGGTCAAGCAGTTCTGCGTGATCATGCACGGCCCCTGTACCTACGACGGGCGGACCATGGCCGAGGCCCACCGCGGCATGAATGTTTCCGAAGGCAGCTTCTATGCGCTGGTAGAGGAATTGCAGGTGGCAATGAACAAGCGCCACATTCCCTTCAACGCCCAGAACCGGCTGATCGCGGCGCTCGCCCCGATGCACCGCGACATCATAAACAACACCAAGTGATGCAGATGACCATGCGCAAAGCCATCACGGTTGCGCGCATGGCCATTGTGGCGGCGGCATTCTCCCCTGTGGCCGCCGCCACACCCCAGCTACGGCCCGCGCTATTCACACGGCTAAGCCACGCGGATGCGCGTGCTCATACGCTGCAATATCCGCGATCGCGTCCCGTGGCGCACGCTGGCCATTGCGTTGGTCCAGGACAAAGAGCCTCAACGCGGCGACAGGCCAGAGGGCCCGAAGGCTTCCGGCCCGGCGGGGGGAACGAGACCAGCGGCATCTTCCGGCAAGATGATGCCTGCGGCCACTGCGGCGCGGGTGGCGGCGGCAAAACGGCGGGCATAGCGCGCGTAGGAGCCGTAGAGCTTGCGCATCAGCGCGGGAGAAAAGGCCCGCTTGCTGTCGTAGACCGTGCCGCAGCCAGTCTCAAAGTCGGTCCAGTATTCGAATGCCGGCACGGTGATCCACGGCGGCCGCATGCCGCCCACGATTGCCTGGGTGCGCGGATCACGCCGCACGCCGTTACTGGTGCGCACCACGCGGGGATAGCGCTGCATCGGCGCGCCGGTACGCACCCAGCGGTCCATCGCATCGAGCAGCGCCGAGAACGGCAACTCGGCCGGCTCGTCATAGATCGCCTGGCAGCGTGGGTCGTTGCCATGGCCGCGCTGGTTGGGCAGCGGCTCCACCTCGCCAGTGCCGAGATCGGTGGCACGCAGGTGCGGCGTCCCCATCACCTCGACATAGCGCAACATCGGCCGGTCGCTGTCCGGCGGCAGTGCAATGTGCTCGATCGCATCGTGTACGGTCTCGGACTGGCTGTAGACAGTCACGAAAGGAACATCGTCGGGTAATCCGCGCGGGATGCGGCGCGGCGCACCGGCCACTTCGCCATAGGAAAACCGCCCGGTCATGTAGGCATCGATCAGCGGCCCGCCATCGGGTCGGCGCCATTGCTGGTGGCGCCCCTGGTCGAGATAGTCGAACCAGACCTGCGCCTGCACTGCCCAACTGTCGACGTAGACACGGCGGACCGCCAACCCCGCCATGGGCCCGGCAGCAGACGGCGTGCGCAGCAGAAGGGCCAGTTCGGCACCGATACCCTGCGCCTGGGGCAGGAACGGATCGGGCGCACCACCACGCAAAAACCGCTGCGGATCATAATAGCTGCCGAGCGGCGCATAGCGTGCATAGTCGAAGCGTCGCATGAACTCGAGGTTCACGATGCCGCCGTACTGCGCCTGATCGGAATTGCCCACCTCGCCCGGCACCGGCGGGAACTTGGGATCGGCAGGCGGGGCATTGATGTCGAGGGTGTAGGCGACGAAGGCATAGCCGCGCCGCATGAGATAGGCGCGGGTCAGTATCCATCCGGCTGCACGCGCGCCGAACCAGCTGAAAGGCTCGATCACCACCGTGCCGTTGAAGCGCGCAGGGTCAGCCGGGCGGCGCACCAGGATGCGCGTAATATAGGGCGCCGCCGCCACGCGCACATGGCCATCGGCGTCGATCGCCGGGGCCTTGCCTACGAGGTAGTATTCCGCCTCTTCATACCCTGCTGCAGCAAGATCGGCATGCTCGGGGCCAGGCCGCCGCGCCGAGGACAGTGGCAGGGCGCCGCTGTCGGGCACCGGGATGGCCTCGGGCAGGGTAATCGCCGCCGCCTCTGGCGCAGTGGCCGATGCGGGGGTGGGCAGCGGCGCAACGGCGGGGGCGGCCCTTGCCGTGGGAGCAAGGGCTGCAAGCGCGCCGCATGCCAGGCTACACATCAGGCCAAGTGCCAGCATAGCCCCGCGCATGTCGCCGCTGCGCCGCCTCATTTGCCGAACGGCACCCGCAGCGTGGCGCCATAAGTCACCGGCGGGCCATAGATCGATGTCACGCCCAAAATGCCAAGGTTGAGCGCATAGGCACGATAGGCCTTGTTGAACACGTTGCGCCCCCAGGCAGTCAGCGAGATGCCGGTGCTCGTGTCGCGCCAGGTCAGCGAGGCATTGGTGATGTTGTACGAAGGCTGCAAAGAGCCAAGGCCGTTGGTCACCTCGAGGAACTGCTTGTCGTACCACACCCCGTCGATCTGCACGGCGAGGTTGCCGCTGCCGATATCGTGGTTGTAGCGCAACAGGTAATTGAAGCTGAAGCGCGGCGCATTGGGCAGCTTGGCATTCTTGATATCGGCCTGCGGGAAATCGCAGCGGAACACATTGCCCAGGTTCTTGCAATACTGCGAATCCGGCGCACCGGGGAACAGCACCGGGCCAAACTGGGTACCGGTACCGGGAATGCTGTCGACCGACGAGGTTTCCCACGTAGCGCCGAACACGCCATCGACATGGCGCGAGGGTGACCAGAACGACTCCAGTTCGGCCCCGGTCGCATGGGCATTGCTGTTGTAAACATGGGGCACGCCGCCAGCCAGCGAGAAGGCCTGATAGTCTTCGTAGAAGTAGTGGTAGACCGTGCCGTTGACGCGCAGCGTGCGGCCGAGCAGGCTGGTCTTGAAGCCGGCTTCGAGGCTGTTGAGCGTCTCGGGACGATGCTGGAAATCTTGCGGAGTGATCGTCGAGGACAGCGACCAGTTGCCGCCCTTGATGCCGCGATTCCACGACGCGAACAACAGCGTGTCGGGCGTGGCCTGGTAATTGAGCGAGACGCGGGCAGCCCAGTCGCCATAGTTGATGCGGTTGACGCCCGGCACCACGGCCGCCAGGTCACGATCGGTGAACAACACGCGCGGGTCGGGCTGCGGGGCGTATGTCGGGTCGATCAGGACCGCGGTATAGTCGATCGCCTTGTGGTCCTTGGAATAGCGCCCGCCGATCGTGACCGAAAAATTGTCGGTCAGTTGCAGATCACCCTGCGCGAACAGCGACCAGTTCTTGGAGCGCAGCACATAGAACTGATCGACCGTCGGGAACGAAAAGCCGCCGTTGGCTTGTTCGGCCAGTGAAATCATCGGCACCCCTGTAACGCCGTGGACGCCGTCGTATTTCATGTCGAGGTAATAACCGCCCGCCTGCCACTTGAGCAGCCCGGTATGGCCTGAGAAGCGCAATTCCTGCGAGAACTGGTGGAAGCGCACGCGCGTATCGACGTTGACGACATCGAGCGGCGTGGCATCGCCGTCTTCGGCATAGACCTTGTTCATCGTCAGGTAGTTGGTGATCGCGGTGAGACTGACGCCGCCCAGGTCCCAGTCGAGCTGGCCCTGGTAGCTGTTGGTTACACGGTTGAGATCGCCCTTGCGGTTGCCGAAGTGTTCCCACGGCGAGGCCGGGGCCGAGGTGACGCCGTTGATGACCCCATTGCGGCTGTCGCTAAGGCCAGCGGCGTTGGTGTCGCAATAGCCGTTGGCAAGATAGACGCAGTTCTCGAAAACATAACCGCCCGTGGCGACATGATTGTCTTCGGAATGCTTGTACCACAGGCTGAGCGTGGCCTTGGGGGCAAGATCGACCTGCAGGTTGAGGCGTGCGGCCCAGCCGTTCTTGCCGCCGAGGTCCTGCCCGCTGCCCGGCAACACGCCGAGACCCAACGCGGTAGCATCCGTGCTGCGCGACTTGATGTAGCCATCGGCCTTTTCGACCCGTCCCGCCGCGCGGAAACGTACGCCCGGCACGATCTGCGCCCCGATGGCGCCTTCGAGCGAGCGATCGTTGAACTTGCCATATTCGCCCTGGACGTAGCCGTTGAGCGCGTCCTGGCTGGCATCCTCGCTGAGGTAATGGATCAGGCCGCCGGTGGCGTTGCGCCCGAACAGCGTCCCCTGGGGGCCGCGCAGCACTTCGACGCGTTTGATGTCGAACAGTTGCCCTGCCACGGCGTTCATCGAGGCGATATAGGCGTTGTCCTGGTAGACCGCGACCGGAGCCTCGAGGTTGTCGGTGAAATTGTTCTGAGAGATGCCGCGCAGACTGAAGATCGTCAGGTTGGGCGACCAGGCGTTGACACGCAGCGCGGGGATCTGCTGGGTGATCTGGGTGGTGTCGGTGATACCCAGGCGCTTGACCTGTTCGCCGGAAAACGCGCTGACCGAGATCGCCACCTTCTGCACACTTTCGCTGCGCTTGTTGGCGGTCACGAGAATTTCAGAAGCAAGCCCCCCGGCGTTGGCTTGCGCTGCCGGCGCAGCGGCGGCCCCTGCGGCTGGGTCGGCGGCCTGCTGGCCAATGGCCAGTGCAGGTGCTGCGGCCATCGTCGACGCAAGAAGATAGGCCACGCGACGCGCGGCATGGTCACGGCGGATCATGGTACTGCTACTCCCCATAGCGATCCACGCCTCCTTTTAGAGTGCGCGCGCAAATGTTGTTCCTGCTGCGACTTTGTGTCTCACGGTTTACAGTATATGGCAATAGCCTATTATTGTTGCGTTCAAGGAACAGTCGATAATGCCCCCTCCACGCATGGGAATCCGCGCAGCGTCGGTAATTTAGCCCCTGCTATGGCCCTGACCGAACGGGAAGGTTGACCTTCATCGCAGATATGCGACATTGTTGCGCAATCGAGAAAATAACCTCGAATCGACAATTATTGTAACTCATAAGTCGAATCAGGCCGGTTCTGGCCCACGACAGCCCCAATGGAGAGAGCGGTCATGAGCGTTACAGTTGCCCCCCATATGGATGCCGCCCGCGAAGCGCATGACCTTGCCGCCATGCTGGTCCAGCGCGCACGCGACATGGTGCCGGTTTTGCGCGAGCGCGAGGTGGAGGCGATTGCGGCCCGCCAAGTTTCGGCCGAAACGATCCGCGATTTCAAGGATGCCGGGTTCTTCAAGGTGCTGCAACCGCGCAAGTACGGCGGCTTCGAACTCTCGCCAGCAGTCTATTGCACGATTGCCAAGACGCTGGCCGAAGGCTGCATGGGCAGTGCGTGGGTCTATGGCGTGGTGGCCGTGCACAACTGGCAGATGGCGCTGTTCGATCCGCAGGCAGCAGAAGACGTCTGGGGCAAGGATCCCTCGGTGCTGATCAGTTCATCCTATATGCCAACCGGCAAGGCCGTGCCGGTGGAAGGCGGCTACCGCTTCAGCGGGCGCTGGCAGTTCTCCAGCGGATCGCAACACTGCGATTGGGTGATCCTGGGCGCCAACATGGTCGCCCCCGACGGAGACGGCACGCCCGAGCCCTACAACTTTCTGGTGCCGCGCACCGATTATCAGATCGTCGATACCTGGCACACGATGGGCCTGTGCCCCACAGGCAGCAACGACATCGTGATCGAAGATGCATTCGTGCCCGCGCACCGCGTGATCCGTGAGCGAGACATGTTTGCGATGAACTGCCCAGGCCATGCCGCCAACCCGGGCCCGCTCTATCGCATTCCCTTCGCGCAGGTGTTCAACCGCACCGTCTCGACCACGTCGATCGGTTCGCTGCGCCGCGCGCTCGAAATCTTCGTGCGGGCCACGCGCGAGAAGCGCGCCACCTATTCGGGTGCGCGCCTGGCGGCCGATACTACCATCCAGCAAGCCGTGGCCGAGGTGAAGCTGATCCTCAACGACCTGGAACTGCGTCTCGCCAGCGACCTGGCCGAGCTTGACGCGCGATCGCTCAGCGGCGACTGGCCGATCGAACGCCGCGCCGAACTGGGCCACCACACCACCGCCATGGTCAGCCGCTGCGTTACCGCGATCGACCAGCTCATGCTGTTTTCGGGCGGCAAGGCCATCTACGCTGGCAATCAGGTACAGCGCGCGTTCCTCGACATCCATTGCGCCCGCGCACATGTTGCCAACAATCCCTATCCCTATGCCCGCAACGTTGGCGCGATGGCCTTCGGTTACGACAACGATTGCATGGACCTGTAACCAGGCGGCCCGCGCAGCGGGGCGCCGCGCGCCATTTGCGCGGTGATCGCGCCTGATAGTCGCGGCCGACAGCGCCCTGCCCCCGTTGCTGTGACCGTAACCCAACCGTTTCACGCGCGGCCGTGCTGCACTCCTGCCCTATCGCGGTGACAGGCAATACGCTGCAGGAAGGAATTGAAAGTGATAGACGGGGTGAAACGGGCCGGACGGTTGGGCCAGGGAATGCTGTCAGTGGCAGCGCTGGCGCTGCTCGCCTGTGCCTGCAGCGGGCAGCGGGAAGACCAAGCTGCAAGCCACGCCGCGAACGGGACGGCAAAGGGCGCGGCGACATCGGGTACGGCCGCGATCCAGCCGGTGGTTTCGATCAAGGAACTGATGGATTCCACCGTCGACCCCGCTGCTGACGGGGTGTGGGACGCGGTAGGCACGATCACCACGGCCAGCGGCGTCGATCACCACCAGCCGCGCAACGATGAGGAATGGCAGGCGGTGCGCCGCCACGCAGTGACTCTTGCAGAGGCAATGAACCTGGTCATGCTCGATGGGCGCCATGCCGCTCCCACCGGCACCCGCCCCGGACTGGGCGAGCAGGCCCCGGCACAAATCGAGGCGGCAATTCGCGCCAACCCGGCGCAGTTCGACCAGTTCGCCACGGCCACGCGCGACGTTGCGATCGACATGGTCCGGGCGATCGACCGGCACGACGTCGATGCCGTGATGAAGCTGGGCGGCACGCTCGACGATCGGTGCGAGTCCTGCCACGTGACCTATTGGTATCCGAACTCACCGCGCCCCAAGACCTGAGGTTGCGAAGCGCTCTCGGCCACGCGGCCCCAGGGAGTCGCGCGGTCCGATGGGAAGGATCTGAAGAGAGGCGACGCGCACGGAACTTCGCCGTGCGCGTCGCTATGCCTGCGTGCGCAGGCTAGGCGGCGTGGACAGGGTAGCCCCTCATGGCGTGGGCTCGGTTTTCATCTCAAGGCTGCCGTCAGTCCCCACCACCGTGCGATCGCCATCACAGACGTATTCTTCGATGCGGTAGCTCGCCGGCTCGCGCTTGTAGAGGAAGGTGAAACGATAGGGTGCGGTGAGGTACTGTGGGTCGGTAATGGTCACATCGTCGGCGAGGATGCCATCAGCCCGCAGGTGCAGACGTTCCTCCACATGCATCGCGGGCGAATGCGGGATGTCCTCATAGCGGACATCCTCACGCACGCCGGCGGTTTCCACCACGAGCACACCGCCTTCCCAGCGTCCAACCGACCGACCGAAATAGCCGGGGTTGATCGCCTCCACCGGCGGCAACGCTTCGTCAAGGTAGATGCGCCGGACCTGCGACATGAACTCGGCCAGCACGGTCACCTGCCGCAATGCCGGGTTCTGCAGAATCTGCAGCGCATAATGCGCGCCCATGATCCCAGGCACGCCCTCGGGCAGGCACTGCGAACTCGGCGTGGGCAAAGGCTTGCCGGCAGCATCTGCAGCGGCGCGGCGCTGCTCCATCGCCTGCCACTGCGCGAGGTATGGTGCGCGCAGCGGCGGCGGCACGACCTGCAACTCGGCCGGGTCAGGCTGGCCCGAGAACGTGCCGGGATAGGGCGGATAGCGGTTCCACACCCCCGAAATATCGGGCTCTTGCGCAGGTGCGGATGCAATCGCCGGGGCGGCGGCGAGCGCCCCGGCAATTGCCAGTGTGGCGATGATGCGCCGCTGTGCCGCAGTGAAGGCCATCACTGCCGTGCCGTCAGCGTCAGGCCGATGGTGCGCGGGCGGAAGCTGCCGGCGCGGTACCAGGTCGATATCGGCGAATCATGGTAGAGCCCCAAGATCGGCTGGCTGTCGGTGACATTGTTGACGAAGACGCTGAGGTCGATACCAGCCTTGCCCGCCTTGAACCGGCCCCCAGCGCGCAGGTCGAGCTGCGACGTGGCGGGCGGACGCGGCAGCGCGGGATCGACCAGCGGGGAGTTCGTATCGATCGGCGTGTTGTTGTGGCTGCTATAGGAATAATCGGCACGGGCGTAGCCATCGACCGATCCCACCGGCTCGACCAGCTCGGCATTGAGCTGCAGCGACCACGGGGCCACCGCGAAAGGCTCGCCCGCGCGACGGATCGTGGTGCCGCCGGGGCCCGGGATCGCGGTGGTATAGCGCGCATTGGTATAGGCCACCGAGGCACCCAGCGTCAGGGCCGGGATGGGCTTGGCGGCCAGCGACAGATCAAAGCCGTCGATCTTAGCCTTGCCCAGGTTGAGCGCGGCATAGATCGAGCAGGTCGGCAGCGAGAACAGCGTCTGCACGTTGTTCCAGTCGATGTGATAGGCCGAGGCATCGACCGCCAGCTTGCCGCCGAACAGCCGGTTCTTGGCCCCCGCTTCATAGCTCCAGATCGAGTCGGGCTTGAGCGTCTGCGACGCCAGCGGATCAAAGCCGATCGCTGCGGCGTCGGCAGCGCAGGTCAACCCGACCGGCGGCGAGATCCCTGGTCCGCGCACGCCTTTGGCCGCACTGACATAAAACAGGTTGTTGCGATCGGCCTGGAACGACACCCCCGCGCGCGGCGTGAAAGTGCGGCTGGTCACGCCGAGGCTGTCGGTGTGGCCGGCGGTGGTATAGAGCGGACCTGCGGTGAAGCCCTCGAACTTGTAGTTGGCGATGGTGTAGCGGCCGCCCAGCGTGAGCTTCACCCGCGGCACGATCTCGTAGTCCGCCTGGGCATAGACTGCTGCCTGGCGATCGCGGTGCGTGTTGCGCTGGAACACACTGTAGCGCCCCTGATAGAGATCGACGCCATAAGCATCGGCGAGCGATGCATATTCCGGGTCACCAGCCTGCCGCTGACTATAGTTGACCACGTCGAGCAGTTGCGGATCGCTGCCAGCATACTGGTCGCGCACGAACGAGCGCTGGTAGAAGGCGCCGATGATCCAGTTGAACCGCGCGTTGGCGTTGTCATTCTGCAGACGCAGTTCCTGGGTGAACGCGGTCTGCTTGGTGTTGCTGGCCGTACCCGGGGCGTAGTTGGCAAATTCGGCCGGTATAGTGCCGACTATATTGCCGAACAGCGAAAGGCTGAGCGTGGCGTCGTCACTCTGGGTGCGCGTGGTACGGTGGAAGTACGAGGTGTCAGACACCAGTGTCGCCCCGCCCAGCGACAGCTCGACCTTGAGCGCAGGCAGATAGAAGCGGTCGGAATGGCTCTCGGGCTTGGTGTTGAGGCTCAGCCGCTGGTCCCCGCGCGAGAGGTCGGACTGCGCAACCTCGAACCGCGACCCGTCGGCGATGTCCTGGTACTGGTAGAAGATCGAGGGCGTGATCGTCAGCGTCTCGGTGGGTTTCGCCCCCACCGCCAGCCGTGCCGAGACCGTATTCGAACTGTTGATGTCCTTCTGCGTCACCTGCTTGGTGGTGCGATCGAGACGATCGATGTAACCGCCGTCGTGACGCATCCAGCCGCTGGCGCGGAAGCCGATCTTGTCGGTGATGATCGGCGCGCCCACTGCCAAGCCGCCTTCATAGCTTTCAGCGCCGTTCTTGGTCGTGGCCACTTCGGCACGGTCGTACATCGAGACCGTATCATAGCTCGGCTTGGGCATGATGAAGCGCAGCGCGCCGCCCACCGAGCCGCTGCCGAACAGCGTGCCCTGCGGCCCACGCAGCACTTCCACGCGCTCGAGATCGAAGACCTGCGGATAGGGATTGCTTAGCGAGGGGCTCACGCCAACGCGGGTCTGCACCGGGGTATCGTCGATATAGACGCCGGTGGTGGGAATGCCCGACGAGGAATCCACGCCGCGGATCGCAATCGTGGTCTGGCCCGTGCCATAGAGCACCGCGGTCTGGCCGAACGAGACCCCCGGGGTGATCTGGGCGATATCGGCAATCGAACGTACGCCCTGCGCGTCGAGTTCGGCGCTGGTCTTGGCGACCACGCTGGCAGGCACCCGGCTCAGCGACTGTGCCTTGCGCGTGGCAGTAACGATGATTTCTCCCACCTGGCCGCTGCTCGGCGTGTCGGTGGGCGGCACGGTCGCGCCCGGCGGCGTGGCAACATCGCCGACCTGCTGTGCCAGCGCGGCCAGCGGGGCGATGATTGTTGAAGACGCAAGAAGGAGGGCCGCGCGACGCGCGGCAACGGAACGATCTGTCATGATAATGCTACTCCCCGATAGCGGAACGCGCCTCCTTGTTGGAGTATCGCGAGTGAGGCTCTTATGAGTGGCCGATAGTGTTACCTAGTTTACATTATATGGCAATATGCTTGTTTTGTTGATTATTTGCAACAAAAGGGGTTTAGCTCGATCTTGCTGATTTATGAGGGCAACTGCCCTTTTTTGCAGTTTCCAGGCGCAGCCCAAAACCGAGGTAGCGCCAACAAATCAACCCAATTGTTGCATAATTTATACAAATATCAGTTTTTCAGATATTTTGTTTTGTTATGATCACCAGTTTGCCTAGCATTGGATACGGCGAGGGCAATTGATTCGCGCCGCCCGCCGAGCTGGCCAGGCGAGAGGCTGGCGCCATCGCCTTGAGGAGCGAGGCTGGGCGCATCATAGACTTTGTTTTAACCTTAAAGTAAATCAAAATTTGGCGTTTTCATCACGATGCAGGTAAAGCAACAGCGATGTCGCGTCGGTCGCCGCGGATGAACCCGGCCATGAGGGAGAGACCGGATCGTGGAGAACCCCGCAAATCCCCCGCCAAAAGCCGGTGACACGGGCGACCATGCGGCAGCACGCCTTGCCGAAGAGATTGCCCGCGTACGCGCGGTTCTCGCCGCCAGCCGCTCAGCCGTGCAGTTGCGCCTGTTCGACTACCTTGCCGCGCGATCGGGCGATGCACGCGCGCCCAAGGAAATCGAGATCGCGCATGCCGTGTTCGGCGGCGACGAATCGACCGACGCAGCCGCCGACTCCGGTGTGCGCGTTTATGTCCACCGCCTGCGCAAGCGCCTTGAAGACCACTATCGCGGGCAGCCCGGTGCGCGTCTCGTCATTCCCAAGGGCGAATATCGCCTCGTGCTTGCCGAGGTCGAGGCCGCGCAGGCCAATGCAGGCTTTACAGCACCGGACCTGGCCAAGACAGCATCGCTCCGCGCGCCCGCCATCGCCCCGCCGCCGGTGCGGTTTCGAAGGATGCCGCCCGGCGCAGTTCCGGCCCTGCTAGGGCTGGCGTTATGCTGTCTTACCATCGCGGCCGGTTTAGCGGTTTACGCCTGGCCATGGTCGCACGGGGCAGGTGGCGAGCCCGACGATGAACGGCTGCGCAACACCGCACTGTGGCGCAATCTCGGCGCAGGCGTCCCCGTGCTGGTCGTGGCCGGCGACGCCTATGCCGCCGCCGAAACCGGCGACCAGCGCAACGTGCAGCGCATGATCCTCGACCCGCGCATCGCCTCGCGCGAGGAACTGGGACAGCACATCCGCAGCCACCCCGACCAGTTCTACCGGCTCTATGACTTCGACCTGCACTTCACGCCGGTGCCGACCGCCCTCGCCGCCTGGAACGTCGAGGCGACGCTCCCCCACGAGTCCACTGGAACGCGCCGAAGTGCCTCGATCGTGCCTGCCTCCGCGCTGACGCCTGCGCTCCAGCAAGGCGCTGACATCGTCTACGTTGGCCACCTTGCCGACATGGGCACGCTCGCTGCGCCGCTCGCGGCCGCCAGCAGCCTGCGTTTCGACCGACCCGGCGCGATCGTCGATCCCGCTGCGGCACGCGTCTGGCAAGCCTCGCTGCCCGCGCCCGACAACACCTCGCGCGTGCGCGATGCCGTGACCACCGACTATGGTTATCTTGCCAGCCTGACCGCCCCCGGCGGGCGGGCGCTGTTGGTGATTGCAGGTTTGGGCGATGTTGCCACGGCCCAGTTGGCCGGGCTGGCCACCAGCGCGCAGGCGCTCGGCCAGATCGCGGTGCATACCGGCAACCGCCCCCATTTCGAGGCGGTCTTTGCCATCGACACACGCGACGGCATCGCCGTTTCGCGCCGCCTGCTATTGGCGCGCGCACTGCGCTGAGCAAGCAGGCAATATACACCCAGCCGGTTGGCACACATGATCCACTTGGCGGCTTGGCCTTTATGCTTTAAGCCTAAAGAAAGAGGAGATCTGATGCCAACCCCTGCCCCGGGCAACGAGCCGCCCGCAGTCACCGCCACCGACAATCTGACCGCCGCCGGCGGCCCCGCGACACGCGCCCCATTGCCCGGCGCCGGATCAGCCACGCTTCGCATGTGGGTGCGCCTGCTCGCCTGCGCCAAGATTGGCGAGAAGCAGTTGCGCCGCAAGTTCGATGAGCAGTTCGATACCACCCTGCCCCGCTTCGACGTGCTCGCCGCCCTCGATCGCGTGCCCGAGGGCCTGAGCATGAGTGCGTTGTCGCGCGCGCTGCTAGTCTCCAACGGCAACGTGACCGCAATCGTGCGCCAGTTGCAAGCCCAGGGCTTGGTCGCCTCGCGCATAGACCCGCACGACGCACGTTCGGCGATCGTCTCGCTCACGCCCGCCGGCCAGCGCCAGTTCGATACCCTCGCCACAGCGCACCACGCCTGGATCGCCGCGATGCTGCGCGATGTCCCGGCCGAGCGGGTAGACCAGCTCGTGCGCAGCCTTGGCGAATTGCGCGCCATCCTGGAAGAGCGGACATGACCCGTTTCACCACCACTGCCCTCGTCCGCTTCGCACATGTCGATGCGGCCGGGATCGTCTTCTACCCGCGCTATTTCGAGATGCTCAACGGCGCGGTGGAGGACTGGTGCGCCCAGGGCCTCGGGGCCGATTTTCGTGCACTGCACGACATCCGCGGGATCGGCGTGCCCACCGTAGGTCTCGAGGCCGAATTCCACAGCCCCAGTCGGCTCGGCGACATGCTCGATATCGCGCTGGTCCCGCTCCATGTCGGGCGCAGCAGCTGCCGGCTAGAGCTGACGTTCTCGTGCGGCGGCGAAACGCGCCTCATTGCCCGCGTCACGCTGGTGTGCACCGACCTTGCCGCGATGCGCAGCACGCCGTGGCCTGACGATATCCGCGCGCGCATGACCGGGACAGCTCCGGTTGCTGCCTGATCTGGCCGCGCCCCGCTTTGTACAGGCGGGGCGCGGACTGATGCGGCCATGTCAGGCTGCTACCACCGGGTGGCGCAACGTGCCGATCCCTTCGACGCAGGCAACGATGGTGTCGCCCGGCCAGACCCATTCCTGTGGATCACGGCCCGCCCCCACACCCGCAGGCGTTCCGGTGGCGATGATATCGCCGGGCTCGAGCGTGATGCCCTGGCTGATGTCCGCCACCAGTTCGTCTACCTTGAACAGCATGTAGGCAGTGTTGCTGCGCTGCTTTTCCACACCGTTGACAGTCAGCCACAGGTCGAGCGTCTGCGGATCGGGAATCTCGTCGGCGGTCACGACCACGGGACCCATCGGGCAGTAGGTATCCTGCCCCTTGGAATAGATCCACTGCCCGGCACGGCGGCAGTCGCGCGCGCTCATGTCGATGCACACGGTATAGCCGAACACGTGGGCCAGCGCGTCATCGCGCCGCACGCGGCGGGCGGTGGTGCCAATGATCGCGGCCAGTTCCACTTCCCAGTCGAGTTGACGGGTGATCGCAGCGTCATGGCGGATAGGCTCGTCCGGCCCGATCACGCTGGTAGGCGGCTTGGAGAAGATCACTGGCTGGCGCGGCAGGTCGGCGGAGGTATCAAGCGAGCGCGCGCTTTCGGCGACGTGTTCGGTATAGTTGAGGCCGATGCCGAACACGTTCTTGCGCGGACGGGGGATCGGCGCGAGCAGACGCACATTGGCCAGTGGCAGCGCGGTGCCCAGCGGGAAGAGGTCGCCTTGCTCGGCAATCAGCGCCGTGATCGTAGTGATCGCGCCAGGACCGAGGTCGATCAGATCAAGCATGCGCGAGGGTAGATCCACTCCGCGCGCCGCGCCAAAGCGGGCGAGATCGAGCACCAATGTCGCTTCGGCACCCACCAGGACGCCAAGGCGCGCTTCGGCTTCCGCCGTAGCGCGGTAGGTAACCAGTCGCATTGCAATTCCTTCCAGGGTTCGGTTCGTATCAGGCGATGAGGGGTTGGTGGCCGCCGTTGTCTCCGAAGGCCTCTTCGCGATAGAGGCCCAGAGCACGCATCACCGGCAGGTCGTGGAATGCGAAGAGGCAGGCGTCCTCACGATCAGAGGCGTTGGCATGTTCGTGGTACATCCAGGCGGGCACCACGAAAATGTCGCGCTCCTTCCAGTCGAACCGTCGGCCGTTGATGATCGACCAGCCGCTGCCTTTGCAGCACTGGTAGACGAAGCTGCCCGTCTGGCGATGCGCGCGCGTGCGCTCGCCGGGACGAAGCATCTGCATGTGCGCACCAATGGTCATCATCACCGGACCACCGGTGTCGGGATTGACGTATTCCATCAGCACCCCGTCAAAAGGAGAACCTTCGGTCACCGCGGCATAGCGCTGCAACGCCTCGTAGGTGGGTGCCCATTCGTACTTGAGCAGCGGCGAATAGCGTTTTTCCCAGGTAGATCCCCAGGGCCTGAGCCCGGGGTTGCCCCAGGTATGGACCGAGGCATCGACCGGGTAGCGCATCGCCTGGGACAAGTCGG
The DNA here is from genome assembly GCF_001598375.1 of Novosphingobium capsulatum NBRC 12533. Classification (GTDB taxonomy): domain Bacteria; phylum Pseudomonadota; class Alphaproteobacteria; order Sphingomonadales; family Sphingomonadaceae; genus Novosphingobium; species Novosphingobium capsulatum. The sequence goes on from NZ_BCYV01000012.1 coordinate 146,970, forward strand.
GGTGCACCTCGTAGAAGTTTGCCTCGAGCGCGTTCATCAGCGGGATGTCGAGCCCATCCTGCCAGATACACACGCTGCCATCCTCGGCCACGCCATGTTCGTGCCAGGTCCCGTTGGGCGTCAGCACGAAGTCGTTTGCGTCCAGCGTCATCTTCTGCCCGTCGACGTTGGTGAACGCGCCAGTGCCCTCCATGATGAAGCGCAGCGCCGAGGCGCTGTGGCGGTGCGACGACGCGCATTCGCCCGGCTTCATGACCTGCAACCCCGAATAGAGCCAACCGACGGCGGCGACCACATCCTGACGCCCGGGATTTTCCAGATAGATCACCCGACGCCCCGCCTGCTCAGGAGTAACGAGATCGAGCGCTCGCAGCACATCGGCGCGCAGATCTTGGTAACGCCACAGCATGGGTTGCGAGGTCGAGGCAGGCTCCCACGGCTCGATCTTGTTGGCCACCGTCCACAGCGCGCCTGTACCCAGCGTCGCGAGCCGGCGGTAGTAGGCCACCAGCTCGGGGGTGTCTGCCACGTTAGCGCGGCCGATCCGATCCTCGCGATAGCTGTCGTATGCCTTGGTAGTCACCGCACTCTCCATCGCGCCAACGAGGCCCAGGCCTCGCCCACAAATTTATTATAGGCTTAAAATATCTTGCTTCGGCGGCGCTGGCAAGCCATCAGTTGCAGCGCAATGCCACCTGCCGAGGAGCCCCGCATGACAAAGCCGTTTCGCGCCGCCGTGGTCCAGGCCGCCGCCGTTCCCGATGATTCGCTGGCCTCGGCCGAACGCGCGGCCGCGCGGGTGCGGCAAGCAGCCGCCCAAGGCGCGCGGCTGGTCGTCTTTCCCGAGGCATTCATCGGCGGCTATCCCAAAGGGGCCACTTTCGGCGCGCCCGTGGGCCTGCGCCGGCCCGAGGGACGCGAGGATTACCGCCGCTATCACGCCAACGCGATTGCGCTCGATGGCCCCGAGGTCGCACTTCTCGCCGAGGCAGTGCGCGAGACGGGTGCCTTCGTGGTGATCGGCGTGATCGAGCGCGACGGCGGCACCGTCTATTGCACCGCGCTGTTCCTCGACGGCGAACGCGGGTTGGTGGGCAAGCACCGCAAGCTCATGCCGACGGGCGCCGAACGCCTGATCTGGGGCTTTGGCGACGGCTCGACGCTGCCGGTGATCGACACGCCGCTCGGCCGGATCGGCGCAGTCATCTGCTGGGAAAACTACATGCCGATGCTGCGCATGGCGATGTACGGCCAGGGCGTAACGCTCTACTGCGCCCCCACGGCCGATGACCGCGATACCTGGCCAGCCTCGATGCAGCACATCGCGCTGGAGGGCCGCGCTTACGTGCTCTCGGCCTGCCAGCACATTACGCGCGGTGCCTACCCGGCCGATTTCGACTGTACGCTGGGCAACGCCCCCGAAACCGTGCTGTTGCGCGGCGGTTCGATGATCGTCTCGCCGCTGGGCGGCGTGCTCGCCGGGCCCGACTATACGCCCGATACCATCCTTTATGCCGACATCGATCCCGACGAGGTGATCCGCGGCAAGTTCGATTTCGACGTGGCCGGGCATTACGCCCGCCCCGACGTGTTCTCGCTGCATGTCGATGCAACCGCGCGGCAGCCGGTCCGCTTCGACACCGGGCCCGCCAACGAGCGCGCCGATTCAACCACTTTGCCAGGGGCTTGACGCCGATGCAGTTCGATTTCACCAATCTCGACGCGCCCTCCCGCTACAAGCTGATGGCCGCCACGATCACCCCGCGCCCGATCGCCTGGCTCACCACGCAATCTCCGCAAGGCGTGCGCAACGCCGCCCCCTACAGTTTCTTCAACATGATGGGTGCGGCACCGCCTCTGGTCGCGATCGGCCTGATGCGCCGCCCCGATGGCACGCACAAGGACAGCGCACACAACATCCTCACCACGCGCGAATTCGTGGTCAATCTGGTGGCCGAACACGATGCCGCAGCAATGAACTTCACCTGCATCGACGCCCCGCCCGACTGTGACGAGTTGGCCGCGGCAGGCGTTGCCGTCGCCGCCAGCACCGCGATTGCCCCACCGCGGATCGCCAGCGCACCGGTGTCGATGGAATGCCGGCTGTTCCAGGCGATCGAGGCGGGTACATCGACAATCGTGCTGGGCGAAGTGGTGCGCTTTCACGTCCGCGACGACCTCGTCGATCCCGCGCGGCTCCATGTAAATACACTGGCGATGAACCTTATCGCGCGCATGCATGGCGGCGGCTGGTATGCCCGATCGACCGACCTGCTGCAGCTCGAACGCCCGATCTGGGCGGAATGGCAGGGCATGCTGCACGCGGGTGGCTAGGCCCGGATCTGTCAGAGCGGCGCGTCCCACGCCGCGACGGGCGTGATCGCCAGGTCCGTGATGCGATCGTCCGCCGTTGTCGCCAGCGTCACATCGACAATTCCGCCGGCATAGCGCGCGCGATAGCGCCAGGCCGGACCGCCGCAGGCACTGGTGTGCGCGAAGGGCGCGAGCGCCTCCAGCCGGCCAAGCGGCGCTACCACCCCGGCATATTGCCCCACCATCTCCTTGAGATCGAGCGCGGCATAGTGGGCGAAGGCAGCGGGCTCCACGCGGTTTTCCGCAATGGCGCCCAGCACTTTGCGCACCCGCGCGTTCATCGCCGCCACCGGCGCGGTCGCCCGGTCGGGCAGCGGCTCTGCCTTTGGCCGGGCCAGCGCCGGCACGGTAAGCGCGGCGATCAGGCGTGCCAGCGTCTCGGCGTCGGCGCCCTCGCCGTTGGCGAGTACCGCCACGGTCAGACCTTGCGCACCATAGCGGATGGCAAATGTCTGGAAACCCTGCCAGCTGCCGCCATGCCACCAGGTGCGCCCATCGACATACCAGCCCAGGCCATAGCCACAGGTTGCGCCACCGGGCAGGCGTGCGGCCTCGCCCATTTGCGCCCACGACCGCGGCGACAGCACGGCGCCCCGACTCATCGCCGCAGCCCAGGCGGCATAGTCCAACGCCGACAGGTAAAGCGAGCCATCGGCGGTGGAATTGGCTGCGGCAGAGATCCATTCGGCGTTGCGCAACTGTCCGTCGCGGCGCTCGTAGCCGGCGGCGCGGCCAGGGATGATCGCCAGTTCGTCGATCCCACGCGCACGCGTCATGCCCGCAGGGGCAAAGACTTCTTGGGCAAGGTAGGCGGCATAGGGCCGCCCGGTGATCCGCCGGATCGCCTGACCCAGCACCACGTAATCGACATAGCCAAACCGCCAGCGCGTGCCGGCGGCGAAGTTGAGATCTTCGTGCGCGATGATGTCGAGCATCTGCGCATCGGTATATTCTACGCGGAAATCACCGTTGGGCGTCGCCGGCAACCCGGAGGTGTGGGACAGCATCTGCCGCACTGTGACAGGCTGCCAGCGCGCGGGCAGTTCGGGCAGGATTGCCCGGATCGATCGGTCAAGATCGAGGCGGCCCTGTTCGGCCAGCCGCAGCACGCCGGCCGCGGTGAACTGCATGCCCAGCGCCCCGGTCTTGAACAGCGTATCGGCATGCACTGGCACGCCATGTTCAAGGTTGGCGATACCGAAGCCCTCGACTCGCAGCGGCACTCCGTCCTTGACGATGGCGATGGCGATGCCGGGCACGTCGCCACGCGCGCGTTCGGCCTCCACCGCGCGCGCCACCGGGTCGTCGGCGGCCGGAGGGGTGGCGAACGTCTCGGCACGGCTTGGCCGGACGATCGCCAACGCCGCAACCGCCGCGACCAGCACCAGCAGCGCCGGGATGGTGGAAGAGTGCGTCTTGAAACGAACGGGCCTTTGCCCGCGAAACAGGGTCTGGTTCATGCTGCCCACGATGCCCGCGGGCCACGGCGGGCCCAATGGCGCAATCGGCCTCGAACGCGGCGAATGCGGCCGCGCCCGATCTGGTGGCCATGCCGTGTCGTTTCAGTGTACCTGGGCCGCAGTGGCCGCGATCGGGTGATACTCGGGCGCAGGGGCGGCGTTGTCCCAGATGCCCTGCGATCGGGTGGGGCGATCGACCACCAGACTCGCGCCCAGGTTGGCATTGCCCAGCGTGCGCACCTGGAACAGCGCCTCGAACCCGCCGCCACACCCGATCCGTCCCCGCCGCAGGCCGCGTAGCCGCCCTGTATCGGTGGCAAGATCCGCCATCTCGCGCAGGCCTGGATCGCGCAGCGCGGCGATCACCAGCACGGTATTACCCGCCGGGCCGGGCAGGCAGGCAAGGTAGCCATAATCGCGCCGCGCGATGCGTTGGTCGCGCAGTTCCAATCCGTCGCTGTGATAGGGCTTGCCGCCCTGCGCATCGACCAAGCTGTCGAGCCCGGCATCAAGGCGAAAGCCCGAGGCCTGCGCCAGCGGATCGCGCAGCAGCGCGCCAATGCCGCTCAACTGCCCGACATAGACCACGTCGGAAACCTTGAGCACGTCGGGCGTCAGCTGCGAGGCAGCGATCAGGCGGATCGGGCGCTGGGCGAAGGCCGGGTCGCGCAGCAACGCCGCACGGATCGTGGCCGCTGCCGTCATCGTAGCGCTGGTAACATAGTGCTGATCGCGGTCTGTCACGGCGCTGGCAGTCTGGGGGTTGAGCATCTGGAAAATGATCAGATCCTCGCGCGTGGGGACGGCGCGATCCCAAACCAAGCGCGCCGGCATGCCCGAAGCGGGGGTTTCGGCGAAGAAGTAATAGTCTCCCATCACCACGGTGATCGGTCGCGATGCCCCGGCCAACGCCGACCATGGCGCGGTGCCGTCGAGCCTGTCACCCGCCCCGCGCTGCCAGCGCACCACCAGCGCGCTGCCCAGCACGAGAGCGACCACGGCCAGGACGGCGACGAGGGCTATCACCCAGGGTCGCGTCGGGCCGGTGCCGGGCGGTACAACCGGCGGCTGTGCGGTGATCGCGCCTTGATGCTGTGCAGGCGTTGCGGCATCGACCAACATCAGGCGATAGGTGCCTACCGGCAAGTGCAGCCTAGGGCCCGGCTCGTGGGCAAACTCGGCCTCGATCAGGCGACGCAGACGGTGGACATAGACCCGCACGTTGGCGTCGGGGCGATGCGCTGCACTGCGTCCATCGGCAAAGACCTCCGCAGCGATCTGCGCCTCGGACGGGGCGGCGGCATCGCGTGCCCGCGCCGCCAGATGGTCGAACAGCGCAAGCAGCTTGTCCGATCGGCTGCGTTCGAGTGCATCGCGCATCCGTGCCACTGCCACGCCGAAGCCGGTATCGCTGCCGTCACCGACGGCATCTTCGCACCCGCCGTTGGGCGGCGCTGCGGGCGAATCGGGTGGCATATCTGGGGGCGGAATCGCTGGCACAGGCCTCTCAACAAAAATGCAACAATGCATGCTCAATTACGCGTGTTGTTTCGATTTGGAAATGACTTCGCGCGAATTCTGGAGTCCATTGCGCGCCGGTCATACCGATCCGCCAGCCCCAGAATGCAGTGCTTGTAACGGTTTCACAACAGTAATCCCGTCGCGCGAGCCGTCACTGTCCGCCAGCGTTGCATTACCGGTTGCACGGTTGCCGAAACGCGGGCGGACAAGGGCTGAACCAGCCGAATGCACACCGCCGCCCGGCAGCCCCGCCCAGCGCCCAGACGCCACACAAGAGGAGCTTACCCATGATCCGGATCAGCAAGACGGCCGCCGCTCTCGTCGGCATCGTCACCCTGGCCCTCGCCACCCCGGCTGTTGCCCACCATTCCTTCGCGATGTTCGACCAGACCCGGATCGATACCAAGCGCGGCGCCACCGTTGCCGAGTTTCGCTTTACCAACCCGCATTCCTTCGTGGTGGTCAATGTCAACGAGGGCGGCGCCGTCACGCGCTATGCGCTCGAATGCAGCAGCGTGAACATGATGAGCAAGGTCGGCTGGAAGTTCAACACGCTCAAGACTGGCGACAAGGTGGACATCGCCTTCTACCCGCTTCGCAATGGCAAGCCCGGCGGTATGCTCAAGACCATCAAGGTCGCCGACGGGCGCACGCTGAGCGGCTGGTAAGGCCGGCACGGCTGTCGAGACGACCACAGCGCCCACACCAAAAATGCCAACGACGCGGCGCATGTGATGCGCCGCGCAGGGAGATCACTATGCACCTGCGCCCCTCCATCCTATTGGCCGCCTGCGCCGCCGCGCTGATCGCCGGCAGTGCCACTGCGGCACCGGCCCATGCAAGCCGCCCTGCTCCGGCAAAACCTGCCGCCGCCAACGCGCAGCCCGACATCAGCGGCGTGTGGGAGCTCTATCCCGATCCCTTCGCCGGCGACGAGAACACGTTCCGTGAATTGCCGGTGCCCGGCGACGGGCCGAAACTGCGCGAACCCTATGCCAGCCAATGGAAGGCCCAGCGCGCCAAGCGCGATGCCGCGCTCAAGGCGGGCAAGCCGCTGGTCGATCCCAGCACGCAGTGCCTGCCCGAAGGCATGCCGGCGATCATGGGCGCGATCTTTCCGCTCGAAATTCTCCAGACGCCGGGCCGGGTCACAGTGCTCGCCGAATTTCTCACCCAGACCCGACGCATCTACCTTGGCCGCCAGCAGCCCGCGCTCGATGACATCAATCCCTCGTTCTATGGTCTTGCCACCGGCCGCTGGGAGGGTGACACACTTGTCGTGACCACGCGTGGGGTGAAGGAGGACGTGCGGTTCTTCGAGATACCGCACAGTGCCGAGATGACGATCACCGAGCGCATCCGTCGCACTGGTCCCAACCTCATGGAAGACCAGATCACCATCGATGATCCCAAGATGCTGATCGAGCCCTATCGCTTCACCTATGGCTACAGGCGCAACCCCACCTACGAGATGCAGGAATACTTCTGCGACCGCGAGGACCCGCTGTTCAAGGTGACCAGCGACGGCACGGTCGAGATGAAGGACACCGACGAGATCAAGTAGGCCGTCGCGGGTCTGCACCGCCGGGCCGGTCGCGCGCGGCTGGCCCGGATTTCCATGGCGGAGGAGCCCGAGACGATGAGCGACCGGCGCACGTTCCTGCAAGGATCGCTGGCGAGCCTGGCCACCGGCATGGCCGGCATGCCCACGCCGGCCAGTGCGAACCCGGCGCACCGCCAGGTCATCGGCGCGGTACGGCGCGAGGACACGATCGTGCGCCTCGGTGGCCTGGGCGACGGCTACAAGATGACGCTGCGCCCTGACGGCACGCAGCTCGTCGTCGTCAATGATGGGCCGGGCTGGAATGATCCGCCCACCACCTTCTACAACACCCGGCTGTGGACCGTTTCGGGCAACCCGCCCGCGCCGCGCTTCGCCATGCTGCCGGGCTATCCCGATCTCGATCGCGACGCCCGGCCCGACGCGCCACGCTATTATGGCCACGGCGTGATCCAGGTCGGGCCGCGAATCTATCAGTTCGTCGCCACGCACGATGCCGCCCAGGATCGCCCGCAGCGCTGGCGCGGGGCCAAGCTAATCCTGTCGGACGACGGCGGCACAACCTGGCGGAACCGCGACGGCACTACCCCCGTGGTGTGGGAGGACTGGGCCGAGCAGCGACGCGGGCGCTTCACTTTTTTCGACGAGCCCGACGGTGCGCTTTCGCTGCTGACCTTCCTCCAGCAGATGCGCGGGCAGCCCGCCGCTCCCGGTGGTTGGCTCACGCTCTATGGGCTCGATGGCAACACCGATGGGTGGATGAACCATCTGCTATTGCTGCGCGTGCCGGTCGATGCCGTGACCGATCGCGCCGCCTACCGCTTCTTTGCGGGTCGGGACGCCATGGGCCAGCCAATCTGGTCGGCCGACATTGCCGCCCGCCGCCCGGTGCACCGCTTTCCGCGCGGCTGGGTCAACCATGCCAACCTCTTCCCCGGCGACCTCGTGGTCGAAAGCTGGCTGCCCAGCGTAGTCTACAACGCCCCACTCGGGTTCTACATGATGGCGAGCGCGGGCATTGGCGTGGGGGCCGACGGAACAGAGTTTGGCAAGCCCAGCTATTTCGGGCTGTGGGTATCCCCCTCACCCTGGGGACCATGGCGCCAGATCCACGAGGAGGCAGCCTGGTCCCCACGCGGAGACCAGCACGCGCGCGCCTATGCCCCGCAGATCGCGCCGGGCTGGATCGCAGCCGATGGGCGCTCTTTCTGGCTGGTTTGGTCAGACCTTCGCGGCATCCGCGCCTTTGGGCATGACGAGGCGCTGCTCGATGCCGCCCTTGCCAAGGCCAGTACACCTGCCGAGCGCGCGACGATCGAGACCCGCTTCCTGCAACAGTACATGCCAGGCTTCTCGTTCAACGCCCAACGCGTCGATCTGCGCCTCGCCCCAGCCTGACGGGCGGCGGTCGTGCACATCACACCGATTGACCTGCTCTCCATATAAATGTATGCGCATGCATATATATGGAGAGCAGGAATGGCCGAGCGTTCGTTTGCACGTGAAGTGGAGCATCTGCGGCTGGGGGCGGGCGAGGAATTTCGTGGGGAAGCGATCCTCGCGATTACCAAGGGCCTGCTCCAGGCGGGCGTAGCCTATGTTGGCGGCTATCAGGGCTCGCCGATCTCTCACCTCATGGACGTCCTCGCCGATGCGCAGGACATCCTTGGCGAGTTGGGCGTGAACTTCCAAAGCTCGGCCAACGAATCCACCGCTGCGGCCATGCTCTCGGCCTCGGTGATGTACCCCTTGCGCGGCGCGGTGGCGTGGAAATCGACCGTGGGCACCAACGTCGCGTCCGACGCGCTCGCCAACCTGGCCTCAGGCGGCATCACTGGCGGCGCCATGGTCATCATCGGTGAAGACTACGGTGAAGGTTCCTCGATCATGCAGGAACGCACCCACGCATTCGCGATGAAATCGCAAATGTGGCTGCTCGACCCGCGCCCCGACCATGCCTGCATCGTCGACCTGATCGAGAAGGGCTTCCAACTGTCCGAGGCGTCGAACACCCCGGTCATGCTCGAGGTACGCGTGCGCACGTGCCACATGCATGGTACCTTTGTGTGCAAGGACAACGTGGCCCCCGCCTTCACGCTCGAGGATGCGCTCGCCCATCCCCAGCGCGATCTCGACCGGATCGTGCTGCCTCCGGCGGCCTATGCCCACGAACACGAGAAGATCGCGCAGCGCCTGCCAGCCGCGATCGCGTTTGTGCGCGACAATCGCCTCAACGAGTGGTTCGGCCCTGAGGACGATTCAGACGGGGCGCCGCCGGTGGGGATCGTGCTGCAAGGTGGCATGTACAACAACGTGATCCGCGCATTGCAGTACCTCGGGCTTTCCGATGCCTATGGCAACACGCGGGTGCCGCTCTACGTACTCAACGTCACCTATCCACTGATAGACAGCGAGATCGTTGCCTTTGCCAATGGCAAGAAGGCGATCCTGATGGTCGAGGAAGGGCAGCCCGATTATCTCGAGCAGGCGGTCAACACCATCGCCAATCGCCAAGGCCTGACCACCCGCGTGCGCGGCAAGGACGTGCTGCCGATGGCAGGGGACTATTCGGTGCAGGCGATCCTTGCGGGCATTGACGCATTCCTTGCAACCGAGGCACCACGCCTGCTGGGCAATCGCCCGCCGTTGCCCGATGCACGCCCTGCCCTCGACCTGCCGGTCGTGGCCCGCTTGCGCGAGACGGTGCCGGCGCGTCCGCCAGGATTGTGCACCGGCTGCCCGGAGCGCCCCATCTTCGCCGCAATGAAGCTGGTCGACCAGGAACGCGGCGCGCACCACGTCTCGGCCGACATCGGCTGCCACCTGTTCTCGATCCTGCCGCCATTCAACATCGGCAACACCACGATGGGGTTCGGCCTCGGCGGCGCCTCGGCCGCAGCGTTCGGACGCAAGACCACGGGCAAGCGTTCGATCGCGGTGATGGGAGACGGTGGCTTCTGGCACAACGGCCTGACCAGCGGGATCGGCAACGCGGTGTTCAACAAGCACGACGGCGTGTTCGTGATCGTCGACAATTTCTATTCCTCGGCCACCGGGGGGCAGGACATCCTCTCGTCGCGCGCCAGCAACGCCAGCCGCAAGACCAACAACCCGATCGCCAAAGCCGTCGCGGGCATTGGCGCCACGTGGATACGCGAGGTCGATCGCACCTACGACGTCGGCCGGATGAAGGCAGTACTGACCGAGGCGCTGACCACCCCAGAGGAAGGCCCCAAGGTCATCATCGCCAGTTCCGAATGCATGCTCAACAAGCAGCGCCGGGTGAAACCGCAGGTCGCCAAGGCGATTAGGAGCGGCACGCGTGTGGTCAAGGAGCGCTTCGGCGTCGATGAGGACATATGCACCGGCGACCACGCCTGCATTCGCCTGTCAGGCTGCCCATCGCTGTCGGTCAAACAACTGGACGATCCGCTGCGCGATGATCCGGTGGTCACGATCGACAACACGTGTGTGGGCTGCGGCAACTGCGGCGAAGTGTCCGAGGCCGCGGTGCTGTGCCCCTCGTTCTATCGCGCCGACGTGATCCACAACCCAACCTGGTGGGACCGCGCCCGCGCGCGTGTCGCCATGGGCCTTATCACCTACCTCCAGGCGCGCCGCGACCGTGCGCGTCCCCTTGCCGGAGCCGCATGATGCCGACCGAAATTCTGCGCCTGCCGCTTGCCCCCGCCGGTGACGCCACCGAACGCCCCATCGCCATCGCCATCGTTGCCATGGGCGGCCAGGGCGGTGGCGTGCTGACGGGCTGGATTGTCGCGCTGGCCGAGGCGGCGGGCTGGGTGGCGCAATCCACCTCGGTGCCCGGTGTGGCGCAGCGCACCGGCGCCACGATCTATTATGTCGAGATGATGCCTATGCGTGGTGGTCGCAAGCCGGTGCTGGCGCAGATGCCCACGCCGGGCGATGTCGACGTGGTGCTGGCGTCGGAATTCATGGAGGCGGGCCGCTCGATCCTGCGCGGCATCGTCACCCCGGGGCGCACCACGCTGATCGCCTCGGACCACCGCGCGCTGTCGATCGGCGAGAAAAGCGCGCCGGGCGACGGCATCGCCGACAGCGGCGTGGTCCACGAGGCGATCGGTGCCACCACGCGTGCGCGCATCGTCTTCGACATGAACGCGCTCGCCGTCGCCAACGGCAGCGTCATTTCCTCCGCGCTGTTCGGCGCGCTGGCGGGCAGCGGCGTACTGCCCTTCGCGCGCGAGGCCTATCACGCGGTGATTGCCGCCGATGGCAAGGGCGTGGCCGCCTCGATCCGCACGTTCGATGCAGCGTTTGCCCGCGCTGCCGGGGAAGAGGCAACGTCCCCAGCTTTGGCAGTCGCCAGCCGAGAACCCGCGCCCGTTGACGCGCACTGCGGCCCGCTTGCGTCACGGCTGATCGAGCGGCTGCCTCCCGGCGTTCACGCGATGGCGCGCGCCGGCCTCGCCAAGGTGGTGGACTTCCAGGACCCTGCCTATGGACGCGACTATTGCGAGCTGCTCGAGCAGCTCCACACCGTGGACCTTGCCGCCGGAGGAGCAGAGCGCGACCATGCCTTCACCCGCGAGGCGGCCAAATATCTCGCCCAGGCCATGGCCTATGATGACATCGTGCGCGTCGCCGATCTCAAGACACGCAGTGGCCGCCATGCCCGCATCGCCGCCGAAGCGAATGCCGCGCCAGGCACGCTGCTCCACACCACCGAATACATGCACCCGCGGCTGGAAGAGGTCGCCGGCATCCTGCCAGCCCCGCTGGCCGACTGGCTGACGCGCCGCCCCCGGCTCTTCCGCGCGATCGACCGGCGCATCAGCAAGGGCCGGCGCGTGCGCACCTATTCGGTCGGGTGGTTCCTTACGCTCTATGCGGTCGCCGGCCTCAGGCGGCTGCGACGCAGCTCGCTGCGCCACCGTCAGGAAGTGGCGCACCGCGACGCGTGGCTGGCGCTGGCCACGCGGCTGGTGGCAATCGACTATGCACTGGGGGTCGAGGTGCTACGCTGCCGCCGCCTGGTAAAAGGCTATTCCGACACCCACGCGCGCGGACTGTCCAAGTTTGACCGCGTGATCGCCACGATCGAGACCCTCGCCGGGCGCGATGACGCGGCCGACTGGGCCCGCCGCCTGCGTGAGACCGCAGTGCGCGATGGCGAGGACAAGGATCTCGACGGGCTGATCCGCACGATCGCCTCGTTCATGGGAGCTGCCGTAGCGGCATGAGCCGGCTTGCCTGCGCCGCCCGGGTCGCGATAATGACCGGCGACCATGACTGAAGCGCCCGCCCATTCACCCCCTGCCCGATCTGTAGCGCTCGGCCGGATCACTGTGGCGCTGGCATGAGCCTTCCCACCCGCCCCGAAGACCTCGAGGCCAATCTTGGCTATGCGATCAACCGCCTCGCCAACCTGGGCCAGGCCGCACAGGCCCGGCGTCTGGCTGCCAGCGGGCTCAGCCTCGTGCTGGTGCGTACGCTCTCGGTGCTGCACATCGAGGACGGCCTCACCATCAACGAAATCGCCGCGCGCACCTTTGCCGACCAGTCCACCGCCAGCCGCACCGTAGAGGCGATGGTAGCGGCGGGCCTGGTCGACCGGCGCACCCCGCCGGGCGACCAGCGCCGGCGCGAGATCGTGCTTACCCCCGCCGGCCGCGCCGCACTCGTGGCGGCTTGGCCGCGCATGGAAGAGCATGCCGCAACCCTGGCGCGAAACATCACCGCGGCCGACCTCGAAACATGCCGCCGCGTGCTCGCTGCGATGACCGCCAACCTGCGCAGCGAGGACTGAGCGGCCAGCAACCGCCCGCGCCTGTCCCTTACCCCTCTTCATCCCGGCGCAGGAAGCGACCCGGTGAAACCCCCGTCCATTCCTTGAACGCGCGCGAGAAAGCGGCGGTATCGGCGTAGCCGAGCTGTTCGGCCGCGACGGTCAACGAGATACCCGACTTGCCCAGCATCGTCTGCGCGCGGGCCTGGCGGGCTTGTTGCAGCAGGTCGCGGAACGAGGTGCCTTCCTCGGCCAGGCGGCGGCGCAGCGAGCGTTCCGACAGCTTCATCTCCGCCGCAACCGACGCGCAATCGACGTGGGTTCGGCCCAGCCAGCGCCCGATGATGTCGCGCGTCAACTCAACGAAACTTTCTGCCGGGGTCGCCTCGGGGCCCATCAAAGCCAGCAAGTGCCATTCGAGGATGGTGCGCAGCTTGCGGTCCTCGGCCGGCACGGCGCTCGGCAGCGGGCGATCAAGGTCTTCGTTGCGCAGCACCAGCGCGTTGGTCACCTGGTTGCCACTCACCGGTGCGCGAAAGGCCTGCGCCAGCGCGGCCTCGCGTCCTGTCACCGCGTGCTCCAGGTGCACCGCAACGGGTGTCCACCGCGCGTGGGTGAGCTGGCGGATGAGAGTCACGTAGCTTGCCAGGGCAAACTCGGCATCCTGCACGCGCGGCCAGATCGCCGAGTCCTCGATGCGGTAGCTATAGGTGGTGGTCTCGGCGTCGCGGCGGCTATCGAACAGCGTGCGCGTCTGCAGGCGCGACTGGAACAACACGAGGTAATCGAGCGCGCCGCGCAACGAGCCGGCCGCGCGCAGCAGCGCGTAGAACGGGCCAAGGTCGGCAAGCCCAAAGGCCGCGCCCATCGCCAGCCCCAGCGCCGGCCGATCGAAGCGCGCGGCCGCCGCCTCGAGCAGGGCAACATAGCGGTGCAAAGGCACGGTTTCGTAGGGTGTCTCAAGCTGGGCGCGGAACATGCCGTGTTCGCGCAGCAGCGGGTCGATGCGCTTGCCCACGTCCTCCAACGCGGTGAACAGCGCCGTCAGGAACAGCAGGCGGATGGTGGCCTGGCCAGCGCGGCCGGCGATATCGGGCGGAAGGCCTGCAGCGGCATGATCGGCCGCAAGGCCGGACGGGGGAAGATCGGGGTCTGCCATCACGGGGCGCATGTGTGTGGCCGATTCTGCAATGCGTCAATCCCCGCCTGCAATTGTCGCAAGGCCCGCGCTCGACCAGACCGTCAGCATCCTGGCGCACCACGCCGGCACCCAAGCAAACGATGGGAAATCTGCGTGCCTGACCTGTTCACCGACACCCTCACGGCGGCGGCCGCCCCATCCGCCACGCCAGCTCTGCCGCGTGTCGATTTCCTCTATCTGTCCGAACCCGACATGATCCGCGCCGGGGTGACCGACATGCCCGCCTGCGTCGATGCGATGGAAGAGATGTTCCACCTGCTGCACCATGGCGACTATCGCATGGCCGGTGGCAACAACAACCAACACGGCGCGGTGATCGTCTTTCCCGAGGATTCGCCCTTTCCCGCGATGCCCAAGCCCACCACCGACCGCCGCTTCATGGCGATGCCGGCCTATCTTGGCGGCCGCTTCGGCACGGCGGGGATGAAATGGTATGGCTCCAACATCGCCAACCGCGAAAAGGGCCTGCCGCGCTCGATCCTCACGTTCGTGCTCAATGATGCCGATACTGGCGCCCCGCTGGCCTACATGTCGGCCAACCTGCTCTCGGCCTACCGCACCGGTGCGATCCCCGGCGTGGGCGCGCGTCACCTCGCCCGGCCGGATTCGCGCGTGGTCGGCATCGTCGGGCCCGGCGTGATGGCACGCACCTCGCTCGAGGCGTTCATGGCTACCTGCCCGGCAATCGACACGGTCAAGATCAAGGGGCGCGGCGAGGCCAACCTGGCGGCATTCCGCACCTGGGCCGAGGCGCGCTTCCCGCAGCTTTCGGTGCGTGTGGTCGCCACCGATGAAGAAGTCGTGCGCGAGTCCGACATCGCGACGTTCTGCGCCTCGGTGCCGACCGGCGATCCCGCCCGCTATCCCACAGTGCGGCGCGAATGGGTCAGCCCGGGCACGTTCCTGTCGATGCCTGCGCCGTGCAGCATCGATGCCGGCATGGAAGCGCCCGAGATCCGCAAGGTGCTCGATTTCACCGGGCTTTACGAGGCTTACCGCGAGGAACTGCCGCGCCCGATGCACCGCATCATCCCGGCGGTAGGCGTGCGCTGGTTTGACCTCGTCGATGAAGGCCGGGTCGCGGCCACGTCGCTCGAAGATCTCAGCGCGATCGTAGCAGGCGCAGCGCCCGGCCGGCGCGATGCCGACGAAATCATCATGCTCTCCATCGGCGGCATGGCGGTGGAGGACGTGGCCTGGGGAACGCACGTCTATCGCCGCGCGCTGGCCCAGGGAATCGGCACGCGCCTGACCCTGTGGGACGAACCCGTCCTGCGCTGAGACCAGGCAGCGCTCAAAACCGCCGCCCCCCGTCCCCCTGAAATCCTCCTCCCGCGAAAGACATTCCATGCCCGACGTCATCAAGCTCAAGACCGGCAACAAGTTCGAGGAGCACGGCAGCTATTCCCGCCTCGTGGCCGTAGGCGATCTGATTTTCGTGTCCAATACCGCCGGACGCAACCCGCAGACCAAGGAAATCCCGGCGAACCTGGCCGATCAGACCAACCAGGTGCTCGACAACATCGCCGCCGCGCTCGCTGCGGTCGATGCCTGCCTCGAAGACGTGGTCGCCGCGCGGGTCTTCGTGCAGTTTCCCAAGGACGTGCTGGCAGTGATGACCGCCTATGGCGCGCGCATGCGCGGCATCAACCCTACGCTGACGATGACCTGCCCGCCGCTTGGCGCGGCTGAATACAAGGTGGAGATCGAGGTCACCGCCTGGCGCGGCGCGTCGAAGGGCGCGGTGCGCGAACTGCAGATCAGTCTCTGAGCGGACCAACAGCGATGGGCCCCGCAATAACCCCCGTGACGACATCGGAGCGCTTTCCCGGCAGCACATCGGTCGTGGTGATCGGCGGCGGTATCGTCGGCCTGTCCACCGCGCTGACGCTGGCCGAGCGCGGCGTGCCGGTGGTGGTGCTGGAGAAGGGCAGCATCGCCGGCGAGCAATCGTCGCGCAACCTTGGCTGGGTGCGCAAGGTCATGCGCGCAGTGCCCGATCTGCCGATGGCCATCGCCGCCGAGCGGATGTGGCAGCAGATGCCCGCGCGCGTGGGCGAGGATTGTGGCTTTCGGCAGGCCGGGATCACCTATGTCGCGCGGACCGATGCGGAATTGGCCGCCTACGAGGGCTGGCTCAAAGCCGTGCGCGGCGCGGGTCTGGACAGCCGGATGCTGACCGGGGCCGAAGTAGCGCAGGCGATCCCCGGCAGTACCGGGCGCTGGGCCGGCGGCATCGCGACCCCGTCCGACGCCCGCGCCGAACCGACGCTCGCATCCAGCGCGATCGCGCGCGCAGCCCTGACGCATGGTGCCGTGATCGTGGAAAACTGCGCCGTGCGCACGCTGGAGACCAGTGCCGGCGCGGTGCGCGGCGTGGTGACCGAGCGTGGCGCGATTGCCTGCGACCATGTCGTACTGGCAGGCGGCGTGTGGTCGCGCCGTTTCCTCGCCAATCATGGTGTGCGCCTGCTGACCTTGCCGCTGGTGGCGTCGGTGTTGCGCACCGCGCCAATGGACGGGCCGACCGACAGCGCGGTCGGCGCGGCTGACTTCTCGTTCCGCAAGCGGCTCGACGGGGGCTATACCATCACGCAGCGCGGCGCGCTGTTCGCTCCGCTGACGCTCGACCACCTGCTGATCGGCATGAAGTACCTGCCTACGCTGATCGCGCAGTGGAAAAACCTGCGCCTATCGTTCGGGCGAGACTTCTTCGCCGATTTCGCCCTGCCCCGGCGCTGGCGCGCCGACGCTGTCTCGCCGTTCGAGCGGCTGCGCACGATCGATCCGCCAGTCAACCAGGCGCTCAACGCAGAAGCCATGCGCAACCTTGTTGCGGCATGGCCTATCTTTGCCAACGCACGCGTGGCGCAGGCATGGGGCGGGATGATCGATGTGACGCCGGACTCGCTGCCGGTGATCGACAATGTCGCGCAACTGCCCGGCCTGACACTGGCCACCGGCTTTTCCGGGCACGGCTTCGGCACCGGCCCAGCGGCGGGCCGCCTCGCCGCAGACCTCGCCATGGGCGAGACGCCGTTCCTCGATCCCACCCCCTACCGTCTCGAGCGATTCTGATGGCCAGCCCGCAACCCCGCACGCCGCACAGGACAACGCCGTGAGCAAAGAGACCGTCTTTTCGCGCTTTTCCGCCGCGGCGACGCGCTGGTTCGACAAGCCCTTTCTCAACGTGCTGCCCGAAACGGCGCATATCTACGGCATCGCGGCTGGCGAGATCACCTACGCGACGATGCTCGATCGCGTGCTGCGCCGCCAGGTCGCGCTGGCCGCCGCCGGCTTCGGCACAAGCACGCGCGTGGGGCTGCTGCTCGACAACCGGCCCGACTTTATCGAGCTGTTCCTCGCAACCAACAGCCTTGGCGCGTCGATCGTGCCGATCAACCCCGACTTGCGCCAGGCCGAACTCGAATATCTCATCACACACTCGGGCATGAGCGCCGCTTTCGTCGTCCCCGGTCGCCACGCCGACGTTGCGCGCGCCGCGCTGGCGGTGGGCAGCCCGATGGTCCCCGTCACCCCCGACGCGCCCGTCCGTCCATTGCTGCCACTGGTGCAACTGCCGGCCGATCCCGATTCCGCGCGCGAGGCGGCGCTGCTCTATACCTCTGGCACGACCGGGCAACCCAAGGGCTGCGTTCTGCCCAACAGCTACTTCCTGCATTCGGGCGACTGGTATCGGGACACTGGCGGCCTCATCGCGCTGCACGCCGGCGCAGAGCGGATGCTTACACCGCTGCCCATGTTCCACATGAACGCCTTGGCCGTCTCGCTGATGGCGATGATCACGCTGGGCGGCTGCCTCACCGTGCTCGACCGCTTCCATCCCTCGACCTGGTGGGATTCGGTGCGGCGCAGCCGCGCCACCTGCCTGCACTACCTGGGCGTGATGCCGGCGATGCTGATGAAGGCACCCGATAGCCCGGCCGACCGCGAACATAGTGTGCGCTTCGGCTTCGGTGCCGGGGCGCCAGCTGCCCTGCACGGCGCGTTCGAGCAGCGCTTCGGCTTCCCGCTGATCGAGGCTTGGGCGATGACCGAGACGGGCAGCGGCGGCGTGATCAGCGCGCACCGCGAGCCGCGCAAGGTGGGCACCGCGTGCTTCGGCCGGCCCGATTCCAGCCTCGAGATCCGCATCGTCGACGACGCCGGCGACGATGTCGATATCGACGCACCAGGCGAACTGCTGGTGCGCCGCGCTGGGCCCGATCCCGCTTATGGGTTCTTCCGCGAATACCTCGCCAACCCTGCGGCCACTGCCGAGGCCTGGGTCGGGGGGTGGTTCCACACCGGCGATATCGTCGCGCGCGACGCCGACGGTGACCTGCATTTCGTCGATCGCAAGAAAAACGTGATCCGCCGCTCGGGGGAGAACATCGCGGCGGTGGAGGTCGAGACGATCCTTGCGCGCAATCCCCACGTGCGCCAGGTGGCGGTGGCCGCCACGCCCGACCCGGTGCGCGGCGACGAGGTGGCCGCGCTGATCGTGCTCGATGCCCCTGCCCGCGCCGGGACAGACAAGACCGAACAGCTGCCCACCGAGCACCTTGCACGCGATATCGCCACCTGGGCACTGGGTCAGATGGCCTACTACAAGGTGCCGGGCTGGATCGGCTTCGTCGATGCGCTGCCGCGCACGCCGACCGAAAAGATTCTGCGTGCCGCCCTCAAGGAGGAAGTGGGCGCGCACATGGCGCGTGGCGCGTTCTTCGATACCCGCGCGCTCAAGAGGCGGCAGGGATGAGCAGCTCCACCAAACGCTCGCGCATGGCCTACGACGGCGTGGTGGTGGCCGCCCCCATCACCGTGCCCTATCAGCGCTTTTCGAGCGAGCCGGCTCACGGCTGGGCCGGCGCGGCGCTGCGCGCGCTGGCGCGGGAAACAGCGCTCGGCCCGCGTGATCTCGACGGTTTCAGTTTCTCGAGTTTCTCGGCCGGCCCGGATACCGCCGTCGGCCTCGTCCAGCATCTCGGCCTCATGCCACGCTGGCTCGACCATGTACCCACCGGCGGGGCGAGCGGGGTCATGGCACTGCGCCGCGCCGCGCGCGCGGTGCAGTGCGGCGATGCCGCCATCGTCGCCTGCGTCGCGGCTGATACCAACCAGATCGACAGCTTCCGCCACACCCTCGCCACGTTTTCGCGCTTTTCGCAGGATGCTGTGTATCCCTATGGCTTTGGCGGCCCGAACGCGACGTTCGCGCTGATCACGCAGGCCTACATGCACGAACACGGCGTTACGCGCGCCGATTTCGGCCGCATCTGCCTCGCCCAGCGCGCCAATGCCGGCTCGAACCCACTGGCGTTGCAACGCAACCCGCTCGACCTTGAAACCTACCTCGCCGCGCGCCCGATCGCCGATCCGGTGCACCTGTTCGATTGCGTGATGCCCTGCGCCGGCGCCGAAGCCTTCGTCGTCACCACCCCAGAAATCGCTGCCGCGCGCGGCTGGCCGGCGGCGCGGATCATGGCCACGATCGAGCGCCACAATGCCTATCCCGACGATCTGGTGCAGCGGCGTGGCGGCTGGGCGATGGATGTCGACGAGTTGTGGGCGATGGCCGGGATCGGGCCCGGGGATATCGACTGCCTTCAGGCTTATGACGACTATCCGGTGATCGTGGCGATGCAACTGGAGGACCTCGGTTTCTGCCCGCCGGGCACGATTGCGCGCTTCCTGCGCGAGACGCACTTCGGCATCGACGGCACGCTGCCACTCAACACCAACGGCGGGCAGCTTTCCGCAGGGCAGGCGGGCGCTGCGGGCGGGTACCAGAACCTGACCGAGGGCCTGCGCCAGATCCTGCACTGCCCGCTCGGCGCGCAGGTGCCCGGTGCCCGGCGTGCGGCAATATCGGGCTTTGGGCTGGTCAATTATGATCGCGGCGTGTGCACCGCCGCTGCCGTGATCGAGGCGCTATGACGACGCCGCGCAATCCGCTGCCGCCGCCCGCACCGCGCGATCCGCTGGCGCGGCCGCAATTGCATCCCGTAGCGCCGGGCGCGCGCAGCCGCGCGATGCAGGCGATGGCCGCACGGGCCGCGCAGGGCCGCTTCGTGCTTCAGGCCTGCACCGTATGCGGTACAGCGACCTATCCCCCACGCGACGCCTGCCCACGGTGCTGGGGCACACTGGCCTGGCATGACCAGCCGACCGGCGGACGCGTGCTTGCCAACACCGTGATCCGCGTTTCGACCGATCCCTATTTCCGCGATCGTCTGCCTTGGCACATGGGCTCGATCCAGCTCGATGCCGGCCCGGTCGTGCTCGCGCACCTTGCACGGGGGCTGGAGCCCGGCGCGCGCGTCACGATGCGGCTGATGCTCGATCGTGGCGGCAATGCTGCGCTGTTCGCCCTTCCCAGCGATGCCGCACACCCGCCACAGCCGGAACAAGGAGCCACCATCATGTCCGCCGATCCCCAGGGACGCACCTTCGTGGTGCCGGTGGCAGGGGCAACTGTCCTTGTCAGCGATGCCCGCCAGCCGGTTGGCCGCGCGCTGGTCGGCGCACTTGCCGCCGCTGGCGCGCGCCTGGTGGTCGCCGGCCTGCCCGGCCCCGCGCCGATGCGTGATGCGCACGATCCCGTCCTGGGCCTGCCCGGGGTCCAGCCGCTTCCACTCGATGTGACCGATCCTGTCTCGGTTGCCGAGACGATAAGCCGGATCGGCGGTCCGCTCGACATCGTCATCAACACCGCGCGCCATGTGCGCGCCGGGGGGGTGAGCCACGACGGCAATCTCCTGGGCCACCACCGCGCGCTCGAGGTTTCGGCAATGGGGCTCGCGCGCCTGGCGCAGGCGACGGCGCCAATCCTTGCCGGCCGGCCCAGCGGCGCGTTTCTCGATGTGCTGTCGGTCAAGGCGCTGGCGGGCGATGCCGGCCATGCTGGATTTGCCGCCGCCGAGGCTGCGCGCCTCTCGCTGCTGCAAAGTTTCCGCCACGAGATGCGCAGCACCGGCGTGCGCGTCCTGGAAGTGTTCACCGGGCCGACCGACGATGCCGACCACCAAGCGCTGCCCCCGCCCAAGGTAGCGCCCGCGCGCCTTGCCGCCGCCGTGCTCGACGCGCTGGCGCAGGGGCGCGAGCAAACCTGCGTGGGCGAGGTGGCGCGTGAGGCAATGCGCCGCTGGCTCGACGATCCGGCCCTCTTTGCCAGGGAGACCCAACCATGACGTCGCTGCTTACCGATCTTGTCGCACAGCTTGCGAGCGGGGCGATCCGCGTGGTCGATCTGGCCAATACCCTGTCGTCCGATTTCCCGGTGATCGTATTGCCGTCCGAGTTCGGGCAATGCGAGCCGTTCCGGATGGAGACGGTCTCCCGCTACGATGCGGACGGGCCGGCTTGGTACTGGAACCGGATCACCATGAACGAGCACACTGGCACGCATTTCGATGCGCCGGCGCACTGGATCACCGGGCGCGACGTACCGCATGGCACGGTCGACGCAGTCGCGCCGCGCGATTTCGTCTATCCCGCTGTAGTGATCGATATCAGCGCCGAGGCCGCCGCCGACGCCGACTTCGTGGTGACACGCGCCTTCCTCGAGGATTGGGAGGCCCGACACGGCGCTATCCCGCCGCGCCATTGGATCCTGCTGCGCAGCGACTGGTCCAAGCGTGTGGGCACCCTCGCCTATCTCAACCTGCAGGATGATGGCGCGCATTCGCCTGGCCCCGATGCCGATGCGATGCGCTTCCTCGTCCACGCGCGCGACTGCGTGGGCCTGGGCGTGGAGACGGTCGGCACCGATGCCGGGCAGGCCAGCCACTTTGCCGAACCGCTGCCCGCCCATTCGATCCTCCACGGCAATGGCCGTTTCGGGCTACAGTGCCTGACCAACCTCGACCAGTTGCCGACTTTCGGCAGCGTGATCGTGGCCGCCCCGCTCAAGATCAAGGGCGGCTCGGGCAGCCCACTGCGCGTCATCGCGCTGATGCCGGAGGCATGAGCGGGAGGCGAACCCGCCCGCTGCCTTCAATAGTCGAAGTCAAGCTCGGGGCGTGACCAGGCCCAGCCGGTGATGCGCCAGCCAGCGGCTTCCTTGTGCAGCGCCACGGTGAACGTGGCGTCGACCTCGGCACCTTGCTGGCCGCCGAGGGTATACCGGAAGTCGGCCGGGACGACGACGTAGGCGCGATCCCCCGTCACGTCGACACGGCGGGGCTTGCGCAGCGTGTTGACGCCCTTGGTCAGCCCGATGGCGGCATTGTGCGCGGTGAGCGCAGCCAGCCAGTGGGCGCAGGTATCGGCGCCGTGCCACTCGTACGGTGCAAACTCGTCGACAATAGCGGCTTCGCGTGCGCAGCTGGCGATGACGCCGGCGTTGTCGCCTCGGTTAAGGCTGTCAACATAGTGGTGCACGGTCTGCATCACGGCGGCGGCGACAGCCGGATCAGGCGCCGTTTCCGCGGCAGGGGTTGATGCCGCAACGGTGGTATCTGCTGCCTGCGCGGGCACGGCGGCCAGCACGAGCGCGAGTGCTGCAAGCGCGGCGGCCCGGGCTGATTTCCGGCGCGTGAACGTCGGCGTCATGGTCGTCATCGGCGGGGCTTCCCTGATCATGGTCGTGATCGGCACAGGCTTGCCCAATGCTGCCTTGCTGGCAAGCAGGCAGGCCCTGTGCACCGGGGGCCTGGCCGAAAATACAAGGTATCCCGGCGCAAGTGCAATACCGTGTGGTGGCAAACCTGCCAGTGTTGCATCATCGGGTGCTGGCGATGCACCCCGCCCCCCACAATCGAGCATTCATGCACAAATCCGACCAAGACGCCGCCGCCGAGCCCGGCCTGTTCTCCGGCATGTTGGGGACCGGCGACATCATTTTCATGATCCTCGCCTGCGCCGCACCGATGGGTGTGCTGGCCGGAATTATCCCCCTCGCCTTCGCCTTTGGCAACGGCGCCGGGATGCCCGGCGCGCAACTCGCGATGTGTGCGGTCATGCTGCTGTTCGCGGTGGGGTATGTGCGGATCATCCCGCACGTGCGCAATGCCGGCGCGTTCTATGCCTATATTGCCGCCAGCCTCAACAAGGAGGCCGGCATCGCTGCGGCCTATACGGCAGTGGTTGCCTATACCTGTGCCGCCGCCTCGGTGCTGGGAGCGATGAGCTATTTCGCAACTGACGTGTTCGCCACGCTGACCGGCATCGCCACCTCGTGGGTGCTATGGGCGGCCGCCAGCATCGCAGCGATCGCCTGGCTCGGGTATCACAGGATCACGATGGCGGCCAAGGTGCTGACCGCGGCACTGCTGCTCGAGGTAGGGCTCATCGCCGTGATCGACGCGCTGATCCTGTGGCAACGCGGCTGGGCCGGGCTCGATTTCGGCAGCTTTGCCCCCGCTACGATCTTTGCGCCCGGCCTTGGCATCGCCGTCATCTATGCCATCAACGGCTGCATCGGTTTTGAAGCAACGGCGATCTATCAGGAAGAAGCGCGCAACCGCGCCGTGACCATCCCGCGCGCTACCTATGGCGCAGTGCTGGTACTGGGCACCTTCTACGTGCTGTCGTCGTGGTGCCTGGTGCTGGCGGTAGGCCCGGCACAGATCAAGGCAGTGGCAGCTGCCGATCCCGGCCACCTCGTCTCGGGCATCGCGTTTCGCACGCTCGGCCAATTCGGGCGTGACGCGCTCAGCCTCTTGACGATCACCAGCCTGTTCGCCGCCGCACTGGGCTTCTTCAACAACATCGCGCGCTACTTTTTCGCTCTCTCGCGCGATGGGCTGATCCCCGCCGTGCTCGGCCGCGTCCACCCGCGCCACGGCTCACCCTACATGGCCTGCCTCGCGCTCGCCGGGATACTCGCGTTGGTGATCGCGCTGTTCGCCTTGGCCGGGCTCGATCCGCTGCTCTCGCTCGCCACCAGTCTGTCGTCGATGGGTGCAGTGGGTCTCGAGATCCTGCTCACCGCCACCTCGCTGGCGATCCCGCTGTTCTTCGCGCGGCGCGGCGAATATTCCGCGGGCAAGACCCTGGCGCCGCTACTGAGCGGGGTGATCATCGCGGTGGCGACGTGGCTGTCGCTGGCCAACTACGCCACGCTGACCGGCACCACGTTGCCGGTGATCAACCGCCTGCCGCTGCTGTTCATCGCCATCGCCGCCGCAGGCCTCGCCCATGGCACCCACCTCCGGCGCTGCCGCCCGGCGATTTATGCCGGCGTCGGGTCCACCCACGTCGAAGGCCCGGTTGGCGAATGACCGTGCCCCTCTTCTCCGTTCGGAGCCACCCATGACCGCACCCTTCTCCCCCACTCTCCCGACCGGTCGACTGCTGATCGACGGGGCACTGGTCGAGCCGCTCGGCACTGCCGCCCCATTCGATGCGATCGATCCGGCCACCGGGCGGGTGATCATGCAGCTGCCGGGCTGCGACATCGCCGACGTGGATCGTGCGGTCGGCGCCGCGCATCGCTGCTTCGAAAGCGCAGCCTGGCAGTCGATGCGCCCGCTCGACCGCGGCCGCCTGCTCGAGCGGCTGGCCCTGCTGGTCGAGCGCGAGCGGGACGATCTCGCCGCGCTCGAATCGCTCGACAGCGGCAAGCTGCTCGCGGTGACGCAGGCAATCGACCTGCAGTTCACCATCGATGGGCTGCGCTATTTCGCCGGTTGGGCTTCGAAGATCGCGGGGGAGACCGTCACACATTCGCCCTTGGTCGAGGAGGCCGCGCTCTACCGCGCGTTCACCCAGCGCCGCCCCGTCGGCGTGGTAGCGGGCATCACGCCGTGGAACTTCCCGCTCGGCCAGGCGATCCAGAAGATCGCGCCGGCCATCGCGTTCGGCTGCACGGTGGTGCTCAAGCCGTCAGAGGAAACCTCGCTCACCGCAATGCGGCTGGGTGAGCTGATTCTCGAGGCGGGCTTTCCGGCCGGGGCGGTGAACATCGTCACCGGCACCGGCGCCGCCGTCGGCGTCCCGCTGGTGGCACATCCCATGGTGCGCAAGATCGCGTTCACCGGCTCAAACGCCACCGGGCAGGCGATCCTGACCCAGGCGGCCCGCACGATGAAGCGCGTCACGCTCGAACTGGGGGGCAAGTCTCCCACGATCGTGCTGGCCGATGCCGATCTCGACCGCGCGATCCCGGGCGCGGCAGCCGCAATCTTTGCCAATTCGGGGCAGATCTGCACCGCTGGCTCGCGCCTGCTGGTCGAGGCGCCAGTCCATGACGCGGTGATCGACGGGGTCTGCCGCATCGCACGCGACCTACGCCTGGGCTCGCCATTTTCTGCCGAGACGCAGATGGGACCGCTGATTTCCGCCCGCCAGCGCGATCGCGTGGCCGCGCTGGTCGAAGCGGGGCTTGCCGAAGGCGCGCATCCGCTGGAAGGCGCTGCCATACCCAGCGGTCCGGGCTGGTTCTATCGGCCGACCGTGCTCGCCGGGGTGGAGGCCGGGATGAGCGTGATGCGCGAGGAAATCTTCGGGCCAGTGGTGTGCGCGGTGAAAATCACCGATCGCGCCGACATCGTCCGCATTGCCAACGACACGCCCTATGGTCTGGCCGCCAGCGTGTGGACGCAGGACATCGATACGGCCCACCTCCTGGCTGAGCGGATCGACGCGGGAACGGTGTGGATCAACACGCACAACGTTCTCGACCTGGCGATGCCGTTCGGCGGCAGCAAGCTGTCAGGCGTAGGACGCGAGTTCGGCAGCGAGGCGCTGCAGGCCTTCACCGAACCGCGCGCGGTATGCCTTCGGCTGGATCGAGCCAGGGCGGGATTCTAAAATCGCCCGCCCGCAACCCCGCCACCCTGAGGGCAGGCTGGGTTGCGGGCTGCGCTTACCAACCGCTCAACACTTTGCCGCCCGGCAGCTTGACGGTCTTGAGCATGCCCCCCGGCTTGCCGTTGCGCAGCGGGTAGAACACGATATCAACCTGGTCACCCGCCTTGAGCGTCGAAAAGCTCCAGCCAGCATGCGTCATCAGGTTGGGGCTGCTGCACTCGAGTGCATAGGTCGTCCCGCCCGACTGCGCGACGACGAAAGCATGGGGGTTGGTCCAGGTGAACTTGCTCACCATGACACCGCGCAGTTCAACCTGCTTGGTCTGGTCGAACATCGCGAACGAATGGTGGGCCAGGGCCGATCCGGCCGGAGCCAGCGCTGTCACAGCGGCCGAGGCGGCAAGCATGATCGTACGAAGAGTTGGGGTCACGGGCAGACGCTCCTGGGAGTGGGTTTCAGAACAGCACATCAAGGGTGAAGCCAATCCAGCGGCCAAGGAAGATCACCAGCGTCCACAGCACCAGCGACAAAACGCCGGCGGCACGCGCGGCAAAGGGCGGCGCGGCGGTCTCGTCCCACTGCGCGATCGTGCGCTGGGTGGTGGCGTGGAAAATCGCCATGTTGATGCCGGCCGCCACGATCGCCAGCAGCTTGAGCCGGAACTCGGTATTGGCGGCATAGGCCACCGCGTTGGAGGCAAAGAGCAGGCTGCCGGTGATGATCGCGACGACGAACGCGCCCCATGTGAAAGGCAGCAGTTCAGTGATCAGGCGATTGGCGCTGCGCCGGTGCGCGGCATAGCCGACGAGCCGCAGGTCAACGATCAGGATCGTGCCGAAGACGAGCGTGATCGCCAGCACATGCAGCGATTCGAGCACCGGGAAGGCGTTGGCGTTCTCGCGAATGGCGTTAGAAAGCGGCAGGTCATAGATGCTTTGCAGCGTGGTTTGCAGGGTCATGGGTTGGGCTCCCCCGGTTGTGCTGTTTGGTCGTAACGGTGACGGGGCGCCGTTCAGGTGTAGGCGATGAAGCGGCCACAGAAGATGACCGCGCTCCACACCACCAGCAGCAGCCATGCCACCGTCTTGGCCGCAGGCCGCGCATCGTCGCGCAGCAGCGGGCGGCGCAGCAGCAGCGTGGCAAGGAAGGCCAGCAGCACCAGCGCCATCTTGGCCCAGAACACCGTATTGCCCAGAGTACGCGCCGGCTCGGCCACGATCAGCAGCGTGCCACTGGCCAGCAGCACGACCAGCGCCGACCATATCCACGGCAAATAGCGCCGAACCACGCGCGCGGGGCTCTCGTCAGTAGCGAGCACGCCGGCGAGGCGCAGTTCCGAGACCAGGGCCGAGCCCACGACCACCGCGATCGCCAGGATATGCACGCTCTGCACCGTGGGGATGATCCACGTCGTCTCGCGGAACGTGGTCGAGATCGGCGTGGCATAGAGCCAATCGCCGAAGGTTTGGATGGACATGGCGCAAGGTCTCCCCTCGATGCGTGGATGTTCAGGTCTGTTTATTCCCCCGCCCTAGCCGTCAGGCTGGGCGCCGGGACGTTCGAAACCGTTGCAATACCGGAACAGAGCGCGTGCAACGCCGTCACAGCGTGGCCGAAAGCGTCACGCGCAGCGAACGCGGTTCCAGCGGATGGGCGTTGATTCCGGCCACGCCGGCGGCAGGCTCGCCGGGCAGCCGGCTGACGTAGTAGTAGTCTGCCGCATCGTCGCGGCTGCCGAGCAGGTTATAGATATCGGCACGCAGGTTGACGCGCGGCGTCAGTTGATAGCCCGCCGAAAGGTTGATCTCGCCATAGCCAGGCGAGCGTTGGCTGTTGTCCTCGGTCAGCGGATGCGGGCCGAGCCGCCGCCAGGTGAGCGCGCCCGACCAAGGCCCGAGATTGTCGACCAGCATGCCAGCGGCACCGATGAATCCGGGCGCATCCTCGATAAAGCGGGTGGCCGGGGCACCATCGCGATAGCGCGCATGGCTGAATGCGAGGTTGGAATTGAGTTCGAGCCAGGGCAGCGGGCGGTACTGGGCGCTCAATTCCAGGCCGCGACGCCGGCTGGGCCGCCCCGCCTCGGTTTGCCCGGCATCGGCCGAATAGGTCAGTTCGGAGGCGAAATCGATCTGGAACACGGTGGCCGCAAGCGTCAGCTGGCGCATGAGATTGCTGCGCAGCCCCGCCTCCATGCTGGTGGCGCCGACCAGCAGCGGTGGGCGCACCAAGGTGGTACTGCCATCGTCCGCGGTGACGAGGCCGGCGCGGCCATCGTTGGAATGAAAGCCGCGCCCCGCCGAGACGTAGAACTCGGTCCGCGCCCAAGGGCCGAGGATTATGCTGCCCTTGGGCTGCCACAGCGCGGCATGCTCATGCCCGCGCTCAGGACGCACCAGGTCGTGGTCGGCCACGTGGAAGCTATCGACGCGCAGGCCAAGCACGGTGCGCAGCCAAGAAAGCCATTGCGCCTTGTGTTCTGCATAAGCGCCAAGGCTTGCCTCCTCGACTTGGTCGTCGCGATCGGTGCTCAGCACCGCGCGGCGGCGGGTGTGCGCCAGATCGACGCGGATCGCATCAAAGCGTCCATCAATCCCGAGGGTCAGGGTCTGGTCGATCCCGACGGTGGCAAAGCGGTGCGCCAGTGCCAGGCTGCCGCCCGCGATCCAGCGACGATCGTTCTGCGCGTGCTGGTCTCCGTTGACCGGGTCATCGAGGTAATGGGTGAAGTTGCTCCACAGCGTCAGATGCTGGCGCACGCCATAGATCTCGGCGGTGAGCTGGTCGGCGCTGGACAAGGGCCGGGCATAGCGCAGCGACAGCGACATGCGCTGCGATATCCCCCCATCGCTGGGATCGAGCGAACCAAAGCGCCCAATCAAGCCCTGCTCCACCGCGCGCAGGGGCTGGTCGGTGGTGGCGTTCCAGCGCCCCGAATAGGCCATTGCCGTGGCTGACCACCCTTCCTCGACCGTGCCATGCGAGAGGCGCACCACCCCGTTGAAGCGGCGCAGGTTATCGGGGTTGTCCCATGGGCCATCGAGGTGGAAGTATTCCCCCGCCCCAAGCAATGTGGTGCCCCCGCGCAGGGCCACCGATCCGCCCGCGAACACGCGGCGATCGCCGACCGTGCCGGCGGAAAGCGAGAGTGTGGGCGGCAAGCTGTCCACCAGGCTCAGCCGCGCTGATCCCACGGCGGCAAAGTCCCCGGCAGCGGCGAAATAGGGTCCCTTGGTAAAGGCGATCCCGCCAAACAGCTCGGGCATGAGGAAGTTGAGATCGGTATAACCCTGGCCGTGCGCGTGGGTGCGCTGGTTGACCGGCATGCCATCGACGAAGGTGGCAAAGTCAGTGCCATGGTCGAGGTTGAACCCGCGCAGGAGGTACTGGTTGGCCTTGCCCTCGCCGCTGTGCGAGGTCACCGACAAGCCGGGGATCGCCTCCAGGTACTGCCCGACGCGATAGGCCGGCCGGCGTTGGATTTCCTGGCGGGTGATCGCGCCCTCACTCGATGTGGTGGCGGTGCCAAGCACGTCCTGCGTCGAAGCGGTGACCACGATTTGCGGCGGCGCATCGGGCGAAGCGGCGGCAGGTTCGGCGGCGCGGACCGTGCCAGTGGCAAGCGCCAGTGCGCTGATGGCGGCAAGCATGATCGATGTGCGGCGCATGGCGCTTCCTCCCTCGTCTGTTCTTCGACAAAGGAGGAAGCGCAGCGGCCCGGCCCGCACAAGTTACGCGACGGTTGGCGCAGCGCCCCGCAACGGCTGCGCGCAACGGTTACCCAAGGTGCCGTTACCCGGGGTCAAAAGCCGACCCTATTGCGCGGCAGCGGTGGTGGCCTCGGCGTCATATTCGGCGATGGCTTCGCGCGCGATACGGGTGGCATCGATGCCAGCGGGCACGCCGCAATAGACCGCCACCTGGAGCAGGGCCTCGCGGATCTCCTCGCGCGTCAGGCCGTTGCGCAGTGCCGCCTTGACGTGGAGCCGCAGCTCGTGCGGGCGATTGAGTGCGCTGATCATGCCGAGGTTGAGCAGGCTGCGCTCGCGGCGGGTAAGCCCTGGGCGCGACCAGGTCTCCCCCCAGCACCAGCGCGTCGATAATGCCTGCATCGGGCGTGAGAAATCGTCCGCGCCAGCCATGGCCTGCTCGACATAGGCCGCACCGAGCACTTCCTTGCGCAGCGCCAGACCGCGCACGAAGGCCGGATCGTCGGTGCCGTCGGCCAGAGGGTCGGGGGAGTCCGGCTCCATGTTACAGCCCGCCGACGAGGCAGTACTTGATGGACATGTAATCAGCGAGGCCGTGGCTCGATCCTTCGCGGCCGAAGCCTGATTCCTTCACCCCGCCGAACGGTGCCACCTCGCTCGAGATCAATCCGTCGTTCACCCCGACCATGCCGTATTCGAGGCCCTCCATCATGCGCCACTGGCGTGCAACATCGGCGGTATAGACATAGGCGGCAAGGCCGAACGGCGTATCGTTGGCGATGCGCAGCGCGTCAGCCTCGTCGGTGAAGCGGATGACCGGCGCTACCGGGCCGAATATTTCCTCGTGCGCGATGGCCATGGCCGGGGTCACCCCCGCCAGCACCACTGGACGATGAAAGGCACCGCGCGCGGGGCCATCGTGCCCGTGGCTGACTTCGCGCGCGCCCTCGCCCACTGCGGCCTCGACCAGCCCGGCTACGCGGGTGACTGCCTTGCCATCGATCAGGGAACCCATCGCGCCCGGCACCGCCTGCCCATCGGCCACGCGCAAGGCATCGACCCGCGCGGTGAGCGCAGCGACAAAGGCATCGTGCACGCCATCCTGCACCAGGAAGCGGTTGGCACAGACGCAGGTCTGCCCGGCGTTGCGGAAGCGCGAGGCCATGGCACCGTCAACGGCACGCGCGATGTCGGCATCGTCGAACACCACGAAGGGCGCATTGCCGCCCAACTCGAGGCTGAGCCGCTTCACCTGGGCAGCAGCCTTGGCCATGATGACCTTGCCCACCTCGGTCGAGCCGGTGAAGCTGATCTTGCGCACCAGCGGATGGCTGCAGAACAGGTCCCCCGCCTCTGACGAACGCACGGCCGGGGCCACGCGAAACAGATCGCGCGGCACCCCGGCGCGGTGGGCCAGCGCCTCCAGCGCGAGCGCGGACAGCGGTGTAGCCTCAGCCGGCTTGACCACGATCGAGCAGCCTGCTGCCAGTGCCGGCGCGACCTTGCGGGTTATCATCGCCAGCGGGAAGTTCCACGGGGTGATCGCCGCGCACGTCCCCACCGGCTGGCGCAGCGTCAGCACGCGTTTGCCCGGCGCAAAACTGGGGATCACCTCGCCATAGGCGCGACGCGCCTCTTCGGAGAACCATTCGATGTAACCCGCACCATAGCGCACCTCGCCACGCGACTCCTCGAGCGGCTTGCCGCTTTCAAGCGTCATCAACAGCGCCAGCGCCTCGGCGTTTTCCACCATCGCGTTGAACCAGGCGCGCAGCACGTCGCTGCGTTCCTTGGCGGTGCGCGCAGCCCAGGCATGGCGCGCGGCGTCAGCGGACTCGACGATCGCGGTGAGTGCAGCCACGTCATAGCGGCGCACCGTGGCGACGATGCTGCCATCGGCCGGATTGGTCACGGCCAGGCCCGCCGCATCGAAGGCGTCGGGATGCAGCAGGTGGTGGACAGGGTTGGTCATGGCAGGATCTTTCGTTGAAGGGGCGATCACACCATCCGTGCGAGCACGTCGGTATCGCCGCCGCGATCGTGCAGCCGGTGCTTGAGGGCGCCAGCCACGTGAAGCACCACGAGCACGGCGAGCGTATAGGCACTCCACCCGTGCAGCGTGTCGAACAGCGCGAAGGCCTTGTCGTTCTTGGGCAACAGTTCAGGTACCTGACCCAACCCGAAGAAGGGCACGCCGTCGCTCTGGGTAAAGCTGGCCGACATCGCATAGCCCAGCAGCGGGGTGAGCAACGTCAGCACCATGATCGCACGGTGGACCAGATGCGAAAGCACCCGCTCCCAGGGTCTGAGCCCCACCGGCGGGTGCGGCAGGTGGCGGCGGTGCTGGTAGCGCAGGCCCAGGTGGACCAGCGCGAGCAGCCAGACCAGGGCGCCGAACTGCTTGTGATTGGGATAGAACACCGCGAACTTGGCCGTCGCCTCGTCAGGCAGGCCGGTCATGAACCAGCCCGACCAGATCATGCCGATGATCAATACGGCGCGCAGCCAGTGCAGCAGGCGCATCGACAGCGGATAGCGGGTACGCGCCCCGCCGGTTTCATCGCGCATCGCCCTCTCCTTGCCCGCACGCGCGCTCACAGGAAGATGCCGCGCGAATAGCCGCCATCGATGGTCAGCGACTGGCCGGTAATGGTCGGCCGCGCGGCAACCGCCAGCATCGCCACCAGCCCGCCGACATCGTCGGGCGTCAGGATCGTGCGCGTGGGTATCTCGGCAACGAAGCGCGCCTCGATCGCGGCGGGCGTGGTGTTTTCGGTGTGGGCCATTTCGGCAAACAGCTCGGCCAGGTGCGGGGTGCGGACAATGCCGGGGTGCACCGCATTGACGGTGATACCGGCTGGGCCAAGCTCGTCGGACAAGACCTTGGTCAGGTGCGAGACCGCCGCGTTGCGCAGGCCGCTCAAGGTGTCGCTCGACCGGCCGGTCAGCCCGCCGATATTGACGATATGGCCCCGCCCCTGCCGCTTCATGGCTGGCACGACAGCCTGGGCATAGCGGAGATAGCCACCCACCTTGACGTCAAGATCGGCAATCAGTGCGGCCACATCGACGGTCTCGATCGCCCCACCGATCGGGGTGGAACTGGCAGCGGCATTAACCAGCACATCGATCCGACCATGCCGCGCAAGGACGGCGGCGACGAGGCCTTCGATGGAGGCCGGATCGCGCGCGTCCGACCCCAGTGCGAGGCAATCGTCACCGATCGCTTCGGCCGCAGCCGCAAGCCGCCCCACATCGCGCGCCGTAATGACCACGGCAAACCCGGCGCCCTGCAGGCCGCGCACGATTCCCGGTGCCATTCCGCCGCTGCCGCCGGTGACAATCGCCACGGGCGGCCCGGAACCCACTGCCGCAGCGCTCATGGCAGCTCAGCCTGGATCAGCATCGGCCCGTCGAGCGCGAGCCCCTGCGCCAGTGCCTCGGCCAGTTCGCCGCAGGTCGTGACGCGCACCGCCTCCACGCCATAGCCACGCGCCAGCGAAACCCAATCCACCTTCGGCTTGTCCAGCAGCGTCAGCGCCTCGATCATGGCATCGCCCAGCGGCGCGTTGGCGCGCACCAGTTCGGTCTGGAGAATGGCGTAGCGGTGGTTGGCCGCGAGGATCACCGTCACCGGCAGCTTCTCGCGCGCCATCGTCCACAGGGCCTGGAGCGTATATTGCGCGCTGCCGTCCGACTGGAGCGAAACCACGCGCGCTTCTGGCGCAGCGAGCGCCGCCCCCACTGCACAGGGCATCCCCTGGCCGATCGCGCCGCCCGTGTTGGTCATCACACGATGCCGGCGCGCGCGATGCGCGTTGCGCAGCCAGGGCCCACCCAAGGTCGAGCCCTCGAGCGAGATGATCGCATGTTCGGGCAGTTGCACCAGCAGTTCCTCGACCACGCCCGCCGGCGTCAGCGCAGCAGTGGGATCATTGGCACTGGCAGTGGCCGGCGTGAACGGCTGGGCGCCAGCCGGACCCGTTACGCCCAGCGCCGAACCCAGGCGCACCAGCGCGTCGATCGCATCGTGCTCCGGCCCGGCCAGGCGCACCAGACTGGCCTCTGCAACCAGCTGGCTGGGCCAGCCTTCATAGCCGAAATAGCTGATCGGCATGCGCGCGCCGGCCAGCACGACGCGGGCGGTGCCCATTTGCGCGATCACGTCGTCGGGGAAATAGGCCTGCCGCTCGACCGCAGGCAGATCACCGCCCAGGGTCACGATGCCCGGATAGGGTTCCATCAGCAGGCGGCCGCCAAGCCGCGCGGCGAGTGCGGCACCGGCGCGCACGCCCGCCTCGGTCAGGGCATTGCCGCCCAGCAGCACGATGGCGCCCTGATCGCTCTCCAGTGCGGCAGCGGCGGCGGCAAGCGCCGCGTCATCTACCCGCGCGCCCTGCCATGGGGCAACCGTGGCGCTGCCAGACAGCGCATCCTGGTATTCCTCGCGCGCGTCGATCACGTCGGTCGGCACGATCAGCGTCGCCGCACCGCCCTCGGCCACCCGCGTCGCGGCAAAGGCAGTGGCGACATCGTGCGCGATGGCACCAGGCTCGGCCATGCGGATCACCTGGCGCGAGACCGGCGATGCCAGCGATGTGATGTCCGAGGTCAGCGGCGCGTCATAAGGCAGGTGCCAGGTGGCATGATCGCCGATGATGTTGACGATGCGCGAACCGGCGCGCCGGGCGTTGTGCAGGTTGGCGATACCGTTGGCAAATCCGGGGCCAAGATGCAGCAGCGTCAGCGGCACCTGCCCCGATACGCGCGCATAGCCGTCTGCCGCGCCGGTGCACACGCCCTCGAACAGGCTGAGTACCGGGCGGATGCCACCATGGCGGGCCAGCGCGGTGACCATGGTCATCTCGGTGGTGCCGGGATTGGCAAAGCAGATACGCGCGCCGCCAGCGTGGAGCGCGTCGAACAGCGTATCTGCCCCCGTGCGGATCACCGCATCGTCGGATGGTGCAGGTGCGGCAGGCATGTCATTGGCCATCATCGTGGTCCTCGTGCGCGCGCACCGTAACGCCGGCGAGGAAACCCTCGACCAAGCGACGGAACGCCTCGGGGGCATCGTCGTGGACGTAGTGCGAGGCACCGTCCACGCTGGCATGGGCCAGATGCGAGTTTTGCGCTTCGAGCCGGCGCACCGCCTCAAGGCTGCAAAAGTCTGAACGTCCGCCGCGGATCACCAGCGTGGGCACGCGGATCGCGGCGATCACCGGCCAAAGGTCGATCACGCGGGCGGGATCGGGCGCGATGCGCGTGGCGGCGATGCCTTCGGCATCATAACGCCAGCGCACCCCGCCTGCCGGGTCGGCAGTCATGCTTTCCCACAACCGTTCCTCGATCGCCGCCTCGCCCACGTTGGGCCGCAACCGGCGCCAATAGGCGCGCGCCTCGGCCCAGTCGGCAAAGCGCACGGGCAGTGCCTTCATTTCCGCGACGATGCGCTCGAACCCGGCACCACCGACAGACGAGCCGGCGGTAATGTCTTCGACCACCAGCGCGTGAAGGCGTGCCGGGTGCCGCGCGGCATAGGCATAGGCGGTGGTGCCGCCCATCGAATGCCCGACCAGCACGAAACGATCGAGACCGGCTTCGGCCACGACCGCCTCGAGATCGGCGAGGTAGGCATCGGTGTAATAGTTGCGGCCCTCGTCCCAGTCGCTTTCACCACGCCCGCGCGCGTCGAAAGCGATCAGGCGATAGCGGTCAGCCAGCGCCGCGGCGAGCGGGCGCCAGGTCCCCGAATAGCCGCGCAGACCGTGCAGCAGCACGATCGCGGGGGCCTGCGCATCGCCCCATTCGCGCACGCACAGCGACACGCCACCGCGCGCGACGCGCCGGATGCGCTCGCCAGGCAGCAGCGCCACCGGCGCGGGCGGCGCATCGTCCAGGATGAGATCCGCCGTCATGGTCAGGTCAGCCCGTTGCCTTCGGCGTCTTCGGCACGCAGCCCGCCGAGCCGCGCGTTGAGGCGGCCGCGCGTGGCGAAGACCCAGCACACGATCACTTCGTCACGGTTGGGCGCATCGTCGAACGAGACGCTCATCGTGTCGTAGTGCGAACGCACATAGAGCGCGTCCTTGTGGCCGAACGGTACGTCAAGAATGGTTCCGGGCACCCCACGCTTGCCGGTAGAGGGCACCCACGAGGCCCCGCCGCCCAGCGCATCGCGGATCGGGTTCGCCGCCGGATTGGTGAGCAGCGCGTTGCCGTGCTCGTATTCGCCATCGATACCCACGAGGATCGCCTTGCCATAGCTTTCGATTGGCGCCCCGCCGGTCAGCGCATTGATACGCCGCCCGAATTCCACGCCGAGCACCGGGGAAGCCTCGATCCACGCCGAGAGATCCTCGACATAGTTGCCGGCATAGGGGTTCTTGATGCACGCACCGATCATGTACTTGATCAGCGGCGCGCCGTCGGCGGCGGCACCAGTCTCACCTGCAAGGATTTCCTCGACCTGGGTGAACCACTTGCGAATGTGGAAGGCGCCAAAGTTGGCGGCGTATCTGGTCATGACAACTCCCCTGGATTTTTGTGTCTGCGGGCATCGCCCGGTTCAGGTCTCGGCCGCTGCGGTCACAGTGTGATCGGGTTCGCCTGGCCTTCGTTACGGTTGAGCTCGGCCTGCGACGCGCCGCCCTCGAGCGGGACGTTCTGGCAAAACACCTCGAGCATGTGGCCATCGGGATCATAGAAATAGATGCCCACCGAAACGCCATGATCGAGGATTTCGGCAATCTCGACGCCGCGCTCGCGGAAGAAGGCGTAGTTGGCGCGCAGGTCTTCCATGTTGCACCCGGCCATGGCCAGGCCGATGTGCTCGAACTCGCGGCCCTTGGCCTCCTTGCCGATGGCGGTATCGGCCGCCGCCGGGAACAGCGCGATGTCGTGATCGCTCAGGCCAAAGCTGAGGAACACCCCACCCTTGTACGGCCCATCGCCGGCGCGCGCCGTGATCTTCATGTTGAGGATCTCGGCATACCAGCGGGCAGAGGCCTCAGGATCCTTTACGAACAAAACGATATGCGCGATCCGCGCGACGTTAATGGGTGACATGCGGCAACCCCAGGTCGGAGGGAACGGACGGCAGCCAGGCGAGGCCGGTAATCTCGTTGAACTCGCGCCATTCCTTGGCCCAGGTGCGGCCGCCGTCAACGCTGCGGTAGAGATAGCCGAACTTGCTCGCGGCGAGTTGGAAATCGGGATCGCTGGGATGGGAGCCAAACGCCCACATGCACGAGTTCGACGGATGATCGAGCGCGGCCCTGGTCCAGGTTTCGCCGGCATCATCAGAGAGCAGGATCGCCGCCGTCGTGCCCGGGGTGCCATCGCCGATTCCCACGGCCAGTTGGCGGTTGCTGCCTGGACGGCGCAACAGCACACGCGAATAGCGCAGGCCCCAGGTCTCCTTGGCCGGCTGACGCGTCCAGGTCTGGCCACCGTCGGTCGAGCGGTAGAGGGCGATAACCGTCAGCGCGAGGTGGACGGTGCTTCCGTCGTCCTGCGGCAGGATCATGATGTCGTGCAGGTCGGAGTTGCCACCGAATTCGGACCACGTGCTATCGATGCGCGTCCAGCTGTCGCCGCCGTCGCGACTGCGATAGAGGCCACCTTCCTCGATACCCGCCCAGACGTCGTCGGCATCGCGCGGATCGACCGCCAGCGCCAGCATGCGTGGGCGGTTAACCCCGGCGCAGAACTCGGGCATTTCCAGGCTGGTGCGCTCCCAGGTCTGCCCGCCATCGCGCGAACGGAAGAAGATCGCCAGCGACGGAGCGCCGGTGCCGGCATACATCACCAGTGGATTGCTCTCGCTGACCACCAGCTTCCACACGGCAAGACCGTTGAGCGCGCAGTCGATGCGGCTCCAGTGCACGCCGCAGTCGGCGCTGTAGAACAGCCCCTTTTCCGCTCCGGCAAAAATACCGTCGGGATTGCGCGGGTCGACCAAGAGGCAGCGTACGCGATCGTCGTATTCCAGATCCTGGCCAATGTTGATGCGATACCACGACTTGCCGTTGTCGTGGCTGCGCATGACGGCCTGGCCGTCGGTGCTCACGATGAGAGTCTTGCCCATGGTCGGTTCCCTGATTGAAGACGTGAAGTTGACGCAGCGCGCGGGTGGAGCTGAACCTCTGCTCAGCTGAGGTTGACCCACACGCTCTTGGTCTCGCTGTAGAGCTCCATGGCCTGGCGCCCGTGCTCGCGGCCCCAGCCCGACTGCTTGAAGCCGCCGAACGGGGTGGCGTTATCGACCATGTTGAAGCAGTTGACCCAGACAGTGCCGGCCTTGACGGCCGCGGCAAGGCGGTGGCCCTGGCGGATGTCGTTGGTCCAGATGCCCGCCGAAAGGCCGAAGTCGGAATCGTTGGCCTGTGCCACCAGGTCGTCGGCATCGCTCCATGACAGCGCGCTCAGCACCGGGCCGAAGATTTCCTCGCGGACCACGCGCATGTCGCGCCCGGCGCCGCGCAGGATTGTCGGTTCGAAGAAGAAGCCCTCGCCATGGGCCGCAGGCCGGCCGCCGCCGATCATCACCTCGGCGCCCTCTGCCTGGCCGATCTCGACATAGGAGGCCACGCGGTCCCACTGCTCCTGCGAGACCAGCGGCCCGAAGTTCACGCCTGCATCAAGGCCGTTGCCGATCGTCAGCTTGGCTGCCTCGGCGGCGACGCGATCGAGCAGTTCGTCGTGGATCGCGGCGTGGGCATAGAGGCGCGAGCCGGCAGTACAGGTCTGACCCTGGTTGAAGAAGATGCCCGCCGCGATTGAGGCTGCGGCGGCGCCGAGATCGGCATCGGGCAACACGATCTGCGGCGACTTGCCGCCCAGTTCAAGGCTGACCTTCTTGAGGTTGCCGGTGGCGCCGCGCACGATCGCCTTGCCCACCTCAGTCGATCCGGTGAAGGCCACCTTGTCCACGCCGGGATGCGCGACCAGCGCCGCACCGGCTTCGCCAAAGCCGGTGATGACGTTGAACACGCCCGCCGGAATGCCCGCTTCGAGCGCCAGCTCGGCCAGGCGCAATGCGGTCAGTGGCGTCTGCTCGGCGGGCTTGAGGATGACGGTGCAGCCCGCCGCAAGCGCGGGCGCCACCTTCCATGCCGCCATCGACATCGGATAGTTCCACGGCACGATCAGACCGCACACGCCGACCGGCTCGCGCGTGGTGTAATTGAGGATGCGCGCCCCGCTGCGCGGCGAAACCGGCAGCGTCTCTCCGCCGAACTTGGTGGTCCAACCCGCAAAATAGCGGAACGTCTTGATCGACCCCTCGATCTCGACCCAGCGTGTCAGCGAGGCGGGCTTGCCGTTGTCGATGCATTCCAGCACCGCCAGTTCGTCGGCCTCGCGCTCGATCAGGTCGGCCAGGCGATAGAGCAACTGCCCGCGATCGTAGGCGCTCATCGCCGCCCACGCAGGATTGACCAGCGCGCGGCGCGCAGCCGCGACAGCGACATCGACGTCGGCCGCCCCGCCCTCGGCAACCTGGCAGATCGTCTGGCCTGTCGCCGGATTCTCGGTGGCAAAGGTCTTGCCGGAAAGCGCAGGCACTGCGCGCCCATCGATGATGAGGCCGCGCGGAGCGGGCGCGAGGGCGGCGGCCAGGCGGTCTGCCGTCTGGCGTGCGGTCTCGGCGATGGGGGCGGTGGGCTGGCTGGACATGATACTCCCCTCGGTCTCGCCTCTCGCGGCGATAGTGTGATGCAGCAGACCCGCGGCGGCGTGGTGACCAACCAGGCGACTCCGGCTTGGACGTGAGCTAACCCAACTTCATTGCGTAAACAATACTAGATTTTCAAAGTTTGTTGTTGCATATGCGCGACAATGAAGTGGCGGCGGCAAAACGAGTCCGACCGCCCCGGGAGAACTCCATGCCGATAGGCGACCTTTCGCTGGCGCAGGCCCTGCTTGCCGCGCGCCGCTCCACCAGCCCTGCCGCAGTGCCTGCCGATGACGTGCCGGTGGCCCAGGCCTATGCCGCGCAGCGCGCCGTCCATGTGGCGCTGACGCTGCCGGTGATGGTGTGGAAGCTGGGGCTGACCAGCGAGGGTGCCCGCATGGCCCATGGCGCACACGAACCGGCAGTGGGCCGGCTGCGCGCCAGCGACATCTTCTGCAACCACGGCACCATCGATTTTTGCGGCGACGAGATGTTCGCCGAGGCCGAGCTGGTATTCGAACTGGGCGAGGATTTGCCCCCGCGCACAAAGGCCTACACGCGCGCCGAGGTTGCCGCCGCGCTCAAGGGCGTGTGGGCCGGCATCGAGATCGTGCGCACCCGCTTCGAACACAGTGACCTGCCGCTCGGCCTGCTGATCGCAGACAACGTCATGGGCTATGGCCTGGTACTGGGCGATCGTCTCGCGACGGGCTGGGAAGCGCGCTTTGCCGCCATGCCGGTTACGCTCACGATCGACGCGGATGCACCGGTGGCGGGATCGACCGATCGCGTCATGGGCGATCCGCTCGATGCGCTGGTTTGGCTCGCCAACTGGCTCTGTGCCCATGGCGAGGGCGGGCTGCGCGCCGAGCAACTCGTGGCGGCCGGTAGCTGTACCGGGGTCACGGAAATCCATCGCGGCGACACGATCGTCGCCGCATTCGACCAAGCCGGGATCGCCAGGGTGGTCTTGTCCGCCTGATCCCATCATCATGCATTTCACGAGGAGATCGAACATGAACCTGGAACTGGGCCTTGCGGGCAAGGTCGCCGTCATCACCGGCGGCGGCGTGGGTATCGGCAAGGAAACCGCGCGTAAGCTGGCGCTGGCTGGCGCCAAAGTGGTGATCGCGGCGCGTACTGCTGCCAAGCTCGAAGCGGCCGCAGCCGAACTGCGCGAATCGACCGGCGGCGAGATCATTGCCGTGCCCACCGACACAACCTCGTGGGAGTCGGTCCAGGCACTCGTCGCGGCCGCCGTGGCGCGCTTTGGCGGTGTGCATATCCTTGTCAACTGCGCCGCAGCACCAGGCGGCTTGGTGCGCAACGCGATCGAGCTGGCCGACGAGGATGCGCTGATGCTCGATCTCAACACCAAGCTGTTCGGCTATTTCCGTGCGGCAAAAGCCTGCGTGCCACATATGCGCAAGGCCGGGTGGGGCCGCATCGTCAACGTCGGCGGTCTGACGGCGCGCTGCACCGAGGCGCTGTCGGGCATGCGCAACACGGCGCTGGTCCACTTCACCAAGACGCTCTCTGACGAAGTGGGACGCGACGGCATCACCGTCAACATCATCCATCCGGGCGTTACCCGCACCGAACATATCGAGGAATGGT
This sequence comes from Novosphingobium capsulatum NBRC 12533, assembly GCF_001598375.1. Lineage (GTDB taxonomy): Bacteria > Pseudomonadota > Alphaproteobacteria > Sphingomonadales > Sphingomonadaceae > Novosphingobium > Novosphingobium capsulatum. Next base: position 187,613 of record NZ_BCYV01000012.1, read on the forward strand.
TTGCCGAGATGGCGGCCGAGGAAGGCACCACGTTCGAGGCCATCGTTGAGCGCGAGGCCGCCGGCCCCGCCGCGGTAAAGCGTATGCTCGAAGTGGCCGAAGTGGCCGACCCGATCGTGTTCCTGTGCTCGCAGTTGGGCAGCGGCATCACCGGCGAATCGATCGCGGTGGACGGCGGCCTATCGCGCGCGGTGTTCCTCTGATGCAGCAGCGATAAGGATGCGGGGTGCGGCCTGTCGCCGCACCCCAGCTTCACCCGATTATGCCGCCGAAATAAAGCCGCGCGGCCGAGCCGCCGATTGCCCAGCAGGCCCATAGCTCATCAAGCAGGGCGCCGCCGCCGCTCAGCGCGAATGGTCAGCACGGTAACGGCGATGCTCGCCGCCAGAATCGCGCTGTTGGCATAGATCATCGGTGCAAACGAGCCGCTGGCCAGCGTGGTGGCGGCCGCTGCAGGGCCAAGGCCAGTGCCGAATGTCTGGATGGAGCCCATTGCGCATACCACCCGCCCGCGCAGGCACGCCTCGGCACAGATGCCCGACAGCAATGGCTGCGCAAAGTTCCAGCAGAACTGCAACAGTACCACTGCCACCACGAAGCCGGTCGCCTCGACCCGCCCGTCAAACATCAGGAAGCTGATGACACCCGCCGCGCCACTCAGCAGCAACGGCCACACCCGGCCCCACCGGCGCGGCAGCATGCCGGCAAGTGCAGCGCCGGCAACGCCTGCCATCGTGCCGATCGAAAGACCAGTGGCGATCACTCCAGGCGCAATGGCGTGGGCCATGCCGATCCGCTCGGAATAGCTCCACATCGCCCCCAGCGCGAAGAAGAACAGAAAGACTCCAAGCAGGGCCCCGCTCGCCAGCCGCATGTCGAGCCGGCCGGCCCCGGCAAAGATGTCGGTTTCGTCGATGCTGCCTTCGGGGAACCAGCGTACGCCCAACGCCACTGGCACCACGACCAGCGCATTGGCGAGGAACAACGTCGCGGGTGAGACCGCCGCCTGCAGGGCGGGCAGGCTGTAGAGCAGCGCCGAGCTGCACAGCGCGCCAACCACGAGATAGATCGAGAATGCGCGGTCCGGGTTGGCGGCGCGGCCAAGCGCGGCAAAGGCAAAGCCCACCGCAATCCCCTCGCCCGCTCCCGCCACCACACGCGCTGCGGCCATCGCGGCAAAGCCCGTGGCCAGCGCGGTCAGGATATTGCCGGCGATCACCAGCGCCAGGCCGATGCTCACGGCAAGACGCCAGGGCACCCGCGCCAAAAGGAACGTACTGAGGCCGATGGTCACGCCCATCGCGTTGATGTCGAACGCAGCGAGATAGCCGAGCTGGTCGTTGTCGAACCCGGTCTTTTGCGCGATTACCGCCAGAAAGCCGGGCGTCACGAAAATCACGAAGGCGCCGATCAGACCGACCAGCACCGCGCTGATCTGCCCCGCCGGGGTCAACCGGCGCGTGCCGCGTTCGGCCTGCGCCATGCCCTCGATTGCGGTGTTGAATTCCATCTGCCCCTCCCTGGACGACGTGGAACCGCGCCGCGAGCGGCAATGCATCAAACCATGCACCACCGCCCGCGCCGGGTTGGTCTTTGGGTTCAGCCGGGCAACACGTCCTCCACCGCAGCACCGAAGCGATCGACGATAGCATCGGCATCGGCGCGGGTGATCACCAATGGCGGGGCAAAGACCAGGGTATCACCCAGCGCGCGGGTGATCAGCCCGCGATTGGCTGCAGCCTTGAGCACCTGGCGACCGGTGCGGTTGGCCATGGGCAGCGCTTCCTTGGTGCCGCGATCGTGCACCAGTTCGATTCCCAGCATCAGTCCCTGGCCGCGAATATCGCCAACATGGGCGTGCTGACCAAGCCGGTCGCGCAACGCCTGGAGCATGTAGGGCCCGACGTCGGCGACGTTGTCCACCACCTTGAGCTCATCGATCAGCTTGAGCGCGGCGAGCGCGGCGGCCGCGCCGACCGGGTGCGCCGAATAGGTATAGCCGTGGCCGAAAAGCCCGGCCTTGCCTGCCTCGCTCTCGATCACGTCCCAGACCTTTGGCGAGATGTAGCAGACCGACATCGGAAAGTAGCCCGAGGTCACACCCTTGGCCGAGGTGATGAGGTCGGGCTCGTAGCCATAGGTCTGGCTGCCCCAGTAGGTGCCGAGACGACCAAAGCCAGATACCACTTCGTCGGCGACGAGCAGGATGTCGTGCTTCTTGAGGATAGGGCAGATCGCCTCGAAATAGCCTTCGGGCGGCGGAATCAACCCACCAGCGCCCATCACTGCCTCGGCAAAGAACGCGGCAATGGTGTCGGCGCCTTCACGCTCGATCAGATCCTCGAGTTCCTGGGCAAGCTGCTGCGAGAACGCGCGCTCGGTCATGCCCTCGGGCGCCTTGCGATAGTAGTAGGGCGCGCTGACGTGCAGGATCGGGCCCTTGGGCAGGTCAAACAGCGTGTGCATGCCCGGCAGCCCGGTGAGACTTGCCGTGGCCACACCGGAACCGTGGTAGGCGTTCCAGCGCGCGATGATCTTCTTCTTCTCGGGCTTGCCGCGCAGGTTGTTGTAATACCACACGAGCTTGAGCTGGGTTTCGTTGGCATCGCTGCCCGAGGCACCGAAGAACACCCGCGACATCGGCACCGGCGCGCGTTGCAGCAGGGCCTCGGCGCATTCGGCGACGACGTCGCTGCTCATGCCGTTGAACGTGTGGAAGAATGACAGGCGCTCGCTCTGCCGGGCGATCGCCTCGGTGATTTCGCGGCGCCCATAGCCCAGGTTGACGCACCACAGGCCGGCCATCCCGTCGATGTATTCGCGTCCATCAACGTCACGCACGTGGATGCCGGAACCACTTTCCATGACCGTGGGCCCTTCGGCCATAAGATCGGTGATCGCGGTGAACGGGTGGAATTGGCTGCGCTGGTCGCGCAGGGCCGCTTGGGAAAGCTGGCTGACCATCGAATTTCTCCCTTGTCTGCGTCTTGCGCGGTCCGCGCCGCGAATCAAGCGCCCATGTGGCGTAGCACGTCCTCGCCGAAAGGCTTCATAAACGCAACAGTAATACTGAATTTGAGATATCTTTTCCGTTTAAACAACAATTGCCCGCAGCAGGTGCAGACAGGCCGCACCGGGATCGCTATGGTGGGCCAACGTGCCCGTGACGGTGACGGGATACATTGACCCGGGCACGCGTGTGGCAGAGGGAGCAGGCATGGACGACAGACCCGATCTTGGAAACGTGATGGCGATGATGTCGTTCGCTGCGGTGGTCAGCACGGGGGGCTTTTCCAGCGCTGCCACGATGCTGGGGTATTCCAAGGCCGCAGTCAGCCGCCAGATTGCCAAGCTTGAGCAGAGCATCGGCGTGCGCCTGCTCGACCGCACCACACGCTCGGTGACACTGACACCGGCGGGACGCGAGATGTATGCGCGCTGCGCCCGCATCGTCGAGGAAGTCAACGAAGCCAACCAGGTGATGACCGGGATGCTCTCCAAGCCGCGTGGCGAGCTCAAGGTCAACGCACCGGTGGTATCCTCGCTGTTCGATCTCACCACGATCCTGCCGCGCTTCCTCCAGACCTATCCTGACGTGCGGCTGTTCGTGAACCTGTCGGACAGCAAGGTGGACCTGCTCAAGGGCCGCTTCGACGTGGTGTTCTGGATGGGTGACACCTTTGATTCCAGCCTGGAATCGGTGCAGTTGCGCAGCTATCCCATGGCACTCGTCGCCGCGCGCTCGTACCTCGACCGCGCCGGGCGCCCCTCGGCCGCCAACGACCTCAAGGTGCACACCTGCATCGTTGAAACGCATATCTCCAAGGTTGGCGAGTGGCGCCTGTCGGAAGACACCACCGTTGCCGTCAACCGCGGACCGCTCACCAGCAACTCGGTACGAATGGCACGCGAGGCCACGCTCGAGGGCCTGGGCATCAGCTACCTGCCGCGCTTCCTCGTCGAGGACGACATCGCCGCCCGCCGCCTCGAGGTCTTGCTGCCCGACCTCGTGAACGAGCGGATTCCACTGCATGTGGTATTCCCACGCGGCAACTACGCGTTGTCCAAGGTGCGCGCTTTCGTCGATTTCGTGCGCGCAGAGATGGCCGATCAGGAAGAGGGCGCCGCCGCGCCGATGTTGGGGCTGGCGACTGCGATCTGATCACCGCGCCGATCGGCGGCCGCGAGGAAGACACCACCCTATCGCAGGCCGAGCGACACCTGACAAAGCGGCCTGATCTGGCGTATCTGCGTTTCCGCCAGCGCATGGAGTTCAGTGCGGCAACAGCTCCTCGCTCCGCCAGGGCATTGAGCGATCATCGTTTCGCAATTGCGTCGAGGGAGCCATTTGGTGAAGGCCGTGACCTGCCCCGCCAAAAGTCCCTCGTGCGCAAGGCAAAGTGCGACGCCACGGAGGTTTCCGATGTCCGTCGGTTAGGCAATTGCAGGACGAGAACGGAAAGCTGAACTGGCCTCTGGCTGATACCACGTTACACAACGCGGTCCTGGATGACCTGCTGAGAAAAGGCTGACGACACTAGGCCAGCACTTTCGAGCGAATTGTCCCGTCGCGTTCGGCTTCCTGCAAGCGCGCTATCGGGGACGGCTATGGAAAGCGAGGACCGCGCTTGAATCGTATCAAGCAAAATCAGGGAACGCTGGCGGAGCGGCGAGCGGACGCCCCTGCGCATCGAGCTTGCGCGGAAACCGCGCGAGATCGGCCCTGACCCAGACCGGCGTATAACCCGGCCCGCCGTTCTTGAACGCGCCGAACCACAGCAGCACCAGGCGCACGCGGTGCTGGCGCGCCTGGGCCAGCAGCGTATCGACAAAGGCGAAATCGAACTGCCCCTCGCGCGGCTCGGCCCGGGCTCAGGCCACCGGCATTTCCAGGGTGTTGGCGCCCAATTGCTCCACCGTCTGCCACACTTGCGGCAAGACGCTGGCATGGTTGGAGGAATTGTTGGCCTGCGCCCCCAGCACAAGGAACGGCGCGCCGTCGACGAACAGCGCCGGGCGGCCATGCGGCGCCGCGATCCGTGGCAAGGCGGGCGCTTGCCGGCCGGGCGGCTGGGCCCTGATCGTCTGGGCACTGGCCGCTGTGGTGCGCAGCAGCGCCAAGGCGCTAAGGCAAGTGCGGGCGCGCATCGCCTCAGGCCAGTGCCAGGCCGAATTCGGCGGCGATGGCCGCGCTGTGCTCGCCCACGCGCGGGGCACCGCGCGCCGAAGCCGGCCTTTGCCCATCGATTCGCATCGGGCTGGCGGTGGTGAGAATGCTGCGGCCCCGGCCGCCGATCGATTGCAGCATGTCGAGCGCGCGGAAGCTTTCGGCCTCCAACAATTGCTCCCAATCGAGCACGGCCGCGGTCCAGATGCCGGCCGGCTCCAGCACGGCCAGCCATTCCTGCGTGGTGCGCGTGGCCAGGCGCTGCGCGATGCGGTCAAGCAGCGCGTCGCGCCCGTCAAAGCCGTTACCGCTCTCGCCCAGGCCCGGCAGATCAAGCAATTCGCCGATCCGGGCCAGCGGCGTCATCGCCAGGGCAAGATGCCCATCTGCTGTGCGATAGACGCCATAGGGCGCAGCAAGATAGGCATTGGCGCCATGGGCGGCGGCGCGCGTCGGGGGGCGGCGGCCATCGTTGAGATAAGTGGTCAGCAGCTCGAACTGGAAATCGACCAGCACTTCGAGCAGGCTGGTTTCCACCCGCCCCCCCAGCCCGGTGCGCGCGCGGCGGACCAGCAAGGCCAGGATGCCCTTGGCCAGAACATGGCCGGCCAGCATGTCTGCCACCGAAAGCCCGATCGGCATCGGCCCATGGTCGGCACTGCCGGTCAGCCACATCACGCCCGAGCGCGCCTGGGCGAGCAGATCCTGGCCCGGCAGCTTGGCCCAGGGGCCGGCACTGCCAAAGCCCGAGACGCTGGCATAGACCAGGCCGGGATTGATCGCCTTGACGTCTTCATAGCCCAGCCCCAGCCGCTCGATCACGCCGGGGCGGAAGTTCTGGATGATCACGTCGGCCCGCGCGACCAGGCGGCGCAGTTCCGCAAGCTGGCCCGCGTCCTTGAGATCGACCGCCAGGCTTTCCTTGTTGCGGTTTATCGCGTGGAACAGCGTGGAATCGCCGGCGATGTCGGTATCGCTCAGATAAAGATCGCGGCACAGGTCACCGCTCTGCGGCCGCTCGATCTTGATCACGCGCGCACCCAGATCGGCCAGTTGCAGCGCGGCCGAAGGGCCGGCGAGGAACTGGGCCATGTCGAGCACCAGCAGATCGGACAGGGGGCCGGGACTGGCCGCAGACGACGCTGTGTCCGTTGCCGAATCCGTGCGGATAAGCCGCTGTTCCAATCCCGTCCTCCACATCACTCATTGTTTACAGGCTAACATACATTCTCTATATAAACAATCAATGCAAATTCCACGCGCCTCTTCCGCTATCACCCCGGCCAGCCCGGCGCGCGCCCGTGCTGGCGGGCAAAGCGGCAGGCGATGATGGCACTTCGCGCCGCCATGGGTTACGCAAGCCGCCCGATCGCCAGACCAGCCGCGGAAGGACAGAACATGGATGCGCGCCCCGAATCAGCCACCCAGGCAGACAGCCCTGCGCCGGACATGCCGGACCTGGGCGACGGCCCGCTCGACGGGCGGTCAGAGGGCATGCTGGCGGACAGCATCCTGTCGAGCGACGAGCGCCGCCGGAAGTATGCCGTGCCGGCGCTGGAAAAGGGCCTCGATATCGTCGAGTACCTGGCCGACCAGGCCGTGCCGATGACGCAATCGCAACTGGCGCGCGCGCTCAACCGCCAGCCGGGCGAGCTGTTCCGCATGCTCGCCTGCCTGGAAGGGCGCGGCTATGTGCGGCGCGACCCGACCAACGGCGGCTATGCGCTGACGCTCAAGCTGTTCCAGCTCGCGCGCATTCACTCGCCCTATGAAACGCTGATCGCGGCGGCGCGCCCGCTGATGCGCTCGCTGTCCGACGACGTGCGCGAAAGCTGCCACCTGACCGTGTTGCAAGGCAACCAGGTGCTCGTGCTCACCCAGGAAGAGAGCCCCAACCCGTTCCGCCTGTCGGTGGAAGTCGGCTCCACCCATTCGCCGCTGCGCACCAATTCGGGGCGCCTGCTGCTCGCCGGCCTGGCGCCCGCCGCGTTTGATGCCTGGCTGGGGCATTCGCGCGAATGGCAGGCGATGGCGCCGGCCGCACGGCAGGATCTGCTCGCCCGCATCGACGACGTGCGCGCGCGCGGCCATGCCCGCTCGCTGGGCGAACGCTTCCTGGGCGGGGCGGATATCGGCGTGCTGGTGGGCACGCCGGGCGCGCCGCTCAACGCCGCGCTGACCATCGCCACGCTGATTGACGCCAATGGCGACGCGCGGCTCGATCCGCTGCTCGAACCGCTGCAACGCACGGCCGCCGCCATCAGCCAGGCCGCCGGCCTGGGGCTGGACAGTGGGCCGCTGGGTAGCGCGGTGGACACCCCTGCCCCGGCCAAGCCGGCAAGAACCCGCAAGACCACAAAATAGGAGAGATCATGATTGCCAGGCCCATCGCCGCGCTCGCCCTGCTTGGGGCACCCCTGCTGATGGCGGCCAGTCCGCCTGCGGCTGGCGACGGGAATGGCAACTGGGCGGCCGGCTGGTTCAGCGCGCCGTTCGCGCCGATTGCCGGCCAGCCGGGCGGCACCCCGGCGATCTTTGCCAACCAGACGGTGCGCCAGATCCTGCGCGTGGACACCGCTGGCAATGCCATCCGCCTCAAGCTGACCAACGAGCTGGGCATCGCCCCGGTGCGGATCGCCGGGGTGCACGTGGCGCTGGTCGATGCAGACGGACGCCTGGTGCCGGGCAGCGACCGCGCGGTAACCTTTGCCGGCGGCGCGGAAGCCTGGATTCCAACCGGCGCGCCGCTGCTCAGCGATGCCGTGCCGCTGCCAATCGAGGCGCTGCAACACCTGGCGATCTCGGTCTATTACAAGGACAGCGCGATGCCCGCCGCGCATCATGGCGATCTGGTGGTGGCGCCCGGCGAGCAACTGGCGGCTGCGTCCATGGCCGGCGCTCGCCCGCTGCGCGGCCCGGCGGTGGTGTCGCAAGTGGAAGTGGCGCGGCCCCAGCGCGGCCCGGTGATCGTGGCGTTCGGGGATTCGATCACCGAAGGCGCCGCCTCCACCCCCGGCAAGGACATGAGCTGGCCCCAACAGTTCGCCAAGCGGCTTGCCGCCGATACGCGCTATCGCGGATGGAGCGTGGTCAATGCGGGGATGAGTGGCAACCGCCTGTTGCACGAAGGCTTTGGCCTGCCCGCCCTGGCGCGGCTGGACCGCGACGCCCTGGCGGTCAGCGGGGTCACGCATATCGTGCTGCTGGAAGGCATCAACGACATCGGATGGTGGAACAAGCCCGACAGCGACGTGACCGCCGCGCAGGTGATCGAGGCCTATCGCCAGATCGTGACCCGCGCCCATGCGCGCGGGGTGAAAGTGATCGGCGCGACGATCCTGCCCTACAAGGGCGCGGTCTATTTCACGCCGGAGGGCGAGGCGATGCGCCAGGCGGTGAACGCCTTCATCCGCACCGGCGGGCTGTTCGACGGAGTGATCGATTTCGAGAAGGCGGCGGCCGATCCCGCCGACCCGGCGCGGATCAATCCCCGTCTGGAGCCGGGCGACCATCTCCACCCCAACGATGCCGGCTATGCCGCCCTGGCGGCCGCCGTTTCGCCCAGCCTGTTCGAAGCGCCCCGTCGCTGATGCCGCGAACCGCCCGCGTACTCAACCAGCGTCGCGGGCGGTCCAGCGATAGTGGCCGGAGCCGAGCGTGATGGCCTGGCCGGCCTCCTCGCGCGCGAAACCGAGCACGCCCGGCACGCGCGCCGGGGCCAGGCCCTGTTCGCGCCAGTCGCTGGCGGGCAGCCCCGGCAAGACCAGCCGCGCCTGGCGCCCCGGCGGCACGGAGACGGTTACGGCGAGGTGGCCTGCCTCGCGTCGCCAGGCGCAGGACAGAACGCCCTCGCGCAGGCGATAGCTGGCCTCGGCCGCCGGGATATCGGCCGGCATCTGCGGCGCGAGGCGCAAGGCCGCGTCCCCGCCTCGCGCGTGATCGATGTCCAGCCCGCCCAGGCGCCGATAGAACCAGTCCTCGGCATGGCCGAGCATGAAATGGTTGAGCGACTTGGTGGGATTGGCGTCCCACGCCTCGGTCAGCGCGGTGGCCCCGCGCGCCAGTTGCAGGGCATAGCCGGGGCGATCGCGCACCCGCAGCATGGCCAGGATCACATCGTCACGCCCGGCCGCAGCCAGCGCCTCCAGCACGTAGCGATAGCCGATGTCCCCGGCGGTAACGCCATTGCCTTCGCGCCGAATCGCCGCGATCAGCCGGTCGAGCGCCGCGGCACGCTGCGCCTGGGGCACCAGGCCGAGCGCCAGCGGCATGGCTTGCGCCGTCTGGCTGCCCCGTTCGTAGCGGCCGGTGGCGGGATCGAGAAAGCGCGCGTTGAAATGCTGCGTAACCTGCACCGCCAGCGCGGCGTAATCCGCAACCGCCCCGATCCGCGCGGCGATCTTGGCCATCGTCTGCAAGCAGGCAATATAAGTGGCCGTGCCGACCAGCGCGCGCGAGGTCAGTTGCGCCTCGCCCGGATCGCTGGGGCCGACATCGTACCAATCGCCCATGCCGAAATCGACGATGCCATCCCGCGCCCGCTGCGCGAGATAGGCGCAATAGCGTTGCGCCGCCGGCCAGGCCGCCACCAGCACGGTGGCGTCGCCGCAAAAGCGATAGGCCGCCCAGGGTGCCAGCACCGCCGCCGCGCCCCATTCGGGGGAATTGCGCCAGACCTGGTCCTGCCCCTGCTCGTCCTGGAAGGCGACATATTCCGGCGCGATGCCCGGCACCATGCCATCGGCCTGCTGCGCCTCGGCGATGTCGTGCACCAGCTTGTCATAAAGCGGCGCGGCATCGCGGTTGTAGAGCACCGTGGGCGCGTTGAGATAGGTCTGTTCCAGCCAGCCCAGCTTTTCGCGGTGCGGGCAATCGGTGAGGACCGAAACCATGTTGCTGGTCACGGCCTGATCGATCAGCCCATGGATGGCGTTGAGCAAGGGATCATCGGCCTGGAACCGGCCGACGCGCGCAAGATCGGCGTGGAGCACCACGCCTTCGACCGCATGGATCGCGGCGCGCAGCAGGCCGCGCAATTCCAGCCAGCGAAAGCCGTGATAGCTGAACAGCGGCTCGAACGCTTCGACCCCGCTCCCGGTGCTGACGTGGGTAAACGCCACGCGGTTGCCCGGCCCGGCGTTGAAGCTGCGCTGGCTGACCCGGCCCTGTTCGTCCAGCGTCTCGCCCGGCAGGATGGTCAGCGTGGCACCGGCCGGCGCCTCGATCATCAGGCGGGGCCGACCGGCGAAGTTGACGCCGAAATCGACCAGCAGCACATCGGGCGCCACGGCCGTGATCGCCACCGGCTCCAGAGTGCGCGCGGCGACCACCGGCGGCACCAGCCCGGCGCGGAGCATCCCGCCCGGCCCCGGCACGGCCACTACCGGCTGCCAGTCGCGATCGTCGTAGCCAGGTTCCATCCAAGCGGGCGGCACCAGGCGCGCGTCCCAGTCCTCGCCGCCATAGATCGAGGAAAAGCGGATCGGCCCTTCCCGCCAACGCCATTGCCCATCGCTGGCAATGTGCTCGATCCGGCCATCGGCATGCTCGATGGTCATCGCCAGAATCGCCTTGGGCCGGCCGAAGCTGTCGAGGAACTTGGTGTAGCGGCCCTCCTTGGCCTCTACATTGTACATGCCGTTGCCCAGCATCAGCGCCAGGACATTGTCGCCAGCGTGCAGCAGGGCCGTGACATCGTGCGTGTCATAAAGCGCGCGGCGGCGGTAGTTGGTCCACCCCGGCGTCAGCGCCGCATACCCCACGGCCTGCCCGTTGATCGCCAGGCGATATTGGCCCAAGCCGCAGACCGACAGCACGGCCCGGCGCGGCGGCGACGCCAGGCGCAAGGGCCGACGCAGGATCGGCAGCGGCCGGGCGGGCACCATGGCTGGGCTCGCCTGCCCCTGACGGTGCGGCGGTAGAACCGGGTCGGGCTCCGCCGCGATCCAGCGGTCGGGCCAGCGCGCCAGCTCGAGCACCCCGGTGAGGAACGCGGCGGGCGCGCTCCAGGCGCCCGGCCGCCCCGCCGCATCGAATATCCGGACCGCCCACCAATAGCGGCGGTGGCTGTCGAGCGCCAAGTCCGCTGTCGGCACCACCAGAGTCTGCCCGCCGGCGGCGGACGATCCGGCCCAGCGGGCGCCCTGGCCAGCAGCCACGCGGGCGCGATCGGTGCCGCCGATCAGTTCGAACCCGCGCTGCACCAGGCCGCGCGCGCTTGGATCGCGCGCGGCAAGGCCCCAGGAAAAGCGCGGACGCAGCAGGTCGAGCCCCGCGGGCTCGGCCACCCCTTCCACGCGCAAGTCTTGCGCCAGCAGATCACCCGGTGGCAGAGAATGCGCCCTGCCGGCGCCGGCCACCAGCGGCGTCGCGCCGATCGCGGCCAGCGCGGTGCGACGGTCCAGCCTCATTAGACCGGAATGTCCACAAGTGGCTTAGCCACGATCCGGACCGGACCGGCCAGGCCCGCTGGCAGCAGCGGCGCATCGCGGGCCGGCAGCCAGTCCTTGGTGCCGCGCAGCTTGGGATAGACCCAGGCAACCCGCTCCGCTTCGGGCAAGACGCGATCGCCCACCAGGCGGTTGTGCCAGGTGTTGGTGACGGTGATGGCGATCGTGTTGCATCCCGGCCGCAAGAATGCGGTGATGTCCAGCCGGAAGGGTGCAATCCAGCGCCGGCCGGCCAAGCGCCCGTTGACCGCGACTTCGGCCATGGCATGCACTGCGCCCAGATCGAGCATCAGGCGGATATCGCGCACCAGCAGGTGGCGCGGCAGGTCGATCTGCGTGGCATAGGTGCCCGATCCGGCATGGAAGCGCACGCGATCGGGGGCAAGGTCGTTCCACAGCGCGGGCTGCTTCAGCGTCAGCCGCTCGGGCGGGGCGCGCCAGCCGGCAAAGCTAAGCGTCCAGGGCTGGTCGAGTTCGATTGCCGGGGGCATGGCCGGCGCCACCGGTGCCAGGCGCCGCCCGTCGCTGCGCAGCAGCCGAGCTTCTCCAGCCCCGGCCATGACCAGCCGCTCACCACGCCATTCCAGGCTTTGCCCGGCCGCGAGATGGGCCTGTGCGAGATGCGGTGCCACGCCGCCGTCGCTCAGAACGATGAACCGGCTTTCCCCCGGCGCCAGGCGCAGCGGCAGGACCGTGCGCCCGGCGACATTCCGCCAGGCGGGTGCTGGCAGGCGCTGCCCTTCCAGCGCATCCCACAGCGCCACGGCGCGCGCGGTCACGCGCAAGGATACTTCGGTATCGAGCGCGGCACCGCCGGTGTTGGCCAGGAAATAGACATCGACCCCCGCCTCGCGGCGATGAGTCCATTCGAGCCCCGCCGCATCGTTCGCCAGAAGATCGCCCGCGATCCCCAGGCTGGCCAGGACATGCGCAGGGCTTTGCCCCCAGACCACGCGCCCGGCGCCCAGCCAGGTTTCGCCCTGACGTCCGGCATCCGGCCAGAGCCGGCGGCACTGCGCAACGAACGCCGCGGGATCGGCTTCTCGCCCGACGACACCAAGCGGCGGCGGTGCCAGCACCGTGGCGCCCGCCCGCACCAGGCGTTCGAGTGCGGCGAGGAAGCCGCTGGAATAGCGCGCTCCCGCGCGCAGCACGAGCAGGCGATAGCGCATGCCGCCGGGCAGTACGATCGCGCCCTGCTCCACCCGCGCCAGGCGCACCAGCGCATCGCGGTTGATCGAGTCATAGGCCACGCCGGCCGGCAATGGCGCGTCCAACTGGTGCGGCAAGAGCGCGCGGTTGGGAATGTCTTCCCCGGTGAACACCGCCACGTCGCTCACTGGCAGGCCGCGTTGCAACACCGCCTGGCAGCGGCGCAGGTAATCGAACCAGCCGCGCGCCTGGCTCCACCAGGTCTGGGTGCGGCTGAACATCGTGCCGATACCGTTGAGCGTCAGCCCCGGCGCGCGATCGAGAAACGGCTGCGCGGTATAGACGTGCAGCATGAAGCGGTTGATGCCCCGGCAATAGTGCCGATCGCCCAAGGGCTTGAGCATCGCGGGGTGCTCGTCCCAGAGAATGTCGTTCTCGGTGAAGCTTTCCGTGGCAATGATCCGCTTGCCATAGATGCGCCCGCCCGAAACCGCATCGGCCACATCGGTCGGCTTGTCGTTGCGCGGCGTGCGCAGCCAGAATTCGCCCATCGGCACATCGGTCGCCTCTGCCCAGCGCAAGCCGTCCACGGCATAGGTCGGGCTGGCCGGCTCCCCGCTGAAGCGGCAGCCGCGTGCATGGGCCAGGCGCGCGATGGTTTCGAAGAACGCGCTTTGCGTAAGATCGGCCACGGTCTGCCGGAAATCGTGCAGTATCGCCTCGCTCTGCTCTGCGCTGCCGACCGGCACGCCGGCCAGCACCGGCAGCCAGACGCGCAGGGCATAGCCGCGCAAGGCCTGGAACCGGGCAGGAAAATCCGCCGTCCAGTTTTGCCCGCTGGCTTCCCAGCTATCGACATGCACCGTGTTCAACACTTTGCCCGCGCGCGCCGGGCCGATGCGATCGAGCGCGGCGCCGAACCAGCGATCGAACTGCATGGTCACTGCCGCCGCGTTGAAGCGATCGACTTCCAGCCCCTGCGCACCCCCGGCGGCGGAGTTCTCGCGGCCATTGCTGGTGTGGCCCAGGCGCAGGATGCGCCAGCGGCCGGGCGGTGGGGTCCAGTCGAGCGTGCCATCGGCCGCCAGCCTGTCGGTCAGGTCGAGCACCTTGGCCGGGTCGACGCAGACCGCATCGGGAACGTCGCGCGCATCGGTGCGGCGGCTGATCGACCATTGCGCCGCCGTCTTGCCCACGATCTGGTGGATTTCCGGCCGGGACGAAAGCTCCAGGCTGAACAGGCGCAGGCGCACGTCCTGCCCGAAATCGTAATTCTCGAAATAGGGGCCGGGCGCCTGCGGCTCGTGCACGAAGCGGAACACGCGCGCGGTGGTTTCGGGCAAGGCGTGGGTCAGCGTGGTCAGGTCGGTCTGCCAGCCATGCTGGGGATATTCCAGCCGGCCAACGGGACGGAACGTGACGCCATCCTCGCTTGCTTCCACGCGCAGCGCATTGGCCGCGCGATAGACGCCGGGGGAATAGCCCCAGGGCGACGGCGTGCGCACGGTGACCGAGCGCAGCGTGAACGGCTGGTCGAAAGCCACGTCGATCTGGCCGGCCTGGGTGGTGTCGAACACGTCCTCGTCGTTGCCGGGATCGAGCAGGCGCGCGAGCGGTGGCCCGGCCAGCGGCAAGGTGGTGGAAACGCGCGGATGGCGCCGTGCGCTCGTCTCGTCCAGCGCTTCCGGCCAGGGAAATGCCAGCACCGCCACGTCGCGATACCAGTTGCGCCGCATCGGCGGGGTGGCCAGGCGGATCGCGCCCTGCCCGGCCGTGGCGCGCGTGTCGGACCAGGTCAGCACCTGCATCGACAGGTCGGGCGTGATCCAGGGGCCGCTCGCCGTAGCCCAGCCATCGCAGATGTTGAGCGACAGCGTAATCCCCAGCCGCTCCGCCTCGGCCACGGCGTGATCGATCAGGCCCCACCATTGCGGCGTGAGTGCATCGGCCGGCGGATCGACCAGCGGCGGCTTGGCCGAGGCGCCAATGGCAAAGACCATCGCCGTGGTGATGCCGTTGGCGTGCATGCCTTCAAGATCGGCCGTGATCCCGGCCGCGCTGACTGCGCCATCGAGCCAGTACCAGTAGACACCCGGTCCGGCCTCGGGCGGAGGGCGGTCGAATGCCTCGCCCCAGGCGCTCGCTTGCGGATCGACCGGCGCGGCGTGGCCGTTGCCAGGCGCGGTGCCCGTGCACAACAGTGCCGCCGATCCGCCCAGCAGGGCCGACCGGCGATCCACCATCAGGCCCGGAAATACAGCATCGAAGTCACGCTTGGACGGCATGGCAGGCCTTTGTCTGGGCCGCGCATCGGGCCGGCCGGATGCCAGCCTGCCCGATGCGCGGAGGCATCACAACTTGAAGCGAACCCCGAAGATGATCTGGCGATCGTCGATCTGGGTTTCGTGCGGCCGGGTATCCATGTTGTTGTAATAGGACCGGCGGATCACGCGCGTCAGGTTGTTGCCTTCCAGGCTGATCGTGACGTTGGGCGTCACGTCATAGCTGAGCGAAGCGGCCAGCCAGCCATAGCCGCGGCGGAAGCTCGGCTGCCCCACCCCGTTGAACAGATAGGTGCTGTCGAAGTAGGTGCTGCGCCAGTTGTAGGCGACGCGGGCCGAAACGCCGTACTTCTCGTACATCCCCACCAGGTTGTAGGTGTGCTTCGACAAGCCCTGGAGCGGGGTGGTCTGGCCGACGATCGAAGAGGTCGTCTTGCTGTCCACGTAGGTATAGTTCGCCTGGATCCCCAGGCCCGACAGCGCGCCGGGCAGGAAATCGAAGAACTGCTGATACCCCACTTCGGCGCCCTTGATCTCCCCGCCCTGGTTGTTGTCCGGGCGGCTGATCGTATAGGTGATGCCGTCGTAGACCTCGACCGAGGGATTGACCGAGATGAAGTTGCGCACCTTCTTGTAGAACAGCGCACCATAGATCGAGCTGCCGCGCGCGAAGTAGTATTCCAGCGACGCGTCGAGCTGGTCGGCCTTGAGCGGCTTGAGGTAGGGATTGCCGGCCGACCCGTTCTGCTGCACCGAATTGAGCGTCAGCGACGGCGAAAGATCGCTGAAGTTCGGGCGGGTGACGACCTTGGACGCGGCCAGACGCAGCTTGAGCTTGTCGGTCAGGTTGAAGCGGATGTTGGCCGAAGGCAGGAAGTCGTCATAGCTGGAATTGACCTGGATCGGCCCGACGCCGCCGCCCGACAGCGTGCGGTTGCCGTTGAGCGCGGTCTGGGTATGGACATAGCGCAACCCGACATTGCCATCGACCAGCCCGCTGGGCGAGCCGAAGCGCGCCATGGCATAGAGCGCGGTGGTCTTTTCGCTGACGCGATAGAACGCCAGCGGCCCGTTCACCGGATCGGTGGCGTCAAAGCCCAGCGCGGTCTGCACTTCGCTCAGATGATCGCGCAGCAGCGGCACGGGAATGACCAGGTAGTTGGACAGCAGCGGCGTACCGCGCGAAGACTTGCTGAAGAAATCGCTGGCCGGGTTGGCAGCCAGGATCGAGGGCGCAGCGGTGCCGGGCGCGCCGCTGAACAGGAAGAAGCTGGTCTGGTTGGATTGCGCCGTGCGGTTGCCGTAGCGGAAGCCGACGTCGATCGACTTGAGGAAGCCGCTGTCCACCGCATAGGACGCATCCAGCGTGCCGGCGAACTGGTCCGCCTTGTTCTGCGTGCCCTGGTAGAGCAGGAACTGGAAGTTGGTGTTCGACTGGCTCAGCAGGTCATAGCCATTGGCGCTCGAACCCGGCACGAACGCGGTGTTGTCCACCGAGAAGCGCGGGATCGTGGCGCCGGTGAAGCCGCTGTTGAACACCACGCTGCCGGTGGCCTTGGTATAGCTGATGTCGGTGGACACGGTCAGCTTGTCGTTGGTCCACTTGCCGCCTCCGGCGAACTGGGTCATCCGGTCGCGCGTGTCATAGGCATAAGACAGTACGGTGAGCGGGGCGTTGAGATAGGTCGCCTTGGTCACGTCGCCATTGGCGGCCACCGTCGCGCCCGGCTCTGCGGTCAAGCCACCCAGGCCAACTGAAGCGCCGTAGTTGTCGTTGAGGTTGTTGAAGCGCGCGTACTGGCCTTCGAAATAGATTTCGAGGTTGGGCGTGGGCTTCCACTGCAAGGTGCCGCTGATGCCCAGGCGGCGGCGATCGCCATAGGGCGTCACGTCATAGGCGCCGTTGGGAGCGACCACCGTCTGGCCGGGCACGATCGTGGTGCTGCTGGCCGGGGTGCCGGTGGAAATCAGGTCTGAGCGGAACTTGCGCTCCTGGTACGACACGCTGACCAGCGCGCCGATCTCACCCGCGCCGGTGTCCCAGCGATCGGCGATCAGGCCCGAGACGGCCGGGGTCAGTTCCTTGGCCAGGTCGGAATAGATGCCGCGGATGTTGCCGGCCACGGTCAGGCCCTTGAAATCGAGCGGCCGGCGCGTGCGCAAGTCGATCAGGCCACCCAGGCCACCTTCGATCTGGTTGGCCGAGGGCGACTTGTAGACATCCAGCCCAGCGAGCAGTTCGGCCGGAATATCCTGGAGGTTGAGGCCACGGGCGCCTTGCGCGGTGAAGATCTCGCGGCCGTTGAGCGTGGTGTTCACTTGGGCCAGGCCGCGCACGTAGACGGTCGACCCTTCGCCATAGTCGCGCTCGATCTGCACGCCCGTCACGCGCTGCAGCGCATCGGTGGTGTTCTGGTCGGGCAGCTTGCCGATATCCTCGGCCACGATCGAATCCACGATCTGGCTGGCATTGGCCTTGCGATCCTGCGCGCTGCGCAAGCTGGCGCGGACCCCGCTGACAACGATGGCGTCGGCAACGGTTTCATCCTTGGCGTCAGTCGTCGCCTTGGCCGCTGCCGGCGCGGTCTGCGCCAGGGCGGAGCCCGCCGGCATGACCAGGGCACCGAGCGCGGCGGTGCAGAGATAGGCTCCCACGTTCTTCATTGCTAAACCTCCCCATTATCCCAAACTTGTGTCAGCTTGTGGTGTGCAAGTGCCCCGTCACGTCTTGTTCGGGGGCGAAAACTCGATGCGCAGCGCATAGGGCATGTCGGCCTTGGCGCCGGTGGCCGGCAGCGTGACATGCAGGCCATCCTTCTCCTGGCGCCAGGCGAGCGGCGCAGTGCTGCCGAGCAGATGCACGGCCTTGACCGGCGGCGCATAGGGATTGCCGGCATAGAGCACGCCGATGCGCACCGCGCCGTCGGCCGGATGGGCCAGACCCAGCGCGTAGAGCCGCCCGTCGCGCGTGGTGAAGCGGATGTCGGCCGGGGTATAGGTGGGATCGCCCCCTTCCTTGAGCGAGCCGACCGCGTTGCGCGTGGGTCCTTCCCCGAACATCACCCACGGCCGCGTGCCGTAGATCGCCTCGCCATTGACCGACAGCCAGGCGCCGATTTCGTCGAGCACCCTGGCCGCTTCGGCCGGGATCGTGCCATCGGCCTTGGGCCCGACATTGAGCAGCAGGTTGCCGTTCTTCGAAACGACATCGGCCAGCGTCGCCACCAGGCTGGCAGCGGTGCGATACTTGTCGTTCTCGACATAGCCCCAACTGTTGATGCTGACCGAGGTATCGGTCTGCCAGGGCAGCAGGCGCAGCGCATCGAGCCGGCCGCGCTCGATATCGAACAGCGCCGAACCAGCGGGGAACGCCTCTTCCTTATAGGCCAACACCGGGCCGACCCCGCGCCGTGCCGCGCTGTCATAGTAATAGGCGGCAAGACGCTGCAAGTAAGGCGCGAAGGCGGGCTGGTTGATCCACCAGTCGAGATAGACGAATTCAGGATTGTACTTCTCGATCACTTCGCCCGTGCGCGCGAGCCAATCGTCAAGAAAGGCCTTGGACGGCGGGTTCCACTGTTCGAGATGGTTGGGATCGGGCTCCGCGCTGGCATCGCTGCCCGGCAGGGTGCGCGGCGCGGCCGGACCATAGAGATCGGCATAGGCCGGGTTCCACACGTCGCTGCCGGCAGGCGCCTGGCCATACCACCACCAGTGTTCGGCGCGGTGTGAAGACAGGCCGAAATGCAGGTTGGCGGCGCGGGCGGCCTTGGCAATCTCGCCCACCACGTCGCGCTGCGGCCCCATCGCCACGGCATTCCAGCGGTTGATCGCCGAGCCATACATCGAGAAGCCGTCGCAATGCTCGGCCACCGGCACGACGTAGCGCGCGCCGGCACGCTTGAACAAGGCCATCCACGCCGCCGGATCGAAGCGCTGGCCGCGGAACTGGGGAATGAAGTCCTTGTAACCGGCGACGGATTGATCGCCATAGGTCGCGCGCTGGTGCACGAAATCGGCGTGGCCCGGCACATACATGTTGCGCGAGTACCATTCGCTGCCCGAGGCCGGCACCGCATAGACGCCCCAATGGACGAATATCCCGAACTTGGCGTCGCGGTACCATTCCGGCACGCGATAGTTGGCCAGAGAGGACCAGTCCGCCTTGAACCGCCCCCCGGCGACCTCACGATCCATCCGGGCGATCTGCGCGGCGGCAGCCTTGGGATCGGACGAGATGCCGGGCTGCGCACCGGCGGGTGCGGCCAGGGCTGTCCCTCCGGCAAGAGCGCAGGCCAGCATGATGCAAGACAGGCTTTTCATGGCCGCAGCCATATCCTCAATCCTTTCGTCGCCCCTCTGCGAGGGCTGTAGACTATGTGGCAGATTGTTCGTATATGAACAAGATGTTTTTTAACAAACACACTTTGGTGCGTTGCCAATCGTTACGGAACGCTCGCGGCAAAGGCCCGGTTGAGCGTGGAAACCAGCGATTCCGCAGGCATTTGGCGCGCAATGGCGGCCAGGATCAGGCCCGAGGCCTCGTCCTGGAACGGCATGTAGCCGGCGTGGCGCGGGCGAATCCACGCGTGGTCCAGCGTGGCACGAGTCGCGCGGTAGAAGTCGCTGGTGGCAGCATTGGTCGGTATGTCGGCCCAGGCCTGGGCGTGGGCCGGTTGCCCGCCATTTGCCGCAACGATACCGGTCTGCACTGGGCCACTGGCGAGCCAGCGGGCAAAGGCCATGGCGCCCTCCGGATCGCGGCCGAGGCGCGAGACGGCAATGCCGGTGCCGCCCAGCACCGAACCGCGCGGCGCGCTGCCCTGCCATGGAGCCAGGTCGGCGAACGCCAGCCGCACTGGCCGAAACCCGTCCTGCGCATAACTGACATAGCCATAGATCAAAGGCGCGGCGACCAGCGGCGAATCCGCGCGGGCCATCGCTTCGAGCACGGCGATCGGATCGCTTTCGGCCGCGCCTGGGGCAGCGCGTTCGGCCAAGGCGTAAAGCCGCTCCACCGCGACGGCCGCCGCATCGGGAAACAGCACGCGCGGCGCCGGGCACAGCTCCAGGCCCATCAGGCCGCACAGGGTCATCAGGCTCATCAGGCTGTGCGGCGCGCGCAGCGGCAGGCCGATGCCGCCAGCCTCCGCGTGGCGCAGCACGCTGCCCCAATCGCGCAGCGGCGTGGGCAGGCGACCAGGCACCCAGGCCTGGACCTGTGCCGCCGCGTCGATCGGCAGCGCCCATTGCCGGCCATCCCAGGCATAGCTTTCATACGATCCGCCAACGCTGCCGGCCGCAGCATCGGCATCGCCGCCCGCGAACGGCAGCAGCGCGCCCGACTGCGCGGCAATGCCGACGTGGGGATGATCGATCACCACCAGGTCATAGGCGCGGGCAAGGTCTTCCACCGGATGGGTTTCGAACGCCTGGAGCGAGCGCCGCTCCCACTCGATCGCCGTTCCGGTGAGCCGCGCCCACTCGCGCGAAGCGGCCACCAGCGGCTCGTAACCGCGCGGGTGATCCCACGTCATGCCCTTCAAGGTCGTCTCGCTCATCTCATCCTCCTTCTTGCCTGCACGGCGAACAACACCGGTTGACTCCGGGATCATCACAGCTTAGCAATAATATAAATCATATAAAAATACTATTGCAGATTTTTCGGAGAGGTATCTGCGATGATCATCGAACAGTTTTTCGAAGACTATGTTCTTGGATCGGAACGGCGAAGTTTTGGCCGAACCATCACCGAGACCGATTTCGTCGTGCATGCCGGCCACACCGGAGACTTTTTTCCGCATCACATGGATGCGGATTGGTGCGCCACGCAGGAGATTGGCCAGCGCATCGCCCACGGCACTCTGGTGTTCAGCATCGGCATCGGCCTCACCGCAACGGTGATCAACCCGCGCGCCATGTCCTATGGCTATGATCGCCTGCGCTTCATCCGCCCGGTGCACATCGGCGACACGATCACCACGATCACCCGCATTGCCGACAAGCGCGACCATCCCAAGCGGACCGCCCAGGGCGTGGTGACCGAGACGGTGGACATCCGCAACCAGCGCGAGGAAACCGTGCTCGCCTGCGAGCATCTCTACCTGGTCGATCGCCGTTCGGCGGCGGCCTGACGCAATGCGCCCGATCCGCCCCCTTCCCCTGCTGGCCGCCACCCTGGTCGTGGCCGTGGGCAGCCTCTCGCTCGTTGCGCTGGCGCGCCACGGCAGCGATGGGGCTGCCGCCGCCGCCGGTGCCCCGCTGCCACCCGGCGCGCCGCGCTATGCGCTATCGACCGTGGGCCTGAGCTTTCCCTTTGCCGCCGCGATCGCCAAGGGCTTTCGCCAGGCCGCGCACGAAGCCGGTGCCGAAGGCCTGGTGGTGGACGGCAAGGCCAATATCCAGAAGCAGGCCAACGACATTGATGACCTGATCGCGCAGCACCCGCGCGGCGTGGCGATCATGCCGCTGGATTCGATCGTGGCACAAGGCTGGGTCAAGCGCGCCCAGGCCGCCGGCGTGCCGGTGGTGGCGGTGGCCGCGCTGGTGGGCGACCCGCGCACGCGCGCGGTGCAGGATGTCTATCCCGGCCTGGCCGCGCTGGTTTCGCAAGACGAAGTCGCCGCCGGCCGCGCCGCGGGCACACTCGCCGCGCAACTGCTGCCCGCCGACCGTCCCGCGCGAATCGCAATTGTCGAAGGGGCCGCCGGATTTCCCGAAGTGGAACAGCGCACGCGTGGCTTTCTCGCCGGCCTTGCCGCCAGCGGCCGGCGCGACACCATCGTGGCCGCACAGCCCGGCAACTGGACACCGGACGGGGGCGAGGCCGCCTGCCAGAACATGCTGGCAGCCGACCCGCGCATCGACCTGTTCTTCAACCAGGCGGACGACATGGTGATCGGCTGCGCCCGCGCCGTGCGCGCGGCCGGATCGCATGCCCGGCTGATCGGCGTGGGCGGTTCGCGCCTGGCCATGGCCTCGCTCAAGGCCGGGGCGATCGACGGCACCGTCTGCTTCCAGCCCGAAGCGCTCGGCGCGCTGGCTTTCCGCGCGCTGGCCAATCCGCCCGCACCGGGCACGCCGCGCTTCCTCACCTACCCGATCCCGGCAGTGACGCGCGCCAGCGCGCAACGGTGCACCGGCCAATGGTGACCGCCCTGCCCCTGCTCGCGCTGCGGCACATCGCCAAGCGCTATCCCAACGGCACGCAGGCGCTGGTAGACGCCTCGCTGGAAATCCGCGCCGGTGAAGTGCATGGCCTGCTCGGCGCCAACGGCGCGGGCAAGTCCACCCTGATCGGCATTCTCTCGGGCGCGACCACGGCCACCGAAGGCGCGATCCTGTGGCGCGGCGCCCCGGTGCGCTGGCGGCGGCCGGCCGACGCACGGCGCGGCGGGGTTTCCACGCTGTACCAGCACATCCCGCTGGTGCCGACGCTGTCGGCGCTGGACAACCTCCTGCTCGGCGCGCCGGGCTGGCAGCGCCGCGATGGCCAACAGCGCGCACGCGCCGAAGCGGTCGTGGCGCAACTGGGCAATCCCTTCCCGCTCGATGCCCTGGTGGCCAACCTGCCGATCGGCGCGCGGCAGATGGTCAGCCTGGCACAGGCGCTGCTCGATGGCGCACAAGTGCTGGTGATGGACGAGCCGACCGCCTCGCTCGCCGCGCAGGACCGCCAGGCGGTCTATGACGTGGTGCGCCGCCTGGCCCACCAGGAAGGCAAGGCGATCGTGTTCGTCTCTCACTTTCTCGACGAGATCCTGGCACTGACCGACCGCGTGACGATCCTGCGCGACGGGCGTGACGTGCTTCACCGCCGCACCGAAGACCTCGACGAAGCCGCTCTGGCCGCCGCGATCAGCGGACGCGCGGTGGCGCGGCTGACCCGCCGGGCGCGCCGCATCGGCGAAACCGTCCGCCTGGCGGTGCGCGATCTGGCATCCCCGGCTGGCCTGGCGCCAATCTCGTTCGATCTGCGCGCCGGCGAAATCCTGGGCCTGGCGGGCATGCTCGGCGCCGGGCGCAGCGAGCTGCTGCACGCCCTGTTCGGCGCCGATCCCTGCGCGCGCGGCGCGGTGCTGGTCGATGGCACGCCGGTGCTGGGGCCGGGCGTGGTGACCAATACCGGCAGCGCCGTCGCCGCCGGGCTGGCGCTGGTGCCCGAAGATCGCAAGCGCCAGGGCTTTGTGGCCGGATTCAGCGTGGCCGAAAACATCGCCCTGCCCCGCCGGGGCTGGCTGATCGATCACGCCACCGAACGGCAACAGGCCGAGGCCGCGATTGCCGCCCTGGCGATCAAGACCGAAGACGCGCAGCGCCCGGTCGGCACCCTTTCGGGCGGCAATGCGCAGAAAGTGGTGCTGGCCAAGTGGCTCACCGACCAGACCCGCGTCCTCCTGCTGGACGAACCGACCGCCGGCATCGACATCGGCGCGCGGGTCGACATTCTCGAACAGGTGCGGCGCCTAGCCGACGAAGGGCTGGCGATCGTGCTGGTCTCTTCGGATTTCGCCGAACTGCTGGCGCTGAGCGACCGCATCCTGGTGCTGCGCGAAGGCGCCGTGGTGGCCGACGTGGACCCGGCCACCAGCAGCGAGATCGACCTTACCCTTTTGGCCAGCGGCAGCGCACCGGCTTGCGATGGAGTTCCTGCATGATCGCCTCAATCCCCTGGCGGCAAAGCCTGGGCCTGCGCCAGGCCGGCGTATTCTATGCGCTGCTGGCGCTGCTCGGCATTCTGGCGGCGCTCGCTGCCAGCCGCGGCCTGCCGCCCTATCTGGCGCCGGCGAACCTGGGTAACATCGCCTATCAAGCCTCGCTCGTCGGGATCATGGCCGTGGCGATGACGATCATGCTGATCACCGGCGCGTTTGATCTCAGCGTGGCATCGGTTGCGGCCCTGGCGGCGGCAGTGCTGGTCGGGCTGGCCGGGCAGATCGGCTTCGTTCCCGCGCTGCTCTGCGCGCTGTGCACGGCGGCGATGATCGGCATTCTCAATGGCGTGATCGTCGAATTCGTCGGGATCAACGCTTTCATCGTCACGCTCGGCACGCTTACGGCGGTGCGCGGGCTGGTCCTGGTGGTCACCGACGGGCGCTCGCTGATGGTCGAAGACCCGCAGGTGCTGGCGCAAATGCTGGCGTTCGAAAGCGCGCGGGTGCCGCTGTTCTGGCCGCTCCTCGCACTCGGTGCCGTGGCGCTGGCGATCGCGACGCTACGCCTGGCGCCTGCTCCGGCGCTGGGCGGCCTGGGGCTGCTGGCGCTGGCCGGCCTGGTCGGCCCGCGCTTCACCGTGGCGGCACCCGTCATCTATCTGCTGCTGTTCACGACCGCCGCCTGGTTCGTGATGGAGCGGACCGTGCTCGGCCGGCGTATCCAGGCGGTAGGCGGCAATGCCGAGGCGGCGCGCCTTTCGGGCATCAACGTGCGCGCCTATCGGCTCGGCGTGTTCATCCTCTCCAGCCTAGCGGCGGGCTTTGCCGGGGCGCTGTTCGGCTCGCGCCTGGGCGCGATCAACCCCACGGCCATGCAGGGCGCGGAACTGACCGTGATCGCCGCGGCGATCCTGGGCGGCACGTCGCTCTATGGCGGAGCAGGCAGCGTGATCAAGACCGTTGCCGGGGCGCTGATCCTGTTTACGCTGACCAACGGGTTCAACATCCTGAACCTGGGAGCCAACTACCAGGGCATCATCGAAGGCGCGGTGATCATCGTTGCCGCCGCGATCTACACCCTGGGCAACCGCAAGCGCGGGGAAACACGATGACCGAAACCGTCCTGCGCATCGCGGTGCGCGAATTCGCACCATTCGAAAGCGCCATTGCCGCCCAGTTCGCCGATTTCGTGCGGCACACCGGCGTTTCTGCCCGGATCGAGCTGGACGTGCTCGATCTCAACACGCTGCACCACAAGGCGATTGCGCAAGGCGGCCTGGCGCGCGGCGACTATGACATCGCGTTCCTGTGCACCGACTGGCTGGCGCAGGCCCAGGCCATGGGGCAACTGGCCGATCTGGCGCCTCTGCTCGCGCAGCGGCCGGCCAGCGACTATCCCCACGGCTGGAGCCCTTCGCTGACCACCATGCAGGCCTTCGCCGGCGGCGTCTGGGGCCTGCCCTATCACGATGGCCCGGAATGCCTGGTCTATCGCAAGGATCTGCTGGCCGCCGCCGGCCTGGCCGTGCCCGGCACCTGGGAGGAATACCACGCCGCCGCCCGCCGCCTGCACGATCCGGCCAGCGGCGTCAGCGGCACGGTGCTGGCGCTGTTTCCCGATGGCCACAACGGGTTCTATGATTTCTGCATCCACATCTGGTCGCGCGGCGGAGAGCCTTTCACGCCCGCCGGCCGGCCCGATTTCGCCTCGCCGCAGGCCCATGCGGCGCTCGATTTCCTGCGCACGCTGGCGCGCGACACACAGGCCATCGCGCCGGGCGCGCGCGAGACCGACAGCGTGCAATCGGGCATGCTGTTCGCCGCCGGACATGTGGCCATGATGGCCAACTGGTTCGGCTTTGCCGCCTATGCCGATACCGCGCCCGACAGCGCCGTGCGCGGATTGGTGGACGTGGCGCCGTTGCCCGCTGGCGAGGGCGGTGGCACGGTATCGCTCAACGTGTTCTGGGTGCTGGGCATCGGCAGTGGCAGCACGCACCGCGATCTCGCCTGGGACTTCCTGCGCCATTGCACCCGGCCCGAGATGGACCGCCTGACCACCACCCATGGTGCCATCGGCACGCGCCGCTCGACTTGGGCGGATCCGGCTGTCAATGCCGCCATCCCCTATTACCACCGCCTCGACTGGCTGCACCAGTCCGCGCGCGCGCTGCCGCACACCACGCGCCTGGCCGATTTTTCGCACATCATCGACGATGTGCTGGGCCAGGCGGTGACCGGCGAGCAGACCACGGCGGACCTGCTGGCGCAAGCCCAGCGCCAGGCGGAGGCACTGGCATGACCGCCCCGCTGCGCCAGGCCTGGGACCACCCCGCCCAGCCCCGTCCGATCGTGCTGATCGGCACCGGCGGCATTGCCCACGACGCGCATCTGCCCGCCTATCGCAAGGCCGACCTGCCGGTCTACGGCGTCTACGATCCCGATCAGGACCGCGCCCGCGCCCTGGCCGATGCGTTCGGCATTGGCACCGTCTTCCCCACGCTGGCCGATGCGGCAAAAGCCGATGCGGTGTTCGACGTGGCCGCGCCGCCGGTGGCGCATCTTGCCATCCTGGAAGCATTGCCACGCGGCGCCAGCGTGCTGCTGCAAAAGCCGATGGGCCTTGATCTCGATGCCGCGCGCGCCATCCGCAACGCGGTGCATGCGCGCGGACAGACCGCAGCGGTCAATTTCCAGTTGCGCTATTCGCCGATGATGCTGGCGCTGGCCGATTGCCTGGCGCGCGGCGATCTCGGCACGCTGCTGGAGATCGAGGTGCATCTCAACCTGGCCACGCCTTGGCACCTCTTTCCGCACCTGATCCCCAATCCGCGCGTGGAGATCGTGTCCCACTCGATCCATTATCTCGACACGATCCGCGCCTTGGCCGGCAACCCGAGCGGCGTCTTTGCACGCAGCTTCGGCTATCCCGGCAGCCCGCTGGCCGATACCCGCACCACGATCCTGCTCGATTACCCGGCGCCCTTGCGCGTCACGCTGTCGATCAACCACCACCACGATTTCGCGCGCCAGTTCCAGGATGCCAGCTTTCGCGTGGAAGGCACCGAAGGCGCCGCGCTGGTCAAGCTTGGCCTGTTGCTCGACTATCCGGTGGGTGAGCCGGACGAGCTGTGGATCGTGCGGCGCGGCAGCGAGTGGCAGCAGGTGCCGCTGCAAGGGCACTGGTTTCCCGACGCGTTCCTCGGCCCGATGTGCAATCTCCAGCGCTTCGCCAGCGGCGAGGACACCCATCTCGCCACGCACGTGGACGATGCCTGGCAGACCATGGCGCTGGTCGAGGCCTGCTATGCCGCCGCGCGCGCGCGCGCCTTTCCCATCCCGCAAGACTGATCGGCGGCTTCCGCCTGCAAGGGGACTTTCCATGATGCGCTTTTCCCGCCGCGCCCTGGCGCTTTGCCTCTGCCTTTCGGCCAGCGCCACGGCCCTGCCGGCCCTGGCCGCTTCGGCACCGACACCGATGCAGGCGACGGCCGCGCCGGGCATTGCCTTTGGCACCGCCTGGTATCCCGAACAATGGCCCGAAGCGCGCTGGGACACCGACCTGGCGCTGATGCAGCAGGCCCATATCAACACCGTGCGCATCGCCGAATTCGCCTGGAGCCGGATGGAGCCGGAGGAAGGCCGGTTCGATTTCGCCTGGCTCGATCGCGCGATCGCCGCTGCCGCGCGGCACGGCATGCGCGTGGTGCTGGGCACGCCCACCGCCGCCCCGCCGATCTGGATGAGCGAGCGCTATCCCGAAATCCTGCGCGTGGACGAAGACGGCAGCCGCGCCGGCCATGGCGGGCGCCGCCACTTCTCGTTCGCCAGCGCCCGCTACCGCCAGTTTGCCCGGCGCATCGCCACGGAAATGGCCCGCCGCTATGGCCACAACCCCGCCGTGATTGGCTGGCAGATCGACAACGAGATCGGCCTGCCCTCGTTCGATGCCGAAGCCGCGCGGCTGTGGCATGCGTTCCTCGCGCAGCGCTATGGCACGATCGACACGCTCAACCAGCGCTGGGCCACCGCCTATTGGAGCCAGACCTACCAGCGTTTCGACCAGGTGCCGATGCACCTGGGTGGGCAACAGAATCCCGGCCTGCTGCTCGATTACCGCCATTTCCTCACCAGCACCTGGACCAGCTATGTGATGAACCAGGCCGACGCGATCAGCGCGTTGGCCAATCCGCACCAGTTCATCACCACCAACACGATGTTCTGGAACGACGGGTTCGATCATTTCGCGCTGCACCAGGGGCTCGATATCGCCGCCTGGGACAATTATATCCAGGATGCCGAGCCGGACTGGATCGCCAATGGTGCCGATCACGATCTCGTGCGCGGCTACAAGCAGAAGAATTTCTGGCTGATGGAAACCCAGGCCGGGCGGATCGACTGGGCGCCGGTCAACCGCGCGATGCGCCCGGGCCAAGTGCGCGAAATGGGCTGGCAGGCCGTGCAGCACGGCGCCGATGCCATTCTCTATTGGGAATTCCGCCCCGCGCCCAATGGCCAGGAAACCAACTATGGCACGCTGCTGGCCGCAGACGGTACGCCCGCGCCGATCTTTGCCGAAATTGCTGGACTGGGCGGCGAACTGGCCAAGGCCTCGGCCGCGCTGGCCGGCACGGAGCCGGTGGCAGACATGGCCTTCCTGTTTTCCTACGACAGTCGCTGGGCGATCGACCTGCAACGGATGCACAAGGATTTCGACCCGGTGCGCCAGTTCACCGACTTCTACCGCCCGTTCCGCCTCGCCGCGCAAGGCGCCGCCGTGGTCGCGCCCGAAGCGGACCTGGCGCGCTACAAGCTGGTGGTTGCCCCCAGTCTCAACGTCTTGACCGCTGCCCAGGCGCAGCACCTGGCCGCCTATGTGCAGAACGGCGGCACGCTCGTACTCGGCCCGCGCACCGGGCAGAAGGACGATGCCAACGCGCTGTGGGCCGCGCGCCAGCCTGGGCCGCTGCGCACGCTGCTGGGCGCGCATGTCGAGCAATTCTATGTGCAGGACGGCACCGTGGCGATCACCGGCCCGCTGGGCGAGGGCAAGGCCGCCATCTGGGCCGAGGCGCTGGTGCCCGATGCACCGGAAACCGAGATCCTGGCGCGCTATCGCCAGCCCGACGGCTGGCTCGATGGCAAGGCGGCGGTCGTCTCCCGCCAGGTCGGGCGCGGGCGGATCGTCTATGTCGGCGCCTGGCTGGAGCCGGAGGCGCTGTCACGCCTCGCTGCGCGCCTGGTGCCCCAGGCCGGGGTTACCCCGGTGTTGCCGGGCACAGCGGCGGACGTGGAAATCGGGCTGCGACGCGGCCAGGGCCGCACCCTGCTGATCGCGATCAACCATGGCGATGAAGCGCGCGCCCTGGCCCTGCCGGCCGGCGCCCGGCCGCTGATCGGCGCGGCACCGGGCGGACAGATCGGCGGGCATGGCGTGCTGGTGGCGGAGTTGCCTTGAGGGCTGCGCCGCCACCCCGTTCGATCAGCTCCAGGGGCGCGACCGGCAGACCGAAATCCCCCGCACATCATTGGGATAGGGGCCGCTGACCGCCGTGTAGAAGTGGTAGAGGTCCCCCTTCCAGAAAATCACCGAGGGCTTGTGGGCATATCCATCGTCGACCGAGCCGGGCTTGCCGACATCGATCAGCACTTCGTCCACCTTGTGGAACGTGAACGGATCGCGGCCCAGCGCGAGCAGGTCGCGCGCCTTGTAGTCGGTGCCCGACAGGCCGAAGTAGAACATCGCCCAGCGCCCCTGATGCGTCATCACCACCGGATCGCTGGCAAAGCGGGAGTCCGGCGCGGGCGGTGCGCCGTTGCGCAGGATCGGGTTGCCCGGATGGCGGCGCCAGGTCTTGAGATCGGTGGACACCGCCACGCCGGTCTGCTCGTGCCAGTCCTTCTCGGCGGTCTTGGCGTTGTAATAGAGCAGGAACTGGTTGCCGTGCTTAACGAGGTAGGGCTTGTACAGCCCGCCCCGCTCCCACGCCGCGCCATCTTCCGCGCGCAGGATCGGCGGCCCGCGCCGCCAGGTGCGCAGATCGCGGCTGAACGCCAGGCCGATCACCGCCGGTCCTTCCTCGTATCCCGGACTGGGATAAGCGTGCCAGGCGCAGACATATTCGCCGTTCACCCGGATCAGTTCGCCGGGCGCATGCATCTCGGTTTCCCGCAGGATCGAGGCCGAGGCGACGTTGAAGCGGGTGACCGGATCGCTGGGATCGCGCGCCAGGATCACGCCGTGCCGCTGCCAGTTCACCAGATCGTCGGACACGGCGATGCCCGTCTGGTAGCCGGTGCCGTCAAAGCCCACATACGTCAGGTAGAAGCGGCCCTCGTGGCGGAACACGAACGGGCAATCGACGGCCTTTTCGTCAAAACTGCCCGCCACCTTCGAGCCGCCGAGGATCAGCCGACCGAGCTTGTAGGGCGTGCGGAACGGCGCGACCGGATCGCTCGCGCCATGCCCATTGGCCAGGGCGTTGCCGGGCAACAGCAAAGTGCCGGCCGCAGCCGACGAACCCGCCAGCATGGCCCGGCGGGAAAGACTATCCTTCATGGTTCCTGATCTCCCCTTCGCGCTGTTCGACAGCGTCGATTCTCTGTTGGCCGTGGCGGATCACGCCACACACCGCCTCTGCCGCGGCAACGCCGTTGCGCGCGGCAATCGCTTCGACGATGGCCGCATGGCCGCGCAGGCTGGCCTGGTGCTCTGCCGCATCGTCTACCGGCGAACTCAGGGTGAACGCGGCGAACAGCGCCGTTTCGATCACCGCTTCGGTCCCGGCCATCAGGCGATTGCCCGAAGCCTGGCCGATCAGCTTATGCAGGGCGAGGTCCGCCCTTGCGAAATCCAGCCGAGACAGGCCCGGCTCACCCATCGCGGCGATCAGCCCGCGCATCTGCGCGATCTGCGCGGGCGTGGCATGGCGCGCTGCCAGGGCGGCGGCGGCCGGTTCCATCGCCAGGCGGAAATCGGCCAGTTCCTCGCGCAGGCGGCTTTCAACGCCTTCGCCCACGTGCCAGGCCAGCACGTCGGCATCGAACAGGTTCCACTGCTGACGCGGACAGACCCGCATGCCCACGCGCGTGCGCGCCACGACCAGGCCCTTGGCCGCCAGCGTCTTGAACGCTTCGCGCAGCACCGTGCGAGACACCGCGAAGCGCTCCAGCAGCAATTCTTCGCTCGGCAGCGTGCCTCCTTGCGCAAACGCGCCGGCGACGATCGCGCTGCCGATGCCATGGACCACGCGATCATGGCTGTTGCGCAAGCCCGGCTGCCGCGCGCCACCGGCCATGGCGGATCGGCCATGAGCGGACAGAAGCGGGCCGGATGGGGCCGAAGCAGACAGGAAACCGGGAATCGCCATGGCGATAGTTTTACGCGGAACGCGCAAACCTGAATAGTCATTTTATATTATTATATGATTTTATGCCAAACCACACCTAACAGACGAAATTGCCAATCCTCCTGCTAATGCGATTGCCTCTCATTACTGTTTAAGCCAGTTGCCGTCCGGTAACAGGGAGGCTCCGCATTTGACCCGATTTCACGCCTTGCTCGCCGGAAGTGCCCTCGCCGCGCTCCTCGCTTCTCCTGGCCTGCACGCCGAAGATGCCGAGGCGCCGCGGACGATTGCGCCGGGCGAGATCGTCGTGACCGGCGAAAAGGCCGCGCGCACGCTTCAGCACACGCCGACCAGCATCGCCGTTACGACGCCGGAAAAGATCGCCCGCGAAACCCTGCTGTCGATCCAGGATGTCTATGCCCGCACCGCGAACCTGAGCGACACGTATGGTTCGGCCGAGTTCATCATTCGCGGCATCACCAATTCGGGCGTGGGCGGTGGCGGCCAGGCGGATACCGCCAGTGTCTATATCGATGGCGCGCCGATCCCGCGCCAGGCGCTCTATGGCGGCCCTACCGACTTGTGGGACGTGCAGCAGGTGGAAGTGCTGCGCGGGCCGCAATCGACCATCCAGGGCCTCAACGCGCTGGCCGGCGGCATTGTCATCACCACGCGCGATCCCTCGCTCGATCGCTGGACCGGCGACGCGCGCGTGCTGTGGACCGATCGCAACGACCGCACCTTTTCCGCCGCGCTCGGTGGCCCGCTCATCGCCGACGAACTCGGCCTGCGCCTGTCGGCCGAGCGCCGCGCCAACCGCGGCGTGATCCGCAACGTCACGCGCGGCGGCTATGACGACGCGATGGAGTCGCTCAACCTTCGCGGCAAACTGAAATGGACGCCCAGCGCCCTGCCCGGCGTGGAGGCCGTGGCCAGCTACAACCGCGTGCGTCGCGAAGGGGGCTATCTCTGCCAATATGCCCGCACCGACGTGCCCGATTACTATGACAACTGCACCTCCACCGCTGACCAGCCCAATCGCGGCTGGGTGGCCAGCGACATCGCCCTGTTCCGGCTGAGCGTACCGCTGGCCGACGGCCTCAAGCTGTCAAGCGCGACGTCGTGGAACCGCTCCCGCGTGCAATCGGTGGCCGACTCCGACAACACGGCGGCCAATCTCTCGACGATCAACAATCTCTATCGCTTCAAGACCCTGACGCAGGAACTTCGCATCAATTACGAAGGCGACCAGCTCAGCGCCCTGCTCGGCGCATGGCACTATCGCCGCACCGGCGGGCTGACCGCGCGCGGCCAGATCAACGTGACCACGCCCACCGGCACGATCACCAACCTGCTCACGCCCTACGTGGGGGCGACGAGCGCCGCCACGATCGCCACTGCCTATGCCCAGGTGCTGCCGGTCATCCCGGTTGCCTATGCAGCTTCGCAGCCGGAGCGGGTCGAGACCATGGCGCTGTTTGGCGACGCGCGCTGGCGCGTGGCCGACCGCCTGCCCCTGATCGGCGGCTTCGGCCTCGATCGCGAGCGCACTCGCTATGCCGCGGAAACGCAAGCGACCTTCACCGGCACGCTGCCCGCCACCGATTTCCTGGGCACGCGCTATGCCCCGCTGGTCTCCGCCGTCAACGCCGGGGTGCTCGGCTTGGTCGACGATGCCAATGCGCCGATGGCCGCCAACACCCGCACGTTCCATGCCTTCCTGCCCAAGGCCGGGGTTAGCATGGACTGGACGCCGGACCTGACCACCGGATTCACCGTGCAGCGCGCCTATCGCTCCGGCGGATCGAGCCAGAACCCGGCGCGGGCCGGCGCGGTGCTGCTGGCTTATCGCGGCAATCGCGCCGACCAGACCTGGGCCGTGGCCGGCGACGGCACGCTTGCACCGCTCAGTGCGCGCTGGAGCGATTTCCTGCTGCACCTGCCTGTGAACCTGCATCTGCCGCGAAGCTGGGGCGGGTTCCTGGTCGGGCTGACCGGCGTGGCCCTGCTGTCTTCGCTCGTCTCCGGGGTGCTCGCCCATCCGCGCGTGGTGCGCGATGCGTTCCACTTGCGCCTGGGCGGATCGCGGCGCCTGGCCGAGGCCGACTGGCACAACCGCCTGGGCGTGTGGGCCTTGCCATTCCACGCCACCCTGGCGCTCACCGGTGCCCTGCTCGGGCTGAGCACGCTGATCGTCGCGGCGCTGGCGCTGCTGCTCTATCGCGGGGATCGATTGCGGCTCGATGCGCAGCATCGCAGCCCTTTGGCCATGCCGACATAGCGCTGGCGTTGGGCAGCGCGATCATGGCTGGCTGCCTGTTGCGTTTGGATAGAGGCTGTTGCGCAGGCCCGCCGGAAGCGCATCCGCTGTGACGCCTGGCGTTGGCTGATCCGCTCTGCCGGTGTGTCGGGGTGAGGCAAACAGCGAGGCGGCCCGCCAATCCGGCACCGCAGCAAGCGTCTCCTGCGCCGCCGGTGGCGTGGTGGCGAGATCGCCCGGCAAGGCGAGCCGGGTGGCAAGCCGGGCCGGCAGATCCTGGCGAGCATGTTCGAGATTCATCGCGGCGCCTTTTTTTGGCAGGGCGGGACAGATCGTGCTGTTCGTCACCAGCTTGGCCTGCCCTTCTTCGCGATCACCGGCCTGTGGTTCTGGTGGGCACGCCAACGCGCCAAACGCAAGGCGCGTGCCCGGCGGCAGGCCGGCACCGCGGCCGGTTGGGCTTAGGCGCTGGCGCCGCAACCAGGGACCTGCCGCCTTTTGCCCCCTCAGGACGGGTATCCAATCAAGCGCTCTCGCGGGCAATGATGCGAAATCCTACGTTCACCGAACGCTGTTTCGGCGCCACGCCCGAGACATGGCTCCGCACCGCGGCATTGACCTCGCGCGCAATCTGCGCCCCGTCGATTTCGACGGTCGTGATTGTCGGGCGCATGTCACTGGCAACGCTGGCATTGCCGAAACCGACGACAGCAAGCTGATCAGGAACCTTCAGGCCTGCGGCATTGGCTTCCACGATGATGCCTTGGGCCAGCGAGTCCGAGCCACAGACGACCACATCGGGGCGTTCCGGCTGCCGGCGCAATTCTGCAAAGACACGTCTGGCGTGGCCAAAGCGGGAAGGACTGTCGACCGCGATTTCCTTGACCGGCGTGTCGCTGTGCGCTTCCCATCCTTTTACGAAGCCATCGCGGCGCAGGCGGGCCCGGCCCAGTTCTGCCGAGACCAGCGCCGGCCGGCGATAGCCGCGTTCATAGATGAAGCGCGCAAGGTCATGCCCGATCTCGACGTGGGAAAAACCGACCGCGATGCCCGGTGGTTCCGCCGGAAGATCCCAGATCTGGACAAAGAGGCCCGGAAAATGCTGTATGAGCGCCGTGGTTTCGGCGCTGAGGGGCGCAGTCGAGACGATCGCGTCCACCTGGCGGCCCATGGCGGCCCGGATCATCGCTTCGGTGCGGCCCGCCGCTGTCCCGGTCAAGGCTAGCATGACCATGGTGCCGCCGGCGTTCAATTCCTCCACCATGGTCTCAATCGTGCGGTCGAACAACGAGTCCACCAAATGGGGGATCAGCACCGCAACCATCTTGGAGCGCGACGACGCCAATCCTCCCGCCAGAAGATTGGGTACGTATTGCATTTCCTCGATCGCGGCACGGATTCGCACCGCAGTGCCGGCAGCCACGATGTCCGGGTTGTTGAGGAAGCGACTGACCGTGGCCGTTGATACTCCGGCCCGCGCGGCGACATCATCGAGTTTGGGATTGCGCGTGGAAGGACGGACCATGGTTGCCACCCTTTCCGAATTTGCCGGAAAGATGCAAGCGTTCTCATCCAAACCGCAACGGCACAGTCAGTGGCCCGATTTCTGGCCAGCGGCTCAACGTGATCGGCCCGTCGAGCGTAAAACCACCCGGCGTGGCAGCCAGCAGTTCGCCCAGCGCCACGCACAGTTCCATGCGCCCCAGGTGCAGCCCCGGACAGTTGTGAGGTCCACGGCCAAACGCAAGATGCTCGGCAATGTTGGGGCGATCAAGCACGAAGCGGTCGCCATCGGGGAAGATCGCCTCGTCGCGATTGGCGGAGCAGTAGAGCAGCGCGATGGCATCGTTGGCCTTGATCGCGCGCGCACCCACCACCGTGTCGTTGACGGCGGTACGGGCAAACCCGCGATAGGGTGTGTAGAGCCGCAGGAATTCCTCGACGGCGGCGGGGACCAGCGCCGGGTCTGCGCGCAACTGCGCCTGCAATTCCTGGTCGCGTGCCAGGTGCACCGCCATGCTTCCGACCAGCACCATCGGGGCTACGATGCCGACCACCAAGACCTGGCGCACGGCCCCGATCAGCAGGTCTTCTGGCAAGGATTGCCCGCCGTGGACAGCGGCAAGCAGGGCGCTCGTCGGGTCGATCGCAGGGTCTTCGGGCGCCTCGCGCCGCAGCCGCACCAGATCACGCGCCATGTCGTAAAGGCGCAGGCTGGTGGCCTTCATCAGTTCCGGCTCGTTGCGATGTACGGCCAGAACGAAAGCACGCCCGTCATCATGCAGCGTATCGAGCCATTGGGGCGGCATGCGCATCCACAGGCCGAACACCCGCACCGGCAAGAACGAGGAAAAATCGGTGCAGATGTCGCCACCGCCGCGCTCCACCATCGGCGCCAGCATTTCGCGTGCAAAGCGCCGGGTATCGGCTTCGAGGCGACGCACCTTGTCCTGCGACAGCAAGGGATTGAGCGCCTGGCGGAAAGGCGTGTGTTCGGGCGGATCGAGGTGCAATGGCGGGCGCCGGCCGGTGAACGCCACCTTCGGGATCACGTTCTGCGTTTCGGTGGAGAACGAAGCCCAATCACTGGCAACGCGGCGCACATCCTCATAGCGGCTGAGCGCCCAGAAACCTCCAAGCCCGTCCGTATGGGCCACCGGACATTCCCGGCGCAGCCGGGCATATTCGCGATGGGCGCTGTCGAAATCCTCGGGCGCCTCGGGATCGAAGTCCGACGGGATTGCGGTCATCTCAGTGGTCCTTGTCAGGGCTGGCCATGGCGCGCGCAGGCATGACGCCGTGCGCGGCACGGGCGGAAAGGCGGGGGGCGAGCGAAAGCAGGGCGATCGCGGCAATCAGGATCGCCGCACCGGCCAATTCTGCAGGGCGTGGCACCGGCATGCCCCAGATCCAGGCGAGCAGCAGCGCCGCCACGACACCCGCGATCAGGCTGGCCGCCCGCTCCAGCGGGACACAGTAGGAATTCTCGCGCGGGTCCAGCAGGATGAGAATAGATAGGATGGACACGGCGGTGAGCGTCACGCCCATGCCCACCAGCGGCCAGATCACGCCCAGGCGCCAGATGCCGATGAACCCACGCGCCAGTTCATCGGCCTGTCCACCCAGGCCGAGCGTGGAAATGGCCGCCAGGGCCACCAGTGACATGGGCAGCGCGATGATCTTTTCTTCGACGAAATAGGCCCTGACCGTTTGTGGATCGCCGGTCTTGCCCACCCGCGTCATCACCACCAGGCGCAGGAAATAGCCAAGCGTGTAAAGCACCACGGTCAGCACCGCGAGAGGAGGCAGCCGCAGCCCACCCCGATCGGTCAGGGTGATCACCAGGGCGAATGCAACCATGGCCAGGGCCAGCCAGCTCCACCACCGCACGCGGCGCCCGAACAGCACGTCGACCAGCGGGGCCAGGATCAAAATGTCACCGCGCATGATCAGCTGGATGAACGGGATGCTGACGCCCTTGAACGTCAGCGACAACGGCACGGTAAACAGCACCAGCGAGGTCGCCAGCCCCGAAAGGAACGTCGCACGGCGGGGAAACGGCACGCTCCAACGACCGATTGCCAGGCGGTTGGCCTGCCGATGCCAGCCAGACAGCCAGATGAAGGCATAAGTCATCACCAGGTTGAGCATCAGCGAGCCGGGCAGGAGTTCGAGGCCGGTGAGCGGACGTCCCAGGGCCACGATCGACGTTGTCGCGAGATACCGCGTCAGCATGATGCTGGGCAGATAGGACAGGAGATAGCCCAGCAGCAGCAGTTCCATCGGCATGCCGCCGGTCGCGGAGGTGGGCGCGGATTGAGCAGGCCTGGTCATCGGCAGGGTTTTCCTCGCAGGCACGGGCGGAGCATCGGTGCCGGGCGATGGGCAACGAACGGGCCTTTCGGCACAACCCAGCGCGCGCGGTCGAGCCGCGCCTCCAAGGTCGACAGCGCGCCCAGAAGCGCCTCGGGCGGGAACCGGCAATGGCCGGCACCGCGATACCACAGGCCCTTGACCATCGCAGGCCTGGCCGCGTCGACATAGGCCTGCTGCAAGGACGGCGATGTGATGCCGTCCCCCTCGGCCTGGAGCGAGACGACCGGCACGCGTGGGCGCGCGTCGGGTGTGTAGTGCTGCATCATGTAAGCCACCGCTGCCGGCTTGGCCGGGATGCGCGGCGCCGCATCGAGGCGGGCCAGATCCGCATCGAGGTTCAAGCCGGCCTGCGCGTAGAGCTTGGCCACGAATGCACGGCGCCCCGAAAGCGCCAGTTGACGGGGATAGGACACCTGCGTGTTCCAGGAAAACGCCCCACCGGCGCGGGTTTCCTGGTCGTGGCGCGGCGGGAACACCGCCATCGCAAAGGTCGCCGCGATGTTGGCAGCCTGGGCATCGGCATCGTCGGCGCGCGGTTCCGGCTGATCGGGCGCGGTCCATCCGGGCATGCCGCCCAGCACACCGGCCAGCGCCAGCCGCGCCCGCCCCTGCGGTGTCGCCATGGCGGCCTTGACCGCATCGCGCACCCGCATGCTGTTGGCCGCATCGTCGGCAACGCCCGTCAACACGATGCCGTCGCCCGGCGCCTGCAAGGTGCGAAAGGCAAAGGCGCCATCCAGAGCCATGTTCATCATGCCGACAGCGCCGCCGATGGACGGGCACAGCGCCACCGCGCCATCGATACGATCGGGTCCGCCGCGGGTCTGCTCGGCCAAGGCAATGGTGACGAGGCTGCCCATCGAAGCCCCCCAGGCGATGGTGCGACGCGGGGCCCCATGCTGGGCGGCAAAGGCAGCAATGGCAGCGCGCTGCGCCGGTACGGCCTGCGCCAGCGACCATCCGCCCGACGCATAATCCGATGCCAAAAGCGCGTATCCCCGCGCCAGCAGCGTGTCACGCAACCCGGCGGGCGCCGGATCCGGCAACGCCGCCTGCGGTTCGTACCCCCGCCCCCAGACGAGCAACGTACCATTCCAATGCCCGGAAACCATCGCGTGCCACCGCCCGCCGCCAGGCAGCGTGCCCGAAAGCACCTGCACGTCGGCAGGAACCGGGTCGGTGGACGGTACCGGTTGGGCCGGGGCGACACCGGAGGTCGGCGCCATGACCATGGCCATGGCAAGGGTGGCCATGGCTTTCATGGCGCCACCACCCGGAGGTTTCGGCGAACGGTCCAGTCGGGATCGCGGCACAGCCGACAATCCGCGCCGACAAACGCCGCGCTGGCGGCACGCTCGCCCTTGAGCTGCCAATCGAGCCAGTGCCGGGCAACGATGGACCAAAGCCCGCCGCGCGGTTCGAAGAACGTGCCCGAATGCCCGACGTCGCGGCTCACCAGCACCGCGGGAACCGAACGGATCCGGGCGAAATCATCGGTGCCATTGGTATAGGCCACGTCGGTCATGCCACCCAACATGTACAATATCGGCGCATGCAACCGGTCGAGCAGGCTCTTGTCCACCGCCAGGCCCGGCATGCCGGCACCACCCGCCGGGAAAAGCCCGGAATCGAACACGATCGTGGCGCGGATGCGCGGATCGGTCGAGAGGCTCAGCGCAAGCAAGCCGCCGCACGACCAACCGGCAACCCCGATCCGTGCCTTGTCAATATAGCGGGCCCAGCCGCCATTGCCGGCGGCATCGGCGCTGGCCCAATCGAGGGCGCGGGTCATGTCTGCCGGGCTTACGCCTTGGCCGGGGCGATCGGGCGCCAGGACGGCGCCTTGCGGATAGTTGCGCAAGCCGCCCGGGCCCTCCAGCATGGCACCGGGCACGATCACGACATAGCCGTGCGAGGCAATTTCGGTCAGCAGCCGGCGCGCGTTGCTGGCATCGGCCATGCAGCCGCCGTTGCCGAAGATCAGCACCGGCAGCCGGGCCTGCTCGAAAAGAGCCAGATTTGCCGGGCGGTAGAGCACGGCGCCGGGCAAGGCGGGCTCGATCGCGCGGATCGCGGGATAAGGGCCGCTGCCTGGCTCGTCGGGCAGGCCGTTGAGGTGTTCGCGTTCACGCTGAAGGACGGCCTCGTCGCTCAACCCGGGCACCGCGCGAAACGCCGCGTCGAGCGCGCCGCGTACGGTGTTGCTGACCAGCGCGAGCCGTGCCGGCGAATCCACCTTGATCTCGGGATGGAAATCGATGTGGTTGTAATCCGCATAGCGATACCCGCGTGCCAGGGCGGCATCCTGCATCCACTGCGCCAACGCCTCATCATCGCGCGACGCGCCGGCCGCAAGGCCGAGCGGCCTTGCAAGGACCACCTTCAGCCCCGCCCCCTGCGCCGCCCGGGCCAGCCGATCCGCGGCGTTGCGCGTGGCTTCCAGTTGGCCCTTGCCGTCCACTAGGTGATCCGGTTGAAGGTGCAAGACCTGGTACCGGCCGCTTTCGATCTGCGCGCGCGCGGCGGCTTCCCCTGCGGCAAGACCGCCCTTTCCGGTCAGGACCGTGCCAAGGCCGGGGAAGTCGAACAGCGCGGGATCGATCCGCATCCAACTTTGCAGCGTGGTGCCCCCCACGAACAGCGGCAAGCGCCGCACGACCGCGGTTGAATTGGCGGCCGCAGCCGCACCCGGCACCGCCGACTGCGCCAGCACCGCGTCGTTCGCTCCCGCAAGCAGCAGGCCCGCCGCGAGGAGACGAAGCAGACCGGGTTTGCGCAAAACGCTGTTCATGGAGGGGACTTTCACGATCAGAACCGGAACGACAGTGTTGCGCCAAACTCGCGCGGTTGCCCCAGGATATAGGACCCGATGCCGTCGGTAACCTGGTCGACACTGGCAATGTAATTGTTGTCCAGCAGGTTATCGACATAGGCTGCCAGCGACCAGTTGTCGGACGCCTTGTAGGTGAGGCGCGCGCCAACCAGCGTCCGGGCGGGGAGACGGTTATAGGGCGCCTGGAAGAAGTTGACCCATTGTGCGCCCTGGTAGCTGATGCGGGCCGACGGGGTCAGCGAGCCCTTGCCCAGGGCGAAGACGTAGGACACGCCCGCCGCGCCCGA
Source organism: Novosphingobium capsulatum NBRC 12533 (assembly GCF_001598375.1). GTDB lineage: Bacteria > Pseudomonadota > Alphaproteobacteria > Sphingomonadales > Sphingomonadaceae > Novosphingobium > Novosphingobium capsulatum. Next base: position 227,922 of record NZ_BCYV01000012.1, read on the forward strand.
AAACTTGGCAGCAAAGGGAATGGTGCGCCCGGCAAGGTTGATCAGTTCGGGCTGTGCCGGCAGCCCATTGCCGAACAGGCCCGCAGGCTGGACAATCTCGAACTGGCCATATTTTGCATCCAGCACCGAGAAGGACGCATCGGCCGCAAAGCCCCCCACCTTCAGGTCGAACTGTCCTTCCACACCCTTGATCCTGGTGCCGTTGACGTTGCGGGTGATCGCGGTCGCGGGATTGTTGATGTCGGCCGCGTAGGTCGCCTGGAAATTCTGGTATGTCATGTAGAAGCCGCTGACCGAAGCGGTCAGGTGATCATCGAACAGGCGTCCCTTGACGCCGGTTTCATAGTTGATGACGCGCTCGGCATCGTAGTTGATGCCAAACGGCGTCGTCCCTCCCGGCTTGTAGCCCTTGCTGATCGTGCCATAGATGAACAGCCTGGGATCGATCTGCCAGTTGAGCGCGAAGCGGCCGGTGAACTCGGAAAAGTCGCGAATGCCGGGATTGAGGGGGATGCGGAAGCCCGAAGGGCCGGCCGGGGCAATGTAGCTGTCGATGAAGCCCACGTGGTCCCAGCTGTAGCGGCCGCCGGCCTTGATTTCCAAGCCATTGCCCAGCTTGTAGCCGACTTCGGCAAAGACGGCCTCGTTGCGCCGCCGTGCATCGGTGAAGATAGTCAGGCTCTGCTCGTATGGCGCGCCCTTGGCGATGTTCGGCACGGTAAAGGCCGGCTGGCGATAATTGAGCATGGTCGCGCCGGCCGTCCAGGTGAACGGGCGATTGTCGGGAGAGATCAGATCGATTTCGCCAGTGTAATAGCGATCGTGAATGGTGATCTTGCTCGACGTTCCGGTGGCAGCGGTGGAATAATCGTTGTCGCGCACCGAGAGCTGGTCGGTCGTTTGATAGGTGCCCAGCACGCGCACCTTGAACGCATCGATGCCGCTGTAGTTGAGCACCGCCGTGGTGCGGTTGTACATGGTGTTGAGCGCTTGGTCGGTGTCATAGGCGATCGTGCGATTGCCCACCGGGGCCTGGGCAAAGCTCTGCGTGGGCAGGCCATCGGTCCGCCGGTCGCTGTATTGGTGGATCAGCAGCAGGTCCAGGTCATCGGTCGGCTTGTAGAGCAGTTGGGCGCGGCCCAGGAAACGGCTGAGGTTGCCCGGCTGGTTGCCATAGCGCACGGGCTGCGCCGCCCCGGTCGGCCCCAGGTTGGTGAACGCTGAGCCGCGCCGCTCGACCTGGCCCGACAGGCGGACGGCCAGCTTGTCGCTCAACTGCGTGGTGACGCCTGCCTCGACCTGCTTGCGGCCGATATTGCCCAACGTGACGCTACCAAAGCCGCTGGTTCCGTTGAAATCGGGTCGCACCGAGCTGATGTAGATCGCGCCGCCGCTGGCATTCTGGCCCGTGTAAGTGCCCTGCGGGCCGCGCAACACTTCCACGCTGGCAACATCGAAGAACGAGTCCCCGTAGACGAATTCGCGGGCGACATAGGTGCCATCCCAATGGATCGCCACGCCAACCGACTGGTTCGGCGCCCCTTCGGAAATGCCGACACCCCGAATGTTGACGAACTTGACGTTGCCGTAGTCAGCAAAGCTCAGCGACGGAACCTGTGATTGCAAGCTGTTGATATCGCTCACGCCACGGGCCTTCAGCATGTCGGCATTGAGCGCCACGACGGAAATCGGCGTGGAAAGCGCGCTCTGGCTGCGGCGCTCGGCGGTCACCACGATGCCGGGGGCCGCCGCGCCTTCGTCGGCGGCCGCACCACTGCCTTCGGCCTGCGCAAATGCAGGAGCCGACGTTCCAGCAAGCAACACGCCTGCGATCCAGTGCTTATACCTCATATTGGATACCCCTCTCCCGATATCGGACACTGCCCGGCGCATGAAGCTGGCCCGCATTCTGATTTTGCATCTGGGTCCGCACAGGCCTTGCGCGCCTTGAAGCACCGCATAGCCCCGTTCCCGCTCCTTATGCAAGCGCTTTCATTGACGGAAGACCGTTCGGACCCGACCCCATCAAGATCGGCATGTCCGCTCGAAATGGGGCAACCAGCGTATCACGCCAGCAAAATTGCTAACGTAACCAACATCAACCCCAGCCGACACCGTCCGTGGATTGAATGACGTCGCACTCGGCAAATTCCGGAGTAAGCGTTTACATGAGGAAAGGCTGAAGGGACGACCCCGTCACGCCGGATCTTGCCGATGGACCTCACGCAAAGGGAATAACTGATGCGCAATCAGGGCTGCTCCCAGTAGGGCGGATCGCCAAAGCTACGGCGCAGACTGTCCCCGAACGCGCGTATCTTGCTCGCGGCACCATGATCGCGCGGATATGTCAGGAAAAGTTCCGCGCCTTCCGCAGGCCAGCCTATGTCCACTTCGATCAGGGCCCCGGTCTTGATTTCCTGGTGCAGGAAGAATGTCGGCAACATGGCAAGCCCAAGGCCGGCCAAGACGGCATCGCGCATCACGATCCCGTTGTTGACCCGCAGCGCCGCTCGCGGCCGCACGACAGTCCAGCCAGACCCCGCAGCGAAGCGCCAGTCACCTGACCTGTTGGCGTAAAGAATGGCCGTGTGACCTTCCAGCTCCGTCAGCGAAGTGGGCTTGCCATGCTCCGCAAGATAGGAAGGCGCAGCCACCAGAAGGCGTCGACTGGTCGCCAGCCGTCGCACGATCAGGCGGCCATCGCCGATGGCGCCGTGTCGCAGGACGGCATCGAACCCGCCGGTCGCCGCGTCGACAAAGCGATCGTCCAGGTCGAGAGACATCTCGATCCCCGGGTGCTCCTGCAGGAAGCGGGCAATCGCCGGCCCCAGGTGAAGAATGCCAAAGCCCACGGGCGCCGATATGCGCAGCGGCCCGGCCAGCTTGCCGCTCCTCGCGTCGATCTCTGCTGCGGCTTCCTCCATTTCGCGCAGGATGCGTTGCGCACGCGGCAAGAACGCTTCGCCCGCGCTGGTCAAGGTCAGGCGCCGGGTAGAACGCTGGAGCAACGTTGCCCCCAACGCCCTCTCCAACTCTGCCAGCCTCTCGCTGACCACCGATTTTGCCAGTCCAAGGCGTCGCGCTGCGGCACTGATCGAGGTTTGGTCAACCGTGGCGACGAAGGCTGTAATGCCGTCGAGCTTCATCATTGTTCGGTTTTCCCGTCGTTCAAAACCAGAATTGGATAGCTGGTGCGAACGCTGCCCGATCGGCATCTTCCCGTCCAGACAGCGCGACGGCCTGCCTCTTCAGGGCCGGTCCCGCTGCTCCCATCCAGAGGAGGCTGACATGAACGACGTTATCGGAAAGAATGTTCTCGTGCTTGGCGGCAGCCGTGGCATCGGTGCCACCATCGTCCGCCGGTTCAGCGAGGGTGCGGCCTCAGTGGCTTTCACCTATGCCGGATCACGCGATGCCGCCGCCAAGCTTGCCGACGACACGGGCGCCACGGCCATCCAGGCAAACAGGGCGGACCGCCATGCCCTGGCTCCCGGGGGGCTTCAGCCCCCCCAAATCCCCCTTCCCTCTCCCAGCAATTCACCACCGCAGACACGGCGCCGCCCACCAACCACCACTCTCGACCGCATCCGGCGATGGCAGATCCGACACAGCGTCAACGATAGGCATGCCGCCGCAATGGTGGGAGCGTCGCCGCATTGCGGACAGGCACGGTCGCCTGCTGGATCGTCGCGACCGGCTGCGCCGGCATGGCCACGATACGGGCCGGCGGCAGGCAGTGGTCCGCCCAGAGTTGCATCACCGCGCGCCGCTTGCGGAAGAAGTCCGTGCGCAGGTAGGCTGCCTTGGTCTTGTTGCCGACGGAATGCGCAAGGCAAGATTCGGCCACTTCATCGGCCGTGTCGGTTTCGTCGGCGACCCAGTCGCGAAAGCTCGAGCGAAAGCCATGGACCGTCACAGGCACGTCCATGCCGCGCACCAGTTCGAGCAACGCCATATCCGTCAGGGCCGCGCCCGAAATCGGGCCAGGAAAGATGTATGGATTGTCGTCGATCGACAATTGCCTGGCACGCCGCAGCACATCGGCCGCCTGGCGCGATAGCGGGACGATATGCTCGACCCCCATCTTCATGCGCTCGGCCGGTATGGTCCAGATCGTCAGGTCATCATCCACTTCCGACCACAGCGCATGCCTTACTTCGCCCGAACGGACCGCAGTGAGGATCAACAATTCCAGTGCCAGCGTGCCGGCGCTGATCGGCTTAGCATGCAGGGTGTCCAGAAAGGCCGGAACCTCGAAATGGGGGAGCGCGGCAAAATGCCCCTTGCGCTTGGGCTGGCGGGGCAAGCCGCGCGCGCGCGAGCGCATCGGCGCTTCGCTGTCGCGCAGCCCCTTGGCATAGCACCAGTCCAGCACCGCACCGATCCGCTGCCGCACGCGGCGCGCGGTTTCGGGAATATCCAGCCAGATTTCAGCCAAGACATCGCGGATCATCGGCCCATCGATCTTGTCGACCGTGCGCTTGCCCAGCTTGGGAAAGGCATAGAGTTCCAAGGTCTTGATCCACTGCTGCTGGTGCTTGCCGTTTTTCCAGCCCCTGCACATCTCGGCATGGGCCCGCCGGGCTGCCTCCTCGAACCGGGGGATCTTTTTCTTGGCCTTGCGCCGCTCCGCAGCCGGATCGCCGCCCTTTGCAACTTGCGCACGCAGAGCGGCCGCTTCGAGACGCGCGTTCTTCAGTGAAATGTGCCGAGCGTCGCCGATGGTAATATCGTTGCGTGTGTGATGGATCTGAATCCGCAGTACCCATCTCCTGCCACCGGCTGGCGAGATGCGCAGATACAACCCTTCGCCATCAGCATAGCGACCAGGTTCGGTCAACGCGTTGACCATGGAGTTGGTGAGCTTTCCCATGCCCGGAATCTATCACCGGAGGGCCCGGTTTCAAACCGGCCGTCCCTGCGCTAGCCCACACTCTAGCCCACACTTCGCGCTTTAACGGATCGCCCAGCAAAAATGAGGACTTCAGAAAAAACGCCTATTTTCCGTACTTTGGATCGTATTTTAGGGTAGCCCAGCGTGCTGCCGGAGGGGGCATATGGCGGGCAGCGCCCGACGAAGATGAGAACTACGAATTCCTCATAATCACATGATATATAATAATATTTTTCGGACTTTGCGGTAATCGGCGGTCTTTTGAAGGCATTTGCGTAGCCAACGGCGGTCAAATCGGTTGATCGGCGGAATGCTCGACAAATGACGGCGAAGTAAAACGACGTCTGCCGAAGTTCCTCCGCCGCCTCGCCAATGGAACTACGTCTATTGCGAGCTGAATTGACGGGAACGGTCAGCCGCCGGCCTGCACAAGCGGATCGAAACCATTGGCGGGAGTGTGAAAGACGCATCCGCGCGGAAAGCTGGGAAACCGGCCCGGCCAAGCGTCAGCGGCACCTTGTGCCGCGTCAGGGGCGGCGCGTCCAAGCAAGCGGCTCGGCATGAGTGGTAGTGAGGGGTGGGGCAAGAAACTGGATCACGATGTGCAAAGCCGGCAAATCTGAAAGTGGTGCATCCTGATTTTCATGTTCCTTGATAAGGCATGGCAAGCAGTCGCTTTGGATGCTCGAAAAAACCTACGAGCCTCTGGAGCGATCATTGACATTTGCGAGTCTTGGATAGTGATCGTCAGGCTTTAGTCAGGTAAATGTGGTGGGTGGCCTTTCGTGACAAGCGAGAAAAAAGTGGCCAAATTCCGATCACATCCCGAGCGCCATGCCGTTTCCAGGATCGGTTGGCTACGCGCAGCCGTGCTGGGTGCCAATGATGGCATCATATCCACAGCGAGCCTCATTGTCGGGGTCGCCGCATCGGGCGCTGACAAGCCAGCTATTCTTATCTCGGGCGGTGCGGCGCTGGTCGCGGGAGCTATGTCCATGGGCGCGGGTGAATATGTTTCGGTCAGTTCGCAATCCGAGACGGAAAGGGCCGATCTCGCAAAGGAGCGGAAGGAACTGACCGAACAGCCCGAGATGGAACGCCGGGAATTGGCAGACATCTATGTCCGGCGTGGGCTGGACGAAAGTCTGGCCCTGCAAGTCGCGGATCAATTGATGGCCCATGACGCGCTTGACGCCCATGCGCGTGACGAACTCGGCATGTCCGAGATCGCGACTGCTCGGCCGCTTCAAGCGGCATTCACCTCAGCCATCACGTTCAGCGCAGGCGCTCTTCTGCCGCTCGCACTCGTCTCAGCCTTGTCTCGCCATGGATTAATTCCTCTGATAATCGCGGCCACGCTTCTTTGTCTCGCAATTCTGGGCGCGCTTGGTGCGCGGGCGGGCGGCGCACCGCTGACGCGGTCTATCCTTCGCGTCAGTTTCTGGGGGGCTTTGGCGCTGGCCGTGACGGCAGGTATTGGGCGCCTGTTCGGTGCTATTGCCTGAACAGCGCCCGCCTTGTTCCGACTGGAGAAGGAATATCGCATAGATGCGCATTCTCGTCATTGAGGATAATGAACGCCTAGCTCGACTTATGGTCGATGGCCTTCAACTCCGCGGTTTTTCCTGCGATATTGCTCTTCGCCTGTCGGATGCGGACGATGCCATGGCGAGCGCCATCTATGACGCAATCATTCTGGATCTGGGCTTGCCCGATGGCGATGGGGTCGCTTGGCTCGCCGCCTCTCGTCGCTATCGCGATATGCCGCCCGCGATTGTTCAAACCGCGCGAGGGGCTCTGGAGGATCGGGTCCTGGGGCTTGATGCCGGGGCGGACGATTATGTCGTCAAGCCAGTCGAGGTGGAGGAACTAGCTGCCCGGCTTCGCGCCTTGCTGCGCCGGCCGGGCCTCAGGGCGCAGACGGTGGTCGAAGTCGGCTCGCTTCGTTTCGACACGGCGCGCAGAACCGCGCATGTTGGCGATCTCGAAATCGAACTGTCGCGCAGGGAGGCCGATCTGCTGGAACTGCTGATGCGCCGTGCCGGGGCCGTGGTCCGCCGGGAGGTGATCGAGAATGCACTTTACAATTTCCATGAGCAGGTGACCCCCAATGCGGTAGAAGCTGCCATATCCCGCCTGCGGAGGAAGCTCGAGGACGCCCGGATGCGCGGCGTGCTCCAGACGATCCGGGGTGTCGGCTATATCCTCAAGGACACCGCCGCATGATGCGCAGGAATTCGGTGTCGCGCAGGCTCATTCGCGGTCTGGGGCAGGTCGGGCTAGTCGGCACGCTCCTGTTGCTCGCGGCGGTGGTCTTTTTCTATCGGCTGACCTTCAGCCATCTCGAGGCGGGCGCCGCTCTGCAACGCGCTATACTGGAGTCGCTGGAACATGTCGCACTTCCGGTGGTGGTGCTCATGGTTCCGGTCACTATCCTTGGTCTTCGGGTCATCAGACAGGCCTTTGTTCCGCTGGAGGATGCGGCCCGGAGCATTAAAGCCGTCAAGGGACATGAGCGAGGGTTTCGCATCGATACGTCGCAAATGCCTGAAGAGGCACTGCCTTTCACCGGGGCGGTCAACGATCTTCTGGAACGTCTCGACGAGGCGGCGAAGCGGCAGGAAGCTTTCGCGGCCGATGTCGCGCATGAATTGCGCACGCCTCTGGCCCTGCTGTCGCTTGAACTCGACCAGATCGATCATCCTCGTGCCCTGCGGTTGAAAGGTGATGTTGCAGCGATGCGGCGGCTGATCGATCAGTTGATGCTTCTGGCCCAGATCGACGCTGCGGCATCAGCGCAGATCGCGCCAGAACAGATAGGACTTGTCGAACTGGCGCGCGATGTCGTCAGCCAGGTCGCACCGGCGATCCTTGACGAAGGCAAGATGATCGCGCTTGACGTCAATGGCGAGGTGCCAGGCATTCGGGGGCGCAAGGAAGCGATTGCGGCGGCGCTGCGCAATCTTGTCGAAAATGCGGTCCGCGTGACTCCCGCCGGTGGCACGGTCCAGGTCTTCGTAGGCCCAGGAGCGGTGATGGGAGTCCGCGATGAGGGGCCGGGCCTTGATGTGGAGCGCCTGCGCGATCTCGTGCGCCGGCACAGGCGCGCCGATCATGCCAGCAAGAATGGCGCGGGTCTGGGGCTGGCCATCGTCGATCGGATCATGGCTGCGCACGAGGGGGTGCTGACAAGCAACCCTGACCGACGTGAATTGGTGCTGCAATTCCCCGAGGGTTGAGCGCAAGGGTGATCATGCCGCGGTTCCTCCCGTCAGGCTTGCGTCAGACTCGATGCCTAGCCGGGACATATGCTTAAACGGAACATCCTGCTCATCGGCGCTGGGGCGTTGGTTGCCGCTTATGGCGGGACTGTCGGCTATCTGGCGCATTTCGATCGCGCGACGGCGCCGGTGCTTCCGGCATTCTCCCCGGCCTATAGCGATCCGGTCGCGTTGGGGGCATTCCGTGTCCTGACGCGAGCCCGGTGCGATTATTGCCATGCGCAGGGCACGGCGTTGCCGTTCTATGCCGATCTGCCGGTTGCCCATCAACTGATGCAGCGGGATCTGACACAAGGCCTACGGCATTTCCGTGTAGAGGCCGTGCTCAAGGCGTTGCAGGACGGCACGCCGCCCCCGCAAGAGGATCTGGCCCGCATCGAATGGGTGACACGTCAGAGCCGGATGCCGCCTTCGCCCTACACGTTGATGCACTGGCGCGCGCGGCTCGGCGATGCGGACAGGAATGCGTTGCTGACCTGGGTGACGGCGACCCGGCGTAAATATTACGCTTCCCCGAATGTCGCCGCGCAATTCGCTGCCGAGCCGGTTCAGCCGATCATGGCGGTCTTGCCCGCAGATGTAGACAAGATCGCGCTGGGCCAGCGGCTGTTTTTCGATACGAAACTTTCCGGCGATAACAGCGTGAGCTGTGCGAGTTGCCACGGGCTCGGCACGGGCGGCGCGGACGGTCTGGTGACGGCCACCGGCATCGGTGGGCAGAAGGGGCCGATCAATGTGCCCACGGTTTACAATGCGCTGTTCAACAAGGTGCAGTTCTGGAATGGTCGGGCGCCGACTCTGGCGGCGCAGGCTGCCGGTCCGGTAATGAATCCACTGGAAATGGGCTCGCACACATGGAACGAGGTTGCCGCGAAGTTGAACGCGCAGCCCGGCTATGGTGCGGCATTCCTCAAAATCTATGGCCCGGGGCCGATCGACCAGCATCGCATCACCGACGCGATTGCCGCGTTCGAAGGAACGCTTTCCACACCAGGAAGCCGTTTCGACCGTTACCTGCAAGGCGACATCGGCGCGATCAGCGCGAGCGAGAAGCGCGGTTATGCGCTGTTCAAGGAGAATGGCTGCGCTTCGTGCCATGTCGGCCAATCGCTGGGCGGCCAGGGCATGGAAATCATGGGGCTGAACGGCGATTACGTCACGGCGCGTGACGGCAAGGCGACCGATGCCGATCTCGGCCGATATACGGTTACACACGCCGAGCAGGACCGCGCACGCTTCAAGGTGCCGAACCTGCGCAATATCGCCCTGACCGGGCCTTACATGCACGATGGCAGCGCGAAGACACTGCCCGAGGCCGTCAGGCTCATGGTGCGTTTCCAGACGCCCAAAGGGAGACTGCCGGACCAGGACATCAACGATATCGTCGCCTTCCTGAACACGCTGACCGGCACCTGGCAGGGCAAGCCGTTGGCATCCAAACCCGCAGCGGTGAAATAGCCATGTATGATTGCGCAGGTGCTGGAGTTGGCAAATGACCACACTGGTGCTTGGCTGCCTGTTCCTGCAACTATCCTCGTCGGCCACCCCACTGGACAATGTACCGGCCAGCCCCGCGCCGCCGGCCAGTTCCACACAGGAGGCAGGCCCGATTGACGCGCCAGGCGGCAAGCCCGCAGCCGAGGTTCCCGCAGCCGCCATAGCGGGTTCGCAAGAGGCACTTCCCGCGCAGGCAGGGCAGAATAGCCATCAGGACAGCATCGTCGTGACCGCTGCCCGCCAGGAAGCACGTGGCGACCCCTTGCAAACGGTCAACGTCAAGGCATTCGAGCTGACTCATTCGGTGGACAAGGCCGTTTTCCGGCCCGTGGCCCTTGCTTACAGGCATGGCCTGCCGGCACCGGTCCGCAGCGGATTGCGTAATATTCTTGCCAATCTCAACGAGCCCGTCGTGTTCGCAAATTATCTGCTGCAACATCATCCCGGCAAGGCCGCAGAGACCCTCGGCCGCTTCACGATCAACTCGGTGGTCGGCGTGGCCGGCCTGTTCGATGTGGCGAAAACGCGCAGGTTCAATCTTCCGCATCGCCCCAATGGTTTTGCCGATACGCTCGGGTTTTATGGCGTGAAGCCAGGACCGTTCCTCTATCTGCCGTTGATCGGTCCCTCGAGCGTGCGCGACCTGTTCGGCGATATCGTCGACCGGCTCACCTTGCCCTTGAGCGTGGGGCGCCCTTTCAATCGTCTGGCCTATTCCATCCCGACAACGACGATCCGGCTTGTCGACCGGCGTGCGGAATTTGACGATCGCCTGCAAAAGCTGCATGAGGACCCGGCCCGAGCCTATGGGGCATCGCGCGCCTTTTACATGCAGATGCGCAAGGCGGAAATCGATGCGCTGCATGTCAGGCACAGCCCCGCTGGGGCGAGGACAGTGCCGACCGAGAAGTGATAGCCAAAGTTCTGGCCGGCGCGCGCATCATTGCGACCCTCGGCCAGAGGCTCAATGTGGCAACATGCGCCTGAGCGTATTGTCGTGCAGCGCATAGTGATGAAGCAGGGCTGCCGCAGCGTGGAGGCCGGCCAGCAGGATGATTGACCAGCCGACAAGGTCATGGGCCTCGCCGATCGTCCCCGCGAGAACCTTGTCGGGCGCGAATGCAGGGGGAACCGCGAACAAGCCGAAAAAGGTAAAAGCCTCGCCTTGTGCCCAGCGGAACAGGAAGCCCAAGGCAATCTGGCCGATCAGCAGGCAATATAGCAGATAGTGCGCGCCCTTCGCTGCCCAGTAGGGCAGGGTCGAGACGATCTCTGGCAGGCGGCGGCCAAAACCTGCACGCCAGATAATTCGCAGCGTTACGACCGCGGTCAGAATGAGGCCCAGCGAGATGTGCAGGCCCTGGAGATTGTGACGCAGCGGCGTCCCGCGAGGAAGGAAGTCCCAGAATTCGGCAAGTCCGAACAGCGTCACGACTAGAAGCGCCGTCGCCCAGTGCAGGCTAATCGTGATGGGATCATATCGCATTTTTGTTTCAGTCATGGTTTGATCTTGCTACGCATTGTTCATTCCTTGTCATTAATCTTCATTCTTTCACTCTGGCAGAGACTTTCACCAGCACCCACGCCTTGGCGGAGTTGCGCAGAGTGCTTGAGGTCACATAACTGGCCTTGCGGTTGGGTATGGCGAAGGATGTAGGAAGGATGTCGATTTGCTCCGGCAGTTTTGATGCTAATCGACAAAGTAGCCGATCCGCACTGCACGGTCGTCCGCAGCAGCTTTTCGGAGAAAAACGATGGTGGAATCGTTATGATGGAAATCCGGGGTAGGAAGGCTAGTGCCGATCCAGCGACAACGGTGCCAATTGGCAGGTAGGTCTGTCCGGGCATTCTGTCCGACTAAGGGGTGAAGCTGACCGAACCCTGACGTGTGAAAGGCCATTGCATGGCGACGTGAAATCAGCTCGTCAGGAGCCACCCCGTTCATACGATTTCGGCGTTTCATTATTGAAAGTCTTGGCCGTAAAGGGAGCGGCGGGTTTCCAGCAGCCATAAGCGGATAGCTGCCCTTCCTGCCCGTGGCGCGGAGGCGACGACGGTTGCACCCCAACCGCGTGGTAGCTACTTGGCTCCATAATCGCGCGCCCTTGCCGCTAGCACGTAGCCAAGGTGGTAATGCACGCCGATATCCGCGCCAACTGGACTGCCGGGATCGCTGGCATGTCCCGCTCGGCCTTCTCGGCAAGGTTCGGCTCGATCGTCGGTTGCGTGCCGATCGAATATTTGATGCGCTGGCGCGTAGCGACCAATCGCTCGACAGCATTGCTGAGGACATTGGCTATGAAGCAGCCAGCGCCTTAAGCATCGCCTTTCGCAAGCGCATTGACTGTCCGCCGGGCAGCTTTGCGCGCGCTTATGCCGACGAGATGCCCGCATCGTGACTGCGGACTCGACCTAGTTATCCAGGCACTAGCTAGGGCACAGCCGTAAGATCCTTGATATCCAAGCGTTTCCTCTCGCAGTCTTTTCGACGACCGATTCAGTCAATATGTCTGAAGACCAACTACCAATCGATACCGACTATACACTACAGATGGTGGTATTCGTCTCGGCATGCCCCATCTGATTGTGGCTCCATCAAAACATGGAGACTCGAAATGGCCTATTTTGCAGGACTGGACGTTTCCCTGAACCTGACGAGCATCTGCGTTGTCGATGCTTCCGGTGAAATCATTCGCGAACTGAAGGTGCCGAGCGAGGCGGAGGACCTTGTGGCGGCGCTGCGCCCCTTGGCGGCAGACCTCGAGCGGGTCGGGCTGGAAGCCGGACCGCTCTCGCAGCACATATATTCGGCGCTGACCGAAGCCCAACTGCCGGTGGTTTGCGTCGAGGCGCGCCATATGGCGCAAGTGCTGCGGGCGCAGACGATGAACAAGACCGACCGGAATGACGCGCGCGGCCTCGCTCAGATGATGCGGGTCGGGCTGTTCAAGCCCGTTCACATCAAGTCTGACCGCAGCCAACGGCTCAACGTGCTGCTCCAGGCGCGCAAAGTCCTCAAATCCAAGTTCTTGGACATCGAGGCTGACCTGCGGGGCCTCCTCAAGAACTTTGGCTTGAAGGTGGGCAAGGTCACGCCCAAGGCCTTCGAGGAGCGAATTCGCGAACTCGCGGCCTTCGACGCTTTCGTGGCCGAGGTAGTCGAGCCCATGCTCATCGCCCGCAACGCTATGCGCCGCCAGTATGATGAACTGCACGGCATCCTGCTGCGGGTCGTCCAGGATGATCCCGTATGCCGCCGGCTGATGACCATGCCCGGTGTCGGTGCTGTCGTAGCCATGAATTTCCGGGTTGCGATCGACGTGCCATCGCGCTTCAATCGATCCCGTACTGTCGGCGCGCACCTCGGCCTCACGCCCAAACGATACCAATCGGGCGAAGTCGATTGGACTGGTCGAATATCCAAGGCGGGCGACGCCATGATGCGCGCCTCGCTGTTTGAGGCCGCCCAAGTACTGATGACCCGCGTCGCCAAACCATCGGCTCTGAGATCTTGGGCGATGCGGCTTGCCAAGCGCCGCGGCCGGAAGAAGGCGGTCGTAGCCTTGGCCCGAAAGATGGGGGTGATCCTCCATCGTATGTGGGCCGATGGCACGGATTTCCGCTGGGCTGCGCAGGAAGCTTGATGGCCAAGGACTGACAAGTATCCGCGCCAGCGGAAGAAGTTCCCGCGAGGGAGGTTGGGACGGCGAGGTCGCGTTATCAACTGGCCAACCATAGGCCGCACTATAGATAAGACCCGCCGGACCATCCGACCCCATCTTGCAGCGGCCCTGCGCCGACTGCGCAGAGAAGCATGACCCCAAGCGGGACTTCAATCGGAACTGGCGCATTGCAAACGGAACCCCACGGCGTCGTTTGTAGAGAATACTCCGTGGTTAAATACTCATCAAGGGCGGCTTTTCCGGATCATGGAGATCCAGGAGATACTCGCCGCCAATCTGCGTCGACACCGGCAAGCCGCTGGTTTGTCGCAGGAAGAGCTCGCCCATCGGGCTCAAATTGATCGAACGTACATCAGCGCCCTGGAGCGCTGCCTCTATTCAGCCAGCATTGATGTGGTCGACAGGCTCGCTAAGGGACTGGGTATCAGTGCTTCGGACCTACTACTTCCTCTGAAATCATCAGATATTCAGGATGGATAGCAGAAGGCGGCAAAGGTAAGGTCTGCGACGGAACTGTCGCTCGCGATCACATGGTAGATGTCGGTTTCTACAGGAGCCGATCTGCAGCATACAGTTTTCAATTGGTGGCGCTGACGGTCCAGGTGGCACTGCTGATGCCTTCATGGCGGGCGATATGCGCGGTGATCGCATCAAGATCGGCGGGGTCGGCGGTGGTGGGCACCAGAATTGCCGCCAGCTCGACCTGCGTTTCGCCCTCGGCGAGCGTTTCCATCTCGCGGATAGGGTAGTGGTGGGTTTCCAGCTCGTCGAACAAGAGATCGCGCGCGGCGGACACCATGCCCGAAGGGCAAACCACATGCACGCGATAGAGCGCCTCGGTTTCGTCTGGGTTCATCGGGCGACGATTGACAGCATCAACCAGCGGGCGCAGCAGCGTATTCCCCGCCAGCACAAAGCCGGCCACAAGCACCGCTTCGGCCGGCTTGCGCGCGCCGGCAAAGCAGCCCACTGCCGCGCTGGCCCACAAGGTTGCGGCGGTGTTGAGCCCGCGTATATGCGTGCCTTCCTTCATGATAACGCCTGCGCCCAGAAAGCCGATGCCTGAAACAACGTAGGAAATTACGCGCACCCCACCATCGACGCCAGCCACTCGAAGGCCCAGGTCGGCAAAGGCCGCCGCCCCCACTGCCACTAGTACATTGGTGCGCAGGCCCGCCGTGCGCTGGCGCCACTGGCGTTCGAGTCCGATGGCTGTGCCCAGCGCAAAGGCGGTGCTGAGGCAGATGAAGCTGATCGCCAACCCGAACAGGTCGACATCGAAAAGCGCGGTCAACGAGGCGAGCGGCGTCACGAAAAATCCTTAGTTGTTCAACGCAGCGGACGGCGCGCAATGTGGTGGCGCTTCAGCCGTCGCGCCGGATGGCGCTTTTTGCGCTTTTGGTGGCGATAGTAGCTGACCAGAGCCAGACAGACAAAGACCATATAGGCGAATACAGTCAGCAAGGCGGTCATGGCCCTGTCTCCTCCGGCTCAGTGCCCGCCGATCGACAGCCGGATGATGCGGTACAGCACCAGACCGCCAGCAATCACCAGATAGCCACGCAACACCACCATCCACAGCTTGGCCAGCGGGGTCATGGTGGCAGGCGCCAACTGGGCCAGCGGCGGCATGTGCCAGCGTTCCATTTTCCAGCGCGGCAGCACTGGCGCCTCTTCGCTGCGGGCAAACACCAGCCAGCCCCCGACAGCCAAGGTAAACACCGCCCCCACGCCGAGAATGGCCAGAATGGCCCGCTCGCTGATATCGGAGAACAGTACGGCGGCAGTGAGGACTGTCGACAGCATCACCAGCACCGCAATTACCATGCCGGTAAACAGGTTGAGCCACTTGCCATTGACCCACGGACCCAGCACCGCCTTGTCGTTGCACAGCAGCAGCAGGAACACTGTGGCGCTGGGCAGCAGCACGCCCGCCAGCGTCTGCACCGCATTGGTGAGCAGGCCCAGCGGCGTGCCCGGTGTCAGCACCAGCCCAGCGGCCAACGCCACCAGCCCGGCATAGACCGCGAAAAAGCCCTTGGCCTCGCCCGGCTTGCGATGCAGCGAATGGCGGATCGCAAGCACATCGCCCACCGCATAGGCAGTCGACAGCGACACCGCCATGGCACCGATCACGCTGGCATCAAGCAGGGCCACCGCAAAGCATACGCCCGCCGCATGGCCGCCCGCCCGGCCCAGCGCTGCCGCCACGCCCAGCGCATCTTGAAAATGGCCGAACTCGGGGCGCCCGGCAAAGGCGGCCGCCGCAAAGGCCATCATGGCGATGCCGCCCACCAGCACCAGCACGATGCCCAGCACCAGATCAACGCTTTCATAGCGCAGGAAGCGCGGGGTGATGCGCTTGTCGATGACATAGCTCTGCTGAAAAAACAGCTGCCAGGGCGCGACCGTGGTGCCGACAATGGCGATGATCAGCAGCATCACATCGCCCAGCGCGCCCTTGTGCGGCAGGCCGGGCACCACCAGATCATGTGCAACCTGGGCCACCGGCGGGTGAACCCAGATCAGCACCGGCACCAGCAGCAGGCTCGCCCCCACGAGCAACAGCGCGATGCGCTCGAAGCGGCGAAAGCTGCCGGTGGCGGCGGAAGCCACGATGATCAGCGCCGCCGCCGCCACACCCCACTGGCGCGGCAGGCCCAGATAATCGAGCGCGAGCGCAATGCCGATGAATTCGGTGACGATGGTGAGCGCATTGAGCAGGAACAGGTCGATCACGCTGAACGCCCCCCAAAAGCGCCCGAAGCGTTCAAGAATCAGCCGCCCGTGGCCCACGCGTGTGACCGCCCCGAGCCTTAGCACCATCTCCTGATTGACATAGAGCACCGGCACCAGCAGCAGCAGCGTCCACAACAGGCCGGTGCCATAGTTCTGGCCTGCCTGCGTATAGGTGCCAAAGGCGCCAGCGTCGTTATCGCCCACCATGACGATCAGGCCGGGCCCGATGACCGCCATCAGCGTGGACAGGCGCCGGCGCCAAGTGTCGCGCGGGCCGGTGTCGCCGAGCGCGATGGTACCAAAGGCGCCACGAATGTCGCCGACATGGGCGGTGTCGAGCACGGCTTCGGTGTCGAGAATGTCCTGCGCGCAGGTGTCTACGAGTTTCATCATGGGATTTTCCAGGTGTTCAGCGAAAGTGGGCGCCGCGCTGCCATAAGCGCGGGTTTTAGCGGGGCATGCGCACGGCATGGGTACACGCAAGGCGCAGGGGGGAGCGCAACGCATCGTCGTCGCGGCGGCTCTGCGCGGTTCTGCCGGGCAGACTGCGCAATCCGTGAACAGCAAAGAGGAAATATCGACTTCATGCGGGCCTCCTTGGCGCGAAGCCAGGAGGCGGCGGGCCGATCAGGCGCCTGCGGCTACCTGTCGGGCCCTGCCAAACTCGCTGGCACGCCACGGCGCGGAAGAAGGAGCAGCAACCGCCAAGCGGCGACTGTCGGGTTCTCCGGCCTGGGTACTGGGTTGCGGGTTCATGGCGATCCCTTGAGGGTTGCGGTAAAAGACACGCCTGCGACGTGTCGACAAAGGCAGAGGCTTTGGAGTCGCGCCCGACTTTGCTATAGGTCGCCTACATACCCATGGGGGTATATTTCAACTATACCCGAGTATATTCGCGCCATGTCCAATTCCCTTTCTGCCGCCGTTTCGGCAGCCAGCGCCGAAGTCAGCGTCAACAAGCGCAAGCTGCTCAACCGCGTCCGCCGGCTGCGCGGACAGATCGACGCCATCGAGCGCGCGCTCGACACCGAGGAGCCGTGCGGCGAGGTGATGCGCCGCCTGACCGCAGCGAAGGGGGCGATGAACGGGCTGATGGTCTCGGTGCTGGGCGGGCATATTCGCGAGCACATGATTGACGAAGGGCGTTCCCCAAGCGCTTACGAGCAACAGGCTGCCGACGACCTAGTAGCTGTATTAAAGACCTATATTGCATGACCCCGCCGAGTGAACATCATGGCTGGCGTGCCTACGCGGAAGCATCGCCGTTGGGGCCAACTGCACGCTGGCTGCTACCCTTGACGAGCGTGGTGCTGACCGGGCTGATTTTCGTCGCCGACACCATCACCGATTACGAAATTGCGGCCGCGACCTTCTATGTCATCGTAGTGCTGCTTGCCTCGCGGTTTTGCGGGATGCGCGCGCTGCTGGGCGTAGCAGGGGCCTGCATCGCGCTCACCCTGCTCAGCTATTTCCTCACGCATGATGGCAATTTCCATACCGGTATCGTCAACACCGCGATCAGCATTTTGGCGATCAGCGCGGTGGCCTGGCTGGCGGTGCGTTCGGGGCAGGCGCAGGCGCGCGCCAATGTCGCGCAGGCGCAGTTGGCGCGCGTCACCCGCATTACCACTCTGGGCGGCATGGGCGCGGCCATCGCGCATGAGGTCAACCAGCCGCTGGCGGCGATTGTTGCCAATGCCAGCGCCTGCCGCCGCTGGCTGGCAGCCTCGCCGCCCCGGCTAGAGCGGATCGCCGCCACGGTCGGTGATATTGCCGATGACGCCAACCGGGCGAGCGCGATCATCGCGCGCGTACGCAGCCTGATGTCGAATGCAGCGCCCCGGCGCCAGTTTGCCGATGTGAACGACACGATCCGGCAAGCAGCCGCGCTAATGGAACCGCAATTACGGGCTCGTTCGATTGATCTGCATCTGCTGGCCGGAGCCGACATTCCCGAGATAATGATCGATCCGGTGCAGATCCAGCAGGTCATGCTCAATCTGCTGGTCAATGCCAGCGAGGCGATCGACCACACTAGGGGCGAGATCGCCATCGAAACCCGCCTGATCCAAAATCGCGTGGTGGTAACTGTGGCAGACAATGGCCATGGCCTGACGCCGCAGCAACTTGCAGCGATGTTCGAGCCGTTTCATTCCACAAAAGAGGGAGGCATGGGCATGGGGCTCGCCATTTGCCGCTCGATCATCGAGGCACATGGCGGCATAATCGAGGCGGATGCGCGCGAACACGGGCTGGTGGTAACGATCAGCCTGCCCTTAGCCCATGGAGGGAACGGATGACGCAAGGCGCCACACAAACCAGCGATCTCGTGCTGGTGATCGACGATGACCCTTCCATGCGCAAGGCTTTGGGTAATCTGCTCGATTCGGTGGGGCTGGGATGTCTGGCCTTGGCCTCGCCCGAGGGACTGAAAGCTGTCGATCTGACCGGGCGGGTGGCCTGTCTTGTGCTCGATGTACGCATGCCGGGCTGCAATGGGCTCGATTTTCATGAGGCCTTCGCGCATGAGCATCCCGCTATTCCGGTGATCTTCATCACCGGCCATGGCGACGTACCGATGTCGGTGCGAGCGATGAAAGGAGGAGCCATCGAATTTCTCACCAAGCCGTTTCGCGAGCAGGATCTGCTTGACGCGATTTACGTAGGGCTGGCGCAATCGCGTCAGCATCAGACGAAAGGGCAGGAGAGCGATGACTTGCGCCGACGCTACGCCTCACTAAGCCCGCGCGAACGCGAGGTGATGGCAATGATTGTAGACGATGGCTTGCAAACCAAGCAGATCGCCGCGCGGCTGGGGTTAAGCGAAATCACGGTGAAGCTGTGCCGCAGCGCCCTGATGAAAAAGCTGGGCGCCGCCTCTCAGGTCGATCTTGGCATGGCCGCCGAGCGCTTGAAGGCCTCATAGGAGGATGTTTCCATATGAACAAAGCCATGCGGTAGCATGTTCGTGAACAAAACTCATCCAAGCTTCCAAGGATCGGCATGTGCGATCATGCCCAGCACGCGATGGCGCGCACGCACGGCATCTTCAGCGGACTGGACGATGGCATGGCCCGCCTCGACGGTGATGTCGGCGTCGATGTCGATGTGGACATCAACCATCAGCATATCGCCCATTTTGCGCGTGCGCAGATTGTGACAGCCACGCACGCCTCGCGTCCCCAAGATGGTGGCGCGGATCGCCTCCACCTCTTCGTCATCGCCTGATTGGTCCATCAGGTCGTGCAGCGCTTCCCACCCGAATTCCCAGCCCATTTTCAGGATCATCAGCCCGACAATCAAGGCCGCGACCGGATCGAGGATGGGGTAGCCCAGCAGATTGCCGATAATGCCACAGCCCACAACCAAGGAGGAGGCCGCATCTGAGCGTGCGTGCCAGGCGTTGGCAACCAGCATGCTGGATTTCACCCGCTTGGCCACCGCCAACATGTAGCGAAACAGCAGTTCCTTGGCGATCAACGCGGCCCCTGCCACATATAGAGCGGTGATCTCCACCTTGGGGATGGCCTCGTGGTGCTCGATCTTGATGACCGCGCTCCACAACATGCCGATGCCCACGCCCGCCAACAACAGGCCCAGCGCCAGCGAAGCTGCATTCTCGAAACGCTGGTGGCCATAGGGGTGGCGCTCATCCGCCTCGGCCTTCGAATGGGCGGACACGAACAGCACCAGAAAGTCTGCCACCAGATCGGACAGTGAATGGATACCGTCAGCAATCAGACCCGACGACCCCGAAATCAGCCCGACCGCCACCTGCAAGGCTGACAGTGTGCTGTTGACAGCCACGCTGACCCATGTGCTGCGCGAGGCAGCCTGCGCCTTCACCGCCGGGTCAACTTCGGTATCTTCAAGTGCCAGCATGGGGTCGAGGTTGTTCATATGGCGAGGCCTTTTGCTGAATGTCTGCGCAATAGTGCTTTGCCCCGCGATTGTGAACACCGGGCGACGATGCGTTTTTTCTTAAGGGCACGGATGGTGAAGGCCTTAAAGGACCCGCAGGGTCGCGAGCCCTGCCATCCATGATGCGATAACAATGCCGGCCTGCGCGGGAATGACCCGCGCGGCAAAGGCCCTCGTGCCCGCCGTGGCTGAGAACAGCATCTTGGCAAGGCTGCTGGTGGTACAGGCGATCAGCACCGGCACGATGGCTTGGGCTGGCGTGATCGCCCGCTCGCTTACCAGCGTTGCGATGGAAATGACGGCGGCGTGCACATCCAGCACGCCGCCGATGGCCGCCGCCGCCGCAATACCCATTGTGCCGAACCACGCCTGCATCGCGGCCACCAGGATCAGCATCCCTGCCAACATCGCGGCAAAGACCAGCGCGATCATCACGTTGAAAGAGCGACTGAACCTGGGCGGCTCTGCAGATGTTTCGCGCCACGCCGCCAGCATGAACCAGCCGCCGGACAAGGCTGCAGCGGAGGCCGCGGCTGCTACCGTTGCGGCAGTTGCCAGAAATGCATTGTGATCGGTGACCTCGATGACGACCGCCATCTGCACATAATTGGCCACCGTTGAAAGCACCGCCGCCGCGACGCCCGCTGAAAGCGAGGCAGGATTGGCGCGCACCCAGGCACCCATCGCGCCGATCGTCGCCGAACTGGAGATAAAGCCCGACACCAGCCCCAGCATCGGCACCCCCAATCGCGCGCCTAAAAGCCTTGTGGCCAGTTGCCCCATCGCATTGATGCCAAGGATCATGATGACCACCAGCCAGATGGCATGGGGGTTGAGCGCGGCAAACGGCCCCATGGGGCGATCGGGCAGCATCGGCAGCACGATCAGTGTCGCACCCGCAATCAGCAGGACATCGGCCACCTCCTCTGCGGTCACCATCTGCCCCACAAAGCGGTGCAGCGGTTCGCGGGCGGCCAGAACTATGGTGATGAGCACCGCCGATGCCCCGGCAAGATCGGGCGCGCTGACCGACAGCGCGCCGAGCAACGTGGTGGCTATCAGCGCGATTTCGGTGGTGATGCCGGGGTCGCACGAGGTACGGCGCTGCCAATTGCTGAACAGGGCCAGCGCGGTAATGCAGGCGAGGACGACACCGCTCATCCAAACCCACGGCGTCAAAGCGCTGCCGCAACCCACAAGGCCGGCGATGGTAAAGGAGCGCAGCCCCGCAGACGCCGGGCGCTCGGCTTTGCGCCGCTCCCGCTCCGCGCCGATCAGCAGGCCGATGCCCAGCGCAATCAGCAGGTGGTGCATCAGGGCGATGTCAGCCATGGACAGCGTCCTTGCCTAGTGAGGTGGCAGGGTCGATCAACTCTTCCATGAACAGTGCGATGAGCCCAGTTTGTGAGGCTGTACCTGCCTTGGCATAGATACGTGTCAATTGCGCCCGCACGGTTCCCTGCGCCGATCCGCGCAGGGCCGCGATCTCAGCTACGTCCAACCCCTTGATGGCAAACAGCGCCACATCGGCCTCCGCCGTGGTCAAACCCCATTGCGCAAAACGCGCGCGGATCAGCGCCCCCATGGCGCCGCGGGCGGCCGCGATCAGTTCCTGATCCTGTCGCCCGCGTTCGATCAGCGACCGCACGTGAAAGGCCCCCACCACCACGCCCGCAACAAGGGCCAGCGTGGCGCCCAATTCGATCGACAGGTGCCAGCCCAGCCCCGCCTCGGCGATGTCTCCTGCCACATCGATGGCGAAGAACATCGCCGCCAGCACCTGACAGGCCAGCACCAGCGTCAGAATCAAGGCTTTGCGTTCGAGAGATCGGGCGGCATGCTGCATTGCGCCGGTTTACCGCCGACCGGGCAACATGGCCAGCACCAGACCCTGCCCGGAGCGGCGCGTTTCAAAGATCACCCCGCCCAGATGCAGCACAATCAGCACATAGAGCAGATTGACAGCGGCCTCATGCGTCTCACCCAGCGGGTTTTCCTCGCCGTCGCGCTCATCCTCGCCATGCGGCGCGGCCTGTTCCACCGCATGACGCTCATGGGTCATCGCCTTGGGCGGCAGGCCCGCCATGGCGATACCGCTGGCAATGATAATGCCGAGCGTACCCCAGATGGCATAAACCATCAGGGCCCCAAGCGGGTTGTGCGATGGCTGATCGTGGACCTTGCCGGCCTTGATCTCGCGAATATGGGCCAGTGCCCGCCGCAGGCTGGGTGGAAAGGCCGAAAAGCGCGCTTCGCGTGGCCCCACCAGCCCCCACAGCAGGCGCAGCGCCAGCATGCCCGCCAGGGCAAAGCCAACCCAGATATGCGGCCACGAGCCGCCTTCGGTGACAACGCCGTTGGCGAGCACCGCCAGCACAATGCTCCAATGCGTCAGCTTGACCACCGGGTCCCAGTTGCGCGGCGGTTTGGTGAGGACAATCGTCATGCGGAGTCTCCCGAAGATGTGCGAATGTCAGCTGACTTGAACCCTGATGCCAGGGGACTCTATGGCAGCAGCGCTTATTTGGACTGCTGTAAGCGCCTGCTTATGCATGTTGCGTGGTGGTGGCGCCCAAGCATTGCTGGTTTTCCCGTGAATAGTCGTGCGTTTCGGCAAGAGGGTCAGCCTCCTATGACGTGCGGATCGCGGCTCCTGCCCGGAGCCTCGCTATGCGCAGGCGACCACAATTGTCAGAGTAGGACGTTCGTTCTTTAGTCGCAAAAGAATAATTTACCTATCATTCAACATATTGCACCTTAATTCACTAGCTTGACCGATTGCTGGCAAGTCGCCCCCCGCTCTTGACGAATAGAGAAGCATAATAAAAATTGCGATCAGGATGCACGGCTTTCGGGCTTGGCGGCTTTGCACAACTTGATCCGATTCTCATGCCCGTCTCCCGCTACCACTCACGCTGGGCGGGCTACTTGGGGGCGCTGCCCCCTGGCGCGGCGCAAGGGATCGCTGACGCTCGGCCAGGACGGTCTCCCG
>NZ_BCYV01000013.1 GCF_001598375.1 Novosphingobium capsulatum NBRC 12533
CACCGCCGTGCCGGAACTGGTGGGCAAGCTTTGAGCATTTGCGCCGGTCTTCTCGTACGGATTAGCTTCCGGGATCGGCGCTAAAGCTTACCTTCTTTTCGACGCGCTTGGGATTGCCCGGTTCGTCGCGGAACTCGGGCCGCCAGAGTTTGCCGCCCGATGGTTGGACCAGCAGGAACAGGCCCTTTTCGTCCGCCAGCTTATAGGGCTTCGCTTGAGGCTTCGCATTGCGGATTGCGGTGTCTCTCGGCGCCGTTGGGGGCCACGCCTTTCGCCGTTTTCAGGATGGCCCCCAAGGTGGCCCCCTGAATTACCGCGATTGCGGGCGAACAAAGGTGGTCGTCAGCGGTTAGGCCGATAGTGAAAATGACAGAAAACTGCACTTTTTTCAACTTTTGGCGAATAAGGCAATGGTGCCCGGGGACGGAATCGAACCGCCGACACCGTGATTTTCAGTCACGTGCTCTACCAACTGAGCTACCCGGGCTTGCCGCGCTGGCGGGCCGTTTGGCCGGCGCCTTGCGTTTGGTGAAGCGCCCTATGGCGAGGTGGCCGAAGGTTGTCCAGCCCTCAATTGCATCTATTTTTCCACAATCGGCTTTTTGGCTTTAGCCGCGGACGCCTCAATCCGGGCCTTCCTCTTCGGCGTCGGCGGGCGGGCCGGGCAGGGCATAGCCGTCTTCCAGCCAGCGCATCAGGTCGCGGTCGCGGCAGCGGGCAGAGCAAAACGGCTTGTGCGCATCGCTGCGCGGTTTGCCGCAGATGGGGCAGCGCTTGGGGGTGGTGGTCATGGGGTGATCGCCTGGGCAAATCCGGCGGTGGGCGCAAGGGTTTCGTCGAGGGACCAGTGCAGCAGGCGGCCGGTGCGGCGGGCCAGTTCATCCTGCCAGGCGGGCAGCACGGCACGTGCGAGGGCAGGGTGGCAGGTCAGCAGCAGGGCGCCGGGATCGCGCACCTTTTCCGCGCGGCGCAGCAATTGCCGTGCCGCCGCGCCCAAGGGGTGGCGGGCAAACAGCGCGGGCAGCGACGGGCGCTCCAGCCGGCTGACCAACTGGACGAAGCCATAGCCGTTCATGGCCGTGCGCTCACCACGCCAGCCGGTCTGTGCGCCGCGGTCCGTCAGTTCTTGCGCCAGTGCCGCATCTACCGCCTGGCGATCGCGCTTTTCACCCAGCGTGGGGAAATCGATGCCGATCGACCCGCCGATATCCATGCGCATGATCGCGGCGGCGATGGCCGGCACTGCGGCAAGGGCAAGGGCGGTGAGCGGCGGGCTGCCGTCAATATCGATCAGGGTCATCGCCGGGGTCGGGCTGATGCACAGGGCGCCGCGCGCGAAGGCGATCTCGCCGCTCATTGCCTCGTCCACCAGGTCATCCCAGCCGGCCTGGTCGAGCGCGGGATCGGTGGCGTGGATCAGGCGCACGGGCTGGCCGGTGGCGGCCAGTTGCTGCGCCAGGGTGGGGGCAGGGCAGGCCTCTTCACCAGGGGCAGCAGGGCGCGCCATCGGCAGCTTGGTGCGGCCCTTTTCGGCAATGGCGGCGCGCGTGACGCGGAACAGGCCGCTGGCGCCCTCGGGCAGGTCGGGCGTCAGGCCATCGACCAGGGCAACGGCGCCGTCGGCAAACTGGACCGTGCCGCGCCGCGTGCCGGCAAGGCGGCTGGCGACGCGCGCGGGCGCTACCAGGCCCACGGCAAGCCCGCCCGGCCATGCAAGGCGCGCAGCCAGGATCTGCGCACCATCGACCAGGGCGGCGCGGGTTTCGCCAATGCCTTCTTCCACCAGCCAGGTGGCGGTCATGGCGTGCTCAGG
This sequence comes from Novosphingobium capsulatum NBRC 12533, assembly GCF_001598375.1. Taxonomy (GTDB): domain Bacteria; phylum Pseudomonadota; class Alphaproteobacteria; order Sphingomonadales; family Sphingomonadaceae; genus Novosphingobium; species Novosphingobium capsulatum. Next base: position 1,814 of record NZ_BCYV01000013.1, read on the forward strand.
CCAGCAGGCCGGCGGCCACCAGCAGGCGCCGGGTTTCGAACAGGGGCAGGCCGATCACGCCCGAATGGCTGCCGGCCAGCCAGGCGCAGAAGCCTTCGGCGCTGCCCTGGATGGCATAGCCGCCGGCCTTGCCGTGCCATTCGCCGCCGGCGATATAGGCGTCTATCTCAGCTTCGGAGAGGCGCTTGAAGCGTACGATGGTTTCGCTCAACGCCTCGCGCAGCGTGCCATCGGGCATCAGCAGGGCAACGGCGGAGAAAACGCGGTGGCGGCGGCCCGACAGCAGCGCAAGGCAGTGGCGCGCGGTGGCCTCGTCCTCGGCCTTGGGCAGGATGCGACGCCCGGCGCCGACCACGGTATCGCCCGAAAGGATGGCGCCATCGGGCGCGAGTGCCGCCGCCGCGCGGGCCTTTTCCGCAGCCAGGCGCACGGCGTGGACACGCGGCGTCTCACCCGGCAGCGGGCTTTCATCGATGTCGGTGGCGATAATGCGATCGGGCACCAGCCCCAGGCGCGCGATCAGATCACGCCGGCGCGGGCTGGCCGAGGCCAGCACCAGCGGCGGCACAGTCGCAGTCATCAGAACGAGCCCGGCAACGGTACAGGCCCGGGCATCAGTACTGGCCGGGGCCGCCTCGGCCAGGCATGAAGCGGTAGGTGATGCGCCCCTTGGTCAGATCGTAAGGGGTGAGTTCCACCAGCACTTCGTCGCCCACCAGCACGCGGATGCGGTTCTTGCGCATCTTGCCGGCGGTGTGGCCCAGGATCTCGTGATCGTTTTCCAGACGCACGCGGAACATGGCATTGGGCAGCAGTTCCACCACCGTGCCGCGCATCTCGAGGAGTTCTTCTTTCGCCATCGGCGGGGTCAGTAGCCTTTTGTCTTGAATGGCCGGAAAGACAACCGGCACCGACGTGGCGCAAGCTGCATAGCCATGATCGAGGGGGTCGCGATAAAACGACGCGCGTGGCGCCCATAGCGTTCCGGCCGGCAAAAGAAAAGCCCCGCATTTGCAGCCAGGTTCCAGTGGTGATCCGGGCACCGGCACCGCGCCCGGCCAGCCGATGTTCATCCACGCTGGACGACAAATTGATACGATTTGTGTGTTGTTTCAATTTGTCAGGCGCGCCAGCAGGATCGCCTCGAAGCCATGATGGGGTTTGTTGCGCGTGTCTGTTCGTCTTGCCTTGCTGTGTGCCGTTTCCGCGCTTGCCGTTTGCGGGGGTGAGCGGGCCTGGGCCGCAGACCAGGCTGCGCAGGCGCCCGCTCCTGCCCCTGAGGCCGATGGCACCACCGGCGCAACCGCTGGCGGCAGCGGCCAGCAGATGGTCAATACCCAGGGCCAGTTGGGCGTGGATGCCAACGGTGACGGCGTGGACGATGTGACCGGTGAAATCCTGGTCAACGCCGCACCGATCAAGGGCGTGGTGCAGGCGCAGCAACCCCCGATCGTGACGCTGGATGAAGACGAAATCGCCGCCTACGGCGTCAATTCGATCCAGGATCTGCTGACTGTGCTGGCGCCGCAGACCGATTCCGGGCGCGGGCGCAGCAGCGACGGGCCGGTGATCCTGCTCAACGGCATGCGCATTTCCAACTTCCGCGAAATGCGTGGGCTGCCGCCCGAGGCGATCCGCCGGGTGGAAGTCCTGCCCGAGGAAGTGGCGCTGAAATACGGCTATCGCCCCGATCAGCGCGTGGTCAACTTCATCCTCAAAGACCACTACAAGAGCATCAGCAGCGAAACCGAGGCCAGCGTGCCGGGCAACGGCAGCTATGCCGGGTTGAGCGAGGAAGCCACGCTGGCCAAGATCGCCAACAAGGCCCGCATCAACGTGACCGGCACGGTATCGACGCAAAGCGCGATCACCGAAGCCGAGCGCGGCATCAGCCAGGCCAGCGCGGCCACAGGCACCGGCACGGGCGGCAACAGCACCGTGGCGGGTGACCCCAACCAGGCCGATTATCGCACGCTGCAGGCCAAGGCCGATAGCGCCGCGTTGAATGCCACTTGGTCCAAGCCGATCGGCCTGGGCACCGGGTTGACGCTCAACGCGCTGGCGCAACGTGATTACAGCCGCAGCTGGAACGGCCTCAACACCGTGACGCTGACCGATCCCGACAGCGGCAACAGCGTGACGCGCACCACCACCGCGCCCGAGCCGCTGACCACGCGCACCTATACTACCACGCTCTCGGCCGGCGCCGGGCTCAACACCGGCATCGGCGCCTGGCAGCTATCGGTGACGGCCGACGGCAGCCATGTCACCACCGATACCCGGATCGACCGCTCGGCCGATCTTTCGGGCCTGCAAACGCTGGTCGACGATGGCAGCCTGAGCGCCACGGGCGCGCTGCCCAGCGGCGCGATCATCGCTGGCGGGGCCGATCGCGCGCTGAGCCGCACCGACAGTCTGACCTCGCTGGCGACGGCCAACGGCCAGCCGTTCCGCCTGCCGGGCGGGGCGACCTCGCTTACAGTCAAGACCGGCTTTGCCTATTCCGGCATCCACAGCACCGATACGCGCACCGCCAACGGGGCGATCGATCTCAAGCGTGGCGACGCGCAGCTGGGCTTCAGCCTCGACGTGCCGATCACCAGCAAGCGCGAGAACTTCGGCGGTTTCCTCGGCAACCTGTCGCTCAACATGAATGCCGAGGCGCACACGCTGTCGGACTTTGGCGCGCTCTATGATTATGGCGCCGGGCTGACCTGGCGCCCCACCGACAAGTTGAGCTTCACCGGCACGTTCATCGGTGCCGAGACCGCGCCGTCGCTGACGCAACTGGGTGCGCCGACGACCACCACCCAGAACGTGGCGATCTATGATTTCATCAAGGGCCAGACGGTGCTGGCTACGGTGACCAGCGGGGGCAACCGCGACCTGCTCAAGGAGCGCCAGCGCGACGTGAAGCTGGCCGGCAACTGGACCTTGCCGTTCCTGACCAATTCGACTTTCGTGGTGGAATATTTCCACAACCGCAGTTTCAACACCAGCAACAGCTTCCCCCTGCTGACGGCCGAGGTGGAAGCGGCCTATCCCGGGCGCGTCACGCGCAATGCCGCAGGCGATATCGTGTCGGTCGACGAAAGCCCGGTAACGTTCGCGCGCCAGGAAAGCGAAAGCTTCCGCTATGGCATCAACCTGGCGGGCAGTTTTGGCACGCCCGATCCCAATCTGGTGCGCCAGCGCGGCATGCGGGGCATGATGGGGCCGGGTGGGCCACGCATGGGTGGCGGTGGACGTGGCGGGCATGGTGGTCCGGGCGGTCCTGGCGGGCCCGGTGGTCCAGGTGGCCCGGGCGGCTTTGATGGGCGCGGGCGCTGGAACCTGTCGCTGACCCACACGATCATGCTGATGAACCGGGTACAACTGACCCCGGGCGGGACGGTCTACGATCTGCTGGGCGGCAGCGCGCTGTCGAGTACCGGGGTAGCGCGGCACAGTATCGAGCTGGAAGGCGGCGGCTTCTATCGCAGCTTTGGCGTGCGCCTGACCGGCACCTACACCGGCTCAGCCCACGCGGATTCGGGCACGACCAGCCTGGATTTCCACCCTATCGCCAAGTTCAACTTGCGCCTGTTTGCCGATCTTGGCCGCCGCCCCGGTGTGGTCAAGGCCGTGCCGTTCCTCAAGAATGCACGGCTTTCTCTGGCGGTGAACAACGTGTTCGATGCCCAGCAGAAAGTGACCGACCAGACCGGCGCGATCCCGCTGCGCTATCAGGCCGGCTATCTCGATCCCACCGGGCGGGTGTTCAAGCTGGAATTCCGCAAGATGTTCTGAGGGCCTAGACGAACCGCCGGCCCTGGACGAATTCTCGCGCCGCGGTGCGTTCCTGTTCGCGGCGGTGTTCGCTGAAATGATCGGCGAACTGGCGCAGGGCGATCACCTGTTCCAGCGCCAGTGGCTCGTCAAAGTGAAAGCCGCAATGGCCGTCCCTGATCCACACGGCGGCGCCGAACCCTTCGAGGCGGTTGATTTCCAGCACCCCGGTTTCGCCCAGCGCCGGCGGGCATTGCAGGACCAGGCGCGCCCCGGTGCGCGACAGGTCTTCCACCAGGCAGGGGCACACGCCACGGCGCAAGATCAGGCGCCCGGGAATGTTGAGCCTTGCCCGTGCATCCGCGCGGCGGCCGCGCGTTGCACTATCACCGGTGACGGGGGCATTCACCATGGCTGCCACGTTTACCCCGGCATGGTAAAGGTATCATCTGCAATCATCTACGTAGATATACGGATAATACTTGTCCACGATCGGCATCCTTTCGGGCTCTCCCCAAACGGGGTAACAGCCCCTATCTGGCAGATATGGCCCGCAAGAGCGCATCTTCCCCGCCCGACCGTGATACCGAGCGCTTCCACGAAGACGCCGCGATCAGCACGATGCGGGGCACCGACCAGCCCGATCTGGAACGCGGCGTGGACACCATCCGCGACGTTGTCCGCACGCTCAAGCCCAAGCCCGGCGTCTATCGCATGCTCGATGCGCGCGGCGACGTGCTCTATGTGGGCAAGGCGCGCGCGCTGAAAAATCGCGTGGCCAATTACACCCAGGTTGATCGGCTGCCCAACCGCCTGCGCCGCATGGTCAGCCAGACGCGGTCGATGACGATCGTGACGACCAATTCCGAGGCCGAGGCGCTGCTGCTCGAAGCGCAGCTGATCAAGCGCTATCGCCCGCCTTACAACGTGCTGCTGCGCGACGATAAGTCGTTTCCCTTCATCCTGTTGCGGGCCGATCACGCGTTTCCGCGGATCATGAAGCATCGCGGCGCGCGCAAGGCCAAGGGCAATTACTATGGGCCCTTTGCCAGCGCCGGATCGGTCAACACCACGATCAACGCGCTGCAAAAGCTGTTCCTGCTGCGCAGCTGCAACGATGGCTTCATGGCGCGCCGCGACCGGCCGTGCCTGCTCTATCAGATCAAGCGCTGCAGTGCCCCGTGCGTCGATCGCATTGCCGAGGCGGACTATGCCGAACTGGTGCGCCAGGCGAAGGATTTCCTCGGCGGCAAATCGGGCGCGGTGCAGCGCGAGATCGAAACCCAGATGAGCGAGGCGGCCGAGAATCTGGACTTCGAACGCGCGGCCATGCTGCGCGACCGCTTGCGCGCGGCCACGTTCATCCAGGGCAGCCAGGCGATCAATGCCGAAGGCGTGGGCAATGGGGATGTCTTTGCCATGGCCAGCAAGGGCGGCCAGATCGCCATCCAGGCATTCTTCATCCGGGGCGGGCAGAACTGGGGCCACCGCGCGTTCTTCCCCACCCACACCGAGGGGCTGGAAGAGGCCGAGGTGATGACCAGCTTCCTGGCGCAGTTCTACGAGGAAGTGCCGCCGCCGCGCCTGATCATGGTCGATCGCATTCTGCCCGAGGCGGAGTTGCTGGCCGAGGCCCTGCACGAAGGTGCGGGCGGCAAGGTGGAGATCACCGTGCCGCAGCGTGGCGACCGGCGCCGGCTGATGGAGCAGGCCAGCCGCAATGCGGTGGAGGCGCTCGATCGGCGGCTGGCGGAAACCGGCACCAAGGCCAAGATCCTGCGCGAACTGGCCGAATTCCTGGAACTGCCCGATGTGCCGCAGCGCATCGAGGTTTACGACAACAGCCATATCCAGGGCACCAATGCGCTGGGTGGCATGGTCGTGGCCGGGCCCGAAGGGTTCCAGAAGGGCCAGTACCGCAAGTTCAACATCAAGCGCGCCGAAACTCGGCCGGGGGATGACTTTGCCATGATGCGCGAGGTCATGGCGCGCCGCTTTGGCCGCGTGCAGGAGGAAGACCCCGATCGCCAGGGCGGCACCTGGCCCGATCTGGTGCTGATCGATGGCGGCAAGGGCCAGATGACGGCCGTGCGCGAGACGCTGGAGGAACTGGGCATCGAGGATGTGCCGCTGATTGCGGTGTCCAAGGGGCCGGATCGCAACGCCGGGCGCGAGCATTTCCACTTTCCCGATGGGCGCGAAAAGCTGCTGCCGCTCAATTCCCCGGTGCTGTTCTACTTGCAGCAACTGCGCGATGAGGCGCACCGTTTCGCCATTGGTGCGCACCGCGCCAAGCGCAGCCGGGCGATCACCGCCAGCCCGCTCGACGAGATTCCGGGAATCGGTCCGGCGCGCAAGCGTGCGCTGCTGTTGCATTTTGGTACCGCCGGCAAAGTGCGCGCCGCCTCGCTCGAAGACCTCATGCGGGCGCCTGGGGTGAGTGCTGCGGTGGCGCAAACCATCTATGATTTCTATCATCCCGGGGCGTAAACAGCTGCCCCAGTGGCATTTGTGGAAATTATCAGACAATTGTCGTGCTGGTGTTGTGCCAGCGTGAAGTACCGCAGTGGTTATTTGCGGTTTCCCTCAAATAGGGGATGACGAAAACACCCTTAATGCTCGATAACCGTGTTAGGCAACGTCTCTGCACATAGCTTGCGGCATGACAGGGATAGTCAGCGTAACGTGGCAAGGATCGGCAGCCCACCAGGGGACGTGGTGGAGCAGGACCGACCGGCAGGGTGGTCCGTCGCTGCCTGGGGGGTACGATGAAGCAGGGGGTTGGGCGCGCGCCGCAGGTTGGCGCGTCGCACCGTAAGGAGTGGGGACAAGTCGTGGTGCCGGGTGTCGGTGCGGGGCGGCGGCCGGTTGGCCGGCTGGTGCTGCGCGTGGCGGCCTTGGGTGCCTTGGCGTTGGGGGCGCTGCCGCTGGGCACTGCGGCGGCCCTGGCGCAGGATGCGGCCGTTTCCGACAAGACGCTCGAACTGGAATTCTGGCGTTCGGTATCGACCAGCAGCGATCCCGAGATGTACGATGCCTATCTGCAGCAGTTTCCCAACGGTACCTTTGCCCCACTGGCCAAGGTGAAGGCCGCAGCGCTGCGGCGCGGGGCGACCAGTAGCACGGCGGCAGCGCCGGCTACGCCGCCTGCGCCGGCGATTGCCGCGCCAGTGCCGGTTGCCGCTGCGCCGGCCGCAGTCACCCCGCCGCCGGCAACTGCCCCAACCGCTGCGGTTACTGCCACCGCGCAGGCCGGGCCCAACGAAACCGCGGCAGCCAGCCTGCTGGCGAGCCTGGCCGCCGCGCAGGAAACCCCCGCGGCACCGGCCGCAGCTGCCTCTGCTGCAGCCCAGGCTGCCGCCCCGGCACCGCAGGACATTACAGCCGGTCGGCCCCATCTGGAAACGGTGCCGGCGGTCGTCCTGCCCGCCCGTTTTTGCAGTGCCGAGGAACGCAACGCCTTCCACGCGCAAACCTATCGCCCGGCCGGCGAAGCAGCCGAGGCCAACAACGGCAAGGCCATCGCCTATCTGCAATCGATCCAGGCCCGCTATGACGCGATGGCCGCAGGCGATGCCGACATGCGCAACGCGCTCGCCAAGGAAGCACGCGATTACAAGCCGATAGCCGACGCTGCCTTTCAGGCGCAACAGGCGCTGGTGCGCCAGTTCGATGCGCTAATGGCGGTTCCGATCACGTCTTGCGGAGTGGCCAAATGATGCGACGCGTGCCCTTTGACCTGGCGACCCGAGGCGTGATGCTGGTCGCCCTTTGCCATGCCCCGCTGGCCCAGGCCGCCGCGCCGCCGCCGATCTCGCCACCGGCCTCGTGCCTCGATAGCCCGACGTTCGAAGCCGCACGGTTTCATCAGTTCCAAACGATGATGATGACCGTGTCGCTGCGCTGCAAGAGCCACGGCATGGATGTGGAAACCAGCTTTTCGCGCATGATGATCGTGCACCAGGGCGTGTTCGCGGCGGCCGACAAGGCCATCCGTGGCTACATCAGCCCGGCCCACGGCTTTGCCGACAAGCGCGCGTTCGATAGCTATGCCACGCTCGTGGCCAATCGCTATGGCGGCGGCGCCACCAACCTGCAGGCCTGCACCGCGATCGACCGGGCGATCAAGACGGTGACGGCCGACATCACCGGCGCCACGCTGCGCTTTGTGGCAACGGCCATGGTGGCCCACCCGGAAATGGAGCGCATGGCCTGCGCCCTGGTCGGTCAGCCTACCAGGCCTGGCACCACGCCCGCCCCGCCGGCCGCTGCCGGCGCGGCGACCATCGCAATGGCTAGGCCCGCAGCGCCACGGCCCGGCAAGTAGCGCGGCGGCGGTTCAGGCGCGGCGGCGCACCAGGCCTTCTTGCGCGGTTTGCGCCACCAGGCGGCCATCCTGGGTAAAGATGCGGCCACGGCTGAAACCGCGCATGTTCCCGGCCCAAGGGCTGTCGCAGGCATAGAGCAGCCATTGATCGGCGCGGGCATCGGCGTGGAACCACAGCGCATGGTCAAGGCTGGCCACCTGGGCGCTGCCGGCCTTGCCGCTGATGCCATGGGGCAGCAGGCTGGTGCCCAGCAAGGTCATGTCGCTGACATAGGCGATCACCGCGCGGTGCAGCGCCGGATCATCGGGCAGCGGCGCCACGCAACGCAACCAGGTGTGCGCCACCGGTTCGGCCGGGGTTTCGCGCAGCCAGTTGAGCGGTTCGGCCGGGCGCATCTCGATCGCGCGCGGCCGCGACAGCAGGGCGCGGCGCTGCTCTGACAGGCGATCGGCATAGATCGTCAGCAGGTCTGCCTCGCTCGGCAGGTCATCGGGGCTGGGCACCGAAGGCATCGGCAGGCCGTGCTGCAGGGCAAGGCTCTCGCCGGCCTCGCTACGGCGGTGGAACGAGGCCGTCATGGTGAAGATCGGCGCGTCGCCCTGGCTTGCCACCACGCGGCGGTTGGCAAAGTTGCCGCCATCGAGATCGCGCATCACGGTATAGCGCGTGTCGGCATCCTCGCTGCCCGGGCGCAGGAAATAGGCATGCAGCGAATGCACCGGCCGATCGGCGGCGACGGTGGCCTGCGCGGCGGCAAGCGCCTGCGCCACGATCTGCCCGTCAAACACGCGTCCCACGCCGCCGGGCTTGCGCGGCCCGGTAAAGAGATCGGCGCCGGCCTCGGGCTGAACCGTCAGCAGCCGGACAAGGCCGGCGGCCGTCGCGGCAGGATCATTGGAATCGGACATCAGAGTGGAAGAGAGCGGGTGCAGCATGATCGCGCGCCTATTCCAGGCGTTCCGCCAAGGTCAACGCATCGCGGCGGCTCGTCACAAATATGAAACCAGGGGCAGGTGATGAACCACCCGGGCCAGGAAACAGGCCCCGCCCAGCCTTGCGGCCAGACGGGGCCTGTCCTTCTCCTCCCCAACCTCGGGCCCATGCGGGCGGGGTTTTCCCCGCTTTTCCGCGTGTCTGCCGTGGGCCACCGGTCCAGCATGCCGGCAGCCCACGGAAGCCGGTTCAGCCTGCCGCGTGGCTGGCCAGGGCGGCCAGCAGCAGCAGGGCAACGATATTGGTGATCTTGATCATCGGGTTCACGGCCGGGCCAGCCGTGTCCTTGTAAGGATCGCCCACGGTGTCACCGGTCACCGCCGCCTTGTGCGCGTCGGAACCCTTGCCGCCGTAATGGCCATCCTCGATATACTTCTTGGCGTTGTCCCACGCCCCGCCGCCTGATGTCATCGACAGGGCCACGAACAGCCCGCCCACGATCACGCCCAGCAGCAGCGCGCCCAGCGCGGCAAAGGCATTGGCCTGCCCTGCCACCGCCATGATCACGAAATAGACCGCGATCGGCGCCAGCACCGGCAGCAGCGAGGGCAGGATCATCTCCTTGATCGCCGCCCGCGTGACCAGGTCCACCGTGCGGGCATAGTCCGGGCGGCTGGTGCCGGCCATGATGCCCGGATCGGCGGCGAACTGCTCGCGCACGTCCACCACCACGTCGCCAGCGGCGCGGCCTACGGCGGTCATCCCCATCGCGCCGAACAGATAGGGCAGCAGCGCGCCCAGCAGCAGCCCGACGATGACATAGGGATTTTCCAGGCTGAAATCGACATTCAGATCCGGGAAGAACTCGCGCAGGTCAGTGGTATAGGCGGCAAACAGCACCAGCGCGGCAAGCCCGGCCGAACCGATGGCATAGCCCTTGGTGACCGCCTTGGTGGTGTTGCCCACCGCGTCGAGCGCATCGGTGCGTTCGCGCACGGTGTCTTCCAGGCCGGCCATTTCGGCAATGCCGCCGGCATTATCGGTTACCGGGCCATAGGCGTCGAGCGCCACGACCATGCCGGCCAGCGCCAGCATTGCCGTCGCGGCATAGGCAATGCCGATCAGCCCGGCGAGCTGATAGGCGACGATGATACCCGCGCAGATCACCAGCGTGGGCAGGGCCGTGGCTTCCAGGCTGACGGCCAGGCCCTGGATCACGTTGGTGCCGTGGCCGGTGACCGATGCCTTGGCGATCGATCGCACCGGGCGATAGCCGGTGCCGGTGTAGTATTCGGTGATCCAGATGATCAGCCCGGTGATCGCCAGGCCGACCAGCGCGCAATAGAACAGCGTGCGGCCGGTAAAGCCCTGGTCGCCGATCGGCGCTTCCATGCTGCCCAGCGCGGCCTGCGTGGCGAACCAGATCGCCGGGATCGAAAGCAGCGCGGTGACCAGGAAGCCCTTGTACATGGCGCCCATGATGTTGTTGCTGCGCCCCAGCTTGACGAAATAGGTGCCGATGATCGAGGTGACAATGCAGACCCCGCCGATCAGCAGGGGCAGCGACATCAGCGGCAGCAGCAGATCGCCCACGCCCTTGATCAGCAGCGCCGTCAGCACCATCGTGGCACCCACGGTGACGACATAGGTTTCGAACAGATCGGCCGCCATGCCGGCGCAATCGCCCACATTGTCGCCCACGTTGTCGGCGATCACCGCCGGATTGCGTGGGTCATCCTCGGGAATGCCGGCTTCCACCTTGCCCACCAGATCGGCGCCCACGTCGGCCGCCTTGGTAAAGATGCCGCCGCCCAGCCGGGCAAAGATCGACACCAGCGAGGCGCCCAGCGCCAGCGTGGTGAGCGCGGTGACGACGGTGCGATCGCCCGGGGCATAGCCCGCTACGAACACCAGATACCAGAAGAAGCCCGCGATCGCGAGCAGGGCCAGGCCCGCCACCAGCATGCCGGTGATCGCCCCGGCGCGGAACGCCAGGGTAAGGCCTTGTTGCAGGCCGCTTTGCGCGGCAGCGGCGGTGCGCACGTTGGCCCGCACCGACACGTTCATGCCGATGAAGCCAGCCACGCCCGAAAGCACGGCACCAATGACAAAGCCCAGCGCCGGCAGCGGGTGCAGCGTCATCGAAACGATGGCGGCCACGACCACGCCGACCAGGGCGATGGTGCCGTACTGGCGTTTGAGATAGGCCTGCGCCCCTTCCTGGATGGCGCCGGCAATGTCTTGCATTTTCTGGTTTCCGGCCGGGCTTCCCAGCACCTGACGGCTGGTAATGAAGCCATAAAGCACAGCCAGTAACCCCAACCCGATTGCGGTTACGACAAGGTTCACGATGGCATCCCCCTAACTTCCCGTGCCCCGGCTTGTTTGTGTGCCAGGTACACCATGTCCCCGCACTTTGGTTGGGAACCAGATGGAAGCTAAATCATTTGCCGCCGCTCGCAAGCGGTATTGTACGGTTGTTCGGTTATTCCCGGCGACTACGTTTTAGCCGCGGTGTTCATAGCCCAGCGGCCCTTGCGGGCAGGCGCCATCGAGCAGCAAGGGTACGGGGCCAGCGGTCTGCGCCTCGCCGATGCAGGTGGCCGGGCAGGGGGGCGTGGTGCCCGCTGGCAGGGTGAACAGCAGTTCGTAGTCATCACCCCATGACAGCGCCTCTTGCCGGCGGGCAGAGGGAAGGTCTGGCGGCACGGGGCAGGCGGCGCTGTCGATTGCCAGGGTCACGCCGCTGGCACGGGCCATGCGCGTCGCATCGAGCAGCAGCCCGTCCGACACGTCCATCATCGCGCCAACCAGGGGGGCCAGCGCCCGCCCTTCGGCCAGGCGCGGCACCGGGCGGGCAAAGCGCGTGGTATCGCGGCCAGTGCGCCCCTCGCGCCCGTCACGCAGCGCCTCGAACCCCAGCATGGCATCGCCCAGGCTGCCGGTGACCCACAGCCTGTCGCCCACCTGTGCGCCGCTGCGCGTGGGCACCGGGCAATGCGTGGCGCGGCCCAGCGCGGTAAGGCCATGGGCCGCCGGGCCGACCCGGCGCACGGTGTCTCCGCCCAGCAGCGGCACGGCAAACGCCGCCAGCGCCTCCGCCAGCCCGGCCAGGAACCGCTCTTCGCCGCCACCCAGGCCATAGCCCAGCAGCACGCCCAGCGGCGCCGCGCCCTTGGCCGCCAGATCGGACAGGTTGGTCGCCACCAGTTTCCACGCCACGTCGGCCGGGTCCTGGCCGGGCAGCCAGTGCACGCCTTCCACCATCATGTCGTGGGTGAGCACGAGATGCTCCCCGCCCAGCGCGATCACCGCCACGTCATCGTCCAGCCCGCGCGCGGCAGGGTCTGGCGCCAGGGCGCGCAGGGCGGTGATGAAGGCTGCTTCGTCCATGGGTGCTGCGGTAGTGGCTGAAGCGTTGTTTGCAAGTAGCTTGACCCTGGCTGGCCGCGCCGCCTAATCGATCGGTTGAAGAGGACCACGGCGACATGACCAACGCAGGACCACAGACCGCGCACGACCATGCTGCGCGGCCGCCTGATGCGGCCGCTGCACCGGGCGGCGCACGCGATCTGCTACTGGCGGCGGCCTCTGCGGTGATGCGCGAGGGCGACCTGGTCGATATCTCGCTGTCCGAACTCTCGCTGCGCTCGGGCCTCAATTCGGCGCTGGTGAAGTATTACTTCGGCAACAAGGCCGGGCTGCTCACCGCGCTGCTCGATCGCGACATGGCCGAGATCGTCCGCTCGGTCGACGCCCTGGTGGCCAAGGGCGACATGGCCCCGCAGGACAAGCTGCGCCACCACATTTCCTGCTGCATCGATACCTATTACCGCTACCCCTATCTCAACCGCCTGCTCATGCGCCTGGTGCGCGATAGCGACGATGCCGAGGCGCGGCGTATCGCCGACAAGTACCTGCGCCCGCTTAGCCGCGCCTATGACCAGCTGATCGGCGAAGGGGTGAAAAGCGGGGTGTTCCGCCCGATCGATCCGCAGATGTTCTATTTCACCGTCAGCGGCGCGGCTGACCGGTTCTTTTCCGCGCGGCTGGTGCTGCGCCACTGCTTTGGCCAGGATTCGTTGACCGAACAGCTGCGCGACCGCTATCGCGAACACACGGTTGATTTCATCATGGCGGGCATTCTTGCAGACTGAACAGGAAACCCAGGCGCCGGGCGCGCGCTGGCGCATCGGGGTGATCGGCGGCTCGGGGATCTATGATCTTTCGGTGCTGGACGATGTGCAGGAAATCGCGGTGCAATCGCCGTTTGGCGCGTCATCCGGGCCGGTTACGCTGGGGCGCATCGGCGGGCAGGAATTCGTGTTCCTGGCGCGCCACGGCGCCGGGCACCGGATTTCCCCCGAAGCCATCAACCACCGCGCCAACATCGACGTGATGAAGCGCTGCGGGGTGACCGACCTTGTCGCCATTTCCGCGATCGGCTCGCTGCGCGAAGAGCTGGCACCGGGCAGCTTCGTGGCGGTGGACCAGTTCATCGATCGCACCCATGGCCGGCCGCAAAGCTTTTTCGGGGAAGGGCTGGTGGCCCATGTCTCGCTCGCCGATCCGGTCTGTGCGCGGCTGTCGGGCCTTCTTGCCGATGCGGCCCAGGCCGCCGGGGCCAGCGTGCACCGGGGTGGTTGCTATCTGGCGATGCAGGGGCCGCAGTTTTCCACCCGCGCGGAAAGCCGCCTCTACCGCCAATGGGGTGCCGACGTGATCGGCATGACCGCCATGCCCGAGGCGCGCCTCGCGCGCGAGGCAGAGCTGCCCTATGCCCTGATCGGCATGGTCACCGATTACGATGCCTGGCGCGACGGCGATCATGTCGACGTTGCCCAGGTGCTGTCGGTGATGCGCGGCAATGCCGCAACGGCGAAGGCCACTGTCGTGGCGCTGGCCGGTCTTTTGCCGCAGCTGCGCACGCCCAGTCCGATCGACCGCGCGCTCGACGGCGCGATCATGACGGCGCCGGCGCAGCGCGATCCCGTGCTGGTCGCCCGGCTGGGTGCGGTGGCGGGCAGGGCGCTCAAGGCATAGCCGACAGGCGGCTGCGGTCTGTGATCCTGTTGCATCGCAGCGCGTATCGAAAGTTGCGCTGCGATAGCTTGTCTTGCACGATTGCAAGAGTTCATAGCGATTAAAGAGAAATATCGTTATTGCCATTGCCGCTGGTTTCCGTAGATACGAAACCATGCCCGGAACCCAGACCCGTCTTGCCGAATTCGTGCCCTATCGCATGGCCATCACCTCTGGTGCGGTGAGCCAGGCCATTGCCAACGAATATCGTATGCAATTCGGGCTCAAAATCTCGGAATGGCGGGTCATGGCGGTGCTCGGCGATGCCGGCCCGCTGACCCAGCGCGACCTGGTGCGCGCTACCCAGATGGACAAGGTTGCCGTCAATCGCGCGTGCAAGGTGCTGGAGGATCGCAACCTGCTGCAGCGCAGCCCGAATGTGGCCGATGGACGCTCCCACCATCTCGAACTTACCGCCGAAGGCCGCGCCATCCATGCCCAGATTTGGCCGCAAGCGCTTGAAATTTACGAGGAAATATTCTCCGCACTGACCCCGCGCGAAACCGAGAAGCTGCGTGCCCTGCTCGACAAGCTGCTGGGCGCGGTGCGGCGGTTCGAAGCGCGCGCCAAGTAACGTACAAGACAAAAACCATACCAGAATAGAACCGGGATAATATCGTCGCAGCTGAAACAGGAGAGGTGAACATGAAACTGGCATCGTTGCCGCAGGGGCGCGATGGGCGCCTGATCGTGGTGTCCGACGATCTCGCCTGGTATGCCGACGCCGATCATGTGGTGCCGACGATGCAGCGGCTGCTGGACGAATGGCACCGCCACGCCGATCTTCTCGAAAGCCTGAGCATCGAACTGGCGCACGGGGCGATCCCGCGCAAACGCTTTCACGAACGCGAGGCGGCCGCGCCCCTGCCGCGTACGTTTCACTGGACCGATTCGGCCGATGCCCTGCGCCACCAGCCTGGCGACGGGCTGATGGGCGCGCGCGATCCGCTGCGCCGGCCCGGTGCCTCGGCGGTGGGCCTGGTGGCGATGACGGCCGATGTGCCGCAAGGCGCCAGCGCGGCCGAGGCCTTGGGCCGGGTGCGCCTGGTCGGCCTGGCCCACGCGGTTGCCGTGCAGAGCGCACCAGGGGCCACGGGGCATTTCTCGCCGGTCTTCGTCACGCCCTCGGCGCTGGCGGAAGCGTGGGTGGATGGCGCGTTGGCCGTGCCGCTCAAGGTGACGCGGGGCAGCCACACCCAGGACGTGATCCTGCCGCCCACCCTGGGCGATACCATCGCCGGTCTGGCCGCCGAACGCGCTCTCGCCGCCGGAACCCTGGTCAGCCTGTCGGCGCCGCTGCCCGGCGATCCGCTGGGGCCGGGCGAAACCCTGCGCGTCGAAGCCCGCAACAGTGCCGGGCGCAGCCTGTTTGGTGCGATCGAGCAGGCCGTGCGCGTTCCTGCTTGAGGTTTGGCGGTACAGTGTCAGGCCCAGCACCACCCCCCGACCCCCTCCTCTAAAGAGGATGGGGAGTTAAAGCACTGACAATAAAAGCCCCCTCCTCTTCAGAGGAGGGGGGGTGGTGCGAAGCCCGGCACCAAACCCGCCGCGCAGAGCCTTACGGCCCGGGCTTGCGGTTGATGAACTGGTCGCTGATCGCGCAGGCCGCTGGGCCCAGGATGACGATGAATAGCGTGGGCAGGATGAACAGGATCAGCGGCACGGTCATGATCGCGGGCAAGCGGGCGGCCTTTTCCTCGGCACGCATCATGCGTTCGTTGCGGAATTCGGCCGACAGCACGCGCAGGGCGGAGGCCAGCGGCGTACCATAGCGTTCGGTCTGGACCATGGTGGTGGTCACGCCCTTCACCGAATCGAGGTTCACGCGATAGGCAAGGTTTTCAAAGGCCTGGCGCCGTTCGGTAAGGAACGACAGTTCGATCGCGGTGAGTGCGAATTCATCGCCCAGTTCGGGATAGGCGCGGCCCAGTTCGCGCGCCACGCGGCCGAACGCGGCGTCCACGGTAAGGCCGGCTTCGGCGCAGATCACCAGCAGGTCCAGCGCATCGGGCAGGCCCTTGCGGATGGCATGGGTGCGCTTGGACACCAGATTGGCGATCCAGATATCGGGGGCCTTGTAGCCGAAGATGACCATGACCGCGAAACCCATGAAGCGCTTGAACGCGCCCCATTCGGGAAAGAACTGCAGCACATAGATCCACAGGATAGCGAGGCCGCCCAGCACGATCGGGCCGATCATGCGGCCAAAGATCACCGCGACGGCCCATTCCTTCTTGCGGATGCCGGCCTGGGCCAGCTTCTGCTGCACCACGGCCAACTGGCTGTCCTGCAGCACGCGCAGCTTTTCCAGCACGCCGCGGATCGTGTCGGTGGTCTGGTTGCGGCGCACGATCGAATGGCGCTTGCGCGCGGCCGAGGTGATGATCCCGGCCTTGAGCTGCTCGCGTCGCTCGCTCAACGCCTTGACCCGCTTGGCCATGGGATCGCGCACGGTGATCGCGGCATAGATCGCCAGGATCATCGCCGCGGCCGCGATCATCAGCATGATCGAGCCGGCATGGACGACATTGATGCCAAGCAGCGTGGGTGCGGGGTTCGGTTGCATCAGCGCGTTCCTTGGCTCAGATCTCGAAGCTGACCATCTTGGCCATGATGAAGGCGCCCAGGCCCAGCCAGCACAGCCCGCCCAGGCCGGCGATGATCAGGCGCTCGTCGACGAAGAACTTGCCCATGTAGACCGGGTTGATCCAGTAGATCAGGGCAAAGACGATGAACGGCAGGGCGCCGACGATATAGGCCGAGGCCTTGGATTCCGAACTCATCGCCTTGATCTTGAGCTTCATCTGCGCCCGCTTGCGCAGCACATCAGCCAGGTTGGCGAGGGTTTCGGCCAGGTTGCCACCGGTTTCGCGCTGGATCGCCAGGGTAATGCAGAAAAAGCTGAACTCGGCCATGTCGAGGCGGTCGGCCGTATCCTGCAGCGCCTCTTCCATGGTCTTGCCCACCTTGATGCGATCGGTCACCAGCTTGAATTCTTCCCCCACCGGGCCGGGCAGTTCGCTGGCGACGACGCCCAGCGTTTCGGTGATCGGCAGGCCAGAGCGCAGGCCGCGCACGAGCAGTTCCAGCGCATCGGGAAAGCGGGTGACAAAGGCGTTGGCGCGCTTGGTGATCGCGCGGTTCACCACCATGTGCGGCAGCCCCGCGCCGACCAGAACGCCGGCCGGGATCGCTAGAAGTAGCGAGCCGGACTTGAGGAAGATCAGCGCGGCGATCCCCAGCCCCAGGCCAAGCGAGGCATAGAGATACTGCGAAAGGGTCCACCCCTTGCCGGTGCGGTGCAGGCGCAGGGCCAGCGCCTCGGTGCGCGAGGCAGAGCCGGCAACGCGATAGGCGCGGGGTGTGCGCGAGGCGATCGCCTTGCGATACTGCGCTTCCACCTTGTCGACCGCGCTATCCGAATGGCGGAAGCGCACCTGTTGCAGGCGGCGTGCGCCTTCCTTGCCGGCACTCGGCCCGCTGAACGCCGCCACGGCCAGCAGCAGCGCGATACCAAGCCCGCCAAAGAGCAAGATCAGCTGGGGATTGAGCATCGGGGAACCTGCCTACCTGAAGGAAACCGTAAACTGCATCGCGCGGTGACGGCGTGGCACGGGGCGTAAAGCGTCAGACCTGGCCAGCTTTAGACTGGGGCGCCGGTCTTGGCCTTGCCCTTTGCCGGCAACATCTTCTTGAGATCGAACTTGCCCAGGAGCGAAGTGGACTTGGCCTTGGGCTTGTCCGCCGGGCTGGCGTCGGTATCGGCGGCAAGGCTGGAGATGGCCTGCGCCACGTCCTTGATCGCCAGCGCCGCCTTGGTCGAGCGGTTGGCGCCGATAAACGTCTGCCCCAGCTTGGCGGCATTGGCTGCGGCCTTGGCATCGAATGGCACCTGGAAACCCAGCTTGCGCTCGATCGAGGATTCGAAATCGGCGCGGCTGATTTCGCCCACGCCCTGGTGCACCTTGTTGGCCACTACATAGACATGGGCGTGGCTGGCGTTGGACTTGAGCCAGGCCAGCAGGCGGATCGCATCGCGCGCGCCGGCCAGGGTCAATTCGGTGACAAGTGCCACCGCGTTCACATCGGCCAGCAAGTGCGGGAAGTTGATCAGCATGTTGCGCGGCATGTCGATCACGGTCATCTCGAACGCCTGGCGGAATTCCTCCTGCAACTGCACAAAGGCGCTGCCATCGGTCATCAACGGTGCGGTGATCGGCGCTTCGGCCGAGAGGATCGCCAGGTTGTCGTTGGCCCGGATCATCGCGCGTTCGATGAACAGCCCGTCGATGCGGCTGGGGCTGTCGATCGCGTCGGTCAGGCCACGACCGGGCTCGAGATCGAGCGTGAGCGCGCCGGTGCCGAAGTGCACGTCAAGATCGAGCAGCGCGGTCGACAGCTTGAAATCGGCGCCAAACGACCAGGCCAGCGAAGTGGCGATGGTGGAGGCGCCGGCCCCGCCGCGGGTGCCGACAACCGCAGTGGTCACGTGGCGCTTTGCCGCGCTGCCATCCTGGTTCTTGGGCGCATTGAAGATCGCCTGCGCCTGGCTCAGCGCGTCGCGCACCTGGGCGACTGACAGCGGCTTGAGCAGGTAATCCTGGATGCCCGAAGCGATCAGATCGCGATAGAGCCGCACATCGTTGACCTGGCCCACCGCGATAACCACCGTGCCGGGTTCGCACACTTCGGCCAGGGCATTGATATCGTTGAGGGGATCGCCGCTTTCCGACAGATCGACCATCAGGATGGCCGGGCTGGCGGTGATCGAGAGCGATTGCACGGCATTGCGCAGGCCGCCGCGCGCGCATTTTTCCGGCGCCCAGCCCATGTCGGCCGCCACGGCGCGCGCCACGTCGAGCGCCGCATCGTCGCACAGGAATGCTGCGAACAGGTCGCGATTGCCGGATTTCCAGGGTGCGCTCATGTCAGTTGCTCGCCGCTGAAGTGGAGGTGGTGACCTTCTTGACGGTGGCGCCCCCCATGCCGGAGGGTGCATTGTCGCGGTAGGCCTGGATCGCCTTGTTCGAGGTCATCACAGTGGTGCGGCCGTCGTCAGACTGGCCGTGCACCAAGTCTTCCTTGTTGGCCACCATCGCGGCCAGGTTGGAGTTGACCGCGCAGCCATAGTTGGTCGAGGTGGCGTTGTTGCCATTGCCATCGTTGTGGGTCGACCAATCCGGGCAACCCGGCACGGCAGCGGTGGTGCGCATGATTACCAGGCGCGCGATGCCCGGCGCCACGCTGCCAGCCGTGATCGGCGCGCCTTCGGCCAGGCTCATGCCGTGGCCGGCAAGCACCGCCTGCACGGCATCGTGCGTGGCCGGATCGCGGGCGGGATCGTCCAGCGCTACTTTGTCGCCATAGCCAAGATCAAGCGAGTCGAACCATCCGGCCATGCGGCGCTGCTCGCTGACCGACACGCCGCCACCGGGCAGCGTATTGATGTCTAGCGTGTAGCTGGTGCGTTCGACCACCGGCTGATGCACGCTGTTGAGCGAGCGGTTGGTCGGCTGGCCGCCGACGCAGCCGGCGAGTGCCGTGGTGACGGCGAGGGCCAGGGCCACAGGGCCGATGCGATTGCGCGTGGTGGACATGGTCTGGTTCCTTGTCGCGTAGGCGGTCACAGGTTGAAGCCGGGTTTGGCGTCGGCCTTGGCCTGCTTGTTCTTTTCGGGCTGGGCGCCGCTGGCGTCGCCTACCTTCGGCGCTGGGCCGCCTTGCACGGTACCTTCGCGTTCGGTCGGCATCGGGCGACCTTCGCCCTTGGACGGTACGGTTTCCTGGTTGCCCAGCAATTGCTGCACGGCATCGGCGGCGCGGAAGCCATCGGTGGGCAGCTTGATATCCTTGGCATCCACCGGGTTGACCAGATACGGGGTAACCACGATCACCAGTTCGGTCTCGCCCTTCTTGAACGAGGTGGAGCGGAACAGCGAGCCCAGGATCGGCAGGTCGCCAGCGCCCGGCAGCTTGGTGATGGTGTTCTGGGCCGAATTGCTCAGCAGCCCGGCGATCATGAAGCTTTGTCCCGATCCCAGTTCCACCGTGGTTTCGGCGCGGCGCACCTTGAGTGCCGGGATGGAAAAGCCGCTGAGCGTGATCGCGCCGTCGGTGGTGAGTTCGGAGACTTCCGGCCGCACGCGCAGCGAGATGCGGCCATTGGCCAGGACGGTGGGCGTGTAGGACAGGCTCACACCATACTTCTTGTATTCGATGCTGGTGGTGCCCAGGCCCTGCGAAAGCGGGATGGGAAATTCGCCGCCGGCCAGGAATTCGGCCGTTTCACCCGACAGCGCGGTCAGGTTCGGCTCGGCCAGGGTGTTGGACAGGCCGATCGTTTCGCCCAGATCCAGCGCGCCCAGCACATCCATGCCAAACAGCTTGCCGTTGCCGACCAGGCGGGTGCCTGTCGTGGCCGAGTTGACCACCGTGGTCGTGGCATTCATCGCCACGTTGCCGCCAGCCAGTAGTGGCCCGCCCGCGACATACTGGGTGAACGCGTTGCCCTGGCCCACGCCGAACTTGAAGCCGCTGGTGGCATCGGCCGTGGCCCAGTTCATGCCGATCGCACGGGTCAGCGTGCGGCTGACTTCGGCAATCCGCACCTGGAGCATGACCTGCAGGGGCGTGGCCATCTTGAGGCGGCTGATCACCTGCATCTTCTCGCCCACGAAGGCCTTGACCAGGCGCTCGGCCTCGGCCGCATCTTCGGGGGCTCCCACCGTGCCGGTCAGCAGCACGGTGTTGTTCATCGTGGCGGTCTGCACCTTGGCGTCGGGCATGGCGAGGTGGAGCATCTGGTCGATGCTGTCGATATTCGTGCCTACGCGCACGTTGGCTGACCAGATCACGTTGCCCTTGGCGTCGCTGGCATAGACGGTGGTTTCGCCCGGGCCCTTGCCGAAGACATAGAGCTGGTTGGTCGATTTCACCTGCACGTCGGCGATCTTTTCATCGGCGACAAACACATCGGCCATGCGCGAGGGCAGGGTGATCAGTTCACCCCGGCCGAGGCCCACCGCGATGGCGCGGGCCGGGCTGGTGACGCTCTGCGCCTGGGCCGCAGGGGCCAAGGCAGCGACAGCAAGGGGCGCGGCAAGCGGCGCGGCCACGATCATGGCGGTGCGCAGCGCGGAAACGAAGCGGTGGGACATGGCTTGGCCTTTGGCGCGATGCCGGAACGGAACGGGCGGGCAGATCGTGGCAGTCGTGCTCATCTCACTGCGCTCCCACGCTGACGGTGACAGTGTCCTTGCCGCGCGTGATGTTGACGACCGGGCCACGCGGGCGCGGCGGCACGGCCGGGCCGGCCATGGCCGCCACCGGCGCGGGGGCGGGCGGCGCGGTAAAGCCGCCGCCACCGCCAGCGCCACCCATCGGCGGCATCGACTTGCGCTGGAAGCGCGAGACATCGCCGCCCGTGGCAAAGCTGGTGCCGCCATCGAGCGGGTGGGCCAGCGCCTGCTTGAGCAGCTTTTCCTCGTCCTGCGGGGTGGCCCCGGCCGGAACCTTGACATCGCCCGAGGCGATCGCCTGTTCCAGCTCGGCCGAATTGTCGGCCAGCGAGCGCAGCGAGAGGCTGAGCGTGCCGATGGTCTGGGCCACGGCGATCTTTTCCGCGATCTTGGGCGTCACTTCCACGGTGACCGTGCTGAACGCCTTGACCTTGGTCTTGCCCTCGATCTGTTCCTGCGTGGCGGACTGGTCGGTGGCGAGCACGCGCAGGTTGCGGATGATGGTTTCCGATGCCTTGAGCGGCTGCGGATCGTTGCCCTTGACCGTCTGGGTCAGCACCAGGTCGATATGGTCGCCGGGAAAGACGAAGCCGGCAACACCGGTGCGGGCGGAAACCGGAATGGTGACGGCGCGCATGCCAGGCCCAAGCGCGGCGGCGAGGAAGCCGCGATCGCCCGGTGCCACCAGCGAACCCTGCGTATTCGGTTCGCCGGCGGTGATCGGGTTGCGCACCACGGTGCCGAGCATCTTCTGCATGTCGGCCTCGCCTTCCACGAAATAGGCGTCCTGCACCATTTCCTTGGGCCAGGCCTTGAAGCCAATCGAATCGGCGGTGATGATCGTGCCGACGGGCAGGGCGCGCTGGGCCACCAGGACCTTGGAACCCATTTCCACCTTGGCGGCAGCGATCGCCTGGGGCGAACCCGAGCCACGAATGAGGCCAAGGCCGAACAAGGCCGATGGAATGCCCAGCACCAGCGAGGCCCCCAACAACAGTAGCTTCTTCTTGTCCATCGCCAGTTTATCCCGCCCTTACAGAATAGCGCGCAGCCATCCGACAAATTGGTTAAGTTGGCCTTAGCCCGCAGCGAGCGCGTGAATGCCCGCGCCATAAGTGGTGCCAAGAACACACAGCCCCGCCGTGGCGATCGCCACGCCATAGGGAATCTTCAGCCGGTCCTTGCGGCGCCGCATCAGGTGCCACATGCCCATCCCCACGGTGAGCAGGCCGCCCACCAGGGCCATGATCAGCAGAAGCTTGGCAAACAGCACCGGCCGCAGCCACAGCGCCAGCGCGGTGAGCAGCTTGACATCGCCGCCACCCATCATGCGCAGGGCAAACAGCCCCGCCAGCACCACGAAAGCGGCCAGCGCCACGCCCAGTTGCAGCACGACATCGGGCCACAGGTGCAGCCCGCAGGCCCACCAATAGACCGGGGCCAGCGCCGCGATCGCGGCGTTGAGCCAGTTGTCGATCTGTCTGCGGCGCAGGTCGGTAAAGGCTGCGATCAGCAGCGCGATTGCCAACACTCCGGCCAATCCGTAAACCATGGAAATCCCCCTCGATGATGTGGGGATACCGGAAAATCACTTACCAAACGGTAACCAAGCCAAGCGGCGGGATCGGGCGTGAAACAAGGCGTCGCAAGCAATGGTTAAGCATGTCTGGAAGGGCATCGGTGGGCGCGAGATCCCCGCTGGTGCGAGCGAATCGACGTGGTCCGCCAGCGATGGCACCGCCATCCGCCGGATCGACTGGCGGCGCGCCGATGGCCCGCCCAGGGGATCGATCCTGTTCCTGCCCGGGCGCGGGGACTTTTATGAAAAGTATTTGGAAACGTTCGATTACTGGGCGTCTAAGGGCTGGTGCGTAACCGCGGCTGATTGGCGCGGGCAGGCTGGCTCTGCCGGGCCACAAAGCGGGCCACCGGTGGGTGACATCGCCGATTTTTCGGTCTGGGTGGATGACCTTGCCCATCTTTACCAAATCTGGCGCGCGCAAACACCGGGGCCGCATGTGGTGATCGGCCATTCGATGGGCGGTCACCTGGTGTTGCGCACATTGGCCGAGCAGCGAATCGGCCCCGAGGCAGTGGTATTGAGTGCGCCGATGCTCGGATTCGCTACCGTTCTGCCGCGCGCGGTGCAGCGCATTTATGCCGCACTGATGACCCGACTGGGTGATCCGGCGCGCCCGGCATGGAAAAGCAGCGAGAAGCCCGGCGCCCGCGCCGCGCTGCGCGCCAACCTGCTGACGCACGATGAAACCCGCTATGCCGATGAACAATGGTGGCGGGAACAGCGGCCCTGGCTGGCGCTGGGGCCGGCGAGCTGGCGCTGGCTGAAAAAGAGCAGCGAATCGTTCGACCGGCTCGATGCGCCGGGGGTGCTGGAGCGCGTAACCACCCCGGTGCTGCTGCTCGCCACGCGCCGCGATGCGCTGGTGTCGTGGCCAGCCATCGCCCGCGCCGCGCAGCGCCTGCCCAAGGCCCAACTGGTGGCCTGGGGGCGTGAGGCGCGGCACGAACTGCTGCGCGAATGTGACGCCGTGCGCGATCGGGCGCTTGCCTCGATCGATGATTTCCTCGAACGGGAAGCCCCACAGCGGCAAGACACGGCCGCCATGGCGGAATAAGGCAGGCAGGGGCGCGACCATGGACGAGTTCGACATCGCGATCATCGGCGCCGGCATGGCCGGGGCCAGTCTCGCCGCCGAATGCGCGCCCCATGCCCGCGTCCTGCTGGTCGAGGCGGAGGACAGCCCAGGCTACCACACCACCGGCCGCTCTGCCGCGTTCTGGGACGAGATCTATGGCGGGCCGGCGGTGGTGCCGCTCACCCTCGCCTCGGGCGATTACCTGGCACAGCACGGCTTTCTGCAGCCGCGCGGCTCGCTGGTGATCGGGCGGACAGAGGATCGCGCCGCGCTGGAAACCTTCGTGGCCGACTATGGCGCGCTCGGCGCTACGGTGGACATGATCGATCGCGCCGGCATGATCGCGCTGGTGCCAGGCCTGCGCGAGCAATGGTGCCTGGGGGCCTGGCAGCCGGGCTGCGCCGATATCGACGTGGCCGGGCTGCACCAGCACTACCTGGCCCTGGCGCGCCGCACCGGAACCGTCGTCCGCCTGCGTGCGCGTATCGATTCGCTGGTGCACGAGGGGGCCGGCTGGCGCCTGGTGTGGCGCGGGGGGCAGGCGCGCGCCGGGGTGGTGGTCAACGCCGCCGGGGCCTGGGCCGACGAAGTCGCCAGGCTCGCCGGGGCGGCTTCCCTGGGCATCGCGCCGCTGCGCCGCACGATCACGCAACTGCGTGTCGATCCACCCGTGCCGGCCACACTGCCGCTCACCTTCGGGCTGGCCGGAGACTTCTATTTCAAGCCATCGGGCGATCGGCTGTGGCTTTCGCCGCACGATGAAACGCCCGACGTAGCGCACGATGTCGCGCCCGAGGAAATCGACGTAGCGCTGGCGATCGATCGCCTGGAACAGGTGGTGGATTGGCGCATCGCTGCTGTGGAGCGGCGCTGGGCCGGGCTGCGCAGCTTTGCCCCCGATCGCGCGCCGGTCTATGGCTTTGATCCTGCCGTGCCGGGCCTGTTCTGGTTTGCCGGGCAGGGCGGCTTTGGCATCCAGACCGCGCCCGCCGCCGCGCGCCTGGCCGCGCAACTGCTGCTGGGCCAGTCGGCCGATACGATGACCGAACGGCTTGATCCGGCGCGCTATGCCCCGGCGCGCTTGTCGCCCGCTGGTCTTGCCCTGGCTTGAAGCGGGCCGGCGCAGAATGGTTATGTCATGCAGTTAACGCGGTGTTTGCGCTCTATTCCTTGATGCGCTTTTCCCTCACCCGCTTGTCGTGCAGCGGGGGATGGCGTGGCGGCACCCGGCGCGCTGGGCGAACGGCCACATCCACCGTGCGCGTGGTGGTCACGGTGCGGGTTTCGCCACAAGGCTGGCAGCCCCCGGCACGCGGCAGCGGCACTGGCACCATGACGACACCCGCCACGTAATAGCCCGGCGGCGCGATCCAGCTGCCGGTATAGACCGGCACTTGCCCGGCATAGCCTGGCGCGGAATAGGCCTGGGGTGGATAGCCCGGTGCATAATAGCCAGGGCCGGGATAGGCCGGGGCAGGCATCGCCTCGCATGGCGGCGGCCAGCCGTGCCGTTGCGGTTCGCCGCCATCGATGCCGGGCACGCTGCAGGGGCCTGGCCCTGGGCCATAGGGAACCATCGCGGAGGGCGTTGCCGGCGTGGTGACCGGTGGCGGTGGTTGGTGCCGCGCCATGGCTGGTGATGCTGCCGCTGCCGCTGCCGCGAGCCCGGCAGCCGCCAGCACCCACCCCGCACGGTTGACCGTGAACTGGCACACCATCGAACATCCCCCGCGATAGGCCTGCACCAGGGCGGCCTCTGCGCGGGGTTTACCATGAAGCGACATGCCGCCAAACCGGATGGACCGCAGCTGAGTCCCGGAATGGATCAGCTCGCGATGAATCAGGCGGCCTTGGCTGCGTCGCTGGCGAGCTTGTCCACCCGCTCGTTTTCCGGGTGGCCGTCATGTCCCTTGACCCACACCCACTCGATCTTGTGCGGGCGGGCAGCGGCCACCAGTGCGCGCCACAGGTCTTCGTTCTTGACCGGCTTGTTGTCGGCCGTTTTCCAGCCTCGTTTCTGCCAGCCAAAGATCCATTTGGTGATGCCGTCGAGCACATACTTGCTGTCGGTGTGCAGCGTCACCTGGCACGGCTGGGTCAGTGCCTCCAGCGCGCGGATCGCGCCCATCATTTCCATGCGGTTGTTGGTCGTCTCGCGCTCGGAACCGACCAGTTCCTTTTCATGCTCGCCCATGCGCAGCAGCGCGCCCCAGCCACCCTTGCCGGGATTGCCCTTGCAGGCGCCATCGGTGAAGATATCGACCTGCTTCACAGTGCGAACACTCCGCCATTGGCCGGATCGGCATAGAATTGCAGCCGGCGGGCAAAGGCCATCGGGTCTTTGCGCGTCACCAGGGCATCGGCCGGGGTGTTGAGCCAGTCGTAGGCGCGGCTCATGGCAAAGCGCATCGCCGCCCCTTGCGCCAGCACGGGCAGCGCCGCCCGTTCTGCCTCAGACAGGGGGCGCACGCTGGCATAGCCTTCGAGCAGCGCCGCCGAAAGATCGGCGCGGAACGCCAGGCCCGCCGCATCGAAACACCAGGCGGCATGCGTCACCGCCAGGTCATAGGCGATCACGTCGTTGCAGGCGAAATAGAAGTCGATCAGGCCAGTGACCGTTTCCCCCTGCATCAGTACGTTGTCGGGAAAGAGATCAGCATGGATCACGCCGGTGGGCAGGTCTTGTGGCCATTGCGCGGCCAGGCGGGGCAGGTGCTGCGCCACCAGGCTGGCCAGCGCGGGATCGATGCTGGCCAGGCCCTGCGGCCCGCAGGCATCGGCGAGCCGCTGCCATTCAGCCAGGCCCATGCCGTTGGCGCGCGTGGCCGGGTAATCGGCCGCTGCGCCGTGCAGCGTGGCCAGCGCCGCGCCCACCGCGCGCGCCTGGCCGGGCGTGGGCTCGTGCAGCGAAACGCCGGGCAGGAACTCGATCAGTGCCAGGGCGCGTTCCCCACGCGGTGTAGCGACCACGCGATAGAGATTGCCCGCGCCATCGTGGATGGAGCGCGGCACCGGGCAGCCCTTGGCCGCGAGATGATCGAGCAGCCCGAGGAAATAGGGCAGATCGCTGATCTCTATGCGGAATTCGTACATCGTGAGGATGAAGCGCGTGGCCTTGCCGGCGCTTTGCGCGGTTTCGACCAGCCAGTTGCTGTTGGAAACGCCTTCGGCAATGCCCTTGGCGGAAACCAGATCGCCCAGGTGATAGGGGGCGAGCAGCGCGGCCATGTCCTCCGCGCCGAGGTGGGTATAGACAGCCATGATGGGGTCTTTCAGCTCATCAACTGGCGGGGCAGCTTGAACACCATGTGTTCCTCGGTGGTGGTCACCGGCTCTTCGTGAACCTGGCGCCAGGTGCCAAGCTTGGCCACCACTTCGCGCACCAGCACTTCAGGGGCAGAGGCACCGGCCGTCAGCCCCAGCGAGGTGACCCCTTCCAGCCAGGCCGGATCGATTTCGGTGGCGCGCTGGATCAGGCGGGCCTTGGAACCTTCGCGTTCGGCCACTTCGACCAGGCGCAACGAGTTCGAGCTGTTGGGCGCGCCGATCACCAGCACCAGCTGGCAGCGCGGCGCAATGGCCTTGACCGCCGCCTGGCGGTTGGACGTGGCATAGCAGATGTCTTCGGCGCGGGGGCCGACGATGCTGGGAAAGCGCGCCTTGAGCGCGGCGATGATCTCGGCGGTATCGTCCACCGACAGGGTGGTCTGCGTCAGGAACGCCAGGCGCTGGTCGGCCGGGAAATCCAGCCGGGCCACATCTTCCACCGTTTCGACCAGGGTCATCGCGCCTTCGGGCACCTGGCCCATCGTGCCGATCACTTCGGGATGGCCCTTGTGGCCCACGAACAGGATGTGGCGCCCGGCTTCCACCTTGCGTTCGGCCTGGCGGTGCACCTTGCTCACCAGCGGGCAGGTCGCGTCCAGCCAGTCGAGTCCGCGCTCGGTCGCGGCCATTGGCACCACCTTGGGCACGCCATGGGCGGAAAAGACCACCGGCTTGCCATCGGGCACTTCGTCCAGCTCTTCCACGAACACCGCGCCCTTGGCCTTGAGCGTATCGACCACGAAGCGGTTGTGGACGATTTCGTGGCGCACATAGACCGGCGCGCCATAGCGTTCGATCGCCCGCTCCACGATCTCGATCGCACGGTCCACCCCGGCGCAGAAGCCGCGCGGGGCGGCAATCAGAAGGTGCAACGGCGGCAGGCCCGTTTCGGGCAGGGTGGCGGCGGCGGCGGAATCCGGAAAGCTGGCGTTCATGGGCCTGTCCTTAGCAGCGCAGGGCCCACTCGTAAAACAACGCCGCGTTTAAAAGATGCAGCAAAACATCGCCGTCGCCCAGGCAGCGCCATTGCCCAAGCGCCAAGGGGTGGGTAGAGGATGCGCTGCATCCGCTGCTGTTTCAGATCGGGCGGCGCCTGTGCTGCCCCTGTTTGCGCCTTAAGGAAGTTGCCCTGATGATCGCCAAGAGCCGCCGTCTCTCGCTTGCCAAGGCCGTGATCGGCACACCGTTGCTGGCCGGGCTGCTGGCCGGTGCCCTGACGGGCTGTGCCAAGAACAAGGGCGAACTGGTGGTGGAAGATGGCGTGGGCGTGACTGCGCTGCGCACGGCCTGCCCGACGGTGGAAATCCCTGAAATGACCGGCGATGTGACCGTGTTCACCGATCCGGCGCGCACCGATTCGCAGGCGATCGATCTGGTGGCCGCGATCACCAACCTGCGTTCCACCTGCGCCGAAGCGGCCGATCCCGTGACCAGCGAGGCGACCTTCGATGTCGAGGCGCGCCGCACCGACACGCGCGGCGCGCGCCATGTCGAACTGCCCTATTTCTCAGTGGTGATGCGTGGTGGCACGGCCGTGGTGGCCAAGCGCCTTGGCACGGTGGCGATCGATTTTGCCGATGGCCAGGATCGCGCCACTGGCCATGCCAAGGCCGGTGCCAGCGTCGATCGCGCCGCCGCCAGCCTGCCCGCCGATGTGCGCGCCCGCCTGTCGCGCAAGCGCCGCGCCGGCCAGGCCGATGCGGCGATCGATCCGCTCTCGCTGCCTGAAGTGAAGAAGGCCATCGCCTCGGCCACGTTCGAGCATCTGATCGGCTTCCAGCTGACCAACGCGCAGCTGGAATACAACGCGCGGCGTTGATCACGTCTGCGGCAGGCCACCAAAAGCTCCCCTCCTCTTCAGAGGAGGGGCCGGGGGTGGTGGAAATCCGGCTCTAAATTCAGCGCGAGCCCAGCCCGCGCAGCGATACGCTGAACAGGAACGAGTTACCGGCCGTGGCGTCACCGGTCGTCACGTAGTCGCGCTTCCAGGTGATCGACAGGTCAAAGCAATCATCGGTATAGGCCACGCCCAGGCGGTGGCGCAGCATCTGGAACCCGTCTGAACCATAGACCGGATCGCTGGCCTTGGTCGTCAGGTTGACCACGCCCGAGGCGAAGACCGCGAAATAGCGGGCAAAGCCCACCCGCGCTGCGGCGCGCAGTTCCTCGCGATCACGCAGGTCTTCGAACGTGATCGGGATATCGCGGTTGAGGCGCAGATAGCCGATCTCGGCATAGGTCCGGTGATCGCCGATCGTCGCATCGATTTCGTTGCGGCGCAGGACGAAGCTGTCCTTGTCCAGGCGATAGCGGTGGGTGAACTGGATGATGTCCTTGATCCGCAAGTCGGTACGCCCGACGATATCGGAAAAGCGATCGGTCAACCCGGTGCCCGGCGGCAGCAGGCTCTGCTCGTCCGACAGGCGATAGCTTTGCCCCACGGTGGAGGAAATGCGCCAGCCCGGCCGCGTCAGCTGCCAGTCAAAGCCATAGGTCACGCGCACGCCGTCTTCATAACGGTCATAGCCGTTGAAGCGGTTGAGCGAGAAGAGGTTGGAATCATCCAGGTCTGCGGCGCGCGAATCCTCGTTGGGGATCGAGGTGTTGCGCACGTGCGGCGTGGCCACCAGCTGCACCCGCGGGGTCAGCACCTGCGTTCCGCCGAACAGCGCGCCGACCAGCGGCCACTTCACGTCCACCGCCGCCGTGGCGATGCCGCGCGCCTGCCAGCCCGACACGCCGCGATAGATATCCACCGTGGTCAGCGCATTGGCATCGCTGTGATACACGTCGCCGCGCATCATCGCGGTAAATGTCACTTCCTGGCCAAGCCCTGTTACCGTGCGCAGATCCCACTGCGCGCGGGCAAAGGCGCGCTGGGTGTCCTGCCCGGCAGAGCGGCTGATCGCCAGGGTATTGGCTTCCAGTTCCAGGTGCCCGCCAATGCCCGGCGTGGCGATGCGATAGCGCCAGTCAAGCGCGGGCAGGGCGAGCGGGACCTGGCCTTGGTTGTCACCCACGCGCAGCGTCTGCACCGCCCAGCCGGCCAGGCTGAAATAGCTGTCGTCGCCAATGCGTTCTAGGTTGATCGACGAGCGCAGCCGGTCATCGCGGCTGATGTCGTAACGACGCAGGAACGTGCGGTCGCTGGCATAGCGGCCATAGGCGGTCAGGCTCCAGTTCTCGTCGAACTGCAGCTTGCCGTTGGCCTCGAGATAGCCGCGCCACTGGCTGGTGCCCACGCCCGAACCGGCATCGATCGCCGAATAGACCGGAATGGCCGAAGAGCGCGTGAGGTAGCCGGTGATCTGGAACGCGCCCAAGCTGGTAAGCTGGCGATAGGTGCCCGAGATCATCGGCAGCGCACCGGTATAGAGGTGGCCGGCGATCTCCAGGTCCTTGTTGTCGCCCAGGCGCCAATAGAACGTATCGGCAAATTCCACGCCGTTGGCCGCGGTGGAGCGGATATCGGGGATCAACAGGCCGGTTTCGGCGCGAAAATCGCTGGTGTGGGTCAGCCCGGGCAACGGCAGCAGCGGAATGCCGAACACGCGCAAGGTGGCGCCGGAATAATGGACCTTCTTGGTGGTCTGGTTCCACGTTACCTTGACGGCGGTAACTTCCCAGCTCGGCTTCTTGGGGCAGCCATCCTCGTTTTCCACGGCGCAGCCGGAAAAGGCGGCATCGTGCAGGGTAAGGTTGCCGTTGGCATCGCGCGTGCCCTCGCGTGCGGCCAATCGCCCACCTTCGCGCAGCACCACCAGCAGATCCTGCATGGCGCCGGCCTTCAACTCGTCGGTCAGCTCTACCTTGTCGGTATAGAGCACGTTGCCGCCTTCATCGACCGCGCGAATGTTGCCGGTTGCCTCGATCTTGCCGGTCTTGCGATTCCACGTCACGGCATCGGCGCGCACGGTCTGCTCATCGCGCCGCAGCACGACATTGCCGGTGGCGGTGACCACGTCGGGATCGCTGGCATATTGCAGCTTGTCGGCCTCGAACCGCACCTGGTCGCTCTGGGCGGCGTCGGTTTTCGTCGCTTCACCCTGCGCGGCATCGCTGCCCGTGGCCGTACCAGCAGGGGTGGCGATCACGCTGCCGGCGTTGGTGTCTTCGGCCACGGCATTGGGCGGGGTTACCGGCGCGGGCGCCTTTTCCGTCACCGGTGCCATGCCCACAGGGGCATCTTGTGCCAGGGCCGGCATGGCCCAGACACTCGCGCCAAGGCCCATGGCCCCGGTCAACAGGGCATGCCGGGCGCTGCCCAGCGACAGGCAATGGGAAAACTGGCGCCGATTTCGAGCGGAGAAGGCGGCGGAAAGCGGCGTAACGGGGGACATGCGGTTGCCTATCGCACTGGTCGGTCGTAACTGCAAACCCACAATTGCGGCGCGGTTTCCCTTGTGGGCAACGTGTTGCCGCTTTCGGACAGGAGTTTGCTGATGAACATCGTATTTGCCCCGGGCCGAACCGATCTGCCGCGCCTGGTGGGCCGGATCGTGGGCGAAGGGCCGCTGCCTGAAGGCACGCCCGCCCTGGTGGCGCAAGGCGCCGCGGCAGCCCGCTTTGCGGGCAAGGTGGGGCAGACGTTCGAAGCCTTTGTCGATGGCCCCGCAGGCCTGGCGCGCCTCGCCTTTGCCGGCGCGGGTGACCTTGCCGCCGGCGCCGCCCCGGCCGATCGCCGCGCCGCGCTGGAGCGTGCCGCCGGCGCGCTGGTGGCCAAGTATCTCACCTCGGGCGAAGAAGCCCTGGCGATCGATTTTGCCGACAGCGGCCTTTCCGCCAATGAAGCGGCTGCTGTCCTGCTGGCCGCCCGGCTGCGCGCCTGGCAGTACCTGGTCTATCGCACCCGCCTCAAGGACGAGCAGAAGCCCTCGCTCAAGACCATCGTGGCGATTTCCGCGCCCGAAGGCACCGAGGCCGTGTGGGCGGTGGAAAGCGCCGTGGCCGAAGGCGTGGAATTCACCCGCGAGCTGGTGACCGAGCCGGCCAACGTGATCTATCCCGAAAGCTTCGTCGCCCGCTGCCAGGAACGCCTGGCCGGCACCGGTGTCGAAATCGTCGTGCTCGATGAAAAGCAGATGGCCGAACTCGGCATGGGCGCGCTGCTCGGCGTGGCGCAGGGCTCGGTCAAGACGCCGCGCCTGCTCGCCATGCGCTGGAAGGGCAAGGCTGGCACCAAGCCTACCGCCTTCGTTGGCAAGGGCGTGTGCTTTGACACCGGCGGGATCAGCATCAAGCCGGCTGCCGGCATGGAAGACATGAAGTGGGACATGGGCGGCGCGGCCACCGTTGCCGGCACCATGCTCACCCTGGCGCGGCGCAATGCCGCAGCCGACGTGATCGGCGTGTGCGGCCTGGTGGAAAACATGCCCGATGGCAATGCCCAGCGCCCCGGTGACGTGGTTAAGAGCATGAATGGCCAGACCATCGAAGTGATCAACACCGATGCCGAAGGCCGCCTGGTGCTGTGCGATGCGCTCACCTGGGTGCAAAAGGAATATCAGCCCGCCACGATCGTCGATCTGGCGACGCTGACCGGCGCCATCATCATTTCGCTGGGCCACGAGCATGCCGGCATGTTTGCCAACGATGATCTCCTCGCCAGCCAGCTCGACGCGGCCGGCAAGGCGGTGGGTGACATGCTGTGGCGCATGCCGATCGGCCCGGCCTATGACAAGCTGATCGACAGCCCGATTGCCGACATGAAGAATGTTGGCCCGCGCGGTGGTGGTTCGATCACGGCGGCGCAGTTCCTGGCCCGCTTCATCGACAAGGGCGTGGCCTGGGCCCACCTCGACATCGCTGGCACGGTGTGGATCGACAAGGCCGGCGCCACCCACGACAAGGGCGCCACCGGCTTTGGCGTGCGCCTGCTCGACCGCTACGTGCGCGACGTGCTGGAAGGCTAAGAGCCATGCCCAAGATGCGGCGCAAGTCTGACCTGCCAAGCAAGACCTGCGCCGCATGTGGCCTGCCGTTCACCTGGCGCAAGAAATGGGAGCGGGACTGGGACAATGTGAAGTATTGTTCCGACCGCTGCCGGCGCGGCAAGGGTGGGGCTGGGGCGGTTTAGGCCTTCACCAGCCCCTATCCCCTCCTCTGAAGAGGAGGGGGAAAACAGCGCTTCTCTTAGCCCCCTCCTCTTCAGAGGAGGGGGTTGGGGGTGGTGCGAAGCCAAGCGCAAGCCAAGAAGGAACCCCATGCGCGTCGATTTCTACCAGCTGTCCCGCGATCCGGCCGAACTGGTCTTGCCGCTGATCGCGCGCAACACGCTCGGTGCGGGCGAGCGCCTGCTGGTGGTATCCGAAGACAAGGGCCAGCTTGATCGCATTGGCGAGGCGCTGTGGACGCGGCTGCCCGATACCTTCCTGGCCAATGGCCAGGCCGGCGGACCGCACGATGCGCGCCAGCCGATCCTGCTGTCCACCACGGTCTCGCCCGCCAATGGCGCGCAGTTCCTGGCGCTGGCTGATGGTGGCTGGCGCGAGAGCGAGGCGGCCCGCGTGTTTCTGCTGTTCCCGCCCGATCGCATCGACGACGCGCGCGCCACCTGGCGCCTTTTGGGCCAGCGCGAAGGCGTGGAGCGCAAATATTGGCGCCAGGATGGCGGGAAATGGCGCGAAGGCCCGTAAGATTGCCGGCGTGCCTTGCGGTTGCGCCCCTTTCCCGCTAGGGGCGCGCCCAACAAAACCAGCATTCTTCTTTCGCTAAGGAACGCATCATGGCGGTTACCCGCACCTTCTCGATCATCAAGCCCGACGCCACCCGCCGCAATCTGACCGGCGCGGTCACCAAGATGCTGGAAGAAGCCGGCCTGCGCGTCGTTGCTTCCAAGCGCATCCAGATGACCAAGGAACAGGCCGAAGGCTTTTACGGCGTGCACCGCGAACGCCCCTTCTTCGGTGACCTGGTCTCGTTCATGACCAGCGGCCCGGTCGTGGTGCAGGTGCTCGAAGGCGAAGACGCCGTGAAGCGCAACCGCGACATCATGGGCGCCACCAACCCGGCCAACGCCGATGCTGGCACGATCCGCAAGGAACTGGCCGAATCGATCGAAGCCAACACCGTCCATGGTTCGGACTCGGAAGAAAACGCCGCGATCGAAATCGCCTTCTTCTTCAAGCCCGAAGAAATCGTCGGCTGATCCCACCGGATCACCGCTTGAAAAGGGCCGGAAAGCAGCGCGCTTTCCGGCCCTTTTTCATGGGCTTCACAACAGCGGGCTCATCATTGCCAGGGTATTGCGCCACAGTCGCTTGATCAGCGTGGTGCGCGCCGCCATTGCCGGGGTGATCGCCAGGCACTGTTCCAGCCATTGCTGCTGCCGCGCGGCAAGGTCGCGTGCCAGGGTGGCATCGGCGAAGAGGATGTTGTTCTCGAAATTCAGCTCGAAGCTGCGGCGGTCGAGATTGGCCGAACCGATGATGCCGGCATTGTCGTCAGCCACCATGGTCTTGGCGTGCAGCAGGCCGGGAAGGAATTCAAAGATTTCCACGCCCGCTTCCAGCAGCGATGGATAATAGCTGCGGCTGGCGGCGGCCACGAACCGGCTGTCGTTGCGGCGTGGCACGATCAGCGTCACGGCAACGCCGCGCCGGGCGGCGCTGACCAGCGCGGTCAAGACCTGTTCGCCCGGCACGAAATAGGGCGTGGTGATGGTCAGGCTGCGGCGGGCGGCGTGGATCAGCGCGGCAAAGCAGGCGTTCATCGCGCCATAGGCCACGGTCGGCCCGGTGCCGATGCCCTGCGCCACCACCCCTTCGCCGCACAGCGGTAGCGGGGCGGTGAGCAGGGCAGACAGATCGTCGCCGCCTTCGGCCATCCAGTCGGCCGCGAACAGGAACTGCCAGTGGCGGGCGATCGGGCCGTTCCAGCGGGTCATCACGTCAACCCATGGGGCAAAGCGTGGCTTGATGCGGAATTCGGGATCGGCGGCGTTCTGGCTGCCGCACCAGGCGATGGCGTTGTCCACGATCATCGCCTTGCGATGGTTGCGCAGGTCGACCCGGCCCCGGATCATCGTCCACACCAGGTTGCCCACCGGCAGTGCCTCGCGCGCATCGACGCCGGCCTGGCGCATCGCCGCCCAGTGGGCCGACCGCAGGAAGCGGCGCGACCCCAGTGCATCGGCCAGCACGCGCACCACCACGCCGCGCCGGGCCGCGCGGATCAGCGCCTGGGCCAGCGCGACGCCGCTTTCATCATCGAGCCAGATGTAAAAGCACAGGTGCACGCTGGCCTGGGCGGCATCGATATCGGCGATCATGCCGGCAATGGCGGTGCGGTTATCCGGCGCCACCGTGGCGCGGTTGCCGGTGGTAGGGGCAAGGCCGTTGATCGCGGCGGCCAGCGCGAAGGGCGGCTGCCACGGGCTGGCCGCGACCATGGCCGCGCCGCCAGGATCGACCGGCGGGCGGGGCAGGGCCGCCTCGATCGCCAGGCCGTGCAGCCGGCGGCGGCGGATCAGGCGCGTATCGCCCCACAGGATATAGGCGGGAATGCCCAGGCCCGGCAGCACCATGACCGCGACCAGCCAGGCCAACCGCGCGGCCGGATCGCGATGGGGCCGCAGGATCACCCGCAAGAGCGTGACCACTTCTGCCACGGTGGCAAGGGCCAGGAATATCCAGTGGTATGCGGTCATGCCCGGACTACGTCCCACCCCGGCGCGGGTTTGTCCAGCGCCGGCGCTGTTTGATCAGGC
Source organism: Novosphingobium capsulatum NBRC 12533 (assembly GCF_001598375.1). Taxonomy (GTDB): domain Bacteria; phylum Pseudomonadota; class Alphaproteobacteria; order Sphingomonadales; family Sphingomonadaceae; genus Novosphingobium; species Novosphingobium capsulatum. Next base: position 37,853 of record NZ_BCYV01000013.1, read on the forward strand.
GGTTACGCCCTGGCGGCCATACCACAGCGCCAGCATGCGCCAGATCGCCGCCACCGCGATCAGGCCCAGCAGGATGGGCAGGCGAAAGCCCGCGCCCGATTCCAGCAGGCCTGCCGCGATCAGGCAGGCGAGCGAGCAGCCCAGGTCCCAGCCACCCTCGGTGGCCATATTGAAACGCAAGGTGCACGACGAGGCCCGCGCCATGGCATAGAGCGGGGCAAGCATGGCCGTGGCCGCCATCGGCGTGACCAGCGCGCCCAGCGCCGTGGCGCCCACTGCGGCGAGCGGTGTGGCAAAGGCCAGCGCTTTGGCCACCAGCGCCAGGATCGCCGCGCCATAGGCCAGCGCCAGCGAATGGAGCGGCCGCCCGCCGTCGATCAAGTGGCCGATCAGCAGGCTGCCGGCCGCCGCCGCGACGCCGGCCACGGCAATCGCCCCGCCAAAGGCATCGAAGTGCTGGCCCAGCGTGACGAACAGCGCCAGATTCCAGATCACCGTGGCGCAGCCGGCGTGAAATCCTTCCGACAGGTAGAGCCGGCGGGCAAAGGCGGTGAGTTGGCGATCCAGCATCGCTTCGCGCGCGACATGCGGATTGGGCGCGCCGATCAATGGCAGCACGGCCGCGAGCTGCACCAGCGCGATCGTGCCAAAACCGATCATCGGCCCAGCGCGATCGACCAGCACACCGCCCACCAGGGGGGCGACGATGCCGACCACGGCGGTGGTCGCCTGCTGGATCGAGACCTGCCGGCCGCCACGGTCGCTATCGGCCAGCGCCGAGACAAAGCTGTGCCAGCCGGTCCAATAGAGCACGCTGCCCAGGCCCGTCACCAGGATGAACAGCGTCAGCATGCCGGCCGCCGGCACCGGCCCGACGCCGGGCACCAGCGGCAGCAGCAGGAAGCTGACCACCCGCACCAGCACGCCTGCCAGCACCACGGTGCGCAGGCCTGCCCGCCAGGCCAGCGGCAGGACCAGCCCGCGCAGGGCAAAGCGGGCCAGCAGCGTGCCGGCAAAGGCGGCCAGGGCCATACCGTTGGAAAAGCCCTGGCTGACCAGGAAGCCAGCAATGAACAGCCCGCCGCTCGATTCGACAAACGATTGCAGGCCGACGTGGATATAGACCCGGCGCATGGGATCGGCGGCCATCGGTCTCAAAACTCCAGCATGGCCGCCAGCCGGCGCGGCGCGATGGCCATCCAGCTGCGCTGCAGCCAGGCTGCGATATCGTCCCAATCCACTGCGCCGGTATCGAGGCGGATGGCGATCCAGCCATCGCCGAAATAGGCCGGGCGGTAAAACCGGTCGGGATCGTTCTCGATCAGTTGCGCCTGTTCCTCGATGCCGCTGATCTTGACCAGCAGCGCCACGCGCCCGTCGCCATGGTGATCGGCGCTGACATAGGCAAACTTCTTGCCCTTGGTCACGCCAAAGCAGGCCATGCCATGGCTGCTCACTTCATCGGCCTCGGGCAGGGCCATGGCGCGGGCACGCACTTGCGCCGTCAGCCATTCGGCGCTGGTCTCGCGCGTCACCAGGCGTTCCAGGCAGCGGGAATAGAGCTGGTGCTCGGCAAACAGCACGCGCGCGGCCAGGGCTTCGGGCGTGTCGCCGGGCAGGATCGCCACCGGCGTCTGGCCTAGGATCGGCCCGTCGTCCAGTTCGGGCGTCACCAGGTGCACGGTGCAGCCGCCATGGCTGTCTCCGGCCGCGATCGCGCGTTCGTGCGTGTGCAGGCCCTTGTAAAGCGGCAGCAGCGAGGGGTGGATATTGACCATGCGCCCGTCCCACCGCGCGACGAATTCGGGCGAAAGGATGCGCATGTAACCCGCCAGCGCGATATAGCGCGCGCCGGCGGCCAGCACTTGCGCTTCCATCAGCGCATCGTGTTCCGCGCGTGGGATGCCCTTGTGCGGCAGGGCAAAGGTGGCCAGGCCCTCGGCCGCAGCCAGGGCCAGGCCCTTGGCCGCCGGATCGTTGGATAGCACCAGCACGATCTCGTACGGGCAATCCTGGGCGCGGCTGGCATAGAGCAGGGCGGCCATGTTGGTGCCGCTGCCCGAAATGAAGACCGCTACCTTTGCCTTGGCCACTTTGCTCATTCCTTGGCACGCTGAGTTGGCGCTGCGGCCTTCGATAAGCTCAGGCCGAACGGAGTGTGGGGTAGGGGAGAAACGACATCTACCCCGTTCGGGCTGAGCTTGTCGAAGCCCCGCACATCGCCCTCAGCCGATATGCACCGCTTCCCACGGTTCGCGCGCAGACCAGGCCTCGGCACTGCCGAACACGGTGCAGCCCTTGTCGCCTTCCACCACCGTGCCGATGGTCAACACGGTTTCGCCCGCCGCAGAAAGGTCGGCTGCCAGGCTTGCCGCCTCGCTGGCTTCCACCGCCAGCACCATGCCGATGCCACAGTTGAACGTGCGCGCCATTTCGCCCGGCTCGATGTGGCCCTGTGCCTGCAGGAACGCCATCAGGCGCGGCTGTTCCCAGCTGTCGGCGTCGATCCGCGCATGCAGGCCCTTGGGCAGCACGCGCGGCACGTTTTCGAGCAGGCCGCCGCCGGTGATGTGCGCCAAGGCATTGATCCGGCCCGAACGGATGAACGGCAGCAGCGTCTTTACATAGATGCGCGTCGGCTCGATCAGCACGTCGATCAGCAGGCGCTCATTGTCGAACAAGGCGGGGCGATCGAGCTTCCAGCCCTTGTCGGCGGCCAGGCGCCGCACCAGCGAATAGCCGTTGGAGTGCACGCCCGAGGAGGCCAGGCCGAGCAGCACGTTGCCCGCGGCCACCTTGTCGCCGGTCAGCTGTTCGCCGCGTTCCACCGCGCCCACGCAAAAGCCCGCAAGGTCATAATCGCCATCGGCATACATGCCGGGCATTTCGGCGGTTTCGCCACCGATCAGCGCGCAGCCAGCCAGCTTGCAGCCATCGGCAATGCCGGCCACGACTCGTTCGGCCACACCGTTGTCGAGCCGGCCGGTGGCGAAGTAATCGAGGAAGAACAGCGGCTCGGCGCCCTGCACGATCAGATCGTTGACGCACATCGCCACCAGATCGATGCCGATCGCATCGTGGCGGTCATGGTCGATCGCCAGCTTGACCTTGGTGCCCACGCCATCGTTGCCGGCCACCAGCAGCGGGTCCTTGTATCCCGCCGCCTTGAGATCGAAAAAGCCGCCGAATCCGCCCAGTTCGGCGTCTGCGCCGGGGCGTGCGGTGGCCTTGGCGAGCGGGCCGATGGCCTTCACCAATGCGTTGCCGGCGGCGATGTTCACGCCTGCCTGTTCGTAGGAATAGCTCTGGGGCTTGGAGGTGTCGTTGGCCATGATGATCGGCGCCTAGCCGTTTCCGGCTTGGATTTCCACTTGCCTTTGGGCAAAAGCGCCCGGCACCCTTTGTCCGGAGTTCCCTTGGCCGTTCTGCGCCTGTCCCGCTCGACCCGTTTTTCCCGCTCGTGGCTGGCATTTGGCGCCGGGGCTGCGGCGCTGGCCGTGGCCGGTGTCCTGGCCGGGCCGGCGATCATGGCCCAGATCGAGGGCGATCGTGGCATCGCGCCGATCGCGAGCACCGGCGATTTCGAGGTGAGCGGGATCGAGGTCAACGTATCGGGCAGCTCTGCCGCCGACGCCCGTGCCAAGGGCTGGCAGGAAGCGGAAAAGCTTGCCTGGCAAAAGCTTTGGAAAACCAACGGGCTTGGCGGCGGCACCGCGCCGGCGCTCGATGCTGGCACGCTCGACGCGATGGTCGCGGCCGTGGTGGTGGAACAGGAACAGATCGGCCCGCACCGCTATATCGCGCGGCTGGGCGTGACGTTCGATCGCGCCCGCACCGGCGGCTATCTCGGCATGCATGGCCAGATTGCGCGGTCGGCCCCGCTGCTGATCATTCCCGTGCTCTATGAAGGCGGCGTGGCCTCGGTCTATGAAACGCGCACGCCGTGGCAGCGCGCCTGGGCCGAATTCCACACCGGGGAAAGCGCGATCGATTACGTGCGCCCCAATGGCGGTGGTGCCGATTCGCTGCTGCTCACCGAGGGGCAGCTGTCGCGGCGCAGCCGCAACTGGTGGCGCCTGGTGCTCGATGAATTTGGCGCGGCCGACGTGATCATGCCGATCGCGCGGCTCACCCGCGAATTTCCCGGCGGGCCGATCCACGGCACCTTCACCGCGCGCCATGGGCCTGACAACCGCTTCATCGGCCAGTTCGAACTGACCGCCCCCAGCGACGAACAACTGCCGCTGATGCTGGCCGATGCGGTGCACCGCCTCGATGCGCTCTATACCGGCGCGTTGCAGCAGGGCCAGCTTGCGCCCGATCCCTCGCTCAACATGGCGCCGCAGTTCGATGCCAAGCTGATCAACCAGATCCTCGATTCGCTCGGCCCGGTGCAGCAGACTGCGCCCGGCGTGGCGGCCCAGCCCGGCGCCCCGGCAGCGGGTGGCGCGGCCCCGGCAGCGCCTGCCGCCACGGTCACCGTGCAGGTCGCCACGGCCGATGCCGCCGCACTCGATGCCGGCATGGCGGCGGTGCGCGGCGTGGCTGGCGTGCAGGGCGTGGCCACCAGCAGCGTGGCGATGGGTGGCACCTCGGTCCTGCGCGTCACCTATTCGGGCGATCTCGATGCGCTGGCGGCAGCCCTGCGCGCGCAAGGGTGGAAGGTAACCACCGGCGCCAACGCGCTATCGATTCGGAAATAGCCGTTTATCCCCACCTGCGGCACCGCGATCCACAGGGTAACCCCCAGATTCGCGCCTGTTTCGCGTGGCGGGGGGCGCTCTTGCCGTTCCCTTCCCGTTCCCGCCTCCCTATATGACCGCCATGACAAGCCAGATTGCCCTTCCGCTTTCGCCAGCTAACGGCGCCGAAAACATCGTGGTCGGCCCTTCGCTGCAGCCGGTGATCGATGGCCTGATGGCCGGCCATGACTGGCCCTATCGCAGCTGCATCCTGTCTGGCCCCGCGCGCTCGGGCAAAAGCCTGCTGGCCCGCTGGTTTGTGGCCTCGGACCTGGGCGATGCGCTCGATGGCGCCGATCGCCTGCCCGAGGATGAGGTGTTTCACGCCTGGAACCGCGCCCAGGCCAGCGGCCGCCCGCTGCTGTTGATCAACGATGCCGGGCCGGGCCAGTGGCGGGTGACGCTGCCCGATCTCGGCTCGCGCCTGGGCGGATCGATGGCGCTGACGATTCCCCCGCCGGACGAGGAATTGCTGATCCAGCTGCTGGAAGAGCATGCCGCGCGGCGTGGCCTGGCGCTGGGCGATGCCGCGCTGGCGTTCCTGCTGCCGCGGATCGAGCGCAGCCACGCTGCTGCCGAGACGCTGGTGGAAACAATCGACCGGCTCAGCCTTGAGCGCAAGGCGCCCGTCACCATATCGCTGGTGCGCGATGCCCTGGCGCAGGTGCAGGGGGCGGATTGACCGATCCTGTCGGGATAAGGGATAAGAGGCGATGGTTTCAGGCCTGATTGCATACCTGGATTCCATCCGCGCCCGCGACCCGGCACCGCGCTCGCGGTGGGAAATCCTGCTCTATCCCGGCCTTTTGGCGGTGGGGCTGCACCGCGTGGCGCACTGGCTGTTCGAGGGTCGGATGTTCTTTGCCGCCCGGCTAGTCAATCACCTTTCGCGCTTCCTCACCGCGATCGACATTCACCCCGGCGCCACCATTGGCCGCCATCTGTTCATCGACCATGGCTTTACCGTGATCGGTGAAACCGCGCAGATCGGTGATGACGTCACGATCTACCAATGCGTCACGCTGGGTGGCACCAACCCGGCCAATGGCATTCCCGGCAAGCGCCATCCCACCCTGGCCGATGGCGTGATCGTCGGCTCGGGCGCGCAGATCCTGGGGCCGATCACTGTGGGCCCCGGCGCGCGCGTGGGCGCCAATGCCGTGGTCACCGAAGACGTGCCGGCCGGTGTCACCATGGTTGGGATCAAGTCCCGCCCGACCCACGTCTCGATGGAAACCTGGCTGCGCGATTTCGTGCCCTATGGCACGCCGTGCGATGAGCCTTGCGATGCGGCCGACGTCGCGCGCGTCGAAGCGCTGGAGGCAGAGGTCGCCGCGCTCAAGGCGCAGGTTGCCGAACTGCTCGCCGATCGCGCGGTGAAGCTCTGAGCGCGCCAGGCAAAGTACCGGGCGACTGGCCCGGCAACGTGGTGCCGCTGGTGCCCGTGGTCCCGCTGGCTGCGCGCCCGGTGCTGCAGGTGGCGTTCGATCGGCTCGAACTGCTGCGCATTCTCGATCTCTATGGCCGCATGGTGGCGGCCGGCCTGTGGCGCGATTACGCGATGGATTTTGGCCGGGAAGCGGCCAGTTTCTCGGTCTTTCGCCGCACTGCCGAGCGCCCCACCGCGCGGATCGAGAAACGCCCCGCGCTGCGTGGTCGCCAGGGCATGTGGGCGCTGTATGGCGAGGCGGGCCAGGTGCTCAAGCGCGGGCACGAACTGGCCGGCGTGCTTTCGCCGCTCGAACGCCGCCTGCTCAAGGTGGTGGAAGATTAGCGGCATCGCGCGGCCAGTGCGCCTTGTTCTGGCAGTGGTCCCGCTGCTGTGGCTTCCGGCCTGTAGCGATGCCCCGGCCCACCGCGCCGCCAACCGCCATGAAACCCCGGTGATGCGTGTCCTCTATCGCGATGGGCATGACAGCATGCTGCTGACTTTTCCGCGCGATGGCCATGCCATGCCGGCAGACGAATGCCACGCCGCGCTGCTGATCGACGGGCAAAGCGGGGCCGCCCGGCAGATATCCCCGACCGAAGCAGCGGCCCGCACCCGCACCATGCAGCTTTCGGGGGCCACGCCGGGCGTTTGCCCGGCATAGCTGGATTCAGTTCGCGTCGGGTTGCGCGCCGATGGCTTCTGCCGCCAGGTCGCGGATCGGCACACGTGCGCGCATGCGCACCGCCAGCAGCGCTGTGCCGCTGACCTTGCGCTGCACCAGCAGGGTTTGCACCGGCGGCACGTGCCAGGCGCTGCGGTCCTCGGCGATCGGGCGGCCGATGAGGCGCAGGTCTTCGACAAAGGCACGGTCGGAAAAATCGAGCGGCCCAGAGCGCGAAAGATGCGCCATCAGCACGGCGATCATCGCATCGATGCGTTCGCCATGCCGCTCCAGCAGGGTGGGGGAAACAAACCCCACCGCCAGGATCGCGTCGCGCAGCGCCTGGGGATCTTCGGCCAGGCCCGCCGCCAGCACGGCGCGATAGGCGGCTGCGGTTTCCGCCGGCACCGGCCGCGCTGCCCCGAAATCGAGCAGCACCAGCTTGCCGGTTTCGGGCTGCCAGCGATAATTGGCAAAGTTCGGGTCGGTCTGCATGTAGCCGAACACGAACAGCTCGTGCAGCGTCAGGTTGAGCAGAGCGGTCAGCATCGCGTCGCGCTGTTCCTGCGGCGCCTGCGCCAGGGTATCGATCGCACGCCCTGCCACATAGTCCATCGCCAGCACGCGGGTGGTGGTCAGTGCATCGACCGGGGCAGGCACCAGGAACTGCGGGTCACCAGCCAGCAACTCGCGATAGTGGCGCATCTGCGCGGCCTCGCGCACATAGTCGGCCTCTTCGTGCAGCTGGCGCTTGGCCTCTTCCAGCAGCGGCGCGATGTCGAGCGAGCTGGGCAGGAGGTTGGACAGGCGCAGCAGCGTGGCCACGTTGTCGACGTCGGCATCGATGCTGGCGGCAACGCCGGGATATTGCACCTTGATCGCCAGTTCGCGTCCATCGGGCAGGCGTGCGCGATGCACCTGCCCGATCGAGGCGGCGGCCAGCGGGCGCGGATCGAAATGGACAAAGCGGCGGCGCCAGTCTGCGCCCCATTCGGCGTTGAGCACCTGTTGCAGCTGCGCCGGTGGCATGTGGTGGGCAGAATCGCGCAGCCGCGCCAGGATCGCGGTCAATTCGGCCGGCAGCATGTCTCCGGCATCGAGCGAGAGCATCTGGCCCAGCTTCATCGCTGCGCCGCGCAGGCGCGAGAGTTGCTCGGTTACGCGCATGGCATTGGCCGGGGTCAGCACCAGATCGCTCAATTGCGGGCGCTCGCCGCGCGCCAGACGCCGTGCGCCTTCGGCCACCACGCCGCCGGCCAGGCCGCCGGCGAGTTGGCCAAACGCGGCCAACCGTGACAAGCGCCCGCTCGGCACCTTGCGCCCTGCCGAATCGCTCATGCCGGTTCTTTCAGCAACAGAGGCAGCAAGGCGGCAATCTCCTGTTTCAGGGCAAAGAAGCCGCGCCGACACTGCGGCCATACGGTGTTGTCCCAGGCGCGCAGATGTTCGGCCAAGGCCAGGCCCTCGCTTTCCACCAGCGCGCGAATCGCGGGCAGGGCATCGGCCAGCGGGCCGACAGGGACGAAACCGGTCACGATCTGGCTGGTTCCAAAGTCGCGCGCGGCATCGGCCAGATCGGCCGGGCTCTCGATCCATTGCACCGGTGCCTGCCAGTGCGCCGCCGCGCGCGCCAAGGCATCGTCCAGCGCGGTGGCGTCGGCAGCGCCGCCGGCATGGCTGCGGCAGGCGACCACGCCGCGCACTGGCAGGCGCGATAGCGCCGGTTCCTGCTCAAGCCCCGCATCTTCGGGCGTGATCCACACCAGCGTCGCTTTGCCCGAATGGGGAGCAAGCGGCGCACGCCAGGGTGCAGCGGCGGGCGGCGGCGCTTCGGCCGGGATCGTGGCCGTGCTGGCCAGGCCCTTGGGGGCAAATCGGCCGCCGGTCATCGCGGCAATGCGTTCGGCATCGGCCAGATAGGCCTTGCCGGCCGTGTGCAGGCCCGCCACCCAGCGCCACGACAATGTGTTGGATGCCGGATCGCCATCGCGCAACTGATCGAGGAAATGCGCCGCGCCCAGTTCCCACGGCAGGCCCAGGGTAAAGATCCAGGTCGAGGCGACCTGCATGCGCGCCCAGTTGTGCAGGTACCCGGTCTGCGCCAGTTCGCCCATCCAATGGTCGAATGCGTCGATGCCGGTATGGCCGGCCACGGCATCGCCATGGCGCCCAGCCAGCGCGGGATCACGGCGCAGCATCTGTCGCGCGGCATCGCGCCCGGCCAGATAGCGTGTCCAGATTGCCGGGCGCTGTTCCAGCCAGCCTTTCCAATAGGTGCGCCAGAACACCTCGCTGATGAAGCTGGCCGCCGCATCGGGGCCATGGGCCGCCACTACCGCATCGACCACGTCCGCCTCGCTCAGCACGCGGCGGCGCAGCGCGGCCGACAAGCGCGAGACGGCGTCGTGATGGCCTGGTCCCTGGTCGAAATTGCGCCGCCTGGCATAGTCCACCCCGGCATGCGGCACGAACTGCGCCAGGCGTTCGAGTGCTGCGGCGCGTGTGACGGGGAAGATGGAGGGATCGGCCATGTCCAGCCTATCGGCGCGATTGCCGATGTGGGCGAGCCGTCCCTTAGTTCAGTACATGCGGCAGGCGTGGTCAGGCAAAGACGGCGGCCTGCGCCAGGCTGGCCTGGGCATGGTTCACCGTGCGCACCAGGCTGCGTAGCAAGATGCACGCCGCGAAACCCGCCACGGCGACCACCGGCACCAGCACGAAACGGCCAAACTCGGTGGCCTCGATCCCGGCGCGGTTGCTCAGGTTCATGCCGATCATCGCCACCAGCCAGGCGCCCCACCATTGCGGCAGGGTGGCGGTATCCTGCCCGGTGATCTGGCCATCGTGCAACACGCTTTCGCGCCAGATCTCGCGCATCACGTCATAGGGCTTGAACAGCCCGGCCACCGGCACGAAGGTCCACAGCCAGGCCATGACGGCGCCGTGCTTCAGGTTGCGGCCCGCCGCGCGCAGGTTGGCATTGGCGCGCGACAGCCACATGCTGGAAAGGATGATGGCGAGCAGCGCGGCGATCACTCCCAGGATGGCGGCCGGGGCCATGACCGAGGGGAGGGTGCGCATGCCGTCGATGGTGCTGGTGCCAACCAGGGCAATGGCCATCATCACGCCGCTCACCGGCAACAGCCAGGATAGCACGGCCGTCAGCCGGTTAAGCCGGAAAAGCCCTTGTTCCAGTGTCAATTTCGCCACGCGCATCCCCCGCCGTTTCGCCCGCCGTTTCCCTGGGGGGATAAGCGGGGGCTGGCGCGGCGGCAAGCGCGATCAGGCGATCTTCTTGACCCAGCCGTGGGTATCGGCCGCTTCACCGCGCTGGATCGAGACCAGGCGCTGGCGCAGCTTCTGCGTCAACTGGCCTGGGCCGCCCGAACCGATGGTGAATTCGCCGTTGTGATCGGCCACCTTGCCCACCGGGGTCACCACCGCGGCTGTGCCACAGGCAAAGGTTTCCACCAGCTTGCCCGATGCGGCATCGGCGCGCCACTGGTCGAGGCTATAGCGTTCCTCGCGCACCGTCAGGCCTTCCTCGCGCGCCAGGGCGATCAGGCTTTCGCGGGTGATGCCGGGCAGGATCGTGCCGCCCAGCGGCGGGGTGACGATCGAGCCATCGTCGAACGCGAAGAACAGGTTCATGCCGCCCAGTTCCTCGATCCACTTGTGCTCGGCCGCGTCCAGGAACAGCACCTGGTCATGGCCGCGCGCAAAGGCTTCGGCGGTGGGCACCAGGCTGGCGGCATAGTTGCCGCCGCACTTGGCCGCGCCCGTGCCGCCCGGCGCGGCGCGGGTATAGTCGCTCACCCAGATCGACACCGCGGGAGAGCCCGACTTGAAATAGTTGCCGGCGGGGCTGGCGATCACCATGAAGCGATAGGCCTTGGCCGGGCGCACGCCCAGGAACGCTTCGGACGCGAACATGAACGGGCGCAGGTAGAGCGAGCCGCCTTCAACCGTGGGGAACCAGTCCTGGTCGGTCAGTACCAGTTGCTCAACCGCGGCGATGAACAGGTCTTCGGGGATTTCGGCCATGGCCAGGCGGCGGGCCGAGGCATTGAAGCGCGCGGCGTTGGCTTCGGGGCGGAACAGGGCGATGCCGCCATCGGCCAGGCGATAGGCCTTCAAGCCTTCAAAGATTTCCTGGGCATAGTGCAGCACGGCGGCCGCCGGATCGAGCGCGATCGGGCCATAGGGCAGGATCTGCGCGTTGTGCCAGCCTTCGCTTTCCGTCCAGTCGATCGAGACCATGTGGTCGGAAAACTTGGTGCCAAAGCCGGGATTGGCCAGTACCTGCGCGCGCACATCGGCCGCAGCGGGTGCGGGATGGGGAACGCGGGTAAAGCGCAACGCAGGCGCGGCGGTGGTCGCCATGGCACAATCATCCTTGAAGATAGGGAATCGGTGATTCGCCCGTTGAACGATTGTTGCGTTTAACGCAAGGAAAAAGAAATAAATGTGAAGGGCCGCCTCGGCAATCCGAAGCGGCCCTTCGCATGGTCAGCGGCCGGAAGTGCCGCCCACGAAGCCTTTATCGCTGTGCTGGAAATCAGCGATAATGCCTCGCGCTGCGGAATGCCGACCTCTCTGCTGAACCATGAGACATCGGATCACCTCCTTTCGCGCTGTTGAGCCAAAGTCGCTGCCCGGGGCGTTCCGAACAGCTGGGCCGGGAGGGTTTCAGGTCCGCTCACCAACCTTGTGATCTATGTGCGCAATCGGGGGCCAAACAACAAGACTTGCATTCATTTATTTTGCCGTCAAAATCGTCGCTTCGCGCCTGTGCCCGGAAGGGTGTGGTCGGCACGAAAGCCCAGCATTTGCTGGGGTTTCAGCGGCAATCCTCGACCACGCGGCCCACTTCTGCCCATGCGGGCAAGACCAGCGCCGGCAAGCCGTTCACATCGACCATGAAACGCCCCCGGCTGAACGCCATGGCATCGAGCAGGTTGTCGCGCGCGGGCAGGGTGATCGCCAGGGTCTGCGTATCGAGCGGCACTGCGCTCATCGCGCGCTGCTGGCTGGTTGTGGTGATCGTGGCGGGCACCGGCTGGCTGGCGGCGCCGGCGATGCGCAGGGTGACCTGGCCCTGGCGGCATTCCATGGCAAAGACCGCGCCCACGCCGGGCTGGCCGAACTGCGCCAGGCCATTGGCATAGCGCCAGGTGCCCGGCGTTTGCGGCAGATCGCGCCAATCGGCCGGCGCACTGGCCATGGGCAGCGGCGCTGATGGTGGCGGCGCCGCGGGGGCAGGGCGCACCGGGGCAGGCGGGATCACCGCTTGCGAGGCGCAGCCGGCGGCCAGCAGCGCCAGCGTGGCGGCGCCAAGCCCGGCCCAAGGGGAATTTCGCGGCGGAGAATTGCGCCCTTGCCGGGCGGCGCGGTTGATCTTCATGCCCGGCTTATGGAAGGAAGCGGGCGTGACCACAACCCGAACGCCCTCGCCCGATCCGGCACCGCGTGCCAAACCTGCGTCCAAGCAGCGCATCGACCAGTTGCTGGTCGAACGCGGCCTGGCGGAAAGCCGTGCCCGCGCCCAGGCCCTGATCCTGGCTGGCCTGGTCTATGTTGGCCAGGCCAAGGTGGCCAAGGCTGGGCAAGCCGTGCCTGCCGATGCGCAGATCGAGGTGCGCGGCCGCGATCATCCCTGGGTGTCGCGCGGCGGGATCAAGCTGGCCCACGCGATCGACCATTTCGGCCTCGATCCCGCCGGGGTCATCGCGATGGACATCGGCAGTTCCACCGGCGGCTTTACCGATGTGCTCCTGCAAAAGGGCGCAGCCCATGTCTTTGCGGTGGATTCGGGCACCAATCAGCTGGCCTGGAAGCTGCGCCAGGATCCGCGTGTCACCGTTCTGGAGCAAACCAGCGCGCGTATCCTGACGCCCGCGCATATCGACCGGCCGGCCACCTGGGTGGTGTGCGATGCCAGCTTCATTGCTCTCGCCAAGGTGCTGGAGGTGCCACTGGCGCTGGCGGCGCGACCCACCCGGCTGGTCGCGCTGATCAAGCCGCAATTCGAAGTGGGCCGGGCCGAAGTGGGCAAGGGCGGGGTGGTGCGCGATCCCGCGCTGCATGCCCGCGTCTGTGCCGAGGTGCGCGATTGGCTCGAAAGCGGCGGATGGACGGTGGAAGGCATCGTCGAAAGCCCGATCACCGGGCCAGAGGGCAACGTAGAATTCCTTATAAATGCGTTTCGGAATGAGATTCCCTCGCCAATTGCCTAGAGCGACGACACTTGCCATACCGTTCACGGGGCCGGGCACCTTCCGGAACCATTTGCTTGAGGCAGACGTAAAACCACACCATGCGTTACCTTGCTTCACCCGCGCAGCTTCGCGCCAGCCTCGTGCGCTGGTCGCTGTTCACCATTCCCCTGGTGCTGGGGCTGGGTTTCCTGTCCGGCCGCTCGGCTGGCAGCGGGCCTGACAACCCGTGGTTTGCCGCGCTGGTCAAGCCGGCGATCTTTCCGCCGCCGGTCACGTTCGGCATCGTGTGGAGCGTGCTGTACCTCGCCATGGGGCTGGCGCTCGCCATGGTCCTGGCCGCGCGTGGCGCGCCGGGGCGGCCGGTGGCCGTGGTGGCGTTCATCGTGCAACTGCTGCTCAACCTGTCGTGGAGCCCGGTGTTCTTTGCTCTGCATCGCATGGTCGTGGCGCAGGGAATCATCTTGGCGCTGATCCCGCTGGTGGCGCTCACGCTCTATCTGTTCTGGCGGGTGCGGCCTGCGGCGGGGTGGCTTTTGGCGCCCTATCTTGCCTGGGTATGCTTTGCCGCGTTTCTCAATTTCCAGTTCATCCAGGCCAATCCTGGTGCCGATGGGGCAATGGCGCCAGCACCGGCCGCCGTGCACATCGATTTCCAGCAGGGATAACTGCATTGGGCGCTTGCGGTTCGCGGGCGCCCACACCATGTAGGCGGCAAGACGTTCAACCCCAGGATGGGCCGCCATGCAGACCGAAAACCCGATGATCGCCGATTTCGTCAAGGTGCTGAACAGCGCCGCCGGTACGCTGGCCGGGCTGGGCCGCGAAGCGGGCGAAACCGCCCGGGAAAAGGCGCGCGAGGTTTTCGGCGGCTTTGACTATGTCACCCGCGAGGAATTTGCCGCGGTCAAGGAAATGGCCGCCACCGCGCGTGAAGAGGCAGAAGCACTCAAGGCCCGCATCGCCGCGCTCGAAGCGCGCCTGGCCGGCAACTCCGGCAGCGCCGACCAGGCCTGACCGCGCAAGGCAGTGGCGCGCCCAGTGTGCCACTGCCACGCCAGCCAGGTAAGGGCTGGATCAGGACGTGAGGGTGCGTGCCAGCGTCGCGTCGCAATCCAGGCGCCAGGCCAGCCCATCGGGCGCATAGTCCAGCGTCACCTCTGCCCTCAGGCTGCGCGACGGGATATGCCGGATCAGCGTGGTGCCAAACCCTGAATTTTCCGGTGGGGTCACCCGTGGCCCGCCGCGTTCGCGCCATTCCACCACGAACCGGTCGGCGCGATCCTCCCAATAGAGCCACACCTGCCCACCGGGCTGTGACAGCGCGCCATATTTGAGCGCGTTCGTCGCCAACTCGTGCAGCGCCATGCCGATGATTTCGGCCGTGCGCGGCGAAAGCAGCATGTCTGGCCCACAGACCTTGACCAGCGCGCGGCTGTCGCGATCGAGGATCGCCAGTTGCGCGTCGACCAGCTCGGCCATGGGAATGTGCTGCCAGCCGCGCTTCACCAGCAAGTCCTGATTGGCCGACAGGCTCGACAGGCGGTTTTCAAAGCGGCGCAGGAATTCAGGATCACCCCCGCCCGAGCGGCGCGCCAGCGCCTGGACCACCGCCAGCATGTTCTTGGACCGGTGGTTCACTTCCATGAGGAGAAGGCGGATCTGCTCTTCCTTCTCCAGCATCTCGGTCACGTCGGTGTTGGTGCCGAACCAGTTGACGATACGGCCGGTCTCGTCGCGAATGGGCTTGGCCCGCGAAAGGAACCAGCGATAGCTGCCATCGCGCCCGCGCAAGGGATAGGTATCCTCCCATTCGCGGCCGGCAGCGATATCGCCGTAGAATTTCGAGACGACGCGTTCCAGATGATCGGGATGGTGCACCGAAAGCCGGCGCTGCCCCACGCACTGGTCCTCGCTCAGCCCGGTGTAATCGTACCACCGCTTGTTGAACCACAGCAGGGTGCCGTGCGGATCGGTGACCCAGGTCAACTGCGAGATGTTGTCGGCCAGCATCTGCAGACGGTGTTCGCGCTCGGCCAGGGCAGTAAGCGCAGCGTGGCGCCGGGTCACGTCGCGGGCGATCTTGCTGGCGCCCACCACCGTGCCATCGGCGGCCAGGATCGGCGACACGGTCAGCGAGACGTGGAACTGGCTGCCGTCCTTGCGCTGGCGGATGGTCTCGAAGCTCTGCACCTGTTCGCCCCGCGCGATTCGGGCGATGATGTCGTCTTCTTCGGCCTGGCGATCGGCCGGGATCACGCGGCGTATCGACTGGCCCACCATCTCTGCTTCGGAAAAGCCGAAGATGCGGGTGGCCGCCGGGTTCCACGTGAGAACGGTGCCATCCAGCGCCTTGCTGATGATGGCATCGTTCGATGATTGCACGATGGCAGAAAGGTGGGCTTCCGCCAGCACGTTTTCGCTCCGGTCCAAAGCCCCGTTGGCGGGCACCTTAGGCGGCAACGTCAGCATGTCAAACGGCCGATGGGACAGGGAAAAAAGGGTTGATCACAGCCCCACCGCCCTGAGCGCCTGGTCGAGATCCTCGATCAGGTCATCCGGGTCTTCCAGGCCGACGTTGAGGCGCAGCATGCCTTCGCCCACGCCCATGTCGGCGCGGCCTTCGGGGCCCACGCCGTGGTGGGTGGTGGTGGCAGGGTGGCACATCAGCGAGCGCGAATCCCCGATGTTGTTGGAGATGTCGATCAGCTTGAGCGCGTCGAGCAGGCCATGGGCCTGGCTGCGGCCGCCATCCAGCACGATCGAGAAGATCGTGCCGCCCGCGCTCATCTGGCGCATCGCCAGGTCATGCTGGGGATGGCTCTTGAGGCCGGGGTAAAGGATCGTCGGCACGCGCGCTTCGACGAATTCGGCCACCTTCTGGGCATTCTGGCTTTGCCGCTGGATGCGCAGGTCCAGCGTTTCCAGGCCCTTGAGCACGACCCAGGCGTTGAACGGGGCGCAGTTGGGCCCGGTGTTGCGCTGGAACGGCAGCAGCACGTTGTCGATGAAATCCTGGCTGCCGCACACCGCGCCGGCCAGCACGCGCCCTTGGCCGTCCATCATCTTGGTGGCTGAATAGGCGACCACGTCGGCGCCGAATTCCATCGGGCGCTGCAGGGCATAGGTCGCAAAGGCATTGTCCACCACCGTGGTGATGCCATGGGCCTTGGCCAAGGTGCAGACATATTCCATGTCGACGATGCCCATGGTCGGGTTGGCCGGGCTTTCAAAGAAGAACACCTTGGTGTTGGGCCGGATCGCCGCTTCCCACGCGGCATTGTCGGTCGCGTCGATCAGGGTGCCTTCCACGCCAAAGCGCGGCAGCAGGCTTTCCACCAGCCAGCGGCACGAACCGAACGCAGCCTTGGCCGCCACGATATGGTCGCCGGCGGAAAGCTGGCAGAGCAGGGCCGTGGTCATCGCGGCCATGCCGCTGGCCTGGGTGCGGCAGGCTTGCGCCCCTTCCATCAGGGCAATGCGCTCTTCCAGCATGGCCACGGTGGGATTCTGCAGGCGGGAATAGGTCATGCCCGGTTGTTCACCGGCAAAGCGCGCGGCCACGGTGGCCGCATCGTCATAGGCATAGCCCGAGGTCAGGAACAGCGCCTCGGACGTTTCGCCCATTTCCGAACGCCAGGTGCCACCGCGCACGGCCTTGGTGGCCGGGCGCCAGGATTGGGTGATCGAGCGGTCTTGTCCGGTGGTGCGTTTCATGGCCCGCAGCCTTAGTTTGGCCGGCCCGACCATGCAAGGCGTTGCAGGGGCAGGGGCCATTGCACCGGCGGGGCCATTTGGCGTATCGCGCCCGGTCAATGACCCAGCCCATTCCGCTGCCCCCGCGCGCATCCGAACCCGATCCGATCCGCGCCGTGCTGGCGATCGTGGCCTGTTTTGCCGTCCTGGTGTTCTGGCGCCTGGGCACGCCATCCAAGATCATGTTCGATGAAGTGCATTACCTGCCGGCAGCCCGCCATCTCATCGCCCTGTCCAGCCGGCTCAACCCCGAACACCCCCTGCTGGGCAAGGAACTGATCGCGCTGGGCATGATGACCTGGGGTGACAACCCCTTTGGCTGGCGGTTCTTCAACGCGCTCTATGGCGTGATCGGGCTTTATGCCGCGATTCGCGCGTTCTGGTGGGCCAGCCTCTCGGCGCGCGGCACCGTGCTGTTCGCGCTGTTCATGGCCACCAACTTCATCTGGTTCGTGCTGGCGCGCATTGCCATTCTCGACATGGCGATGGCCGCTTCGCTGGCGCTGGCGTTCTGGCAATGGGCACTGGCGGCGCGGCGCGGGGCGCGCGTGCACCTGGTCTTGGCCGGCCTGTTCATGGGCCTGTCGATGGGCGGCAAGTGGACCGGCGTGCCGCTGATGGTCTTTCCCGGCCTGTGGTATGCCTGGGCCCGCTGGCAGGCCAGCGCCGGCGTGGCTGGCCTGCGGCGTGGCCTGGCCTGGCTGATCGGGCGCCAGGGCGGGCCAGTGCCGGGCGTGTGCTTGGCAGAGGCGGCGGTGTGGCTGGGGATCTGGCCGGTGCTGGTCTATTTCGCCACCTTCATCCCGGCGATGTTCTACCAGGTCAACCCGCTCAGCCCGTGGCACCTGGTCGAATGGCAGCAGACCATGCTGAAACTGCAGGACAGCGTGGTGAAGCCACACCGTTATATGAGCCACTGGTACCAGTGGATGTTCAACGCGCGGCCGATCTGGTTCTTCTATGAAAAGTGGGACGGCGCGCAGCGCGGTGTGCTGATGATCGGCAATCCCTACAGCATGTGGGCGGGCCTGCCCGCGCTGCTGTGGTGCGCGGCCGATGGGGTGCAGGCGCTGCTGCGGCGCGGCCTGGCCCTGCCGGGGCGGTGGTGGCCCACCGGGCGCGACCGGCTCTCCGCGCTCTCGGGCATGGCGGCGCTGCTTTATGTCGGCGCGCTGTTCTTCTGGGCGATCAATGGCAAGCCGGTGCAGTTCTATTACCACTACCAGCTCGCCGCGGTGTTCCTCGATGCCGCGCTCGCCCTGGCGCTGGCGCAGTTGTGGCGGCGCGGTTTGCGCTGGCCGACCTGGGCCAGCGTGGCGCTGACGCTGGTCGGCTTCGTCTATTTCTTCCCGATCCTGGCCGCCCTGCCACTGCCGGGCGTCAAGTCGTTCCGGCTGTTCACCTGGCTGCCAGTGTGGAAGTCATGATGGGCGTTGTGTCCTGACGGCACGGGGCTGCGACAAGGTCAGCCCGACCGGGGGGTGATTCTCCCCTCCTCTTCAGAGGAGGGGCCGGGGGTGGTGGGAACCCTTGCGCCAGGTGTCCACCACCCCCCGACCCCCTCGTCTGAAGAGGAGGGGGAGCCAGATGCAAAAAGGCCGCCATCGTTTCCGACGGCGGCCCTTGAAAACCCAGGCGAAATCAGCCGAAGCGATCAGCCATACTTGCCCCAGACGAACTTGTTCGACAGCGCGAAGTTCCACACCGATGCCAGCACGATGCCGACCAGCGCGGCCGAGATCGGGTGGAAGCCCACGCGCACAAGGGCGGTGGATACGCCGATATTGGCAAGCATGCCGAACGCGCAGGTCGCGGCAAACTTGAGCCAGCCGCGCGCCAGCGGGAAGAAGCCGCGCAGGCGCTTGTCGGCATAGGTGAGTTCGTTGTTGAGCACGAAATTGAAGGTCATCGCCGTGATCGCCGCCAGGGTCTGGCCAACGATGAACGCGGTTTCCTTGGGATAGTGGCTCAGCGCCAATTCCCGGCCGAACAGGTGTAGCACCACATAGAGCACGGCGAGGTGGACCAGCGCACCCAGCGCCCCCACCGTGCCGAACAGGGCAAAGCGGGTGGGAATGATGCGGCCAAGCCACTTGTCGTAAAGGCCGATGAGAAATTCAAACACGACGGTCCGATCCAGTTTCGATTCGCCTTCGGCCCGTGCGGCGAAGTTCAGCGGAAATTCCTTTACCCGCAACGGCGCGTCAACCGTGGCGAGAATGTCGAGCAGGATCTTGAAGCCCACGCCCGACAGGCGATGCGCATCGGCGCGCAGGGTGGCGGCCGGCAGCATGAAGAACCCGCTCATCGGGTCAGACAACTGCACGCCCGTCACCTTGCGGGCGATGGCATTGGCCAAGCCGGATGCCTTGACCCGGTCGGGCCGGCCCCAGGCTTCGGTGCTGGCGCCTTCGGCAAAGCGCGAGGCATAGGCCACATCGCATTCGCCGCTGGTGATCGCGGCCAGCATCTGCGGCAGCAGCGCCGGATCGTGCTGATGGTCGCTGTCCATCACCGCGACGATGGGGGCGGCGCTGGCGCACATCCCCTCGATCGCGGCCGAGGCCAGGCCCCGGCGCCCGATCCGTTCGATCACCCGGATGCGCGGATCGGTGCGGCCGATGGCCCGCGCCACATTGGCGGTGCCATCGGGGCTGTTATCATCGACGAAGATCGCTTCCCAGGCGATGCCGGCAAGCGCCTTGTCGAGCCGTTCGACCATCGAGGCAATGTTCTTGCTCTCGTTGTAGGTCGGGAGAATGACTGCCAGTTGCAACATGGGGCGCGCGCTTACAGCTTTGCGAGCACCGCGTCACCAATTTCCGCAGTCCCGGCCGTTCCGCCCAGGTCTCCGCCCAGCACGCCATCGGCCAGCACGGCTGCCACGGCCGCCTCGATCCGGTCTGCTGCCTGGGCCAGGCCCAGCGAATGGCGCAGCAGCATGGCGGCCGACAGGATCGTCGCCATCGGGTTGGCCAGCCCCTTGCCGGCGATATCGGGTGCCGAACCGTGGATCGGCTCATAGAGGCCAAAGGTGCCGTGCGCGGTCTGGCGTTCACCCAGCGAGGCCGAGGCGAGCAGGCCGATCGAGCCCACGCACATGCTCGCCTGGTCAGACAGGATATCGCCGAACAGGTTGCCGGTAACCACCACGTCGAACTTGCCGGGCGCGCGCACCAGCTGCATTGCGGCATTGTCGACATACATGTGTTCGAGTTCGACCTGCGGATAGTCCTTGGCCACCTCCACGATCACGTCGCGCCACAGCTGCGAGGTTTCCAGCACGTTGGCCTTGTCCACCGAGCACAGGCGCTTGCCCCGACCCATGGCTGCGCGGAACGCGACGTGGGCGATGCGGCGCACTTCGCTCTCGCTGTACGACATGATGTCATAGCCTTCGCGCTCGCCCTTGGCGTTCTGGCGAAAGCCCTTTTCGCCAAAATAGACGTCGCCGTTCAATTCCCGCACGATCAGCAGGTCGATCGCACCGGCCACTTCCGGGCGCAGCGCCGAATGGCTTTCCAGGCCGGCAAAGACCTTGGCCGGGCGCAGGTTGGCAAACAGGGTCAGTTCCTTGCGCAGGCCCAGGATCGCCTGTTCGGGGCGCAGGTGGCGTTCCAGCGCATCGCAATCGGGATCGCCCACCGCGCCAAACAGGATGGCGTCGGACGTGCGCGCCAGGTCGAGCGTTTCGGCCGGCAGCGGGTGGCCCTTGGCCTTGTAGGCGCAGCCGCCCACCAGCGCTTCGTCCATCGCGATGCCAAGGTCGAGCGCCTCGATCACGCGGACCGCTTCACGCGTCACTTCGGGGCCGATGCCGTCACCGGGCAAAACCGCAATTTTCATGGTATAGGCCTTTTCAATCCGATCCGATGCGCTTCAGCCTGTCGAGCAGAATCGCGCGGGCCGCCATAACATCGCGCCGCCGTTCGGCAAGCAGTTGGCTTGCGATCGCCGGCCCCTGGGCATCGAGCAGGGCGAGCAGGCCGGGCCAATCCGCCGTGGCGGCGCGCGCCGGGGCCAGGCCATGGCCCGCCTCGCGCAGCAGCAGCGCTTCATAGCCGGCCAGCGCCCGCGCCCAACCGCGCGCCGACGGCGCCAGGCAGATGGCATCGAGCAGCGCAGCCAATGCGCCGTGGATCGCGGGCAGGGGCAGGCCTTCGGGCAGGGCGGCGGCGGTCAGCGCGCAGGCCCAGGCGATGCCGGCGCTGGCCAGCGGTTCGCCCAGCCAGGGGCCACGGCTGGTGACCAGTTCCACCCGCGCGGTGGGCAGGCGGCTTTCGCTGCGCCGCACCAGGTCTGCCGCCACCAGGTTGCCCGGGATCAGCACGGGCCGCAGCGTGCGGCCCCGCGCGCCGGCAACATAGGCTGCGACCAGGCCCGTCTCGCTGCCCAGCAGGCGCACCACCGCGCCGGTTTCGCCATGCGCCAGCACCGCGCAGACGATCTGCGGCACTGGCCCGGCATCGGGAAGCGAAGGCGGCGTTGCGTCATCCATCACCTGCTGGCCTGTGCCGCGTGGCGTCGCCCAGGGCAAGCGTCCTGCCGGGAAAGTCCATTTCGGGCATTGGAACAAAGGCGCAAGTGCGTTAGGTTGCCAAGGATGAAGCAGCTATTCCAGCATGCCGCGATCACGCAGGGAATGACCGTCCGGGTGGCGGTCAATTTTCTGCCGGAGCAATCGCGCGTGGCGGCCGGCAAGTGGTTCTGGGTCTATCATATCCGCATCGAGAACGATTCGGCCGAGCCGGCCCAGTTGATCACCCGGCATTGGCGCATCACCGATGGGCGCGGCCATGTCAGCTTTGTCGATGGCGAAGGCGTGGTGGGCGAACAGCCCCGCCTGCTGCCGGGCCAGGCGCATGACTATGTCTCGGGCTGCCCGCTCGGCACGCCCACCGGCAGCATGGAGGGGCACTATACCATGCGCCGCGACGATGGCAGCGTGTTCGACGTGGCCATTCCGTTCTTTCCGCTGGCCGCCCCGGCCACGGCCAACTGACCGCCAAGCGAAGGGCGATACCACCAATGAAGCGGACCCATCTCCCGCTCAACGGGCTGCGCGTGCTCGACGCGGCCGCACGCCACCTGTCGTTCACCCGCGCGGCCGACGAGTTGGCGGTGACGCCCGCCGCCGTTGGCCAGCAGATCCGCGCGCTGGAAGACCTGCTCGGCGTGGTGCTGTTTCGCCGCACGTCCAAGGGGCTGGAACTGACCGACGAGGCTGCGGCCGGCCTCGATGCCATCCGCGAGGGCTTCCTGCGCTTTGAAGAAGGCGTGCAGGCCATGCAGGCGGGGCAATCCAGCCATGTCTATACCATTGCCTGCCCGCGCGATTTCTTTGCCGCCTGGTTCAGCCAGCGGCTGGCCGCGTTTCGCGCCGAAAACCCGGCATTGCGCTTTTCGCTGGTCGGCGGCGATGGCGATATCGATTTTACCGAGGCCAATCTCGATCTGGCCGTGCGCTGGGCCGAAGGGCCGGGCGAACTCGAAGGCATTCCGCTCGGCGCGCCGCAGACCGTGATTGTCGCCGCGCCCGGCTTTGCCGACGTGAGCGGCGAAAACGGCGATGGCGCCTGGATCGGCTGGCCCGGTGATCCGGTGCCGGCGGGCGAGGGGCGCGAAGTGGCGTTTTCCGTGGGCGACGCCGGCACTGCGATCAGTGCCGCTGCGGCGGGCCTGGGCAAGGCGCGCGTGCCGCTGCTCCTGGCCGAATATGCCCTCTCGACCGGCCGCGTCGTCGCCCTGGGTGAGGTGGAGAACAGCCGGCGCGGCTATTGGCTGGTCGCTCCCTTGCCGCAGTGGCGCCAAAAAAAGGTCAAGGCCCTGGTTGCGGCCCTGGCGGAGGCCTGAATCCGCGCAATCCCGGCGTGACAGCGTTGGCAGACAACCTGCTGTAACAAACCGTGGAAACGGCCACGCATACCACCTGTTAACCGCCTGGGTCCTATGCCCGCGAGATGGAACCCCTTAGTGGAAACCCTCAGGCGGAACAGGTTGGGATGGTCGCTGCCATCGCGGCCGAATCCTTGCCGCTGCGTCCGCGCCTGCGCGCCCGCAGCCGGGTGATAGGGGCGCTGTTGGGCGCGATCATGGATGGGGCCCACCGGCGCGCGTACCGCGGGGAGGCGATGGTCGCGGCCTATACGCACAATCTCTCCCGCCGGCTGCCGCTGCTGTCGTTGCTGTCGTTGCTGGCGGTCGGGCTGGTGATCATGCGGGTGGCCGGCACCGTGCCGTGGCCGGTGCTGGTGCCGGGCGTTGTCATGATGGTGTTCGTGGCAGAGCGCGGGTGGCACTGGCTGCCTGTGCAAGTGGAGCGCCGGCCTCTGGCGCTGCGGCGCAAGGATCTCGATGCGCTGCCAACCAGCGTGGGCCTTTCGGTGCTGTTTGCGGTGCTGTGGGCCCTCTATCTCTATTGTGTCGGCGGCGAGGCGCAGCGCGCATTGCTCTGCGTGTTGCTCTCGGTAATTTCCGTGGCAGGGGTGCTCGGGCTGGCGCATGCTCCGGCGGCGGCGCTGCGGCTGGTATTTGCCTCCACCGTGCCGGCTTGCACCGTCTATCTCGTGGTGGATGGCGCGCACTTGTGGCCGGTGGTCCTGCTGCTGGTCATGGCCAATCTCACCGTGCTGGCCATGACATTCGGCTTCCATGCCGATTTCGTGCGGTTGGAGTTGTCACGCCAGCAATTGGCGCGGCGCGAACGCCTGGCGGCGCGGCTGGCGGAAAGGAATTTCGAACAGGCCTCGCGCGATGCCCTGACCGGGGCGCTCAACCGCCGGGCAATCCTGGCGCGGTTGGATCAGGATGTGGCCCGGAATGAATTGGCGGCGCCGTGGCTGGCCCTGCTCGATCTCGACGGGTTCAAGCACGTCAACGACACCTATGGCCATGCCGCCGGTGATGATGTGCTGCGCGCGGTGGCCACGCGCATCGGTGCGATTTCCGGCGTCCTCGCGCATGGGCGCTTGGGCGGCGATGAATTCGCGATCCTGTTTGATGGCCGGCTCGATGCCACCGGCGTTACCGCTGCCGCGCAAGACCTGGCGCAGTCGGTGCGCGCGCCGGTGCTTCACAACGGAGTCAGCCTGCGCCTGCACGCTTCCACCGGCCTTCATCGCGTGCGCGGGCCTAGCGTGGGCGCCTGCCTGGAACGCGCCGACGCCGCGCTCTACAAGGCCAAGAAGCGGGGCGAGGGCGCCATCGTGCTATTTGGCCCGGACGACGAAACCGCCCTGCAGCAGCGCAGCGCGATGACTCGCCAGTTCAACGATTGCCTGTTGGATGATCGGCTGCGCCTGCTCTACCAGCCCTATTATGACGTGGACAGCCTGGCGGTCGTCGGGTTCGAGGCCTTTGCCCGCTGGTCGCCCGATGGCCAGACCTGGCTGGCACCGGGCGAGTTCATCGATCTGGCCGCGGCGACCGGCCGCACCGGCGAACTGACCCAGGCGGTGATTGGCCGGACGCTGGCCGAATGCGATGCCTGGCGCCAGGGGCTGACGGTGGCGATCAACCTGACCCCGCGCGATGTGACGCGCGAGGGCGCGGTCGACTCCCTTGCCCGGCTGGTGCGCGATGCCGGCGCCGACCCCGCGCGCTTCATGCTGGAAGTGACCGAAGCGGCGCTGATCGCCGATCCGCGCCGCGCCCACGCCCAGCTCGAGGCGTTCCGGGCAGCGGGTTTCCGCCTCGCGCTCGATGATTTCGGGGCGGGCTGGTCAAGCCTGTCGCAATTGCGCGATCTGCCGCTCGACATGGTCAAGATCGATCGCGGGCTGGCCGCCGCGCTGTCCAGCGATCCGGGCGCGCGGGCGATCGTGGGCACGATCGTCTCGTTTGCCTGGCAACTGGGCATCGAGTGCATGATCGAAGGCGTGGAGGATGAAGCGCAGGTCGCCACGGCCCGTGCGCTCGGCATCCGCCTGATGCAGGGCTATCACTTTGCCCGGCCGGAACGTGCCGACGTGGCCCTGGCCGCGATGGGCCGCGCCGTCGCCTAAGCGCCGGTCAGTGCACGTCTACCAGCACCCGCTCCCCGCCCGGCGGAATCAGGCGGCGAAATAGGCGGCCGCGCTCGGAATAGAGCACAAGGCACAGCGATAGCAGCCCGCAGGTGACGAATGCCAGCGACAAGGGCCGCGCCGTGCCGTCATAGACCTGGCCGATGGCGATGCCGATCAGCGAGCCGATCAGCGTGCGCATGAACATCTGCATCGAACTGGCCGCGCCTGCGGTGCGGGCAAAGGGCTGCAGCGCGATCGAGCTGAAATTGGCGCCGATAAAGCCCATCGCGCAAATGTTGGCGGCCATCACCGGCATGAAGCGCAGCAGCGTCTGGTGCGGGCTGAAGGCGAAATGCACCTGCAACAGGCTGAGGCAGATGCACGCCAGCAGCGCCGTCTGCGACACGCGCCGCGCGCCAAAGCGTTCGACGATGCGGGCGTTGAAGAAATTGGAGAACGACAGCGACAGGGCCGTGGCGCCAAAGATCAGCGGGAAATAGTGCCCCGCGCCAAAGTGTTCCGCCACGAGTTGCTGCGAGCAGTTGATGTATCCGAACATCGCCCCGAACACGAGCGCTGCCCCCAGGACATAGCCGGCCGAAGACCGCTCGATCGCCGAATGGGCCATGTTGCGCGCGATGGTCATCGGCATGATCGGCTGGCGGTTGGCCGGGTCGAGCGTTTCGGGCAGGCGCATGAACACCCACACGCCCATGATCGTTGCCAGCACCGCCAGCACCCCGAAGATCCAGCGCCAGCCGGCAAACAGCAGCACGAATTGCCCCACACTGGGCGCCAGCATCGGCACGACCATGAACACGGTGGAGACGGTCGACAGGGTGCGTGCCATCTGGTCTCCGGCAAAACGATCGCGCACGATCGCGGCCGGCAGCACCGCCACACCGGCACTCGACACCGCATGCAGTGCGCGCAGCACCAGCAGGGTATCGAAATCAGGCGCCATGGCGCAGCCCAGGGCCAGCGCGACATAGAGCACGATCGTGACCAGCAGCACCGGGCGCCGGCCGTGGCGATCGGCCAGCGCGCCAGGCACCAGCGCGCCCACGCCGGCCGAAACCAGGAATATCCCCACCACCAGCTGGCGGCGATTGGGATCGCTGACGCCCAGGTCTGCGGCGATCTGCCCGAGCCCAGGCAGCATGGCATCGATGGCCAGCGCCTGAAGCGCCATGAGCAGCGCCATCATGGCAATGAATTCGCGCCCACCCAGCGCCTTGATCGGGCGCCGTCGGGCTGGATAGTCAGGTTGCATAACGATCCTATGGCAGGCAGGGCGCGGCAATCCAAGGTTTTGTTGCAGCCCTTGACCGTTGTTTGTGGCATGACGGACGCCGCATTCATGCCGATGTCCGAATCCCCGCCTTCGCCCCCTTTTCCCGTGCCCGATGCCGATGAGGCGCCGGGCCTGCGCAAGATCATCCATGTCGACATGGATGCCTTCTATGCCAGCGTGGAGCAGCGCGACGCGCCCGAGCTGCGCGGCAAGCCTGTGGCCGTGGGCGGCAATGCCGCGCGCGGGGTGGTGGCCGCGGCCAGCTATGAGGCGCGCAAGTTCGGCGTGCGTTCGGCCATGCCCTCGGCACGCGCGGTGCAGCTGTGCCCTGATCTGATCTTCCGCCGGCCGCGCTTCGATGTCTATCGCACGGTGTCGCAACAGATTCGCGCGATCTTCCTGGATTACACCCCCGATGTGGAGCCGCTGTCGCTCGACGAGGCCTATCTCGATGTCACGCGTGACTTGCGCGGGATCGGATCGGCGACGCGTATCGCCGAACTCATTCGCCAGCGCATCCGCGCGCAGACCGGGCTGACCGCCAGCGCCGGGGTGTCCTACAACAAGTTCCTGGCCAAGCTGGCGAGTGACCAGAACAAGCCCGATGGCCTGTGCGTGATCCGCCCGGGTGAGGGGGCGGCCTTCGTCGCCGGCCTGCCGGTAGCCCGGTTTCATGGGGTGGGGCCGCGCGGCGCGGAAAAGATGGCGGCGCTGGGCATTGCCACCGGAGCAGACCTGCGCGCGCAAAGCCTGGCCACCTTGCGCCAGCATTTTGGTGCCCAGGCCGATTATCTCTATCGCGCCGCGCGGGGGATTGATCTGCGCGCGGTGACCGCCGATCGGCCGCGCAAGTCTGTGGGGGCAGAGCGCACGTTCGATCGTGACCTGTCGTCGGGCCCAGTCCTGCGTGAAACGCTGGAAACGATCATCGACCTGGCGTGGGATCGCGTGGCACGGGCCGACGTGACTGGCCGCACCGTGACGCTCAAGCTGAAGTTCAAGGACTTTACGGCGATGAGCCGTGCCCGTTCGCTGGCAACCCCGGTGGCGAGCCGCGATGCACTGGCCGATGTGGCACGCGGCCTGCTCGACCAGGTCTTGCCGCTGCCACAGCCGGTGCGGCTGATGGGGGTAACGCTCTCGGCACTGGAAGAGCCGGGCCAGCCAGCCGCTGTTGCCGCGCCGCCGGGGCAGGCGCAGCTGCCATTTTGATGCCTATCGCTGCTGCCGGCGCGCGTGATCCTGCCACAAGGCAATCATCTCGCGCGTGGCCGGGCTGGTGGTTTCGGGCAGCGCGTCGATCGGAAAGAACGCTGCCTCCAGTAGCTCGCGGCCATCTGCGCGCGGGCTGCCCAGCGCGGTTCCCGCCACCAGCGCGATCTGGTTGAGCCAGCCGCCGCGATCGCGCAGGTGATCGGTAAAATGCACCGCATCGTGCAGCGTGCAGCCGGTTTCCTCGGCCAGTTCGCGCGCGGCGGTTGCCACCGGGCTTTCCCCGCGCGCCAGGCCTCCGCCGGGCAGCATCCAGGCATGGCTGTGGTGATAGCTGTGCCGCACCAGCAGCACGCGGCCTTGCGCATCGCGCGCCACGACCATGCAGCCGGGCACCGGCGCGCGGCGCCAGCGCCACCAGGCCACGCGCAGCCGATGGGCCAGCCGCAGCAGGGCGCGGTGCCAGGAAGATGGAAACCAGGCGGGCATGCCCTTGGCCTAGCGGCTAGAGCCACCGAAATCGAGCCTTTCGCGCATCCTGCGCGCGGGCCTGTGGCTTACCCTGGCTGCGGCAATGGGTGGGGCAGACAATGGGCAAGCAGGCGCAGGGCATGGCGGGATCGGCATCGTTGGCGGGGCAGGCCTTGTGGCGCTGGCCAGACTGGCGCTGGCGCATGGCCTCACCGCGCTTTGGTAGACCACCGCTGGTCGCGCTCCTTGCCGAAGTGGCGCTCCTGGGCAGTGTGGCGGCGCTGCTTGCCATGCTCGGCTGGGTACTCTTGGCGCCGCTCAGGCCGGCGACGGCGGGCGACAACGCCGGCCTGGTGGTGCTTGACGCCCCGGCGCGCGCCGCGCTTTTTGCCCAATTCGATCCATTTGCGCGCGATGTGCCAGATGGCGGTGACGGTGGCGGGGGCGGTGCGGCGGGTGCCGCGCTGCCGTTCACTCTGCTCGGCACGCGATCGACGGTCGATGGGCAGGGCGGCGGCGCGATCCTGGTCGGCGCCGACGGGGTGCAGCGCGCGGTGCCGCAGGGGGCGGACATCGCGCCTGGCGTGCGGCTGGTGCAGGTGGCGTTCGATCATGTGGTGCTGCAGCGCGCCGGGGGCACGCTGGTGCTGCGCCTCGCCGCGCAGGATGGTCGGCCGGCTGACAGCACCGGCGGCAAGCCACCGGCGCCCCGCTTCCGTGTTGCCGATGCCGCGCACGGCGCGCCAGGTTTGGTAGCGTCTGGCGCAGTGGGCGAGGCGCAGTCCCTGGGCCTTTTGCCTGGAGACCGGATCGTGGCGCTGCGCGGCAAGCCCGTGCGCGACGCACGCGATGCCCGGCAGATCGAGGCCATGCTGGCGGCCGGTCAGGCCGTTGCGGTAACGGTGCGCCGCGCCGGGCACGATCTGGCGCTCTCGCTTGGCCCGGCCGGCGGGGGACAATGATGGGGCGGCTTTTGAAGTGTGAGGGCTTGCCCAGGCTCGCCGCACTAGCGCTCGCGCTGGCCTGGCCGCTGGCAGCGCAGGCGCAGTATCGCCTCAACGTGCGCGAAGCGGATATGCGCGCCTTCATCGCCGATGCCGCCGAAGTGACTGGCCGCACGTTCATCGTCGACGCGCGGGTTGCCGGCAAAGTTAGCGTGGCGAGTGAGCGGACCTTGAGCGCCAGCGAATATTTCGAGGTGTTCCTGGCCACGCTGCGTGCCAACGGCCTGGTTGCCGTACCCACCGGCAACGGCGCGTTTCGCATCCAGCCGGTGGAGGGTGCGGCCAGCCAGCCCACCGCCGCGCCTGCCGGGCGGGGCATGGCAGCGCGCAACCAGATGGTCACCGAAATCGTGCGCCTGCGCGCTGCCGATGCGGTTCAGGCGCTCGATACACTGCGCCCGCTGGTCAGCAAGGACGGCGCGCTCACGGCCAACAAGGCGGGCAATTCGCTGGTCGTGGTCGATTATGCCGACAACCTCGCTCGCATTCGCGCCTTGGTACGCCAGATTGACCAGGACCGCGCCGCCGTGCTCACGCTCGATCTGGCCCATGCCGGCGCGCGCGAGGTGGCAAGCGCCCTGGCCCAACTGATGGCCGCAGGCGAAGGCGGGCGCAGCCCGGCCAGCGTGGTGGCCGTGGACAGCGCCAATGCCGTGGTGCTGCGCGGCGATCCGGCCACCCTGGCGCGGCTCGCCGATGTGGCGCGGCGCCTCGATGTGCGCGCCGGGCAGGGTGGGGGAATCCGGGTCATCTGGCTCGACCATGCCGATGCCGCGCTGCTCGTGCCCGTGCTCGAACGGCTGGTGGGCGGCAGCGGCGCAGAGGCCAGCGCCGGATCGGCCGCGCCGGTGTCGCTGGGCAACATGGGTAGCGCTGGGGCCAGCGCCGCTGCGGGCAGCGCCAGTGCGCCGGGCCAGGAGGCGAGCGTGCCGGCCAATCCCTCCGGCGGTACCACCGGCGGCCTGGGCAATGGCCCCATCCGCCTCGATGGCGGGCGCGGCACGGCGACGATCACCCGCTATCCCGGTGCCAATGCCGTGATCATTGCCGCCCCGGCCGATGAACAGCGCCGCCTGGCCGATCTGGTCCATGCCCTCGATCTGCCGCAGCAGCAGGTGCTGGTCGAGGCGATCATCGTCGAAGTGTCTGACGATGTGGCGCAAAAACTGGGTGTGCAACTGCTTGTCGGCGGCAAGGATGCGCCCTTTGCCGTCACCAGCTTTTCCAACGGCGCGGCCAATATCCTCGATCTAGCCGGCGGCCTCTATGCCGATCGGCTGGATCAGACGACCACGGTGATCAATGGCGCCACTGTCACCACCAGCACCTCTGGCGCCACGGCTGATCTCTTGCGCCAGAATGCCGCGCAGGCTGCGCTTGCCGCGCGCGGCGGCATTGCCGGCTGGGCGACCAGCCTGGGCGGATCGGGCTTTTTCGGCACCCTGATCGATGCCGTGCGGGCCGACAGCAAGTCCAACGTGCTGTCCACCCCGCATATCGTCACCAACAACAACGTCCCGGCCTCCATTCTGTTTGGCAAGGAAATCCCGGTGGCGACGGGAGAGGCGCTGTCCAATTCGCTGACCGGCGCATTCCGTACGATCCAGCGCCAGAACGTGGGGATAGAGCTGGACGTCACGCCGCAGATCAACGCCGGCAATGCCGTGCGGCTCGATCTGCGGCAGCAGGTCAGTTCGGTGGCGGGGCCGGTCTCGTCCACCAACAGCGAACTGGTGGTCAACAAGCGGGAGATCCGCACCACCGTCACTGTCGGCGATGGGGAGATCATCGCGCTGGGCGGCCTGCTCGACGATGCCGAGCGGCGCACGTTGGAAAAGGTGCCGTTGCTGGGCGATGTGCCGCTGCTGGGCGAACTGTTTCGTTCGCGCAGCAAAAGCCATGTGAAAACCAACCTGATGGTGTTCATTCGCCCCACCATCCTGCGCGACGGGGCGGGCCGCGCGGCGCTGACGGCGCGGCGCATGGATGCCGTGCGCGGCGCGCAGGTGGCCTATGCCCCGGGGCAGGAACCGTCGATCGATGAACTGGTCCGCGATTACCTGGGAACGGCACGGCCAGCAGCAAGCGGGGCCAGCGACACGGTGATCCGTCCGCCCGGTCCGGCGGTAGCCCAAACCGGGGTGCAGCCGTGATGCCGGTGGAGGACACCGCCACCTGGCGCCCCGATTACGCTGCGGCCCGCACCATGGGCCTGCTGGTGGAGGGGCGCGAGCCAGGCGGGCTGGCCGTGGTCTTGCGCGAAGGAGCCAGCGCGCTGACGCTGCTCGACGTGCGGCGGCTGGGCGGGCCGATCGCCAGCTGGCGCCGCGTGCCGCCCCCCGCGTTCGAGGCGCTGCTGGCGCAGGTCTATGCCGATGGTGCCATGGCCGCCGCCGATGCGCTGGCACGCGATGATACAGCACCCGCCGCGCTCGATCTGCCCAGCGCCGAAGACCTCTTGGGCAGCACCGACGATGCCCCGGTAATTCGCCTGATCAATGGCCTGCTGGCCGAAGGGCTACGCCAGGGCGCATCGGATATCCATCTGGAACCCTATGAACAGGCGCTGGTCGTGCGCCTGCGCCGTGATGGGCAACTCGCCGAAATGCTGCGCCTGCCCGCGCATGTCGCGCCGCTTCTCGCCAGCCGCATCAAGGTCATGGCGCGGCTGGACATTGCCGAACGGCGGCTGCCCCAGGATGGCCGCATGGCGCTCGATCTGGCCGGCCGGCTGGTGGACGTGCGCGTGTCCACGCTGCCCTCGCGCGCGGGAGAGCGGGTCGTGCTGCGACTGCTCGACAAGGCGCGCGCTGGCATCGATCTGGCCACACTCGGGCTGGATCAGGCGGCCGATGCCGTGCTGCGCCGCGCGCTGGCCCAGCCCAATGGCATCGTGCTGGTCACTGGGCCAACCGGTTCGGGCAAGACCACCACGCTCTATGCCGCGCTTGGCCTGCTGGGCGATGGCGCGCGCAATATCCTCACGGTCGAAGACCCGGTGGAATATGCCGTCGATGGCGTTGGGCAAACCCAGGTCAATCCGCGCCTGGGCCTCACCTTCGCGGCCGGGTTGCGCGCGATCTTGCGGCAAGACCCTGACGTGGTGATGGTGGGAGAAATTCGCGACGCCGAAACCGCGCAGATTGCCGTGCAGGCTGCGCTGACCGGGCATCTCGTGCTGGCAACGGTGCATACCAACGATGCGGTTGGCGCCGTTACCCGGCTGCGCGACATGGGGGTGGAGCCGTTCCTGCTGGCCGCCACGCTGCGCGCTGTGCTGGCGCAGCGGCTGGTGCGGCGGCTGTGCCCGCAATGCCGCGTTTCGGTGCCCGCGCCGCCGCGCCTTGCCACGGCGCTGGGCCTGCCCGTGGATACGATGGTCAGCGATGCCCCAGGCTGCGCGGCTTGTGGCGACAGCGGGCACCAAGGCCGCGTCGGCGTGTTCGAGGCGCTGTGGGCTGATGACAGCCTGCGCCTCCTGATTCACGATGACGCCGGCGAGGACGCGCTGGTTGCCCATGCCTTTGCCACCAACCCGCGCCTGGCCGATGCGGCGCGGGCCTTGGTCCTGGCCGGCACGGTCGGCGCGGCAGAGGCGGCGCGAATTTTGCGGCAGCACGAGGGATGAGCCGCACGGCGTTCACCTATCGCGCGCTCGATCGCAAGGGGCGCGAGCGGCAGGGCCGCCTGGCCGCGCCCGATCCGGCGGCGGCGCGGCAGAACCTGGCGGCGCGTGGCTGGCATGTGCTGCGCGTCGATCCTGCACAACCGCGCGACGTGCGGCCGGTTGCCCGGCTGCGGCTGGGCCTGGCCCGGCGCGCGCTGCTCACCCGGCAAATGGCCGCGCTCGTCGCCGTCAGCCCGGTGGAAGAGGCGTTGCGCACGATGTTGCGCCAGGCCGGCGCCACGCGGGAAGGCGCGGTGATCGGCGCGGTCCACGCCGGAGTGTGCGAGGGGCTTGGCCTGGCTGAGGCGATGGGCCGCGCGCCGCGCGCGTTTCCGCCGGTCTATCGCGCGATGATCGGCGCGGGGGAAAGCGCTGGCCGCCTGCCGCAGATCGCCACGCGCCTGGCCGATCTGGCCGAGCGGCAGGCGCAGGTGCGCGCGCGCCTGGCGGGTGCGCTGGCCTATCCCCTGGCGTTGGCAGCGGTGGCCGTGGCGGTGGTTACCGGCCTGATGGTAGCCGTGGTGCCGCGCGTGGTGGAGCAGTTCGACGCGGCCAGCCGGCAACTGCCATGGCTGACGCGCGCGGTCATCGCGGTGTCGGGCTTTCTCGCCACCTGGGGCTGGGCCATGCTGCTGGCGATCGTGCTGGGCGGGCTGGCGTTTGTCCGCGCGCTGGCATGGCTGCCGTTTCGCGCGCGGGTGGATCATGCGCTGTTGCGCCTGCCCGTGCTCGGGCCGCTGTGGCGCGATGCTCAGGCCGCTGCCCTGGCGCGCACGCTGGCGACGATGATCGCGGCGCGCTTGCCGCTGCTTGAAGGCTTGCGCCTGTCGGCGCGCACGGCGGCAAACCACAGCCATGCCCGTGCCCTGGCGCAAGTGGCGCAGGGCGTGCGCGAGGGTGGTTCGCTGGCCACCGGGCTGGCCCAGGCCGGGCTGTTTCCGCCGCTGCTGGTGGCGATGGCCGCGAGTGGCGAGGCATCGGGCCAGCTTGGCCCCCTGCTGGAAAGTGCGGCCGACGCGCTGGATCGCGCGTTCGAGGCCACTGCCGCCACCGCGCTCGCCCTGCTGGAGCCGGCGATCATCGTGGTGATGGGGGCGATCGTGGCGCTGATCATCCTCGCGATCCTGCTGCCGATCCTGCAATTGCAAACCCTTGTTGGAAATTGAGCCATGGCTGTCGTGCATGCCCACCCCCGTCGCCCCGCGCCCAACGGGTTCAGCCTGGTGGAACTGATGGTGGTGATCTTCATCCTGGGCCTGCTGACCACGGTGGTGCTGATCAACGTGATGCCCAGCCAGGATCGCGCCATGGCGGTGAAGGCGCAAAGCGATATCGCCACGCTGGAGCAGGCGCTGGAGATGTTTCGGCTGGACCAGGGCAGCTATCCCAGCCAGGCGCAGGGGCTGGCTGCGCTGCGTGAGGCGCCGCCCGATGTCGCCGTGCCGGAAACCTGGCGCAAGGGGGGCTATATCCAGCGCTTGCCCAAAGACCCTTGGGGCAGGCCCTATCTCTATCGTGTGCCTGGCCGCGATGGCGCGCCGTTTGCGCTGATGTCGCTGGGTGCCGATGGCCAGCCCGGCGGCACCGGCGCCAATGCCGATATCATGGCGCAGGGGCAGGGCGGCTGAGGTGCCGGATCACGGCCTGATCCTGTTGCTGGCCGAAACCGGCGGGCCGCCGGTTGCCGCATGGTGCGTGGCCGATGGGCGTATCGATGCCTTGCCGCCTGGGCAAGACCTGGCGGGCTGGCGCGGCCGCATCACCGCGCTGGTTCCCGCCGCGCAGGCACCCGTGCTGGCCCTGACCGCGCAGGAAACCGCCACCGCCGACCAGGCCTTGGCCGTGGCGCGGCTGGCGGCGCAGGATCATGCCCTGGCGCCCGGCAGCACGGCGGTGGCGGGCCGGGACGATGGGCAGGTCGTGACGACGCTGGTTGCGCAGCAGGCCCTGACCGCTTGGCAGGCGCAGGTTGTAGCGTTGATTGGCCGCAGTGCCGATGCATTGCTGCCAGCCGGATTGCTGCTGCCGCCGCCGCCAGCGGGCACGGTCCACCGCGCCAGCCTGGGGCGCGGAATGGTGCTGGCGCGCACCGACCAGGCGGCCTTTGTTGCCGAAGCGCCGCTGTGGCAGGCGCTCGTGCCCGATGGCGCCCAGGTGGTGGATTGGGCAGAGGGTGACCTTGGCCCGCGCCTGCTGCAGGTACATGCGGCGCCTTGGCTCGACATGCAGGGTGGCGCGGCGGGGCACGCCCCCTGGCCGGTACGCCGGCTGGCGCGCCTGGCAGTGCTGGTCAGCGTGCTGGCGCTGGCCGTGCCCGTGGCGCAGATCATGCGCTGGCGCGTGGATGCGGCGCGGATCGCGGCGACCAGCGTAGCACAAGTGGGCGCGCGCTTTCCCGCCGTCACCGATCTGGCCAGCGCAGAACAGGCGGTCAATGCGGCGCGCCTGCGGGCGCAGGCCGGCGCCGATGGCTGGGCGCCGCCCACTGCCGCGTTGTGGCAGGCGCTGCGGGCAGCGCCGGGAGTGCGCCTCGCCGGCCTGCAGCACACGGCGCAGGGTAGCTTGCGGTTCACCCTCGCGGCACGGGAGACCGCGCCGGTCGATGCGGTGCTGCTGGCCTTGCAGCGCGATGGCTGGCGCCTGGCCCAGCCACCGGCGCCGGTACGCGATGGCGCCGGCATTGTCGCCACTATCACGATGCGGGCGCCATGATGGCGCGGGTGCAGGCGTGGCTCGCCACACTGACCGCGCGCGAACG
Source organism: Novosphingobium capsulatum NBRC 12533 (assembly GCF_001598375.1). Classification (GTDB taxonomy): domain Bacteria; phylum Pseudomonadota; class Alphaproteobacteria; order Sphingomonadales; family Sphingomonadaceae; genus Novosphingobium; species Novosphingobium capsulatum. The sequence goes on from NZ_BCYV01000013.1 coordinate 73,071, forward strand.
CGGCATGGTCAGCCTGGCGGTTGGCCTGGCCATGGCTTTCGCCCTGGCGCAGGGCGTGCTGGTACCGCTGGCCCAGGCCTGGCAGGCGGCCCGCGCGCAGCATCAGGCAGCCGCGCAACGCAGCGCGCACCTGCTGCGCCGGCTTGCCGATCTGGAAGACGGCGCGGGCGCGCCAGCCAAGATCGATCCTGGCCGCCTGTTGGCTCTGGCGGTGAAGGGCGGGGTCAGCCTCGCTCCGGCAGAGGCGCAGGGGGCATCGGTGCGGCTGGTGGGTCAGGGATCGAGCAGTGCGGTGCTCGCCTGGCTGGAATCCCTGCGCGGGCAGGGCCTGATCGTGCAGCAGATCACGCTTGCACCATTGCCCGAAGGCGGCGTGAGCGTGGACGTACGCGTGATAGTTGCGCCCTAGGCGGCGCGGTCTTCCTTGCTGCGGGTATAGCCCACTTGCGGCACGTCGAGGTGGAACGGGCGCAGCGGCTTGCCGAGGTTGCGTTCCATCGCCGGCACGATGCGGTTGCGGGCCTGCGCGGCGATGGCCTTGCGGCCGGGGCAATCGCGCGGATCGAACGGATCGAGGAAGTGGATGTCGAGCCGGAAAGAACCGCGCCGCGCCAGGATGCGCAAGGCATTGGCGATGCCGCCCTCGGTGCCGATCCAGCCGATCCATTCCGCCACGGCGCCGTAATCGAGCACGACCGGCTGCACCAGGACGCCCGGTGGCGGAGGTTCGAGCACGCGCAGCATCGATGTCTTGAATGGCAGCAGCGACTGACCGTCGGTGGTGGTGCCTTCGGGAAAGACGGTGATGGCCCAGTTGTCAGCCAATGCCTCGCGCAGGCGGTTGATCTGGTCGGCCACGCCCAGCCGGTCTTCGCGGCTGACGAAGACCGTGCGGTTGAGCCGGGACAGCCAGCCCACCACCGGCGCCTGGCCGATTTCAGACTTGGACACAAAGGCCGTGCCGCTGGCGCCGCCAAGGGCCAGAATATCCACCCACGACAGGTGGTTGCTGATGTAGAACACATCGCGGCGCAGCGGCGTGCCGTGAACTCGCACGCGCGCGCCACACAGGCGTGCCGCCAGATAAAGGAACACGCGCGGCAGCGGCGAGCCATAGTGCACCGTGCGCCACACATAGTGCAGCGGCACGCAGATCAGCAGGGCGAGCAGAATGCCCACCGCGCGCCAGAACACGCGGAACTTGCCCAGCAGGCTGATCGGGGCATCGCGCTCGGGGCCGACGCTGCGCTGGCGGACCATGGTGGTGCTCAGCTTTCCCAGCCGAGCTTGACGCCGTAGAGTTCCATGCGGTGATCGACCAGGCGATAGCCCAGCTTTTCCGCAATCTGGCGCTGCAACTGTTCGAGTTCGGGATCGACGAATTCGATCACCCGGCCCGTTTCCACGTCGATCAGGTGATCATGGTGCGCCTCGGGCGTGGCTTCATAGCGGGCGCGGCCATCGCCGAAATCGTGGCGATCGAGGATGCCGGCCTCCTCGAACAGGCGCACGGTGCGATAGACCGTGGCGATCGAGATGCGCGGGTCGCGCGCCGCGGCGCGTTCGTGCAACTTTTCCACGTCGGGGTGGTCGCTGCTTTCCGACAGCACTTGCGCAATCACGCGGCGCTGGTCGGTAATCCGCAGGCCGCGTTCGGCGCAAAGGGCTTCGAGATCGATCACTCGGTGCACGCTGTTCTCGTCATTCTGGAAAGGTCAGTGCCCAATATAGGCGAATTGGCGTGGCTTGTTAACCGGCCAGACGCGGCGAAACCACAGGGAGGCTACGGCGCTGTGGATGACCGGGCCAAGGCCCACGGCATCACGCCGATCGGGCATGCAAAGGCCCGGCAAGCATAGCGCCTGCCGGGCCGAATATGCAGGTGCGGCGCGCCGGGATTGCTCCCTATGCGCCAGCGCGCCTGATCAGGCCGATGCGGCAGCCTTGCCGCGACCGCGCTTGGCGGGGGCAGCGGCGGGCTTGCGGCCCAGGCCAATCTTCTTGGCCAGTTCACGGCGCTTTTCGGCATAGGCCGGGGCGACCATCGGATAGTCGGCCGGCAGGTTCCAGCGTGCGCGATACTGTTCGGGCGTCATATTGTAGCGGGTGGCAAGATGGCGCTTGAGCATCTTGAGCTTCTTGCCGTCTTCCAGGCAAACGATGTGGTCATTCTTGACCGAAGCGCGGATCGATACTGCCGGTTCGGGCGCGGGTTCAGCGACCGGTTCAGACGGCTTGAGCCCGGCGAGCGCCGAATAGACATTGGAAATGAGCACCGGAAGGTCACCCACCGCAACGCTGTTGTTGCTCACGTGGGCGGCCACGATGTCCGACGTCAGCGTGATCAGGGTTTCACGCATATCGTTTTCGATATCACTCATTGCGATCCGGCTTTCGTTCTATGTTGCTGTGCGACACGTTTTTAGACGACATCCCGCTTTGTCGGGAGCGTCGGTTGTCTATACGCTTTTATATTCGATAAACAACCGCGGGAAGATGCGGTATTCGATAAAATGACCGAAATTTCATAAACAGCTGATTTGCCGAAATTTCAAATCACAGTTTAAGTTCCTGGCTAATTGCCGCAATCCTTTCGCCAGTGGTGCTGCGATAGTAACCGGGCCTAATTCCAATGGGTTGGAATCCGTGTTTGCGGTAGAGGTTCCCGGCAGGATTGCCTTCGCGCATCTCCAGAAACAACCGCGCCATGCCCAAACTGCGCGCCTGGGCGATGAATCGTGCCAGCAGCGAGTCGCCCAGACCCTGCCGCCGATATTGCGGTGCAACAGCGAAGAGCAGCAGTTCTTCTTCGTCGAATATACTGCGCGACAAGAAGAATCCGGCAGTCGAGGCGAGGTCTTGGGGATGCTCGCCGCCATCGGCACCGATCAGGCCATAGCGGGTGCGCCCGATCAGCAGCGCGTCGCCCACCTGGCGGCGGTTCCAGGCTTCGCCATAGTCGGGCGGAAAGGCCGTGGTCATCACGGCCATGATGCGGTCGAGATCCTCGATCTGCTCCATCACGCCGGCAAGGCGCCGCCTGGCAACCGGGCGTCCGGCGCGCGGCCATAGGCAGGCGCGGCGCCATCGGTAAGGGCTGATGAATCGAGCAGATGGGCGCTGCGGGCATCGGGCCACAGCGGGCAGACCTGCACGGGGGCGTGCCCATCTGGCCGCGCGGCGGCGCAGGCAGCGGCCTGGCTGCCGGCCACCAGCGGCGCGGTCAGTCGCGCCAGCGCCAGGTCGGGTGACAGCGAGGCAAGCGGCGCGGTGGGCCGGCCGGCCGCATCGAACGGGCGGAAGAACCATTCCCCGTGGCCGCCGGTCATCACCACGTCGACCGGTTGCGGCGCCGGCCCGCCCTGCTGCGCGCGCGCCATGGCTGCCACCAGTTCCAGGCTCTGATAGCCCAGCACATGGGCATTCCAGGCAAGCGCCAGGGCACGCGCCGCGGCCAGCCCCACGCGAATGCCGGTAAAGCTGCCCGGCCCGCTGTCGACCAGGATCGTGGCGGCGCGGCCCTTGTCAGGCAGCGCAGCAATCATCGGCACCAGCCGTTCGGCATGGCCACGGCCAAGCATCAGGCATTCGCCCGCGATCAGCGCATCGTCTTCGTAAAGGGCGACCGAACAGCTTTCCGTGGCGCTATCGATCACCAGGCGGCGGCGGGAAAAAGGGGCAGCCTGGGGCACGACGAGTCCCGTTCCGATCAGGCCGCGCGCACTTCGGTCACTTCGGGCACATAGTGCTTGAGCAGGCTTTCGATGCCGTGCTTGAGCGTGGCGGTCGACGAAGGACAGCCCGAGCAGGCGCCCTGCATCTTGAGATAGACCACGCCTTCGCGAAAGCCCCTGTAGATGATGTCGCCGCCATCGTTGGCCACGGCCGGGCGCACGCGGGTTTCGATCAGGTCCTTGATCTGGTCGACGATATCGGCGTCAGCCGGATCATCGCCGAAATCCTCGTCCTCGCCGGGCACCATGATCCCTGCCGCACTGCCAGCGGCAAAGAGCGGCGCCTGCGACACGAAATGATCGAGCAGGATCGCCAGCACCTGCGGCTTGGCATCGGCCCATTGCGCGCCCGGCGCAATCGTCACCGCGACGAATTCCTGGCCGAACAGAACTTCGGTCACGTCGCCCAGCGAAAACAGCGCCTGCGCCAGCGGCGAGACCTCTGCCTCTTCGGGCGAGGTGAACGACCGCGTGCCGCTGGTCATGACCCGTTCGCCCGGCAGGAACTTGAGCGTGGCCGGATTCGGCGTGGTTTCGGTTTCGATGAACATGATTGTTGCATTTAGGACTGGGGGGGGCAGGGGTCAAGGGGCGAGAAGGGCCGGCAGGCCGTGATCGGCCATGTATTTCGCTGGAATGGGCCTGCCTGGCTGCTATGAACCGGGCCATGATGACTGCTCCTTCGCGCGCTGCGCGCTTCGCCATGCTTGTTTCGTCTGCCGTGCTCGCCGCCTCGGCCCTGGCCGCGCCGGTTGTTGCCGCCCCGGTCAAGCGGGCGGCACCGGCCGCTCGCCCGGCTGCCGCCGCTGCGGCGCTGTCCACCGCCATCCTGCCGGTGCCGCTGATGCCGGTGGTGCCGGCCGGCCAGCGCCAGTGCAGCGCCAAGACCGCTTCGGGCCTGGGCACGCTGACGCTCAAGCCGTCGGCCGATGCCGCCCATCCGGCCAAGGGTGACTATGTGCTGGTCAACTATATCGGCTACCTTGCCGCCGATGGCCGCGTGTTCGACCAGAACACCGCCGCTGCCTTTCCGGTCGAAGGGGTGATCCCCGGCTTTTCCGAAGGCCTGCAACTGATGGCCAAGGGCAGCACCTGGCGGTTCTGCGTGCCGGCCACGCTGGGCTATGGCGCGCAAGGGGCGGGCGAGACCATCCCGGCCAATGCCGATCTCGTATTCCAGGTGGAACTGGTCGATTACAAGACCGCCGCCGACGTCGAAAAGATGCGCGCCGCTGCCGCCGCTGCAGGCCAGCCGGGCGCCGATGGGCAGCCTGCCACGCCGGCCCCCGCCACCACGCCCAAGCCGTAATGGCGTAATTAAGCGATATGAACGTGGTGAAGGGCCGGTCTATTCACTGGCCCTTCACAAACCCCCTCCCTATAGATGGGAAATGCGATCGAACACCTGGCGCTCGCGGCGCTTCGCTTTTCTCGTTCTTTCCCTGCTCGCCACCACGGCGCCCGCCGGCATTCCGGCAGCGGCGCAGGCCAGAGCCGCCCCGGCGGCGACGGCCGTGGACAACACGGCGCAGAACTGGCTCTACGTCGGCAGCGACGTGCCGCAGGACAAGGAATGGATCTTTGGCCGCCTGCCCAATGGCTTGCGCTATGCCGTGCGCCACAATGGCGTGCCGCCCGATCAGGTTTCGGTGCGCGTGCTGGTCGATGCCGGATCGTTTTATGAAACCGATGCCCAGCAGGGCTTTGCCCACCTGATCGAACACCTCACGTTCCGCGATTCCAAGTATCTCAAGTCGGGTGAGGCGATCCCCACCTGGCAGCGCCTGGGCGCCACGTTCGGCAGCGATACCAATGCCGAAACCAGCGGCACCCAAACCGTTTACAAGCTCGACCTGCCCGATGCCACGCCGGCCAAGCTGGATGAAACCTTCAAGCTGCTGTCGGGCATGATCGCCGCACCGATCTTCACGCCGCAGGGGGTGAAAACCGAAGTGCCGATCGTGCTGGCCGAAATGCGCGAGCGCTCCGGCCCGCAGACCCGCGTGATGGACGCCACGCGCGAGTTGTTCTTTGCCGGCCAGCCGGCCGCCACGCGCTCGCCGATCGGCAAGGTCGAAACGCTGCAGGCGGCCACGCCCGAGAGCATCAAGGCCTTCCACGACAAGTGGTATCGCCCCGACAACACGATTATCGTGGTGGCCGGTGATGCCGATCCCCAGGCGATGCTGGCGCAGATCACCAAGTGGTTCGGCCCGTGGACCGGCAATGGCCCCAAGCCCGCACCGGTCGATTTCGGCAAGCCGGTGGCGCCCAAGGGGGCCAATCCGGCCAATCCTGTCGATGGCGCCCGCGTGCTGGTGGAACCCAGCGTGCCGATGCAGTTCAACTATGCCGTGGTGCGGCCGTGGAAGCGGCATGCCGATACCATCGCCTATAACCAGGGGCTGATGATCGACCGCCTGGCCATGGCGCTGATCAACCGCCGCCTGGCCGTCCGCGCGCGGGCCGGTGGCAGTTTCCTGTCGGCCTCGATCGACCAGCAGAACTATGCCCGCTCAGCCGATACCACGCTGGTGTCGGTCACGCCGCTGGGTGATGACTGGAAGGCCGCCGTGGCCGATGTGCGTTCGGTGATCGACGATGCACTGGCCTCGCCGCCCTCGCAGGCCGATATCGATCGCGAGGTGGCCGAGTTCGACCTGTCGTTCAAGGTGCCGGTCGAAACCCAGCGCACCCAGGCCGGATCGGACCTGGCCGACGATATCACCCAGGCGGTCGATATCCGCGAGACGGTGGCCAACCCCGAGACGGTCTATACCATCTTCAAGAAGTCGGTGCCGCTGTTCACCCCGCAGGCCGTGCTGGCGCATACCCGCGCGCTGTTCAAGGGCACGGTCGTGCGCGGCATGCTGACCACGCCGCGCGATATCGGCGCGACGGCGGCCGATGTGCGCGCCGCGCTCATTGCCAAGCCGGTGCCAACCGGCAGCGTCCGCCTGCCGACCGACAAGCTGACCTTTGCCCAGTTGCCGCCGATCGGCACGCCGGGCACCGTCGCCCGGGCGCAGCCCACCGGCGTGCTGGGGATCGAGCGGCTCACCCTGTCGAACGGGGTCAAGGCGTTGCTGTGGGCCAATGATGCCGAACCGGGGCGGATCATCATCCGCATTCGCTTTGGCGGCGGCCTTGCCGCGATCGCGCCCAAGGATGCGGTCTATGCCTCGCTGGGCGATATGGCGCTGATGGAAACCGGCTTTGGCAAGGTGGACCGCAACGCGCTGGACGAGTTGGCCACGGGCCGCAAGTTCAACCTCAATTTCAAGCTTGACGATACCGCGTTCGAGTTTTCGGCCGACACCCGCCCGTCCGATCTCAAGGACCAGCTCTACCTCTTCGCCGCCAAGCTGGCCGAGCCGCGCTGGGATACCAACCCGATCCTGCGCGCGGTGGCAGCGGCCAAGCTGCAATATGCCGCCAGTGGCTCTTCGCCCCAGGCGGTGTTGCAGCGGGAAATGGGCTGGCTGCTCAAGGACAAGGACCCGCGCTACAAGGTGCCCGATCCGGCCGCGCTCGATACCGTGACGCCAGCCGATTTCCGCCGCGTGTGGGAACCCCTGCTGGCGCAGGGGCCGATCGAGGTGGACATGTTCGGCGATTTCACGCGGCAGCAGGCGCTCGATGCGCTAAACACCACGTTCGGCGCGCTGCCGGCCCGCACTGCGGCCAATCCGCCGCCACTCGATCCGCATCTGCCCGCGCACAATGAAACCCCGGTGGTGCTGACCCACACGGGCGATGCCAATACCGCCGCCGCCATGGTGGCCTGGCCCACCGGTGGCGGGCGCACCGGCGTGCACGAATCGCGCCAGCTCGAAATCCTGGCGCAGATCGTCAACAACCGCCTGTTCGACGAGATGCGCGAAAAGATCGGCGCGTCCTATGCCCCGCAGGTCGAATCCGTCTGGCCGATGGATCTGCCCTCGGGCGGTTATCTTGGCGCAACGGTGCAACTGCGTCCGCAGGATCTGCCCGCGTTCTTTACCGCGACGGACAAGATCGCCGCCGATCTGGTAGCTGCGCCGCCTACGCCCGATGAAATCGAGCGCGTGACTGAGCCGCTCAAGCAGCTGATCACCCGGGCCAGCACGGGCAACGCCTTCTATATGTCGCTGCTGGAAGGCGGAGCGCAGGAACCGGGCAAGTTCGACGATATCCGCTCGATCCTGGTAGATTACAGCAAGACCACGCCCCAGGCGATGCAGGCGCTCGCCGCCCGCTATCTCCAGCACGATCGCTCATGGCGCGTCGAAGTCGTCCCCGAAGCTAAGAAATAACGTGCAGGATCCTCCCTCCGCAAAGCGGGGGGAGGTGGCGGCCACAGGCCGCCGGAGGGGGTGTTTTTCTTCCCCCCACGCAACAAAATGTCGATCACACTATGCGAAAGGCTTTCTTTGCAATCCTGCGCGCGTGCGCCTATGTCCGCCGGTCTTGAAAGGAATGAGGACAGTGGCACAGAACTGGAATGCAAAGAGCTGGCGGGATCAAGAGGCGCGGCATCTGCCGGTCTATCCCGACGCGGACAAGCTGAACGCGGTGGAAGGCACCCTTGGCAGCTTTCCGCCGCTGGTCTTTGCCGGCGAGGCACGCGCGCTCAAGGCCGATCTGGCCCAGGTGGCGGCGGGCAAGGGTTTTCTGCTCCAGGGCGGGGACTGCGCCGAAAGCTTTGCCGAATTTCATCCCAACAACATCCGCGACACGTTCCGGGTGCTGTTGCAGATGGCCGTGGTCCTCACCTTTGCCAGCAAGCAGCCGGTGGTGAAGGTTGGCCGCATGGCCGGCCAGTTCGCCAAGCCGCGCTCGTCGCCGGTGGAGCGCCAGGGTGATGTGGAACTGCCCAGCTATCTGGGTGACAACATCAACGGGATCGATTTCACGCCCGAACAGCGCATCCCCGATCCTGACCGCATGCTGCGCGCCTATAGCCAGGCGGCCGCAACGCTCAACCTGCTGCGCGCCTTTGCCGGCGGCGGCTATGCCAACCTCCGCCAGGTGCACGGCTGGACGCTCGACCATATCGCCAAGAGCCCCTGGGCCACCAAGTTTGGCGAAATGGCCGACAAGATCGGCGAAGCGCTGGACTTCATGGAGGCCTGCGGCGTCAACCCGTCGAATGTCCCGCAGTTGCAGGGCACCAGCTTCTATACCAGCCACGAAGCGCTGCTGCTGCAGTATGAAGAGGCGATGACGCGGCAGGATTCGCTGACCGGTGACTGGTACGATACCAGCGCGCACATGCTGTGGATCGGCGATCGCACCCGTTTCGAAGGTTCGGCCCATGTCGAATTCCTGCGCGGCGTGGGCAATCCGATCGGCATGAAGTGCGGCCCCAGCCTGACGCCCGACGCGCTGCTGCGCATGCTCGACACGCTCAACCCCGCGCGCGAAGCCGGCCGCATCACCCTGATCAGCCGCTATGGCCACGACAAGGTGGAAGCCGGCCTGCCCGCGCTGGTGCGCGCGGTGAAGCGCGAAGGCCACCCGGTGGTGTGGAGCTGCGACCCGATGCACGGCAACGTGATCAAGGCCGACAACGGCTACAAGACGCGGCCGTTCGACCGCATCCTGGCCGAAGTGAAGGGCTTCTTCGCCGTGCACCGCGCCGAAGGCACGCATGCGGGCGGCATCCATATCGAGATGACCGGCCGCGACGTGACCGAATGCACCGGCGGCGCCGTGGCGATCACCCAGGAAAGCCTGGCCGACCGCTACCACACCCACTGCGACCCGCGCCTCAACGCCGCGCAGTCGATCGAACTGGCGTTCCTGCTGGCCGAAATGCTCAACCTGGAACACGCCGACAAGAAAGCCGAAGCGGCCTGAGACTACCAAAAAGCCCCCTCCTCTTCAGAGGAGGGGGTTGGGGGTGGTGTGAAGCCGAGCGCTAAATCCCGAACAAGCGGGACCCCGGATCAAGTCCGGGGTGACGAGCCATGTAACGTCAGTTTAACGTCACCCCGGACTTGATCCGGGGTCCCGCTTGCTGATGAGCACACATTTCCGGGCACAACCCCACGGCGCCACTTCCCCCCGCGCACGCCATCGCGCACAGTGGCGGGCATGAGCCAGCCCAACGCCCAAAAGCCCATGGACCCGCTTGCCCAACGCGCGCTGTTTGCCAGGGCGGTGGACCTGCTCGGCGGGATCAAGGCCGCTGGCCAGGCGATCGGGGAAAGCGAACTGGGCATGGCCGCGCTGCTTTCGGGCGCGGAGCCATTGCATCCGCGCGTGCTGGAGCGGGCGAGCAAGGCCTTGATCGCCCATGCGGACGCCTGCCGCGCGATGGAGCGGCGGATTTCGCCGGCCTTTACTGCCAACCTGACGAACGCGCAGATCGGCAGGGGCTGAAACCCACCGCGGTCTGCGCCCAAGGCGGCCTGGCGGATATAGTATAACGCTGATCGGCGCGGGTTTGTCGTTCGTCGAACGGGTGGGAACCTTTGCTTGACACGATCGCGCCCGCGCGCGTTCGATGCGGCCGCCAAACCGGTTTCGCCTGTAAAGGAATTCACCCTTGCGCTCCGCCCTGTCGCTTGCTGCTGCCGTATCCCTGCTTGCTCTCAACCCCGTGCTGGCCCTGGCCAAGCCTGATGACGCCGCCAAGGCGGACAAGGCCGACAAGGACGCCAAGTCTGACGCGGCGCGCAACGATCCCGATGGCGTGCCCGATCCCGACAGTGCCACCACCACGCGCTTCTTCAAGCCGCGTAAGGTGCTTTCGTCCGGCATGGTGACGGTGGGCGGCCAGAAGATTGACTACACCGCCGAAGCCGGCACCGTGGTGGTGCACCAGGCCGATTGGGACGATACCGATTGGCGCGAAACCGCTGCGGCCGGCAAGACCAAGGACGAGGCCAAGGACGCCCCGGCCGAAGCCTCGATGTTCTACACCGCCTATTTCAAGAAGGGTGCCCCGTCGGCCGATCGGCCGATCACGTTCCTGTTCAATGGCGGCCCCGGTTCGGCCACGGTCTGGCTGCACATGGGCGCGTTCGGCCCGCGCCGGGTGATCACTGCCAACGACAGCCACACTCCGCCCGCGCCTTATAACCTGGTGGACAACGCCTATAGCCTGCTCGACGCATCGGACCTGGTGTTCATCGATGCACCGGGCGCTGGCTGGTCGCGCATTGCCGGCAAGAACAAGGAAAAGGCGTTCTGGGGCGTGGACCAGGATGTCCATGCCTTCCGCGAATTCATCAAGGCGTTCCTGTCGGACCATGGCCGCTGGAACTCGCCCAAGTTCCTGCTGGGCGAAAGCTATGGCACGCCGCGCGCCTCGGCCCTGGTCAACGCGCTGCAATCGGACGATTCGGTCGATTTCAACGGGGTTGTCCTGCTTTCGGCGATCCTCAACTTCGATCTTTCGGCCGATGGCCCGGAACACAACCCGGGCGTGGACAGCGCCTATGTGGTGAGCCTGCCGACCGTGGCGGCGACGGCATGGTATCATAACCGCCTGCCCGGCACGCGCCCGGCTGACCTGGAAACCTTCCTGCGCGAGGTGGAGCACTTTGCCACCACCGACTATGCCATGGCCCTGATGCAGGGCAGCACGCTACCCGACGCCCAGCGCCAGGAAATGGCCAAGCGCCTGGCCGGCTATACCGGCATTCCCGCCGAATACTGGCTGCGCTCCAACCTGCGGCTCAACGTGGGGCAGGTGATGCAGCACCTGCAGGAAGAACAGGGCCTGACCACCGGCCGCCTCGATTCGCGCTTTTCGGGCCCGACGCTCGATCCCACGGCCAAGGAAGCCGGCTATGACCCGCAGAGCGCGGCAATCAGCTCGGCCTATATCTCGGCCTTCAACGCCTATGCGCGCGACAGCCTGCACTATGCCACGCAGGCGACCTACAAGCCGTTTGCCGGGCTGACCGAATGGGACATGACCCACCGCCTGCCCGATGGCAGCCGGTCGGAAAGCGGCCCGCTCAACGTGATGCCTGACCTGGCCAACGCGATGAAGCAGAACCCGCAGCTCAAGGTGCTGCTGGCCGGCGGCTATTACGATCTCGCCACGCCCTATTTCGAAGGCCTGTTCGAAACGCGCCACCTGCCCATGCCGCAATCGCTGCAGGGCAACATCAGCTTTGCCTATTACCCGTCAGGCCACATGGTCTATGCCAACGAAGCCTCGCTCAAGGGCTTCCACGATGCCACGGCGGCCTTCATCGCCCGCAACAGCGGCAAGCACTGATCCCGTTCAATAGAACGCGGTCACGTTGAACGAACCATAGGTGGTGGATTGCCCCGGCTGCGCATTGGGCGCGGTCTGCATGAAGCCACCTTTGGCCAGATAGACCCCATCGAATTCCAGGCGCAGCCGGCGGGGCACCGCCCAATAGCGCAGCCGGGAATCGAACTGGTGCCCGGCAAAGGTGCCGCTGGTGCCCGCCGCATCGCGCACGCCCGAACTGCCAAACATATCGTGCGCATTGGCCAGCCACATCGGGTGCCACGTCAGCAGATAGTCAAACCGCTTGGACGGCGCGCCTTCCAGCCGCAATCCGGGGGCGATGATGTTGGCGCGATAGGGCACGTTATAGAGCCCGGCCGGGGCGAAGTCGTTGCGCCGCGTGGCGTAGAGCGGATCATAGCGGGTGATCGTGCCGCCGGGCGTATCGCCAGTGGCAAAGTCCAGCTCTGCCGTCAGATGCGTTTTCGCCCTGTCGGCAAAGGTATAGCCCAGGCGCACGTGCAGGTTGCTGGCGCTGACGGGCAGCAGCGGCGCATTGGGCGCCATGACCATGGCTTCCTCGCCCCACTGGTAATTGCCTTCCAGCTCGTAATCCAGGTGCGCCGGCGCGGGCTCTGCCGCCAGGCGCAGGCTGGAGGTGTTGAGCGAGCGGTCGCGCGTCGGGGTATCGGGCCGGTCGCGTTCGCCAAGGTGCAGCAGCCCGGCCTCGATCAAGGTGACCGGCGCGCCCTTGACCGATATCACCTTGCCGACAAAGCCGCCCCACAGCATCAGGTCAAAGCCCTCATGGTCCCAGGCAAAGCGGTGGACATGCATGCCGCGCCGGTCCAGCGGCAGGCGCTGGTCGGGCAGGGTGAAGACCAGTGACGCGCGCCATCCGCTGGGCCATTGGGCCTCGGCATGCAGGCCGGTATAGCTGTTGATGGTGTTGCGATAATCGTCGGCCGCGATCAGGCGGCGTGACCCGATGTTGAGCGTTTCGCGCCCCACTCTGACATTGAGCTTGCTGCCCTTGCCGAGGCGGCCGGGCAGGTCCAACCCGACATAGCCTTGCACCAGCTCGAAAGCGTTGATCTCTCCGGTGGTGATCGGCGTGCCGGGATTGTCGTTGAACACGCGCGCGTCCCACAACTCTCCCACCACCTGCCACGGGCCCTTGGTCCACGCGGCCTTGATCGTGGCGCGGGTGTTGATCAGCTGGTCGGTGCGGTTGGCGTTGGGCCGCGCCTGGCCATCGATCGCTTCATAACGCAGGCGGATCTGGCCAGAAATGGCCAGGCCATCGGCCGGCCGTGCCTCTCCTGCCAGCGCCGGCGGGGCGGCTGCCAGGGCCATTGCGGCAAGCAGGGCGGCGCCCGGCAGGCGGGCACGGTGGCAAATGGCGGGCATCGGCGGTTTCCCTCGTGGCACAGCGATGCCACCGGGATTAGCGCCGCGCCGGCCAAGCCGGCGTGAAAGCGGCCTTAAGCGGAACTACGCGCCGTCGAACAGCACCACCGCGCGCGCGCCATCGCCACGGCGCAGCGCGGCAAAGCCATCGTTGACCTGATCGAGCGTGATCCGCGCGGTCAGCATGGTGTCGAGCTTGAGCTGCCCACCGAGGTAGAAATCAACCAGGCGCGGCAGGTCGATCGGAAAGCGGTTCATGCCCATCAGCCCGCCTTGCAGCGTCTTGCCCGACAGCAGGTCCATCGCCGAAAGGCCGACCTTGTGATCGAGCGGCATCATGCCCAGGATCGTCGCCGTGCCACCCCGGCGCAAGACCTGCACCGCCAGATCGGCCGAAGCCGGGCGGCCCACGGCCTCGATCGCATGTTCCACGCCGCCGCGCGTCAGTTCCACGATCGCGCCGGCGGCATCGTCGGCACTGGGGTCGATCGTGTCGGTCGCGCCCATTTCCTGCGCCAGCGCGCGCTTTTCGGGTGAAGGGTCGGCGGCGATGATGCGGCCGGCCCCGGCAATGCGCGCGGCGTTCACGGCCGCCAGGCCCACGCCGCCGCAGCCGATCACCGCCACGCTGTCCCCCGGCGTCGGCTTGCAGGCATTGAACACCGCGCCAGCCCCGGTGGTGACCGCGCAGCCCAGCAGCGCCGCGCGATCGAGCGGCATGTCGGGCCGGATGGCGACGCAGGCGTTTTCGTGCACCAGCATCATTTCGGCCAGCGCCGACAGGTTGAGCATCTGCTGCACCGGCGTGCCGTCTGGCCGGGCAAGGCGCGGCGCCGCGCCGCGCGCGCGGCGGGTGCCGCTGCCCAGGCACAGCGCCATGCGGCCCGACAGGCAGAATTCGCAGGTGCCGCAAAAGGCCGAAAGGCAGGTGACCACACGATCACCCTTCTTCACCCGCCGCACTTCCTCGCCCACGGCCTCGACGATGCCGGCGGCCTCGTGCCCCGGCACGGCGGGCAGCGCGTGGGGATAGGCGCCGTCGATGAAGTGCAGGTCGGAATGGCACAGGCCGCAAGCCACCGTGCGGATCAGCACCTCATGCGGGCCGGGCCGGTCAACCACCAGATCGGCCAGGGTCAGCGGCTGGCCCGCTTGTTCGAGAACGGCAGCTTTCATCGGTGGTCCTCTTCGTGGCGCCGGCGGATCGCGTCGCGGCTGCGCTGGTTCATTCGCGCAAATGCGCGGCCGGTCAACGCCCGGTAAGGGTGATCATCCAGAAATCGGGCCGCGTGCCGATGCGCAAGGGAAAGCTGCCCGATCCCACGCCGCTGCCGATCAACACGATCTGGTCCTGCCAGTGCACGATGCCACAGCGAAACCGCGCATCGTAATAGCGATTGCCGGTGATGGGGTTGCCCGCGATGCTGATGCCGGGCAGGTGAATCTGGCCGCAATGGGTGTGGCCGGCCAGGATCAGCGGCACGCCGGGGATCACGCGCGGCACGTGCTCCACCACGATCACCGGCTTGCCCGCGGCGCGCGCGGCGGGCAGCAGCGGCGCGGCGATCAGCCGGGCACGGGGCGTATCGGCCAGGCCCAGCAGCGTGATCGGCCCCACGCCCTGGCTCTGGTTGTTGAGCACGGTGATCCCGGCGCGGCGCAGCAGCGCGGTAACCGCGTGCGGATCGGTCCATTCGTCATGATTGCCCAGCACGGCATAGACGCCCAGCGGGGCATGCAGGCGCGCCAGTGCCTCGGGCAGCAAATCCAGATGCACCGCCGGATCGTTGCGCCGGTCACCATTGACGAAATCGCCGGCCAGCAGGATGGCATCGGGGTGCTGCGCCATGATCTGGTCCACCACGCGGTCCAGCCGGGCGGCGCTCATCCCGTGGCTGCCGACATGGATATCGGAAACCAGCGCCACGTCGATCTTGCGGCCGGCCATGGCCGGGGTATCGAACACGATCACCGCGCGGCGCACCAGCGGCGGCCAGGTTTCCACCCAATAGCCCCAGCCCAGCAAGGCCAGCCCGGCCAGAATCAGGGCAAGGAGAGTCCAGGCCCACCACATCCGGCGATGGCTTGGCGGCGATGGCTCGATCTCCACGGCCGCCACGCGATCAGTGCCGGGTCAATTCGCGGACAAAGCCGATCAGACCGGTCTGGCGCGCGCGCTTGAGGCGTTCGGCCGCCAGGATCTGGCAGATCTGGGTATAGCAGGCATCGATATCGTCGTTGACCACGACATAGTCATAGCCGTCCCAGTGGCTGATTTCGGCCTGGGCGCGGGCCATGCGCGCGGCGATCACTTCGGCGCTGTCGGTGCCGCGCCCGGTCAGGCGGCGGCGCAGTTCCTCGATGCTCGGCGGCAGGATGAACACGCGCACCACGTCGGCCTCGGCCTTTTGATAGAGCTGCTGCGTGCCCTGCCAGTCGATGTCGAACAGGGTGTCGCCGCCTTCCTTGAGGCGGGCGCGGATATGGGCCTTGGGCGTGCCATAGCAATTGCCGAAGACTTCGGCCCATTCATAGAATTCGTTGGCTTCGACCATGGCATCGAACGTGGCGCGGTTGACGAAGTGGTAATCCTTGCCATCCACCTCGCCGGGGCGGATCGGGCGCGTGGTGGCCGAAACCGATGCCTCGATCTGCGAATCGTGCGCCAACAGGCGCTTGGCGATCGTCGTCTTGCCCGCGCCCGATGGCGAAGAGAGGATGAGCATAAGGCCGCGACGATGCAGCGCATCGGCACGGGAAACGGGCAGGGTGGGGGGCAATGCGCTGTCGGCCATGGTCGCAGATGGACCATGGCCGCCCTGCCGGTCAAGCCGCAGTTTGTGGCACCGGGAAGGTTTGCCAGGCTCTGCCACAAAGGGGCAGGCGCTGCGGGGTCAGCGCGGCTTGGCTTTCACCGCGGCGCGGGCGCGGCGGGTCTTGCGGCGATCATAGAGCGCCTTGGCGACCAGGCCGCCGCCAACCACGATCGCGCCGGGCACCGAACGCGTGGCGACGCGGGCAATCGCCGTGCCGACCAGGCTGCCCACCAGCGAGGGGCCGCGGATCAGCCCGCCGGGCGTGCGCACCGGCAATGCCTTGCCCAGCACGCGGCCAGCCAGGCCCTTGCCGGCAACGCCGCGGGCCAGCAGGGCGCTGCCCGCGCTCATCGCGATGTCGGTCAGGATCAGGGTGGTCAGCGGGCTGTTGAGCGGCTGATCGTCCTTGGCCGGCGCAGACTGGGTCGGCGCAGCCTTGCCCGGTTCTGCCTTGGCCGGCACGGCCTGGGTGCCGTCCTCGTTGATATCCTGTTCCGACTTCGCCGCTTTGCCCTTGGAAACCATGTGCGGGTGCCCCGTGTACCTTGATGGCCTGCGGCAAACGCGATCGGACTGGGCCGGGATCAGGTCTGGCGCAGGCGGTTACTTCTTGCGGCCGAAATCGACCGTGACGACATTCGAGCCGTCGTCGCTGCGTTCAACGGCGGGCTTGTCGGAAGTTTCCCCGGGGTTGGCGGAAGAATCGTTTTCCGCGTCCTCGTGGATGTCATCGTCCATCTCGTCGGCCGCCTGGAACTGCAGGCCGAAATCCACCGCGGGATCGACAAAGGCCGTGATCGCGCGGAACGGGATGACCAGCGTTGACGGCACCTGGTTGAAGCTCAACCCGACAGAGAAGGCATCTTCCTCGACCTTCAGGTCCCAGAACTTGTTCTGGAGCACGATGGTCATCTCGTCGGGAAAGCGTTCTTTCAGCCGGTTGGGGATCGATACCCCCGGTGCCCCGGTGCGGAACGTGATGTAGAAATGGTGCTGGCCGGGAAGCATCCCGCCGGATGCCTCCACCTGGCCCAGGACGCGGCCTACCACGGCGCGCAGGGCTTCCTGCACGATTTCGTCATAGGGGATCAGGCTGTCGGGCGTTTCGCTCATATGCAGCACAACTGGCGCTGGCACGGGCGCGGGTCAAGAGGGAGTGATTGATTCTCGCATATCCGGGCGTATAGGCATGGCCCATGCGCACCGGATCGATCACCCGCACCACCGCCGAAACCGATATCAAGGTCAGCGTCAACCTGGATGGCACCGGGGTCTATGACGTGAACACCGGCATCGGCTTTCTCGATCACATGATCGAGCAGTTCTCGCGCCATTCGCTGATCGATGTGACGCTGTTCGTGAAGGGCGATCTTCACGTGGACGAGCACCACACCGTGGAAGACAGCGCGATCGCGCTGGGCCAGGCGATCGGCCAGGCGCTGGGCGACAAGAAGGGCATCACCCGCTACGGTTCGACCTATGCCCCGATGGACGAGGCGCTGGCCCGTGTCGCACTCGACATTTCCGGTCGCCCGATCCTGGTGTGGAAGGCCGCGTTCAGCCAGCCGCGCCTGGGCACGATGGACACCGAGATGTTCGAGCACTGGTTCCAGTCGATCTCGCAGGCCGCCGGCATCACGCTGCACATCGAGTGCCTCTATGGCACCAACAACCACCACATCATCGAGGGCATCTTCAAGGGCTTTGCCCGCGCCATGGCCCAGGCGATCGCCATCGATCCGCGCAAGGCCGATGCCATTCCCTCGACCAAGGGCATGCTCGGTGGCTGAACGGCTGGCCCTGATCGACTATGGCGCCGGCAACCTGCGCTCTGTCGCCAATGCGCTGAAAGTGGCTGGCGCGGAAAACGTCATCGTCACCGCCGATCCTGATGTGGTGCGCCGCGCCGATCGCATCGTCTTGCCCGGTGTGGGTGCCTATCGCGCTTGTGCCACGGCGCTGCGCGGCGTGACCGGCATGATCGACGCGCTGGAAGAGCGTGTGCTCGCCGATGCCGTGCCGTTCCTGGGCATCTGCGTGGGCATGCAATTGCTCGCCTCGCGCGGGGTGGAGCATGGCGTGACTGAGGGGCTGGACTGGATCGCGGGCGAGGTGCGCCTGATCGAGCGGACCGATCCGGCGATCAAGGTGCCGCACATGGGCTGGAACGATGTGTCGCCCATGCACCACGGCGATGGCGCCAGCCTGATCCGCGGCGGTGAAGCCTATTTCCTGCACTCGTATCACTTCGCTGCTGATGACGGCGCGGATGTGGCAGCGATGACCGACCATGGCGGCGGCCTGGTCGCGGCCGTGGCGCGCGACAATATCCTGGGCGTGCAGTTCCACCCGGAAAAGAGCCAGGCTTATGGCCTTGGCCTGTTGTCGCGCTTCCTCGGCTGGCAGCCCTGAGCCGAAAAGCCTGAGCCACCCAGCCTGAGCCGCACAGCCCCGCCAAAGGGGCAGGGCGCGGAACCAGCCGCGCCGCGAGGCTTTCCCTTTCCTGACACCGGCAGGAAAAGGACGCATCATGGCAACAGGTTACGCGGCAACTGGCGGGGCAGCGGGGCATACCGCGCAAACCCCGTTGACCGGACGGCGCATCGCCATCACTGGCGGCACCACCGGCATTGGGCGCGCCACGGCACTTTTGCTGGCCGGTGAAGGCGCGCAAATCTTTACCTGCGGACGCGATCCTGAGCACCTGGGCGATTGCCTTGCCGCCGTGCGCAATGCTGGCGGCACGATCGACGGCCTGGCGCTGGATCTGGCGCATGAAGGCGCGGTCGATCGCTTTTTCGGCGCCGCCGAGCAGGCAATGGGCGGGATCGACGTCGCGGTCATCAACGCGGCGGTGCCGGCCTCAGGACTGACCGAGATGGACGAGGCGGCGCTGCGCTATGCCATCGCGGCCGATTTCACCGCCTATCTCGTCTCGGCCTGGCGGGCAGCCGCAGCCTTGTCGGGCAAGGATGGCGACATCGTGCTGGTCGGCTCGATGAGCGCGCACGTCCTTGGTGGCCATTCCACCGTCTATGCCGGGATGAAAGCCGGCATCGCCGGTTTTGCCGAGGCGCTGCGCCGCGAAATGGGCGGCAAGGGCGTGCGGGTCGGCCTGGTCGAGCCGGGCCTGGTCGGCACCGATTTCCAATATCCCGATATCCCCGCAGACAAGCAGCGCGCGATGATCGCCGACGAGAAGATGCTGCGCGCCGAAGATATCGCCGTGGGCATCCACTATTTCCTCACCCAGCCGCGCCGCACCGTCGTGCAGCAGCTGGTCATTGTTCCCAGGGTCAACGAAGAATGAAATTTCCCCACGACCGACTGGTCATCACCCCCCACGTCATCGATCTGTCGCGCTCGCCGCTGGCGGGCCATTTCGATGCGGAAACCTTTGTGCTGGGGGCGTTCAACCCCGGCATGACCACGCTGCCCAATGGCAACGTCCTCCTCATGGTGCGCGTGGCCGAGGCGCTGCGCGAGCCGATCCGCGATGGCAAGGTGCACGCGATCCGCTGGGATGGCGATGGCCGGCTTGTCGGCGGTCAGCCGTTCGGGCGCTTCGTGCTCGATGCCTGGCCACTGGAACTGGCCGATACCCGCGATCCGCGCAAGTTCATGGTGCCCGGCGGCGGCTGGAAAGTCATGGCGCTCACCTCGCTATCATGGCTGCTGCCGGTGGAAATGACGCCCGATGCCATGGAAATCGTGGCGATCCACTATGACAAGGCGATCGCGCCGGCCGGGCCGTGGGCCTGCTATGGCGTGGAAGACGCCCGCATTTCCCGCGTGGCCGACGAGCAATATCTGATGACCACCTGCTCGGTCAGCCCGGAACGGCATTCCACCACGCTCTACAGCTCTGCCAATGGCCTCGACTGGACGTTCGAAGGCCTGGTGCTCGATCACCAGAACAAGGACATGCTGATTTTCGAAGGCCTGGTCGATGGGGCCTATTGGGCCCAGACGCGGCCCCTGGGCGATCTGTGGTTCGCCTATCCGCCGGGCAGCCCGTTCCGCGCCGGCCCGTCGATCAATCTGGCAACATCGCCCGATGGCCGGCACTGGAAGCCACACCTCGCGCCGCACATCCGCCCGCGCGTCGATCGCCCGGCCACGGCCCGGATGGGCGGCGGCGCGCCGCCGATCCTGACGGAGGTGGCGGGCCAGCGCGGCTGGCTCAGCCTGTGGCACGGGGTGGAGCCCAAGGAAATCGTCGGCATCTACCGCACGTTCTGGAGCTTGCTCGACGAAGCCGATCCCACCCGCATCCTGGCGGAAGGAGAGGTGCCGCTGCTCGAGCCCGAACCGGCGCTGACCCAACCGCTCGAAGACCTGCTCTATCTGCGCGATGTGGTTTTCACCACCGGGGTAATCGACCAGGGCGATCGCTTCATCATCGCCTCGGGCGAGGCCGATCTGGCCTGCCGCATCACCCATGTGCCCAAGGATGCGTTGGGGTAGGTGGCAAAGAGGCTTCGACAGGCTCAGCCCGAACGGACTTCGCTGAAATTGGTCCTGCCGCCGTTCGCCCTGAGCTTGTCGAAGGGCGCCAAGCGCTAGCCACGCAAAACCCGTTGGACATGGCCGCGTGCGATGCTAGGCGCGCGGCCATGATCGTATTTCCCGCCATCGACCTCAAGGGAGGTCAGGTCGTCCGCCTTGCAGAAGGCGATATGGATCGTGCCACTGTCTATGGCGATGATCCCGCGCACCAGGCCGGGCTGTTTGCCCAGGCGGGTTCGCAATACCTGCATGTGGTCGATCTTGATGGCGCCTTTGCCGGCGAGGCGCGCAATGCCCGCGCGGTGGAAAGCATTCTCAAGGCCTTTCCCGGCCACGTTCAACTGGGCGGTGGCATCCGCAATGCCCGCGCGGTCGACGGCTGGTTCGATCTGGGCGTCTCGCGCGTGGTGATCGGCACCGCCGCGCTGAAAGACCCGCAGTTCGTCAAGGATATGGCCAAGGCCTATCCCGGCGGCATCGTCGTGGCGGTGGACGCGCGCGATGGGATGGTGGCCACGGCTGGCTGGGCCGATGTGTCTGACGTGTCGATCACCGACATGGCTCGCCGGTTCGAGGATGCCGGCGTCGCCTCGCTGCTGTTCACCGACGTGGGCCGCGATGGCCTGCTCAAGGGTTGCAACATCGAGGCGACGGTCAACCTGGCGCGCGCCACGCGGCTGCCGGTGATCGCCAGCGGCGGCGTGAAAGGCATCGATGACATCGCCATGCTCAAGGTGCATGAAGCCGATGGCATCGAAGGCGTGATCACCGGCCGCGCGCTCTATGACGGGCGGCTCGATCTGGCCGCCGCGATCCAGATCGCGGAACGCTAAAGACTTGCACCAACGAAAGGCGCCTGTGTCATGACCGTCCGCGTCCGTGTCATTCCCTGCCTCGATGTGGCCGAAGGCCGCGTGGTCAAGGGCGTCAACTTCGTCGACCTGCGCGATGCTGGCGATCCGGTGGAACAGGCCCGCGCCTATGACGCGGCCGGGGCTGACGAGCTGTGCTTCCTCGATATTTCCGCGACGCACGAAGGGCGCGGCACGCTGCTCGATGTGGTCGCCCGCACGGCCGAGGTGTGCTTCATGCCCTTGACCGTGGGCGGCGGCGTGCGTGCGGTGGAGGATGCCCGCGCGCTGCTGCTGGCCGGCGCCGACAAGGTGGCGGTCAACAGCGCGGCGGTGGCGCGGCCCGAACTGGTGCGCGAGATTGCCGAGAAATTCGGCGCGCAATGCGTGGTCGGCTCGGTCGATGCCCGGCGCGTGGGGCCAGGCAAGTGGGAAATTTTCACCCATGGCGGGCGCAAGGGCACGGGCATCGATGCCCTGGTCCATGCCGAGCGGCTGGCGAGCCTGGGGGCGGGCGAACTGCTTGTCACCTCGATGGACGGCGATGGCACCAAGGCCGGCTATGACCTGGAATTGACCCGTGCGATTGCCGATGCCGTACCGGTTCCGGTCATTGCCAGCGGCGGGGTGGGCACGCTCGATCACCTGGTCGATGGCGTGACCAAGGGCCATGCCAGCGCGGTCCTGGCTGCCTCGATTTTCCACTTCGGCACTTATTCCATCGCCCAGGCCCACGCCGCGTTGCGCGCGGCCGGATTGCCCGCGCGGGGCTGAGCACCTCTGCCCCTCCGCCAGGCGGGGAGGATCTGATCCTCCCCATGACATGGGGAGGGGGACCAGCCGCAGGCTGGTGGAGGGGCGGGGCAAGAGGCTTGACCCTCGGCCCGCGCCGTTCCATGCCGCGTGCCATGGACCAGAGCACGCTTGCCCGCCTCGAGGCGACCATCGCCGCCCGCCGCAGCGCCGATCCCGATGCCAGCTATGTTGCGCGCCTCCATGCCAAGGGGCTGGGCAAGATCGCGCAGAAAGTGGGCGAAGAAGGCGTGGAAACGGTGATCGCCGCGCTTTCGGGCAGCGCCGATGAACTGGTGGGCGAGGCAGCCGACCTCTTGTTCCACCTCATGGTCCTGCTTGGCGCGCGCGACGTGCCGCTGGCCCGCGTGCTGGCCGAGCTTGACCGCCGCGAAGGCCTGTCGGGCCTCGCCGAAAAGGCCGCGCGTCCGCGCGATTGAGGGTCGCTTCGCTGCTGTGAACTTTTCACCAGCGTGAAGGCCTTGATTCCCAGCCCCTTATCGAAAGCACTGTCCCATGCCGATCGATGCCACGCTGCCCTATGATGATCAGAACGTCTTTGCGAAGATCCTGCGCGGGGAAATCCCGTCAAAGAAGGTCTATGAAGACGATTTTGCCCTGGCATTCCATGATATTGCGCCCCAGGCGCCGGTGCACGTGCTGGTCATTCCCAAGGGCCCCTATGTCAGCTGGGATGATTTTTCCGCCCATGCCCCGGCCGATCTGATCGCCGGCTTCGTGCGCGCGGTGGGCAAGGTGGCGCGCGATCTCGGTTTGGTCGAGCCAGGCTATCGCCTGCTGGGCAATGTCGGCGGGCACGGCGGGCAGGAAGTGCCGCATCTGCACGTGCATCTGTTCGGTGGCGCGCCGCTTGGCCCGATGCTGGCGCGTTAATCCTTTCGCACCGCAGCAAGATAGGGTAACACAATCGTGTCATTCCGTCGCAAGGCAGGCACGTTTCGCCTATGATCGGCCCGGAAATTCCCTCTGGTTGTCTTAACGGCACGGTCCATCGCCTGGGCGTGCGGGTCTATTACGAAGACACCGATCTTTCCGGCGTTGTCTATCATGCCAATTACTTGCGCTGGTTCGAACGCGCGCGATCCGATCTGTTGCGCCTGATCGGCATTGATCAGCGCGCCGCCCACGAAGCGGGCGAGGGCGCCTTTGCCGTGGCCGACATGGCCCTGCGCTATGCCAGCCCGGCCCGCCTGGACGATGGCATCGTGGTCGAATCGCGCCTTTCTGCACTGCAAGGTGCCAGCTGCACGCTGCTTCAGCAGGCGTTCAGGCACCAGAGCCTTTTGTGCGCCGCGCGGGTTCGCGTCGCCTTTGTCACGCCAGGCGGACGACCACGCCGTCTGCCGCCGTCCTGGCGCGATGCCTTTGCCGCCCTGATCGATCCAGCAATGGACCTTGAGAAAGCCTTCCCATGACTTTGGCCCTTCTAGCCGCCGCAGCAAGCGTGACTGCCGGCGCTCCTACCCGGCTTAATCCTGTTGCCCTGTTCCTGCATGCCGATATCGTCGTGCAGCTCGTGATGAGCGCGCTGGTTCTCGCCAGCGTGTGGGTGTGGATGATCATCGTGTCGTTCAGCCTGCGCATGGCCGGCGCGTCGCGTCGCTCCACCCGCTACGAGCAGGGTTTCTGGGAAGCGCGCGATATCGATGCCTACCACAAGGAAAACGGCAAGGGCGACGTGCCCGCCGCCCGCGTGGTGACCGCCGCGCTGGCCGAATGGCGCCGCTCCACCGCCGGCAAGAATGTCGACCGCGAAGGCACGCGCCAGCGCCTGCAAGTGGCGATGGACAGCGCCGTGGCGGCCGAGACCGACCGCCTGTCGGGCCGCTTGAACTTCCTTGCCACGGTGGGTTCGGTCGCGCCGTTCGTGGGTCTGTTCGGCACGGTGTGGGGCATCATGGACAGCTTCTTCAACATCGGCGCGCAGGCCAATTCCTCGCTCGCGGTGGTGGCGCCGGGTATTTCCGAAGCGCTGTTTGCCACGGCGATCGGCCTGGTCGCGGCGATCCCCTCGGTCATCGCCTACAACCGCTTCAGCAACACGGTGAACCGCTTCGAGGCGCGCCTGTTCCGCTTTGCCGACCGGTTCCACGCCACCTTGAGCCGCGAACTGGAGCAGTAAGCCATGGCCATGAACCTGGGCCAGAGCAGCGGCGGAGGCGGGGGGCGGCGGCGTCGTTCGCGTGGGGCCCCGATGGCCGAAATCAACGTGACGCCGCTGGTCGACGTGATGCTGGTGCTGCTGATCATCTTCATGGTGACCGCGCCGATGCTCACCGCCGGCGTGCCGATCGACCTGCCAGACAGCAAGGCCGAGGCGCTGCAGGAAAAGAAGAACGAGATCACGGTGAGCATGGACGGCCAGGGTCGCCTGTTCCTGGATGACCAGGAACTGGCCCCAGGTGAACTGGCCGATCGGCTGGCCGCCGTGCAGCGCCCCAATGGCGAGGCGCCGCTGGTCACGTTGCGGGCAGACAAGGCGCTCGATTATGGCCGCGTGATCGCGGTGATGGGCGAATTGAACGCCGCTGGTTTCAAGCAGATATCGCTGGTCAGCAATGGCGTGGGTGGTGGCGGTGAACCGGCTGCTCCGGCGCCCGCTGCCCCAGCCGCCGCCGCACCGGCGCAGGGTCAGCCCTGACGCCCATGGCCACGCGCGATCCTCTTGACCAATCTCCCGCTGGTTTGCGCCGGGAAGAGAAGCTGGCACTGGGCGTGGCGGTGGTGGCCCACGCGGCGCTGATCGCCGCGCTGACGCTCTCGCCGCCGGGCAAGTCGATCAAGCCGCCGCCCCAGCGCATGGTGGTGACGATCGCCGACGACGTGGCCGACAAGGCCACCTCGCCCGAGCCCAACGCCCAGACCGCGCCCGACGTGGCCCCCGCGCTCGGCGAGCAGCAGCAAGCCGCCGAGCCGGAAACGGCGCCGCCCGCGCCGGTGGAAAAGGTTCAGCCTGCCCCTCCGCCGCCGGCGCCGGTGGAACGGCCGCAGCCCAGGCCCGAGCCGCCCCGGCCTGCGCCACCCAAGCCCCAGCCCAAGCCGCAGCCGGTGGTGCGGCATGAGCCGCGGCCGGAACCGCGCCCGCAGCCCCGGCCCGCGCCGCCACCGCCCAAGCCCGCGCCGGCCCGTCCAGCACCTCCACGCCCGGCGCCACCCCGTCCGGCTCCAGTTCGTCCGGCTCCTGAGCATTCCCCGGCAAAGCCGGCGCCGCGCCAGGCCGAGCATGCCCCAGGGCGGGACAAGCCAGCGCCCACCCCGCCGCGCAAGGCGCCCCAGGGTGGCGATCGCATCGGCAAGGATTTCCTCGCTGGCGTGCCCAGCAACAGCAACCCCGGCGCCTCGCGCAATCCCCCCGCGCAGACCGCCGGACCCGACGTGCGCGCGTCGTTGGGCATGGCGCTGTCGCGGCAGATCAAGCCGCACTGGCAAGGGCCGTCTGGCGTCGAGGTGGACAAGCTCGTCACCGTGGTGGCCTGGAACCTCAATCCTGACGGGTCGTTGGCTGGAAAGCCGGTGATCGTATCGCAAAGCGGGATTACCGACGCCAATCGTGCCCAGGCCCATCGCCATGCCGAACTGGCGATCCGTGCGGTGGAACTGGCCGCGCCGTTCAATTTGCCGCCGCAGTACTACAACAGCTGGAAGCGCGTTTCCGCGTTTCGCTTTGACTGGAAGCTGTCACAATGAAGCGTATTTCATCCGCTCTTCTTGGTGTCTTGCTAGCTGGCCTGGGTGCCGGCTCCGCTATCGCCCAGCAACAAACCCTGCCAGCCTCAAACGCGCCGCAGGCAGCGCCCACCACCGCCGCGCCCGATGACGGCGGCTTGACCGGCTCGGTTACCGGCGAGGGCGCCTGGCAGGATCTGGGCGTGGCCATTCCGGCGTTCCCCACCGACAACGCCGTGCCAACGGCGGCCGATGGTGGCAACACGGCCGCGCTGGGCAAGAACCTGGCGCGGGTGGTCTATAATGATCTCAAGAACAATGGCCTGTTCAAGCCGACCGGCCCTGATGCGCTGCCGGGCATCGGCTATCAGGAAGTGGCCGCCCCCAATTTCAGCGGCTGGCGTGCGCGCTCTGCCGAAATGCTGGTGCAGGGCTTTGTGCGCGCCGCCGCCGATGGCCGGCTGACGGTAGGCTGCTATCTCTATGACGTGGGGCTGGGCAGCGAACTGGCGCGCCAGGGCTATGTCGTCCAGCCCGGCGATTGGCGCCGCGCCGCGCACAAGTGCGCCGACATGGTCTATTCGCGCCTGTCGGGCGAGAGCCCGTTCTTTGACAGCAAGATCGCCTACATCGCCGAAACTGGCCCCAAGGATCACCGGCGCAAGCAGTTGGCGATCATGGATTCCGATGGTGCAAACCACCGCTTCATCACCAATGGCCAGGCCACCGCGCTGACGCCGCGCTACTCGCCCGATTACCAGCAGATCGCCTATCTGTCGTATCTCAACGGCAATCCGCGCATCTATGTCTATGATATCGGATCGGGCACGCAGCATCTCGTGCTGCAAAGCCGCAACCCCACGTTCGCGCCGCGCTGGTCGCCCGATGGCAAGTCTTTGCTGTTCTCCATGGCGATTGGCGGCAACACCGATATCTATCGCATTCCCGCGACCGGCGGTGAACCGGTGCGGCTGACCAATACGCCGGGCATCAACGTGGGAGGTTCCTACAGCCCCGATGGCAAGCGCATCGTGTTTGAAAGCGATCGCTCGGGCAGCCAGCAGGTCTATGTGATGAACGCCGATGGCGCCGACCAGAAGCGCATCAGCTTCTTCGGCGGCCGCGCGGCCACGCCGGAATGGAGCCCGCGCGGCGACCAGATCGCGTTTACCTGCATCTGCGGCAACCTGCGCGTGGCCGTGATGAACCCGAGCGGTGGCGACATGCGCTTCCTGACCAACAGCTGGCAGGATGAAGCGCCCACCTGGTCTCCCAATGGCCGTATCGTGCAGTTCTTCCGCACGGAAAAGAACACGGGCCATACCTCCATTTGGCAGGTCGATCTGACCGGCCTCAACGAACGCAAGCTCAATACCCCGGTCGATGCTTCTGACCCGGCTTGGGGTCCTGTCTTGCCGTAACCGGTGCAGCCTGGTGGCTGCACCATTTCTCAGCCCCCCGACGTTTTGTGCAGTGCAAAACTTTCTCATCCGCCCTGAGGAGAATATGATGAAACGCACGCTTCTTACCGTAACGCTTTTGGCAGGCAGCATTTCGCTGGCCGCCTGTTCGTCGAACTCGGCGAAGAATCGCACGGCCGCCGAGCTGCCGCCGCCACCGGCTTCGTCGACCACCACCACCCCGCCGCCGCCGCCGAGCGGCCCGGCTGCTGGCAGCCAGGCTGATTTCGTGGCTTCGGTGCAGTCTGACACGATCCACTTCGACACCGACCGTTACAACGTCGATGCGCAGAGCCAGACGATCCTGCAGAGCCAGGCGCAGTGGCTGGCCCGCTATCCGATGAAGCGTGTCACCATCGAAGGGCACTGCGACGAACGCGGTACCCGTGACTACAACATCGCCCTGGGCGAACGCCGCGCCAATGCGGCCAAGAACTACCTGGTCAGCCTGGGCGTGGATGCCAGCCGCATCAGCACGGTCAGCTATGGCAAGGAACGCCCGATCGCCCTCGGCTCTGACGAAGCCGCCTGGGCACAGAACCGCCGCGCGGTGACTGTCACCGTACAGTAAGGGACAGCTTGCGCCGGGGGGCCGCCGGTGGTTAAGAGCGAATCCGTCTTAGAGGGGGCGCCTTGTGCGGCAACGGCCGTGCATGGCGCCCCATCCGCGTCAGGAGAAAGTGGCAAGGCCGATGGCACGGCAAGGGCGATCAAGCGACTGGGGTTTTCCCCGCTGGCGCGGCTATGGCAGCGCGCGCGAGGCCGTGAACGTGCGCCTGTGCGATCGCGCCGGCTGCAACGAGCCTGGCAATTGCCCGGCGCCGAAATCGCCCAACAGCCCTGACCGCTGGTATTTCTGCGAAAAGCATGCCGCCGAATACAATGCCGGCTGGGACTATTTCGCAGGGCTCGACAAGGAAGAAGCCGCCGCGCGCGAGCAGGCGGAGCGCCGCACCAACGAAGGCTATAGCGATTCGTCGTGGAAGGCCTGGGCCGGCCCTGGCGATGGCAGCCGCAGCCGCGACGAACTGCGCGCGCTGGAAGCCTTGGGCCTCGATCCCGATGCCGCGTTCGAAGACGTGCGCAAGGCCTGGCGCACTCGCGCCAAGGAAGTGCACCCCGACGTGCGCCCGGGTGATGCCCAGGCCGCTGCCGAATTCCAGAAGCTGCAACTGGCCTACGAAGTGCTGCGCGCCGCCGAAGAGCGCCGCACGTGGAAGGGGTCGGGGATTTAGCCTGCTCTGGGGCGCAGGATACGGCCTCAGTTTTCGATTCTGCGGCCTTCGCGTGCCGTGCGCCGGCCCTCGGTAATGCCATAGGCGATGCCGCCAAGGCAGAGACAGGCTAGAAAGCCAAGGGCAAAGAACGTTGCGGGGTTGGGTCCAATCACGCCAGCCTTGGCAAGGGCTACACCAAGTGGCCCCAACGCCGCTGCTAATGCCAACCAGGCCGTCTTATTGTTGCGCATGCTCTGTCTCCGAGGTGGCATCATGCTTGCCCGTCAGCAATGGTGTAAAGTGCTTTGACGCGATCGGCCAGCCCTGCCAATCCTGAGGGCAAGGAGAGCGCGCATGGCCAAGGTTCGTTTCGATTGGGAAGATGCCCTGGGGCTGGACAGCCAGCTGACCACAGATGAGCGGATGGTGCGCGATGCCGCGCGCGCCTTTGCCCAGGACCGGCTGCAGCCGCGTGTGATCGATGCCTTTGCCGCTGAAACCACCGATCCAGAGATCTTTGCCGAAATGGGCGCGCAGGGCCTGTTGGGCGTGACGCTGCCCGAACGGTTTGGCGGGGCGGGGGCCTCGTATGTCGCCTACGGCCTGGCCGCGCGCGAAGTGGAGCGGGTCGATTCCGGCTATCGTTCGATGATGAGCGTGCAGTCGAGCCTGGTGATCCACCCGATCCATGCCTATGGCTCTGACGCGCAACGGGAAAAGTATCTGCCTCGGCTGGCCAGCGGCGCGGCCATCGGCTGTTTTGGCCTGACCGAGCCCGATGCCGGATCAGACCCGGCCGGCATGCGCACCCGCGCGCAGAAGGTCGATGGTGGCTATCTGCTGAGCGGCACCAAGACGTGGATTTCAAACGCGCCGATTGCCGACGTCTTTGTGATCTGGGCCAAGAGCGATGCCCACGGCGGCGCCATTCGCGGTTTCGTGCTGGAAAAGGGCATGCCCGGCCTTTCCGCGCCCAAGATCGGCGGCAAGCTGTCGCTGCGCGCCTCGGTCACCGGGCAAGTGGTGATGGACCAGGTCTTGGTGCCCGAAGAGGCGTTGCTGCCGGGGGTGGAGGGGCTGAAAGGCCCGTTCGGCTGCCTCAACCGCGCGCGCTATGGCATTGCCTGGGGGGCGATGGGCGCGGCCGAGTTCTGCTTTGCCGCCGCGCGGCAATATGGGCTGGACCGCCACCAGTTCGGCCGCCCACTGGCCGCCACGCAGCTCTATCAGAAAAAGCTGGCCGACATGCTCACCGAAATCACCCTGGGTGTTCAGGCCGTGCTGCGGCTGGGCCGCATGCTGGATGAAGACGGCGCTGCGCCCGAAGTGATCTCGATCCTCAAGCGCAACAACGTGGGCAAGGCGCTCGATATCGCCCGCATGGCGCGCGACATGCACGGGGGCAACGGTATCTCCGGGGAATATCAGGTGATCCGCCACATGGTGAACCTGGAAACGGTGAACACCTATGAAGGCACGCACGATGTGCATGCGCTGATCCTGGGCCGGGCGATTACCGGGATCGCGGCGTTTTGACCGGCACGGCCGCTGCGGCGCCGCCGCTCGCCGGCCTGCGCGTGATCGAATTCGCGCGCGTGCTGGCCGGGCCCTGGGCGGGGCAGATCCTGGCGGACCTGGGGGCAGAGGTGATCAAGGTGGAAAGCGCGGGCGGCGATGATACCCGCGCGTGGGGGCCGCCGTTCATCGCCAATCCCGATGGCAGCCAGGATGCGGCCTATTTCCACGCCACCAACCGCGGCAAGCGTTCGCTGGTGCTGGACCTTGCCACCGCGGCG
This sequence comes from Novosphingobium capsulatum NBRC 12533, assembly GCF_001598375.1. Classification (GTDB taxonomy): domain Bacteria; phylum Pseudomonadota; class Alphaproteobacteria; order Sphingomonadales; family Sphingomonadaceae; genus Novosphingobium; species Novosphingobium capsulatum. Next base: position 103,540 of record NZ_BCYV01000013.1, read on the forward strand.
GGGCAGGCGCAGGCCCGCGCGCTGGTGGCCGATGCCGATGTGGTGATCGAGAATTTCAAGCTGGGCGGCATGGCGCGGTTCGGGCTGGATTATGCCAGCCTGGCCGCGCACAATCCGGGGCTGGTCTATTGCGCGATCACCGGGTTTGGCCAGGACGGGCCCTATGCCGCGCGCGCCGGCTATGATTTCATCGTCCAGGGCATGAGCGGGATCATGGACCTGACCGGCGCGCCCGATGGCCCGCCGCAAAAGATCGGCGTGGCGTTTGCCGATATCATGACCGGCCTTTATGCCGTGATCGCCATCCAGGCCGCGCTGGCAGAGCGTGCGCGATCCGGGCGCGGGCAGATGATCGACATGGCGCTGATGGACGTGATGACCGGGGTTCTGGCCAACCAGGCGATGAATTATCTGGCCTCGGGCGTGGCGCCGGTGCGCATGGGCAATGCCCATCCCAACATCGTGCCCTATGCGGTCTTTCCGGCCGCCGATGGCTGGCTGATCCTGGCGGTGGGCAACGATGGGCAGTTTGCCCGCCTTTGCGCGGTGCTGGGCCTGGCCATGCAGCCGGGCTGGGCCAACAACCCTGGCCGGCTGGCCGATCGCGCTGCGCTCACCGCCGCGATCGATGCAGCGACAGTCACGTGGGCGCGCGATGATCTGCTGGCCGCCCTGGAGCGCGAAGGCGTGCCGGCCGGGCCGATCAACACCGTGGCACAGGCCTTTGTCGATCCGCAGGTGCGCCATCGCGGGCTGGAACTGGCCATGCCGCGGGGCGAGGGCGATGTGGTACCCGGCGTTGCCCTGCCGATCCGCTTTTCCCGCTCGGCACTGGCCACCCCGCACCCGTCACCGCAGTTGGGCGAGATGAACCGCAACCATCTGCCGGGCGGTTCCCTCGTGCGGCAAAATGCCGGGCCAAGTGATTGACAGCTGGTGCTATTACCGCCGATTCTGCGGCGCACGGGGATAGCGCGGGGGCGCAAGAGCATGGGGTTGCGATGACGCGATATGGAATGGGTGCGGCGCTGGCTTTGGCGCTGCTGGCATGCCCGGCACTGGCACAGGCCAAGGGGCTGGGGGTTGAGGCCACCGGCGGCAAGGCCGATGGGCAATGGGGCGCCGAACTGGGCGCGAGCTACAGCATGGGCTTTGGCCCGTTTACCGTGCGGCCGGTGGTTGGGGCATTCATTCCCACGCAAGACGGCGCCAGCACCTCGATCTATGCCAAGGGTGAGGCAACGTTCACGATTCCGGCCGTGGCCGAACTGGGGCTGGGCGCGCGCCTGGCGCATGAAAAGGTGCGGGCCTATGCCCTGGCGGCCTTTCCGATCCTGCCCAAGTTCAAGCTGACCCTGCAGGGTGGCGAGCACTATGGCGCGGCGGGCCTGCGGTTTTCATTCTGAAGCGCTGCCCTGGCTCTGGCTTTGATCCTGGCCAAGGCCCGGTTCGAAGACCGACCAGCCGGTGTGCTGCACCAGCCGCTCCAGCGCCAGGGTGCCGGCCAGCGAATTGCCCCGCGCGTTGAGACCGGGCGACCAGACGGCAATGCTGGCCACCCCCGGCGCGATCGCCAGAATGCCGCCGCCCACGCCGGATTTTCCGGGCAGGCCGGTGCGGAAGGCGAATTCGCCCGATCCGTCATAGTGCCCGCAGGTGAGCATCAGGGCATTGATGCGCCGCGCGCGCTGGGGTGACACCACGCTGCGCCCGGTATCGGGATTGCAGCCCCGCGCCATGAGATAGCGCCCGGCCATGGCCAGCTGGCGGCAGTTCATCGCCAGGGCGCACTGGTGGAAATAAAGGCCCAGCACCTTTTCCACCGGGTGGTGGATGTTGCCAAACGCGCGCATGTAATTGGCCAGGGCCATGTTGCGATAGCCGGTTTCCTGCTCGCCGCGCGCTACCTCTTCATCCACCACGATGCTGTCATCGCCGGCGAGCGCGCGCACGAAGCGCAGCATCTCTCCTATCGCCTCGCGCGGTTCATAGCGGCCGAGCAGGATATCGCTGACCACGATGGCCCCGGCATTGATGAACGGGTTGCGCGGGATGCCGTGCTCGCTTTCGAGCTGGACGATCGAGTTGAACGCGCTGCCCGAAGGCTCGCGCCCCACCCGTTGCCACAGCGCATCGCCCACCGCGCCCAGCGCCATGGTCAGGGCGAAGACCTTGGAAATACTCTGGATCGAAAAGGCTTCCTGCGCGTCGCCGGCCATGTGGCAGGTGCCATCGGCCATGACCACGGCGATGCCGAAGCGATCGGCCGGAACCGTCGCCAGCGCCGGGATATAGTCGGCCACCGTGCCCTTTTCGGGGTGGTTGCGCATTTCGGCGGCAATCTCGTGCACGATGGCGCCCAGGTCGGGCATGGCAATCTCCCTTTGGCAGCCTCCCTTTCACACCAGGCGGGGCCAGGGCAAGTTCGGGATAGCCAGCGCCCTGCTTAAGGGTTTATGGGGGCCGCGCCATGGACCCGATCACTGTTGCCGCGCTCTATCAGTTTGCCCCCTTTGCCGATCCGGCCGCGCTGGGCGCGCCGCTGCTGCAACTGTGCGATGAGCAGGGCGTCAAAGGCACGCTGCTGCTGGCGGGCGAGGGGATCAACGGCACGATCGCCAGCAGCGCGGCGGGGATCGCCGCCGTGGTGGCGCATGTGCGCAGCCTGCCTCATTGTGCCGGGCTCGACGTGAAGTATTCCACCGCCGCGACGATGCCGTTTGCCCGGATGAAAGTGCGCCTCAAGCGCGAGATCGTGACCATGGGTGTCGATGGGATTGATCCGCTGGCCAGCGTTGGCACCTATATCGATCCGCACGACTGGAACGCGCTGATCAGTGATCCCGACACTATCGTGATCGACACGCGCAACGATTACGAAGTGGCCGTGGGCACCTTTGCTGGGGCAATCGACCCGCAAACGCGCAGTTTCCGCGAGTTTCCGGCCTGGTTTCGCCAACAGCGCGACGCCTTGCTGGGTGAAGGGCGCCAGCCGCGCGTGGCTATGTTCTGCACCGGGGGCATCCGCTGCGAGAAATCCACCGCCTTTCTCAAGAACGAAGGGGTGGATGCGGTCTATCACCTCAAGGGCGGCATCCTCAATTACCTGGAAAAGGTGCCCGAGACAGAAAGCCTGTGGCAGGGCGAATGCTTCGTGTTCGACGAGCGCGTGGCGATCGGCCATGGCCTCAAGCCGGGCAGCCACGTGCTGTGCGGGCCGTGCGGGCGCCCGGTCGATGCGGCGGGGCAGCGATCGCCGCTTTATCGTGCGGGCGTGTCGTGCCCGGCCTGCCATGGCGAAGGCAGCGGCGACGCCGACGCCGACGCCTGAGTGTGGCTGCGCCCCTTGCCGAGCCGTGCCGCCAGGCGATAGCATCGCATGATACCGCAACAGGGCTGAGGATCTTTCCAGTTGAACGACATTCCGGGCATGCCGCAGGGCGACGATGAAGGCCGTGGCACCGGCAACCGCTATCGCGCGCCGGCGCTGGAAAAGGGGCTCGACGTGATCGAGTTGCTGGTCAATTCCGGCCGGGCGATGACCATGACCGAAATCTGCCAGCGCCTGGGCCGCTCGCAGGGGGAAATGTTCCGCATGGTGCAGGTGCTGCAGGCGCGCGGCTTTGTCGAACAGGACGGCGCCAACGACGGCTATTACCTGACCGACCTGTTGTTCACCATGGCGATGCGCCAGCCGCCCACGCAGAACCTGGTGGAAGTGGCGCTGCCGCGCATGCGCCAACTGGCGATGGACATCGGCCAGTCGTGCCATCTGGTGTTCCACACGCGGGGTGAGATCGTGGTGGTGGCGCGCATGGAATCGAACGAGCAGATCGGCTTTTCGGTGCGCATCGGCCACCGCCTGGCGCTGCACCGGTCGGTATCGGGCGTGGTGCTGTTCGGCCACCAGCCGGCCGATATCCAGCAGGCCTGGCTGGCGCAGCTTTCCCCTGCAACCGATCGCGGCGAGATTGCCGCGTTCGTCAAGGCCGCCAAGGCTGCCGCCGCGCAAGGGCACGCCCAGGCGCAAAGCACGTTCGTGAACGGCATCAGCGACATTTCCGCCCCGATCATGCGCGGCGATCGCGCGGCGGCGGCGCTGACCGTGCCGTTCATCCACCATGGCAATCTGCAAAAGACCATGGACGAGGCGACCGGCCACCTGGTGGAAACCGCGCGGCAGATATCCGAGCTGCTGTCCACGGCTGACAGCCGGGTGTGAACGCACGGCGGGCGGTGAATATCGGCCTTGCAAATATGAAAGCTATTTTTGTATGTGAGAGGAACGAGCTGGCCACCATGGCGCGGCGGTGGGAGTTTGGGCGGGATGCTGGGATTTGGCGGCGCAGCGCTGGGCAATCTCTATCGCGCCATCCCCGATGACCAGGCGCAGGCGACGCTGGCCGCGGCATGGGATGGCGGTATTCGCCTGTTCGACACCGCGCCCTATTACGGCCTGGGCCTTTCCGAACAGCGCCTGGGCACGTTCCTGCGCGGCAAGCCACGTGCTGACTATGTGATATCAACCAAGGTCGGCCGCCTGCTGGAATACGATGCCACGCTGGCAGGTGCGGCCGAACGCCACGGCTTTGCCGACCCGCTGCCCTATCGCGTGCGGTTCGATTATTCCTATGACGGGGTGATGCGCGCCTTTGAAAGCAGCCTTGATCGGCTGGGGCTGGACCGCATCGATATCCTGCTGGTGCACGATATCGGCGAAGTGACGCATGGCGAAGACGCCGCCCGCCATTTTCGCGATCTGGCCGAGGGCGGCTATCGCGCGCTGGCGCAGCTGCGCGAGGCAGGCGTTGTGGGCGCGATCGGGCTGGGCGTGAACGAGTGGGACGTGTGCCTGGCGGCCATGGCCATCGGGCGCTGGGACCGTTTCCTGCTGGCCGGCCGCTATACCTTGCTGGAGCAGGAGGCTCTGCACGCGTTCCTGCCGCAATGCCTGGATCATGGCGCCAAAGTGCTGCTGGGCGGGGTATTCAACAGCGGCATCCTGGCTAGCGGCACGCGCGGCCCTGGCCCGTTCTATTACAACTATGCCCCGGCGGCGCCGGAAGTGATTGCCCGCGTGACGCGGATCGAAGCGGTCTGTGAGGCTCACGGGGTGAGCCTGGCCGCTGCCGCGCTGGCCTTTCCCCAGGCGCATCCGGCGGTGGCCGCCGTGCTGCCGGGCCTGGCCAGCGCGGCCGAGGTGCACAGCGCCCTTGCCCTGGCGGCAACGCCGATCCCGCTGGCGCTGTGGGCCGAGCTGGTGGCGCAAGGGCTGCTCGATCCCGCAGCACCAGTGCCCGTTGCCGAACGCGGGCAGGGCGCTCTGGCATGATCCTGGACGGCCACCAGCATTTCTGGGCACTGGCCAATCCATTCACGGATTGGCCCACGGCCGATCTCGCGCCGATCCATCGCGATTTTCTGCCGGCCGATTTTCCCGCAGACGCAGCGGTTTGGGGCACGATACTTGTGCAAGCCGCGCCCGATCGCGCCGAAACTGCGTGGCTGCTGCGCCTGGCACAGGATCATCCGCTGGTGCGTGGCGTGGTCGGCTGGGCCGATCTTGCTGCGCCCGATGCGCCTGCGCAGATTGCCGCCTTGGCGCAGGAGCCACTGCTCAAGGGTTTACGCCCGATGTTGCAGGGGCTCGACGATCCACGCTGGATCTTGCGGGGCGAGGTGGGCGATGGCCTCGATGCCATGGCCCGGCATGGGCTGTGCCTCGATGCGCTGGTGCGGGCGCCGCAACTGCCGGTGATTGCCGAGCTGGCCGCGTGCCATCCTGCTTTGCGCATCGCGCTCGATCATGCGGGCAAGCCCGATATTGCCAGCCATGGCTATGCTGCCTGGGCCAATGATCTGGCCGCGCTGTCTGGCCATGGCAATGTCTGGTGCAAGCTGTCTGGCCTGTGGACCGAGGCGGGTGGCCAGACCGACGACGCCACGATCGCGCTCTATGTCGATCACATCCTGGCCTGCTTTGGCCCGGATCGCGTGATCTGGGGCAGCGACTGGCCGGTGCTGCATCTGGCCGGGGACTATCACGACTGGCTGGCGCAGTGCCGCCGGCTGCTTTCGGGTTTCAATGAAACGGAACAGGCGCAGGTTTTCCTGCACAACGGGGTTGGGTTTTATGGTCTCGCCACAAGTTGAGCCGGCGCAGGAGGCGTTCCTGCTGCTGGACCCGGCAGACAATGTGCTGGTGTGTATTCGCGATGCCGCGCTCGGCGAGATCGTGACGATCGATGGCGTGGCCATGCCGTTGCCCCAGGCCGTGCCGCTGGGCCACAAGATTGCCCGCCATGACCTGGCCGTGGGCGACAAGGTGCTGCGCTATGGCGCGCCGATCGGCAGCATGAAGGCAGCGACCCCGCGCGGCGGCCACGTTCATTCCCACAACCTGGCGAGCGATTACATTCCCGCCCATGGCCGCGATGCCAGCACGAAAGGCAGCAAGTGATGCAGCATCACCCCATCCAGGGTTTCCTGCGTGCCGATGGACGCAAGGGCGTGCGCAATGTGGTGCTGGTCGCCTATCTGGTGGAATGCGCCCACCATGTAGCGCGGCGCATCGTCAGCGCGATCGACGATCCCGATGTGCAACTGGCCGGCTTTCCCGGCTGCTATCCCAACAGCTATGCCGCGCAGATGATGGCGGCGATCGCCACCCACCCCAATGTGGGCGGCGTGCTGGTGATTTCGCTGGGCTGCGAAGGCTTTGACCGCCAGACTCTGGCTGCGCAGGTCGCGGCCAGCGGCCGGCCGGTGGAAACCCTGGTGATCCAGCAGACGGGCGGCACCCGCGCCACGATCGATGCCGGGCGCGAAGCGGTCGCCCGCCTGCGCGCCGCGGCCGCGCAGGCCCCGCGCGTGCCGATGGCCGTGTCGGAACTGGTGGTCGGCACGATCTGCGGCGGGTCTGACGGCACCAGCGGCATCACTGCCAATCCGGCAGTAGGCCGCTGTTTCGATATGCTGGTGGCCGAGGGTGCCACTTGCATCTTTGAGGAAACCGGCGAGCTGATCGGGTGCGAGCAGGTCATGGCCGCGCGCGCGGTGACGCCCGAACTGGGTGACGAGATCGAGGCCTGCGTGGCCAAGGCCGCCCGCTATTATGCCACGCTGGGCTATGGCAGCTTTGCCCCCGGCAACGCCGATGGCGGGCTGACCACCCAGGAGGAAAAGTCGCTCGGCGCCTATTCCAAGTCGGGCGCCTCGCCGATTTCCGGGTTGATCCGCCCGGGCGAGCGGACCGGCGGGCCGGGGCTTTACCTGATGGACGTGGTGCCCGATGGGGAGGTGCGTTTTGGCTTTCCCAACATTTCCGACAACGCCGAAATCGTCGAGATGATCGCCTCTGGCTGCCACCTGATCCTGTTCACCACCGGGCGCGGTTCGGTGGTGGGATCGGCGGTTTCCCCGGTGATCAAGGTTTGCGCCAATCCCGAAACCTATGCCCGCCTGGCCGAAGACATGGACGTGGATGCCGGGCGCATCCTGCATGGCAAGGCCACGCTGGACGAGGTGGGCACCGAGATCTTCGATCAGGTGGTGGCCGTCGCTGCCGGGGCGCAGACCCGATCAGAAGCGCTGGGCCACCAGGAATTCATTCTCACCTACAAGCAATTCGAGCCGAGCGGTCCGGGATGCCTGCCGCTGGCCCACCGTGCAGGAGCCCTGACATGACGCATCACCCGTTCGACCTTACCGGCAAGCGCGCGATCGTGACTGGCGCAGGCCAGGGGATCGGCCGCGCCAGTGCCGAAGCCTTTCGCGATGCCGGGGCCGATGTGTTGGCACTCGATCGCAATCCTGCCGCGCTCGAAGAGCTGCCCGGCTGTCGCACCGCTGTGCTCGACGTGACCGATGCCGCCGCCATCACCGCGCTCGCCGCGCAAGAGGATGGCTTTGACATCGTGTTCAACTGCGCCGGCGTGGTGCACGGCGGCACGATCCTGGACTGCAGCGACGAGGATTGGGCCTTTGCCTTTGATCTCAACGTCACGGCGATGTTCCGCCTGATCCGCGCGCTGCTGCCTGGCATGATCGCGCGGGGCGGCGGGTCGATCATCAACATGGCCTCTGTCGCCGGATCGGTGATCGGCGTGCCCAATCGCTTCGCCTATGGCGCTAGCAAGGCGGCGGTGGTCGGGCTGACCAAGGCGGTGGCGGCCGATTTCGTGCAGCAGGGCATCCGCTGCAACGCGATTTGCCCCGGCACCGTGCACTCTCCTTCGCTGGAACAGCGCCTTGCCGCCACCGGCGATTTCGACGCCGCCATGGCCGCGTTCAAGGCCCGCCAGCCGATGGGCCGCATTGGCGATCCGGCTGAAATCGCCGCGCTGGCGCTCTACCTCGCCAGCGATGCCGCTGCCTTCACCACCGGCCAGTGCCACATCATCGATGGCGGCTGGGCCAACAGCTGATCATGACGGAGGCCAAGCCGCCACCTGTAACCAGAACATAATCCAACGAGAGGTTTCCATGGCCCCGATCTCCATCGGCTTGAGCGACCAGGAACACAGTGGCCCAGCCGGCCGCGCGCCCGATGATCCCCAGCGCGCACTGCCGTTGGTGGCACGCGGCGCGCGGGTGGCCTTTGCCGTGGTCTGCTCGATGTTTTTCCTCTGGGCCCTGGCCAACAATTTCAACGATATCCTGATCAAGCAGTTTCAAAAGGCGCTCGATCTCACGCGGATGCAGTCGGGCCTGGTGCAGACCGCGTTCTATTTCGGCTATTTCACCTTTGCCCTGCCGGCGGGGTGGGTGATGAACCGCGTGGGCTATCGCAACGGGCTGTTGATCGGGCTGGTGCTCTATGCGCTGGGGGCGCTGCTGTTCTGGCCGGCCGCGCATGTCCAGGCGTTCGGCTTTTTCCTGGGGGCGCTCTATATCATTGCGGCGGGCCTGGCTTTCCTGGAAACGGCGGCCAATCCGCTGATCACGGTGATGGGGCCGGCCAGCACGGCGGCACGGCGGCTCAATCTGGCGCAAAGTTTCAACGGGCTGGGCGCGTTTGTGGCGCCGTTCGTGGGCGGGGCGCTGATCTTTTCGGGGGTGGAGCGCACTCCGGCGCAGCTGGCGGCGATGGCCCCGGCGCAAGTGGCGGCCTATCGCACGCAGGAAGCGCTGGCGGTGCAACTGCCCTACCTCGGCCTTGGCCTGCTGGTGCTGTTCCTGGCGCTGGTCGTGCGGCTGACGCGGTTTCCCGCTGTGGACGAGCCGGCGCAGGGGGAGGGCGGCAGCCTTGCCGCCGCGCCCTTGCTGCGCAGGGCGGTGATCGCGCAGTTCTTCTATGTCGGCGCGCAGGTTTCGATCTGGAGCTATTTCATCAACTGTGCCCAGGATGCCACGCGCATCGGTGAAATGCGGGCGGCGCATCTGCTGGGCTATAGCCTGATGGCGTTCATGGCCGGGCGCTTTGCCGGCACCGCGCTGATGAAGCGGGTGCCGCCGGTGCGGCTGCTCACGCTGTTTGCCTTGATCGCGGCCGGGCTCTGTGCCGTTGCCATCATGGCGAGCGGGTGGACGGCGGTGATCGCGCTGGGGCTGTCGAGCTTCTTCATGTCGATCATGTTTCCCACGATCTTTGCCCTGGGGGTCTCTGGCCTGGGCAGCAAGACCAAGCTGGGTTCCTCGCTATTGATCATGGCGATCATTGGCGGGGCGGTGTTCCCGCCGCTGGTCGGGCTGATCGGCGATCATCTCCATTCGCTCAAGACCGGCATGGTCGTGCCGCTGGCCAGCTTCCTGGTGGTGGCATGGTTTGGCACGCAGGCGGCCCGCGCCGTTGCGCAGGAAAGAGGCTGACATGCGCGAGGTTTTCCTGCTCGACCTGGCAGACGCGGGCGTGGCCGCCGCCTATGATGCCTGGCACCAGCCGGGCCGCGTGCCGGCGGGCGTGCTTGCCGACATTGTCGGATCGGGCGTGCGCGTGATGGAAATCTATCGCGTGGCCGATCGCCTGGTGATGATTACGGAAACCACCGGCGATGCCCCCGCCACAGATCGCGTAGCCAGCGCTGACTCACATGCGTGGGAGCGCACCATGGACCCGTTGCAAAAGCCGCTGGACGCCGCCCCTCCAGGGGTGAAATGGTTGGCGGCCCATCGCATTTTCAATCTGGCCGATCATCTAGACACAAAGGACCAAGCATGAAGTTGCTGCGTTTTGGAAACCCGGGGGCAGAACGCCCCGGCCTGCTCGATGCCCAGGGAGTGGTGCGTGACCTGTCCGGCGTAGTCGCCGACATTGCCGGCGATACGCTCTCGCCCGCCGTGCTTGACCAGTTGCGCGCGATCGATCCCGCCACGCTGCCGGCGGTGGAGCAGCCTGGCCGCCTGGGGCCGTGCGTGGCCGGCGTGGGCAAGTTCGTGTGCATCGGCCTCAACTATTCCGACCATGCTGCCGAAACCGGCGCTACCGTGCCGCCCGAGCCGGTCGCATTCATGAAGGCCACCAGCGCCATCTGCGGGCCGAACGATCCGGTGATCAAGCCGCGCGGCAGCACCAAGCTCGATTGGGAAGTGGAACTGGCGTTCGTGGTGGGCAGCCATGTCAGCTATGCCGACGAGGAAACCGCGCGCGCCGCGATCGCCGGCTATTTTGTGTGCCACGACGTGTCGGAGCGGGCATTTCAGATCGAGCGCTACGGCCAGTGGATGAAAGGCAAGGGCTGCGACAGCTTTGGCCCGATCGGCCCCTGGCTGGTGACCGCCGATGAAGTGGGCGATCCTGGCGAACTGGCGATGTGGCTCGAAGTCAACGGCAAGCGCTACCAGGACGGATCGACCCGCACCATGGTGTACAAGCCGGCCTTCCTGCTCAGCTACATGTCGCAGTTCATGAGCTTCCAGCCCGGCGATATCATCACCACCGGCACGCCCGCCGGCGTGGGCCTGGGCCTCAACCCGCAGGTGTTCCTCGACGTGGGCGATGTGGTGGAACTGGGCATCGAAAAGCTTGGCACCCAGCGCCAGGTGGTCGTCGCCGCGCCCTGAACCGGGCTGGCGCTTCAATTATGCGCAGCATGCAAGCCGCGCCGGGCCTTTGCGCCTGGCGCGGCTTTTGCGTGGCGGTACGGCCCAATATGTAACCTATGATGCCAGTTGTCTCGAAAGGGTCGGTACTCTAGTCTGGCCGAATAATACGAGCGCGTGGTTTCGAGGCGAACATGATGTCCTTCGTGCAGAGAGTTGGTCGATTGCGCGAAGACCTGCGCGCGCCACTCTATTTGCAGCTTCAGCAATTGGTGCGCCAGGCGATCGAGACCAAGGTCTTGACCCAGGATGACATGATCCCGGCCGAACGGGATCTGGCTCTCGAATATGGCGTGTCGCGCATTACCGTGCGCAAGGCGATCGATGGCCTGGCGCAGGAAGGCTTGGTGGTGCGTCGGCGTGGTTCGGGCACCTATGTGGCTGCGCGCGTGGAAAAGAGCTTTTCCAAGCTCTCGTCATTTTCCGAAGACATGCTGGCGCGGGGCCGCAAGCCGAGCAGCGAATGGCTGTCGCGCTCGGCTGGGCTGGTCACGCCCGAGGAATCGCTCTCGCTGGGCCTGTCGCCGGGGCGGCAGGTCTATCGCTTTCAGCGCCTGCGCTTTGCCGATGATGTGCCGATGGCGTTCGAAACCTCGACCATCGCCGCCGATTGCCTGGCGGGGATCGATGCTGTCAAGGATTCGCTCTATGCCGCGCTGGAAGCCGAGGGCAACCGCCCGGTGCGCGCGCTGCAACGGCTGCGCGCCATGCCGTTCCCCGGGGAGCAGGCGCGGCGCCTGGGGGTGGAAACCGGCCACGCTGGCCTGCTGATCGAGCGGCGCGGGTTCCTGGGCGATGGACGCGCGGTGGAATATACCCAGTCCTATTACCGGGGCGATGCCTATGACGTGGTCGCGGAATTGAACGCCGGCTGATCGGCGCCCAGCACATCTTGCAGAAAAAAGGCCCGCTTCCCTTTCAGGAAGCGGGCCATACCACGCAAGGGTTGTGGCTTTCAGGGTCTTAGAAGCGCCCGGTCACGCTGGCGGAGAACACGCGGCCGTTCTTGTAGACCGACGTGGGCGCCTTGGGATCGGAGCTGTACTGGTAATAGGTTTCGTCCAGCAGGTTGGAGGCGGTCGCCGTCACCTGCACGTGATCGTTGATGGTATACGAGATCTGCGCATCGAGCTGGCGATAGGCGTCGGTATAGTCCTGCGACTGCTGGCGGCCGAAGCGGTAGAAGTACTTCGAGCGACGGTTGTAGCTGACCCGCGCCTGGAACGGCCCGTTTTCATAGTAGGGCGAGATCTGGATCGTGTTGCGCGACAGGAACGGCAGGCCGGTGGACGCCTGCGTGTCTGCATCGGCAAACGTGTAGGCGGCCTGGATGCCGAAGCCCCAGATCAGGTTGGTATTGCCCGAGAGCGAGAAACCGGTGACGGTTGCCTTGCCGCCGTTGACCGGGCGCGAGATCGCATAGGTGCGGGTCTGGCCGGTGATCGGGTTGGTCAGCGTGGTGTCGAGCGTTTCGTTACCAACGTAGTTGCTGATATCGCGGTAGAACACTTCGCCCGAGAGGAAGCTGGACGGGGCGAAGTACCACTCGGCCGAAAGACCGAAGTTGGTCGCGAGATAGGGCTTGAGGTCGGGGTTGCCGCCGCCGCCGCTCAGCGTGCTGTCATCGAGCGAGAGATAGCCGGCAAGGTCGGAATAGCGCGGACGCGCCATGACCTTGGCGACCGCACCGCGCAGCACCACGCTCTGCCCGGCATCGTAGATCACGTTGAGGGCAGGCAGGAAGCGGTTGTCGGTCTTGTTGTACTGCACCAGGTTCACGGTCGAGCCGCTCTGGGCGTAGAAGTTGGATTCCACGCTGGTGCTGACGAAACGGCCACCGATGTTGCCGCGCAGCTTGCCACTTTCAAAGTTGGCCTGGATATAGGCTGCCTTGATGCGCTCGTTGACCAGCCAGTAATCGCCCTTGGACAGGCCGCGATCGTCGGTGAAGTTGCCATACTTCTTGAGCGTGGCGATGATCCCGTCCTTGTCCATGCCGACATAGGGCGCACCGTTGCCCGAAGTGCCCAGGCCATTGTAAAGGCCCGAGTTCAGCACGTTGTAGTCAAGATCAGCCAGCGTGAAATTCTGGTTGGTGAAGATCGCGTTGCTGTAGGTGGTGTTGCTGTTCTGGTGCGAACTGTAGCGGCCACCGAACAGCAGCTTGTTGAACGGGCCGACGTTGATGTCGCGCACGAAGTTGGCTTCGCCGTACCATTCCTTGTCGACCGTGAAGCCTGACTGGGTGGGAATGCCGCCGATCTGCCGGCCGAAGAACTTGCGGCCATCGGTGGCCGTGACGTTTTCGCCGCCCAGCGCGGTGTAGTTGCTCAGCCACTTGGTGGGATCGGTGGCCGGGCGGTCCCAGTTGACGATCGTGTTGCGGCCATTGGCGCCCGAGGTGAAGCCCTGCTGGGTACGGAAATCGAGCAGGTATTCGGGATCCTTGCCGCCCGAGGCGCGGGTATAGCCGACATTGCCGGTGATCGCCCAGCCTTCCGGCTTCCAGTCATAGGCCAGCGAGTAGGTGTCGTTCTTGATGCGGGTGCGGCGATAGAGCGTGTCGAGCTGGCCGGTGGCGCCGGTCTGGCCGGCGGGAATGCCCGAGAACGTCGCTTCGGTGACCAGGCCGTTGCCATACTTGGCCGAGATCAGGCGCGAGCCTTCATACCCGTAGGTATACATCGAATTCGACACGTTGTCGTAGTTGCCGCGGATGACCAGGCCAGTGGCGGTCAGCACCAGGTTGTCGGCTGGCTTGAGCTGGATCGCGCCATTGAAGCCCAGGCGTTCGCGATCCTGCTTGAAGAACTCGCGCGCCAGGAACGAGGCAAAGCGGGCGTCGGAGAAATCAGCGCGTTCAGTGGCCGACAGGGCCGAGATCGGCTTGCCGTTGACCGTGGCGGTGGCGGGCGCGTTATCGAGCAGGGCCTGACCGGTACGATACCAGTACACGGCCACGCCGGCGCGGCTGAGCTGTTCCTTGTCGTAATTCACCGCTGCCAGGATGCCGATGGTTTCGTCATCGTTCTTCCAGCTGTACAGGCCGCCGCCGCGGAAGCTGCCGCGCTTGGCGCGGTCGTTGTATTCATAGCCGCCGTTGAAGCGGATGGTGTTGGCAGCCAGATCGAGTGGCTTGCGCGTGACGACATCGACGGTGGCGCCGATGGCGCCTTCCTGGAGGCGGGCTTCGGGAGTCTTGTAGACCACGGCCTGGCTGATGATCGCCGGCGAAAGCAGCGAGTAGTTGAAGCTGCGGCTCGAACGGTCGGACGGGTTGCCGCCCCAGTCGGCCGAGGCGACCGAGTGGCCGTCGATCGTCAGGCGGTTGAGCGCGGGCTCCACGCCGGCGATGGACAGCTGCTCGCCTTCGCCGAACTGGCGGTCGACCGTGATGCCCGGCAGACGCGAGAGCGATTCCGCCACGTTGCTATCCGGGAACTTGCCCACGTCTTCGGCGCTGATCACGTCGACGATCGAGTTGGCGTTGCGCTTGATCTCGATGGCGTTGCGCAAGCTGGCGCGGATGCCGGTGACAACGATGCCCGAACCATCGCCCGAACTGCTGGAAGCGGTTTCGCCCGGTCCTTCCGCAGCGGTCTGCGCCTGCGCCGCAATCGGCATCGCGACCATCGCGGTTGTGGCGATCAAAAGGAAGCGCCGCACGTTCATTCCCATTCCCCCAGTTTTTCAGCGCACCGCGCTGATCCCTCGCCGAAGCCCGGTTCGGCCACGTAACTTTTCCCGTCTGGGGATGAGGCCCATTTTGTTACCAAACCCCCATTTGGTTATGCATATGTTATATGTCACACTTCGAGAATCCAGGAAAAAATTGGAAATGTCTTCAATATGTTTCATATTTTCTCTATGAGAATGAAATTTATATATAAAAATTGGTGCCCAAAATGATGGACGGCGCTGTCATTCCGGCAGGTGAAACGCGCAAACGCCGATGGCACCGCGAATCAGCGCGGGGCGGCGCTGGCGGTGTGAATAAGAACCAGTTGTTGATTGGTACTGTTTTGCGCGGCGTGGCGCGGGGCGATGGCGCCGGTGCGCCTCACGCAAGAATGCTCGCCGCTACCGCCCCTGGCGTGGGGCGGTATGGCTTGGCGATGTCAGATGATGGAAATGGTCGGGGAGACAGGATTCGAACCTGCGACCCTCTGCTCCCAAAGCAGATGCGCTACCAGGCTGCGCTACTCCCCGACACGAGCATGCCCTTAGGTTTGCAGGGCGTTGCGTGCAAGCGCGAAGTTGCAGCCGGGGATTATGCTGCCACGCTGAAGCGGGTGGCGTAACGCTGGCTGATCTGTTCCACCGGCAGGACGACGCAGACATCGACGGTGTTGAACGCGTGATCGATGAACGCGCCATCGCCAAAGCGCGCGCCGCAACGCAGATAGCCCTTGATCAGCGGGGGCAGCGCCAGCATCGCGCGGCGTTCGTCATAGCTGCCGCGCGGCAGGCGTTCGAGCGGCACGGCGCAGCGGGCATTGGGCCGCACCTGCGGGCGCTTTTCTGCCGGGGCAAGGCAGGTGTGCGCCAGCAACGAGAGCGCGGCGGCATGGGCATCGGGATCGATGCCGGAAAACGAGGCGCAGCCGAACATCAGGCCGATATCGTGGGCGGCGATATAGTCGGCAATGCCGCGCCACAGCAGCGATATGGTCGCGCTGGTGCGGAATGCGGGCAGCACGCAGGACCGGCCCAGTTCCAGCAGTTCGCCGCCGACCCTGCCTTCACCGGCGATCAACGGGGCAAGATCGAATTCGCCGGCGCTGTAAAACCCGTCCGCCGCCCGCGCCACGCTTTCGCGCAGCAGGCGATAGGTGCCGACGACCTGGCCATCGGGCACAGTGGTGCCGGGCTGGTCTTCATCGATCACCAGCAGATGATCGCACAGCGCATCATAGGGATCAGCGTCAAGCTGGCTGAGCAAGCCGTGGGCCTGGGCGCCCATTTCATCGAAAAAGACCTGCCAGCGCAGCTTCTGCACTGCCACGAGATCGGCGCCGTCGCGCGCCAACCGCACGGCCAGACGCCGCTGCCGCTTGTCCATTCCGATCACTTCGCCCATCGAACGCGCCCTCCGTTCGGAACGCGATAGCGCACGGGCATGACGCCGGTTTTGCAGAATGATGATGATCGTGGGTCACTTGTGGCACGCGTGTCGCGCGCCTGTCGTAATTACAGCGCCGCAATTTGGGCGCCGCCATGCTCGCGGGGTGGTGGTAGGCCCGGCAGGATTTGAACCCGCGACCTAGCCGTTATGAGCGGCCAGCTCTAACCACTGAGCTACGGGCCCCCGTTGCGCCCCATGCCGTTAAAGCGCTGCCGCGCACTTGGCAAGAAAGCGTATGCGGCGCAGCGCGATGGCGGTTTCAGATCAGGGCGGCCTGCATGATGTCAGACACACTGGCAGGCTTGATGCCGCAGCAGGCCAGATGCGTGAACACCACGCGCCACCAGTCATAGAGCTGGTCAAGCTGGCGGGCATCGCGCACATAAGGTGTGTGCCCGGGGCGCAGCGACGGGCTGTGGAACGAAAACACCAGGATCGGTAGGCCATCGGCCAGCGTCAGGTCGATGCAGCGGATGGCTTCGGCCGCGGTGACGCCTTCGGGTGTGAACGGCACGCGGTTCATCAATCCGGCGCGGGCCATCGCCCCGCGCAGGCGCGGCACGCGCCACAGGCGGGGAAACAGCCAGGGCCCCTGGCGCCGCAGCGCACCCGAAAACACTGTGGTCAGCGGCAATTCCATCAGCCCGCCCTGGCGATCGACCCACCAGGGATGCAGCGGCAGCGCGGTGAAATCGGGGCCGCCCTGGCTGGAGTAATCGAAATGGCTGCGCACCGAGGTATCGATCGCGATGCCGGATTCGGCGAGGATCTGCGCCGTGGCCGACCCCACGCCATAGCGCCCGGCGCGATAGATGCGGGGCGCTTGGCCAAACGCGGCCGAGATCGTGTCGCGCAGCTTGACCAGCTTGGCGCGTTCCAGCGCCGGCGGCAGATTGCCGGCAAAGCTATTGAATACGTTCAGCTGTTCCTGGTGTGGCGGATTGACCCAGGGATGCAGCTGCACCCCGATTTCGGCGCGGCCATGGCGAACCGCATCGCCCAGCGCCATGCCCACGGCCGGATCGCTGGCGATGGGATAGTCGATCAAATAGATCGGGGCGACACCGAACCCCTCGCAAAACTGCTGGAACTTGGCGAGGCGCGGCACATGCCTCAGGCCGTGGCCGGTACGCTCGAACGGCTTGGCCCAGTCGAATTCCTCTTCGGTGTCGACGGTAACGACGAAACGCTGCCCGAATTCGGGGGCAAAGTGCACGCGGGCATCGGACGGGGGCGGGCGGGTGATCCGCGCCGGTGCGCCCTGGCGCTCGCCTTCGCCCCCAAGCCGCGATGGCACCGTGGTCAGCCCGCCTGCGCCGGGGTGGCGCTATCGCCGCCGACGAGAGCGTGCGGCGAGACAGCAGCGGGCAACTGTGCGAGCAGCCGCGCCCCTTCGCGGCGCAAGCCGCCGCCCATGGCACGCAATTCCGCCGCCGCCAGGCGCAGGGCAAAGCCATTGCCCATCATGCCGCCAGGGCCCAGGCCGCCGGCCTGCTGGCCACCGCCCTGGCTGCGGGCGCCATCGGCGGCAAACAGCGTGGCATCATCGCGCATGGCGAGCGTTGCCGGCAATGGCAGGTCGAGGCGCACGGCTGCTGGCGCGCTGTCGCCGGCAACGGGCGCGGCGAGTGCGATGGCCAGGCGCTCCCCCGGTGCTGCCGTGCTGGCGATTACCGCGAGCAGGCGCCACATCGCATGTTCGAGCTCGGCCGCAGGGGCTGCAACCCGTACCGGTTCTGCCGGGGGCTGCCAGCGCAGGCGCACTTCGCGTGGGCCGATCACCGGATCGAGCTGGGCCAACTGCCGGCTGACCAGCGCGGCCAGATCGATGCCGCTGTCGGGCGCGGGCATCTCGGCAGCGCCGGTTTCCAGCCGGGCCAGCCGCTCCAGGTCTTCAAACCCGGCCAGCATGCGGGCGGCATCGGCCGCGATGCTGGCGGCCAGGCTGCGGTATTGGTGCGGCGTGGCGCCAAATACCTGCTGCTGGATCATTTCGGCAAAACCCTGGATCGCATTGATCGGGGTGCGCAATTCATGCAGCGTCTGGCGCAGGCGATCGGCGCCCTGGGTCACTGGAGTCTCGGCCTCTGCCGGGGCGCTGGCCTGGGTTGCGGCCGGGCGGCGCAGGCAGGCGCGATAGCCGGCAAAGGCGCCGCCAGCGCGGGTGAACACCGGCACGGCATCGCATTGCCAGGCGCCCGCCACGGCCAGCGCACCATCGAGCATGAGCAGCCCGGCGGTGATCGGCAGCCGCGCGGCAAAGGCGCGGGTGCTGCGCGCATCGAGCCGCGCGGGCGCATGCGGCTGTGCGGTGAAGGGGCGATGGCCCACCAGCATCGGCGCCCAATCGGCATCGGCGGCAACCACCGTGCCCAGCGCATCGATCGCGATGGCGATGCTTTCCGGATGCAGCGCGGCGGCAGGCGGTTCATCGGCAAAAGGCAGGCGCGGGTGCGGATCAGCCGCGGTGGCCAGGGCAGGAGCGCCGGGGCTGGCGGCACCGGTGGGGCGCGCCTCGCGGTCGCGCCGGAACGCCTCGATCCGCCGCACGATCGCGCCGATGCCCTCGCTCGCGCTGGCAGAAAGCAACGGGGCGGGCGATTCGGGCGGCGTGTCGGGTTGCGCAACGTCCTCGGGCGCAGGTTGCGGTGCCGGTTCGATCACTGGCTGGTCTGCCGCAACCTGGTCCAGCGGTGCCGAGAGCGCAAAGTCATCAATACCCAGCCGCGCGAGCAAGGCATCCACCGCAGGGCCCAGGTCACGGCGGTGGCGCAGGAAGCCGCGCGCGTGGATCGGCAGGCGCGGCACCAGCGCCAGCCAGTCCGCCTCGGCCAGGCGGGCGGCGCGGATCGCGGCCAGCGCCAGGCGCGGCGCCTGCGCGGCAAAATGGCTGACCAGGCGGGGGTGGCCGAGCGGCGTGCCGGCGAGCAGCGCGGCAGCGCCTTCGTGCCCGCCCGGCGCCGTGGCGATTTCGTGGAACAGCGCATCGAGCCGGGCAAGGGCGGCATCGTGCGGCGCGGCCCAGGCATCGGGCGCCACGCGGCCAAGCAGATCGGCAAGCTGCCGGAACTGCACCCGCATGCCCGCCGGCCCGGCGGCGCGGGTGCGCAGCACGGTTTCCAGCCGATCGTCCACCACCAGGGCGGCGCCAGCCGTTGCGGCATCCGCCGGCATCAGGGAAGGATCAAGATCGGCAGGCATCGCTCTGGCGCCAAGGCATCCTGTTGTGCGGTCTTCTGCCATGGGGCAATGCCTGGCGAGAGGCAAGCCGGTTACGGACCGTTTCGGAACTCATCCTTGTGCCTTTATCGGTCAGGTTTTTAAGAAAGTGTGGCGAACCCGCCCACCATGCGGTGAATGGTGATCCGTTCATCGTGGAGCGGGTTTTTCCACACTATGCACCGGCTTTGGTGATGGTGCGTTGCATTGCAGGACAATTGCGATATGAGCTAATAATATTAGCTTCACTGCCAGCGGTGACGCACAATCTTGCGGGTCGAGCGGCTAAAGAACACGAACATGGCGACATTGGACGGAATTGACAGGCGGCTGCTGGCCGAGCTTCAGGATGAGGGCCGCGTAACCAACGTGGAACTGGCCCAGCGCGTGGGCCTCACGGCGCCGCCCTGCCTGCGCCGCGTGCGCGCGCTGGAAGAGGCCGGCGTCATCCGCGGCTATCACGCCGATCTCGATCCGGCCAAGCTGGGTTTCGCGATCACGGTCTTTG
The DNA here is from genome assembly GCF_001598375.1 of Novosphingobium capsulatum NBRC 12533. Lineage (GTDB taxonomy): Bacteria > Pseudomonadota > Alphaproteobacteria > Sphingomonadales > Sphingomonadaceae > Novosphingobium > Novosphingobium capsulatum. Next base: position 123,432 of record NZ_BCYV01000013.1, read on the forward strand.
CGCTCGTCAGCCTGAAAAGCCAGGCCGAGGAATCGCTGCGCCAGTTCGAAGAGCATATGCGCACGCTGCCCGAAGTGCGCGAATGCCACATGCTCAATGGCGAGATCGACTTCATCCTCAAGATCGTCAGCCGCGATCTGCAAAGCTTCCAGGAATTCCTGACCAGCAAGCTGACGCCCGCGCCCAATGTGGCCAGCGTCAAGACCTCGCTTACCATTCGCACCGCCAAGCAGGTGCCGGGCGTTCCATTCACCGAGTGAAGCGGGCCTTAACTCCCCATCCTCTTTAGAGGAGGGGAGAGTGGTGGCGGGCGCCCTTTAGGGCAGGGAGCCGCCGCGCGGGTTACTGCGCGGCCTTGGCCTGCTTGTGGTGGCGGATCACTTCCTCGATTACGAAGCGCAGGAATTTTTCGGAAAATTCCGGATCGAGCCGGGCATCCTCGGCCAGCTTGCGCAGGCGCGCGATCTGGCGCTCCTCTCGGCCGGGATCGCTGGCGGGCAAGGCTTTTTCGGCCTTGTAGGCACCCACGGCCTGGGTGATGCGAAAGCGTTCGGCCAGGATGTGGATCATCGCGGCATCGATGTTGTCGATGCTCTGGCGATAGCCGGCCAGAACCGGATCGGTGCCTTCGGCGGATGCGCTCATGTGCTTTCGGGCCTTTGTCAGTGGGGTATGCAAAAGTGTCGCTCTGCCGCTACCGTGCAACTTGCGACTTGCCAAGCCGTGCACCACGCGCCAAGCGGGCAGCAATGACTGCTACCCTCCATACGCTCCCCCGCAAGGCCGAACCCTCGCTGGCGCCGCTGATGGCGCTGGTGGCCGACGGCATGAACAGCGTCAACGCCGTGATTCTGGATCGCATGCAATCGCGTATCCCGTTGATCCCGGCGCTGGCCGGCCACCTCATCGCCGGCGGTGGCAAGCGCATGCGCCCCATGCTCACGCTCGCCGGGGCGGCGCTGCTGGGTTATGGCGGCAGCCGCCATTTCAAGCTGGCGGCTGCGGTGGAGTTCATCCACACTGCCACCCTGCTGCACGACGACGTGGTCGATGGATCGGACATGCGCCGCGGCAAGAAGGCCGCCAACATCATCTATGGCAATCCGGCCACGGTGCTGGTGGGCGATTTCCTGTTCTCGCGCAGCTTTGAACTGATGGTCGAGGATGGCTCGATCAAGGTGCTGCGCATCCTGTCGGGCGCATCGGCCGTGATTGCCGAGGGCGAGGTGGACCAGCTGGTCGCGCAGCGCCAGGTGGAAACCAGCGAAGAACGCTATCTCTCGATCATCAACGCCAAGACCGCCGCGCTGTTTGCCGCCGCGTGTCGCATCGCGGCGGTGGTGGCCGAGCGGGACGAGGCAGACGAACTGGCGCTCGACGCCTATGGCCGCAACCTGGGCATTGCGTTCCAGCTGGCGGACGATGCGATCGACTATGATTCCGACGCGTCGGAAATGGGCAAAGACCAGGGCGACGATTTCCGCGAGGGCAAGATGACGCTGCCGGTGATCCTGGCCTATGCGCGCGGCAACGAGGAAGAGCGCGGGTTCTGGCGCGATGCCATCGCCGGCAATCGCAACAGCGACGCTGATCTGGCCCATGCCATCACCTTGATTCGCAAGCACGATGCGGTGAATGCCACGCGCGAGCGGGCGCGCCATTATGCCCAGCGCGCGATCGATGCCATTGCCGGCTTCCCCGCCAGCGCGGCCAAGGCGGCGATGGGCGAGGCCGCCGAATTTGCGGTGGCGCGCCGCTATTGATCAGGGGTTGCGGGGACTGGTGCGTCAGCGCGTTCAATGAAATGCGTGCACCAGCCCGTCGATCACTGAAGATCCGGCCAGCGGGCCGATCAGCATCATCAGCAGATTGATCGCCACGAGCACCACCACGATGCGCTGCCGGCGCGGAGTGAGCCTGGGCGCCGGTTCGGGCTGTCGGTTGGGTGGGGCTGGCGGCCACGGATCTTTCAGGTCAAGAAACATGGGTCCTCTCGAGGCAGACCGTGCCGCGATCGGGCACCGTTGCCCATTGTGGTATCATGAATCTGACCGCGTCGCACCGGCCCGCATGGGAAGTTTGGCCCGATTCGGCGCTACTGGCTTGTTTCCCAACGCATAAAGGCATGACCATGACTGCAGCAGCGTTTCGCCCCGTCCTCTATCTCAAGCGTTCGTGCCCGTTCTGCCTCAAGGCGGTTGCCTTCCTGGCCGAGGCCGGGCAGCTCGACAGCGTGGACCTGCGGGCATTCTGGCCCGGTGACGAGGACGAAGCGCCGATCCGTGCGGCTCTGGCGCCGCATCTCGACAAGGTGACCTTTCCCACGCTGGAAGTGGAGCCGGGCCGCTTCATCGCCGATTCCGATGCCATCGTCGCGCTCTATGCGCAAAAGGCCGGGCTCGATCCCGCGACAGCGCCGTTCTATCAATATGTCATGGCCGGGCCATTCCGCCGCCTGCGCGAGGCCTTTGCCGAGCAGCAGGAACTGGAAAAGCTGCGCGCGCAAGGCTGATGTAGCGGGGCCTTGGCGCGCCGCTGTGCCGGCCCTCGCCAAGGCCGGGCCAAGGCGATAAGGGCAGGCGGGTGACCGACCTGCCCATCCACGCCGTCTTGCCCGATCTGCTGGCTGCCCTGGCTGCCAGCCCCAATGCCGTGCTCATCGCGCCGCCGGGCGCGGGCAAGACGACCACGGTGGCCACGGCCTTGCTGGGCGAGGCGTGGTGTACCGGCACGGTGATCCTGTTGTCGCCCCGCCGCGTGGCGGCGCGCGCTGCGGCCGAGCGCATGGCCGACCTGCTGGGCGAGGCGCCGGGCGAGACGGTCGGCTATCTCACCCGGCTCGACAGCAAGCGATCGGCACGCACCCGCGTGCTGGTGATGACCGAGGCGATCTTTGTCGCCACGATCCTGGCCGATCCCGAACTGACCGGCGTTTCGGCCGTGCTGTTTGACGAAGCGCACGAACGGCATCTCGATTCCGACCTTGGCCTGGCGCTCGCGCTGGAAGCGCAAGGCGTGCTGCGCGAGGATCTGCGCGTGGTGGTGATGTCGGCCACGCTCGACGGCACGCGCTTTGCCGGGCTGATGGGCGCGGATGCGAACTGCCAGGCGGCGGTGATCGAAAGCGCCGGCAAGGCCCATCCCTTGCGCATTCGCTGGCTGGGCAGCAGTCCGCAGTTACGCACCGAGCAGGCCGTGGCCAATGCCATTGCCCTGGCCTGGGGCGAAGAGACAGGCGACATTCTGGCGTTCCTGCCCGGCGTGCGCGACATCGATCGCACGGCCGAAATCCTCGCGCAGCGCCTGCCCCACGCGCTGGTGCTGCCGCTGCACGGGCAGGTCGATCCGGCAGGCCAGCGCGCCGCTATCCGCCGCGATCGCGAGGGCCGGCGCCGGATCGTGCTGGCGACAGCGATTGCCGAAACTTCGTTGACGCTTGATGGCGTGGCAGTGGTGGTCGATGCCGGCCTGTCGCGCCGGGCAGAGTTCGACAAGGTGGCAGGGGTGACCCGCCTGGTGACGACCCGCGCCAGCCAGGCCGCCGCCGCGCAGCGTGCTGGGCGTGCCGCGCGCCAGGGGCCGGGCGTGGCCTATCGCCTGTGGGAAGAAGCCGCCCACGCCGGGCGCGCGACGTTCGATCCGCCCGAAATCCTCAATGCCGATCTGGCCCCCCTGGCGCTGACTCTGGCGCAATGGGGCGCGGGCGATCCGGCGGCGATGGCCTGGATCGATCCACCACCGCCTGCCGCCATGGCCGCGGCGCAAGCGGCGCTGGCGGCGCTGGGCGCGCTCGACGGGGCGGGGCGGATCACGCCGCATGGCCGCGCCATGGCCAGCCTGCCGATGGAGCCGGCGCTGGCGCACATGCTGCTGTTTGCCGCCCGCCATGGCGCGGCGCAGGATGCGGCACGGCTGGCGCTGCTGCTGCAGGAACGCGGCCTTGGCGGCAGCGGCGATGATCTCGCCCGCCGGTTCGATCGCTGGCAGGGCGATCGCGGGGCGCGGGCCGATGCTTCGCGCAAGCTGGCCGCGCGCTGGGCCAATATGGCGGAACGGGCAGCGCGGGGGGCCTTCGACAAGCGCAGCCCGAACGGGGTGGAGGGCGTGTCCCAAGGTTCCGTTCGCCCTGAGCCTGTCGAAGGGCGCCAGCGCAACGCAGCAAGGCCGCCGCTAGCCGTGCTTCTGGCCGAAGGCTTTCCCGATCGCATCGCCCGCGCACGCGGTGCCAGCGGAGAGGAATGGCTTTCGGCCGGTGGGCGCGGCTATCGCCTCGATCCCGCCTCTCCGCTGGCCACGGCGCGCTGGCTGGTGATCGGCGACGCGCAGGGAGAGGCCAAGGGCGCCCGGATCATGAGCGCGCTTGCCCTGGACGAGGACGACGTGACGACCTGGCTGGCCCATCGCATGGACCAGCGCCACACCCTGACGTGGAACGCCGGCGAAGGCCGGGTGGAAGCGCGGCTCGAGCGGCGGCTGGGCGCGATCGTGCTGGCCCGGGTGCCCGATCCATCGCCACAGCCGGCAGCGGTCACGGCTCTGCTGCTCGATGTGGTGCGGCGCGAAGGGCTGGCGGCGCTGCCGCTGGGCGCTGCGGCGCAAGCGCTGCTGACCCGCGCGCGCTATGCCGGGCTGGCCGCGCTCGACGAAGCGACCCTGCTCGCCGATCTGGAGGAATGGCTGGCCCCCTTGCTGGCCGGGCGGCGCGATCTGGCCATCGCGGCGGGCAAGCTGCACGAGGCGCTGGAAAACCGGCTGGACTGGAACGAGCGGCAGACGCTCGATCGGCTGGCGCCGCCGCACTATCGCTCGCCCGCCGGGACCGGCCATGCCATCGACTATGCACACGAAGGCGGCCCGGCGGTGGAACTGCGGGTGCAGGCACTGTTCGGCCTTGATCGCCATCCCACCATCGGCCAGCCGCCGCGCCCGCTGCTGCTGTCGCTCACCTCGCCCGCCGGCCGGCCGATCCAGACCACGGCTGATCTGCCCGCGTTCTGGCGCGGATCGTGGCGCGATGTGGTGAAGGACATGAAGGGCCGCTATCCCCGCCATCGCTGGCCCGAACAGCCGTGGACAGAAGACCCCAGCCTCAAGACCCGCAACGCGTTCGAGGCGACGCGCAAGGGCTGAGCAAAATCAGCTTTCCTGCGCCTGTGGCTCGGTAATGATCCGTTCGCGCGCGGCGCGCAGGTCGCCGCCTTCGATCTGGATCTTGAGCCGCTCCTTGTCGCGCGCGCGGTACATGTCTTCGGCGCGGGTGATGATTTCCTCGCTAACCCCGGTTTCAGCCAGCGCCAGGCGCGCCATCTTCACCGCCGATTCCATCACTTCGCGGATCACCCACTTGGCCGGGGAGCCGCGCAGCCGCACCACCGCGCGCCGATCAAACGCGCGCACGAAGATGGCCGCCTGGGGAAAGGCCTGCTGCACCGCTTCCAGCGCGGCGGCATCCATCTGGTCGCCATCCATGCAGAACAGGATCAGCGCCGCTTCGTCGGCGCCAGCGTGGCGCAGCAGGTCGAGCCGGGTGCCATCACCAAAATAGACCTTGGCCCCGAAATTGCTGGCCACGTCGATCATTTCCACGTCGGTATCAATCAGCGTAACCGTCAGGCCGCTGGCGTTGAGCATCTGCGCCACCGTCTGGCCAAAGCGGCCATAGCCCACGATCAGCGCATTCGCCGCGTCGCCGGTGGGCCCTTGGCGTTCGCCCTTCACCGCGCGCGGATCGTTGCGCAGTGGCTTGGTCAGCGCCATCAGGAACGGCGTGGTGGCCATCGACAGGGTCACGATCGCGCCAAACAGGCTGGCCGCCTCTGGCGCGATCAACTGGGCATGCTGGGCCTGGGCAAACAGCACAAAGCCGAATTCGCCGCCCTGGCTCAGCAGCAGGCCCAGCGCCAGCGCGCCGCGCCACGGCATGCGGAAGGCCAGGCCAATGCCCATGATCACTGCCGCCTTCACCGCCACCAGCGCCAGCGCCATGGCAATCACGAACAGCGGCCGCTCGGCAATCGCATGAAGATCGAGCATCATGCCCACGGCCAGGAAGAACAGGCCGAGCAGGATGGAGCGGAACGGCTCCACATCGGCTTCCAGTTCGTGGCGATAGGGGCTGTCGGCCAGCATGACCCCGGCGATGAACGCGCCGAGCGCGGTCGACAGGCCCAGCGCCTCCATTACCGCGGCCGAGGCCATGACCGTGAACAGCGCGGCGACCACGAACATCTCGCGCTCGCCCAGGTTGCCGATCAGGCGGAACAGCGGCCGGATCAGATAGCGCCCGGCCAGGATCAGCCCGGCGATCGCCAGCACGGTATAAAGCCCCAGTTGCCAGCCCGGCGGGCCATTGGCATCGGCCGGATTGCGGCTGAGCGCAGAGATCAGCGTGATCATGGGGATGATCGAAAGGTCCTGGAACAGCAGGATGGCAAAGGTCCGCTCGCCAAACGGCGTGCGCAACCGGCCCGAGGCCTGGAGCATCGGCAGGACCTGCGCGGTGGACGAGAGCGCCAGCGGCAGGCCCAGCGCGATGGCGGCCGTCAGGCTGAAATCGGTGCCGAAGTTGATCACTGCCGTGATCGCCGCGCCGCACAGGACCACCTGCAACAGCCCCAGGCCGAGGATATCGCGCTTCATCCGCCACAGCCGCGACGGGTTCAGCTCCAGCCCGACCAGGAACAGCAGCAGCGTGATGCCGAGTTCGGCAATGCCCAGCTTCTGCTCGGCCTCGCCCACCAGGCCCAGCACCTGCGGCCCGACCACGGCACCCGCCAGCAGGTAGCCCAGCGTGGCCCCCAGGCCCAGCCGGCGGAACACCAGCACGAAGACCATGGCAAAGCCAAGCAGCAGAAAACCATCGTGAAGCATCGAGGGGGGCTGGTTCATGCCTCCTGCCTCGCCTTCCCTGCCGCCCGCGTCAACCCATCGTGGGCAAGCCGCGGCAACAAGGCGGCCGGGAACGGCGGCGCGTTGCGGGCGATCACTCCACGCGGTGGAACGTGGTGGTTTCAAGGCCGGGAATGGCATTGCCGGGCCAGATGATCGTTTCAGTCATCGATCGCTGGTCTTTGGCGACCGCATAGACGCGCGTAGAAACCGGGGCGCCGTTCTTGCCCAGGGTCATCACCAGCGTGTTGGGCGCAGGCTGGCGCAGCGATACCGTGTCGATGAAATCCATCGTTCCCGTCACCGGCGCGGGCACGCCATCGAGCGCCGCCGTCGATTCCGCCTTGTGGGCGGTGCCATCAGGACCGACCATGTCGACCATGGTTGTCCAGCGGCCGTCGGCGGCCTTGGCGAAGGCAATGGTGACCTTCTGCGGCCGCTCCTCGGCGGGAATCCGCGTCACATCGAGCGACCAGCGGCCGAGCAGCGGCATGGCCTTGGCGGGCGTCGCCTGCGCCGTTGGAGCGGGTAGGGCGGCCCCGGTGCGGGGCGGCAGCACCTGTCCGGTGGAAACCAGCAGGCCTGCGGCGGCAAGCGAAAGTGCGGTAAGCATGGCAAGCAATCCTTTCGACCATCGGCGCCCGACGATGCGGGGCGCCCCTGCCGTATCGGGCGCCTTGCCCGGGCCGGTAAGCTCAGGATTTCTGTCCCAACTTTTTTGGGCCGCCAGCATGCGCGCCAACTCGCGGCTGCTGCCCACCCCGGTCTTGCGCCGCGCATCGCGCAGCCGCTCGTTGATCGAGGCTTCCGACCGGCCCAGTTGCAGCGCGATGGATTTGACCGTGTGCCCCGCCGTCAACAGGCGCAGGACCTCGCGTTCCTTGTCATTCAAAGCCGCAAGCGAGACGGGTGCAGGTTCCGGGGCTGCCATGCCCCTTGCTCACCACAGGTGCCCCACAGCGTCCATCCCAAATTTCTTGGGTGACGATGGCATGCGTGACGCGGTGGATGTGGTGGGTGCAAAAATGGTGCCGGCTAGAGGAATCGAACCCCTGACCCCCTGGTTACAAAGCAGGTGCTCTACCAACTGAGCTAAGCCGGCATTGGTGCGTGGGTTTCGCGCATAGCCTCAAGTGGCCCCGAACGTCCAGCCCTCGGTGCGGGCAATTTCGGGGGTGAGGGCTGCGGGGTGCCACAGGGCGGGCATGTGCGCCACGGTGCGCAGCCAGGCGGCGGTGATCAGGGCGTCGCTCTGGTGATCGTCGATCGCGCCGGCGTGGCCAAAGGGGGCACTGCCCAGCGTGGCGAGGGCGTGGTCGAGGCTGGCGCCGTCGCGGATCTTGGAACGGCTGGCGGGGCGGCCGGCTGCCATGGCGGCGATGGTGGTATAGATTTCGCAGACCACGCTGCCCTGCGGGGGCAGGGGATCGATCGGCCAGACCGCGATCTGTCCGCCCAGGCGGTGCAGCACGCGCATGCCCGAGAGGCTGGACTTGCCCACTTGCGCTGCGCCGACCAGGTTGAAATTGCTGTATGGCTTGCAGCCCATCGCCTCTTGCGCGCGCTCGGTCACGCGCAGGCGGCCGCGGCCGGCCGGAAAGCGATCGCCGCAGCGGCCGCCGTGGCGGCGGAAATGGCGCGAAGGCTCGGTGGCATCGACGAAGCCGTTGACGCCCAGATGTGGCTCATCCGCGCACAGCGTATCGACCATGGCCCACAGCGCGCGCGCGTCGGCCGGGCTGGCGTCCCAGCCGGGAAAGAACGCGCCGCAATCGGCAAAGGGCAGCGACTGGCCCAGGTCCATGCCCACCAGGCTATCGGACGGCAGGTGGTGCAGCAGCCAGTCGAGCACCTCTTGCCGCGACCAGCGGTGGCCGGGGCGCACCAGCGCGGGGGCCGCGTCACCGGTTGTGCAGTGGGCGAGCGCGATGCCCTTGTGGCGCTCTCCGGCCGCGCCTGACCAGTCGATCGCCACGAAATGGGCAAAGCGGCTCATTCGTCCTCGATCGGCGCGTCGCCCCGCCGCTCGCGCCGCTTGCGGTCCCACCAGTCCAGCCGCTTGACGATCTCGCGCTCGAACCCGCGCTCGACCGGGCGATAGAATGCCTGGGCAGCCATCTCTTCGGGCCAATAGTCGGCGCCGGAGAAGCCATCGGCGGCATCATGGTCATAGGCATAGCCCTTGCCATAGCCGATGTCCTTCATCAGCTTGGTCGGAGCGTTGAGGATATGCGCCGGCGGGCTGAGCGATCCGGTATCGCGCGCGGCTTTCCATGCCGCCTTCATCGCGCCGTAGGCGGCGTTGGATTTGGGCGCGGTAGCGCAATAGAGGCAGGCCTGGACGATCGCCAGTTCCCCCTCGGGCGAGCCGAGGAAAGTGTAGGCGTCCTTTGCCGCTAGGCACTGAGTGAGCGCCTGAGGGTCGGCCAGGCCAATGTCTTCACTGGCAAAGCGCACCAGGCGGCGCAGCACGTACATCGGGTCTTCGCCCGCCACCAGCATGCGCGCCATCCAATAGAGCGCTGCCTGCGGATCGGACCCGCGCAACGATTTGTGCAGGGCGGAAATGAGATTGTAGTGCCCATCGCGGTCCTTGTCGTACACCGCCATGCGCCGCATCAGAAAGGTAGACAGGCCTTCGGGATCGAGCGGCGCCGGCAGATCGACATCGAGCAGCGTTTCGACTTGATTGAGCAGGAAGCGCCCATCGCCATCGGCCGAGGCGACCAGCGCCTCGCGCGCGGGTGGCGTGAGCGGCAGGGCAAGGCCGGTTTCCTCTTCCGCGCGGCGCAGCAGCTCTTCCAGCGCGGCGGCGTCGAGGCGGTGCAGGATCAGCACCTGCGCGCGGCTGAGCAGCGCGGCGTTGAGCGCAAAGCTGGGGTTTTCGGTGGTGGCACCGACCAGGGTGATCGTGCCGTTTTCCACCACTGGCAGGAAGCCATCCTGCTGCGCGCGGTTGAAGCGGTGGATCTCGTCCACGAACAGCAGCGTGCGCCGCCCGGCCAGCGCCATGGCTTCGGCCTCGGCAAACAGCTTCTTCAGATCGGCCACGCCCGAAAAGATCGCGCTGATCGCGATGAAGCGCATGCCCACGGCATCGGCCAGCAGGCGTGCGATCGAGGTCTTGCCGGTGCCCGGCGGCCCCCACAGGATCATCGATGAGAGCTTGCCGGCGGCAACCATGCGGCCGATCGCGCCTTCGGCCCCGGTGAGGTGGCCCTGGCCGATCACCTGGTCGAGCGCACGCGGGCGCAGCCTGTCGGCCAGCGGGCCGTGGTCAAGCGGCTGGGATCGCGGGGTTTCCTGAGGTGGCGGGGCAAACAGATCGGCCATGCGGCACCGAGATAGGGCCTGCGCGTGAAAATTTCTCGAAAAATTTTAACCGGGGTCTTGTGTAGATGCTATTAAGATATATCTTAGCTGCATCGTGAGGAAAGGAATGACGATGCGATTTGATAGTGAACGCCCCGCACGGGGCAAGTTCGGTGGCTGGCGCGGAAGCGCTGGCGAAGGCCATGGTGGCCACTGTGGCGGCGGCCGGTTCGGCGAGCGCCTGGCGCGCAAGTTTGCCGGCCGTTTTGACGATGAAGGTGGTCCTTTCGGTGGAGGCCCCTTTGATGGTGGCCCCTTCGGCGGCGGCCCGTTTGGTGGCGGTCGGGGCGGGCGCGGCGGCGGCGGGCCGTTCGGCCGTGGCCGGGGTGGCCGTGGGCGCATGTTCGCCGCTGGCGAATTGCGCCTCTTGCTGCTGAGCCTGGTGGCCGAGCAGGACCGCCACGGCTATGAACTGATCAAGGCCGTGGAAGACCTGACCGGCGGGCAATATGCCCCGAGCCCGGGCGTGGTCTATCCCACCCTGGCCCTGCTGGTGGACGAAGGCCTGATTGCCGAAGCAGCGGGTGAAGGCACGCGCAAGGCGTTTACCGCGACCGAGGCCGGCCGCGCCGAACTGGCGGGCAAGACCGAGGAACTCAAGGTCATCGTCGATCGGCTGACCAGCTTGGCCCAGGCCGGCGCCCGCGAGGCCAGCCCGCCGGTGCGCCGCGCCTTTGCCAACCTGGCGTTGGCGTTGCGGCAACGCGTGGCGGGCGGTTCGTTCGACAACGACACGGCGCTCGCGGTGGCCGATATCCTGGATGAGGCCGCGCGTAAGATCGAGCGGCTGTGACGACACCACGCCGGAGTGGCCAACAGGCCGCTCCGGCGCCTTGGTGGGGGACACGATTGGAATTGCCAGACAGTTTGCGTCGCTTTAAGTCCGGGGCAGACTTGAAAGTACGTGATCCTGCCAGTGATGCCTGTAACCGATGAACCCATTGCCCGGTTGCACGCGGCCGAGATCGCGGCGTTTCCTTCCAATGAACTGATCACCACGCGCTGGCTCCAGGCCAAGTGGCTCTGGCTGGTCGCGATGCTGCTGGCCGCATTGCCGCTGGCCCTGCCGCCCGTGGTGCCGCTGACCGACCTGGCGGGCCATCTCGGGCACTATGCGGTGCAGGTCGATCATGGTCGCTCGGCCGACCTCAGCAGATGGTACAGCTTTCACTGGAACCTTATCCCCAATCTTGGGGTCGATCTCGTCATGGAAGTGCTGGCGCCGTGGCTGGGCCTTGAGCCAGCCTTGCGGGTGGTTGCCGTCGCCATTCCGGTGTTGCAGGTTCTGGGGATTTTCTGCCTGGCGCGCAGCCTGCATGGCCGGATCACGCCGCTCGTGCTGTTTGCGCTGCCTTTGGCCTACAGCTATCCATTGCAGTTCGGCTTCCTCAACTTTGCCTTGGGCCAGGCGCTTGCAACCCTCGCCCTGGCGCTGTGGATTGCCATGAGGCGGCGCGGCTGGATTGCGGCGCGCTGGGCGCTGTTCATCCCGGTTTCCGCATTGCTGTGGACGTGCCACTTGGTGGCCTGGGTTCTGCTGTGTGTGTTTGCCGGCATGGATGAACTTGCCCGGCGCTGGCAGCCCGATGCATCGCGCAAGGGCAGGTGGCGCGCGCTGTGCCGGGCTGGCTGGGATGCTGGGCTGGCGGCCAGTTGCCTGGCTGCGCCGCTGATCTTGCGGATCGTCTGGCCGCTGCCACCCAGCGGACATGGGCCGACCGAGGATTTCTTCAACCCCGCGCTCAAGCTCACCTACCCGTTGATGCCGCTGCGCGATCGCTGGCTCGTGTGGGACGTGGCGGGCGCCATGTTGCTGTTGGGACTGGTGTGGTGGGGGCTGCGCCGCACAGGTGGGGACCGCGCCAGGCGTGTGGGCACCATGGGTTTGTGGTGGGGGTGCGCCGTTCTGGCCCTGGCCTATGTCCTGCTGCCCGCCACGTTGATCGGTGCCAGCCTGGTCGACATGCGGCTTGTACCCATTATGCTGATGGTGGCGCTGGTTGCGGCTTCGCCACGCTACCCGGATTCCGGCTGGCTGCGCTGGGCAAGTCTGGCATGGCTGGGGGTGGGATTTGCCGTTGCGCGCCTGCTGGGCAATGTCCTTAGTCTATGGCTGGCCGGGCAAACCATGGCGTCAGACCTGGTGGCGCTTGATGCGGTGCCGCGCGGCAGGCGCGTTGCGTCGCTGGTGCTCGAAAGCTGCAATGTATCGATCCTGCCATGGCAGCGAGAGCGGCGCACACATCTGGGTGGCTATGCCATCGCGCGGCGCCATGCCTTTTCCAACGAGCAATGGATGGTGCCCGGCGGCCATCTGCTCCAGGTAAAGGCGCCATTGGCTGGGGCATTTGCCACCGACGATTCCGAATTCGCCAAACCCGATGACTGCGCCAAGCCCAACACGATCAGCCAGCGCCTGGCGCAGCTGCCGCGCGCGGCGTTCGATTACGTCTGGATCATCGATACGGCTGCCGTGCGTCCGGTGGCCGGCGCGGTGCCGGTGCGGCGCACGCCCGGCAGCGTGCTCTATCGCATCGTGCGCTGAAGGCACGCCGCTGACTATTTGCGTGTGCGCTTCTGCCGTACCAGGCGAACATAGGTATCGGCCACAGCCTGGTTGATGCGGTCCCAGCTGAATTCCTGGGCGCGCAGTTCACCCGCCGCGCCATGCTGCGCACGCAGCTGCGGATTTTCCACGTAGGCGCGCAGTGCTTCGGCAAACTGATGCACCGCGCCCGGCGTGATCAGGCGGCCGGAGACATGATCGTCGACCAGGCTCTGGCTGCCGGTGGCGGCAGACGCCACCACGGGCAGGGCGCAGGCCATCGCCTCGAGCGTGACATTGCCGAACGTCTCGGTGACGGAAGGGAAAAACAACACGTCCATGCTGGCCACGCCCCGGCCCAGATCCGCGCCAGACAGGAAGCCGGCGAATACCGCGTCGGGCAGGCGGGTTTCCAGCCATTCGCGCGCCGGACCTTCGCCGATCACCAGCACGCGGAACTTGGCGCCGCGTCGCTTCAATTCGTCGATCGCGTCGGAAAAGACGTCGAGCCCCTTTTCCATCACCAGGCGGCTGAAAATGCCGATCACCACATCGTCATCGGCCAGGCCCAGCGATCGGCGCCATTCCATGCTGCGCCTCTCGGGCGTGAAGATGTCGCGATCGACCCCGCGTGACCAGATGCCGATGTCATAGTTCATGCGCTGCTCGCGCAGCACCTGGGCCATGGATTCCGACGGGGCAACCAGCGCGTCGCAGCGGCGATAGAACCGGCGCAGCATGGCTTCGATCACCGGTTCCAGCCAGGCCATGTTGTAATAGCGGAAATAGGTTTCGAACCGGGTGTGCACCGAGGCCAGCACCGGCAGGCTGCGCCGGCGCGCCCAGGTGACCACGCGGTGGGCGGCAACATCGGGCGACGAGACATGGACGACATGCGGATCGAACGCGACCAGATCGCGGCGCACCCGGCCCGACAGCGCGATCGGCACGCGATATTCGCCGCGGCCCGGCACGGCCAGGGCAGGAATGCCGATCAGCGTGCCGGTGGGCTCGAACGCCGGATTTTCCACCTTGGGCGAATAGACCCGCACTTGTGCACCCTGGCGCATAAGATGCCCGACCAGGCGATTGAGTGCCTGGTTGGCGCCATCGCGTACATAGTTGTAGTTGCCGCTGAACAGCGCGATGCGCAGCCCGTCGAGCCGGCCAGTGGCCGTCATGGTACGAAGATCAAGTGCCTGAGGATCAGGTGTGGTCTGGTTCACGGGGTGGGAACTCGTCATGGCGGCGCCATAGCGGGCGCGGGCCGGGATGGCGAGAGGCCGGCGCGACAAATGCCAAGGCGCCAAATGGCAACGCGCCCGCCGGACTGGTCCGACGGGCGCGCCTGTCAGGGTTTCACGCTATGCTGGCGGCGGGTTTACCAGCCGCGATGCCAGCGCGGATAACCGCCATAACCGTAATAAGCCGGGCCGCTGCGATAGACTTCGCGATAGACATATGTCCGCGGGGGCGGCGGCGGCGGGGCATAATAGCCGCCATAATAGGCCGGGCCTTCATAGTAATAGCTCGGCGGCGGGGGCGGCGGGGCATAGCCTTCTTCCACCACATAGCCGCGGTGCGGATGGTCCGACGCGATCGCAGCACCCACGGCCAGGCCCAGGATGCCGGCGCCAATCGCCAGACCGGCGCCACCGCCACCACGATGCCAGCCATGGGCCTCTGCCGGGGCGGCAGTGGCCATCACGGTGGCGCCCAGGGCGCCGGCCAGCAGAACCTTGCTCAAAAGCTTCATGGCTCGTCTCCAACCCGCTGCCTTGTCCAAAAGAGCCTCATGCTCGCAGCGGGGTTCGTTGCAGCAACCTTATGCAACACGCGCTGAACCGGCGATGAAACCTTTGTTCAGGCAATGACAGACATGAAAAAAGGCGCCCCGTTGCCGGAGCGCCCCTTTTCGCTGATCATGCCTGGCCCGCAAAGGGCCGCAAAATCAGGCGTTTTCCTTCTTGCGGCTGGCCTTCTTGCGCTCGTTGGGATCAAGGATCGCCTTGCGCAGACGCACCGTCTGGGGGGTCACTTCGACCATTTCATCGTCGTCGATATAAGCGATGGCCTGCTCCAGCGTCATGATGCGCGGGGGGGTGAGGCGAATCGCGTCGTCCTTGCCGGTCGAACGGAAGTTCGTCAGCTGCTTGGACTTCATCGGGTTGACTTCGAGATCGTCGGGCTTGGCGTTTTCGCCAATGATCATGCCTTCATAGACCTTGTCCTGCGGGCGCACGAACAGCACGCCGCGGTCTTCCAGGCTGTTGAGGGCATAGGCCACCGCTTCGCCGGTCGCGTTCGAGATCAGCACGCCGTTCTGGCGGCCTTCGATCGCGCCCTTGTGCGGGCCATACTTTTCGAACAGGCGGTTCATGATCCCGGTGCCGCGCGTGTCGGACAGGAATTCGCCGTGGTAGCCGATCAGCCCGCGCGACGGAGCCGAGAAAGTGATGCGGGTCTTGCCGGCGCCCGAGGGACGCATGTCGGTCAGCTCGGCCTTGCGGCGCTGCATCTTTTCGACGACCGTGCCGGAGAATTCGTCGTCCACGTCGATCAGCACGGTTTCATACGGCTCGGTGCGGCCGTTTTCGTCGGTGCCGAACAGCACGCGCGGGCGGCTGATGCCCAGTTCAAAGCCTTCGCGGCGCATCGTTTCGATCAGCACGCCCAGCTGCAGTTCGCCGCGGCCGGCCACTTCGAAGCTGTCCTTGTCGGCGCTTTCGGTGACGCGGATGGCCACGTTGGTTTCCGCTTCGCGCATCAGGCGGTCGCGGATCATGCGGCTCGTCACCTTGTCGCCTTCGCGGCCGGCAAACGGGCTGTCGTTCACCGAAAAGCGCATCGCCAGCGTCGGCGGATCGATCGGCTGGGCGGCAATCGGGGTCGAGACCGAAGGATCGGCCACGGTGTTGGCCACGGTCGCCTTTTCGAGGCCGGCGAGCGCGATGATGTCACCGGCGCGGGCTTCTTCCACCGGCACGCGTTCCAGGCCACGGAACGAGAGGATCTTCGAGGCGCGGCCCACTTCCAGCACCTTGCCATCGCGATCGATCGCGTGGATTGGCTGGTTGAGCTTGATCGTGCCCGACTGCACGCGGCCGGTCAGCACGCGGCCCATGAAGTTGTCACGATCGAGCAACGTCGCCAGGAAGCTGAACGGACCATCGACGTCGAGCGACGGGGCCGGCACGTGGCTGACGATCTTTTCGAACAGCGGCAGCAGGTTGCCTTCGCGCACGGTTTCGTCGTTGCCGGCATAACCGTTGCGGCCCGAAGCATAGAGCACGGGGAATTCAAGCTGTTCGTCGTTGGCATCGAGGCTGACGAACAGGTCGAACACTTCGTCGAGCACTTCCTGCGGGCGGCCATCGGGACGGTCGATCTTGTTGACCACCACGATCGGCTTGAGGCCAAGGGCCAGCGCCTTGCCGGTGACGAACTTGGTCTGCGGCATCGCGCCTTCCGAGCTGTCGACCAGCAGGATCACGCCATCGACCATCGAGAGGATGCGTTCCACTTCGCCGCCGAAGTCGGCGTGGCCGGGGGTGTCGACGATATTGATTCGCGTCGTCTCGTTGGTGGCCGGATTGGTCCATTCCACCGAGGTGCACTTGGCCAGAATGGTGATCCCACGTTCCTTTTCCAGGTCGTTGGAATCCATCGCGCGTTCTTCCACGCGCTGGTTGTCGCGGAAGGTGCCGGATTGGCGGAACAGCTGGTCAACCAGCGTGGTCTTGCCGTGGTCGACGTGGGCGATGATCGCAATATTGCGCAAGGGCAGTGACATGAAAGGCTTTCTTCGACAGACCGTAACGTGCGGCCGGGATACTGGAGCTTGCAGCAGGCGCTGTGTCGGGAAGATCCCGTCATCTCGGTTCTGGCCGCACTTGGGCGCGCGCTTACTCGTTATTGTGCGTTGCCACAAGGGCGACTGGCAAAAGAGCCGGCCGCGATGATGTGGCGCAGGCGCAACAGTACCGCCAAAACGCCGCCAAATCCGGCCGAAATGCCCGGAAATGACATGGATTGCGGTTTATGGCCGAATGTAACCGCGCTAGCAAAAGGACGCGGCGAGGCTGCGCGACACGGGGGGTGTTGCCATCCGCGCCGTCAACAGGGCGCGCATACCACAAGACATGCAGGGTCGGGGCGAACACAACGAGGATGCACGGCGTTGCCGGCTTGCGGTAAACCGCAAGCTGCTGATTACGGCCGCTTGGCTGCCGCTTGGCCTAGCCATCGCGCCCACCGCCCATGCTGCCGACGATGGCCCGGCCGACGTGGCCGCAAGCGGCGAGGAGGCAGATGGCACTATCGTCGTTACCGCCACCAAGCGCGCAGCCAGCCTGGAAGACGTGCCGGTGGCGGTCAGCGTGGCCAGCGGCGAGGCCATCGCGCGGGCACAGATCCGCGATCTGAAAGACCTGACCAGCCTGGTGCCCTCGCTGTCGATGCAGCAGTTGCAGAGCCCGGCCAACGTCAACATCTACATCCGTGGCTTTGGCAACGGCGCCAACAACAGCGGAATCGAACCCTCGGTCGGGGTATTCGTCGATGGCGTCTATCGCTCGCGCACGGCAGCGCAGATTGCCGATCTGCCCGATGTGGAGCAGGTGGAAGTCTTGCGCGGCCCGCAATCCACGCTGTTCGGCAAAAACGCGTCGGCCGGGGTCATCTCGATCATTACGCGCCTGCCGCAGTTTACGCCCGGCGCGGATTTCGAGGCGAGCTATGGCAACTATAACGCCCAGGTGTTCAAGGGTTTGGTCACTGGTCCCTTGACCGATACCCTGGCGGTGAGCGTGGCGGCCGGGCGCAACCGGCGCGACGGCTTTATCGTCGATCCCGATAGCGGCCAGCGCAGCAACGGCCGCAACCGCTGGTTCGTGCGCGGCCAGGCGCTGTGGCAGCCCGGCGATGATCTGTCGCTGCGGGTGATCGGCGATTACGGCCTGATCGACGAGGTGTGCTGCGCGCCGGTCAATGTCCAGTCCTCTGCCGCGACCCAGGCGGTCTTGGCGATCGGCGGCAAGGTCAATGCGCCCGATGCGATCTATGCCGATCAGGCCTGGTGGAATTTCGATTCGACCAACCGCATCGCCAACTACGGCTTTTCCGGTCAGCTCGACTACAAGGCCAGCCGGTTCAAGCTGACGGCGATTTCGGCGTGGCGGCGGCTGACCTCGGCCACCAACCAGGATTCCGATTTCACCAGCGGTCAAATGCTGGCGCGCAATGCCCAAGACCTGACGCTGTCGACCTTTACCGAGGAACTGCGCCTGGCGACCGACCTGCCCGGGCCGTTCAACGCGCTCGCCGGGGTCTATTACTTCAACGAGACGCTCGACCAGCGCAATGCCATCGCCTTTGGCCAGGACATGCGCGCCTATGCCAACCTGCTGGTGCAGGGGGCGAGTGCCGGAGCATTGAGCGTGCCGTTGCTGGAGCAGGTGCTGGGCGGGCTGGAAGGCGATCCGGCCCGCTATGCCGGGCGCTTTTTTGCCGGCGGGCAAGGTTCCAACGAACGCTATCGCCTGCGTAACCAGGCGTTTTCCGCCTTTTTCCAAGGCGATCTCAAGCTTGGTGGCGCGCTGACGCTGACCGCGGGCGCTGCGTTCACCAGTGATACCAAGCGCTATACGATCGCCGGGACAACCACCGACGCGTTTGCCGGCGTGGATCTTGACGGGCGCGCCTATGCCCCGTTCCGGCAGCAACTGCTGGCCGCCGCCGGCTTTCGCGCGCGTGGCGTGAATTTCCAGAATCCGGCGGCGATCGCCGCCTTTGCCCATGCCGATCCCCAGGGCTATGCCGCGATCCTGCGCGGCGCGGCGACCGATGCCAACAATCCGGCGGCCAATCCGCTTGGCGCCCTGCGCGCCCTGCAGCTGTTCCCGCCCTATGTGAACGTGCCCAACGCGGTGGAGCCAGGGCGCACGCATGACCAGCGCGTGACCTGGACGGCGCGCGCCACCGTCAAGCTGAATGCGCATATGCATGGCTATGCCAGCGTCGCCACCGGGTTCAAGGCCAGTTCGATCAACCTGTCGCGCGACAGCCGTCCGTTTCCGGCCGACCAGGCCGCGTTGGAGGGAGCAGGCCTGGCCCAGGTCAACCAGACCTATGCCACCCGCTTTGCCGGGCCTGAACGCACGACCGTTTACGAGCTGGGCCTCAAGGCGCAGTGGGGGCTGGCCACCGCCAATATCGCGGTATTTCAGCAGACTATCAGCGGCTTTCAGTCCAACGTCTTTACCGGCACTGGTTTCGCGCTGGTCAACGCTGGCAAGGAGCGCGTGCGCGGGGTGGAAGTGGAAACCGTGCTGCGCCCGGCAGCAGGCCTGACGCTTTCAGGCAGCGCGACCTGGCTCGATCCGCTGTACCAGGATTTCACGATGTCCGCGGTCGGCGATCTGTCTGGCCGCAGGCCGGCCAGCATTCCGGCGCTGTCTTTCACGCTTGCCGGGCAATACGAACATTCCTTGGGCCGCAACGCGCGCCTGTTCGTGCGCAGTGATTTCCATCACGAAAGCCCGGTGATCACGGAAGAGGGGCTGCCCGGTTTCCTCGATCTGGGCACGGCTGCGGCCATTGCCGCGTCCGCGCAGTACAAGCGCCGCATTGACGAGGTGAACGCCGCGCTGGGCCTGACCCCCGGCGCCCGCACCGAATTTACGCTGTGGGCGCGCAACCTGACCAACAACCGCACACTGACCAAGGTTTTCGATTCGGTGGCCCAGCCTCTGGCAATTTCGGGTTACACCAACCAGCCGCGCACCTATGGTGCATCGGTGCGTTATCGCTTCTAACCCGGACGCGAAGCGCAAGACTTGCAAGGGGGCTGCCTGGCGGCCCCCTTTTTCTTGTCATGTCGATATTTTTCTGGCTGTTTGCCCATGGCGACCAACCGGCATCGGCCGGTGAGCGATGGGGGTATTCGTGTACTGGCTGATCCTGCCCTACAGGCGCATGTTCGAGTTTCGCGGGCGCTCGCGACGGCGGGAGTTCTTCTCGCTGGTGCTGTCGGGGATCGCAGTGTTCCTGCTTTTCTTCAGCGTGTTCATGCCGGTGCATCTTTGGGACAAAGCCGCTGCACCGGAAACAAACCGCGGGGATATCGTTGCCATCTTCGGGATGGCGATCCTGGTGCTGGTCTGGGCGTGGGCGCATATGGCGGTGTGTATTCGCCGCTTTCATGACCAGGACCGCACGGGGTGGCTCTACCTGATCAGCTTCGTGCCTTACGTTGGCGGGCTGATCGTGTTCGTGATGATGTTCCTGCCCGGCACGCCCGGGCCCAACCGCTATGGTGCCGATCCCAAGAACCGCGATCTGACCGACGTGTTTGGCTGAAACCGCCAGGAGAACTGCGCATGAATTGGATGCTGTTGCCCTATCGCCGCTATTTCCAGTTCGCTGGCCGATCGCGCCGCAAGGAATACTGGATGTTCACGCTGTTTGGCCTGCTGGTGAACCTGGCGCTGACCATCGTGTTCGGCCGCACCACCTATACCACGATGGGCTGGTATACCGGGGTCAGCACCCAGCTCAACGGCGTGGGTGATGCCTTGTCTGGGCTGTTTGCGTTGTTCAACTTCATCCCCAGCCTGGCGGTGTCGGTGCGACGCCTGCACGATATCGATCGTTCGGGCTGGTGGTTTCTGTTGATCTTCCTGCCGATCCTGGGCTGGTTCGCGCTGCTGGTGTTCATGTGCCTGGACGGCACGCGCGGCTCCAACCGTTATGGCTCTGACCCCAAGAATCCCTACGAAGCCGACGTTTTCCAGTAATTATACCAACCTGCACGGTTTCCAACCCATGAGGATTGCGCTCCCCCGTTCGTTGGCGAGGAGCGGCCGCAGCAGCGATGTGGGCGCATCGTTGCAAGGTCGCGACAAAGTCCAACGGACGGGGGAGCGCAACCCTGCGGGCGCCTTCTGGCGACCTTCGGACTGCGTTGCATCCTTGGCATGATGCACCACATCACGCCGGCGGATGCGCCTTGCCGAAGGCCGCCAGAAGGCGTCCTCATGGGTTGGAAACCGTGCAGGTTGGTATTACAATTCCCTGAGCGCCTGGGCGGGCCGCGTGCGCAACACGCCGAGCGACCCGCCCAGCGCCATGGCCATCACCACCGTGAGCGCGCCGCCCAGCACAGCCAGGATGGTGCCCCAGTCGGGCAGCCAGGCAAAATCGAACAGTTGCGTCACCACCGCCCAGGCGCCTGCGGTGCCGAGCCCCAGCGCGACCCCGGCCAGCAACACGGCCAGCAAGGCCTGTTCGGCCAGGACCAGTACCAGCAACTGGCCCGATCCGGCGCCCAGCACGCGCAGCACCACCGCGTCATAGTGCCGTTGCGCCCGCGCGGCAGCGATCGCACCGGCCAGCACCGCCATGCCCGCCAGGATCGCCACGCTGGCGGCGGCAAAGATCGCCACGGCCATCTGCCCCAAAAGGTTGCGCGCCTGCGCCAGCACCGGCCCCACCTCGATCACCGAGCTGGAGGGCAAAGCGCGCACCAGGCCTGACAGGATCGCGCGCGACACGGCCGGATTGCCCTGCGCCTTGCCCAGTTCGATCGTGGCGGCAAGATTATAGGGCGCATCGGCCAAGGCATTGGGGCTGAACACCAGGACATAGTTGAAGCCATAGCTGTCCCAGTCGATCCGCCGGAACGAGGCGACGCGCGCGCTGCGCTCCACCCCCAGCAGCGACACCGTGATGGTGTCGCCCAGCTTGAGGTGGATGGCCTGCGCCAGCTTTTCATCCACTGATACCAGCGGTTCGCCGCGATAGCCGGCCGGCCACCAACGCCCGGCGGTCAGGACGTTGCCTTCGGGCAGGGCATCGGCAAAGGTCAGCCCGCGATCACCGCGCAGCGCCCAGGCATCATCGGGAATGCGCACCAGATCGGCAACGCGGATCATGTGATCGGCCGGGCCGAACGCCACGATCGTGCCGCGCATCGCCGGCACGGTGCGGATGCGCGCAGCAGGCGCCGCGCCGCGCACCACGCGTTCAAAAGCGGGCAGGCCGGCGGGCGGCACGTCGAGCACGAAATAGTCGGGCGCCTGTTGCGGCACGCGGGCGGCGATGTTGGCGTCAAGGCTGGTCTGCACCCCGGCGAGCAGCACGAACGCCGCCATGCCAAAGCCCAGCGCGGTGACCAGTGCCCCGGTCTGCGCGCCGGGGCGGTGCAGGTTGGCCAGAGCCATCCGCGCGATCGGGTGGCGCGGGCGGGGCAGGCGGGCGGCGAGCCACACCAATGCCCAGCCCAGCGCCGCCAGCAGGGCCAACACGCCGCCCGCCGCCGCCAGGAAACCGGCGGCCAGCCAGGGCTGCTCTGCCCCAGCCACCGCAATGGCGGCAATCGTGGCGAGGCCAATGCCCATGGCGAGCGCGCGGCTACGCCAGCCGTCGCGCGGGGGCACCAGGCGGCCGCGCATCAGCGCCATGGCCGGCACGGCACGGGCGCGCAGCAGCGGCGGGGCGGCAAAGGTGGCGGCAATCAGCGCGCCCTGCAGCGCGGCCAGGGCGAGCGCACCGGGCGCCAGTACCAGGCCGGCGGGGATCGGCAAAAGATCTTTCAGTGCCAAGCCGATCAGCGGGGTGGCCGCCACCCCCAGCGCCAGGCCAAGGCCGATTGCCAGCAGCGTGGCCAGGCCCAGTTGCAGAAGATAGATCCGCGCAATGTCAGCCCCGGTTGCGCCGAGGATCTTGAGCGTGGCGATCGCCCCGCGCCGCGCCTCGAGGTAGGAGGCCACGCCATTGCCGATGCCGATGCCGGCAATCAGCAAGGCGGCCAGCGCCACCAGCGCCAGGAATTGCCCCATGCGCGAAACAAAGCGATCGAGCCCGGGCGAGGCCTTGTCACGCGTGCGCAGTTCCAGCCCGGCATTGGGGAACTGGCGCGTCAGCGCGTCGGCCACGGCCTGCGGCTGGGCGGTGGGCGGCAGGCGCAGGCGGTATTTCCAGCGCACCATGGCGCCGGGCTGAACCAGATCGGTGGCATCGAGGCCGGCGCGGCTGATGATCACCGTGGGGCCCAGGCCAAAACCCTCGCCCAGGCGATCGGGCTCGTCCGCGATCACCCCGCCGATGCGGAATGTGGCCTGGCCGATCTTCAAGGGTTGTCCAGTGGACACGTTCAGCCGCTGCGCCACGCCCGGCGCGATCCAAGCGGTTGTGGCGTCGGGCGCGCCCACCGCGCGGCCATCGGCCAGGGTGAAACGGCCATAGAGCGGCCAGGCGCCGTCCACTGCCTTGAGTTCGATCGGCACGGCAGTGCCATCGCTGTCGGGCACGGTGGCCATGGCCCGCATGCGCGCCCCGATCGAGAGCGTGCCGGCGCGGGCAAAGGCCGCCTGTTCCGGGGCAAAGGCCTGGCGCCCGGCCAGTTCCACTTCCACATCGCCGCCCAGCATCGCCTGGCCGCGTTGATCGAGTTCGCCACGTACGGCATCGGTCAGCGTGCCGATCGCGGCCAGTGCCGCCACACCCAGCACCAGGCAGACGATCAGCAGGCGCAAGCCACGGAATTTCCAGTCCAATCCCCGCCGCGCCAGTGTCCAGGCGGTGCCCCAGCCCAGGCCTCGCTTTTGGGTGTCGCCGGCCAGCGCCGTGGCGGTCATCGGGTCTCGTCCGCCACGATGCGCCCATCGGCCAGGCGCAGGATGCGGCCACAGCGCTGGGCCAGCGCTTCATCGTGCGTGACCATCAGCAAGGTTGCCCCGGCCTGGCGCGCGCGATCGAACAGCAGATCGGCCACGGCGGTGCCGGTCGCGGTATCGAGGTTGCCGGTCGGTTCATCGGCAAACAGCAGTGCCGGGCGCGGGGCCAGCGCGCGGGCAATGGCCACGCGTTGCTGCTCGCCACCCGAAAGCTGGCCGGGATAGTGATCGAGCCGATGGGCCAGGCCCACGGCGGCCAGTTCCGCTTCGGCCCGCTGCATGGCATCGGCCATACCGGCCAGTTCCATCGGCGTGGCGACATTCTCGCGCGCGGTCATCGTTGGCAGCAGGTGAAACGCCTGGAGCACGATGCCGATGCGCCCCCGCCGCGCGGTGGCAAGGCCATCTTCATCGAGCGTGGAAAAATCCGCGCCGGCCACAGACAGTACGCCGCCGCTGGCGCGTTCCAACCCCGCAAGCACGGCCAGCAGGGATGACTTGCCCGAGCCCGATGGCCCCAGCAGGGCCACGGTTTCCCCGGCCATCACGGCAAGGTCCAGACCCTTGAGAATATCGACACGGGCGGCGTCACGGCCAAGGGAAAGGGTGAGTGCGCGGGCGGAAATGAGCGGGGCAGGGCTGGTCACCGCGCGGGAGTGGCATAGACGGCAAGCATCTTGCAACCGGCCATTCCACCAACGACATGGGGGCAGCACCTGTCTTTATGGGAAACCCGATGCGCGCGCCTGTTTATGCTGTTCCGGTTCTTGCTGCCCTGGCTGCGCTGTCGCTGACCGGCTGTTCGCGCGACAAGGCGCCCGATGCGCTGGAAACGCGGGATGCGACGACCGCCGCTGGCGCAGCAGCGCCCGCCCCCGTGCCGGCTGACGCGCCGGTGATCCTGGCATTTGGGGACAGCCTCTATGCCGGATACCAGCTGGACCAGGGGCAAAGCTATCCGGCGCGGTTGCAGGCGGCGCTCAATGCTGCGGGGATCAAGGCGCGGGTGATCAATGCCGGCGTTTCGGGCGATACCACGGCGGCGGCGCGGCAGCGGCTGGCCTTCACGCTGGACAACCAGCCGCGCAAGCCGGCGCTGGTGATGGTCGGCTTGGGCGGCAACGACATGCTGCGCGGCCTGCCGCCGGCACAGACCCGCGCCAACCTCGATGCGATCCTCGCGGAACTCAAGCGGCGCGGCATTCCCGTGATGCTCACCGGCATGCTTGCCGCGCCCAACATGGGGGCGGATTACGTGGCCGCGTTCAACCCGATTTGGCCGTCTCTGGCGAAAAAGTATGATGCCGCGCTGGTGCCGTTCTTCCTGCAGCCGATCATTGCCCGGCCGGCGCTGCAATTGCCCGATCACATGCACCCCAATGCGCAAGGAGTGGATGCGATCGTTGTCGCCACCCAGCCAGCCGTGGCCCAGGCCTTGGCTAAGGCCTTGCACCAAAATAACCCGTCACCCCGGGCTTGACCCGGGGTCCCGCTTTTCCTTGGTGCGTCACGAAAACAGCGGGACCCCGGGTCAAGCCCGGGGTGACGTGGGTATTGCTGGTTGGGATCAATCCCGCACTGTCGCTCCATCGTGGACATGCCACATCGCCGCTTCGCCGGCGATTTCGGCAAAGGGCGCCGCTTCGGTGCCGGTCATCCACACTTGCGCGCCCGAGGCAGCGAGCCGTTCATAGAGCGCGGCGCGGCGCAGCGGATCGAGATGGGCGGCGATTTCATCGAGCAGCAGCAGGCGCGGGCGCGGGCCGGCGGTCAGTTCGGCATGGGCCAGCACGATGGCGATCAGCATCGCCTTCTGCTCTCCGGTGGAACAATCGGCCGCAGGGGCATCCTTGATGGCCAGGCGCACGGCAAGATCATCCCGGTGCGGGCCGATCAGCGTGCGCCCGGCCGCGCGATCGCGCCGGCGGCCTTGGCGCAGGGCGCTGCGCAGAGCCTCTTCATCGGCCGGGGTTTCGCTGGCATAGGCCAGCGACGGCCGGGCAAAAGGCTGTTCGGGAACGGTTTCCAGCACGGCGCCAAGATCGGCCACCAAGTCGGCGCGCGCCGCGACGATCGCTGCGCCGGTCTGCGCGAGTTGCGTTTCCAGCGCGTCGAGCCAGGCGGGATCGGGTTCGCGGTCGTCTGCCAGCAGGCGGTTGCGTTCGCGCAGGCCGTTTTCATAGCGGGCGCTGGTCTGGGCATGGCCGGGCAGGCGGGCCAGCACCAGCCGATCGAGGAAACGGCGGCGGTTGCCTGCGCTTTCGGCAAACAGCCGGTCCATCGCCGGGGTCAGCCAGGTGAGCGAGAGCCATTCCGCCAACCGCGCCGCCGGTGCCTGTGCGCCGTTGACCTTGACCAGGCGGCGGCCAGGCGCAGCGGGCTGGGTGTGGGTGCCCAGCACAAGTTCGCCCTCCTCCATCTCGGCCGCTACGGCAAAGCTGCCGTCACCATGGCGCGCTGCCATTTCGGCCGGCTGGGCACGGCGCAGGCCGCGGCCCGGCGCCAGCAGCGACAGCGCCTCCAGCACGTTGGTCTTGCCCGCGCCGTTTTCCCCCACCAGCACGTTGAAGCGCGCCATGCCATCAAGCCGGGTGGCCGCATGGTTGCGAAAATCGCGCAGGGTCAGGCGGGTTAGCGCCATGGGTTTTGCGGGGGGCGCTTGGTTTCCACCACCCCCCGACCCCCTCCTCTGAAGAGGAGGGGGAGAACCGCATCAAAAAGCCCCCTCTTCTTCAGAGGAGGGGGTTGGGGGTGGTGGAAACCTGACACAACACCTGCAGACATCACCCTTGCCCACGCTCCAGCAACCCGTGCTTTTTCAGGCAGTGACGCAACTGGTCATAGGTCACGCCCAGCGCCTTGGCGGTCTGCCGCTGGTTATAGCGGTTGCGGCCTAGGTGATGCTCCAGGATGGCGCGCTCGTGGGAGTCGACTGCGGCGCGCAGATCCTGGATCGTGTCGAAATCGGCGGCGCTGGCTGCGTGCTGCAGCACCGTGGTGCAGGCATCGGTGGTTGCCGGGGCCATCAAGGCGGCGGGCTTCCACGGGCTTTCGAACGGATCGAACTGCACATGCGCGATCGGGCGGTCGGGATCGTCCCAGCGATAGACCGCGCGTTCCACCACGTTGCGCAGTTCGCGCACGTTGCCGGGCCAGGCGTGGGTTTCCAACTGCTGCTGGGCATGGGGGGCAAAGCCGGGCCAGGCATCCCATTGCAGTTCGGCCGCCATGCGCCGGCCGAAATACTCGGCCAGCACGGCCACGTCGCCTTCGCGCACGCGCAGCGGGGGCAGGGTGATCACCTCGAAGCTGAGGCGATCGAGCAGGTCGGGGCGAAAGCGGCCTTGCGCGGCCATCCTGGGCAGATCCTCGTTGGTGGCGGCGACGATGCGCACGTCCACGCGGATCGGCCGGCTGGCGCCGATGCGCGTCACCTCGCCATATTCCACGGCGCGGAGCAGGCGTTCCTGCGCGCCCATCGACAGCGTGCCCAGTTCATCCAGGAACAGCGTGCCTTTGTCCGCCTCTTCAAAGCGGCCGACGCGCGCGCGGGTGGCGCCGGTAAAGGCGCCGGCCTCGTGCCCGAAGAGCTCCGCCTCGATCAGGGTTTCGGGCAGGGCGGCGCAGTTCATCGTCACCAGCGGTTCCTGCCAGCGTGTGGACAGGCGGTGCAGGCGTTCGGCGATCAGTTCCTTGCCAGTGCCGCGTTCACCGATCACCAGCACCGGGCGGCGCATCGGCGCGGCGCGGCTGGCCCGCTCGACCGCGTCGAGAAAGGCGCTGGATTGGCCGATGAACTGAACTTCGCGATCCATGGCCTAACATTTGGCATATTTTCCCAAGTGCGGGCAAGATGCGCCATTCTACGGGGTGGAGAATTTTCAGAAAACGGCGAAAATCAGCCACTTTTCAAATTTGGCACGGGCCTTGCTGAACACAGGACAACCGCTTTGGAGTAACCCCGATGACCACCGCCCCGTTCTTCTCCACCCGTCTTGGCCGCGCCGCCCTGGTCAGCATTGCCGCGATGCTGGCGATGAATGCAGTGGTCCTGGCCAACCATATGCCGGAACTGCCCGGCTTGGGCCACAGCGTCCACGCCGCGTCGGCTGGCCACACCGGCATCACCCGCTCGGTCGCGGCGATCACCGGGGGCCTGGCATGAATTCCATTCTCGAACCCGTGCCGGCAGGCCCGCAGTCTTCCGGCGGTTCCTCGCGCTTTGACGATGCGCTGCGGGCCGCCCGGATGCGGCCCTCGTCGGGGACCGGCCAAAGTGATACGAACGCCGCAAGGCCTTTTTTCAACGGAGCAAACCTGATGGGCATCTTTTCGCGCACGCGCGATATCATTGCCGCCAATTTCAACGATCTGTTGGACAAGGCCGACGATCCGGCCAAGATGATCCGCATGATCATCCTGGAAATGGAAGAGACGCTGGTCGAGGTGCGTGCCTCGGCCGCGCGGACCATTGCCGACCAGAAGGAAATGCTGCGCCACGTGGCCAAGCTTGACCGCCTGCAGGCCGATTGGGCCGACAAGGCCCAGCTCGCCCTGTCGAAGGACCGCGAGGATCTGGCCCGCGCTGCCCTGATGGAGCGCAAGAAGGCCGCCGACATGGCCGACCAGTTGCGCGGCGAAGTGGCGGTGCTCGACGATTCGATGCGCGCCTATGAGCAGGACATCGAAAAGCTGCAGACCCGCCTGCGCGAGGCCCGCAGCCGTCAGACCGCCATTGCCGCCCGCCTGGAAAGCGCCGAAAACCGCGTGCGCCTGCGTGCCCTGATGACCAGCGAGCGCGTGGACGAGGCGCTGTCGCGGTTCGACCAGCTCGAACGCCGCGTCGATTATGCCGAAGGCCGCGCCGATGCGCTGAGCATTGCCGAAAGCGGGACGCCCAGCCTGGCCGACGAGATTGCCGCCCTCGCCGGGCAGGACAAGATCGACGAGGAACTGGCCGCGATGAAGCGCGCCATGGGCAAGGAGGGCTGATCACCATGGGCGATATGGACCTGACGCCGTTCTTTGCCCTGGTAACGCTGTTCGTCGCGCTGCCATGGATCGTGCTGCACTACATGACCAAGTGGAAGACCGCCGCAACCCTGACCAGCGGCGATGAGCAGCTGCTGGAAGAGCTTTATCGCGTCGCCCGCCGCCTGGAAGAGCGGATGGACACGGTGGAGCGCCTGGTGGCCAGCGAAAACCCGCAATTCCGCCCGGCCAGCCTGGCGGCCGAGCGCACCAACCACCAGGCCGACCTGTCGGAACTCGATCGGCTGATGACGCAAACCAAGGGGACCGTGAAATGAGCGCTGCCCGTACCCGTTTCTATCGCGACAAGGTCAACGGCAAGTTCATGGGCGTGTGCGCCGGGATTGCCGACTACACCGGGGTTGATGTGCTGTGGGTGCGGCTGGCGTTGATCGTCGGCACCTGCTGCGGGCTCGGCTTCCTGCCGATCATCTATCTCGCGCTGGGTTTCCTGGCTGAAAAGAAGCCCGCCGCGCTCTATGCCGATCGGCAGGAGCAGAAGTTCTGGCAGGGCGTGCGCCAATCGCCGGCCCGTTCGGCCCGCGAAGTGCGCGCCTCGTTGCGCGACATCGATCGCCGCTTGGCCGAAGTCGAACACTTCTATGTCTCGAGCAATCCGCGCCTCGCCCAGGAAATCGAAAGCCTGCGCTAAGCCACCATTCCATCCCATCCCGGCACTTCGAAGGGGACTGCTGCCATGGATCACGGAACACTTGCCCTGCTTATCCCGCTTGCCCCGTTCATGATCGCAGGCCTTGCGATCTGGACCCGGCACAGCCGGCGGATGGCGGAAATCCAGGCCAACGCCACGGCCGAAAAGGCCGCCCAATATGCCGTTCAGAACCAGGCGCTAGAAGACCGCGTGCGCGTTCTGGAACGCATTGTCACCGATGGTGGCTATGACGTGGCCCTGCAGATCGAGGCGCTGCGCGATGTCAACCGCATCGAAGGCAGCCAGCACGACGGCGCCGCCCGCGCCCCGGTTTCGGGCAAGCTGCAATGACTGCCGCCGGTGCCATCGTCCTGCTGGCCTTTGCCACCCTCGCCACCTTGCTGGTCGGCCTGGTTATGGCGGCGCAGGCCTGGTCGCGCCGGATGGATCAGCGCGAGCGGGAAATCATCGCCACCACCCGCGCCACGGCCGAGCAGGCCGCGCAATACGCCGCCCAGACCGCCCGTCTGGAACAGCGCGTGCGCGTGTTGGAAGGCATGATGCAGGGGCGCGAGGCTTCGGCCATGCCCCAGTTCAACTGATCGCGTTTACCCGCCCTCCCTTTTCCCCCCCGCCCGATTTACCCGGTCCAGCCAAGGATTTCCTACCCGTGAGCTTTGGAGCCACTCTTGTTGCCATCGTCGCGATCCTGGCCTGGGCCAGCCTGCGCCACCGCCGCCACAGCGCCCAACAGGATACCTATCCCATCGCCGATGCGGCGGAAAATGCCGCCCTCGCGCGCGAAGTGGCTGCGCTGCGCAGCCGGGTGGAAGTGCTGGAGCGCATCCTGACCGATCAGCGCGGATCGACCGACCTTGCCCGCGAAATCGAATCCCTGCGCGATCGTTGAGGCTTGAGGTGGGCTGGTTCCCGCTTTAGGCGGCGTGGACAAATTCCGCAGTGCCACGGCTGGAAGCAAAAACCGCCAGTTCAAGGAGGCGAGG
Organism: Novosphingobium capsulatum NBRC 12533; assembly: GCF_001598375.1. Lineage (GTDB taxonomy): Bacteria > Pseudomonadota > Alphaproteobacteria > Sphingomonadales > Sphingomonadaceae > Novosphingobium > Novosphingobium capsulatum. The sequence continues at coordinate 153,600 of NZ_BCYV01000013.1, forward strand.
AAGCGGAATATCGGGAATATTGCGCGACGAGCCGACGCGGCAATGGCGGTTTTTGGTCCAGCCCCGGAGGGGTTGCCCTGCAAGAGGCCCTGGCAGCGTTGCTCCGCCTTGAAAGAGGCCCACTCTTCCGGCCGCCTCGCGCCTCGCCAGGGCCTCTTGCAGGGCAACCGTGGCATTGCGGAATTTGTCCACGCCGCCTAAGGCCCAGCCCATGCGCACCCTTGCCGACATTCTCGAAGAGTACGAGTTCAGCGATGGCGATGAACGCTATCGCTTGCTGATCGACCTTGGGCGAGAGCTTGAGCCGATGCCCGATGCGCTGAAAACCGATGCCACGCTGGTGCGTGGCTGCTCGGCAGCGGTATGGGTCTATCCCACTGAGGGGGAGGGCGGCGCCCTGCATTTCCTGGCCGATAGCAACGCAGCGATCACCAAGGGCATCATTGCCCTGGTCCTGGCCGCCGTGCAGGACCGGCCCGCTGCTGAGGTGGCAGGCATGGACATTGCCGAGGCGCTGGCGCCGTTCAATCTCAAGAACCAGCTTTCATCCAACCGCACGCAGGGCCTGCCCAACATGATTGCGCTGGTGCGCGAACACGCCGCGCGCCTGGCTGCGGCGGGCTGACGGCGGGCATGGTCCGCCGCCATCTCTGGACGGCTGCGGGCCTGTTCTTTGTCGGGCTGGGCACGGTGGGCGCGTTCCTGCCACTGCTGCCCACGGTGCCGTTCCTGCTGCTGGCGGTGTTCTGCTTTGCGCGCGGCAACCCCGCGTGGGAGCAGCGCCTGCTCGATCATCCCAAGTGGGGGCCGCCCTTGCGCGAATGGCGCACCCGGCGCGCCATCCCCCGCCGTGCCAAGAAGGCGGCACTGGCGACCATGGCGCTGAGCGTGGGGGTAACCGCGTTCACTGCCGGCTGGCCCTGGGTGCTGATCCCGGCGGCGGTCATGGCCTTGAGCGGCACCTGGATCTGGACCCGCGCGGAATAGGACGTCGCATGCAGCTTGCCGCCATCCATCGCTATCCGGTCAAGTCCCTGGGGGGAGAAGCGCTGGAGCGCGCCACGATCACCGCGCAGGGCGTGGCGGGTGATCGGCGCTGGATGGTCGTCAATCCGCAAGGTCGCTTTCTCACCCGCCGCGAACTGCCGGCGATGGCCCTGCTGCGCGCCGTGCCGCATGCCGATGGCGGCGTGACACTGCACCATGCGGCTGCGCCATCGGTAAAGGTGGCGGTGCCGACCACGGCCGAGCGCCGCGCGGTCAAGGTGTGGGGAGACAGCCTGGCCGCCACCCCCGCTGGCGCCGAGGCCGACGCCTGGCTTTCAGCGCGGCTGGGCCAGCCGGTTCACCTGGTGCACATGGGCGATGACGTGATCCGTCCGGTCGATCCGCGCTATGGCCAGCCGGGTGATGCCGTGGGCTTTGCCGATGGCTTTCCGCTGCTCGTCACCACGCAGGAATCGCTCGACGCGCTCAATGCGCAGTTGCCCGCGCCGATCACCATGGCGCGCTTCCGCCCCAACCTGGTGATCACCGGCGCGCCTGCGGCCTTTGCCGAAGAGGGCTGGAACAGCTTGCGCATCGGCGCGCTCACGCTGCGGCTGGTCAAGCCCTGCACGCGCTGCGTGATCACCACGCAAGACCCCGAGACGGGCGAAAGCCATGACCGCGAGCCGCTGGCCACGCTGCGTCGCATGGGGCGGCTGTGGCAGCGCCAGCCGGTGTTTGGCATGAATGCCATTCCCGATGGCGCGGCCGATCTGGCCGTGGGGGATGGGGTGGAGCTGGGCTGAACGCCCCTCCGTCAGGCCTGCGGCCTGCCACCTCCCCGCCATGCGGGGAGGATCTTTTACTCGACCGCTTCGCGCAGCACGGCGATGCCGGCGGCGCGCTGTTCGCGCAATTCGCGCTTGAGCACCACGGGATCGCGCGCGACGACAAAGCCGAAGCTGACCCCGCCTTCCTTGCCGATCGTGGCATGGTGCAGCTTGTGCGCCTGGACCAGTCGCTTGGCATAGCCACGCTTGGGCACCCAGCGGAACCAGCGCTGATGCACCAGGCCATCGTGGATGAACGTATAGATCAGGCCATAGACCAGCACGCCCATGCCGATCCACGTGCCCGGCCACCAGGCATGCGCGCCCAGCACTACCGGGCTGCCGACCGCGAACATCGAAATCGAAATGGCCGCGCCGACCACGGCATAGAGATCGTTCTTTTCCAGGAAACCATCATGCGGTTCGTGGTGATCACGGTGCCACGCCCAGCCAAAGCCGTGCATGATGTATTTGTGGCTGGACCAGGCGACCAGTTCCATGGTGGCAGCAGCGCCCAGCACGATCATGATGGCAAGCAGGATATCCATGGCCAGCGCCCATAGCGCAATGCACGCGCGGCGGCGATGCGTTTTATCGGGCAGCGCTGGTGGGCGTTGGGCGAGTTATCAAGCGGGACCCCGGATCAAGTCCGGGGTGACGAGAAAAAATAGATAACGCATAATGCATCGTCACCCCGGACTTGATCCGGGGTCCCACTGTTCTGCTGGCGCACCCCGCCATCCTTGCTGAAACCCGAACGCGCGGATCGCGTTTGGTTCAGGATCACTTTGCCAAACCATGATCATCAAACGGCGCCGGCGCTCAATCGCCAGGCGTCGGTGACAAGCAAGGAGTAAAGCCCATGAAAAAGCTCATTCTCGCCGCGCTGCTTCCGGCCACGGTGGGCCTGGCTGCCCCGGCCCTGGCACAGCCCGCGCCGCCGCCGCCCGGTGGCTGGCACCACGGCCCTGGCCCGGCGATGGGCGGCTGGATGACGCCGCGCCGTGACGCTGCGATCCGCCAGGATATCGGCCAGCTGCGCTTTGCCATCGATCGCGCTGTGCGCAACCGCACGATTTCTCCGCGCGAAGCAGCCCCGCTGCGCCGCCAGGCGATGGTCGTGCAGCGCCAGTACAAGATGTATGCCCGCGATGGCCTGAGCCGCGACGAAGTGCGCTGGTTGGCCAGCCGGGTCAACCAGATCCGCCAGCAGCTGCGAATGGAACGCGCAGACTGGGATCGCGATCGCTGGTGATCGGTGCCAGTCAGGCTCGCCCTGGCATCGCCTGAACCCCGGTTTGAGGCGTGCCAAGGCAGCGCCGGGACAGAAAATGACGCATGCCCCCGCGTGTTCTTGCCGTTTGGTGCTTGAAATGCGCGGGGGCGATGCTTAACCGCACTGCATGACCAGCACCGGCAAGACGCTCTACGAAAAGATCTGGGATGCCCACGTCGTGGAAAACCGCGAGGATGGCACCAGCCTGATCTATATCGACCGCCATCTCGTTCACGAAGTGACGAGCCCGCAGGCGTTCGAAGCGCTTCGCATGGCCGGGCGCAAGGTGCGCCGCCCCGATCTGACGTTGGCGGTGCCCGATCACAACCTGCCCACCACCGCGCGCCGCGATGCGGCCGGCCATCGCATTCCCATCGCCGATCCCGAAAGCGCCCAGCAACTTGCCGCACTGGAGCGCAATGCGCCGGAATTTGGCATCCGCTATATCGGCGATGCTGATGCCGCGCAGGGCATCGTCCATGTCGTCGGGCCAGAGCAGGGCTTTTCGCTGCCCGGCGCCACGATCGTGTGCGGTGACAGCCACACCGCCTGCCATGGTGGCTTGGGGGCACTGGCCTTTGGCATCGGCACGTCGGAAGTCGAGCACGTGCTCGCCACGCAGACCCTGCTGCTCAAGCGCAGCAAGACCATGGAAGTGCGCGTCGAGGGTACGCTCACGCCGGGCGTTTCGGCCAAGGACGTGGTGCTGCACATCACCGGGGTGCTCGGTGCGGCAGGTGGCACCGGCTATGTCATCGAATATACCGGCCAGGTTATCCGTGACCTGTCGATCGAGGGCCGCCTGACGGTTTCGAACATGGCGATCGAGCATGGCGCCCGTGCCGGCCTGATCGCGCCTGATGACAAGACCTTCGCCTACGTGAAGGGCCGCCCCTATGCGCCCAAGGGCGCCGATTGGGACAAGGCCGTGGCTTGGTGGAAGAGCCTGGCAACCGATGCCGGCGCGCAGTATGACAAGATCGTGGTGATCGATGCGGCCGATATCGCGCCGTCGGTCACCTGGGGCACCAGCCCCGAAGACGTGCTGCCGATCACCGCCACGGTGCCCGCGCCGGAAAGCTTTGCCGATCCGTCGAAGCAGGATGCTGCGCGCAAGTCTTTGGAATACATGGGCCTGGCGCCGGGCACGGCGCTCAACACGGTGGAAATCCAGAACGTGTTCATCGGCAGCTGCACCAACAGCCGGATCGAAGACCTGCGCGCCGCCGCCGCGATCCTCAAGGGCCGCAAGAAGGCCGACACCGTGCGCTGGGCGATCGTCGTGCCCGGTTCGGGCCTGGTCAAGGCCATGGCCGAGGACGAAGGGCTGGACGTGATCTTCAAGGACGCGGGCCTTGAATGGCGCGAGCCGGGCTGCTCGGCGTGCCTGGGCATGAACCCCGACAAGGTGCCGGCTGGCGAGCGCTGCGCCTCTACCTCGAACCGCAATTTCGTCGGTCGCCAGGGCCCCGGCGCGCGCACCCATCTGGTCAGCCCGGCCATGGCCGCTGCGGCAGCGGTGACCGGCCGGTTGACTGACGTGCGCGAGCTGGTGTGACCGCACCGGTTTGAACGACTCGCGCAAATCCGCCTTTGCCCCGGTAGTCGATGCGCAGACCCGCGTGCTGGTCTGCGGCAGCCTGCCGGGAGAGGCGTCGCTGGCCGCTGGCCGGTATTACGCGCATCCCAAGAACCAGTTCTGGCGGCTGGTGGGTGGGGTGATCGGGCGCGATCTGGTCACGCTCGATTATCCCGAGCGGCTGGATGTGCTGCGCAGCACGGGCATCGGCCTGTGGGACACCGTCGCCAGCGCCACGCGCCGGGGCAGCCTCGATAACGCGATCAAGGCGGCGCAACTGGCACCGCTGGCGGAATTGGCCGCCCGACTGCCGGCCTTGCGCGCGATCGGCTTCAACGGGGCGACCGCGGCGCGTCATGGCCGTGCGCAAATGGCCGATCTTGCTGAAATTTCATTCATTCAACTGCCGTCAAGCAGCCCGGCCTATTGTGCGGTGACACTCGCGCAAAAGCAGCTGGAATGGAATTCTCTGCGGAAATTCCTCGATTGAGCGTTGCATTGTGCGGCAAGCGGGCCAATTCTTGCAGCCCATAAGAAGGAGGAAGGCGTGTCCAAGAAGGAAAACTGGGCCGGAACGGCTGTCCTGGCAGGAGCGGCGGCCGTCGGGTCTGCGGCACTGGCGGCGGCGCTGCTCTATACCAACCGCCGCAAGGAACGCGCCCAGAAGGTGGCCGACAAGACCCCGCTGGGCGATGCTCCCGAAACCGATTGAAGATCAGGGGTGACCCACAGCGCGCAGGGCTGAACATTTCCTGCGCGCGCAGGCTATTTCCGCCGTTGCGCAGGGCGCGGCGGCGGCTATAGCGGGGGCATGGAACCGGTAAACCACATCGAAGGCCGCGCCATTCCGTTCGGCCGCAAGAACATCGACACCGACGTGATCATCCCGGCCAAGTGGCTCAAGACGATCAGTCGCGAGGGGCTCGGCCGTGGCGCATTCGAAACGCTGCGCGCAGACCCGGACAACCTGTTCGACAGCGAGACGTTCAAGGGCGCGCCGATCCTGATCGCGGGCGACAACTTTGGCTGTGGTTCCAGCCGTGAACATGCCGCCTGGGCGCTGCTCGACCTGGGCATCAAGGCCGTGATCGCGCCGTCATTCTCCGATATCTTTTCCGGCAACGCGTTCAAGAACGGCATCCTTACCGTGGTGATGCCGCAGGAACAGGTCGATCGCCTGCTCGAAGTGGCGCAGACCGATCCGATCGCGATCGATCTTGATGCGCAGTCCGTAACCACGCCGTTCCAGGACCGCTTCACGTTCGAGATCGACGCGTTCCGCAAGCACTGCCTGATCAACGGGCTGGATGAGGTGGGCCTGACCCTGGCACGCAGCGACGCGATCGGCGCATTCGAAGGCCAGGTGGCCGAGGCGCGGCCGTTCCTGGCACAGGGCACCGGCGTTCCGGCCTGATCGAAGCCGTCAGCCGACCGGCTCTGTCACCGGCGCCACGTCCACCGATACCGCCACGGTCTGCCCGCCGCCGCCGTGGAACACGCCGTCCATCGGCGCGACATCGGCATAGTCGCGGCCCATCGCGGTAAACACGTGGTCGGTTGAGGCCAGCATCGCGTTGGTGGGATCAAACCCCACCCAGCCCAGCGTATCGCCGCACCACAGCGCGGCCCAGGCGTGGGTGGCATCCGCGCCCACCAGGCGCGGCTGGCCCGGCGGGGGCAGGGTGCGCAGATAGCCGCTGACATAGGCCGCCGGCAGCCCGTGGCCGCGCGCCGCCACGATCATCACGTGGGCAAAATCCTGGCACACCCCATGGCGCGCGCGGAAAGCGTCGAGCGGCGGGGTTTCGGCCGTGGTGGCGCTGCCATCATAGGTGAATTCATCGTGGATAGCGTGCATCAGGGCCAGCCCCGCATCCATCACACTGCGCGCGCCGGCCAGGATCGGGCCAGCCCAGCCCACGATCTCGGGCGAAAGCGGCGTCATCGACGAGGGGTAGATGTAGCTTGCCGGGCCCAGCGCGGAAAGATCGCGATGGGCGGCCGCCCTCGCGCTGATTTCGGCCACGCTGGGTGTCTTGGCCAGCGCCAGTTCGGGATCGGGGGCGTGCACTTCCACGCGGAAACTGCTTTCCACTTCCAGCGCATCGAGCGGCTCGCGAATGAACAGGCGGCTGCGGTTGACCAGGAACGGCCCGGCTTCTTCCTCCATCGACCACGGAACGGGCGCCACGGCCAGGCGGAAATCGCTGACGGTTTGCGTGGGCCAGGGCGCGGGGCGCAGTCGCAGGTTGAAGCGGGCGAGCCGCACTGGGGCGGCATAATCCACGCGGGTCTTGTGGCGGATATCGTAGATCATGCGAGCAAGCTGCTGCTGGCGCCACCGCCAGCCTTTTCGAACTGCAGGAAGTAGCGGGTGGAAATCGTGTCGGACAGCGTCAGCAGGCGCTGTTCCGCCTCGGCCAGGCGCGCCAGGTTCCACGCTTCCACCGGCAGGCTCGACAGCGGCGCCAGGATCGCGCGCGCTTCCAGCAGCGGGGCTTCGGGCAGGTTGTCCTCGCGCAGCGCGGGCAGTGCTTCGATATGGCTGACCAGGGCCTGGGCCTGAAACGCCAGGGAGCGCGGGTTGGTGGGATCGAGCAGCAGCAGATCGAGCACCGGCGCCGTGCTCGGCGCGGCCAGATAGCGCGCGCGATAGGTGATCTGGCTGTCTGACAGATCGAGCAGCACGCCCAGCGCCTCTGGCGTTTCGATCCGGGCCGACAGCGCGCGCAGCGTCTGGCACAGCGCCACCGCGCGTTCCAGGCGGCGGCCCATGTCGAGGAAATGGCGCGAGGGGCCAAGCGTGAAGTTTTCCGCCAGCAGGCCCGACAGCGCCGAAAGCCGCTCGATCAACTCGCGCGCGGTGCGCAGCAAGGCGCCGGCGCGATGGCCGTCCACCGGCGGCAAGGGGCGGCTGGCAATGCGCCAGAAATCGGTGGTGAAGCGGTCGCGCAAGGTGAGGGCAGTGGCACGGATCGCGGCAAACAACGCTCCGACAGAGCCGTTCATCACCGTATCTGACAGCGCCGCGGCGCAGGCTTGTGGCATCGGCAAATCGGCCTCTTCGCGGGAGAGCGCGCCCCATGTCACCATCAGGTCAACCAGGCGCGCGATCACCTCGGGGCAGTGGCCGGCGGCGGCATCCACCTCGATCGAATTGCCCAGCACCGCGCGGATGATCCGCACCGTGGCTTCGGCGCGCTCCACATAGCGGCCGAACCAGAACAGGTTGTCGGCCGCCTGGCTTGCCAGGATGCCGCCACCGCGCCGCACCGGGGGCGGTGCACCCAGCACCGAGGGCGTGGCGTTGACGGCGGCGGCATCGGCCTTGGTATCCACCACGCAGACATCGGCGGAAATATCGCCTTCGCCCATCATGGTGTTGACCATTTCGCCCGAGGAGGAGAGCCGGGCAAAGCCGCCGGGCATCACCGTCCACTCGCCCGCCGCGTTGCGCGCCACGAAGGCACGCACGGTAAAGGCGCGTGGCACGAATGCCTCGCCGATCAGCGCCGGCGTGGTCGACAGGGTGACGATTTCCTGGCCGCAATAGTCCACCGGCCTACGCGCCATGGCGGCGAGCAGAGCGTGACGCTGCGCCTTGTCGAGGCTGCGCCCGGCCACTGCGCGGCCATGGGGCAGGCCTTCCACCCCGGCGCCGAACGCGGGGGTGATCATCAACTGGTCGAGGCGCGCGGCCACGTCCTGCGCCTCGCGCGGCTGGCCGCACCACCAGGTGGCGACATTGGGCAGGATCGGCGCTTCACCCAGCAGCACCGAGAACAGGCGCGGCATGAACGCGGCAAAGGCCGGTGCTTCCAGCACTTCGGCGCCGGGCCAATTGGCCAGCGTCAACCCGCCGCGGTCCAGCGCCTCGAACAGGTCGGGCACGCCGATCTCGGATCGCGCATCAAAGCGCAGCGGATCGAGCGCATTGGTATCGATCCAGCGCCACACCGCATCCACCCGCTTGGGCCCGGCAATGGTGCGCACATAGACGCGATCATCGCTGACCGTCAGGTCGCGCCCTTCCACCAGCGGAAAGCCGAGGTAGCGCGCCAGGTGTGCCTGTTCGGGATAGGACTGGTTGAAGCGGCCGGGGGTGAGCAGGGCGATGCGCGGGTTTTCGCGCTGGCATTCGCGGGCAATGCCGCCGCGCAGATCGGAAAAGAACTGCGCCAGGCGGCGCGCGCGCATGTCGGTCAACAATCCGCCGGTGACGCGCGAGAGCGCCAGGCGGTTTTCCAGGGCATAGCCGATGCCGTTGGCCAGCCGCAGCCGATCGCCCAGCACGCGCCACTGCCCGCGCGGCCCGCGCGCCAGATCGACCGCATAGACGTGGATATGCGGCCCGCTGCGCGGCGCCACACCCACCATCGAACGTGCAAAATAGCGGCTGCCGGCAATCAGTGCAGCGGGCAGATGGCCATCGGCCACCAAGCGCCCTTCGCCATAGATATCATCGACCACTGCTTCGAGCAGGCGCGCACGCTGCACCAGGCCGCGCTCTACCTCGGCCCATTCCTGCGCGCCGACGATCAGTGGCATGGGCGACAGCGGCCAGTCGCGCTCGTCATCCTCACCCGTCAGGCGGAACGACATGCCCAGGTCCAGGATCTGGCGCCCGACCAGTTCCTGCACGGCTACGCCAGCCTCTTCGCGCAGCGCCAGCAGGCTTTGCGCCGCGCGTTGCCAGGTCTGGGCCACATCGGGCGCGGCATCGCGATAGAGATCGCCCGCCCCCACATCCACCGGATAGGCGGCCAGGCCCGGCGCCGCGGCCGGATCAGGTTTGGCCGCCATGGTCTGGGCTGCCATCGGGTTCAGGCCAGCCCGGCGGGGCGGCGCAGATCGAGCGTCATGGGAAACTCCCCGGGCATTTCCGCCGGCGGCACGGGCAGGTGGCCAGGCGAATGGCCATGATCCTGGAACCGCGCCTTGCGCCGCGCCTGGGCTTCATAGCCGTTGACCGGTACCGAATCGTAATTGCGCCCGCCCGGATGGGCCACATGATAGACGCAGCCGCCCAGCGAGCGCTGGTTCCAGCTATCGAAGATATCGAAGGTTAGCGGGGCATGGGGTGGCAGCATCGGATGCAGGCAGTTGGCCGGCAGCCAGGCCTTGTAGCGCACGCCGCCCACGGCCTCTCCCGGCGTGCCGGTAAAGTTGAGCGGCACGCGGCGCCCGTTGCAGGTGATGACATGGCGCCCCGGCACCAGGCCGCTGGCGCGCACCTGCAACCGCTCGGTCGAACTGTCGACATAGCGCACAGTGCCGCCGATCGCGCCGGTTTCACCCAGCACGTTCCATGGCTCCAGCGCGTGGCTCACTTCCAGGTGCACGCCCCCGCCTTCCACTTCGCCGTGCACGGGAAAGCGGAACTGACGCTGCGCCTCGAACCACACGGGATCGAAATCATAGCCTGCGCCGCGCAGATCAGCCAGCACATCGAGGAAATCGCTCCAAACGAAGTGAGGCAGCATGAACCTGTCATGCAACTGCGTGCCCCAGCGCACCAGCGGGCCATCGACCGGCTGGCGCCAGAACCAGGCGCATAGCGCGCGCAGCAGCAGTTGCTGGGCCAGCGACATGCGCGCGTCTGGCGGCATCTCGAACCCGCGAAATTCCACCAGGCCCAGCCGCCCGGTGGGGCCATCGGGCGAAAACAGCTTGTCGATGCAGATTTCGGTGCGGTGGGTGTTGCCCGTCACGTCGACCAGCAGGTTGCGGAACAGGCGATCGACCACCCAGGCCAGCGGCTGTGGCTGATCGGGGCCGGGCACCTGGGCCAGCGCGATTTCCAGTTCATAGAGCCCGTCGTGCCGCGCCTCGTCGATGCGCGGCGCCTGGCAGGTGGGGCCGATGAACATGCCCGAAAACAGATAGCTCAGGCTGGGATGCCGCTGCCAATAGATCACGAACGACTTGAGCAGGTCGGGCCGGCGGATGAACGGACTGTCGAGCAGCGTGGGGCCACCCAGCACGATGTGATTGCCTCCGCCGGTGCCGATGGCGCGTCCGTCGACCATGAACTTGTCGGCGGTCAGCCCCACCTCGCGTGCGCATTGGTAAAGTGTTTCGGTGATCTCCACCGATTCGGCCCATGACGCGGCGGGCTGGATATTCACCTCGATCACGCCGGGATCGGGCGTGACCTTGAGCACCATCAGGCGCGGGTCGGGCGGCGGGGGATAGCCTTCGATGCGCACCGGCAGGCGCGTTTCCTCGGCCACCGCCTCGACGCTGGCGATCAGGTCGAGATAGTCTTCCAGCGTTTCGACCGGCGGGATGAACACGCACAGGTGATCGCCCTTGGGCTCTACCGAGATCGCCGTGCGCACCGCGCCTTCGATGGCGATGGTCTGTTCCACGCGGGTCTGCCGGCCCGGGCTGGCGCTGTGCAGGTCATGGCCCTGGGCGCGCGCCTCGCGGCTGCGGTCCTCGTGCGACATGGTGTCTGGCGTTGCCGCATCGCGCGTTTGCACCGCCCGTTCGATCGCCTGGGCCCGAAAATCGGCCAGCGGCTCGCGCGGCTCGGCCGTGTCGCGCGGGTGGATATAGGGATAGGCGGCTGGCGGCACGTGCGGCAGCGAATTGAGCGGCAGGCGATAGCCCAGCGCGCTGTCGCCGGGCACGGCAAACAGGGCGCCGCGGCGCAGCTTCCACTTTTCCGAATACCACTGCCGCAGCCCATGGGCACGGCGGGCCTGCCAGGGTTGCTGGCGCTGGATCGGCAGGACATGGCCCACCGGCTTGGTCAAGCCGCGCTGGAACGTGCGGACAAAGCGCTGGCGCACTTCGGGATCGTCCAGCTTGGGATCGGTGGGCTCGGTATTTTCGGGCAGTTCGGCCTCGCGCACGATCCATTCCAGCGCGTCTTCATAAACCGGGGCGACGTTTTCGGGCGCCACGCCAAGCACAGTCGCGGTTTCGCGCAGGAATAGCGCGGCGTCATCGGCGTCAACTGTGGCGATGGCATCGGGCGTCGGCCGATCGGGCGCGATCAGGTTCTCATCGCGCCAGATCGGCACGCCATCCTTACGCCAATAGATCGAATAGCCCCAGCGCGGCAGGCTTTCCCCCGGATACCACTTGCCCTGGCCATGGTGCAGCAGCGATCCCGGCGCGAAATGGCCACGCAGCTTGCGGATCAGCTGGTCGGCATACCAGGCCTTGGTTGGTCCCACCGCGCTGCTGTTCCATTCCGGCGCCTCGAAATCGCCGTCGGCCACGAAGGTTGGCTCACCACCGATGGTCAGGCGCACGTCTTGCGCGGCGAGATCGGCATCGACCTGTTGGCCGAGCGCGTCGAGCGCGTCCCAGCGCGCCTCGGTGAACGGCTTGGTTATGCGCACCGCCTCGGCCAGGCGGGAAACCTCCATCTCGAAATGGAAATCGGAATGGACCGGCTCCAGCACCACGCCCTCGATCGGGGCGGCGGTGCGATAATGCGGCGTGGCGCACAGCGGAATGTGCCCTTCGCCAGCAAAAAGCCCCCAGGTGGCATCCAGCCCGATCCAGCCGGCGCCGGGCAGATAGACTTCGGTCCAGGCGTGCAGATCGCACACGTCCTGCGCCACGCCGGCCGGGCCATCCACCGCCGCGACATCGGGCGTCAGCTGGATCGAATAGCCCGAGACAAAGCGCGCGGCAAAGCCCAGGCGGCGCAGCAGCTGCACCAGCAGCCAGGCGGAATCGCGGCACGATCCAGTGCCCACGTCCAGGGTTTCTTCTGGCGCCTGCACCCCCGGTTCCATGCGGATGACATAGCCGATGCGCTGGTTCACCGCCTGGTTGATCGCCACCAGGAAGTCGATGGTGCGGCCCTCGTATCCGGTGAACTGGGTGAGGATTTCCTCGAACAGCGGGCCCTGCGCCTCGGTCTCGCGGTAGGCGGCCAGGTCTGTCTGCAATTCCTCTGCATAGGCAAAGGGATAGGTTTCGGCATAGTCTTCGACAAAGAAGTCGAACGGGTTGATCACGACCAGATCGGCCAACAGATCGACGGCAATCTCGAAATGATCGATCGGATCGGGAAAAACGATCCTGGCCAGCCAGTTACCGTAGGGGTCTTGCTGCCAGTTGATGAAGTGATTGGCCGGGCTGATCTTCAGGGAATAGTTGGGGACTGCGGTGCGGCTATGCGCCGCGGGCCGCAATCGGATCACCTGCGGCCCCAATCGAACCGGCTTGGCATAGGAATAGCGCGTGAGGTGATGGAGGCCCGCCTTGATCATGGCTGTGGAGGTTGCCCCAATTCATGCTGCGCTGCAACGCACAATCGAACGGCGCGCGTAGCCTCGCACCACCCCCAGCCCCTCCTCTGAAGAGGAGGGGAGCCGAGCGTCAGTTCTCCCCCTCCTCTTCAGAGGAGGGGGTCGGGGGGTGGTGGAAGCCGCTCGCCAAGGTCAGCCTTCTTGCTGCCACCATAGGCCGGGATCGCCAGTTTCCAGCGGATCGCCGCAGCGCGCAGGGCAAAGCCGGCCAGCGCCGATACCGCCCAGACCCAGCCCTTGGGCAGGTGCAGCGCCTGCCCCGCCGAACACAGCGCGGCGGCGAGCGCGGCGGCTGTCACATAGAGTTCCGGGCGCATGATGATCGATGGGCGCCCGGCCACGCAATCGCGGATCACCCCGCCCACGCAGCCGGTGATCACCCCCATCATGAAGGCCGGCACCGGCGGAATGCCATAGGCCAGCGCCTTGGTCGTGCCCAGCACGGCATAGGCGCCCAGGCCCACCGCATCGGCCCATTCCAGCGCGGCGCCGCGCCACCAGCGGTGCGGGGTGAGCCAGCACAGCACTGCCATGCCCAGGCAGACCAGCGCCACCCAGCGATCGTGCACCCAGAACACCGGCGCACCGATCAGCAGATCGCGCACCGAACCGCCGCCCACCCCAGTGATCACCGCGAAAAAGCACATCGTCACCAGCGTCTGCCGCATGCGCGCGGCCACCAGCGCGCCCGAAAGCGCAAACACCGCGATCCCTGCAAGATCGGCAAGGCCAATCACGGCGGGCAGGGCGGGGGCCACCGCATGGGGCAGCGAAGTGGGCAGGGGTGGAACCAGGGGCATGGCACCACCCTTGCCTTGGTGGTCACTTCATGTCGAGGCTGACCGTGGCGGTTCCGGTGCCTTCGACCGGCAGATACAGCCCCTGGCCGGCTGCCTTGAGCTGGCCGGTGCGCACATCCTCGATCCGCGCGCGGATGATGAAATCGCCCGTGCGCTTTTCGGTCAGCGCGCGGTCGATCTTGCCCATCAGCTTGGCATAGTCGTTCTCGAAATTCTGGGCGAGCGCGGCTGCGATCGTTTCGGACAGGCCCGGCGCATTGGCGAGGCCCAGCAGGACATCGGTGCCGGTGCTGTCGGTCACACCCGATACGGCCAGATCGGCAAAGCCCACCTTGCGCGAATTGGGCGCGTTGACCGGGGTGCCGGTGAGCCACACGGTGCCATGCGCCGTGTGGGGCGCGGCATCGACGGCAAACTGCACGCCCACCGCCACTTTGCCACCGCGCGTGCCATAGCACGTTACTTTGCCAAAGCGGGCGGTGATCGGGCCGAGGCCCGGCACATCGAACGGTCGGGCCGATCGCTTGACCAGGGCCCGGGCGATCACCGGCTCCAGTTCGCGGTAATCGGCAATTACTGGAATGACGAACAGCATCCGCCCCGGCGTGGTTTCCAGCTTGCGCACCGGCGGCAGCGGCGCCACCGCCGGATCGGGCGGCCGGTTGCCGACAAAGGTTTCGGTCTGCGCATGCATGCCCAGGCGCAGCACCAGGCGCCGCCCTTCCACGGCATAGCCGCCATAGCGCAGGTCGTGCGGCGTTACCCGCATCCACACCGGGGGATTGGCGTGGTTGAGTTCCAGCGAGGTGAATGCGCTGGCCCAGGCCTTGCCAATCTCGCGGTCGAGATGCAGCTTGTCCAACTCGCGCGGCAGCGTGCGTTCCAGCCGGTTCACCACGTCCTTGAGCTTGGCATCGGCCTTGTCGGTAAAGGTGATGCGCTGCCCCAGGAAATCGATGCCGGGGGCATTGGTCCAGTCATAGTGGATATCGAGCGTGGCGCGCGGCTTCCAGTCGTTGGCCAGCGACAGCCGCACATGGGCGCGCACCACGGCATCACCGGTGGCGGTTTCCTGCTTGAACACGCCGGCAATATCCTTTGCGCGCAGCGTGGCATGCAGCGGCAGCGTCACCACCAGATCCTGGCCCTGGCCCGCCAGCGTGATCGGCCCGCGCACCACATCGCCCACGATGCGGCATTCCACGCGCGGGGTCTTGAGCTTGACCCCCAGCACCTTGACCCGCTGCGAGGCCAGGCAATCCTGCCCGGGCTTGTCGATCGACCACAATTGGCGCGGCACCTCGCGTTCGAGCGCGGCGCTCAGTTCGTCCAGCCGGGCGACGATCGGCACGGCGATAGTCGAGGCCTGGGGCGGCACGGCGATGGCATCGTTGGCGCGCGGCGGCGCCTCTGTCACCGGGCTATGGTGGCAGCCGGCCAGCAGGATCGATGCGGTCAGCGCTGCTGCGCTGCCGACCTTACGCGAGAGTGTCATGTGCTGTTGCCCCGTTTGGGCGCACTACGCACCAAGACCGGGCAAAGTTCCCGGCGCCATGATGGCGCCCGTTCGCCCATGAAAAAGGCCGCGCTCGGTTGCCCCGGCGCGGCCTTGTTTCATCGGTTGTGCCAAAAGGCGATCAGATGTGGATCGGCTTTTCGCGGATGCCCATTGCCGCTTCCTTGAGCGCTTCCGAATGGGTCGGGTGCGCGTGGCAGGTATAGGCGATGTCTTCCGAGGTAGCGCCAAATTCCAGCGCCAGCGCGGCTTCGGCGATCATCGTGCCGGCCACCGAGGCGATCGCCCACACGCCCAGCACGCGGTCGGTCTGCGCATCGGCAATGACCTTCACGAAGCCATCGGGCTCGTGGTTGGTCTTGGCGCGGCTGTTGGCCAGCATGGGGAACTTGCTGACCTTGATCTTCGACTGGTCGCCGCCGGCCTTCTCCAGCGCGGCTTCCTGGGTCAGGCCCACGCCGGCAAATTCGGGGAAGGTATAGACCACGCCGGGGATCACGTCGTGGTTGACGATGCCCGTCAGGCCGGCGATGTTTTCGGCCACGGCAATGCCTTCGTCCTCGGCCTTGTGTGCCAGCATCGGGCCGGGGATCACGTCACCGATCGCCCACACGCCGTCTACCTTGGTGCGGAAATCGTGGTCGGTTTCGATCTGGCCGCGGCCGTTCAGTTCCAGGCCGATCTTGTCGAGGCCGAGGCCATCGGTGTTGGGCCGGCGGCCGATCGCCACCAGCACGCAATCGGCTTCGATCGTTTCGGCAGCGCCGCCGGCCGAAGGCTCGACGGTGAGCGTCGCCTTGCCGCCTTCGACGGCTACGCCGGTGACCTTGGTCGAAAGCTTGAGCGCCATGCCCTGCTTCTTGAAGATCTTGGCGGCTTCCTTGCGCACGTCGCCGTCCATGCCGGGCAGCAGCTGGTCAAGGTATTCCACCACGGTGACCTTGGCACCCAGGCGGCGCCAGACCGAACCCAGTTCCAGGCCAATCACGCCGCCACCGATCACCACCAGGTGTTCGGGCACGCGGTCGAGCGCAAGGGCACCGGTCGAATCGACCACCACGCCCGCGTCATTGTCCACGGTCACGCCCGGCAGCGGGGTGACCGACGAACCGGTGGCGATGACGATGTGCTTGGCCGAAACCTTTTGCCCGGCCACGGTGACGCTGTGCGCGTCTTCGAACGTGGCATAGCCCTTGAGCCAGGTGATCTTGTTCTTCTTGAACAGGAATTCGATGCCGCCGGTCAGGCCCTTGACCGAGTCGAGCTTCTGCGCCTGCATGGCAGAGAGGTCCAGTTCCACCGGGCCGGTCTTGATGCCATAGTTGGCAAAGGTGCCGTTGACGGCTTCGTCGTACTTTTCCGAACCGTGCAGCAGCGCCTTCGACGGGATGCAGCCCACGTTGAGGCAGGTGCCGCCCAGCGTTTCGCGCCCTTCGGCGCACGCAGTCTTGAGGCCCAGCTGGGCCGCGCGGATCGCCGCGACATAGCCGCCCGGGCCAGCGCCGATCACCAGGACATCATAATCATATTCAGCCATTGCGGCCTCCTGTTCGCGCGTTCCCGAAAACGGTGGCGGGACTGGCGCGACTTATCACACAAGTTCGCGTGGATGCACGCTGGCGCGCCCGGCGGTGGTCACCGGGCGCGCCGTGCAGTGCCGATCAGAGATCGATCAGCAGGCGGGTGGGATCTTCGATCGCTTCCTTGATGGTCTTGAGCGCGGTAACCGCCTCGCGACCGTCGATGATGCGGTGGTCATACGACAGGGCGATGTACATCATCGGGCGGATCACGATCTCGCCGTTGCGAACCACAGGGCGGTCCTCGATGCGGTGCAGGCCCAGCACGGCCGACTGCGGCGGGTTGATGATCGGGGTGGACATCAGGCCACCAAACACGCCGCCGTTGGAAATGGTGAAGGTGCCGCCCTTCATGTCTTCCATGGTCAGTGCGCCTTCGCGGGCCTTCTTGCCGAAATCGCCGATCGCCTTTTCGATGCCGGCGAACGAGAGCTTGTCAGCATCGCGCACCACCGGAACGACCAGGCCGTTCGGCGCCGACACGGCCACCGAGATATCGACATAGTCGTGATAGACGATTTCATCGCCCTGGATCTGGGCATTGACGGCCGGAATGTCCTTGAGCGCCAAGCACGAAGCCTTGGCGAAGAACGACATGAAGCCCAGCTTCACGCCGTGCTTCTTCTCGAACACGTCCTTGTACTTTTCGCGCGCGGCCATCACCGCCGACATGTCCACGTCGTTGAACGTGGTGAGCAGGGCAGCGTTTTCCTGCGCGCTCTTGAGGCGCTTGGCGATGGTCTGGCGCAGGCGCGTCATCTTGACGCGTTCCTCGTTGCGGCCCGGGGCAGCAACGGCCGCAGGCACGGCGGCCGTGGCGGCGGGAGCGGGCGAGGCGGCCTTGGCCTGGGCTGCGGCGAGCACGTCTTCCTTGGTCAGGCGGCCGTCCTTGCCGGTGCCCTTGACGGTGGAAGGATCGATGCCGTGCTCCAGCACCGCGCGGCGCACCGCCGGCGACAGCGCGGCAGCGCCGGCATCGTCACCAGCAGGGGCCGAAGCAGGGACAGCCGCAGCAGCAGCCGGGGCCGGCGCGGCGGCCGGAGCCACTGTGTCGGACGCGGGCGGCACGGGCTTTTCCTCGCGCGGGGCAACCGGCACGTTGCCGGCTGCGGCAACGCCGTCTTCCACGGTGCCGAGCAGCGCGCCAACCGTGACGGTTTCGCCTTCGGCAACCAGGATCTGGCCCAGCACGCCGGCAACGGGCGAGGGCACTTCGACGGCAACCTTGTCGGTTTCGAGGCTGACGATAGGCTCGTCCAGAGCCACCGCTTCGCCGGGCTTCTTCAGCCACTGGCCGACCGTCGCTTCGCTGACGCTTTCACCGAGCGTCGGAACCTTGACTTCGATGGACATGACTTGGTGTTCCTTGGGGAGAATTCAGGTGGACGAAACGGCCGGTCAGGCCTTCTTCTTGCGGCGGATTTCCTCGCGCACCGACAGCGCCAGCGCATCGGCAACCAAGGCGGCCTGCTCGGCATTGTGGCGCTTGGCCAGGCCCGTGGCGGGCGAGGCCGAGGCGGAACGGCCGGCATAGCGGGGGCGCGTGACCTTGCCCTTGGCAGCCTTGAGCGATTCCTCGATCAGCGGCTCGGCAAAGAACCACGAACCGTTGTTCTTCGGCTCTTCCTGGCACCACACCACGTCTTCCAGATTGGTCATGCGCGACAGGCGCAGGGCCAGCGGCTCACCCGGGAAGGGGTAGAGCTGCTCGATCCGAATGATCTGGGTATCGGTGATGCCGGCCGCATCGCGTGCCTCGATCAGGTCATAGGCGACCTTGCCCGAGCACAGCACCACGCGGCGGGTGTCGCGGTCTTCCGGTGCCGAAGGATCGGACAGGATGCGCTTGAACTGCGCTTCACCCAGGAAATCGGCCGCGGTCGACTTGGCCAGCGGGTGGCGCAGCAGCGACTTGGGCGTCATGATGATCAGCGGCTTGCGGAACGAGCGGTGCATCTGCCGGCGCAGCACGTGGAAGTAGTTGGCCGGGCTGGTGATGTTGCACACCTGCAGGTTGTCTTCCGCGCAGAGCTGGAGATAGCGCTCAAGGCGGGCCGAGGAGTGTTCCGGACCCTGGCCTTCATAGCCGTGCGGCAGCAGCATGACGAGGCCATTGGCGCGCAGCCACTTGGCTTCCGATGCGGCAACGTACTGGTCGATCACGATCTGGGCGCCGTTGGCAAAGTCACCGAACTGCGCTTCCCACAGCACAAGCGTCTTGGGATCGGCGCTGGCATAGCCGTATTCGAAGCCGAGCACGCCATATTCCGACAGCGGGCTGTCGAGCACTTCGAAGCGGCCGTGGGGCAGCGTCGCCAGCGGCACATACTTGTGCTCGTCGGTCTGGTCGACCCACACCGCGTGGCGCTGGCTGAACGTGCCGCGGCCGCAATCCTGGCCCGAAAGGCGCACGTTGTAGCCTTCGGTGACCAGGCTGCCATAGGCGAGCGCTTCGGCCGTGGCCCAGTCAAACCCGTTGCCGGTGTTGAACATCTCGCGCTTGGCGTCGAGCACGCGGCCCAGCGTCTTGTGGACGGTCAGGCTTTCGGGAACCGAGGTCAGCGTGCGGCCCAGGCTGTCGAACAGCTTCTGTTCGATGCCGGTGGCCACGTTGCGGCGCGCCGTCACCGGGTCGGCCGGCTTGTTGAGGCCTGCCCAGCGTCCGCCGAACCAGTCGGCCTCGTTGGCCTTGTAGCTCTTGGCGGCTTCGAACTCGTTTTCGAGCGTGGCGGTGAAGTGGTCTTCCACGTCACCCTTCCAGCCCTTGTCGATCACGCCCTCGGCGGCCAGACGCTCGGCATAGAGCGTCGAGACGGCCGGATGCTTCTTGATCTTGGCGTACATCAGCGGCTGCGTGAACGAGGGCTCGTCGCCTTCGTTGTGGCCGAAGCGGCGGTAGCACCACATGTCGATCACGATGTCGCGGCCGAACTGCTGGCGATAGTCGATCGCCAGCTTGCACGCGAAGGTCACCGCTTCGGGATCATCGCCGTTGACGTGGATGATCGGCGCCTGGACGCCCTTGGCCACGTCAGAGGGGTAGGGCGAGCCGCGCGAGAACTGCGGGCTGGTGGTGAAGCCGATCTGGTTGTTGATGATGAAGTGGATGCAACCGCCGGTGTTGTAGCCCTGCACGCCGGAAAAGCCGAAGCATTCCCAGACGATGCCCTGGCCGGCAAAGGCGGCGTCGCCATGGATCAGCACCGGCAGCACCTGCTTGTGCTTGCCCGGGCCCACGTCATCGCGGAACTGCTGCTGGGCCAGCGTCTTGCCCAGCACGATGGGGTCCACCGTTTCCAGGTGCGACGGGTTGGGCAGCAGGCTCATGTGCACCTTGGTGCCGTCGAACTCGCGGTCGGTGCTGGTGCCCAGGTGATACTTCACGTCGCCCGAGCCGCCCACATCTTCGGGGTTGGCGCTGCCGCCCGAGAATTCGTGGAAGATCACGCGATAGGGCTTGGCCATCACGTTGGCGAGGATGTTCAGGCGGCCGCGGTGGGCCATGCCATAGATGATTTCCTTCACCCCGCGCTGGCCGCCGTACTTGATCACCGCTTCGAGCGCGGGGATCATCGACTCGCCGCCGTCCAGGCCAAAGCGCTTGGTGCCGACATACTTCTTGCCGAGGAACTTCTCGTACTGCTCGCCGCGCACCACGGCCGACAGAATCGCCTTCTTGCCCTCGGGCGTGAAGTCGATCGACTTGTCGCCGCCTTCGATGCGGTCCTGCAGGAACTTGCGCTCCTCCACGTCGGAGATGTGCATGTATTCCAGGCCGACCTTGCCGCAATAGTTCTTGCGCAGGATCTCGACCACTTCGCGCACGGTGCCCCATTGCAGGCCCAGCGTGCCGCCCAGATAGATCTTGCGATCCATGTCCTTGGGCAGGAAGCCGTGGTATTCGGGGCTGAGGTCGGCCGGCAGGTACTGCTTGGACAGGCCCAGCGGATCAAGGTCTGCCGCCAGGTGGCCGCGCACGCGATAAGTGCGCACCAGCAGCATCACGCGCAGGCTGTCGTTGGCCGCCTGTTCCAGCGCGGCTTCGTCCAGCGCGGCGCCGGCCTTCTTGGCGGCCTTGGCGACCTCGACCTTGATGGTCATGGGATCGAGCGCACGGGTCAGATCATCGCCGGCGAGCGCGTCGGTAATCGGCCAGCGCTTGGACTGCCAGGACGGACCCTGCTGCGGCGCATCCTGTGAAGGATCAACTTCGTACTCGTGCACGTCCTGTGCCATGGTCAATTCACTCCTGTGCCCCCGGGGAGGGGAGGGGCTTCGGAAAAAGGTTGTGGGCAGAGTGCATACCGGCGCAGCCTGCCTGTGACTGTCATCGCTTTCCCGCCGCCATGGCCGGATCGGCCGCCCTGCGCATGCCTTGCGCGCAATGGGCCAGGTATCCTTAATGGCGTCTGGTCAGCGCCCTTCGCAAAGGGTCTTATCGCTTTTGCCGGCCTGAAAAACAGCCCGGTAGAAGGTGCCGCGGCCGCCCGGGAAAGGACGGCCGCGAACCATGCTGCCATCAGGCGAGCGAGGGATCGATGCCCTTGCACGCCACCAGCAGTTCCTTGACCGCGTCGACCGAGACCTGGAGGTTGGCCTTGGCGGTTTCATCGAGGTTGATCTCGATGACCTTTTCTACGCCGCCAGCGCCGATCACTACCGGCACGCCAACATAGAGGCCGTCAACGCCATAGGCGCCATCGACATGGGCGGCACAGGGCAGGATGCGCTTCTGGTCGTTGAGGTAGGCTTCGGCCATGGCGATGCCCGAGGCGGCCGGGGCATAGAACGCCGAACCGGTCTTGAGCAGGCCGACAATCTCGCCGCCGCCCGAACGGGTGCGGGCCACGATCGCGTCGATCTTTTCCTGGGTGGAAGCGCCCATCTTGATCAGGTCGGTGACGGGGATGCCGGCGACGGTGGAATATTCCACGACCGGAACCATGGTGTCGCCATGGCCGCCCAGCACGAACGAGTTCACGTCGCGCACCGAAACGCCGAACTCCCAGGCGAGGAACGTGCTGAAGCGCGCCGAGTCGAGCACGCCAGCCATGCCGACCACCTTGTTGGCGGGCAGGCCGGAGAATTCGCGCAGCGCCCAGACCATCGCGTCGAGCGGGTTGGTGATGCAGATCACGAAGGCGTCGGGCGCGTTGTCGCGGATGCCTTCGCCGACCGACTTCATCACCTTGAGGTTGATGCCGAGCAGGTCATCGCGGCTCATGCCGGGCTTACGCGCCACGCCAGCCGTCACGATGATGACGTCTGCGCCAGCGATGTCCTTGTAATCGTTGGTGCCGATGATCTTGGCGTCAAAGCCTTCGACCGGGCCGCACTGCGAGAGATCGAGGGCCTTGCCCTGCGGAACGCCTTCCACCACGTCGAACAGGACGATGTCGCCCAGTTCCTTCTGCGCGGCCAGATGCGCCAGAGTGCCACCGATGTTACCCGCGCCGATGAGCGCGATCTTCTTGCGTGCCATGTGCTTTACGGTCCTTTCCCGGAGTCGTCGCGGGACAAGCGTTCAAGCGTTGCCGACTCAAGCCCCCGGATGGAGGTCCCCCCGCGCCCGCGAGACGGGAAGGGTTGCCGGCAAGTGGAGGGGCACGTAGGCCTGCCCGAGAGGGATTGCAACCGCAAAAAACCCCGCATCTGCGGGTTTCTTCGATATCAGTTCGCAATAGCGTTAAGTGGTAAATCTACCGTTCATACGAATGCGACAGGCAAGCCCTTTGCCGCGTTTCAGAACGGTGCGGCCGCCGGGTTTTTCAGGCGTGCCGGCGATGGGCGCAGCCGTCTCGGCTTGCTGCGTGAAATTCATCCGAGCCCGGCAAGTTCCCGGCGCAGGGCAATGGCCTTGCGGCGATCGAGCGTGTGGCACACCTGCGCCCACCAATCCGCCTGTTCCGCGTCCCCGGCCATCGCCGCGCGGGTTGCGGCGCGGGCAGCTTGCCCGGCGGCGGCATGGCCATGGCTGGCAAACAGGCGCAGCGCTTCGGCCAGCAGGGCGTCTTCGGCCAGTCGATCAGCGAGGCGCCCGGCCATGGCGCGTACCGGCGATGGATAGTCCTGGGCTGCCTGGAGCGACCAGGCCGGATTGTCGTTGGCAGGGCGCGGCACGCGGCCGGCGGGCCGGCGGAGACAGGGCGAGATCATGCCATAGCGAGGGGCGAAACGCAGCATGCGCGGGTGGTCTCCGTTCTTCATCGCGACACCGAAAATTCGGCTTTTTTCGTGTTCAAAGCCGTTTTCGGGGTAAACTTCCTGGCGGCTCTGCCGTCCTTCTACGGGGCGTTGCGCTAACAGGGCGTGAGATGAGACGGTAAACGGGACATTGATGTTCCCGCAGACGCGGCCAAGCGTGCCGATGCAGCGCCTGGCCGGGTTCAATCAGCCTTCAGCCATGCGGCTGGGCAATCCATTTTCCGGCGTTTTCATAGGTTTCCCGCGCTTCTGGGCGAAGCTGCGGGCTGGGGGCGCCGGGCAGGGGCGCTGCCAGTTGCGGCGCGGCGCTGGCCGGGATCGCGCGCTGGGGCGATTCGCCCAGGCCCCCGGTGGCCGTGCCCGTCGTGGCGCCGGCCGAAGCACCGGTGTGTTCGAGCGCGCTGATGCGGCCTTCCTCGAACGCCTTTTCCAGGGTGACCGGATCGGCCACGTCGGCCGCGGCCGGCACCCAGCTGCGCGGATGGGGCGCGGCCAGCGGCTCGCCACCGCGATAGCTGGCGTTGAAGGCGGCGGGCTGGCCGGCCGATCCGGCCCAGCGATAGAAGCGATGCGCGCCGATCGTGCCGATGAAGGCCAGCTTGTCTGACCATAGCGGATGGACCGCGCTGGTATGGTAATGCGTGGCCAGGCCCACCGGGGCAAACACGTTGCCCGCCAGGGCATCGGCTGCCACGCGCCGGGCGCGGTCCCAGAACTGTTGCACCGGACGGCGCGCCATCGCGCCGTCGCAGGCAAAGCTGAACTGGCAGCCGGGGCGTTCCGATCCTTGGAACACCACGCCGCAAACCGTCTTGGGAAAGGCCGGGTGCGCCACGCGGTTGAGCACGACCTGCGCCACCGCACGCTGCCCGGCATCGGGTTCGGACGCGGCTTCGTAATAGATCGCGGTGGTCAGGCATTGCAGCGCGCGCCAGCGGTCTTCGCCGCTGCCGGTGGCAAACAGCGGCCGCGCTGCTGGATTGGCAGACCAGGGCGCGGTGGTGGTGCCATCATCGGCGTCGCTGCGGATTGCGGCCACCTGCCGGTCCCAGGCACGGGCGGCGTCCTGCGGGGCAAGCAGGCCGCTGTCTTGCGCCGAAACATAGTAGAACGCCGAGCCGGGAAAGCTTTCGCCCGCCCGCTCGAAAGGTTGCAGCCCGCCGTTGCGATCCTGTGCGGCGGCGGCATCGCTGCCGGGCGAACCCCAGCCGACCGCGCCGAGCACCAGGCCCAGCGCGCCGATCGCGGCAATGCCGGCGGCCCGCTCGGCCAGGCGCGAGGGCGCGCGATGCTGGTGGCGCCACGAGGTCATGTCGCGGCGGCGGATGCGGGCGGCAAAATCGCGTGGGCGCACCGGCGGCAGGGTAAGCGCCGCGATCAGCGCGCCATCGGCCTGCCGCTGCCCGGCCAGGGCGACGCGCTCTTCCGGCCCCGGCGGCGGCATCAGCGCCTCGGGCGGAAGGGTGGGCGTGGCGCCGGTGAAGGGAATCGGGTCTGGCATAGGGCGTGAAACAGGGCAGGCTTGGTCTGCGCCATGGTGCGTTACGCGTTGCACTGCAACCATGCACGGCAGGAATCGTCCTCGTCCCGATAAGGCACAGGCTGCTACGGGTTGGTTAATCATGGCTGCGGGCTTGCCCCTTGGTGCAGGTGTCGCTATCCGCCCGGGCTGACGCCACCGGTGCCCGCAACCACGCGGGCTAAGAGGGAAGCCGGAACCAGCCGGCGCTGCCCCCGCAACTGTTTCCGGACGAGCGCCGCGCCCTTGCGCGCCACTGGCCCCTTGGTGGGCTGGGAAGGCCGGCGTGTCGCGTTGACTTCGGATGAGCCAGGAAACCTGCCGGTGTGTGGTCGTTCCGCGGCCGGGCGGGGTGTACCGGGCGCAAGCGTGACGAGTCTTCCGCCAGGGCCCGGCGGACCCTCGCGCCATGGACGGCGAGACTGTCCATGGGCCGGGAGGAAAAGAACCGTGAAGACATCGCTTGTTGCGCTGGCCACTGCCATGATGCTGGCCGCCCCTGCCTATGCCGATGAAGCCCCCGTCACCGATGGCGCGCAGATCACCGTGCTGGCCACCGGCAACGACCTGTCGCTCGACCAGACCGGCCAGGCCATCACCGTGTTGCAGTTGCAGACGATCGAGGCGGTGCAGGGCGTTGACCTGACCCGCGTGCTCGATCGCGTGCCGGGCCTGACCTGGTCGCGCACCGGCGGGCTGGGTGCGCAAACTGCCGTGCGCCTGCGCGGCGGGGAAGGGCAGCACACCCTGGTGCTGGTCGATGGCGTGCGCGTGGAAGATCCTTCGGCGCCGTCGGGCGGGTTTGATTTTGGCACGCTGACCAGCGGCGGGATCGAGCGGATCGAAGTGCTGCGCGGCTCCAACTCGGTGGTCTGGGGCAGCTCTGCCATCGGCGGGGTGATCGCGGTGACCACGCGCGAGATCGATGGCGTCGAAGCCTCGGCCGAGGCCGGCTCGCGCCGCAGCTATGATGCCGATGCCGCAGCCGGCGTGAAGCGCGACCGCTATGCCTTCTCGATCGATGGCGGCTATGCCACCACCGATGGCATTTCGGCCGCTGCCAGCGGGACCGAGCGCGATGGCTATGACCAGTGGCGCGTGGGCGGCAAGGCGCGGGTCAACCTCACCGATACGCTCTCGCTGGTCGCCAATGCCCGCTATGCCGATGGCAAGACCCAGATCGATGGCTATCCCGCGCCCGACTATGTCTTTGCCGATACGCCGGAATACACCACCACGCGGCAGTTCTTCGGCCGCGCCGGGCTGCACTATGCCGGCGGTCCGCTGACGCTCGATGCTGGCTATGCCCTGTCCGACACGCGCCGCCGCTATTACACCGGCGGGGCCGACAACGCCTTCGAATATGGCTACAATGGCCGCAGCGAGCGGGTGGAATTGAACGGCCGCTATAGCCTGCCTGCTGATTTCGCGCTCGATTTCGGGGCGGATCGCGAATGGACCCGGTTCGACAGCACCTATGACACGCGCCAGAACGCGCACCTGACCAGCGGCCATGCCATGCTTGGCTGGTACACCGCCAAGGCCAGCCTCGCCGCCGGCGTGCGCTATGACGAACAGAGCCAGTTCGGCAGCAATGTCAGCCTGGGGGCAAACGGCACGGTGGAAGTGGTGCGCGGGCTGCGCTTCAATGCCAGCTATGGCGAAGGCTTCCGCGCGCCCACGCTCTATCAGCTGCTTTCGCCCGATTACGGCAATGCCGCGCTCGATCCCGAACGCAGCCGCAGCTATGACCTGGGCGTGGTCTACACCAGCCAGGATGGCGGCTTCCATGCCGGGGTCACGCTGTTCCGCCGCGATACCCGCAATCTGATCGCCTATGTCTCGTGCTTCATGGCGCAAACCGCGCTGTGCCAGGGCCATGCCTATGGCGTCTATGACAACGTCGGCAAGGCGCGCGCGCAAGGCGTCGAGCTCGATGTGGGCGCCGCGCTCAGCAGCCAGGTCAAGGGCACGATCGCCTATGCCTATACCGAGGCGACCGATCGCACGCCTGGCGCCACCACATTCGGCAACGACCTGGCGCGCCGCCCGCGCCACGCGCTGACCACCTCGCTCGATTGGACCACGCCCTGGGCTGGGCTGGCCTTGGCCGCGGACCTGCGCTTCCAGTCGGAAAGTTTTGACAACGCGGCCAATTCGATCAAGTTGGCGGGCGGTAGCGTCACCACCGTGCGCGCCAGTTTGCCGATCCTTCATCAGGCCGAACTTTTCGGCCGGGTGGAAAACGTGTTCGATCGGCCGCTGGTGACGGCAGCGGGCTATGGCGCGCTGGGTCGTTCCGTGTTCGGTGGCGTTCGCCTGCGGTACTGATGGCGTTGCGCCGGTTGGAGGAATGGCTTTGCCGTGAGCGGCCGCATCGTGCCTGACTTTGCCTTGCTCTGCCGGCGCATGGGGCGCGGTGCCGTGGTGCTGGCGCTGATGCTGGGCGGGTGCGCGCAGGTGGCTCCCGCCGATCCGCAGGCCACCGATCGTCTGCCCCGGATCGTGTCGCTCAACCCTTGCAGCGATGCGATCCTGGCAGAAGTGGCCGATCCCGCGCAGATCCTGGCGCTGTCTTCCTACAGCCGCGATCCGGCACAAACCTCGATGGACGTGGCGCAGGCCATGCGCTTTGCCACCACCGATGGCGCGGTAGAAAGCGTGCTGGCGCTGCATCCCGATCTGGTGGTGACCAGCACCTATGCCGATCCGGCCACGCTGGCGGCGTTGCGCGGGCTGGGCCTGCGCGTGGAAACGGTGGGCATTGCCGAATCGCTCGATGCCGCGCGCGCCCAGGTGCGCAGCCTGGCCGGCTGGGCCGGGCAGCCGGCGCGCGGCGCCGCGCTGATCGCGCGGATCGACCGCGCAGTCGCCGCCGCGGCGCCGCCGCCGGGCACGGCGCCGATCACGGCCGTGCTGTGGGAACCGGGCGGCCTGGTGCCGGGCCAGAATACCCTGGCATCAGACCTGATGATGCGTGCCGGCTTTGCCAATTTCAGTGCGCAACGCGGCCTGGGCCAATCCGAACGCCTGTCGCTGGAGCGCATGCTGGCCGATCCGCCGCGCGTGATCATGGCCGTGGGCACCCCGCGCGGCACCCTGGCCGATCAGGCCGCGCCGCAGGAAGACCGCCTGCTGTTCCATCCCGCGCTGGCGGCGCTGCGCCACACCGCGCGCGTGCCGATTTCCCCCAACCTGATCTATTGCGGCGGCCCAACCATTCCCCGGTTCCTGAACCGCATGGTGGCGGTGCGCCAAGAGCTGGAAGCGATGCCATGAACCGTGCTGCCTTGCCCCTGGTGCTGGGTGGCTTGCTGCTCGTGCTGTTTCCGCTGTGCCTGCTGGCCGGGCAGGTGTGGATCAATCCGTTCGATCCGGCCGGTGCCAATGCCACGGTGATCCTGGCGCAACTGCGCCTGCCGCGCGCGGTGCTGGCGGTGATCGTCGGGGCCGGACTGGGCGCGGCGGGTGCGGCGATGCAGGGCTATCTGCGCAATCCCCTGGCCGATCCCGGCCTGTTCGGGGTGGCGCCGCTCGCCGCGCTAGGTGCGGTGCTGTCGCTGTTTACCGGCTTTGCGGTGCAGCCTTTCGCGCTGCCGGCGATGGCCCTGGCGGGCGCCGCTGGGGGCATGGTGCTGCTGGCACTGATCGCGTCGGGACCGCGCACGGGCCTGGCCGGGGGCGTGGCGCTGTTCACGCTGGCCGGCATGATGCTGTCCAGCCTCGCCGGCGCGTTGACCAGCCTGGCGATCAGCCTGGCGCCCAATCCCTTTGCCCTGACCGAGATTGTCACCTGGCTGATGGGCGCGCTGACCGATCGCAGCTGGCACGATGTGGCGCTGGCCGCGCCGCTCACCGCGCTGGGGCTGGTGCTGCTGTGGCGTGCCGGGCCGGCGCTCGATGCGCTCACCCTGGGCGAACTGGCGGCCCGCTCGATGGGCCTCGATCCGGTGGCCTTGCGCGGATTGATGGTGGTGGGCGTGGGCCTGGTTGTGGGTGCCGGGGTTTCGGCGGCCGGGGTCATCGGCTTTGTCGGGCTGATGGTGCCGCATATCGTGCGCCCGTTCACCGATCGCCGCCCATCCAGCCTGCTGCTGCCCAGCGCGTTGGCCGGCGCACTGTTGCTGCTGCTCGCCGATTCGCTGTGCCGTTGCCTGCCGCTGGCGGGCGGTGAGCTGCGCCTGGGCATAGCGCTCAGCCTGCTGGGCGCGCCGTTCTTCCTGCATCTTTTGCTGCGCCTGCGGCGCGGCCTGGCTTGAGAGGCCCGGGGCTATGGATCTTGTTGCCGATGCCGTCACCATGGTGGGCCGCCTGCGCGATGTGCGCGTGGGGCTGTCGCCAGGACGCCTGACCGCGATTTGCGGGCCGAACGGAGCAGGCAAGTCCACGCTGCTTTCGGCGCTTGCTGGCCTGGAAGAGCCCGATGGCGGGCACGTGTCTTTGGGGCAGCATCGCCTGGCCGAACTGACCGCGCGCGAACGCGCCATTGCCATCGGCTATCTGCCGCAAGCGGGCGAGGTGGCGTGGAACGTGACGGTGGAAACGCTGGTGCGGCTGGGCCGCCTGCCGCACCGCACACCGATGCGGATAGACGCGGCCGCAACCATGGCAGCCTTGCAGGCACTTGACCTTACCGGCCTTGCCGGGCGCGAGGTGGGCACGCTGTCGGGCGGGGAGCGGGCACGCGCGCTGCTGGCGCGGGTCCTGGCCGGACAGCCGCGCTGGATTCTGGCAGACGAGCCGCTGGCTGCGCTCGACCTGGCCCACCAGCAGGCGCTGCTCGCCCATTTTCGCCGCCTGGCAGGGCAGGGCGTGGGCGTGGTGGTGGTGCTGCACGATCTGGCCCTGGCGATGAACCATGCCGATCACGTCATCGTGCTCGACCGTGGCACCGTGGCCGCCAACGGCGCGCCGCACCTGGCGCTGGCCGAAGGCGTGCTGGCCGGGGTCTGGGGCGTCAAGGCACGCTGGGTGGGCGATGGGCGCAGCCGCGCGCTTGCGATCGGCTGATCGGCTCCCCACATCAGGGGCCAATCGCCCTTGCCCACCGAGCCATCTTGCGCGGTTCTTGCTGCGCTGCGACAGGCTTGCGTGAATCGAACAAATCTGGAACATTGCCCTTCATGTCGACCGCCCCCACACGTGCGCCCGGTGCCGCTCGCTCCGCGCTGACCACCCTTTCCGTGCGCGGCGCGCGCGAGCACAACCTCAAGGGGATCGATGTTGATCTGCCGCGCGACAGCCTGGTGGTGATCACCGGCCTGTCCGGTTCGGGCAAGTCCAGCCTGGCGTTCGACACGATCTATGCCGAAGGGCAGCGGCGCTATGTCGAATCGCTGTCGGCCTATGCGCGCCAGTTCCTGGAAATGATGCAGAAGCCCGATGTGGAGCACATCGACGGCCTCTCGCCGGCGATCTCGATCGAGCAGAAGACCACCAGCCGCAACCCGCGCTCCACCGTGGCGACGGTCACCGAAATCTATGACTACATGCGCCTGCTCTGGGCGCGGATCGGCGTGCCCTATTCGCCGGCCACCGGCCTGCCGATCAGCGCGCAGACCGTCAGCCAGATGGTCGATCGCGTGATGGCCCTGCCCGAAGGCACGCGCGCCTATCTGCTGGCGCCGGTGGTGCGCGGCCGCAAGGGCGAATACCGCAAGGAACTCGCCGAGTGGCAGAAGGCGGGCTACACCCGCGTGCGCATCGATGGTGAGCTTTACGCGATCGAAGACGCCCCCGCGCTCGACAAGAAGTACAAGCACGATATCGAGGTGGTGGTCGACCGCATCGCGGTGAAGGACGGCATCCAGACGCGCCTGGCCGACAGTTTCGAGCAGGCGCTCAAGCTGGCCGATGGGCTGGTCTTCATCGACCTGGCCGACACGACCGTGGCTGAATTGAATGGCGAGGCGGCGCGGGAAAAGGCCAAGAAAGGCACAGCGAAAGGCCAACTCAAGGGCGCCGGCCTGCCCGACAACCGGATTGTCCTGTCGGAAAAGTTTGCCTGCCCGGTCTCGGGCTTCACGCTCGACGCGCTCGAACCGCGGCTGTTCTCGTTCAACGCGCCGCAGGGGGCGTGCCCGGCGTGTGACGGGCTGGGCGAAAAGCTGCTGTTCGATCCGCAACTGGTGGTGCCGAACGAGCATTTGAGCCTCAAGCAGGGCGCGATCGTGCCCTGGGCCAAGTCCAACCCGCCCAGTCCCTATTACATGCAGGTGCTGGCCAGCCTGGCTGATCATTTCGGCTTCAACCTCGATACCCCGTGGGACAAGCTGCCGGGCGAGGTGAAGATCGTGATCCTGCATGGCACGGCGGGCAAGGCCGTGCCGCTGACCTTCATCGACGGCAAGAAGAGCTACACCGTTTCCAAGGCGTTCGAAGGCGTGATCGGCAATCTCAATCGCCGCATGCTGCAAACCGAAAGCGCCTGGATGCGCGAGGAACTGGGCAAGTTCCAGACCGCGCAGCCCTGCGAAACCTGCAACGGCGCGCGGTTGAAGCCCGAGGCGTTGAGCGTGAAAGTGGCGGGCAACGACATTTCTGCCAGCACGCGCCTGTCGGTCAGCGATGCACTGGAATGGTTCGCCACGCTCGACGCGAAGCTGACCAGCCAGCAGAGCCAGATTGCCAAGGCGATCCTCAAGGAAATCAACGAGCGTCTTGGCTTCCTCAACAATGTCGGGCTCGATTACCTCAACCTCGATCGCACCTCGGGCACGCTGTCGGGCGGGGAATCGCAGCGCATTCGCCTGGCCAGCCAGATCGGTTCGGGCCTGTCGGGCGTGCTCTACGTGCTCGACGAACCGTCGATCGGCCTGCACCAGCGCGACAACGACCGCCTGCTCGAAACCTTGAAGCGGCTGCGCGACCTGGGCAACACGGTGATCGTGGTAGAGCATGACGAGGACGCGATCCGCGCGGCGGACTATGTCGTCGATCTCGGCCCCGGCGCGGGCGTCCACGGCGGCGAGATCGTCGCCCAGGGCACGCTCGACGATATCCTCGCCAATCCCGACAGCCTCACCGGGCAATACCTGACCGGCGCGCGCCGGATCGAGGTGCCCAAGAAGCGCCGCAAGGGCAATGGCTTGTCCCTGGTGGTGGAAGGCGCGCGGGCCAACAATCTTAAGAACGTGACGGCCAAGATTCCGCTCGGCACGTTCTGCTGCGTCACGGGTGTGTCGGGCTCGGGCAAGTCCAGCCTCACCATCGATACGCTGCAGGCCGGTGCTGCCCGTGTGCTCAATGGCGCGCGCGTGGTGGCCGGCGCGCATGACGCGATCAAGGGCCTGGAGCATTGCGACAAGGTGATCGAGATCGACCAGTCGCCGATTGGCCGCACCCCGCGCTCCAACCCGGCGACCTATACCGGTTCGTTCACCCTGATCCGGGACTGGTTTGCCGGCCTGCCCGAGGCGCAGGCGCGCGGCTACAAGGCCGGGCGGTTCAGCTTCAACGTCAAGGGCGGACGCTGCGAGGCGTGCCAGGGCGATGGCCTGATCAAGATCGAGATGCACTTCCTGCCCGATGTCTACGTGACGTGCGAGGAATGCGGCGGCAAGCGTTACAACCGCGAAACGCTGGAGGTGAAGTTCAAGGGCCACTCCATCGCCGACGTGCTCGACATGACGATCGAAGACGCGGTGGAGTTCTTCAAGGCCGTGCCCCCGATCCGCGATCGCATGGCCATGCTGGGCGAAGTGGGCCTGGGCTATGTCAAGGTGGGGCAGCAGGCCACCACGCTATCGGGCGGCGAAGCGCAGCGCGTGAAGCTGGCCAAGGAACTGGCCCGTCGCTCCACCGGCAAGACGCTCTACATCCTCGATGAGCCCACCACGGGCCTGCATTTCGAAGACGTGCGCAAGCTGCTGGAAGTGCTCCACCGCCTGGTGGAGCAGGGCAACAGCGTGGTGGTGATCGAACACAATCTGGATGTGATCAAGACCGCCGACTGGATCATCGACATGGGCCCCGAAGGCGGCGTGCGCGGCGGCGAAGTGGTGGCCGTGGGCACGCCGGAACAGGTCGCCAAGAACAAGGCGAGCTTTACCGGGCACTATCTGGCGCCGTTGCTGAAGCGGTGAGCGACAGGCCCCTCGCCGCCGTGCGGCGAGGGGCTACGCGGCAGGCCGCCCGATCACGCGCCCAGCCAGGCGGCGGCAAGCTCGCCCCGGTGCCCTTCCGGGGCCAGCGCGGCGCGCAGCGCTTCGAGCATGGGCGGCAGTGCCTGGGTAAAGGCGTAGGGCGGGTTGACGATGAACAGCCCGGCCCCGTTGTAGATGCCCGGCTGGTCGGCATCATAGAGCCAATGTTCGATGGTCAGCAGTTTCGGGATGCGCAGCTTGCGCAGCTGTTCTTTCCACCGGACATGCGCGGCGCGGTCCTTGAGCGGATACCAGATCACCGTCACGCCATGGGCCCATTTGCGCTGGGCTGCGGCAAGCGTCGTGACGATCCGCGCGCGTTCGTCGGTCTGTTCATAAGGCGGGTCGACCACCACCAGTCCACGCGCGGTGCGGGGCGGCACCATCGCCAGCCATAGCTCATAGGCATCACGCTGATGCACGGCGGCGGGCGTATCGCGCATTGCGCCGCGCAGGGCATAGGCATCGTCCGGGTGTTTTTCGTTCAGGATCAGCAGATCCTGCGGCCGCAGCAGTTGCGCAAGAAACCGTGGCGAACCGGGATAGAGCTGTGGCTCCGCGCCCTCGTTCACGGCCTGCACGGCGGCGCGATAGTCGTCCAGCAGGGGGTTCTGGTCGGCAAAGGCCCGCATAACGCCCTGCGTCGCTTCGCCGGTGCGCTGGGCCGCATCGCCGCGCAGGTCGTAAATCCCGCAGCCGGCATGGGTGTCGATCAGGGTCAGCGCGCCGTCTTTTTGCTGCAAGGCCCGCACCAGCGCGATCAGCAGGGCATGCTTGACGACATCGGCGCTGTTGCCCGCATGGAAGGAATGGCGGTAATTCATGCTGCTTCAAAATCCTGACGGTCTGCCGAGAGGCGGGCACGCGGGCTGGCACGCCCTGGTCGCACCGCTGCGACAGCGCCCTTAGCCTGCGACGTCATTCTTCACCAGACCAGCCGTGTCAGTCGCGCAGCGCCGTATCCCGGCGCACGAACCACAGCGCCAGGACCGCGAGCGCGACCAGCACGCCGCATAGCAGCCAGGCGGCATTGACCGCAGGAACGAGCGCGGCCTTTTCCACCAGGGGCCGCACCATCTCGGTGGTGAAATCGTCGAGCGGCTGGCCGCGCTGTTCCAGGAAGGCGTCGCGCGGAATGCCGATGCGCACGGCGGTGGCCACGTCACCGGCGCGCAACTGGTCGGCGATGTGGTTGCTGGCGGTGGCGGCGCGGCTGAAAATCGTGGTGTCGATCAGCGCCAGGCCGACCGCGCCGCCCAGGTTGCGCATCATGTTGAACAGCCCGCTGGCATCGGCCACGAGCCGATCGGGTAGCCGCCCCAATGCCATGCGGGTTGGCGGCAGCAGGCAGAACATGATGGCGGCGCCACGCACGATTTGGGGCAGGATCATCGCGCGGAAATCGGTCTGCTCGGTCTGCCCGGTGCTGAGCAGCAGGCCGATGGCGAACAGCACGAAGCCAAAGCCGGCGAGCAGGCGCGGGTCCATCCGGCGTTCGGCATAGACTGCGATCGGCGCGACCAGCAGCTGCGTGCAGCCGGTTACCAGCATGATCTCGCCAATGCGCAGCGGGCCGTGTTCGCGCACCAGGCCCAGGAAGAAGGGCATGAGATAAGTCGAGCCAAACAGCCCGAAGCCGAGAACGAAGCTGAGCAGGCAGCCGATGGTGAAGTTGCGATCGGCAAAGCAGCGCAGTTCCACCAGCGGGGCAGAGGATGTCATCGTGCGCCAGACAAAGCCTATCGCGCTGATGCCCGATGCGCAAAGCAGTGCCACCACGCGCAGGTCTGCCCACCCGCGCGACGGCGCGTCCTTGAGGCCGAGTTGCAGCGCCACCAGCGCGGCGGCGAGCAGCACCAGCGCCAGCGCGTCGATCGGCCGGCCAGCCTGCCGCCCGGTTTCCTTGCCACGCAGAAAGATCAGCACCCCCAGGCTGGCAACGATGCCGGGCACGATGTTGACGCGAAACAGCCAGTGCCAGGAATAGGACTGGGTGATCCACCCGCCCACGATCGGGCCGATGGTGGGGGCCAGCACCGCCGCCACGCCGGCGATCGTGGTGGCAAGGCCCTGGCTACGCGGCGGAAATAGCAGGAACACCGCGGCAAACACCGCCGGGATCAGCGTTCCGCCGGCAAAACCCTGCACCACGCGCCAGGCGATCAGCTGGGCAAAGCCGCCACTGGCCGCGCACCCTGCCGAAGCCAGTGTGAACAGGCAGGCCGCCGCCACGAATAGCCAGCGCATGCCGAGCCGCGCGGTAAGAAACCCGGTCAGCGGGATCGCGACGATTTCGGCAGTGAGATAGGCGGTCTGCACCCACACCATGCGATCGGGCGCGATGCCGATCGCCGCCTGGATGGCGGGCAGCGACGTGGCGACGATCTGGATATCGAGGATGGCCATGAACATGCCCAGGCACATCAGGATAAAGCCGATCCATTCGCGATAGCTTGCGCCGTCTCTTTCGCCTAGGCTCGGGGCGTCCGTGCCAACCATGCGTCCAGCCATCGATTCTCCTGTGCGAATGCGCCCCTGTCCTATCGCAGGCAAGGAACTCGCTCTCGTCAAAATCGTTTCGGGCTGCACCTTTTTCACCGGTTCGCCGGTCTTGCAGGCGATACCGTAGATGCTGCCCGTTTCAATTCTCTCGCTTGCCACCGAAACTCCCCCGAATATCCTGCCCCAGGAAGAGGCGATCGCCACGGCGCGTACGCTCATTGGCGGGCATTTCGCCGATTTCGAGCGGCTGGCCGCGGTCTATACCAACGCCGGTGTCCACACCCGGCAACTGGCGCGGCCGGTGGCCTGGTATCGCCAGGAACGCAGCTTTGCCGAACGCAGCGCGGTCTATCTGGAGGTGGCGCTCGATCTGTGGGTCGCGGCGGCGGAGCAGGCGCTGGCCCAGGCCGATCTGCGCGCCGACCAGGTGGATACCATCGTTACCGTGTCGTCCACCGGCATCGCCACCCCCAGCCTGGAGGCGCGCGCTATGGCACGGATGCTGTTCCGCACCGATGTAGTGCGCGTGCCGGTGTTCGGGCTGGGCTGCGCCGGCGGCACAACCGGGCTGGGCCTGGCAAGCAAGCTCGCCCACGCCACGCCCGGATCGCATGTGCTGTTCGTCACGGTGGAGCTGTGCAGCATGGCCTTGCGCACCGACCGGGCGGACAAGGCCGATATCGTTTCGACCGCGCTGTTCGGCGACGGGGCTGCGGCCTGCGTGCTGCGCAGCGGCGAGGGCGGCTTTGCCGAGATTACCGCCAGCGCCGAAAAGACCTGGCCCGACACGCTCGACATCATGGGCTGGCAGGCAGAGCCAACCGGCCTGGGCGTCGTGCTCAACCGGGCCATTCCCGCCTTTGCCCGGCAGGAAATGCGCCAGGCGATGGAGGAGATGCTTGCCCCGCAAGGCTTGCGGATCGAGGACGTTGACCGCTTCATCTGCCATCCCGGCGGGGCCAAGGTGGTCGATGCATTGGAAAGCGCCCTTGCTCTGAAACAAGGCGCACTGGTCAAGGAGCGCGAGGTTTTGCGGGATCACGGCAATATGTCTGCACCAACGGTGCTGTTCGTGCTGGATCGCTATCGGCAAGAGGGGCTGCCGCCGCTTTGCGTGATGAGCGCGCTGGGGCCGGGGTTTACTGCGTCGTCGCTCACGCTGCGGTGTGCGGCATGAACGCGGCCTATGCCATCATGGCCTTTGTCACGCTGCAACGCCTGAGCGAGCTGGTGATCGCCCGGCGCAACACCGCGCGCCTGATGGCGCAAGGCGCGCGCGAAGTGGGCGCCAATCACTATCCGGTGATGGTGGCCATGCACACCGCATGGCTGGCGGTCTTGTGGTTCACGGTGGGTGGCCGCCCGATCTTTCTGCCGCTGCTGGCGGTATTTGCCGTGCTGCAGCTGCTGCGGGTGTGGGTGCTGGCCACGCTGGGCCCGCGCTGGACCACACGCATTATCGTCACGCGTGACGCGCCGCTGGTAAAGCGTGGGCCGTTCCGTTTCGTGCGCCACCCCAACTACATGGTGGTGACCGCCGAAATCGCGGTGCTGCCGTTGACGTTTGGCCTGGTGTGGGTAGCGCTGCTGTTTACTGTGCTCAACGCCGCCATGCTGACGGTGCGGATCAGGGCAGAGAACAGCGCGCTCTACGGCAGCGCCGGAATCAGCGCTTAGCGGCCGCCTGGCGTTCTGCGCGGATGCGCAGCATCGCGGCGTGGCACACGGGGGAAGTCTCATTGATCTTGGCGATCATGCAGGCTTCCACCTTCTTGCGGCTCAACGATTTCATCTCGGCCGGGCACAGCCGCCGCGCTTCCTGCACGCAGGCCTTCTTGCCGGGATCAGCCTCGGCCAAAGCGGGCGTCTGGCTCATGCCGATCAGCATGGCACCAAGACCCAGAATAACGCTGGCAGCACGTGCATTCATGAACGGTTTCCTTGCAAACAGGGTGCAGTTGCGACGGCCCACCGTATCGATTGGACTGCCTGAACCCAAGCTTGTCAACGCAGCTTGGCAATGCTCAGGCCATCGGCCTTGGCCCGATCCTTGACCGATTCCTCGGTGCGGGTGAGCGCCTTGGCAATGGATTTGAGGCCCATGCCCTTTTTGGCGAGGGTGTGAAGCTTCTGGAGTTCAGCAGGAGTCCAGGGCTGGCGATGACGTTCGAACTTTTCGGCCATGGCCGCGCGGTAGGGCATGGCGGGGCGCCTGTCCAAGAAAACGGTAATACCAACCTGCACGGTTTCCAACCCATGAGGTCGCCAGAAGGCGCCCGCAGGGTTGCGCTCCCCCGTCCGTTGGACTTTGTCGCGACCTTGCAACGATGCGCCCACATCGCTGCTGCGGCCGCTCCTCGCCAACGAACGGGGGAGCGCAATCCTCATGGGTTGGAAACCGTGCAGGTTGGTATAAGCCACAGAAAACGGGGGCCGGCATCGCTGCCGGCCCCCAATGCGCCTGTGGCCGTTTAACCGGCGTTGTGTTCGGCCATGGCCGACGGGCCGAGGGCGGGGGCCTTCCAGGGCACGAAGCCCCTGGGCCGTTGGCGGCGTCCGGCATGGCCAGGCGGCGCCAAAGCTCCCGTGCACGGTCCGTATCGCCCGCTCGGGGAAGAGCGAGGCCTGACCTGCTGCGCAACGCCGCTTGCGGGCGGCATCACGGGCGTGGCCTTTGCCTCGAAGCACCGCTCCCACGCGCGCCGATCAAGAACGCACGGGACGGACCCCGCCGGGGCAAAGGACAGGCATATGGTGGTTGCGAAACAGTTCCAGGCCGCGTGTCCAGACACCAGCCAAGGCGGAATTGCTGCGCACAAAACCATTGCCGCAAGCCCCCTCGCGGGCGCCGTCACACCCGCTCACCATGCCGTGAAGGCACGAGCGGACATGGCCGGTGTTCCGTTTGGCAAAAGGCTTGCACTTCAAGAAAATAGCGCCGTAAATCATCGGCTTGTACCAGCTGATCGGCGGCACGTTTTCCTGTCGATGAAGGGATGCTGCGCCTGTCTTTCGAGTCGCGCAAGAGGGAATTTTGCGGATGGTTTGACAGGCGGGACGAGCGGTTCAACCTGTCACAAACCATCGCGCCACGCGGCGAGCTTTCCCACGGCGGCGCGCAGCATGGGCGGCGGCTTGCAGTGGCACAGCCGCACGATATGGCGCGGCGCGGGCGGGCCTTCCCACAGCGCGGAAAGCGGAATGGTTGCCACGCCCGCTTCGGCGACGGCGCGCGTGGCGAAGGTGCGATCATCCAGGGGCACGCCGCTCTGCGCCAGATCGATGCACGAAAACCAGGTGGCGCTGCCGGGCAGGGTGGCAAAGCCATGGTGGGCCAGCGCTTCCAGCAGCGCCTGGCGCGATGCGGCCCAATCGGCCACTTGGGCATCGATCAGGGCATCATCGGCCAATCCCTCTGCCACGGCCCATTGCAGCATCGGCGGGGTGGTGAACGTCAGGAACTGGTGCGCGCGCGCAACCACCGTCGCCAGTGCCGGATCGGCCACGAGCCAGCCCACCTTCCACCCCGTGGCGCCAAAGATCTTGCCGGCCGATCCCACCTTGATCGTGCGCGCGGCCATGCCTGGCTCTGCCATCAGCGAGGCATGGCGCAGGCCATCGAACCGCACCACCTCCCACACCTCGTCACAGATGGCGATCAGGTTGGCGGAAACGCAGAGCTGCGCCAGGGCCGCCCGCTCTGCTGCGCTGGTCACCGTACCGGTGGGATTGAGCGGATCGTTGAGGATCAGCGCGCGCGTGCGCGGCGTGACCGCGGCGCGCAGCGCATCGATCGGCATGGCCCAATCGGGCGGCGCCAGGCCCACGAACACCGGCACGCCGCCAGCGCGGCGCACCAGCGGGGCATAGGCGTCATAGGCCGGCGCCAGCACCAGCACCTCGTCTCCCGCGCGGACAGTGGCAAGGATCGCCGCCGCCACCGCCTCCGTCGCGCCCGACGTAACGATGACATGCTCGCGCGCCAGGGCCAGGCCCTGCCGCCGGCCATAGAACGCGGCGACCGCATCGCGCAGTTCGGGCACGCCGGCCATCGGGGGATATTGCTGCGATCGTTCCGCCATGGCGCGCGCGGCGGCTTGCGCCAGGGCGGGCGGCGGCGGGCCATCGGGAAAGCCCTGGCCGAGGTTGATCGCGCCATGCTCCCGCGCGAGGGCCGACATCGCCTCGAAAATCGTGGTGGGCATGGTGGCATAGAGCGGGTTCAGCGAAGGCGCGGTCATCCCGCGATCTTAGGCACCCGATGCGCCGACGCAAAGCCTGTTGCACTGAGATCACAATTTGCTAGCCTCTTTCAGGCGAACCGGGGGCAAGGCAATGCGCAAGGCGTGGCAGGCAGGCGTGGCGGGATTGGCACTGGTGCTGTGCGGCGCCAGTGGGGCGCAGGCGCGCCAGATGGCAGACCTGATCCTGCACAATGGCCAGGTGCTGACGGTGGACAAGCGCTTCGCCGTGGCGTCGGCTGTGGTTGTGCGCGGCGATCGTATTGTCGCGGTGGGCGGGGAAGGGCTGCTCAAGCGCTTTGCGGCGCGCGATGTGGTCGATCTCAAAGGCCGCACCCTGATGCCCGGCTTCATCGATACGCATCTGCATCCCGCGCCGATCAAGCCCAGCGACATTGCCGTGGCCAGCGCCACCAGCATGGCACAGGTGCAGGGCATGCTGCGCGACAAGGCCCGCGCGCTGGGGCCAGGGCAATGGATCACCGGCTATGGCTGGCAGGAAGCCAACCTTGCGGAAAAGCGCAACATAACCCGTGCCGATCTCGATGCGGCCGTGCCTGACAATCCCGTGTTGCTGGTGCGCGCCGGATCGCATTCGGCCGTGGCCAACAGCCTCGCGCTGAAGCTGGCGGGGATCGACCGCAACACGCCCGATCCCGCCGGCGGGCTGATCGAGCATGATGCCAATGGCGAGCCCAACGGTATCATCCGCGAAAGCTATGGCGCGGTGCTGCGCCTGATCCCCCAGCCCGGCTGGGACGTGATGAAGCCGGCGACGGTCACCTGGCTCCGCTCCATCCTGGCGCTGGGCATTACCAGTTTCCACGATGCCAGCGGATCGATCGACGACGAGCCCTATGGTGCGGGCGGCCCGGCGCCCGGCGAGCAGGGGCTGGACCTGCTGGGCGCGGGAATGACCTTTCGCCGCGCGCGCGAACTCTATGCGGAAATGGGTGACCGCCTGCCGCGCGTGACCATGTACATCAGCTATCCCGGCGCCGCGCGGCTCAAGGCCTTCCCGCATAACACCGGTTATGGTGACAATCATGTGCGCCTGGGCGCGATTGGCGAGAACGCGGTGGACGGCGGCTTTACCGGCCCCACCGCGTGGCTGCTGGCCGATTACAAGGGGCAGCCTGGCTTTCGCGGCAAGGGCCGCTTCACCGACGCGCAGCTTCAGGAGATGGTCGATACCGCGGCCGCGGCCGGCTGGCAGATGGGCCTGCACTGCATTGGCGACGCGGCCATCGTGCAGACCGTCAACGCCTATGACATGGCGCTCAAACGCCTGGCGGCGCAGGGCAAGATGCCGGCTGACCACCGCTGGTTCACCGATCATTTTACGATCATGCCGCCCGATGCCACGATGCAGACCATGGCGCGCGACAAGGTGATGATCGCCCAGCAGCCCAATTTTCTCTACAACCTGGAAGACCGCTACACCCAGGTGCTGGACGATTGGCGCCTGGCGCATAACAATGCGGTGGCCACGCCGGTAAAGAAATTCGGCCTGTTCATGGCCTTTGGCAGCGACAACCTGCCGGTGGGGCCGCTCGTCGGCCTCTATGCCGCGATCACCCGCAAGGGACCCAGCGGCGTGGTGCACGACGCGGAAGAAGCTGTTTCACGTGCCGAGGCGATTCGCATGTACACCGCCAATGGCGCCTATCTGTCTTGGGAAGAAAGCCAGAAGGGCACGCTGGAACCGGGCAAGCTGGCCGACATGATCGTGCTGCCGTTCGATCCGCTGACCGCACCACCCGAAGCCCTGCTCAAGGGCAAGGTGGATATGACGTTCGTGGGTGGCAAGCTGGTCTACGACAGTCGCCTGCGTCGCTGACGGGCATCGGCCCCGCGCCGATCGGCGCGGGTCAGTGCGCCGTCGCGGGATTGTAGCCAGGATAGAGCAGCGTGATATCCTGCGGGGCATGACACTGCTTTACCGCAGTCGTGGCATGGCGCAGCCGCTCTGCGGTAAGCGAGGCGTTGGACAGCGCATGCTGGCGCTCGCGGCCCACTTCATCGGCGGTGAACGGGCGGGTGCCGGCTGGCACGCTATGCCCGCCCAGCACGAAGACCACGTAGTTCATCAGATCGGCCAGCTCGGCATTGTCGCGGATGCGGCTGTGCGCGACGTTGGGCAGGCGCAGCAGATAGGCGCGGCTATCGGGCGTGCACATGAACCAGCCGACGCGGCCCAGCAGTTCGGGCAGCTGCGCGGGTACCGTGCTG
The DNA here is from genome assembly GCF_001598375.1 of Novosphingobium capsulatum NBRC 12533. GTDB lineage: Bacteria > Pseudomonadota > Alphaproteobacteria > Sphingomonadales > Sphingomonadaceae > Novosphingobium > Novosphingobium capsulatum. Next base: position 195,286 of record NZ_BCYV01000013.1, read on the forward strand.
CCGTTCACGCCGTGGCAGCCGCCGCAATTCTCGATATAATCCACCCGCGCCTGGTTGGGATCTTCCATCACCGGTTGCGCCACAGCGGGGGCGGGCGCGGCATCGTGCGCCGCGCTTAGCCGCGTGGCGAGGCTGGCGCTGAGCAATGCCGTGGCCGCCAGCAGGGAAAGACGCGCGATCTTCATGGCCGCTGCGCTCAGGCCGCGCCGACCAGCACGGCGGTGGAGCAGTGGTATTCCATGCTCTGCGTACCGAAGCACCAGATGATATCGTTGTTGAGCTGCGGCACATAGATCTGCGTTTCGCGGTCGGCATTGTCGCAATTGCACTTGTTGCAATAGGATTTGCCGCAGCAATCGCGATAGGCGATCAGGTACGACTTGCCGTCTTCGGGATTGACGCAGGTGCCCACCCACGACACCGGAGAGGGTTCGGCCCCGGCCGGGCAGGTGTGTACCCCACCGCCGCAGCAGGTGCACAGCGCGCCGTCGATCGCGCAATAGCGCCAGTAATCGCACTTGGTGTTGTCGGTTACCTGCGCGCCACGGGCAAAGGTGGTCTTCGCCTCTGGCCCTCGATCGGGCTTGGCCGGCGCGGCATTGGCACGGCTCACCGGCAGCACGGGGAATAGCGGCGCGGCCACCAGCGCAGTGCCCAGCCGGGCGAGGATGCCTCGGCGCGACGTGCCGCCGGCAAAGCGCCGCAAGACCTTTTCGCCCAGGCTGTCAGCATCGAAATGGATCATGATCGTTGCCCCTAGAACTTTTCTCGTAGCGTTTGCGTCAGGCCACCGCGCCATGCATGCGGGCGACATAGTCCTGCACCGAATGAACCCCCATTTCGTGGGCAATCACCAGGCTTTCGAGGTGCTCGCGGCTGTTGACCAGCCCCTTGGACAGGACCACGCCCTGGTCATCGAGCAGCACGGCAAACGGCAGCTTGCCCACGGCAAAGGCCTGGCCCACTTCCGGCCCATTGACGAACGGATAGGCTTCCAGGCCATGGCGCGCGATCATCTCGCGCTGCGCGTCCACCGTATCGTCGCCCACGAAGGTCAGCGCCACGCGCTCGTCGCGGGCAAAGGACTTGGCCATGGGGATCAGGTTCTTGCACAGCGGGCACGAGGCAGACACGAACATCAGCAGGCGCAGCGGCGTGCCCGGGGCCGCGCCGCCCACGCTGATCGCCGCGCCATCGAGTGTGTGGCTGGCCACGGCCTGGCTGGCTGCCCCCACGGCGGGGCCGCCCGCCGTGGTCAGCGCGCCGGCCGGGGCCACGCGCATGTGCAGCACGCCCACCTGGCGGGCCAGGGCCAGCAGCGCCACCACCAGCAGTGCGATGATCACCCAGGAAATGCCTTGTGAAACGATCAGAGCCGTCATCATCGCCCGCTACCCTTTTCGCGCCGGGGCCAGCGGAGAACCCGCCAGGGCCACGATCGCATTGAACAATTGCACCAACAGAAACAGCACGATCCCGCCAGCCGCGCCCAGCAGCCAGGCCTGGCCCGGCAGCGGCGCCATGGCCAGGGCCGGCAGCAGCAGCGCGGCCAGCACCACGTTGCGCATGACCAGCGGCCAGGCCAGCGGCTGGCGCAGCGCGGCATGGCCGCAGCCGCAATCGATATGCCCACGCCCGCGCCGCAGGTTGACCGCCATGGCCCAGGCGAAAATGCCCAGCAGCAGCGCGGCAAGCGCGGCTGCTGGCGGCGCGAGCAGGCCAGACAGCAGCCAGGCGCCCAGGACCAGTTCTGCCACGGGTAGGGCGCTGGCCACAGGCGCCACCAGGGCCGGCGGCAAGAGGCGGTAATTGGCGATCACGCCGGGTAGCAAAGCCCGATGGCGCAGCTTGCCCGCTGCCGCCGAAACGAACACCAGCCCCACGCCTACCGTGGCAATGCGCCCGGTCAGCGCCACGGCCATCAGGCCGATCGCCGCAGGAGCCGCATCCGGGGCGCCGAGCGCGATCACTGCGGCTGCGCCACCGTGATCACACCATTGCCGGCATGATCCAGCTTCCACGCCTGCTTGCCGGTGGCCAGGTCATAGACATAGACCGTCTCGTCCTCGCCAGCGAAGACCAGGTGGGGGGCGGCTTCCTGCGTCACGGCAATCATGCGCGGTTCGCCGGGCACGGCCATGCGCTTGACCACCTTGTGGCTCGCCAGGTCGAGTTGCCACACTTCGCTCGCGCCGGCTTTGTGCGACCAGAACTCGCCCATGTGCATCAGGATATAGACCTGACCCGTGGCGCGGTGCAGGGCCATCTGCTGCACCCCGCCTGGATACCAGTTGACCTGGTTGGGCGCGGCCGATCCGGCCGGCACGCCGGCGGCTTCCTGCAACGAGAACGGCGCGGCGATCACCGGCTTGGTCCCCAGCGTGGCGGTATAGACCTTGCCGGTATAGCTCAGCATCACGATCTGGTTGTGCCCGCGATCGACTTCGAAATTGTCGAAGATCGGATCGTCGGTGGCCGAAAAGAACGGATCGCTGCGGGTGATCTGGCTTTTCCCGCCAGCCAGGCTCAGCGTGGCGAGCGAGCCATCGGAGCACAGCGCCGACAGGCCCACGCCGGGCACCGGCACCAGGCTGGCGCAGCCGGGCAGTTCCACCGTCTTGACGAACTTGCGCGCCGTCAGATCGATCACGTTGACCGAAGAGGCCGGGCTCATGTTGTAGACATAGCCGAACTTGCCATCGGGGCTGACCACGAAATTGTTCATCCGGCCGCCCACCAGCAGGCGGCCCGGCATGGCAATATCGGCCTGAAGCTTGAGATCGACGCTGTCGAACACCGAGACATAGTCCTGCCGCGTTCCGCGCAGGCCCTTGGTCCACAAGGTGGACGACACGTAATAGAACTTGCCCGCAGGATCGAGCGCCAGGTCGGTCAATTGCGGGGTTTCGACGTGGCCGATCAGCTTGCCACTGACGGTATCGTAGATGACCGAGGAATTGGACGTGAACCCGCCGTTGATGAAGAACCAACTGGTCTTGGGCGGCGTCAACTGCGCCACGTCAGACTGTTCGGGTTCCACCGACGCGATCGGTGCGGCGACCGGGGCCGCCATGGCCGACGGCGCCAGCGCCCCAGGCAGGCCGCCGGCCAGCGCCACGGCCAGTGTTGCAGTTGCGAGAAAACGCCCCTTGATGGCAGCAAACGTCATCGTGGCCGGCCCCTGTTCGAATGTGACAGCCCGTGGTGATCGCGGCATTGGCAAGGGCGCGAAGGACCGGGTGTTTGCCCGAGTCCGGCATGCCCCCACATGCCATTGCGATCACAAGTTTTGACGAATGTCCTATTTCAGTCAAGCGACATTCGCAGGTGCCGCAAAACTTTTCGCGCTATCTGGCATCACATGGATCGCGGGTGGGCATGCCCAGCCCGGCGATGTCGTCCGGGGTGATGGTACAGGCCAGTTCCACCAGCGCCTTGCCGGCGATCGCGATGAACGCCGGCATGCGATCGGCCCAGGGCTTGCGATAGCCGAGAAAGGGTGTCGCCCCTTCCATCGAGGCGCTGATATAGAGCGCCACGGTCTGGGTTTCGGCCGCAGACAGCGCGGGGTTCAGCGCGCTGACATATTCGCAGATCACCCCATGGACGCGGGCATAGAACTGCGCCACCCGCTCTGCCACCACCGCGTTGTGGTTGGCCATGGCCCACAGTTCGGTAAACAGGCGCGTGGTGCGCATGCCGGCAATATCTTCCAGGCACAGCGCGATCACACGGCGCAGCCGCTCCTGCGCGGTAAGGCCGGGCTGGCGCACCTCGTTGTCGAGTACCTTGTCATAGCTTTCCAGCATGTCGTCGAGCATGAGCTGGACCAGCATTTCCTTGCGCGGGAAATGATAGCTGACATTGCCCACCTTCATCCCGCATTCGGCGGCGATGCGGCGCACGGTGAACTGCGCGGCGCCTTCCTCGATCAGCACCTTGTGCGCGGCCTTGACGATGGCTTCGGCCGTGGCCGCGCCACGGGCATAGCCACCGGGACGCGGGGTGGTGATGGCACGGTCTGCTGGTGTCATTCCCGCCAGGCTACCACGGGCAGAGCGAAACGGCCAGTTGTCCGTGGCAGCTGCGCCGGCAGATAAAACGACCCCCGCCGTGCCGGGGGCGCGACGGGGGCAAGGGTGGAAAGTGCTCAAGGCGGCGTGGACAAATTCCACAACGCCACGGTTGCTCTATAAAAGGCCCTGGGGAGGCGCGAGGACGAAGCAAGAGTGGGCCTCTTGCAAGGCCGAGCAACGCTGCCAGGGCCTTTTATAGAGCAACCCCTGCGGGGCTGGACCAAAAACCGCCATTTCCGCGTCGGCTCGTCACGCAATATTGCCGATATTACGTTTCCTCGCCTCCTTGAACTGGCGGTTTTTGCCTCCAGCCGTGGCGCTGTGGAATTTGTCCACGCCGCCTAGCGGTTGGCGAGAGCGCCGCGTCAATAGCGCATGGAATATTTCAGCCCGAAATACTGAGGCTTGATCGGCATGGTGCGCGAAGAGCCCGAGCAGTATTCGATCGCGCAGAACGTGTTCTTGGACAGCTCGCCACGGCGATCGAACACGTTTTCGATGAAGGCCGTCAGCGTCCAGTTGTCCTTCGACACGCCGGTGGAGAAATCGAAGCTGACGAAGCCCGGCGTGTTGCCCAAGAGGCTGTTCTTGTAGGTGTCGAGGTTGGAGGTCGACAGCGTCTGGGCGTGCATGGTCACTTGCGCGAAATCGTTGAGCGAGCCCAGATCGCCTTCATACCGCGCCGAAAGCTGGCCCTTGAAGCGGGGTTGGCGCGGCAGGCGCGTGCCCTTGGCGGCGGCGATCTCGTCAGGCTTGCCGGTGCAATCGCTGATCGGGGTGAGGGTGGCAGGGTCGAGCACGCAGAAATCCTGCGTCAGCTTGGCATCGTTGTATGACCCGGAACCGCTGATCGTGAACTGCCCGAGCTTGAGATCGAAATCGGATTCGATGCCGAACACCCGCGCCGCGCCGGCATTGACCGTGCCGCCATTGCCGAAAAAGCCCAGCGGGATGACGGTGTATTGCACACCGGTCCACTTTTCATAATAGACCGCCGCGTTCCAGCGCAGCTTGTTGTTCCAGCTGGTCTTGACGCCCACTTCGTAATTGGCCAGCCGATCGGCCTTGTAAGTGCCCATCTCTGGCAACTGGTTGGTGCCGCCAGGGCGGAACCCGGTGGAATAGGTGGCATAGACCATCTTGTCGGACGTGACCTGCCAGGTGACGCTCGCCTTGTGGGTTTCGCCGGTCTCGTTGTAGGCTGGCTTGTTGTTGTTGACGCAGGAAAACCGCTGGTCGGCCGGGAACGGCACGGTACAGCCAAGTTTAAGCGCCTGGCTGGCGACGCCGCTGAATCCATAGACCGAGTTGTTGGCCTTGAACACGCGGATGCCGCCGGTCAACTTGATCTGCGAGGTGATCGGCACGGTGCCTTCGGCAAACACCGCATAGTCGCGGAATCGCTGGTTGAGATCCTGGTTGTAGAACGCGTCGCGTTTGATCGCCGGGTTCCACTGGCAGCCATCGGCGCATGAGGTGGCGAGGTCGATCTGGCTCAGGCCGGGGATCTGGTAATCGTCGTCCTGGGCCATCTTCTGGAACTGGAAGAAGCCGCCTACGGTCAGGTCGAAACCCCATTCCTTGGGCACCGAAAGGCGCAGTTCCTGCGTCACCTTGGTTTGGGTCAGGCGGCCGATATAGGACTGCGTCGGGTTGATGAAGTTGCCGCTCTTGTCACGGAACTTGAGGTAGTTTTCATAGCCGGGGCCAAGCTGGTCATAGTGGACCGAGTAATAGGTGTAGTCGCTGGTATTGTGGATCTTGCGGCGGAAATAGCCCGACGAGGACACCAGGTCGAAATCGCCGATCTTGCCTTGGATGGTCAGCGAGGCCTGGACCCACTTGTCGACATTTTCGGTCGGGCTGTAATCGTGCACCTGCAGATCGCCGACGCGCGGATCATAGTTGAAGAAGCCCTTGGCATCGAGATACTGATAGGTGACGGAAGGATAGAGCTTCCAGTCGCCCGCCTCGATCGTGGCGTTGACGCGACCGCCATAGCTATCGACCGGATTGTAGTTCTTCTGCACCAGCGTGGCGTTGTCCACGGTATAGGTCGTGTTGGGATCATCATCGCCCAACTGATAGGTGTACGTGCCGTGGGTGTTGTCGATGTAGCCGCCCTCGTGATCGTAGAAGCCCATCATGCGCACGGCGATGTGTTCGTTCACCGGGATGTTGACGAAGCCTTCGACCATCGCCCCGGCCGCGCCCTTGCCATAGGCATCGACCTGCACATCGGTGCCGGCCTCGAACTTGCCGATCTTGGCCTTGTTGGTGATGATGCGCAGCGTGCCCGCCAGCGAGCCGGCGCCATAGAGCGTCCCTTGCGGGCCCGACAGCGCCTCGACCCGCTCGATATCGTAGATGTGCACTTCGGGCATCCGCCCCGGCTGCGAAATCGGCACGTCATCGAGATAGGTGCCGCTGGTCGACAGTGCGCCACCATCCACGGCAATGCCGCGGAAATAGACTTCGCTCTGCCCTGGCCCGAGCCCGGAAAAGCTGACCGAGGGCAGCATGCCGGCGTAATCTGCGAAAGTGCTGACCTGGTGCTGTTCCAGCTTTTCCGCGCCCAGCGCCTGGATCGAGATCGGCACCTTCTGCACGCTTTCGGCCTTGCGCGTGGCGGTGACCACGATTTCGCCAAGGCCGCCGGTGCCATTGTCTGCAGCGGCCGCATCGGGGGCCGGGGCGGGCGCGGGTGCCGACTGGGCCAAGGCCGCAACCGGCAGCGCCATGCTGGAAAGGACGGTCGAGGCGCCGAGAATACCCAGTGCACGCCTCATCTGCGACCGTTGTTCAAACACCATTGTTCATGCCCCCTGATGGCCTGAAGTTCTTTTTCTGCCGTCTTCCTGCGAACGCTCGTTTTTATGATTATCGTTTGGTGATGATCTTGGCGGCGGTGTTGTAATTATGCCGCTTTTTGTGCAGTCGCCGTGCCGATTTGCGCACCTGTGCGATCAAACCCTTGCGGCGCCCGATTGCCGTGGCGCGCCATGCCGCCAACAGCGCGAGTGATCTGCGGCATTGCAGCGCAGCGATTGCAAGCTGTTGATTCTACACAATTGTGCCGCGATGCGGCGCGGTCTCAATCACTATCTTGTTGCGGATAGTGCCAGCAAAACGCCGGCTGTCAACAAAATTCAGCGATCTGGCATCGCAGATTGTGCGGGCGATTGAGCCGGTCTGGGGGACGAGCTGTTCGCAGTTGCGTAATCGCGCGGGCATGTCATGTTTCCGGTCATGTTGATCGGGGCAAAACCGCAAGGCAGGATCTGTGATGGCAAATGACGTGGCCGGCCGGCATGGCGTGGGAACCGCACCTGCTGATGCGGGTGGTTCGGCCAGCGGAACGGTTGATGCGGCGCTGGGCCATGCGGCCCGCCTGATGGCGCGCCAGCCCGCGCTGGCGCTGGCGCAGGCGCGCGAGATCCTGCGCGCGGTGCCGGGCCACCCTCACGCCATTCTGCTCGAAGGCCAGGCCCTGCGCGTGCTGGGCCACCTGGCCGAGGCGCGCGGCGTGCTTGCCGCGCTGGTGGCAAGCCAGCCGCGCGCGGCAGCTGCGGCGGCCGAACTGGGGCTGACGCTTGCGGCCTTGGGCGAAGACGCCGCAGCGATGGCGCAATTGCGCCGGGCCGTGGCGCTCAAGCCTGATCTGGCCCATGTCTGGCAGGCGCTCGCCACGCTGCTGCGCGCCAGCGGTGACGAAGCCGGCGCCGGCCAGGCCGAAGTTGCCGGTATCGAGGCTGCGGCCAAGGACCCCGTGCTGCTGCGGGCCGCCCTGGCCATGGGGGAAGGGCGGCTGGACGAGGCGGAAACCCATGTCCGCGCGCGCCTGGCGATGATCCCCACCGATCCTGCCGCGCTGCGCCTGCTGGGCGAGGTGCTGTGGCGGCAGGGAGAGATCGAGGCGGCGCTGCCGCTGCTGCGTGCCGCCGTGGCGCGCGCGCCCGCTTTCGTGGCGGCACGTGAATTGCTGGTGCGCATCCTGGCCATGGGGCCCGATGTGGCCGAGGCGCTGGACCATGCCAGCCGCCTGGTGGCCGATGATCCCGAGCATGGCGGCCATGCCATGCTCAAGGCCTCGTTGCTGGTGCGCATTGGTGACCAGGAGGGCGCGCGCGATCTCTATCGTGCCATCCTGGCGCGCGATCCTGGGCGGCCACGGGTGTGGCTCAATCTCGGCCACGTTGAAAAGACCATCGGCAACCAGGCCGCCGCGATCGAGGCCTATCGCCGCGCCGCCGCGCTCGATCCGGCAACGGGAGAGGCGTGGTGGAGCCTGGCCAACCTCAAGACCGTGCGACTGGAACAGGCCGATATCGCCGCGATGCGCGCGGCCCTGCCTCACGATGCTGTGGGGGATGAGCGTGCCGAAGATGTGGCGCAGATGCACTTTGCCCTGGGCAAGGCCTTTGAAGACCTGAGCCGCGACGATCCCGCCGCTGCCGAAAGCGCCTTTGCCCATTATGCGCGCGGCAATGCCCTGCGCCGCAGCGTGCTGGATTATGATCCGGCGCGCACCGCCGCCGCGGTCGATCGCCATGCCGCCCTGTTCACGCCTAAGTTTCTGGCAGAGCGGGCCAGCTGGGGCTGCCCGGCCGCCGATCCCATCTTCGTGGTGGGCCTGCCGCGCAGCGGATCGACGCTGGTGGAGCAGATCCTGGCCAGCCATTCGCAGATCGAGGGCACGATGGAACTGCCCGACATGATGCTGATTGCCGACCGCCTGCAATCACGGGTGGATGCCAATGACGGCGAAGGGGGCGAGTTTGCCGACATGGCAGCGCTGCTCGCCGCGCTTGGATCGGACGATTGCCGCCGGATGGGCGAGGAATATATCGAGCGCACGCGCATCCACCGCAAGACCGATCGTCCCTACTTCGTCGACAAGATGCCCAACAATTGGCAGCATGTGGGGCTGATCCGCCTGATCCTGCCCAATGCGACGGTGATCGATGCGCGGCGCCATCCGCTCGGCTGCTGCTTTTCGGGGTGGAAGCAGTATTTCGCCCGCGGCCAGGTGTTCAGTTATGACCTGAGCGAGATCGGGCACTACTATGCCGCCTATGTGCGGCAGATGGCCGCGTTCGATCGGGCCATACCCGGCGCGGTGCACCGTGTGATTTATGAAGCAATGGTGGCCGATACGCCGGGCCAGGTGCGGGCCTTGCTGGGTGCGGTGGGGGTGCCGTTCGAAGAAGGTTGCCTGGCGTTCTGGCAAAATCGCCGCGCCGTGCGCACCGCCAGTTCGGAGCAGGTGCGCCAGCCGATCTATACCGATGCGGTGGAGCACTGGAAGCGGTTCGAGCCCTGGCTCGATCCGCTGCGCGCGGCGCTTGGCCCGGTGCTCGACAGCTATCCCGACGTGCCGGCGGGATGGTGACCCCGCCGGCCGCCGTGCACATCAGGCGACGCTGAGCGTCACATCGATGTTGCCGCGCGTGGCGTGGCTGTAGGGGCAGATTTCATCGGCCCTGGCCACCAGCGCTTCGGCTGCGGCGCGATCGACACCGGGCAGGTGCACGGTCAGGGCCACAGTCAGGCCAAAGCCGCCATCGCTGCGCGGGCCGATGCCGACGGCCGAATCCACCGCGATGTCAGCCGGAACGCGGGGCAGGGCCTTGTCCTGGCTGGCTGCGAACTTCATCGCGCCGATAAAGCAGGCGGCATAGCCGGCGGCGAACAGCTGTTCGGGGTTGTTGCCGGCGCCATTGCCACCCAGTTCCTTGGGCGTGGCCAGCGTGATGTCCAGGCCATTGTTCACGCCGTCTTCGGCAATCGTGGCGCGGCCATCGCGGCCACCAGTGGCCTTGGCATGGGCGGTGTAAAGCGGCTTGATCGACATGACAGAGTTCCTTTCGCGGTTTAATATCGAAAACGATTAAATCGTGTACGACCTAAATAGGTGAGTCGCGCGGAAAGGTCAAGCACTTGCGATTTGATCGCACGCGATTTATCTTGTCGATATGGAACAGACCCCGTCAGACCCGCTCGATACCGCGCTTTCCGGCCCCCAGGCGGCTGCCGAGCTGGCGGCACAGATGGCGGCCGGCGGACCACCCTTGGCCACCGGCACGGCTGACAAACCCTTTGCCAACATGCTGTGCTTTTCGGTCTATGCGGCGCAACTGGCGTTCAACCGGCTCTACAAGCAGCTGCTGGCGCCCCACGGCCTCACTTATCTGCAATATCTGGTGCTGGTGGCCCTGGCCCAGGCGGAAGACCGCACCGTGGGCGAACTGGGCGAAGTCCTGTTCCTGGAATCCAACACGCTCACGCCGCTGCTCAAGCGGATGGAGGCTGCCGGGCTGGTGGTGCGCCGGCGTGACGCGGAGGATGAGCGCGTGGTTCGCGTGGCGCTCGCTCCGGCCGGCGCAGAGGTGGTGGCCCAGGTGGAATGCGTGCCGCTCGATGTGCTGTCCGCGCTCGACATGCCCTTGGGCGATTTGCAGCAGATGAAGGCGGCGATCGACCGGCTGGGCAGCGAACTGCGCAAGTCGACCACCTGAAATCCCCGGCTGGTGTTGGCATGGCCAGAGCCGCACGATCACGCGTGGCTCTGGCCGGAATGCAGATCACGCAGGCAAGCCGCTGATCGCTTTCATTTCCATGAAGTCCTTCAGGCCATAGAGCCCGCCTTCACGGCCATTGCCCGATTGCTTGTAGCCGCCGAACGGGGCGCCGGGAGTGGGGCCCCAGTTGTTGATCGCCACCATGCCGGCGCGCAGGGCCGGCACCACGTCTGCCGCCTTGGCCGGATCGCCGGTGATGCAGGCTGAAAGGCCATAGCTGGTGTCGTTGGCGATCTCGATCGCCTCGTCCAGGCTGTCATAGGGGATGATCGTCGCCACCGGGCCAAAGATCTCTTCCTTGGCAATGCGCATGTCCGGCGTGACATTGGAAAACAGCGTGGGCGCAATGTAATAGCCGCGGTTGACCTCGGCCGGCAGGTCAGGGCCGCCGCATTCCAGCGTGGCGCCTTCGTCGATCGCCGACTGGATCAGGTCGCGGATCTTGTCGTGCTGCGCCTTGTTGACCACCGGGCCGAGGTGGCTGCCTTCCTCCAGCGGATTGCCGACCTTGGCGGCGGAATACATTGCCTTGACGAACGCGGCGGCCTCGGCCTGGCGTTCACGCGGGACAAGGATGCGCGTGGGGGAGATGCAGCTTTGCCCCGAATTGACCAGCGGGCCAGAGGCGGTCGCCGGCAGCTGGCTGGCAAAATCGGCATCGGGCAGCACGAGGTTGGGCGACTTGCCACCCAGTTCCTGGTGCACGCGCTTGACCGTGTCGGCCGCCGCCTTGGCCACCATGATGCCGGCGCGGGTTGAGCCGGTGAAGCTGACCATGTCGATATCGGGATGGCTGCTGATCGCCGTGCCCACACCGGGGCCATCGCCCTGAACCAGGTTGAACACGCCTGCCGGCACGCCGGCGGCGTCCATGATTTCAGCGAGAATGGCGGCGCAGGTGGGGCATTCTTCCGAAGGCTTGAGCACCATGGTGTTGCCGGCGGCCAGAGCTGGCGCCACCTTGAGCGCGATCTGGTTAAGCGGCCAGTTCCATGGGGTGATCAGGCCGACCACGCCGATCGGCTCGTGGGCCACCTTGAAGGCGCCATTGTCTTCCACGAACTGGAAGTTCTTGAGGGCCGCGATGGTCCCCATGAAGCCACCGATTCCGGCGCCAACCTGGGCCGTGCTGGCAAAGCTCAACGGCGCGCCCATTTCCTCGGCCATGGCGTGGGCCAGATCGGGGATGCGCTTCTTGTATTCCGCAACGACGCGGTCGAGCAGCGCAAGGCGCTCTTCGCGAGTCGTCCGGCTGAAGGTCTTGAAGGCGCGGCGCGCAGCGGCCACGGCAGCGTCAACGTCTGCAGCAGTGCCGAGCGTGATCGCGGCGCAGGGTTCTTCCGTCGCCGGGTTGATCACCTCGTGGCGGCGGCCGCCCTGGCTGTTGACCCATTGGCCATCGATATAATGCTGAAGGCGTTCGCGCATCGCGCTTCTCCAATCAATAAGTTAGGTAAGCTAACTTTTAGGGAGCGCAGGCGGCGATGGCAAGCGGAGGGTTTGTGCAGAATGGATAGGGTTTCGCGCCGTGCACGACCAAACGGTTGTGCACGGCGTGAAACCCGAAACGCGCGTCCGTTAGACGGTTCGGCGGCCGGTAAACAGCTGCACCAGACCGATGATCAGGGCGAGCACCAGCAGAATGTGGATGACGCCGGCGGTCACCTTGAAGGCGAAGACGCCCAGCGCCCAAAGCACGAGCAGAACGAGAGCGATGGTCAAAAGCATGGCGGGGCTCCTGGAACGGGTGGCGCCCCGCCTGTGGCGGTGGCGCGGATTGGCATCCTTGTGTGGCTGGTAAACGGTGCACCAAAGGGCTGGTTCCCGAATTTGAAAATCGTCGGGAATAGGCGATTCACCGTAGGCTTGGGGCGGGCGCTAACCATTTATTGGTAATATTCCTCCACGCTTCCCAAGTGGTTGGTGCGTGACGCGCCAGATCCACGGGCCGGGGGACACGAGGTTGAGCGAGGAACAGCGCACGGGCTGGATTGTCGGTGCCACGTTCGCGGCACTGCTGGCCTTGTCGGGCGCGCTAATGGCAGCGCTCAATCATTCCATCCATGTGGTCGACGCCTTTACCCGCAAGGATGAGCGCGAGATGGTCGCGCGCTATCTCGATACGCGGGTGCGTACGGTAATCATCGGCCAGACCGGGCAACTGGTGTGGGATGATTCGGTCCAGCATGCCGTGCGGCACACTGATCTGCCATGGATGGACCGCGAACTGGGCGTGTTCCCGTGGACCAACCAGGGCGCCGAAGAGACCATGCTGGTCGAACCCAACGGCACGCTGGTGCGCGGCTGGCGGCATGGCCAGGTGATGCCCGACTATCCCTATGCCAAGGCGCGCTGGCAGGTGGAATCGGTTTTGTCCCAGGCGCGCAGCAACCGCCGCGTCTATGGCCAGGTGGCGCAGTTTCGCCGCGTGGGCGGGGCGCTGTGGCCGTTCGATGCGCGCGGCGCGCCGCTTTCACGGTGGGGGTCGTCGCTGGTTTGGCATGACGGCCGGCTGATGCTGTTGACCGCCGCGGCCATCGTACCCGATCGGAACTATGCGTTGCTCACGACCGAGCCGCGCTATCTCGTTTCGCTGCGCCTGGTCGATGATCGCGTGCTGCACGCGCTGGCGGCCGATCTGCTGCTGCCCGATTTTCACTTCGTGCGCACGCTGCCGCCGCTGAGCACGGTCAATTCCCTGCCGCGCTTCAGCGCCGATGGCACGCGGGTGGGCTTCTTCGTGTGGACCCCGCAATTGCCTGGGCCAGCCATCTGGCGTGGCACGGCGCCGCTGCTCGCCACCTGGATTTTCCTGTTCCTGGCGGTGTTGGCCGGTGGCGTGATGATCGTGCGGCGTATGCGCGCCACCACGCAGCATCTGCAGTTGAGCGAAGCCCAGGCGCAATACAACGCACTGCATGATCCCATGTCTGGCCTGGCCAATCGCCTGCACTTTGCCGAACGCCTGCGCGAGGAACTGGCCGATGCCAACCGCCAGCGTCAGGCGGGCGGCCAGGGCGACGTGTTCGTGGGCTATATCGATCTCGATGCGTTCAAGACCGTGAACGACACGATGGGGCACCATGTGGGCGACGAACTGGTCACCCAGGTGGCGCAGCGCCTGCGCGACGGATTGCTGCAGACTGATCTCATCGCACGGTTTGGCGGCGACGAGTTCGTGGTCCTGCGGCGCACCACGGGCGGGCTGGGTGCGGCCAATGCGCTGGGGCGGCAGATCGTGGGCCTGATGGCCGATCCGTTCATCATCGCCGGGCACAGCCTGGGCGTGACATGCTCATGCGGGATCAGCTGGGGGCCGGGGCAAACCGACGATGCCGCCGAACTGCTGCGCCGCGCCGATATCGCGCTCTACCGGGCCAAGCAGGGCGGCCGCGCGCGCTATCGCTGCTATACCAACGGCATGGACGCCACCGAGCGGCTGGCGCGCGAACTGGAGCTGGAACTGCGCCGCGCCATCGCCAACGACGAACTGGAGGCGCACTTCCAGCCGATCGTCGATCTCGCCACGTGGCAGATCGAAGGGTTCGAGGCGCTGTTGCGCTGGCCGCACCCCGAGCGCGGCGATATCGGGCCGGGCGTGTTCGTGCCGATTGCCGAACAATCCGGGCTGATGGTGCCGCTGGGCACCTGGATGCTGCGCCGTGTGTTCATGCAGTGCCGGCACTGGCCTGCCGCCGATATCTCGATCAATCTTTCGCCGATCCAGATCATGGCCCAGGGCTTTATCGAAACGATCGCGGCGTTGGTGCAGGAAACCGGCATCTCGCCGCAGCGAGTGATCCTGGAAGTGACCGAGGGCGTGATGCTCGATCGCAGCGACCATGTGGCGCAAACGCTCACGACGCTTCAGGACATGGGCTTCCGCATCGCGCTCGATGATTTCGGCATCGGCTATTCCTCGCTGAGCTACCTGCGCTCGTTCCAGTTCGACCGCATCAAGATCGATCGCTCGTTCGTGCAGAACATCGAAAGCGACCTCGATGCGCAATCGATCCTGGGGGCAATCGTCGCGCTGGGGCAGACCCTGCGCATGAAAGTGGTGGCCGAAGGGGTGGAAACCGAGCTGCAACGCCGCCTGGTCCACGCCGCCGGGTGCGAGTTCGTGCAAGGGCATCTGTTCTGGCCCGCGCTGCCGGCCGATCAGGCCTGCGCTCTTTTGGCCCGCAACGCCGCCCAGCACATGCAGCAGGCGATCTGACACCCCGGATCCTTCCTCACACCGTGGGGGAGGTGGCGGACCGCAGGTCCGTCGGAGGGGGAGTGCAGACCATGCGCTTGGCCAGTGCCTGGCGCAGAATAGCGGGACCCCGGATCAAGTCCGGGGTGACGAAGATTTTCAACGAATATATTTACTTATCGTCACCCCGGACTTGATCCGGGGTCCCGCTACCTAATCGGCTCCGCCCAACAAAAAACCGCCCGAAACGGGCGGCTTTGTTGCTTCGGCGTAGCGCGGAGCGTTCAGCCCTGCGCCTTGTCCACCATGGCCAATTCGATCGCGGCGGTCTGGGTAACCGGGGCGGCGCTGGCGGGGGCGCCGTGGGGGTAGATGAAGCCGAAGGCGGGCGAGGGGCGCATGCCGAGCGATTGGGTCGGGCCGTACCATACGCGCACTTCCGACCAGTCACCAGCGGCCGACACGTCAACCGCCATCACGCCGCGTTCGACCATGCCAGGGCGCGACCAGTTGGCATGGTTGATCATCACGTGGCGGGCATCGACCACCTTGCTGACCACGGCGACGTGGCCATAGGGCATGGAGTGTGAAGCGCGGAATGCGAGGACGGCACCGGCCTTGGGCTCTTGCCCGCGGGCATAGGTGCCAGCCGCATTGCCCCACCAATCGCGCGCATTGCCCGAAAGCTGAACGTCGGAAACCTGGCGGGCATAGGTCACGCACTGGAGCCGGGCATGGGCCACGTTCGGCAGTGCAGCAAGCGAAGCGAAGGCGGCCAGGGCGGTGAGTGCGGTGCGAAGCATGGCCTGCACCTTAGGGTTTGCGGCGGATTCTGGAACCGGGGGTTCCCACGCTTCACCGCTCGCGCCGGGCCGTTTATCCTGCATTCATCCTGGCTGTGGATAACTTTCGCAATGCAGCATGGCGGACACGAAAAACGCCCGGACCGCTTGGGTCCGGGCGTCTGTCTTTCGTGCCTGCCGCATCGCTGCGGCAAGGCCAGCTCGCTTACGAGCTGTAGTACATGTCGAATTCGACGGCCGAAGGCGTGGTTTCCCAACGGAACACTTCGGGCCACTTGAGTTCGATGTAGCTTTCGATCTGGTCCTTGGTGAACACGCCGCCATCGAGCAGGAAGTCGTGGTCAGCGGCCAGCGAGTCCAGCGCTTCGCGCAGCGAACCGCACACGGTCGGCACGGCGGCGAGTTCGGCCGGCGGCAGATCGTAGAGGTTCTTGTCCATGGCTTCGCCCGGGTGGATCTTGTTCTTGATCCCGTCGAGGCCAGCCATCAGCAGCGCGGCATAGGCGAGGTAGGGGTTGGCCATCGCGTCGGGGAAACGGAATTCCACGCGCTTGGCCTTGGCGCCGGCGCCATAGGGGATGCGGCACGAGGCCGAACGGTTGCGGGCCGAATAGGCCAGCAGCACCGGCGCTTCATAACCCGGCACCAGGCGCTTGTAGCTGTTGGTGGTGGGGTTGGTGAACGCGTTCAGCGCCTTGGCGTGCTTGATCACGCCACCGATGAAGTACAGGCACATGTCCGACAGGCCGGCGTAGCCATTGCCAGCGAACAGGGGCTTGCCCGAATCCCAGATCGAGATGTGGGTGTGCATGCCCGAGCCGTTGTCCTTCATGATTGGCTTGGGCATGAACGTGGCCGTCTTGCCATAGGCCTGCGCGACCTGCTGCACGACGTACTTGTAGATCTGCATGCGGTCGGCCGTCTGCACCAGGGTGCCGAAGGTCAGGCCCAGTTCGTGCTGCGCGGCGGCCACTTCGTGGTGGTGCTTGTCGCAGGGCAGGCCCATTTCGAGCATGGTCGAAACCATTTCGCCGCGGATGTCGACGCAGCTGTCGACCGGGGCGACGGGGAAGTAGCCACCCTTGGCACGCGGACGGTGCGCCAGGTTGCCGGCTTCGTAGTCCTTGTTCGAGTTGGTCGGCAGCTCGATGTCGTCGATCTTGAAGCCGTTGCCGTCATAGCCGTCATAGAACTTGACGTCGTCGAACAGGAAGAATTCCGCTTCCGGGCCGACATAGACGGTGTCACCGATGCCGGTCGACTTGAGGAAGGCTTCGGCGCGCTTGGCGGTCGAACGCGGATCGCGCGAATAGAGTTCGCCGGTCGACGGTTCGACGATGTCGCAGTTGATGATCAGCATCGGCGTGGCCGAGAACGGATCGACATAGACCGAGTCGAGGTCGGGCTTGAGGATCATGTCCGACTCGTTGATGGCCTTCCAGCCTTCGATCGACGAGCCGTCGAACATCAGGCCGTCTTCCAGTTCGTCTTCGCCCAGGACCGACGACACCATGGTGAGGTGCTGCCACTTGCCCTTGGGGTCGGTGAAGCGGAGATCAACCCACTCGATTTCCTCTTCCTTGATACGGGCGAGGATGTCCTTTGCACTTGCCATCGCTGGTCCTTCTGTTTGCCCGCTGGATAAAGACGCGGGCTTCAGGGGTGGTTGGAAAAGGAGGCCGCCCGTCCCAAGGCCACCCCCGCTTCACCCGCCGCACCGCCGGTCTGCCCTCCACCCAGGGTGGAGACCAGGCGCACGCTGCGGCGAAATTCGTTCAGATCGCGTCGTTGTCGCGTTCGCCGGTGCGGATGCGCAGGGCGCTTTCGATGGGGATCACGAAGATCTTGCCATCGCCGATGCGGCCGGTCTGTGCAGCAGCCGCCACGGCTTCCACCACACGCTCCACCAGGGCGTCGGCCACGACAACCTCAAGCTTCACCTTGGGCAGGAAATCGACGACGTATTCCGCGCCGCGATAGAGCTCGGTATGGCCCTTCTGGCGGCCGAAACCCTTGGCTTCGGTCACGGTGATGCCCGAAACGCCGATTTCGTGCAGCGCTTCCTTCACTTCGTCGAGCTTGAAGGGTTTGATGATCGCTTCGATCTTCTTCACCGGTTCCTGACCCCTGCACCTGATGCAGCGCTGCACCACGAAAGTGTGGGCAGGCGCATGTTCCTCGTGTCCGCAGACCCGATCCTAACAAGAATCGTGCCACTGTTAAGCACAGTGCCCTAGGCCATTGCCGCCCGGTGCGAAAGCGGGAAATTCAGGGGGAAAGAAAGAATGCAACCCAACCCTGTGCAAAATCATGCGGGTTGTTGCGCAGATGCGACGGAAAAGTGCTTAAATAAAAGGCAGGGGCTGCCTGTTTTTTGGGCAGCTCCTGCCTGGGCAGAGCGTGAGATCAGGCGGCGTAAGGCGGCTTGTGCAGGCCTTTGGGGCTGGTGGTGAAAATCTCGCAGCCGTCTTCGGTGATGCCGATCGAATGCTCGAACTGAGCAGACAGCGAACGGTCGCGCGTGACGGCCGTCCAGCCATCGTCGAGGATCTTCACGGCGGGCTTGCCCAGATTGATCATCGGTTCGATCGTGAAGAACATGCCGGGCTTGAGCACCGGGCCAGTGCCGGCGCGCGCGGCGTGCACCACTTCGGGCGCATCGTGGAACAGGCGGCCCAGGCCGTGCCCGCAGAAATCGCGAACCACGCCATAGCGCTGCTTTTCGGCATGGGCCTGGATCGCCGCGCCGATATCGCCCAGCCGCGCGCCGGGCTTGGCCTGCTCGATGCCGATCATTAGACACTCATAGGTCACGTCGACCAGGCGGCGCGCCTTCAACGGCACGTCACCAACCAGATACATCCGGCTGGTATCGCCGTGCCAGCCATCGAGCAGCGGCGTCACGTCGATATTGACGATGTCGCCGTCCTTGAAGGTCTTGTCCGACGGAATGCCGTGGCACACCACATGGTTTATCGAGATGCAGCACGAATGCGCATAGCCGCGATAGCCCAGCGTCGCCGGCACCGCGCCGGCGTCGAGCGTCATCTGCCGCACGACATCGTCGATGGCGGCAGTGGTCACGCCGGGCTGCACCAGCGGCGCCACGGCATCAAGGATTTCGGCCGCCAGGCGCCCGGCCTTGCGCATGCCCTCGAACCCGGGGGGCCCATGGAGCTTGATCGTTCCGTCGCGCAGGACGGTTTCGGTGTCGTCTACGGTCACATATTCGGTCATCGCCACGATATAGCGGGGCGCGCGCGAAATTGCGAGGTTGGATCGTGCGGCGCAGGCTGCCCAGCTGGCAGGATATCTTCACACGAAGCCACGAAGGCACGAAGATGGCATTTCGCTACGTGGCTTTGTGCGCGAAGATCGCATGAGGCTGGCAAAGCAGATAGCTGGACCCCGGATCAAGTCCGGGGTGACGAAGAAAAAATCACCATAAAGACTATCGTCACCCCGGACTTGATCCGGGGTCCAGCTTCTTTGTCGGCGCAACAAACCCCGTAGTCGCGAGCCGCACTTTACTGCACAGCAAAAGCCCCGCGCCATTCCGGCTTCACGGCCGCCAGCACCGCCGGCGTGACCGGCAGCGTCACTTCATACGATCCCTCGGCATAAGGCCCGGCTTCATAGGGCGCGATCAGGAAGCCGATGCGGTCGAACGCCTTCTTGCCGCGCGAGCCCAGGATCACCGTCTGCGCCAAGGGATCGACGCAGGCGTCAAAGCCACTGTCGCCGCCCAGGCTGGCATGGCCGCCGCGCTTCTTGGCGCGTTGCGCGTCCAGTGCCTTGCAGAAATCGGCGTGGATCGCGCCGGTGAGCGCGGCGCGGGCGGTGAACAGGTCTAGCGCATTGCGGGCCTGGCCGGCGCGCTTGTCCCACAGGATCGCGGCATAGCCATAGTTGGGATGGGCGCCGCCGCTGTCGTTGCCGACCAGGCTCGACAGGCTGAGCCAATCGGGCAAGTCGGCGACAACCTGCCATTCCTGCCAATGGCCAAAGGCATGGAACGGATATTTGTCGCGCGCCGCTTCCTTCTGCCCCTGCTCGGCATCGTGCTTGAGCGTGGCGCGCTGCTTGGCCTCGTCTGCTGCCAGCCGGGCACGCAGGGCGGGCTGGGCATCGGACGCGGCAGGCCAGGAATAGCTGAATTCATAGGCATCGGTGCTTTCCTTCACCGCATGCCCGGCGGTGGAGGATTGCGTTGCCTGGGCGCTGGCGTGGCTGGTGGTGGCGCTGGCCGTGGCCGTGGTCGTGGTCGTGTCGGCCGGCGCGGCCTGGCTGGCCGGGGCGGGCGTTGCCGGTTGGCGGTTGCAGGCGGCAAGCATGGCCAGGGTCATCAGGGCAGGCAGCAGGGCAGAGTGGCGGGGGGCTGGCATAAGGGGCATCGCGGGGCATTTTCCTCTCGATCTTGGCGCCGTCCTGCGCCAAGGTCTGGTCCAAGATGACCGACAAGAACGCGTTGATCCAGCCCGATCGCGACCAGAGCGCGATTGCCCTGCACATTGTCGACAAGGCGAGCATGCCCGATTGGCTGCGCGCCCGCAGCGGCCAGGCGCGCGCGCTGCTGACCGCACAAGCCTTTGCTGGCGCTGCCGGCGAGGTGGCCGTCGTGCCCGAGGGGGATGGCGATGGCTGGATCGCGGTGGCGGGCGTCGCCGATCGCGCCAAGCTCGGCACCTGGTGCCTGGCCCGCGCGGCAGAGCGGCTGCCTGCCGGCACCTATCGCCTGGCCGGCGTGGGCGATGCTGCCCCCGCGCTGCATGGGTGGGTCACCGCGCAATACCGGTTCGATCGCTATCGCAGCCAGGGCAGCGAGCCCGGCCCGCGCGTGCTGCTGACCAGCGCGGTGCGCGCCCTGCCGCTGGCCCTGGCCGAAGCGGCGGCGGTCACCATGGTGCGTGATCTGGTCAATACCCCCGCCGAAGACATGGGCCCGGCGCAACTGGAGGCCGAAGCCCGCGCGCTGGCCAAGGCGCACCACGCCACGATCCATGTGATTGCCGGCGACGTACTGGAGCGGGACTATCCGATGGTCCACGCAGTGGGTCGTGCCGCCGCGCGCAGCCATGCCCCGCGCCTGATCGAGCTGGAATGGGGGAACCCAAGCCATCCCCGCGTGGCCGTGGTGGGCAAGGGCGTGTGCTTTGATTCCGGCGGCCTCGATATCAAGCCGGCCTCGGGCATGGCGCTGATGAAAAAGGATATGGGCGGCGCGGCCCATGCCCTGGCGCTGGCCGGGCTGATCATGGGGCAAAACCTGCCGGTGCGGTTGCATCTGCTGGTCCCGGCAGTGGAAAATGCCATTTCCGGCAACGCTTTCCGCCCAGGAGACATTCTGCGCACGCGCCAGGGCTTGAGCGTGGAAGTGACCAACACCGATGCCGAAGGGCGCCTGGTGCTGGGCGACGCGCTGACCCGTGCAAGCGAAGCCAAGCCCGAGCTGGTGATCGACTTTGCCACGCTGACCGGCGCGGCACGGGTGGCGCTTGGCCCCGATCTGCCCGCGATGTTTGCCCGGCGCGACGAGACGGCGCAGGCTCTGCTCGCCGCCGGGATCGGGCGCGATGATCCGTGCTGGCAGTTGCCGCTGCACGATGCCTATCGCGAATGGCTGAAATCCGATGTCGCCGATCTGCAGAATTCGCCCAGCAATGGTTTTGCCGGGGCCAGCGTGGCGGCGCTGTTCCTCGATCGCTTTGTCGGCGAGGGGATCGATTGGCTGCATTTCGATACCTTTGCCTGGCGCCCGGTGGGCAAGCCGGGCCGGCCCAAGGGTGGTGAAGCGCTGGGCCTGCGCGCGGCCTGGGGCCTGCTGCAGGGGCGCTACGCGGCGGGCTGAACGCGGCGCGGATGGCGCAAAACTTGAATCCCGGGGCAAGGGCGGCTAAGCGCGCGCCTTTGCGAATGTCCGGGAACCCGCCTTGTCTGCCGAATCCGATCTTGCCCTTGTCGTTTCCCCGGCCGTAGCGCCCGAGGGAGAACTGGCTCTGTCCGGCCCTTCGGCCAAGGTCGATCCGCTGCGCCTGCCGGTTCGGGGCGATCTGGCGCATGTCCGCCTGGCTGGCCGCGTCTTCGTGCCGCACTATGCCGTGCCGATGCCGCACCGCGTGGTCGCTGAAACGGCCCTGCTCAAGGCCGGCCGCAGCGATGCCGAGGCCATCGCGCAACTGCCGGCGGGCGAAACCTTTGCCGTGCTCGACATGGCCGGCGGCTGGGCCTGGGGCCAGGCATCGGATGAAGGCGGCCTGGTGGGCTATGTGCCGCTTTCTGCGCTGGAGTTGGTAGCATGACCACGCAGGTTTTCATCGATGGCGCCGCCGGCACGACCGGCCTGGAAATCGCCGAGCGGCTCGCCGGCCGCAGCGAATTTGCGCTGATCACGCTGGACGAAGCGCGCCGCAAGGATGATGGCGCCCGGGCCGAGGCGATCAACGCCGCCGACGTGGTGATCCTGTGCCTGCCCGATGATGCCGCGCGCGCGGCCGTGGCGATGATCGCCAACGATACCACGCGGGTGATCGATGCCTCCACCGCGCACCGCGTGGCCGAGGGCTGGACCTATGGCCTGCCCGAAGTGATCAGCCGCGATGCCGTGGCCAATGCACGCCGCGTGTCCAATCCCGGCTGCTATCCCACCGGCTTCATCGCCCTGGTCGCACCGCTGGTGCGCGCCGGACTTTTGCCGGCCAACTGGCCCTATGTGGTGCACGCCGTTTCGGGCTATTCGGGTGGCGGCAAGGCGCTGATCGCCCGTTTCGAAGACGATACCGATATTGCCTGGCGCGGCTATGGCCTGGCCTTCGGGCACAAGCACGTGCCGGAAATGACTGCCTATGCCGGTCTTTCGGTCGCTCCGCTGTTCAGCCCGGCGGTGGTGCCGGCGCTGCGCGGCATGGTGGTGGAAGTGCCGCTCTCGCTCGAAGCGATGCCGGGGGCCGGATCGCCCCAGGCGCTGTTCGAGGCATTGGCCGCATTCTACGCCGGCAGCCCGATCGTCAGCGTCACGCAAGGCGCGCCCACCGACGGCGAATTCCTGATGCGCCGCAGCGCCCAGGCTTGGGACGGCCTTGCGCTCAGCGTGATCGGCAGCAAGGACGGCACCCAGGCGCGCCTGGTCGCCCGGCTCGACAATCTGGGCAAGGGCGCCAGCGGCGCGGCGGTGCAGACGCTCAATCTGATGGCAGGCCTGCCGGAAACCGCGGGTCTGTCGCTGTAATTCGCGATCCTCATCCGCAAAAAAAGGCGCCGGAGCGATGCCCCGGCGCCTTTTTTACGTCAACACGCGAAAGATCAGTCTTCCGGCGCGATGGTGACCTTGAGGCCATCGACGACCGGCAGCTGGCACGACAGGCGCGACGTGGCGGTGCGGTGGTCCGAGCTGTCGAGCAGGTCGTTCTCGTCTTCGCTCATCGTCGGCAGCGCGTCGGCGCCATCATCGACATAGACATGGCACGTGGCGCACGAGCAGCACCCGCCGCACAGGGCAAGCAATTCGTCAAAGCCGTTATCGCGGATGGCTTCCATCACGGTAAGGCCGCTATCCACTTCGATGGCCTTTTCGGCACCGGCACGATCGACGACAACAAGCTTCGGCATTGTCTAAAGCTCCTCATGGTGGGCGGGATTCGCATCGATCTCTGTTCGCCCTTCGTCCCGGCTGCTAATGCCCTGGGAAAATATTGGCCAGAAAAATTTGAGCATGTGCGAAGGGATGCAGCGCCGAATGGGACTTTCTAACCAGGCGATCACGGCGGGACTGGATCATCTCGCCACGCAGAACCCGGCTTTTGCCGCAGCTTTGGCCAAAGTCGGCTATCCCGAACCGCGCATTCGCGAAACCGGCTACCGTACGCTGCTGCGCACCATCGTCGGGCAGCAGGTGAGCGTGGCGGCAGCCGCATCGGTGTGGGCGCGGCTCGAAGCGCTGCTGGGGCCCGACATGCCGCCGGCCGATCTGCTCGCGGCCGATTTCGATGCGCTGCGCAGCTGTGGCCTGTCTCGCCAGAAGCAGGGCTATGCCCGCTCGCTGTGCGAACTGGTGGTATCGGGCGCGCTCGATCTGGCGGCCTTGCCCGATGATGATGAGGCGGCCATTGCCCAACTGGTGCAGATCAAGGGCGTGGGCCGCTGGTCTGCCGAAATCTATTTGCTGTTTGCCGAAGGGCGGCCCGATATCTGGCCAGCAGGAGACCTTGCCGTGCAGGTTGGCCTGGGCAAGTTGCTGGGCCTGCCGGAACGGCCGAGCGAGAAGGAAACGCGCGCTCTGGCCGAGCCCTGGCGCCCGCATCGCGGCGCCCTCGCGCTGTTTACCTGGCATTGCTATGCCAATCCCGCGCTATGACGAAATGCATCTTCGTCACCGGTGGCGCGTCGGGCATCGGCCGGGCCATCGCCATCCGCTTTGCCCGGGAAGGCTGGTTTGTGGCGCTGGCCGATGTCGATAGCGCCGGCATGGCCCAGACCGGTGCGCTTCTGCCGGCCGGGCGTTGGTCAGCTCACCTGCTCGACGTGCGCGATGCCGCTGGGTGGGACATTGCCTTGGGCTTGGCTGCAGCGGCAGGGGGCGGCGCGATCCATGTCGTCGCCAACAACGCCGGCGTGCCGCTGGGCGGCGCCCTGGCGCAGTGCACGGTGGACGAAATCGAACGGGTGATCGCGATCAACCTGACCGGTGCCACGCTGGGCGCACGGGCGGCCTATCCCTGGCTCAAGGCGGCCGCGGGGCAGGGCGCCTGCCTGCTCAACACCGCCAGCGCGGCTGCGCTCTATGGCACGCCGGGCACGTCGGTCTATGCCGCCACCAAGGCGGGCCTGCGCGCGCTGACCGAGGCGCTCGACGCCGAATGGGCGGGCGATGGGATTGCCGTGCGCAGCCTCATGCCTGGCTTCATCGCCACGCCGCTGCTCGAACACGCACCCAATGCCGCCACGCCCGGCACGATCACAGACGCAGTGGTGCGCCAGGGGTTGGAGATCGGCACGCCCGATGCCGTGGCTGAGGCGGCGTGGCAGGCGGTGCATGGGCCGCGCCTGCATATGCTGGTCGGCCCCACGGCGCGGCGCCTGGCCTTTGCCGCGCGTTGGCTGCCGGGCACGCTGCGCCGCCGGTTGCGGCGGGGCGGTGGCACGGCTACGGCTTGATCACATGATCGCGCCCCATCTTGCCGCCCATGACCTTGCCTGTCGGCGTGGCGATCGCGTGCTGTTTCGCGGCGTGGGCTTTGCGCTGGAAGCGGGGCAGGCGCTGCATCTGGCCGGCGCCAATGGCATCGGCAAATCCAGCCTGATCCGCATCCTGGCGGGGCTGATGCGGCCCTTTGCCGGCAGCGTGGAGCGCGCTGGCAACGTCGCCCTGGTCGACGAGCGGCTCGCGCTCGATCCGCATCAGCCGCTGGGCCGGGCGCTGGCGTTCTGGCATGCGATCGATGCCACCGTACCCACGCTGGATGATCCCTTCGGCCTGGCTGATCTGGCCGATGTGCCGGTTCGCTATCTTTCCACCGGGCAGAAGAAGCGCGCCGCGCTGGCGCGCCTGGCTGCGGCGCAGGCGCCGATCTGGCTGCTCGACGAACCGCTCAATGGCCTCGACACGGCCTGGGCGGCCAGGGCCCAAGCCGCGATCGAGGCGCACCGCGCCGCTGGTGGTCTGGTCGTCATCGCCTCGCACCAGCCGCTGGCGCTGGCCGGGGTGCAGACCCTGGCCATGGCCGATCACGTGCCCGCGCCACAAAGCGATGATGGCGATGGAGATTGGGCATGATCGCGCGCATCTGGCCAATCTTCCGCCGTGATCTGGCGCTGCTGCTGCGCGGCGCGCAAGGGCGGGGCGGGGCGGCGCTGCCGCTGCTGTTCTTCCTCGCCGTGGCGATGCTCTATCCCTTTGCCGTGGGGCCGGATGCGCGCCTGCTGGCTCGCACCGGGGCGGGCGTGATCTGGGTCGCGGCGCTGCTGGCCGCGATCCTGCCGCTTGATCGGCTGGTAGAGCCCGATGTCGAAGCCGGGCTGTTCGATCAGTGGGCGTTGCGCGGCCTGTCGGAAGAAGTGCTGCTGATGGTGCGGATCGTGGCGCACTGGATCAGCTTTGGCGTGCCGCTGCTGCTCGCCGCGCCCGTGGCAGCCGGGCTGCTCTCGCTCGATGCCGGGCAACTGGCCTTGGTCGAATGGGGTCTGCTGCTCGGCACGCCGGGGCTTGCGGCGATTGGCGTGACGATCGCCGCGCTCACTGCCGGCCTGCGCGCCGGTGCGGCGCTGGGCGGGCTGCTGGCCATTCCGCTGACCGTGCCGCTGCTGATTTTCGGGGCCGGTTCGCTGCAACCGGGGGGCGAGGGCGGCCTGGGCCTGTTGGCGGCGTGCAGCCTGGTGGCCTTGGCCGTGGCGCCGTTTGCCGGGGCGGCAGCGATCCGGGCGGCACGCGAATAGCTTTGCCTGCCCCAAGCGCAATTGGGTTGCCGTTTGCGTCATGGCCCCTTACCTCGCAAGGCATGACTGGTTCTGCGATCGTCCCTGACAGCCTCTCCCTGATCGGCAATACCCCGCTCGTGCGCCTGGCCGGCCCGAGCGAGGCCGCCGGCGCCGAAATCTATGGCAAGTGCGAATTTGCCAACCCCGGTGCCTCGGTCAAGGATCGCGCCGCGCTGTGGATCGTGCGCGATGCCGAGGAACGCGGCGCGCTGCAGCCGGGCGGCACGATCGTGGAAGGTACGGCGGGCAACACCGGCATCGGCCTGGCGCTGGTCGCCAATGCGCTGGGCTACAAAAGCGTGATCGTCATGCCCGAGACGCAGTCGCGCGAAAAGATGGATACGCTGCGCGCGCTGCGGGCCGAGCTTGTGCTGGTGCCGGCCGCGCCCTTTTCCAATCCCAACCACTTCGTCCACACCTCGCGCCGCATTGCCGAGGAAACCGAAGGCGCGATCTGGGCCAACCAGTTCGACAACATTGCCAACCGCCGCGCCCATATTGAAAGCACTGCGCCCGAAATCTGGGCGCAGATGGATGGCCGCGTCGATGGCTTCATCTGCGCGGCCGGCACCGGTGGCACGATCGCCGGCACCGGCATGGGCCTCAAGGCCTTTGACGAAAAGATCACCGTGGGCCTGGCTGATCCCCACGGCGCCGCGCTCTACAACTATTACGCCCATGGCGAACTCAAGGCCGAAGGGTCTTCGGTCGCTGAAGGCATTGGCCAGGGGCGCATCACTGCCAACCTCGAAGGCGCGCCGATCGATACCCAGTTCCGCATTTCCGACCAGGAAGGGCTTTATTGGGTCGAGCGCCTCTTGGCCGAGGAAGGGCTGTGCCTGGGCCTGTCGAGCGGGATTAACGTGGCAGGCGCAGTGGCGCTGGCCAAGCAGCTCGGCCCTGGCGCGCGCGTCGCCACGATCCTGTGCGATACCGGCTTCCGCTATCTCTCGTCGCTCTACAATCCCGAATGGCTGCGCGCCAAGGGGCTGCCCATCTTCCCGTGGCTTGAGCAATAAGCTATAGCCGCGCGATGGCGCTGTTCCGATTGCATCGCGAACGCAAGTTGACCCCGTTCGGGGCCGCATCGGCTGCGCCGATCGCGCCGGTGCATCATGTCCCGCTTTCGCCCCGCGAACTGCGCGCGCAGGCGGTCTATCGCCTGCAAGTGGGGCTGTTTGGCCTGGGCGGGATCATCCTGCTGATCAGCCTGGCCAATGTTGTCATGGAGCGGGTGACCCTGGCCAACCGCGCGGCCGCACTCGATCCCACGGTGGAAGCGAGCGCCACGGCCGCCAACGACCCGCTGGTCGACATGGGCGTGGCCCCCGAACTGCCGGTGGGCGCCGCCCCCGCGCAACAGAACCCCAGCCAGCAGCACTGATCCGCCGCACTGCGGATTGCCCCCAGGTGGCAAATCCGCCCTGTTCGGGGAAAGCACGGGCCAAACCGCCGATCATTCCCGTTCGTTCACGGGAAAGCGCGCGAAAAACCATCTCCATTACGGGCGTGATTCGGAAACTGGCGGGATTCCAAGGGCTTCAATGTGAAACATAAAGTGAACATATCTATGGTTAAGCGTAAAATACCATAAAAAACCTCAATCGAATCAGCTTCTGACCGTTCTTTCCCGCAATTTCCCCTTTTCGCCCGGGGCGTCCCGCGATAGCATGGCGCCATCGGGACAAACTTTCATGTCGCATCCGTGGGGGATGGTTCGGCTGGTGTGCGCACATCAGCCGTCGACGGGGAGCTTTTGTCCGGCGGGCAAGGTGGTGACGGGACGTGGCGGGAGCACCGTCAAACTATTGGGGGCAGGGCTTCTCGCCGCGTGGCGAGAAGAACCGCTTCGTCCTGCCCGCAGACTTCCGCGCCACCGTGAAAGACGCTTCGCAGGGCCAGCGCCTGCTTTGCCTCGATCGCCATCACAAGTTCCCCTGCCTCACCGGTTTCGGGCTGTCCCGCGTGGAAACCTTTCCCGCCCGCATTGCCCGGGAAGAGGAAATGGCCTTCAAGCGCGGCGACGACTTTGACCCTGACACCCGTGCCGCCCAGCTTTATGGTTTCCTGCGTGCCAGCTTTGACGAATCCGGTCGTTTCATCCTGCCCGATCACCTGGGGGAGCAGGCCAGCGTGAACGACGCGCTCTATTTCCATGGCGGCGGGGAATTCTTCACCATCTGGGCACCCGAGGTGCTGTTCACGATGGACAGCGGCTGGGGCAGCGCCAAGGCGACCTGCCGCGCGCTGATGGCCGAAGCGGCGCAAAAGGCGAAGCGCAAGTGAGCGCGCAGTTGCCCACCGACCTGCCGCCCTCGGCAGCTGTGCCCGCGCAGGCCCCGCACATTCCCGTGCTGCTCGATGAAGTAATCGCCGCGCTGGCACCCCAGCCGGGCGAGGTGATCGTCGACGGCACGTTCGGTGCGGGAGGCTATACCCGCGCGATCCTGGCCCAGGGCGCTACGGTCCACGCCTTTGATCGCGATCCCGATGCGATCACCGCTGGCCGCCTCTGGCCCGAAACCCAGGGCGCCGCGCCCACCCTCGTGCTCCATCCGCGCCGGTTTTCGGAAATGGCCACCGCCCTGGCCGAAGCCGGGGTGGGCCAGGTGCAGGGCGTGGTGCTCGATATCGGGGTCAGCTCGATGCAGCTTGACCAGCGCGAGCGTGGCTTTGCCTTTTCCAGCGATGGCCCGCTCGATATGCGCATGTCGCAGGACGGGATGAGCGCGGCCGATTTCCTGAACGAGGCCGACGAGGCCGAGATCGCCGATGTGCTTTATATCTACGGCGAAGAGCGGCAATCGCGCCGCGTCGCCCGCGCCGTGGTCGCGGCGCGCCCGCTGACCACCACCGGGCAATTCGCCGCCGTGGTGCGCAAGGCGCTGGGTTATCGCCCGGGGGCGGCCAAGGATCCGGCCACGCGCAGCTTCCAGGCGGTGCGCATTCACGTGAATGGCGAACTGGACGAACTGCGCGCCGCGCTCGATGCGGCAGAGCGCCTGCTGGCGCCGGGCGGGCGGCTGGCCGTGGTCAGCTTCCACAGCCTGGAAGACCGTATCGTCAAACAGTTCCTGCGCGAGGCGGCGGGCGCCACGCCTGCTGGCTCGCGCCATCTGCCGCCCCAGGCGCAAGCCTTTGCGGCCGTGTTCGAAAAGCCATCGGCGGCGATCCGCCCTGGCCCGGAAGAAGAGGCGCGCAATCCGCGCGCCAGGTCTGCCACCTTGCGCTGGGCGGTGCGAACCGCTGCCCCGGCGCGCGCGCTTGCGGGGAACCTGTCGGCATGATCCTGTCTGCTCAACGCCTGCGTTCGATCGGTTGGCTCGCCCTGCTTGCAGTGTGCGGCGCGCTGGTCATGATCCTGTCGTTCCGGGTCAATGCCCTGCGCAGCCAGGTGCACCGCGCCGAGGGCCAGATCGTGGCGCTCAAGCAGCAGAAGATGTACCTGGAAACCGAGTTCGAAACGCGCGCCAACCAGCAGCAGCTCAAGGCGTGGAACGATCTTGAATTCGGCTATGTCGCCCCGGTCGCCGGGCAGTATCTGGAAAACGAACGCCAGCTGGCAGTGTTGAGCAAGCCGGCCGAACCCGATGCACCCGCCCCGATTCGCGTGGCCACGGTGGATGACAGCGTGATTGCCGCTGCCGCGTTCCCGGCGCTGTCGGGCGATCATCCGGCGGTGCGGCCGCTGTCGGAAACGCACGAGGCGGAAAGCGATGATGCTGGCGCCGGCAAGCCGCGCAGCCGCCCGCTCGACCATGCCCAGGCAACCGCCACGCTGGCCGAAAAGCTCGGCACGCTGCATGCGGCCACCACCCATACGGTGGCGGCGCGCGACGAAAAGCGCGAAAAGCACGACAAGACCACCGCCAAGCACACGGCAAGTGTGGAGAAGGCCGCGTCCAAGGCTTCCCGCGAGGTAGTCGCGCGGACTAAGGCTGGCACCAAGTCTGCCCGGGCAGACGCCAGGGATGGCAAGGGCGGCACGGACAAGGCGAAGGCCAAGGCCAAGCCGCCGGTCAAGACTGCGCAGAAGAGTGCCCGCGGGGATCGCAAGACAGGAGTGAAGACGAGCCGGTGAACCAGCTTACCGCCTCGGCCGCCATCGCCACCGGCCGCGTCCAGCTGGCCAGCGTGCGCCAGCGTTCGCTGGTCACTGCCAAGGTTCGCGTCCTGGTGGTCGCGGTCGGCTTTGTCTTCCTCACGCTGACGGCGCTGGTGCGCCTGACGCAGCTGGGCCTGTTCGAACAGGCGCCCGATCGCCGCTCGCTGGCCGAGGCATTGCTGCCCCCGCGCGGCGAGATCACCGATCGCAACGGCGTGCCGCTGGCCCGCGCGTTTCCGTCCTATTCGCTGTGGTTCAATCCCAAGGCGCTGGGCGAAAAGGGCAACCCTCTGGTCAAGACGCCCGAGGAAGTGGCCCGCGCCTTGATGCAGATCTTTCCCGATGCCGATTACAAGGATCTGGTGGCGCGGCTGAAATCGGGCAAGGGCAGCTATCTGCGCAAGCGCGTGCTGCCCGAGGAAGCCAACCGCGTGTTTGCCCTGGGCGAACCGGCGCTGGAATTCCCGCGCGAGAACCAGCGCTACTATCCCCAAGGCTCGCTCGCGGCCAACGTGCTGGGCTATGTCGATGAAGAGGGCAAGGGCCACGTCGGGATGGAGCAGGTGCTCGAACCCCGCCTGCTCGATCCGGCGCAGCGCGGCACCCCGGTGGAACTCTCGCTCGATTCGCGCGCCCAGGGTGCGCTGGAAGACGAGCTGCTGCGCGGCATGCAGGAAAGCAATGCCAAGGGCGCGGCCGGCATCGTGCTCGACGTCGATAGCGGCGAAGTGATCGCGCTCGCCTCGCTGCCTTCGTTCAACCCCAACCGGTCAGACCGCGCATTCAACGACCTGGTGTTCAACCGCGTGTCGAACCAGGTGTATGAACTGGGTTCCACGTTCAAGCCGATCACCATTGCGGCCGCGATCGATGCCGGCGTCGTCACCGACCTGTCGGTGCGCTATCCGACCGCGCCGCTGCACATTGCCGGGCGCACCATCCACGACAGCCACAACTTCGGCGCCTCGCTCAACGTGCCCGAGGCGCTGATCCACTCGTCGAACATCGTCACCGCGCAAGTGGCCGACAAGCTGGGCGGCCCGCTGCTGAGGCAGACGATGATGGCGCTGCACATGAACCAGCGCCCCACGATCGAGCTGCCGGCGCGCGGGTTTCCGCTATGGCCGCACGGCGAAAACAAGGCTGGCGACTGGAGCCGGATCACCACCATGACGGTCAGCTATGGCCACGGCATCGCGGTTACGCCGCTGCATCTGGCCTGCGCCTATGCCGCGCTGGTCAATGGCGGCATCTGGCGCCCGGCCACGCTGTTCAAGGTCGATCCGGCGCACATTCCGGCCGGCACCCGCGTGTTCAAGGCCTCGACCAGCGCACGCATCCGCCAGTTGCTGCGCATGATCGTGGCCGATGGCACGGGCCGCAAGGCCGATGCCTCGGGCTTCCGCGTGGGCGGCAAGACCGGCTCGGCCGAAAAGCCCGGCAATGGCGGTTATCGCAAGACGTCGCTGGTCGCGACCTTTGCGGCCGCCTTCCCGATGGACAAGCCGCGCTATGTGGTCATCGCCATGCTCGATGAACCGCAAGGCACGGCTGCCACCTCGGGCCAGCGCACGGCGGCCTGGAACGCGGCGCCGATCGTGGGCCGCGTGGTTCCGCGCATCGGGCCGCTGCTGGGCGTGGTGCCCGATGGCAGCCGCGACGTGGATATTTCGGATCTTTCGCCGTTGATCGGCAATGGAGAAGGTGAATGAAGCTGGGTGTGCTGGCACGGTCTGCCGGCGTGGCGCTGCCCGAGGCAGCCGCTGACATCAACGTAACCGGCTTTGCCATCGACAACCGCAAGGTGGCGCCGGGCACGGTGTTTGGCGCCTTTGCCGGCGCGCAGGTGAATGGTGAAGACTTCATTCCCGCCGCCATCGCCGCTGGCGCCGTCGCGGTGGTCGCCCGGCCCGAAGCGCGCGTGGAAGGCGCCGTGCACATCGCCGACGCCAATCCGCGCCGCCTGTTCGCGCATCTGGCGGCGCCGTTCTTTGCCCCGGTGCCGGAAACCGTGGTGGCTGTGACCGGCACCAACGGCAAGACTTCGACCGTGGAAATGACGCGCCAGCTGTGGCGCATGGCCGGCCATGCCGCTGCCTCGATCGGCACGCTGGGCGTCACCACCGCCGATGAAAGCGTCTCTACCGGACTGACCACGCCCGATATCGTCACGTTCCTGGCAAACATGCATGGCCTGGCCCGCGAAGGGGTGAGCCATGTTGCCTATGAGGCCTCGAGCCACGGCCTGTCGCAGTTCCGCAACGAAGGACTGCGAGTGATGGCGGGCGGCTTTACCAACCTGAGCCGCGACCATCTCGATTACCACGAGACGATGGACGCCTATTTTGCGGCCAAGATGCGCCTGTTTGACGAAGTGGTCGTCGATGGCGGTACGGCCGTGGTCTGGGCCGACGATGCCTGGAGCGACAAGGCCCTGGCCCATGTCGCCGCGCGCGGCCTCAAGGCGCTGACCGTGGGCGAAAAGGGTGAGGCGATCCGCCTGGCTGGCCGCACGCCGACGCAGCTGGGCCAAGTGCTGGAACTGGTGCACGATGGTGCCACGCGCAAGGTCACGCTGCCGCTGATCGGCGCCTATCAGGCGGCCAACGCGCTCGTGGCGGCGGGGCTGGTCATCGCCAGCGGCGGCGCGGCGGCGGCAACGCTCGATGCACTGGCCCGCCTGCAGCCGGTGCGCGGCCGGCTGGAACGCGCGGCGATCAATCGCGCCGGGGCGCCGGTCTATGTCGACTATGCCCACACGCCCGACGCGATCGAGGCGGCGATTGCCGCGCTGCGCCCGCATGTCGGCGCGCGGCTGATCACCGTAATCGGTGCGGGCGGCGATCGCGATACCGGCAAGCGCGCGCCGATGGGCGCGGCGGCCTGCGCCGGGTCTGATCTGGTGATCGTGACCGATGACAATCCCCGTGGCGAAGATCCCGCCGCGATCCGAGCTGCCGTAATGGCCGGATGCGATGGCCGCGCCGTGGAAGTGGCCGATCGCCGCGCTGCGATTGCCCATGCCGTGGGCCAGGCGGGCAAGGGGGATATCGTGCTGGTGGCCGGCAAGGGCCACGAACAGGGACAGATCGTGGGGCGTGGTGAAGCCATGCGGGTGCTGCCGTTCGATGACGTGCAGGTGGCCCGTGAATGCGTGGGAGAGATAACCGGATGACCGCAGCCGCCGCCCTGATCGATTGGCCGCTTGAGGCCGAGGACGACACCCCGCTGGCCCTGTGGACAGCGCAGGAGATCGCGGCGGCAACCGGCGGCAAGGCCTCTGTCGCGTTTGCCGTGGGCGGCGTGGCGTTTGACAGCCGCGAGGTGATGGAGGGCGACCTGTTCCTCGCGCTGCGCGGCGAAAGCGCCGATGGCCACCGCTTTGTCACCGGCGCATTCGGCAAGGGTGCTGCCGCTGCGGTGGTGGAGCATTCGGTGCTGCATCCGCATGTGCTGGTTGACGATACCACCGCCGCGCTCGATGCCTTAGGGCGCGCCGCGCGTGCGCGTCTGGCGCCCGAAGCGCGGGTGATCGGGGTGACCGGATCGGCCGGCAAGACTTCGGTCAAGGAAGCGCTGTTTGCCGCCCTCGATCGCGGCAGCCGGGGGCGGGCGCATCGCTCGGTCAAAAGCTACAACAACCACGTCGGCGTGCCACTCAGCCTGGCGCGCATGCCGGCGCGCACCCAGTTCGGCGTGTTCGAGATGGGCATGAACCATGCCGGAGAGCTGTCTGCGCTGACGCAGCTGGTGCGGCCGCACGTTGCCATCGTCACCACCATCGCGCCCGCGCATATCGGCCACTTTAGCGGCGAGGAAGCCATCGCCGATGCCAAGGGCGAAATCTTCGAAGGGCTGGAGGCGGGCGGCATCGCGATCATCCCGGCCGACAGCCCGCATTATGAACGCCTGCGCGCCAAGGCGGCCCAGCATGCCGGCGTGATCATCGCCTTTGGCCGCGCGGCCCATGCCGACGTGCGCCTGCTCGATGTGGTGCCGGCGCCGGGCGGTGGTTCACTTGTCACGGCCGACCTGGGTGGCTTTGGCGAAGGCGGCGGCAAGCTGTGCTATACCGTGGCGCAGCCGGGCGATCACTGGGTGATCAATTCGCTGGCCGTGATGGCCGCCGTGCGCGCCGTGGGTGGAGACCTGGGTGCGGCCGGCCTGGCGCTGGCAGAAATGGCCGGGCTTGCCGGGCGCGGCGCACGCCATCAGGTGGCTGCCGATGGCGGCGATGGCAGCGGCACCGCGCTGGTGATCGACGAAAGCTATAATGCCAATCCGGCCTCGATGGCGGTAACGCTGGCTGGCCTGGGCGCCACGCCGGCGGCGCGCCGCATCGCTGTGCTGGGCGCGATGCGTGAATTGGGCGCCGATGAAGATCGCTATCACGCCGAGCTGGCTGGGCCTGTGCTGGCCGCCGGCATTGCCCATGCCGTGCTGGTTGGCCCCGAAATGGCGGCATTGGCCGCCGCATTGGGGAAAAGCGAGGGAGCCGCGCTTGCAGCGCCCCTGCAAGTCGATCATGTGCAAACGAGTGCCGAGGCAGCAGACGTGCTGGCGCGGATCGGCATTGCGGGCGGGGACGCCATCCTCGTAAAAGGTTCGAATTCGGTTGGTCTGGGCGCGCTGGTTGACCTGTTGGGGTCAGGGCGCTGGCCTGACAAGGAACGGTGAATGCTCTATCTCCTGGCTCACTGGCTGCATTATGAAGGCCTGACCAATCTCTTTCGCTATCAGTCGTTCCGGGCCGGGGCGTCGCTGCTGACCGCGCTGTTGATCGGGCTGATGATCGGGCCGCGCTTCATCAACATGCTGCGCATGCGCCAGGGCAAGGGCCAGCCGATCCGCGAGGATGGGCCGCAAAGCCACCTAGCCAAGCGCGGCACGCCGACCATGGGCGGGCTGATGATCGTGACGGCGCTGGTGCTGGGTCTGCTGCTGTGGATGGACCTGTCGAGCCGCTATGTCTGGGCCTGTCTGATCGTCACGCTCGGTTTTGGCCTGATCGGCTTCATGGACGATTACGACAAGGTCACCAAATATGCCCACCAGGGCGTGCCGGCCAAGGTGCGCCTGCTGCTGGAATTCGTGATCGCCGGGATCGCCGCATGGTTGGTCGTGACCGAAACCAATCTCTACGTGCCGGTGTTCAGCAACCTCTATATCCCGCTTGGGCCGTTCTATTTCGTGTTCGCCGCGTTTGTCATCGTGGGCGCGGGCAATGCCGTGAACCTGACCGACGGGCTCGATGGGCTGGCGATCATGCCGGTGATCATCGCCTGCGGCACCTTTGCAATCATTGCCTATCTGGCTGGCCGCGCCGACTATGCCCATTACCTGGGCATTCCCCATGTGCCGGGCGCGGGCGAACTGGCGATCTATTGCGCCGCCGTCATGGGCGCGGGCCTGGCGTTCCTGTGGTTCAATGCGCCGCCGGCCGCGGTGTTCATGGGCGATACCGGCAGCCTGGCGCTGGGCGGCACGCTGGGCGTAATCGCGGTGGCTGCGCACCATGAAATCGTGCTGGCGATAGTCGGCGGGCTGTTCGTGATGGAAGCCGTTTCGGTGATCGTGCAGGTCTTCGTCTACAAGCGCACGGGCAAGCGGGTGTTCCGCATGGCCCCGATCCACCACCATTTCGAGCAGCTCGGCTGGAAGGAATCGACCGTGGTGATCCGCTTCTGGATCGTCTCGATCGTGCTGGCGCTGCTTGGCCTTGCCACGCTGAAGGTGCGATGATCGTCTCGCCTGCCTTTGCTGGAAAAAAGTATGCCGTGCTCGGCCTAGCGCGCTCGGGCATGGCCACGGTGGAATGCCTGCTGGCCAGCGGCGCGCTGGTCACCGCCTGGGATGCGCGCGAGGAACCGCGCGCCGCGCTGGAAGGGCGCGTGACCCTGGCTGATCCGCTGGCGATCGACCTGGCTGGTTTTGCCGGGATCGTGGTTTCCCCCGGCGTGCCGCTCAACCGCCACCCGATCGCCGCCCATGCCCGCGCCGCTGGCGTGCCAGTAATCGGCGATATCGAACTGTTTGCCCAGGCGCGCGGCGATCTGCCGCCGCACCGCGTGGTGGCGATCACCGGCACCAACGGCAAATCCACCACCACGGCGCTGACCCATCATCTGTTGCAGCAGGCCGGCGTGCCCACCTTGATGGGCGGCAATATCGGCAAGCCGATCCTGGAACAGCAGCCGCTGCCCGCTGGCGGCGTCTATGTGCTGGAACTGTCGAGCTATCAGATCGATCTGACGCAGCGGCTCGATGCCGATGTGGCGATCCTGCTCAACCTCAGCCCCGATCACCTTGATCGTTACGACGGCTACGATGGTTATGTCGCGTCCAAGGCGCGGCTGTTTGGCATGCAGGCGCCGGGCCACCTCGCGCTGGTGGACATGCGGGCAGAGCTTGACGACGACGTGCTGCGCTTTGCCCCGGAAGGCGCCAACTTCACTTTCATCAACGCGATCGATCTGCCCGGTGATCCGGCGCAGTGGCCATCGCTACAGGGCCCGCACAACCGCGCCAATGCCGCCGCTGCGGTGGGCGCGGCGCGCTATCTCGGGCTGGACGAGCCGACGATCGAGGCCGGCCTCGCCAGCTTCGTGGGCCTGCCCCATCGCATGGAACGCGTGGCGCAAAAGGACGGCGTGCTGTTCGTGAACGACAGCAAGGCCACCAATCCGGCTTCCACCGCGCCGGCGCTCGCCGCCTTTCCGCGCATCCACTGGATCGTTGGCGGCCTGCCCAAGGGCGATGACCTGGACGAATGCGCGCCGCATTTCAGCCATGTCGTGCGCGCCTATACCATTGGCGAGGCGGGCCCGCGCTTTGCCGAAATCCTGGAGCCGGTGCTGCCGGTGACGCGCGCCGAGATGCTGGGCGATGCCGTGCGCGCCGCCATGGCCCAGGCCGTACCGGGCGATGTGATCATGCTGTCGCCGGCCTGCGCCAGTTTCGACCAGTTCCGCGATTTCGAGGCGCGCGGCGAATGCTTCCGCCAGATCGTCGCCGCTCTCACGGCAGGGAGCTGACCGGCATGGCTTCAGGCGGCCCCGTCCTGCCCCCGGCATCGGGCACCGCGCCTGCCGCCACGGCGGCTTCGGCCTCGGCGATGCAGCGCTTCCGGCGCACCCGGCGCAGCGAACTGGTGATCTGGTGGCGCGAGATCGATCGCGTGCTGCTGGGCCTGATCCTGGTCTTGATGATCGTGGGCGCGATTGCCGTGGCCGCGGCCTCTCCGGCCAGCGCGCATCGCCTCTCCACCCATCAAAAGGCGCTGGGCGATCTCTATTTCTTCTGGCGCCAGCTGGAAATGCAGGGGCTTGGCCTGCTCGGCATGTTTGCGGTGTCGCTGCTGCCCAAGGATACCGCGCGGCGCGCGGCGATCATGCTCGCGGGCGTGATGGTCGTGGCGCTGATCCTGGTGCCGATCATGGGCACCGAGGTAAAGGGCGCCAAGCGCTGGGTGCTGGGCATCCAGCCATCCGAATTCCTCAAGCCTGGCTTTGCCATCGCCGTGGCCTGGATCCTGTCATGGAAAGTGCGCGATCCGCACATGCCGGTGATCCGCCTGTCGATGGTGCCGATGCTGGTGGTGGCGGTGCTGCTGATGGCGCAGCCCGATTTCGGCTCTACTGTGCTGTTTGCAGGGGTGTGGTTCGTGCTCGTGCTGCTCTCGGGCCTGCCGCTGGCGCGGGTGGGCTGGGCAATGGGCGGGGCGATCGTGGCGGTGATCCTGGCCTATCTGTTCTATCCCAACGCCACGCACCGCATCGACAACTTCCTGTCGGGCGGGGCAGAGTTCGACCAGGTGGACCTGGCCATGCG
This sequence comes from Novosphingobium capsulatum NBRC 12533, assembly GCF_001598375.1. Lineage (GTDB taxonomy): Bacteria > Pseudomonadota > Alphaproteobacteria > Sphingomonadales > Sphingomonadaceae > Novosphingobium > Novosphingobium capsulatum. The sequence continues at coordinate 233,349 of NZ_BCYV01000013.1, forward strand.
CACGCTGGTGGCCGGCGGGTGGAGCGGCACTGGCCTGTGGCTGGGCGCGCGCAAGAACGCGCTGCCCGAGGCGCACACCGACTATATCTTTTCCGTGATCGGGGAAGAGTTCGGCCTGATCTCGTGCGCCATCGTGGTGATCCTCTACTGCGCCATCGTCCTGCGGGTGTTGCTGCGCCTGGTGGACGAGGAAGACCTGTTCACCGTGCTGGCGGCCACCGGCCTGACCGCGCAATTGGCGGGGCAGGCGTTCATCAACATCCTGGTCAACCTGCAGCTGTTCCCATGCAAGGGGATGACGCTGCCGCTGATCAGCTATGGCGGTTCGTCCACCATCGCGCTGTTGCTGGGTGTCGGTTTCCTGCTCGCCATCACGCGCCGCAACCCCTATCTGACGCGCGAAACCTTCCATCTGGGCGAATTGACGCGCAAATGACTGCACAACCTCAACCCGGCGTATCGCGCCATTTCGTGCTGGCCGCTGGCGGCACCGGCGGGCACCTGATTCCCGCCTTTGCCCTGGCCACCGAACTGCACGCGCGCGGCCATCACGTGGCGCTGATCACCGATGCGCGCGGCGCCAAGATCCCCGGCAAGCCCGATTTCCTCACTGCTCATGTGCTGCCCGCCGGGCGCCTGGGCAAGAACCCGGTTGCCCTGCTCAAGGGCCTGCGCGCGATCTGGCAGGGCCGCTCGATGGCGCTGCGCCTGTTTGAAAGCTTTGCGCCATCGTGCGTGATCGGCTTCGGCGGCTACCCGGCGCTGCCCGCGCTGCTGGCGGCGCGCGCGGCGCGCATTCCCACGGTGATCCACGAACAGAACGCCGTGCTGGGCCGGGTCAATCGCTACCTTGCCAAGGGCGTCGATGCCATCGCCACCGCCTATCCCGAGGTGGACCGCCTCGATCCGCGCTGGTGGGGCAAGGTGCATTTGGTGGGCAATCCGGTGCGCCCCGAAGTGCTGGCGCTGCGCGGAGAGCCGTTCCCGGAATTTTCCGAAGACAGCCTGTTCCGCGTGCTGGTGACCGGGGGCAGCCAGGGCGCGTCGGTGCTGGCGCAGGTCGTGCCCGATGGCCTGGCCATGCTGCCGCCCGCCTTGCGCCACCGCCTGCAGGTGACACAGCAGTGCCGGCCGGAAGACCTGGAAGCCGTGCGCGCGCGCTATGCCGCGCATGAAATTCCCGCCGAACTGGGCACCTATTTCGAAGACATGGCGAGCCGGCTGGCTGGTGCCCACCTGTTCGTTGGCCGTGCTGGCGCATCGACCATTGCCGAACTTACCGCCGTGGGCCGCCCGGCGATCCTGGTGCCGCTGCCGATCGCCACGGACGATCACCAGGCCGCCAACACCCGCGAAATGGTCAAGGCCGGCGGCGCCCGCGCGATCCGCCAGCCGGGCTTCACGCCCAAGGAACTGGCCAAGCAGATCCAGGCCATGGCGATGAACCCTGTGGGGCTGGCCAACGCTGCCCATGCCGCATGGAACTGCGGCTTGCCGCGCGCGGTGGAAGACCTCGCTGATCTGGTCGAAGGGTTTGGCGGGGCGCCGCTGATGGATGTGATCCGGGTTGACGGCAAGGCGGCCGCCCCGGCAACGGCTGGCGGCGAAGCGCTGGCTTTGGAGAATGAAGCATGAAGGGTGTCGGCGTCGAAATCGGCACGATCCATTTCGTCGGCATCGGCGGCATCGGCATGTCGGGCATTGCCGAAGTGATGCACAACATGGGCTATGCCGTGCAGGGGTCAGACATGGCGGAAAGCTATGTCGTTGAAGGGCTGCGCGCACGCGGCATCCCGGTGATGATCGGCCAGTGCACGGAAAACGTCGCCAATGCCCAGGTGGTGGTGACCTCCACTGCGGTGAAGCGCGACAATCCCGAAGTGGTGGCCGCGCTGGAAGCGCGCATTCCCGTGGTGCGCCGCGCGGAAATGCTGGCTGAACTGATGCGCCTGAAAAACACCGTCGCGGTGGCGGGCACGCATGGCAAGACCACGACTACGTCGCTGGTGGCCTGCCTGCTCGATGCTGGCGGCGTCGATCCCACGGTGATCAACGGCGGCATCATCAACTCCTACGGCTCCAACGCCCGCCTGGGTGACAGCGACTGGATGGTGGTGGAGGCCGACGAGAGCGATGGCTCGTTCTTGCGGCTCGATGGCACGATCGCGGTGGTCACCAACATCGATCCCGAGCATCTCGATCACTATGGCTCGTTCGAGAAGGTCAAGCGTGCCTTTGTCGAATTCATCGAGAACGTGCCGTTCTATGGCGCGGCGATGCTGTGCATCGACCATCCCGAAGTGCAGGCGATCATCCCGCAGGTGCGCGATCGCCGCGTGGTGACCTATGGCTTTTCCGCCCAGGCCGACGTGCGCGGCGAAGGCGTGACTCCCGAACCGGGCGGCAACCGCTTCACCGCCGTGCTGCGCCAGCGCGATGGCTCGTTCCAGCGGATCGAAGACATTCACCTGCCGATGCCCGGCCGCCACAACGTGCAGAACGCGCTGGCCGCGATTGCCGTGGCGGTGGAAATGGGCGTGCCGCACGATCTGGTGCGCACGGGCTTTGCCAAGTTCGGCGGGGTCAAGCGCCGCTTTACCAAGGTGGGCGAGGTTGCCGTGCCCGGTGGCGAGGTGGCGGTGATCGATGACTATGGCCATCACCCGGTGGAAATCCGCGCCGTGCTGGCTGCCGCGCGTGAAGGCGTGCGCGGGCGTGTGATCGCCGTGGTCCAGCCGCACCGCTTCACCCGCCTGCGTGACCACATGGAAGATTTCCAGGGCGCGTTCAACGATGCCGACGTGGTCTATGCGGCGCCTGTCTATCCCGCCGGCGAACAGCCGATCGAGGGCGTGGACAGCGCCGCCATGGTCGAAGGCGTCAAGGCGCGCGGCCACCGCAGCGCGCATCTGATCGCCGGGCCGGAAGCCTTGGCCGCCGAACTGGCGCCGCAGCTTCAGGCTGGCGACATGGTCGTGTGCCTGGGGGCTGGCGATATCACCAAGTGGGCGGCCGGCCTGGCGCCGGCGATCGTGGCGTTGCGGGGTGAGGGGTAATGGCGGGCAAGGCCTCTCACCACCCCCCGGCCCCCTCCTCTGAAGAGGAGGGGGAGCACAATGCCAATCCCCCCCTCCTCTTCAGAGGAGAGGGCCGGGGAGTGGTGGAAGCCACACCCGAGCTTCGCGGCAGGCTCACCCCAAACGCCCCGCTCGCCCCGCTGGTGTGGTTCAAGTCGGGCGGCACCGCCGACTGGCTCTTTGAGCCCAAGGACGTGGCCGATCTCCAGGCCTTGCTGGCCGCACTCGATCCGCAAGTGCCGGTCATGGCGCTGGGCCTGGGTTCCAACCTCATCGTGCGCGATGGCGGCGTGCCGGGCGTGGTTGTGCGCCTGGGCAAGCCCTTTGCCAAAGTCATGGCGATCGATGCCGTCACGCTCGATTGCGGGGGCGGCGCCTCGGGCATTCTCGTCTCGTCGACCGCACGTGATGCGGGGATTGCCGGCCTTGAATTCCTGCGCTCGATCCCCGGCACGGTCGGCGGCTTCGTGCGGATGAACGGTGGCGCCTATGGCCGCGAGGTCAAGGACATCCTGGTCGATTGCGACGTGGTGATGCGCACTGGCGAGGTGGCGCGTCTGCCGGTGGCAGAGCTGGGCTATGCCTATCGCCATTCCGAGCTGACCGATGGCAGCATCGTGGTCTCGGCGCGTTTTCGCGGGCAACCGGGAGAGCCCGAGGCGATCCAGGCCGAGATGGACCGTATTTCCGCCGCGCGCGAGGCGAGCCAGCCGCTGCGCAGCAAGACCGGCGGTTCCACGTTCAAGAACCCCGATGGGCACAAGGCCTGGGCGCTGGTCGATGCGGCCGGGTGTCGTGGCCTGACCCTGGGCGGCGCACAGGTGAGCGAAAAGCACACCAACTTCCTGATCAACACCGGTACCGCCACCAGCGCCGAGATCGAGGCGCTGGGCGAAGACGTGCGGGCCCGTGTGAAACAGACACAAGGCGTGGAGTTGCAGTGGGAAATCAAGCGGGTGGGCCGAATCAAGCACGAGAATCTGCCATGACAGATCTGCCCCGGCTTCATGTGGCGGTGCTGATGGGCGGCTGGTCGAGCGAGCGGCCGGTGTCGCTGACCAGCGGCGAAGGCGTGGCCGGCGCGCTCGAGGCGCGCGGGCACACCGTCACGCGGATCGACATGGGCCGCGACGTGGCGCTGCGCCTGGCAGAGGCCGCGCCCGACGTGGTGTTCAACGCGCTGCACGGCACGCCCGGTGAAGACGGCACGGTGCAGGGCATGATGGACCTGATGGGGCTGACCTATACCCATTCGGGCTTGGCCACCTCGGTCATCGCCATCGACAAGGAACTGACCAAGCAGGCGCTCGTGCCCCACGGCATTCCCATGCCCGGCGGCCGCGTGGTCAAGACCGCAGAACTCTACAGCCACGATCCGCTGCCGCGGCCCTATGTGTTGAAGCCGGTCAACGAAGGATCGTCGGTGGGCGTGGCGATCGTCACCGCCGAAGGCAACTATGGCAATCCGATCAGCCCGGATGCGCGCGGCCCCTGGCAGGAATTCGACGAACTGCTGGCCGAGCCGTTCATCCGTGGCCGCGAACTGACCACGGCGGTGCTGGGCGACCAGGCGCTGATGGTCACCGAGCTCAAGCCCAAGACCGGCTTCTACGATTTCGATGCCAAGTATACCGACGGGTTGACCGAGCATGTCTGCCCCGCCGAAATCCCCGATGATATCGCCCAGGCGTGCAAGGACATTGCCTTGCGCGCGCACAAGCTGCTGGGCTGCAAGGGCACCAGCCGTTCCGATTTCCGCTGGGACGACGAGCGCGGGGTAGAGGGGCTGTTCCTGCTCGAGGTGAACACCCAGCCGGGCATGACCCCGCTCAGCCTCGTGCCCGAACAGGCGCGCCACCTGGGCATGGACTATCCCGACCTGGTCGAGGCGATCCTGGCCGAGGCGATCAAGGATGCGGCCGCCGCCAAGACCAGGAAGGGGGCTGGCTGACCATGGCGCAGACGATCCGGCGTGGTGGCAAGGGCGTGCGGCGGGTGGCCGCGCAGCGCGGGGCCAAGGCCAAGGTGCAGACGGCGCGCAAGCAGACCGGCTCTGCTATTGGCCATGTCATGCGCGTGCAGCCGTTCAGCGAGGAAACGCTGCACCGGATCCTGTTGACCGTGATCCTGGGCACCGCTGCCGTGGCAGTGTGGACCGTGGCCAATATCGCCGGGGTTCCCGCCCTGATGGAAAGCGAAGTGGCCCGCCTTTCGCATGGCGCGGGCTTTGATGTGAAGCGGGTGGAAGTGCGCGGGGTAAAGCGCATGAACGAGCTGACCATCTATGAAAAGGTGCTGGGCCAGCGCGACCAGGCGATGTCGCGGGTGGACGTGGCGGCCCTGCGCGAAACGCTGCTCGGCCTGCCGTGGGTCAAGGATGCGCGCGTCTCGCGGCAATTGCCCGATACGCTGGTAGTCGACGTAGTGGAGCGCACGCCCCACGGCGTGCTGCGCAAGGGCGACCAGCTGATGCTGATCGACGAAACCGGGCATGAGCTGGAGCCGGTGAGCCCGGCCCGGGCCAAGGGCATGTTCGTGCTGTCGGGCGATGGCGCCGCGGCGCGGGTGCCCGATCTCAACCACCTGCTCGATGCCGCGCCCGCGCTCAAGCCGCAGGTGGCCGAGGCGGAATGGATCGGCAACCGCCGCTGGAACCTGACGTTCAAGACAGGCCAGGTGCTGGCCCTGCCCGAAGGCGCCGACGAATCAGCCGCCGCGCTGCTCGAATTCGCGCGCATGGACGGGGTCAACCGCCTGCTCGGCGGCAAGGTGGCGAGCTTTGACATGCGCGCCAAGGACCGCACCTATCTGCTGGTGCCCGGCCATGCCGACGAACTGGCCCAGGAACAGCGCGACAAGGCCAAGGCCAAGGCCGCCGCCAAGGCGAAGGACTGAACCGCCCGTGGCTGCACCCCGCATCACCAAGGTTTTCGCCGCCGTCAATCTTGGCTCGTTCCGCACCTCGGCGATGATCGCCGGCCTGTCGGAGGCGGGCGAACTGGTCGTGCTCGGCTCGGGCCACCGCGCCTCGCAGGGGATCAAGCGCGGCTATGTGGTCGATATGCTGGCCGCGACCCATTCGGTGCGCGACGCGATCGAACGCGCTGAAAAGATGGCCAATACTTCGGTCACCCAGGTGCTGGTCGGCTGTGCCGGCGCGGGCCTGGCCAGTTCCACCGCGCAGGTCGAGGTGGAGATCGGCGGCCGGCGGATCGAGGATGATGACATCCAGCACCTGCTGGTGGCCGCGCGTGATGTGATTCAGCCCGATGGCCGCACCGTGCTGCATGCCCAGCCGGCGCATTACACGCTCGATGGCGCGCATGGCGTGCCCAATCCCAAGGGGTTGCATGCCGATCGGCTGGCGGTGGATATCCACGTCATGCTCGCCGATGGCGCGCCGATCCGCAATATCCGCGAAACGGTGGAGAACGCGCACCTCAAGGTGGATGGCGTGGTGGCAGCGCCGGTTGCGGCCGGGCTTGCCTGCCTGATGCCGGAAGAGCGCGACCTGGGCGTGGCTCTCGTCGATTTCGGCGCGGAAGTGACCACGGTGTCGGTCCATGCCGGCGGCATGCTGCTGGGCATGCAGGTGCTGCCGTTCGGATCGGGCGATATCACCGATGCCGTCGCTTCGGCCTTTGGCATTCGCCGTTATCAGGCAGAGCGCCTCAAGTGCATGTCGGGATCGGCCATTGCCAGCCCGGCCGACCATCGCGAGATGATTCCCGTTAATGCCCCCGGTGATCCGGAAGGGGCAGGGCCAGTGGCGCGCCATGCCGATGACAAGAACCGGATTCCCCGTGCCGAGCTGATTTCGGTGATCACGCAGCAACTTGGCCACTTCACTGACGAACTGGGTCGCTGCCTCAAGGCCATGGGCTTTACCGGCACGCGCGGACAGCAGGTGGTGCTCACCGGCGGCGGTGCACAGTTGCCGGGCCTGGCCGACTATGCCCAGTCGGCGCTGGGGCGGCCGGTGCGCATCGGCGCGCCGCCGGCCATGCTGGGCCTGCCGCAGGGCCATGCTACGCCCAGTTCCTCCACGCTGGTGGGCCTGGTGCTGCACGCAGCGTCCGATCCGATCGATATCCGCAAGTTGACGATGGCAGCGCAAGGCGGCGGCTCGACCACGTTGTGGGGCTGGGGGCGGCGGATCGTGCGCGCGCTCAAGGAATATTTTTAACGGTTATGGCACCGATCCCGGTCTTTCGTCGCACGAAGCAACCGGATTGGCTGATTTCGGCGCGAAATAGGCGATCGATCTTGTGGAAAAGCGCCGATCGCCTTTGATTCGATGAAACGTTCCGTGCCAAAGCTGGAAAATCCGCATTTCGGCCGTTCCGGCCTCCGACCCGTCCCAACCGCCCGACCCGCAAGGGCCAACCCGTAAGGGAGACCGACATGAGCATCAACATCGGACCGCCGGCCATCGACGAGCTTCGGCCCCGTATCACGGTGATCGGGGTGGGCGGCGCAGGCGGCAACGCCATCGCCAACATGATCGGCGCCAATATCGAAGGCGTCGACTTCGTCGTGTGCAACACCGACGCGCAGGCGCTGAACAATTCGATCGCGGAAAACCGCATCCAGCTTGGGCCGGCGATCACGCAGGGCCTTGGTGCCGGTGCCCGCCCCGAAGTGGGCCGCGCCGCCGCCGAAGAAACCCTGCCCGAGCTTGAGCGCATTCTCGATGGCGTGCACATGGTGTTCATCGCCGCCGGGATGGGCGGCGGCACGGGCACCGGCGCTGCGCCGGTGATTGCCGAGGCAGCGCGCCGCAAGGGCGTGCTCACCGTGGGCGTGGTCAGCAAGCCGTTCCTGTTTGAAGGCACGCGCCGCATGCGCTCGGCCGAAACCGGCATCGAGGAACTGCAAAAGCACGTCGATACGCTGATCGTCATTCCCAACCAGAACCTGTTCCTGGTGGCCAAGGCGGAGACGACCTTCAAGGAAGCGTTCCAGCTGGCCGACGAAGTGCTCCAGCAGGGTGTGCGCTCGATCACCGACCTGATGATCATGCCTGGCCTCATCAACCTCGACTTTGCCGACGTGCGCTCGGTCATGGGCGAAATGGGCAAGGCGATGATGGGCACGGGTGAGGGCGAAGGCCCCAACCGCGCGCTCGAAGCGGCCGAACGCGCCATTGCCAATCCGCTGCTCGATGGCGTGTCGATGCAGGGCGCCAAGGGCGTGATCATTTCGATCATCGGCGGCGACGACATGAAGCTGCTGGAAGTGGACGAAGCGGCCAACCACATCCGCGAACTGGTCGATCCCAATGCCAACATCATCTGGGGTTCGGCGTTCAATCCCGATCTCAACGGCAAGATCCGCGTTTCGGTGGTGGCCACCGGCATCGAACAGAGCATGGAGCAGGCCGAACAGGCTGCCCGCCCGGTAAACCTGCCCGGCGGCACGCGTGGCCCGGCGTTCACCCCGGCCGCCGCGCCGCGTCCGGCGATCGCCATGCCCAGCGCGCCACAGGCACCTGCCGCCGCCACGCCGCCGCCCGCAGCCCCGGCCACGCCGCCGGCTGCCCCGGCCCAGGCCTGGGCGCCCGAGCCGGAAGCAACGCCGCCGGCTGATGATCCGCTTGACCTGACGTTCGATCTCGGTGCCGATCCGGCCCAGGACTATACCATCGATCCGGCGCCGGCTGCGCCCACGCCGCGCCTTGGCCTTGGCGCCGGGGCCGAGCCGGAACGCCCGACCCCGCGCGTTGGCGGTGGGGCAGGTGGCAGCACGCTGTTTGAACGCATGGCCAATCTCTCGCGCGGGGCGGCCCGCACGGAAGACGCGGAAGAGAGCGAGGATTCCGCTTCGCTCAGCATCCCGCGCTTCCTGGGTCGCCAGAACAACCAGTGATCGGCGCGGGCGGTCGTCGATGATGACCGCCTGCTGCCCTGCCATTTTTACGATGCCATCTTCCCGATGCCGTCATCAGGCCGCCACTTTCCCCAGCGAGAGTGGCGGCTTGTTGTTCTGGCTTAAGACGCAATAGACTAAGGCGGCGCCACGATGACATTCCAGACTTTCCCCGCTCGCCCGAATCAGCTTCGCGGCGCCGCGCGCACCGCCCTGGCGCTTGCCCTGCTGGTCGGCGCAACCGCGCCAGTGCTGGCGCAGGATCTTTCGCAGATGCCGCAGCAATCGGTGCTCGATACGCCGGGCAGCCGCACTGCCCGCCCGGTCGCGCGCCCGGTGGCGCCGCTGCCAATGGTATCGAGCCCGGTGGTGCAACCGCTGCCCACCACCAGTGCCGCCCCGGTCGAGACCGGCAGCGTGTCGCGCCCGGTGGTGCAGCCGCTGCCAACCGGCGACGGGCAGACGCTTGATGCCGCGCTCGCCCGCCTGGCGCGCGATCCGCGCAACGCCGATGCGCTGCTCGATGCCGGCAATGCCGCGATGGCGCTGGGTGACGTGGATGCGGCGCTCGGCTTCCTGCGCCGCGCTGACGAGGTTTCACCGGGCAATGGCCGCATTAAGGCGCAGATCGGCAAGGCAATGCTGCGCCACAACGATCCCGTTGCCGCGATCCGCGCCTTTGATGATGCAGAGCGGGCCGGGGCCGATCAGGCCGCCATGGCCGGCGATCGCGGCCTGGCGCACGATCTGGTGGGCGATAACGCCATGGCGCAGCGCTATTACCAGCAGGCCCTGGCGCGCGCGCCGGATGCCGAAGTTACCCGCCGCCTAGCCTTGAGCCTGGCGATCGGTGGGGATCGCGCCGGTGCCGAGCGGGTGCTGGCGCCGCAGATCGCCCAGTCCGATCGCGCCGCCTGGCGTGTGCGCACGTTCATCCTCGCCATTGCCGGCCAGCCTGACGAGGCCGTGACGGTCGCTAATGCCTCCATGCCGCCGCAACTGGCCGCCGGCATCGCGCCTTATCTGCGCTATCTGACGCGGCTGACCCCGGCGCAGCAGGCCGCCGCCGCCAATTTCGGGCGCTTCCCGCGTGCCGCCGATATCGGCCGCGATGATCCGCAGATCGTGCAATACGCGCAAAGCCATCCGCGCCAGGCGCCGGTCTTGCTGGCCCAGGCCGCCCCGACCACGCCGGCTGCCGCTACGCCGGTGATCCGCCGTGATCGTCGCGGACGCATTATCCCGACACCTGCGCCAAGCATTCCGGCGCCGACCCGCACTGCGCCGACCCAACTGGCGCAGAACAGCGTGGCGCAGCCCTTGCCGAGCATTCCCACGGCGACCCGCCCTGCCGCCGCGCCGGTGACATCTGCGCCAGCCCCGGCGCCCAGCTATCCGCCAGCGCCCACGCCCAGCTATTCGCCGGCGCCTGCGCCCACACCGGCCATTGTCCTGCCGCCGGTTCCCGCGGCCCGGCCCGTGCCCAGCGCACCGGCCTATACCCCGCCCGCACCGGTGCAGACGGCCATGGCGCAGCCCGCCGCATCGCCGCTGCCCGCGCCGCAAACCCTGGCGCAAGCGCAACCGCAGCCCCAGCCGACCTCGCCAGCACCGGCCCAACTGGCGCCTACTCCCGCGCCGCAGCCAGTGCCGGCTGGCGCGGCGCCTTCGCCCGATGGCTTTGCCACGCTCTTTGCCGGCTTTACCGCCCCCGCCGAAGAACAGCAGCGCCCCACCGTGGCGGTCGATATCGCCGCGATCCAGGCCGCCAACGAGCGTGCGGCGGCCGAACGCGCCGCGATCGAGGCGCGCAAGGCTGCCGAGGCCAAGAAGCTGGCCGACGCCAGGAAGGCCGCTGCCGAAAAGAAGGCGGCCGCCGAAAAGAAGCTGGCCGATGCCAAGAAGGCCGAGGAAGCGCGCAAGGCCAAGGAAGAGGCCAAGCGCCTCGCTGCCAATCCGGCACGCACCTGGGTGCAGGTCCTGACCGGCGGCAACCGCGCCAAGATGGGCAAGGAATGGGCCGGGCTTCAGGCCAAGGCGCCCGAACTGCACGGGCGCAAGGCATACGTCACATCGTGGAACCGGGTCTATCGCCTAGTCACCGGGCCGTTCCCGAGCGATGCCGCCGCGCAGGAATTCGTGGCCAAGCTCAAGGCCAAGGGCGTCGGCGCGTTCCAGTTCGACAGCCCCGCCGGCCAGGCAATGGACAGCGTTTCGGCCAAGTGATTCTGCCGCGCCTGCCCCGGATCGTGATGCCGGGGTGGGCGTGGCGACGCTTGTCCACAAGTTTTGCACAGCGTTGTCGAGTTTTGCCCAAGGCTGGGCTAACGGTCGATTGTCGGCGGCCAATCGCTCCGCGATGGAACGAATGGAAACCACGGTCGCTGGTTAAGGCGCTGGCATTCTCGCTGGCATGGGCACCGTGTGAGGGGGCGTGATGATGCGAACCGGCCACGACGACAGCGACCGCGACGACGCCGCGCCGGTAGACATGCTCGCCTCGCTGTTCGAAGCGCGCGGCTGGCCCTGCGAATTCGTGTCGGACGACGAGATCCATGGCGAAGTGCAGGGCTCCTGGGCCACGTACCAGTTGCGCTGCATCTGGCGCCCCGAAGACCATGTGCTGCAAATCCTCTCGCTGCCCGATATCCGCGTGCCCGATGACAAGCGTGGCGCGATGTTCGAGGTCATGGCGCTGATCAACGAGCAGGTCTGGCTGGGGCATTTCGATATCTGGTCCAACGGCAGCGTGCTGCTTTACCGCCACGGGCTGATGCTGGGCGACGATGGCCTGCTCAGCCTGCACCAGGCGCAGGTGGCGATCGAAGCGGCGGTGGACGAATGCGATCGTTTCTATCCCGCCTTCCAGTTCATCCTGTGGGGTGACAAGAGCCCGGCCGATGCGCTGGCCAGCGCGCTGGTCGATGCCGCCGGCGAAGCCTGAATTCGGAGCCATTTGCTGATGACCTATTCCTTCCTCCAGTTCGGCTGTGGCAACATGGGCGGCGCGATGCTGACCGGCTGGCTCGCCAGCGGCATTGCCCCGGCGGCCTTTACCGTGGTCGATCCGCATCTGCCCCAGGCGCCGGCTGGCGTGCGCCTGCTGCGCACCGCGCCGACCGGCGAAGCGCCGCCCCGTTTCGTGCTGCTGGGCTTCAAGCCGCAGGGTCTTGCCGCCGCCACGCCGGCGATCACGCCGCTGGTGGGGCAGGGCACGATCGTGCTGTCGATCCTGGCGGGCGTCGACCTCGCCACTTTGCGCGCGCGGTTTCCGCAGGCTGGGGCCGTGGTGCGGGTCATGCCCAACCTGGCGGCGGCCCTGGGCAAGTCGCCCATCGCGCTGGTGGGTGATGGCGACGCGGCGATCAATGCCGAAGTCACGCAGCTGATGGCCCCGCTCGGCACCGCCGAATGGCTTTCTGACGAGGCGGAGATGGACCTGGTTACCGCGCTGGCTGGTTCGGGCCCGGCGTTCATCTATCGCGTCATCGATGCCCTGGCGGCCGGTGCTGCCGATCTCGGCCTGCCGCGTGCGCAGGCCGATCGCCTGGCATTGGCCATGGTCGATGGCGCCGCGGCGCTGGCCGCTGCGTCGGAGCATGGCCCGGGCGAACTGGCCCGCCGCGTTGCCAGTCCGGGTGGCACCACGCAAAAGGGGCTCGACGTGCTCGATGCCGATGATCGGCTTGCCAGCCTGATGCGCGATACGCTGCGCGCGGCCCGCGATCGCAGCGCGGAAATGACCGAGGAAGCCCGCGCCGCCGGCTGATCGGCGGGCACTGCCCGGGAATACATTTTGTCACATTTTCCGGGCACCGGTTTCGCTTGAAAGCGGGGCGCGGAAGGCCGATATTGCCGGCATGGGCGATTTTTGCCCGCAATGGAGAAAGTGCAAGCACATGGCAAACTGGAACGATCCTCGGCCCTCGCAGACGGGCTTCGGCGCGTCTCCGAGCCTGTCGGGCGCCTATGGCCGTGGCGACGTGTTTGACGCCGGCCTGCGCCGCTACATGCTTTCGATCTACAACTACATGGCCTCGGGCGTCTTGCTCTCGGGCATCGTCGCACTGGTGTTCGCCACCAGCGGCATGGCCGCCGCCGTGTTCGGCACCCCGCTGCGCTGGGTTGTCGCACTGGCGCCGCTCGCGTTCGTCATGGTCATGAGCTTTGGCATCAACAAGATTTCCACCGGGACGCTCAAGGCGCTGTTCTGGGCGTTCAGCGTGGCGATGGGTCTGTCGCTCTCGTCGATCTTCTTCGTCTATACTGGCGCATCGATCGCGGCCACGTTCTTTGCCACCGCCGGCGCTTTTGCGGGTCTGAGCCTGTTTGGCTACACCACGCGCAAGAGCCTGTCGGGCATGGGCACGTTCCTGATCATGGGCCTGTTCGGCCTGATCATCGCCTCGGTGATCAATCTGTTCCTGGCCTCGCCGGGCCTCGCTTGGGGCATCAGCTTCCTGGGCGTGCTGATCTTTGCCGGTCTGACGGCGTATGACACGCAGCGCCTCAAGGAACAGTATGCCTATGTGGCGGGTACGGCCATGGCCGAAAAGGTCGTGGTGATGGGCGCGCTGACGCTCTACCTCGACTTCATCAACATGTTCACCTCGCTTTTGCAACTGATGGGCGATCGTCGCTGATCACCCCATTGCCTGCACGGCGGGGAATACGGTAGATTGCGTGCCCGGCAACCTTTTTGGTTGTCGGGCATTTTCCTTTCTGGGAAAGCAGGTTACCAATTTCAGTCAGCTTTCAGAAAGGTTTGGCGCTCCACCAAAGGGCGCCACGCACGTGATCCGGGGTCTATCCATGGTGGGAATGCCGCGCGCCAGCGCCAATAACGTTTCGAAAATTCATGAGGGGGATATGGCCATGTCGCATGCGCGCCACTCTGCGCGGCCCACGCGGGCGCTTGCCTATGCATTGACTGCCGCGCTCGGCCTGGTCCTTGCTGGGTGTGCGGCCAAGGCCCCGCCGCCACCCCCG
>NZ_BCYV01000014.1 GCF_001598375.1 Novosphingobium capsulatum NBRC 12533
GATCACGCTGGTCGGTCTGCCCGACGTGGCGGCGCGCACCACGCACTTTGCAGTCAAGGTGCCCTATGTCATGGGCCTGATCGGCACGCGCAGCCTGACCGGCAAGATCGATGGGATCGAGGAACTGGTGCTGCGCGCCGACGGGCGCATCCACAGCGGGCTGATCGCCTATGACGCGGTGGAGCGGCTCAAGGCCAACCGCACCGACCTTGCCGCGCGTGCCGCGTTCGAGGCGCACAAGCAGGACATCGGCTTTGCCATGCTGCTCAAGCGCTATGTCGCCGATCCGCGCCGCGCCGATGACAAGCTGATCCTCAAGGCCGCCTGGGACACGGTGCCCAACGTGCCGGTGATGTTCTTCCTGTTTCGCGGCATGGCGGCGCTCGGCTTTGGCTTCATCGCCTTGTTCGGTGCGGCATTCTGGTGCGCGTCTACCTGCCGGTTCCGCCGGCGCTGGTTCCTGAAACTGGCGGTGGTGGCGATCCCGCTGCCATGGCTGGCGATCGAGGCGGGCTGGGTGCTGGCCGAGATCGGCCGCCAACCCTGGGCCGTCGATGGCGTGCTGCCCACGTTTCTGGGTGCGTCCTCGCTCACCGTGCCGCAAGTCTGGGCCACGATCGTGGGCTTTACCGCGCTCTATGGCGGGCTTGCCGTGATCGAGGTGCGGCTGATGCTGGCACAAATCCGCAAGGGGCCGATCGAACACCACGACACCGACGATCAAGACGCAACGCAACCCCTGGACGCGGGCTTTGCCCCGCTGCCGGCAGAATAAGGGGCAAGGGCCATGCATATTCCCCTCGATTACGAAACCCTGCGGGTCATCTGGTGGGCGCTGTTGGGCGTGCTGCTGATCGGCTTTGCCCTGACCGATGGCTATGACCTGGGCGTGGCCGCGCTGCTGCCGTTCGTGGGGCGCAATGACAGCGAACGCCGCCTGGTGATCAACGCCGTGGCGCCGCATTGGGAAGGCCACCAGGTGTGGCTGATCCTGGGCGGCGGGGCGATCTTTGCCGCCTGGCCGTTCGTCTATGCCGTCAGCTTTTCCGGGTTCTACCTGGCGATGTTCCTGGTGCTGGCGGCGCTGATCCTGCGGCCGGTGGCGTTCAAGTATCGGTCCAAGAAGCCCGATCCGGCCTGGCGCACGCGGTGGGACTGGGCGCTGTTCGTCGGTGGCTTCGTGCCGGCGCTGGTCTTTGGCGTGGCCGTGGGCAATGTTCTGGCCGGCGCGCCATTCCGCCTCGATAGCGATCTGCGCATGACCTATGAAGGCAGCCTGCTCGGCCTGTTCACTCCGTTCACGCTGCTGACCGGGTTGCTGTCAGTCACCATGCTGGCGCTGCATGGCGCGGGCTGGCTGGCGATCAAGATCGAGGAAGGGCCAGTGCTGAACCGCGCCCGCGCCATTGCCCGCGTGGCGGCGATTGCCAGCATCGCGCTGTTCGTGATCGGCGGGGTGATGGTAGCCAAGGGGCACATGGGCATGGCCCTGGCCGGTACGGTCGATCCGCAGGGGCCGTCAAACCCGCTGCTGTCCGCCAGCGTGGCCACGCCCGGCGCGTGGCTAGCCAACTATGGCGCGCACCCCTGGATGATCGCGGCGCCGCTGTTGGGCCTGGCCGGGCCGATCGTGGCGCTGTGGGGCATCGCGCGCCGGCAGGGCCTGGTAAACCTGGTGGGCACGGCCATGGCCACCACCGGCATCATCGCCACGGTGGGCTGCTCGATGTTTCCCTATATCCTGCCGTCCTCGATCGATCCGCGGTCCAGCCTGACAGTGTGGAATGCCTCGTCCAGCCATCTCACGCTGTTCATCATGCTGGTGTGCACCATCGTGTTCCTGCCGATCGTGCTGGCCTATACCGCCTGGGTCATGACCCTGCTGAGCGGGCGCATCACCCTGCGCGATGTGCGCACCAACCCTGACTTTTACTGAAAGGACGTCGCCATGTGGTATTTCACCTGGGTGCTCGGTCTGGGCCTGGCCGTGGGCTTTGGCATCATCAACGGGCTGTGGCACGAATTCAATTCGCCGATCGACGATGACCCGGCGATTTGACCGTAAAGCCTGATGCGCCGCGCCGGTTTGCGCGGTGACAGGGACCTGAAAACGCGGCGCCCGGCCTTGGCCTGGCGCCGTTTTTCGTTGCGGGTGCAGCAACTTGGCAACAGATCTTTGCGATATGATGCGGTGCTTGCGGATTCAAAGTTGAAAGTCGGTTCACCTTTCAGTATTGTGCCCTCACCAAGCGACGGCAAGGCAAGACCGTCGCGCCAAGGAGAGGACCATGGCCCTGACCGCCAGCACCCGCATTCGTTCGATTTCCGCCATTCTGTTTGCCGGCGTGGCGCTGGGCGCGCTGCCGGCCCCGGCCCTGGCGCAGGACACCAGCGACGCGGCCGCGCAGGCTGGCGCCGCCAGCGACGGCGAGATCATCGTCACTGCCCGCCGCCGCAGTGAAACGCTCAATTCCGTGCCGATCGCCATCACCGCGTTTTCCGGCGATGAACTGCAGGCCAAGGGCGCCGGAGACATCACCGCGCTGGCCGACGAAGTGCCCAACGTGACGCTGGAGCCTTCGCGCGGGACCAACTCCACGCTGTCTGCCTTCATTCGCGGGGTGGGGCAGCAAGACCCGGTATCGGGGTTCGAACAGGGCGTGGGCATCTATCTCGATGATGTCTATCTCAACCGCCCGCAGGCCGCCGTGCTCGATATCTATGACGTGGAGCGGGTCGAAGTGCTGCGCGGGCCGCAGGGCACGCTCTATGGCCGCAACACCATCGGCGGCGCGATCAAGTATGTGACCCGCAAGATCGACGATGCCTTTCATCTGCGTCTGCGCGGCACTTATGGCAGTTATGACCAGGCCGATGGCGTCGCCACGGTCAGCTCGCCGCTGACCAGCGATGGCGTGCTGCGCGCCAGCGGCACCGTGGCGCGGCTGACGCGCGGCGGCTTTGGCCGCAACCTGACCACGGGGCTTTCGAACTACAACAAGGATATCTGGGCCGGCCGTGGCACGGTGGAAGTGCACGGCACCGATTTCTTCGCGCGGCTCACCGGCGATTATACCCACGATATGTCCAACCCGCGTGGCGGCCACCGCGAAATTCCCGGCCAGCTGACCGGTGCGCCGGTGCTTGCCAACGTGTTCGATACCCAGGCCGGGCTCAACAGCCCCAAGCAGGACGTCAAGGCCTGGGGCTGGTCGCTGTTCATGGAAGCCAAGCCGACCGACCACCTCACGCTGCGGTCGATCACCGCGTTCCGCAAGGATGACAGCGCCTCGCCGATCGATTTCGATGCCACCGCCTCGCAAGACGTGGACGTGCCGGCCTATTACCGCAACAAGCAGTGGAGCCAGGAAATCCAGCTGCTCTACAACTCGGGCAAGTTCAACGCGCTGCTGGGCTATTACTATCTCTATGCCACGGCGCTGACGCAGTTCGACGTGCGGCTGTTCACCACCGTGCCGGGGCTGGCGGCGTTCACCGGCGCCAATATCCGCACCGATACCTCGGCCGCGTTTGCGAACCTCAGCTATGATTTCAGCGATCATCTCAGCCTGGAAGCGGGCGGGCGCTATACCTGGGACAAGCGCTATGCCCAGATCCTGCGGCAGAACTACCTGGGTGGCGGCTCGCCGGTGTTTGGCGGGGCCGGCGTGGCGTTTGGCGCGCCCAGCACCAATTTCCTGGGCAGCGCGGACTACAAGAAGTTCACGCCGCGCGTGTCGCTCAACTGGAAGCCGAACACCGACAACACTGTCTATGCCAGCTTCAGCCAGGGCTTCAAGGGTGGCGGGTTCGATCCGCGCGGGGTGGGCGTCAATGCGCCGCCGGGGATGAGCCAGGGCGAATTCCTCAGCTTCCGCCCGGAAAAGGTCAACAGCTATGAACTGGGGGTCAAGACCCGGCTGCTGGACCGGCGCCTGTCGCTCAATCTGGCCGCGTTCCGCATGGACTATACCGATGTGCAGATCCCCGGCTCGGTGGCCTGCACGGTGGGCGGGCTGCCCAGCTTCTGCGGGGTGGTGTCCAACGCCGGCAAGGCGCGGATGCAGGGCGTGGAAGCCGAAGGGCGGCTCAAGCTGGGCGGCTTCACGCTCAATGGTTCACTTGGCTATATCGATGCCAAGTACTTGAAATACATCACGCTGATTGCTGGCCAGCCAACCGATGTGGCCGCCTATCGCAAGGTGCAGAATACCCCGGCGTGGACCGGCAGTGCCTCGGCCAGCTATTCCATTCCGGTGGGCACGGGTGCGGTCGACGTGACCGGCGGCGTGTCGTGGAAGAGCAAGACCTATCAGTTCGAAGTGCCCAACCCCTATCTCGACCAGCCCGGCTATGCCCTGTTCGACGCCAGCGTGTTCTACCGCGCGCCGGGCGGGCGGTGGACCTTTGGCGTCTATGGCAAGAACATCCTCGACAAGCGCTACAAGACCTCGGGCTATACCTATGTCGCGGGCAATGCCACGACCGGGGCGCTGACCTATACCCCGGCGGGCAACCTGATCCCGACCCTGGGCAAGGAAGGCGTGCTGACCACCTACTGGGGCAATCCGCGCCAGGTGTTTGCAACGGCGACGCTCAACTTCTGAGTTCAGCAACTGCAAAAAGGGGGGGATGGGGCAGCGCTGCCCCATCCCCCCTTTGGTCATGGCGCTCAGATGCGCGGTTCGCCGTGATCCTTCACCACGCGGCCGCCCTGCATGACAAAGCGCACGCGCTGCAGTTCGGTGATATCGGTCATGGGGTCCTTGTCGGTGGCGACGATATCGGCGAAGGCGCCCGGGCGGATCGCGCCGATGCGGCTTTCCCCGATCAGGTTGGCCGCGCCAGTGAACGAGCTGCGCAGCACGTCAGCCACGGGCATCCCGGCCTTGACCATCAGTTCGAACTCGCGCCCGTTCTGGCCATGGTGATAGACGCCGGCATCGGTGCCGAACGCGATCTTCACGCCCGCTTTCCATGCGGCATAGAGGTTCTTGGCCATGATCGGCCCTACCGCCATGGCCTTTTCCGCCATCGACGGGCCGAGCAGTTCGGGATGCTTCTGCGCGAATTCCACCACCGTAGCCCCGGCGATCAGCGTGGGCACCAGATAGGTGCCGTGTTGCTTCATGATCGCATAGCTTGTCGGGGTGGCAAAGCTGCCATGCTCGATCGAATCCACGCCGATCGCGCTGGCATGGTCGATCGCCTGGGCGCCATGGGCATGGGCCGCCACGGGCAGGTGCAGGGTGTGGGCAGTATCGACCACGGCCTTGATTTCGGCGTCGGTCATCAGCTGGGCCTGTGGATCGTCACCCACGCTGGCGACGCCGCCCGAGGGCACGATCTTGATCAGGTCGACGCCGTCGCGGAAATGCTCGCGCACTTTCTTCACCGCCTCGTCCGGCCCGTCGACAATGCCATCCTGCCAGCCGGGCTTGGTCAGCGCCGGATCAAAGCCGTTGGCCGGATCGCCATGGCCGCCGGTGGGGCTCAGGATGCTGCCTGAAACCCACATGCGCGGGCCTGCAATGGTGCCTGCCTTCTGCGCGCGCTTGAGCGCCACGACCACGGCGGTATCGCCGCCCACATCGCGCACCGAAGTGAACCCGGCCAGCAGGGTGAGGCGGGCATTGCCCACGCCATCGAGCGTTTCGTCATAGCTGCTGTGCGTGACGCTTTGCAGCAGGGCATTGCCCTTGGTGAGATCGAGCGTGAGGTGCACGTGCGCATCGATCAGGCCGGGCATGACCGTGCCCTGCGACAGGTCGATCACCTCGGCCCCGGCGGGCGTGACAAAGCCATCCTGCACTGCGGTGATCTGGTCATCGTGCACCACGATCGAGACCTGGCTGCGTTCGCCAGGATTGACGCCATCGATGAGGTGCCCGGCATGGATGACATAGTCGCGCGCCATGGCCGGTCCACTCGCCAGCGTGAATGCCAGCGCGACACCGGCCAGCAAGGTCTTCTTCATTGGCTAAGCTCCCCTGAAACGAATGGCTTGGTTGTTGTGCTTGCGGCACAGCCCTACCCGTCACGCTAGCCAAGCGGGGCGTCGTTTGGCAAGCTGGCGGGCAATGAGGGCAGCACCCGCAGGCCGCAATCTGCAAGCAAAGGAACCGTCATGGCTTTTACGCACACATTCCGCCGCCGGCTGGCGCGGGCCAGCGGCCTTGCCCTGGTGCTGGCCGCCGTGCCGCAGGTGGCCCAGGCCGCGCCGCTCGATCCCGTGGCGGCGCGCGCCGCGATCGATGCGCAGCTCGCCAAGATCTATCCCTCGCTCGATGCGCTGTACAAAGACCTTCACCAGCATCCCGAAGTCGGCTTTCAGGAAACCCGCACCGCCGCACTGCTGGCGGCGCGGATGCGGGCACTGGGCTTTACCGTGACCGAGCATGTCGGCCAGACCGGGATCGTGGCGGTCTATCGCAATGGCGATGGCCCGGTGGTGCTGGTGCGAACCGAGCTGGACGCGCTGCCGCTGGAGGAAAAGACTGGGCTGCCCTATGCCAGCCATTATCAGCAGACCATCGATGGCAAGCTGACCCCCACCGATCACGCCTGCGGCCATGACAGCCATATGGCCTGGTGGGTGGGCACGGCGCAGACGTTGCTGGCGCTGAAAGACAAGTGGCACGGCACGCTGGTGTTCATCGGCCAGCCGGCCGAGGAAAAGGCCGGCGGCGCCAAGGCGATGCTGGCCGATGGCCTGTTCACCCGCTTTCCCAAGCCCGACTATGCCTTTGCCGCCCATGTCGGCCCGGATGTGGCCGGGCATGTGACGGTCAAGCAGGGCGCGGTCAGCTCTGCCTCGGACTCCGTGATCGTCACCTTCCATGGCCAGGGCGCGCACGGCTCCATGCCGGACAAGAGCATCGATCCGATCGTGATGGGCGCGCACTTTGTCGATGATGTGCAGACGGTGATCAGCCGGCAGAAAGACCCGCAGAAGTTCGGCGTGATCACCGTGGGCGCGTTCAACGCCGGTTTCGTGCCCAATATCATTCCCGATACGGCGGTGCTCAAGCTGACGCTGCGATCCTATGATCCCGATGTGCGCAAGCTGCTGCTCGATGGCGTGGGCATCACCGCGCGCGCCGTGGCGAGCATGGCCCGCGCGCCCGAACCGGGGGTTGACCATACCGAGGCGACAGCATCGGTGGTCAACGATCCCGCACTGGCCGGGCAATTGGCCGGTATCCTCAAGACCGCGCTGGGCGAGAACCAAGTGGCGCTGGTGCCGGCGATGATGCCCGGCGGCACGGCGAGCGAGGACTATTCCGAATACGTCAACGCCGGGGTGAGCAAGTCGGTGTTCTTCGGCGTGGGCGGCAGCGATCCGGCGATGCTCGCGCGGCTCAAGGCCGAGGGCAAGCCAGTGCCGGTCAACCATTCGCCATTCTTTGCGCCGCAGCCCGAACCGACGATCCGCGCCGGGGTGGAAACGCTGACCCTGGCGGTGCTGGGCGTGGCGGGGAACTGATCCCCCGCCACTGCGCGTCAGCGGCCGAAGAAGGTCGGGCCGTCGAGCGTGAACTTGAAGCCGAACACCAGCGCATCGCGGGTGTTGGTGGTGTTGAACGGCGCCCCGGTGTTATCGGGGTGCAGGACATATTGCACATTGGGCGAAATGCGCAGGCCCGGCATCACATCGGCGCCATAGGCCAGCTCCATCATCACCTCGTGGCGGTGCACGTTGTCTTCGCCGCCGGCGGCCAGGCGCGCGGCGCGCATGCGCTGCATCGCCAGGTCGGAAAAGCGCTGGTCGTTGATGACAAAGCCCAGCGTATCGGTATCGCGCCCCTTGAACGTGCCGGTCTGGACGATCCCGAAATCGAGATAGCGGCTTTCCTCCACCTGGCCCGACAGGTTGGTCATCGCCACGCCAAAGATCGAAAGGCCGCGCCGGGTGGCGGAATCGGGCCGGGTCAACTGCTGGTCAAAGCGGGCATAGATGCCGCTGCGACCGTGCAGCGTGCGCGCCGGTCGGCCGGTAAGGATGGCGATGCCGCCGGCATCGTCGCGCAGCGGATCGGCATAGTCGGCGCGGTCGAACCAGCCGCCCAGGATATAGTGGCCGGGCAGGCGGGTTTCACCCTTGTCATCGGCATAGCCCACTTCCCACGGCACGATCACCCCGGTGCGGTTGGCCGAGGAGAAGTTGAAGCCATCATCGTTCCAGCGCTTGCGATCGGGGTTCACTTCATAGACCCCGGCATGGGCGAACCAGCGCGGCGCCACCCACAGCTTGGCCTGGGCCATCCAGCTGGACGCCGGGAAATAGGTGAAATTGCTGTTCTTGAACACGAAGGTGGGGTTGCCGCAGGTCGAATTGGTCTGGAACAGGCAATAGAGCGGCGAATTGAGGAAGTGGATGTTGGCTTGGCTGCGCCCGGCCTCGATCACCAGGCGATCATTGAGCAGCTTCTGCTCCCAGGTCAGGATCGCCAGGTGGGTGTTCTGCGTGCCCCACACTTCCTGGACCGAGGTATTGTTGCCCAGCGCAATGCCCGACAGGCTCTTGCCGTGGCGGTTGGTCACGGCAAAGTGGATTGTGGCGCCACTGATCCCGGCGATGCGATCCATGTCGAGATCGGCACCCAGATAGACCTGGCCGGTATAGGCGCTCTTGCGTTCCAGGCCGCCGGTCACGTTGCCGGCGGCTTCGCCGGTATAGCTCCATTGCAGGGTGACGCCTTTGTCGGCCAGCGGTTGCAGCGGCTGGCGCGCGGCGGGCGTCTGCCCGGTTGCCGGAAGCGTCGCTGGAAGCGTTGGCGGGGGCGGGGGAGCGGCATCATCGGCCAGCGCCGGGGCGGCAGAGGCGAGGAGAGCAGGCAGCACGAGGGCGAGGGCGCCTGCGCGGCAGGCACCATGGGGCAGGGCGAACATGGGTTTTGCTCCTTGCGGCCGGGGGCTGGCCGCATGTGAAAGGGTTCAGGCGGTGGCGGGCAGCGTGGCCGGGTCTTGGGCGGGGTTTGCGGCCAAGGGGCGGCGCAGCAGCCCGGCGAGCAGCGCGGTGGTGAGCGTGCCGGCGGCAATCGCCACGGCATAGGCGGCCAGGTGGGTGACCGCGCCGGGGATCGGCAGCACGAACACGCCGCCATGCGGTACGCGCAGTTCCACGCCCATCGCCATCGAAATGGCCCCGGCCAGCGCCGACCCGGCAACGAAAGCCGGGATCATGCGCAGGGGATCGCGCGCGGCAAACGGGATCGCCCCTTCGGTGATGAACGCCAGGCCGAGCACCGCCGTGGCCCCGGCGCCATCGCGTTCCTCTGCCGAAAAGCGGTTGCGGAACAGGACCGTGGCCAGCGCGATGCCAAGCGGCGGGGTCATCCCGGCGGCCATCGTCGCGGCCATCGGCGTATAGACCTGGCTGGCGATGAGGCCGACGGAAAAGGCATAGCTGGCCTTGTTGACGGGGCCGCCCATGTCGAACGCCATCATCGCGCCCAGGATCA
This sequence comes from Novosphingobium capsulatum NBRC 12533, assembly GCF_001598375.1. GTDB lineage: Bacteria > Pseudomonadota > Alphaproteobacteria > Sphingomonadales > Sphingomonadaceae > Novosphingobium > Novosphingobium capsulatum. Next base: position 9,465 of record NZ_BCYV01000014.1, read on the forward strand.
GGCCCAGCGCAATGGCGCTCGATCCCTGCATGCCGCGCAGCCATTCGGTCAGGAACGACAGCACCGCCGCCACCGGCGTGCCCACGGCATAGACCATCAGCAGCCCGGTCAGCAGCGTGCCAAGCAGCGGCAGGATCAGCATCGGCTTCAATCCGGCCAGGTTGCGCGGCAGGCGGATGGCGCGGTTCAGCGCGTCCACGCCATAGCCGGCGATGAAGCCCGCGACGATTCCGCCGAGAAAGCCCGCGCCCTGGCTGGCCGCGATCATGCCGCCGATCATGCCCGGGGCAATGCCCGGCCGATCGGCGATGGAATAGGCGATATAGCCTGCCAGTGCCGGCACGATCAGGGCAAAGCCGCCCTTGGCGCCGATCTCGAACAGGGTGTGCGCCAGGGTGCCGGCGGCGGCATCGTCATTGGCGTGAATGCCGCCCAGGGCAAAGGCCAGCGCGATCAGCAGGCCGCCCGCCACCACGAAGGGCAGCATGAACGAAACCCCGGTCATCAGGTGCTTGTAGGGGCCGGTGCGCTCTGCCTTGGCCGGCGCGGCGGTTCCTTCACCGCCTGCCTGCACGCCTGCTTCGGCGAGGGCGCGGGTGATCAGCGCGGCCCCGCCGGTGATGGCGGGCTTGGTGTTGCTGGCAAACACGCGCTTGCCGGCAAAGCGGGCGCGATCGACCTCGCGGTCAGCCGCGATGATCACCACCTCGGCCTCGGCAATTTCCTGCGCGGTGAGCGGCGTGCCGGCGCCTACCGACCCTTGCGTTTCCACGCGGATGGCATGGCCCAGTTCAGCAGCGCCCTGTTGCAGCCCTTCGGCCGCCATGAAGGTGTGGGCAATGCCCGTGGGGCACGAGGTGATGGCGACAATGCGTGCTGGCGCGGCGGCGCTGGCCGCCGGAGCCGCCGCCAAACCACCCAGCACAGCGGCGGGATCGGCCAGCACGGCATCGACCGGGACCACCCGCGCGGACGGATCGGCCAGCGGCGCGGCATCGTCGAGGGCAAGCTGCACCTCGACGTCGAGCCCGGCCTCGCGCGCGGCCTTGCGCAGCGCTTCGGCGGCAAGCACCGCTTCCACATCGCGCCCCGGCGCGGCGATCAGCACATGATGTTTCATGGTCAAACCCAATCCCAAGGTCATTTCTGTTGCAGCCGCGCGTTACGGACGCGGGCCGATGATCACGTCTTGCGCCAGCGCCATCACGCTGGCCTTTTCCGGCAGGTTCGGCCCGGCCATGCCCAGCTTGGCCACGGCAAAGGCAGTGGCGAGCCGTGCGGTTTCCGCCAGGCCCAGCCCGGCGACATGCGCGGCGGCGAGGCCTGCCACCATGGCATCGCCCGCACCCACCGTGCTGGCCACGCCCAGCGGGCCGAGCGGGGGCAGGGCAAGCTGGGCATGGACCGCGCCATCGCCGGTCACGAACAGCGCGCCCTGGCTGCCCATCGACACCACCACCTGTTCCACCCCGCGCGCATGCAGCGCCCGCGCCGCAGCGAGCACGGCAGTGCAATCGGGCAGCGCCTCTCCGGCCCAGGCGGCCAGTTCATCGCGGTTCGGCTTGATCACGTGTGGCAGCACCGGCGCGGCCAGCGCGCGCGCCAGCGGATCACCACTGGCATCGAGCAGCACGTGCACGCCCTGCCCACGCAGCCGCGCCACCAGCGTGGCATAGCAGGCTGGCGGACAGCCGGGGGGAAGGCTGCCCGCCAGAACCACCATGTCACCCGGCGCGGCCATGGCCGTCAGCCCGTCGAGCACGGTGGCAAGGGTTTCATCGGTCACCGCCAGGCCATCAAGGTTGATGTCGGTGGTATCGTCGGCATCGACCAGCTTGAGGTTGACGCGCGTGGCGCCATCCACCCGCACCATCGCATCGGTGATTGGCTTGGCGGCAAACAGCGCCTCGAACGGGGCGGCATTGTCGCGGCCGAGCAGGCCATGGGCCGAAACCGGGGTGCGCCAATCGGCCAGGCAGCTGGCCACGTTGATGCCTTTACCCCCGGCATTCTGGCGCACGCCACGGGCGCGGTGGACCTGGCCGGGCACCAGGCGATCGAGCGTGATGGTCTCGTCGATCGCGGGATTGAGCGTGAGGGTATGAACGCGCATCAGGCCGCTCCTGCATCGAGCGCGCGCACTTGCGCGGCGCCGGGCTGGGCCAGCGCGCGGCGCGCCAGGTCTTGCAGATCAGCCAGGCTGGCGCCGCGCAGCCGCGCCTTGACGGCGGGAATGTCACGCGGGGTCATCGACAGTTCGCTCACCCCCAGGCCGGTGAGCAGCGCGGCGCCGAACGGGTCGCCGGCAAGGCCGCCGCACACCCCGACCCAGCGGCCGTGGGTGGCGGCGCCTTCCACCGTCAGCGCGATCAGGCGCAGCACGGCGGGGTGCAGGCTGTCTGCCTCGGCGGCCAGATCGGGGTTCTGGCGATCGATCGCCAGGGTATATTGCGTCAGGTCGTTGGTGCCGATCGAAAAGAAATCGGCATGTTCGGCGAGCGCCGCTGCCTGGACGGCGGCGGCCGGCACTTCGATCATGATGCCGATCGGTACGGCAGGCGCATCCAGCTCGGCGCGGATTTCCTCGCAGCGGGCGCGCAGCCGCTGCAATTCCCAGGTAGAGGTGATCATCGGGAACATGATCGACAGATCGCCGCCCTGCCTGGCGGCGCGATAGAGCGCGCGCAGCTGCGGATCGAGCAGGTCGGGCCGGCGCAGCAGCAACCGCGCGCCGCGCACGCCCAGAAACGGGTTTTCCTCGGTCGGCAGGTCCAGATGCGGCACCTGCTTGTCCCCGCCGATATCGAGCGCGCGCACGATCAACGGGCGATTGCCGTCCGGTCCATCACCCAGCGCAGTGATCATCGCGCGATAGATCGCTTCCTGTTCGTCCTCGCTCGGCGTGTCGCCGCGCTCCAGAAACAGGAATTCGGTGCGCATCAGGCCGACGCCTTCGGCGCCTTCGGCGAGGGCAAAGGCCACCGAATCCGGGCGGTTGACGTTGGCGGCAATGGCCACCTGGTGCCCATCGGTGGTGATCGCCGGGCGGCTGCGTTCGGCCTCTTGCGCGCGGCGGCGCGCGGCGATGCGATCGATCCACCCTTGCGCGCTGGCGATGTCTGCCGCCGTGGGATCGAGCCAGACGCGGCCGGAATCGCCATCGACGATCACCGTGGCCCCGGCGCCCAGCGCCAGCAGGTCATTGCCCAGCGCCACCACCGACGGCAGCCCCAGGGTGCGCGCCAGGATCGCGCTGTGCGAGGTGGGGCCGCCCAGCGCCGTGGCGATGCCCGCCACTTTGGCGGGATCGAGCGTGGCGGTGTCGGACGGCGAAAGATCGCCCGCCAGCAGCACGCAAGGCGCCGCATCCGGGCCATCGGGCAGGGTTTCGAGCGAGCCTGTGGCCAGTGCCGGATCGATCGCGGCCAGCACGCGGCGGCCCACATCGTGCAAGTCTGCCGCGCGGGCGGCGAGCACCGGATTGCCCAGCGCGGAAAGCTGCCCGGCAATGCGGCTGACGGCCTGGTGCCACGACCAGGCCACGCCATGACCTTCGACCATCAACTGGCAGGTGAGGGTGATCAGGTCGGTATCATCGAGCAGGTCGGCCTGCGCCTTGAAGATCGCCGCATCGCCCGCGCCCAGACGGCGCGTGGTATCATCGATCAGCGCGGTCATCTGCGCGCGGGTGCGGCGCAGTGCCTCGTCCAGCATGGCGCCGCCCCGGCCCAGATCCACCGGCTCGTCCGGCACCGTGAGTTCGGCGGCGGCAACTACATGGACGCGGCCGATCGCCAGGCCCGGGCTGGCTGCCACGCCCGCCAGCATGGCCAGCGGTGTTTCCGGCTGCCAGCCCTTGCCGCCATTCTGGGCGGCAGCGGCGGCGACCTTGGCGGCGGCACGGGCAGCGTCTTCCTTTTCGCGCGCGGTCAGGCGGCGGGCCACGGCCAGGAACTGGTCCACCGCGGCGCGGCCCTGCGGGCCATCGGCCGACACGGTGATCGTGTCACCCTGCTTGAGGCCCAGTTGCAGCAGGGACACCAGGCTTTTGGGATCGGCGCTGTCATTGCCGTGGCGGACGCGCAGCGCGGCGGGCGCGGCGCGGGCCGCATCCATCCAGGCAGAAGCGGGGCGGGCGTGGAGGCCTGCGGGATAGTCCACCGTCCACTGCGCGCTGTGGGCCAGATCGGCCACTGGCGCTGCGGATGTCGGGGCGGCGCCATCTTCGCCCAGGGCGCGGGCAATGGCATGGGGATCATCGCTGGCCATCAGCGCGGCCAGGCGTGCCTCGTCCTGGATCAGGCGGGTCAGCCGGCGCAGGATGGCGATATGGCTGTCGGAACTGGCGGCAATGCCCACCACCAGCTGCGCGGTTTGCCCGGGGTTCCATTCCACCCCGTCGCGCAGTTGCAGCACGGCGATGCCATCGCGCCGCACCAGGCCCTTGTCTTCGCCCAGGCCATGCGGGATCGCCACGCCTGCGCCCAGGAAGGTGTTGGCCACGTCCTCGCGGCGGACCATGCTGTCTTCATAGCCCGGCGCCACGCATCCGGCCGCCACCAGCATCTGCCCGGCCTGGCGAATCGCGTCTTCCTTGCTCGTGGCCGTGGCGGCGATGCGCACCAGAACGGCATCGCCAGCGGCTGCGCCATGTGGCGCATCTTCGGGCAAAATCGCGGGGTTGGGCTGCATTTCGCGCATCTCTCCTGGGGCCATTGGTCGGCGAGCTTGGGCCGCCGCTGTGCATTGAGAAAACGTTTTCTCGTGAATTTTGTCAAGAGGCTTGCGTAAATGGGCGGATTGGGGTCATGCTTGCCACGAAAACAGGCTGCAAGGCCGGGGGTTTGGAGAGAACGTTTTCTGATGGCGGTGGGGATCAAGGATGTAGCGCGGGTGGCCGGCGTTTCGGCGGCCACGGTTTCGCGGGTGCTGGCGGGCAAGGCGGTGGATGCCGCCATGCAGGCGCGCGTGCTCGATGCAGTGAAAAGCACCGGCTATCGTCCCAACCTGGCGGCGCGGCGGCTGCGTTCGCGGCATTCCAACGTGATCGGCCTGATCGTCGCTGATATCCGCAACCCGTTTTTCACCGCCGTGTCGCGCAGCGTGGAAACCGTGGCGGCGGCGCGCGGCATGCAGGTGATCTTGTGCAACACCGATGAAGACCCCGCGAAAGAGGCGATGTACCTTGACCTCATGCACCAGGAACGCGCCGCCGGCGTGATCCTGGCGCCTTCGCGCCAGCGCGTGGCGCGCACCGAATGGCCGGGGGGAGAGCGCCCGGTGGTCCTGATCGACCGCGCCATTCCCGGCGCCGATCTCGATTGCGTGCTGCTCGACAACGAACGCATGGCCGCTGTTCTGGTGGAGCATCTCCACACCCAGGGCCATCGCCGCATCGCCGGCCTGTTCGGCGCGATGAGCATGACCGGCCTGGAACGCCGCGCCGGGTTCGAGCGCGCGGCGAAGGCGCTTGGGCTGGAGACGCAGGCGATCGCCGTGCCCCACAGCGCCGGCGAGGCCGAGCGCGCGCTTACCGGCCTGCTGTCTGGCCCGCACCGCCCCGATGCAGTGGTGGCGAGCAACGGGGTCATGCTGCTCAACGTGCTGCGCACCCTGCGCGCGCAGGGCCTGTCGGTGCCCAACGACATGGCGCTGGCCGGGTTTGACAACAACGACTGGATGGATTTCGTGGGCCAGGGCGCCAGTGGCGCGGGCGGGATCAGCGTGATCGAGCAGCCGGTGGAGGAAATCGGCCGCACTGCCACCACCATGCTGCTCGACCGGCTGGACAATCCGCGGGCGCCCACCCGCAAGGTGGTGCTCGCGGGCAAGTTGGTGGCGCGAGGTTAGACCACGACAACCTCGCGAGAAGGACGGCGCACCCGGCTAGCGATGCGCGCGCCCAACTCCATCCCCGGACGCTCGACCAGGCGATAGGCATAGCGTGCCACGGTCACGATGACGAAGAGGTAGAGCACCGTCACGCCATCCATGATGAACGGCGATTGCTTGATCGTGGCCAGATCGGTGCCGGGCACCACGGCGGGCGAGTGCAGCAGCTTGGCCACGACTTTCAGCACGTTGGCGACGACGAAGGCGATGAAGAAATGCACCATGTAGATCGAATAGGAGGTGCGCCCGAGGAACAGGCAGAACGGCTTTTTGAGGAGCTTGGCAACCGCGCCATCTTCGAACGACACGGCCGCGATCACGAGCAGGAACACGATCGGCCCCACCATGAACAGGCCATAGCCCGCGCCGAAAGTGAGCATGGCAAAGGCCGCCGCGATGGCGACGATCTGGAACGGCGTGGCCGGAATGCGCGAGAACGTGCCACGATAGTTCCACAGCGCCACGCCGATGAAGAACGAATAGATGCAGCGCGGTAGAAACGCATAGAAGCCCGGTTCGCCATCGGCATGGATCAGCCAGGCCAGCCCAAGCGCGATGGCAGCAAACTGGCACAGCCGCACGTGCCGCTTGGCCAGGAGCAGGATCAGGGCGAACAGGACATAGCTGACCAGCTCGACGCTGATGCTCCAGCTCGGCCCGTTCCATTCCGATCCGGGAATCGGCAGGAAGCCGTTGAGCAGGAAGAAGTTGGCTGGAACGCCCGACAGTGTGCGATTTTCGCTGAACGGCGGGCGGGCCAGGGGCAGCGCGATCTTGTGCGAGAGAATATAGAGCGTGGTTTCCGCGCAGAGGAACGCGGCCAGCATGACGAGATGGAGTGGCCAGACCCGGGCAATGCGCTTGATCGCGAAAATCTTGAAGTCTTGCTGGTTATGGATCTTGTCCTGATAGGCGCAGGCGATGACAAAGCCGCTCAAGACGAAAAAGAATTCCACGAACAGGAACGAATTGCGCACATAGTGCCAGAAATAGATGTGGCTGCCCACTTGCAGATGATGCAGCGCCACCGACAGCGCCGCGAAACCGCGCAGGCTGTCGATCGCTTCGAAACGATGGGGCGAGGGCCTGCTGCTGATGGCGACGTTCGAGATTGGCTCTTGTGCCATGGTCTAGCGATCCTGAAAGGGGGCAGGGATCAGTCGCGTCTCGGCCCTGTTGGGCGAGATTGCGGCAGGGCCATTTGCAAAGCATGCAAATAAAGGCCGATATGGCGTTCAGAATTGCTGATTATTATTTTTTAAAATCATTCCGATATAGCAGTTTTATAAGTCAAAGCCGATGACGGTCACAAGACGTGCGGCGGAAACCTGTAAAAAAGTTCATGTTGTTTTGGAAATATTCGGCAATGTTGCTGATGTGGGCGGCATAATTCCAAGCGCATGACGATTTTTTAATACCGAGTTCATGCGTTTTTGCCGGCCTTGCCGGCGCTTCGCCTCCCGCAACGTGCGCTTGGCCGCACACGCCGCAGGGGGCAGGCAGCACCGCTGGGCGCAAATCATGCCCTTTCGTCTTCGCATTTGCACAAGACTTGGCCTAGAGAGGGCCGCATTGCCCGGCCAGGCCGGGCCCAGGCAGGAGAGATTCGCCCGATGAGCACCCAGACCCCCGTGATCGACAGCGCCCCCGCCGCACCCGCTGCGCCGGCGCCCAATCCGCAATCGGGGCAGCCGGTCACGCTCACCCGCTTTCTGATCGAGCAGCAGCGGCGGCCGGATTCGCCCTGTCCGCCGCAATTGCGCCTGTTGCTGGAAACCGTGGCGCGCGCCTGCAAGGCAATCAACTTTGCCATTTCCAAGGGCGCGCTGGGCGATGTGCTGGGTTCGCTGGGCAGTGAAAACGTCCAGGGCGAAGTGCAGAAGAAGCTGGACGTGATCGCCAACGACCTGCTGCTCGATGCCAACGAATGGGGCGGGCAACTGGCCGCGATGGCGTCGGAAGAAATGGAATCGCTGCATCCCATTCCGGGCCGTTTCCCCAAGGGCGAATACCTGCTGGTGTTCGATCCCATCGACGGGTCGAGCAATATCGACGTGAACCTGTCGGTCGGCACGATCTTTTCGGTGCTGCGCGCGCCCGAGGCCTGCGCCGGGCGCGACGTGGCCGAGGCCGATTTCCTGCAACCCGGCACCAGCCAGGTGGCCGCCGGCTATGCCATCTATGGCCCGCAGACGCTGCTGGTGCTGACCGTGGGCACGGGCGTCTATGAATTCACGCTCGACCGCGAGATCGGTTCGTGGCGGATGACCGACGGGCCGATGCAGATGCCGCGCGGCAACCGCGAATTCGCCGTCAACATGGCGCGCCGCCGCCAGTGGTCGCCGCACGTGGCGCGCTATATCGAAGAGCGCATTCAGGGCAGCGAAGGCCCGCTGGGCGTGGATTACAACATGCGCTGGCCGGCCTCGATGGTGGCCGACGTGCACCGCATCATCAAGCGCGGCGGGATTTTCCTCTACCCGGCCGATCACCGCAAGGGCGGCAGCGCACGCCTGCGCCTGCTCTATGAAGCCAACCCGATGAGCATGCTGATCGAACAGGCGGGCGGCGCATCGAGCAATGGCCACGCACGCATTCTCGATCTGGTGCCCACCGGCCTGCACGAACGCGTCGGCGTAATCCTGGGCGACCCGGAAGAAGTGGCCGCCGCCAGCGAGCCGCAGGGCTAAGCGCCGGGCGCGCGCGCGGCGGCGGGGGCCGGAGCCATGGATATGTTCGCCGCGTTGCAGGCCTTCGTGGCGGTGGTGGACGAGGGTGGCTTTGCCCCGGCAGCGCGCCGCGCCGGGCAGGCCACGTCATCGTTCACCCGCCATGTCGATGCGCTCGAAGCGGCGCTGGGCACCCGGCTGTTGACGCGCACCACCCGCCAGGTCAGCCTGACCGAGGCGGGCGAGGCCTATTACCCGCGCGCCCGCGCCATCCTCGATACTCTGGCCGAGGCCAACCGCACGGTGCGCGAGGGGCCGGGCGCGGCGCGCGGGCTGTTGCGGGTGAGCCTGCCGGTCAGCTTTGCCCGGCTGCATGTCACCCCGATCCTGCCCGCGTTCATGGCGGCCCATCCCGATATCACGCTCGACGTGGTGGTAACCGACACCCCGCTCGATCTAGCGACGCAGCGCATAGACGTGGCTGTGCGGCTGGGCGCGCTCGATTCCTCCAGCCTGGTGGCGCGGCGGCTGGCGCCGCAACGCCGCCTGGTCTGCGCCAGCCCGGCCTATCTTGCCGCGCATGGCACGCCCCAGGTGCCGCAGGACCTGGCCGATCACGCCTGCCTGACCTTTGCCTTTGCCGATGGCGAGCGGCGCTGGCGGCTGACCCGCGACGGTCAGCACGAATGGGTGCGCGTGGCCGGGCCACTGCGCACCAACCACGCTGATACGATCCGCGAAACCGCGCTGGCTGGGGCGGGGCTGGCGCTCTTGCCCACCTGGCTGGTGGGTGAAGACGTGGCGCAGGGGCGGCTGCGCCCGGTGCTGGCCGAGTGGCACGGCGACATTGCCCGCCCCGGGGCGCCGCCGCCCGGCGATCCGGGCATCCACGCGCTTTACCTGCCCGATCGGCGCGGCATGGCCAAAGTGCGCCTGCTGGTCGATTTCCTGGCGGAAAGCTTTGGCACGCCGCCCTATTGGGAGCGGTGTCTGCCGGGCTGAGCTCTGCCCTGCATCATTGCGTGAAATGCAATAGTGCGTGCCACTTGGGGCAGATTATCATTTGCCGGCCAATGGTGCATAGGGGGTGCAACCAAGCCCGGCAGCAACCGTTTCCCCCCGGCCTGCCCCTGCACGAGAGCCCTGATCATGTCGGACACCATCCTTGCCGGCGCGTCCGCGCGCCAGGCGTCTCAGCCATCGGCGCAAACGCCACGCCCGGTTCTGGGCAATGCCCTGATCCTGGCGATGGCCGCCACCACCGGCCTCGCCGTCGCCAATATCTATTACAACCAGCCGATGCTCGGCCTGATCGAGACCAGCATGCCCAGCGGGCTGACGGCGCTGGTGCCCACGGTCACCCAGCTGGGCTATGCCCTGGGGCTGTTCCTGCTGGTGCCATTGGGCGACCGGGTCGAGCGGCGCGGACTGATCGTGCTGCAATTCCTGCTGCTGTCGGTGGCACTGGTGCTCGCCGCCGTCGCGCCCACGCCCGCGCTGCTGCTCGGTGCCTCGCTCGTGCTTGGCGCGCTGGCCACCGTGGCGCAGCAGATCGTGCCCTTTGCCGCGCATCTGGCCCCGGCCGAACGCAGCGGCGCGGTGATCGGCAAAGTCATGGCCGGGTTGCTCTGTGGCATCCTGCTCAGCCGCACCTTGGCCGGCTTCGTGGCCGAACATGCCGGCTGGCGCGCGATGTTCTGGCTAGGCGTGCCGCTCGCGCTGATCGCGGCGGCGATCCTGCGGGCGATGCTGCCCACTTCGCGCGCCAAGGGTGACCACCACGGCGAAGGGCCGCGCTATGCCCAGCTCCTTGCCTCGCTGTGGCACCTGTGGCGCCGCCACCGCGCGCTGCGCCTGGCGACGCTGACGCAGGGCCTGCTGTTTGCCGCGTTCAGCGCATTCTGGAGCATTCTTGCCCTGCGCCTGGCGCAAGTAGGCCAGGGCGCGGGCGTGGCCGGGCTGTTTGGCGTGATCGGCGCCGTGGGCATTCTCGCCGCGCCGATGGCCGGGCATGTTGCCGACCGGCGCGGGCCCCATGCCACGATCGTGGTGGGCGTGGCGCTGATGGTGGTGGCCTGGATCATCGCCATGACCTTTTCGGGCGTGGTTGGCCTGGCGCTGGCCTGCGTGGTGCTCGACCTTGCCGTGCAAAGCGCGCTGATTTCGCATCAGCATATCGTCTATGCGCTGGACCAAGGCGCCCGCGCGCGGCTCAACACGCTGTTCATGGGTGGCATGTTCCTGCTGGGTGCGGCTGGCTCTGCCCTGGCGGCGCTGGCCTGGCACGGCGCGGCCTGGACCGGGGTGAGCGTGCTCGGCCTGGCGCTGGGCATGGGGGCGGGGCTGGTCAACTGGCTGGCGCGGCGTCCGCAGGAAGCATAAAAGAATAATAATTACAGATGTATATGGGATTTCCCCGGGGAAACCTTGCGGTTGCTCCGGGGAAATTCCTAAAAATGCTGCACTGCACAATAATGCAGTTCAGCCAAACACGATGGTCTTGTTGCCATCGACCATCACGCGCCGTTCGATATGCCACGACACCGCGCGGGCCAGCACCTGGCATTCCACGTCACGGCCCAGCGCCACCAGCGTGTCGGGCGCATGGACATGGCTGACGCGGCGCACGTCCTGCTCGATGATCGGCCCTTCATCCAGGTCGGTCGTGACATAGTGCGCGGTGGCGCCGATGATCTTCACCCCGCGCTCGTGCGCCTGGTGATAGGGCTTGGCGCCCTTGAAGCTGGGCAGGAAGCTGTGGTGGATATTGATGCAGCGCCCCGCCACCTTGGCGCAGAGCATCGGCGAGAGTATCTGCATGTAGCGCGCCAGCACCACCAGATCGGGCTGCGTCTCGTCGATCAGCGCGGCAAAGCGGGCTTCCTGCGCGGCTTTGCCATCCGGCTTGGTCGGCAGGTGGTGATAGGGCAGGCCGCTCCATTCGACAAAGCTGCGCATGTCATCATGGTTGGAAACCACGCCGACGATATCGACCGGCAGCAGCCCGGCGCGCCAGCGGTGCAGCAGATCGAACAGGCAGTGCCCGAATTTCGATACCGCCAGCAGCAGGCGCGGGCGTTGGGCCATGTCGTGCAGCGACCAGTCCATGGCAAAGCGATCGGCGATCGGGGCAAAGCGCTGGCGCAGCGTGGCCACATCGGGCAGCGGCGCGCCATCGCCGGCAAACGCGGTGCGCATGGCGAACTGGCCCTTGGTGCCGTTGTTGAAATGATTGGATTCGGTGATCGTGGCCCCCTGTTCCGCCAGGAAGCCGGCCACCGCCGCGACGATGCCGCGCTGATCGGCGCAGCGCAGCAAGAGGGCCTGACCTGGCATGGCCAGCGCCCCCGGATCAACAATTCCGGTCATGCTTTGCATTCCCCCCGGCGGGCCGGCCGTGTGCCGCCCGCGCTTTCACGCCCTGCAAAGGCCGGTCGCCGCGCGTTTTTGGCAAATCACATTTTCGGCCATGGGGATGACATTTTTAGACGCGACGGGATCGCCCTGCGCCACTTACCCATGATGGCGTGACAGGAACCCGATCAACCCGCTGGCCACAGGGCCGCTATTCCGCGCTGGCCTTGCTGCGTGGCGCGCTGGGCGGCCATCGCCACTGGGGCCGTGCCTGGCGCGCGGCAGAGCCACGCGCGAGCTATGACGTGGTGATCATCGGCGGCGGCGCGCACGGCCTGGCCACGGCCTATTACCTGGCGAGCCAGCACGGCATCCGCAATGTGGCGGTGGTGGAAAAAGGCTGGATCGGCGGCGGCAACACCGGCCGCAACACCACGATCGTGCGGTCCAACTATCGCCAGGCCCCGCTGCAGCGTCTGCTCGAGCATTCGCTCAAGCTGTGGGAAGGCCTGTCTGACGAACTGAACTACAACGTCATGTTCTCGCCGCGCGGTGCGCTGTTCCTGGGGCATTCCGATGCCGACATGACGCGTCTGGCCGAACGCGGCGACAGCTTGCGGGCGATGGGCATCGATGCCGAACTGATGGACGTGGATGCGGTGCGCCGCCTGGTGCCGCTGCTCGATTTTTCCCCCCATGCGCGCTGGCCGATCCAGGGCGGGATGATCCAGCATCGCGGCGGCACCGCGCGGCACGATGCCGTGGCCTGGGGCTATGCCCGCGCGGCCGACAACCTGGGCGTGGACGTGATCGAGAATTGCGAGGTGACCGGCTTTGTCCGCGAGGGCGACCGCGTGACCGGCATCGAGACCACGCGCGGCGCAATCGCGGCGGGCAAGGTGGCAATCTGCGTGGCGGGCAACAGCGGCCATGTCGCGGGCCTTGCCGGACTGCGCCTGCCGATCGAAAGCCACACGCTGCAGGCCTATGTCACCGAGCCGGTCAAGCCGATGATCGATACGGTGATCATGTCGCAATCGCTGCACTGCTATATCTCGCAATCCGACAAGGGCGGGATCGTGGCGGGCGGCGATCCCGATGGCTTTCCCAGCTATGCCCAGCGCGGCCAGCCAGTGCGGCTGGAAGATGCGATCGCCCAGGCGATTGCCCTGGTGCCGGCGCTCAGCCGGTTGCGCATGGTGCGCTGCTGGTCGGGCGTGACCGACATGAGCTTTGACGGCTCGCCGATCATCGGCGACCTGCCGCTGCGCAACCTCTATATCAACGGCGGCTGGTGCTATGGCGGGTTCAAGGCGACGCCGGGATCGGGGCATCTCTATGCCCACCACCTCGCCACGGGCCAGCCGCACCCGATCGCCGCGCCGTTCGACCTGCCGCGCTTTGCCCAGGGGCGCACCATCGACGAAGCGGGCGTTGGCCCGATGCCGCAGCACCGCTGAGGGGGAGAGCAGGCCATGATGCTGATCGATTGCCCCCATTGCGGGCCGCGCGCGCAGGAAGAGTTCACCTATGAGCGCACGCGCGACAGCGTGGTGCCGCTCGATGCCGCGCCGGCCGCGGCGATGGCCACGCTCTATGCCCGCGCCAATCCGCGCGGCGAGGAGGACGAGATCTGGCGCCACACCCTGGGTTGCCGTGGCTGGCTGGAACTGCGGCGCCACCGCATGACCCACGCCATCGTGGCAGTGCGCCCGCTGGGCCCGGCGGTGCTGCCATGAGCGGCGCTGCGCTGACGTTCACGTTCGACGGCAAGACCTATGCCGCGCGGCCGGGGCAGACCCTGGCGGCGGCGCTGCTCGACAACGGCGTTGCCGTGGTGGCGCGCAGCTTCAAGTATCACCGCCCGCGCGGCGTGATGGCGGCAGGCGTGGAAGAACCATCGGCGCTGGTCACAGTGGGTGAGGGCGGGCGGGCCGAGCCCAATACCCGCGCCACCGACGTGTTCGTCTATCAAGGCCTGGTGGCGCGCAGCCAGAATGTCTGGCCCAGCCTGGCGTTTGACGTGGGCGCGATCAATGGCCTGGCATCGCGGCTGATCCCGGCAGGCTTTTACTACAAGACCTTTTTCGGGCCGCCGCGCCGCTGGATGGTCTATGAGCGGTTCATCCGCAAGGCCGCTGGCCTGGGCCCGGCACCGGCCGATGCCGATCCCGACAGTTTTGACCACCGCGCCGCGTTTTGTGACGTGCTGGTGGTGGGCGCCGGGCCAGCCGGCCTGGCTGCCGCGCTGGCTGCGACGCAGGCGGGCCAGCGCGTGATGCTGGTGGAGCAGGACAGCGTGCCCGGCGGCGCGCTGCTGCGCGAGGATGTGCGCATCGATGGCGTGGGCGGGCCCGAGTGGGCCGCGCAGGCCGTGGCGCAGATTCGCGCGGGCGGCGGGCGCGTGCTGCTGCGCGCCACGGCGACCGGCTATTGGGATGGCAACCTGGTTTCGGTGGTGCAGCGCCTGGCCGAGCCGGGGCAGGTGCCGGCGGCGGCCGCGCCGGTGCAGCGCCTGTGGAAAGTGCGCTGCGGCAAGGTCTTGCTGGCCACCGGCGCGATCGAGCGGCCGCTGGCCTTTGGCGGCAACGACCGCCCCGGGGTGATGCTGGCGCAGGCCGTGCGCGCCTATGTGCGGCGCCATGGCGTGGTGCCGGGGCGCCGCGCGGTGGTGGCGACCAGCAACGACGATGGTTATCGCACCGCCTTTGCCCTGGCCGATGCCGGGGCGCAGGTGGTGGCGGTGCTCGACAGCCGCGCCGCGCCTGACAGCGCGATCGTCGATCAGGCGCGCGGCCGCTTTGCCGTGCTGACCGATGCCCGGCCGATCGATACCCGCGCGCGGGGCCAGCGGCTGGCCACGGTGATCGCGCAAGTGGGCGGCGGCGAGCAGCGCCTGGCGGCCGATCTGCTGGCGATGTCGGGCGGGTTCACCCCCGTGGCGCATCTGCACAAGCAGGCCGGGGGCGATCTGGCGTGGGACGCGGCGGCCCAAGCCTTTGTGCCCGGCACGGCGCGGCAGGCGCAGGCCAGCATCGGCGCGGCGGCGGGCGGGCACGACCTGGCCGCGATCCTGGCGCAGGGCTGGGCCGCGGGCAGCGGCGGGGCGCCGCGCGGCTTTGCCGTGGACGATCCGCTGGGCATGGGCACGCCGGCCGGCGCGGCCGAGGTGCCGCAGGCCGCGCGCGGCAAGGCCTTTGTCGATTTCCAGAACGATGTGACGCTCAGCGATATCGATCTGGCCTGGCGCGAAGGCTATCGCTCGGTCGAGCATCTCAAGCGCTATACCACGCTGGGCATGGGCACCGACCAGGGCAAGACCGGCAATATGGCGGCGCTGGCCCGGCTGGCCCAGGCGCAGGGCGTGGATATTCCGCAGGCCGGGCTGACCACGTTTCGTCCGCCCTATACGCCCACCACGCTGGGCGCGTTTGCCGGGGCGGCGGTGGGCGAGCATGCCGGGCCAGTGCGGCGCCTGCGCCTGCACCAGGCGCACGATGATCTGGGCGCGGCGTGGCAGCCGGTGGGCTATTGGTTTCGCCCGCGCAGCTATCCACGCGCCGGGGAAAGCCTGGGCGCGGCATCGCTGCGCGAGGCGCGCATGGTGCGGCAAAGCCTGGGCATGGTGGATGTTTCCACGCTGGCCACGTTCGAGGTGAGTGGCCCGGATGCCGCCGCGTTGCTCGAAATGGCCTGCGCCACCACGATCGGCCGCCTGGGGGTGGGGCGCGGGCGCTATACCGTGATGCTGCGCGAAGATGGCCTGGTGATGGACGATGGCACCGCCTGGCGCCTGGCCGAGCAGCGCTATCTCCTCACCAGTTCGACCGGCGGGGCAGACCGCATGGCGCAGCACCTGTCGTGGTTGCGCAACGTGATGGCGCCGCATTTGAAGGTCAGCGTGGTCAACGTGCAGGAGCATCTGGGCGCGGTGGCGCTGGCCGGGCCACAAGCGGCGCGCGTGCTGGCCGGGCTGACCGGTGCGGAAGCACCGGCGCACATGCGCTGTACCCGCGCGGTGCTGGCCGGGGTGGACGTGCTGATCCTGGCGGCAAGCTATAGCGGGGAGCGCGCGTTCGAGGTCTATGCCCCTGGGCACCAGCTGCGCGCGGTGTGGAATGCGCTGCACGGCGCGGCGGTGGCGGCCGGTGGCGGCGCCTATGGCCTCGATGCCATGGACCACTTGCGCGTGGAAAAGGGCCACGTGGTGATTGGCGCTGAAGTGGACGGGCGCGTCAGCGCGCACGACATTGGCCTGGGCGGTATGCTGCGCAAGAGCGGCGGTTTTGTTGGCTGGCAGGGGCAGCAGCGCCTGGCGATCGCCACGGCCAGCGGGCGGCGCCAGCTGGTAGGCCTGACGGTGATCGGCGGCCAGGCCCTGCCCGAAGGCGCGATGCTGGTGACACAGGAAGGGCAGGAACCGCTGGGCCATGTCACCACCGCCGCGCCGCGCGTGGCGGGCGAGGGCTGGATCGGCCTGGCGCTGTTGAGCGATGGCAGGGCCCGCGATGGGCAGGAACTGCTCGCCTGGTCGGCCACGCGAAACCTGCGCGTGCCGGTGCGGGTGTGTGATCCGGTGTTCTATGACCGTGAAGGGGCGCGTTATCGTGATTGAGCTTTCGGTTCACGATGCCGCCGATGTACTGGCGCTGGAGCTGTGGGATACTGCTGGTGCGCCTGCGGTGGCGCAGGCGCTGGGCTTTGCCCTGCCGCCGGCCGGGCGCAGCGCCGGCGATGATCAGCGGCGCGCCATGCGTTTTGAACCCACGGTGTGGCTGGTGGAAGGCGCCGCGATCGACCGCGCCGCGCTGGACGCGGCCGTGGCGGATCATGGCGCAGTGACGCCGATTGGCGGCGGGTTGGTGCGGGTGCGGCTGGTGGGTGCCGCCTGGCGCGGCCTGCTGATGCACGATGGCGTGTTCGATGCCGAAAATCCCGCGTTTGCGCCGGGCTGTACGGCCGCCACGGTAATCGCGCATGTGGCGGTGCGCCTCAACGTGGTGGCGCCCGATCGCTGCGACGCGCTGGTGCCGGCGAGCCTCGCCGATGGCCTGATCGCGCGCTGGCGCGAGGTGGCGGCAAGGGTAGATACGCCGGCATGACCCTGCGAAGGTGAAAGGATTAGGCACAAGAGACTGGATTGTATCGCATTGATCTCGTCATCCCGGGCTTGACCCGGGATCCCGCTGCCTGTTCCTGCGAGAAGGCAAGAAAGCGGGACCCCGGGTCAAGCCCGGGGTGACGGAATTGCGATAAATTCGGGTTTTGCCATGCTGGGCGAACGAGAACAGAGCCAGTGGCCGGGGAGAAAAGACAATGCGCGATGGTGAGGCAATGCTGGCCCCGGTTCCGCCCGTGATGGGTGCGCGCGGGCCTGCGCCTGTGGCATCGGCCCGGCAATGGTATGTGCTGGTGCTGCTGTCGCTGGTCTATGCGATGAACATTGCCGATCGCTATGTCATCACCACGGTGATGGAATCGATCCGGCTCGATCTCAAGCTGACCGATTCGGGCGTGGCCCTGCTCACCGGCGTGGCGCTGGCGCTGTTCTATGTGACGATCGGCATTCCGGTGTCGGCGCTGGCCGATCGCTTCAACCGGCGCAATATCATTTCCGGCGCGCTGCTGCTGTGGTCGGGCCTGACCATTCTGACCGGGCTGTCTGCTACCTTTGGGCAGATGCTGCTGGCGCGCATTGGCGTGGGCATTGGCGAAAGCGGCGGCACCCCGCCATCCACCTCGATGCTGGCAGACTATTTCCGGCCGGCGCAGCGACCGGCGGCGCTGACCGTCTATGCCCTGGGGTCGTGCCTGGGGGCATGGATCGGCGCGGACGTGGCCGGGCGTGTGGCCGATCTCTATGGCTGGCGCCATGCGTTCCTGGCGCTGGGCGTGCCCGGCGTGGTGCTGGCGGCGCTGATTTTCCTGACCGTGCGCGAGCCGCGCCGCGGGGCGATGGATGCGCCGCGTGCAGCCGACGCCGCACCTGCCGCGCCGCGCCTGCCCTTGTTGCGCGCGCTGGCGTTCCTGCTGCGCCAGCGCGCCACCATGCACCTGATGATGGGCGGCGCGGTGACGGCGCTGTGGGGCTGGGGCCTGATGTGGTGGACGCCCACCTATCTGCAGCGCGCCTATGGCCTGACGGCGGGCCAGGCGGGAGAGATCCTGGGGCCGATGCACCTGATCGCCGGCAGCCTGGCAACCGTGGCCACGGCCGTGCTGATGGCCAGCAAGGCCATGGCCGATCCGCGCCGCGTGCTGATCCTGATGGCGGTGGTGGTGGCGGTGATCACCGTGCCATCGTTCTTCATCTTCTGGACGCATGATCTGGGCGTGGCCAAGCTGTGTCTGTGGCTGTTCGTGCCGGCGATGTATTTCTATATCGGCCCTTCGTTCGGACTGTTGCAGAACGTGGTGCCCGCGCAGATGCGCGCCACGGCCTGTGCGCTCACGCTGCTCATGGCCAATATCGCCAACCTGGTGATCGCGCCGCAGTTCGTCGGCCTGGTCAGCGATCATATGGCCGGTGGCCATGGCGCCGATGCCGCATCGCTGCGCATCGCGCTGCTGATCCTGGCGCCCACCGGCCTGTGGGCGGCATGGCATTACTGGGCCGCGACGCGCAATATCCTGGCTGAACAGGCGCGCGCCACCGCCGGTGACCACGCCGCCTAACGCGGGTTTGGCGGCGCGGCGGCGCGCAATTCGGCAATCAGGCTGGCTTTCATCAGCTTGCCGGTGGGCTCGCGCGGGAGAGTGTCGCGAAACAGGATGCGCTTGGGCGTCTTGATCGCGCCGAGGCCGGCGCGGGCAAAGGCGGTGAGGCTGGCGGCCAGGGCATCGTCGGCCACGGTGCCTGGCGCCGGCTGGATCACGGCGACGGCCACTTCGCCCAGGTCGACATCGGGCGCGCTGACCACGGCGACATCGGCCACGGCATCATGGCCGATCAGCAGGTTTTCGATCTCTTGCGGGTAGATGTTGACCCCGCCCGAGATGATCATGAAATGCTTGCGGTCGGTCAGATAGAGGAACCCATCGGCATCGAGATAGCCGATATCGCCCAGAGTCGCCCAGCCCTGGGGCGAAAGCGCGGCGGCGGTCTTCGCCGGATCGTTGTGATAGGCAAAGGCCGGGCCATTGGCGAAATAGACATTGCCCGGCGTGCCGATGGGCAGTTCGTGGCCATCATCGTCAAGGATATGCACCTCGCCCAGCACGGCCCGGCCCACTGATCCGGGATGGCTGAGCCATTCGGCGGCGCTGAGCGCGGTGATCCCGCAGGTTTCGGTGCCCGAATAGTATTCGTGCACGATCGGCCCCCACCAATCGATCATCGCCTGCTTGACCGTCACCGGGCAGGGCGCCCCGGCGTGGATCGCCGCGCGCAGCGATGACAGATCGTGCCGCGCCCGCTGCGCCGGATCGAGCTTGAGCAGGCGTACGAAATGGGTGGGCACCCAGGTGCCATGCGTCACGCGCCAGCGCTCCACCAGGGCGAGCGCGGCCAGGGCATCGAACTTGTCCATCACCACCACGGTGCCGCCGAGGCGGTGGATGGTCATCGCCCAGCGCAGCGGCGCGGCATGATAGAGCGGCGAGGTGGAGAGATAGACGGTGTCTGCCGCCATGCCATACAGCGCCTGCCCCATGTTCACCAGCGGCGTGGGATCGCCCAGCACGCCATCGGGCAAGGCCGGCTTGACCCCCTTGGGCCGCCCCGTGGTGCCCGAGGAATAGAGCATGTCGGTGCCCGGGCTTTCATCACCCACCGGGGCAGCGGGCATGGCCTCCACCAGCGGCGCCCAGCCGGGCAGGCCATTGCCGCCCGCGCCGGTCAGCAGCACGGTAACCGCCGTGCCCTGCGCGGCGAGCAACTGCGCCACCTGCGCTGCCAGGGGGGCGAGGGCATCGGCCACCACCAGCAGCTTGGCGCCGCTGTCGGCGACGATATAGGCAGCGTCTGCCGGGCTGAGCCGGGTGGAGATGCTGGTAAGATAAAGCCCGCTGCGCTCTGCCGCCCAGCCAATGGTGAACACCTCGGCCGTGTTGTGCAGCATGACCGCGATCACGTCTCCGCGCGCCAGGCCCAGCCGGCGCAGCGCCTGCGCGCCCTGGTTTGCTGCAGCCTCGAGTGCAGCATAGGTCAGCACGGGCGGCTGGCCGGCCGTGGCATCGGCAAAGATGCAGGCGGCCTTGTCGGGGCTGGTCTGGGCGTGGGCGCGGGGGTGAAACACCGGTGATTCCTCTTCCATGACGGGCGCCGGGGTCGCTGCCCTGGCCGTTGCCACCGACAAGCCGCTCCACGCGCGATCAGGCAAGCGCAGAGCAGGAAATGCACAAATCGGCGACAACCACGACTAAAGCCAGTGCCGCGCCGCGCGGCTAGAACAGGCAAATGAGGACAGCGGCCCCGGCACTGGCCTGGTGCCGCTGTCTTCACGCCAACAACAAGAATGACCCGGCCCAAGCAGGACGGGAGGAGAGGAATCATGAAGGCATCTGCCCGCGCGCAGTTTCACGTCTTGGCCAGCCTTGCAGCGCTGGCCGCCGCCACCGCCGCGCCGCGCGTCGCGCTGGCCCAGGATGCCCCAGTCGCCCAGGATGCTGCACCCACGCCGGCGCCGCCCGTTGGCGAAATCGTGGTGACGGCGCAGCGCCGCGCGCAATCGGTGATGGACGTGCCGCTGGCGATTTCGGCGGTTTCGGCGCAGGGCCTGGTGGCCAAGGGCGTGACCAATTCGGCCAACCTGGCCCAGGCGGTGCCCAATCTGCAGGTCAGCACCAATTTCGGCGCGGCGCAGCCCAATTTCTCGATGCGCGGCATTTCGGTGGCCAACGAATACAATTCCAACCAGGTTTCCCCCGTGGGCGTCTATATGGACGACGTCTATCTCGCCGCGCGCGCCAGCCATGGCATGGGCCTGTTCGATCTCGATCGCGTGGAAGTGCTGCGCGGGCCGCAGGGCACGCTGTTTGGCCGCAACACCACCGGCGGGGCGATCAACTTCATCACCCGCGCGCCCTCGCTTTCGGGCAGCAATGGCTATGCCGAAGTGGGCTATGGCAACTTCAACACCTTTACTGCGCAGGGTGCGGCCGAAACCACCCTGGCCGATGACCAGGTGGGCCTGCGCGCGGCCGTCAACTATGTGAAGGGTGACGGGCAGATCCACAACGTCTATCCCGGCGGCCGCGATGCGATGAGCCTGGATACCCTGCAAGGCCGCGTGGCCCTGCGCATCAAGCCGACCGGGTCTGGCCTCGACATCAAGATCCGCGCCTATGCCGGGCGTGACAATCCCGTGGGCGCCGGCACGATCGGCCTGCAGGCAGCCCGCACCGGGCTGGGCTTCTTCGAGGTGAACGAAAAGAACCTGGGCGATTTCCGCACCCGCGCCTGGGGCGTGGCCGCCAACGTTTCCTATGAACTCTCGCCCGCCGTCACGCTTACCTCGATCACGTCATACGATGGTGGCAGCCTGGACATGGGGCAGAATGCCGATGGCGCGCCGGCCGATATTCTCTTCATCAACTGGAAATCCAATTTCCGCCAGTTCGCCGAAGAAGCGCGCGTCAACTATTCGTCTGACAAACTCAAGCTGGTGGCGGGCGTGTTCTATGGCTGGGACCGCACGATCACCGACAACGATTTCAACATCGGTAGCGCGCTGGCGCCGGGTGTGAACGGCGGCTTTTTCCAGCACTTTCGCCAGAGCCGCTTTTCCATGGCCGGGTTCACCCAGGGCGATTACAGCCTGACGCGCAGCCTCACGCTGACGCTCGGCGGGCGCTACACCTCGGACAAGGCGCGCTATCGCGATGGCTATGCCTATCTCTTTGCCGGCGGGTTCGGCGCGGGCGAAACGCCGCTGGCCACGACTGTGCCATGCGCAACCGGGCCGGGCACCTGCGCCTATGATCCCAACGCGCGCTACAACCTTGATGGCAACAACAACGCCTTCACCGGCCGCGCCGCGCTCAGCTACAAGTGGGACAGCGGGCTGCTCGGCTATGTCAGCTATAACCGGGGCTATCGCTCCGGCGCGTTCAACGGCGGTTCCTATACCTCTTCGGCGGGGATCAACTTCGTCAAGCCCGAGACGGTCAACGCCTATGAAGTGGGGCTCAAGGGCCGGCTGTTTGACCGCACGCTGTCGTTCTCGACCGCGGCATTCTATTACGACTATTCCAACCAGCAGCTGCAGGACACGCGCCCCGGCCCGGTTTCGATCCTGGTCAATGCGCCCAAGTCGGAAATCTATGGCGCGGAAGGCGAGTTTACCTGGACGCCGAGCACGCGCTTTTCGATCAACGGGTCGGTGGGCCTGCTGCATGCCACGTACAAGGAACTGACGCTCCAGGGCACCAACCTCGCCGGCAACGACCTGCCGTTTGCCCCGCACGTGACCGCGCAACTCGGTGCCGATATCGTGCTGCTCGACAATGGGCCCGATCGCGTGACGCTGTCGCCCAACGTGGCCTATGCCGGGCACCAGTATTTCACGCCGTTCAACCTGACCAATGCTGCCGGCACGGCGCAGAACAACGCCGAATTGCAGCAGGACGCCAATGCCAAGGTGAACGGCCAGATCACCTGGCAGCACGCCAACCTGCAACTGCGGGCATGGATCAAGAACGCCTTCAACGCGCGCACTTATGCCTATGGGCTCGATCTGCGCGGCGCGGGCTTCCCCTACAACTTCCTGGTGCAATCGGCCCCGCGCACGTTCGGCGCCAGCGCCAGGGTCACGTTCTGATGCAGGATACCCCGGCCATGACCACAGCGACCAGCACCCGGCCCGATTTCAAGAACCCCGATCTCTATGTAGCCGGGGTGCCGCACGACCTGTTTGCCCAGGTGCGCGCGGATGAGCCGGTCTATTGGAATGCGGAAGCGGACGGGCCGGGGTTCTGGGCGGTGTTGCGCTATGCCGATATCGTCGAGGTATCGCGCCAGCCGCTGCTCTATTCCTCGGCCTATGCCAATGGCGGCCACCGCATTTTCAACGAAAACGAGGTGGGCCTGACCGGGGCGGGCGAAAGCGCGATCGGCGTTCCCTTCATCTCGATCGATCCGCCGGTGCACACGCAGTATCGCAAGTTCATGATGCCGGCGGTGGCGCCGGGCCGCCTGGCCGGGATCGAGGAGCGCATTACCGAGCGCTGCCGCGCCCTGCTTGATGCTATACCGCTGGGTGAGCCGGTGGACCTGGTTCAGGCCCTGTCGGCGCCCCTGCCGCTGATGACGCTGTGCGAGCTGTTCGATCTGCCGCCCGAGATCGGCTGGCATGATCTTTATGACTGGACCAACGCCTTTGTCGGCGAGGATGACCCCGAGTTCCGCCAGAGCCCGGAGCAGATGGCGCAAGTGCTCGGCAGTTTCTTTGCCCTGATGCAGACGCTGTTCGACACGCGGCGCCACCAGCCCGGCGCCGATCTGGCGACGCTGCTCGCCAATGCCGAGATCAACGGGCAGCCGGTGCAGTTTCGCGATTTCTTGGGCAATATGATCCTGGCGCTGGTCGGCGCCAACGAGACGACGCGCAATTCGTTGAGCCACACCGTGGTGAACTTTGCCGCCCATCCCGCGCAGTGGCAGATGGTGCGCGATGATCCGGCGATCCTGGCCACGGCGGTGCGCGAAATGGTGCGCCATGCCAGCCCGGTGATGCACATGCGCCGCACCGCCACCGCCGATACCGTGCTGGGCGGCCAGGCCATCGCCAAGGGTGACAAGGTGGTGCTGTGGTACACCGCCGCCAACCGCGACGAAAGCGTGTTTGCCGATCCCGACACCTTTGACATCACGCGTGGAAATATCCAGCATCTGGCATTCGGCAGCGGCCAGCACGTGTGCATCGGTTCGCGGCTGGCCGAGATGCAATTGCGGGTGGCGTTTCGCCTGCTGGCGGAGCGGGTCAAAGGGTTCGAGCTGGTTTCGGCCCCGCGCCGGTTCCGTTCCAACTTCATCAACGGGCTCAAGAACCTGGACGTGAAGCTGGTGGCAGGATGAAGCAGGCGGCACCGCAAGGCGGGAGAGATGGGATGCAGGAATTGCCGCGTTTCAATCCGGCGGGCACCAACGAGGCGATCATTTCCGATGCGCTGGGGCGTGGCCCAGACATGCAGCTGGGCTCGCGCGAGGATGGCTGGCAGCTGTGCCGCTGGCGCCAGTTCGTCGGCTCCTACACCGTGCCCGCGCTGCCCGAGCCGCTCTATACCATGCATATCGCCGGGCAGCAGCACAACCGCACCTGGCTCAACGGCGGGTGGAGCGAGCATGCCTCGATGCCCGGCTGCGCCACGATCGTGCCGTCGGGCCAGCAGACCGGCTGGCTGGTGGATGGCGAACTCGACGTGGTGACGCTGAGCGTGTCGTCGCAGCAGTTGCAGCGGGCGCCGGCGGCCGACCAGTTCCGCACCATGCGCTTTGCCTTTTCCGATCCGCTGGGCGCGGCGTTGACGCGGCAGGTGCTGTCCGAACTCTATGCCCCGCAAAGCGCGGAGCGCGAGGTCTATATCGGCGCGCTGGTCAATGCGCTGAAAGCCCATATCCTGCGCGGGGCCAATTCGGTGACGGCGCAGGATATCCCGATTTCCTCGTTCTCGTCCTATCGCATTCACCATGTGATGAACGCGATCCTGCAAAAACCCGAGGCGCAGCATTCGCTGGAAGAAATGTCGGCCGTGGCAGGCCTGACGCCATCGCATTTCTGCCGCGTATTCCGCAAGGCCACCGGCCTTTCGCCGCACCAGTATGTGATGAAGACCCGCCTGGATAAGGCGCAGCAGATGCTGCACCAGAGCGACCTTTCCATTGCCGCCATTTCCGAAAGCCTGGGCTTTACCAGCCAGAGCCATTTCACCCGCGCCTTTCGCCAGTTCACCGGCGAGGCGCCCAGCGATTTCCGCAAACGCACCAGGAATTGAACGCCTCATGACGATGCAGCCCGGCTTTGCCGATCTTGCCCTGCCGGACCTGCGCCTGCGGGTGGGAGATGATATCCTGCCCGCGAACGGCGCGGTCGATGTGGAAGACCCGAGCACCGGCGCCACTGTGGCGCAAGTGCCGCTGGCCGGCGATGCGGCGGTTGATGCCGCCGTGGCTGCCGCGCGCGCCGCGCTGGTGGCGCCGGCCTGGCGCGACCTGGCCCCGCTGGCGCGCGAGCGGCTGCTGCACCGCCTGGCCGATGCGATGGAGGCAGACCTGCCGCGCCTGGCCGCGCTGGAAGCGCTCGATACCGGCAAGCCGCTGACAATGGCCGAAACGGTGGACATCCCCTCGGCCATTGCCTGGCTGCGCTGCTATGCCGGGTGGCCATCCAAGCTGGCCGGGCGGGCGGGCACGCTGAGCGCCACGCCGGGGGATTATCACGTCTATACCCGGCGCGAACCGGTGGGCGTGGTCGCGGCGATCACGCCGTGGAATTTCCCGCTGGTTCTGGCGATGTGGAAGATTGCCCCGGCGCTGGCGGCCGGCTGCACGCTGATCCTCAAGCCGGCGGCGGAAACCCCGCTGTCGGCGCTGCGCCTGGCCGAACTGGCCCGCGCGGTGGGCTTTCCCCCTGGCGTGTTTACCGTGCTGACTGGCGATGGCGCCACGGGCGCGGCGCTGTCGCGCCATCCCGGCGTGGCCAAGGTGGCGTTCACCGGCTCCACCGCCACGGGCGGGGCGATCCTGGCGGCGAGCGTGCCCGATTTCAAGCGCGTGACGCTGGAACTGGGCGGCAAGTCTCCTTCCATCGTCTGCGCCGACGCTGATCTGGCCAAGGCGATCCCGCAGGTGGCGATGGGCTGTTTCTTCAACAGCGGGCAGATCTGCTATGCCGGGTCGCGCGCCTATGTGCACCGCTCGATCTATGACCAGGTGCTCGATGGGCTGGCCGATGTTGGCGCCGCGCTGCGCCTGGGGCCGAGCGCCGATCGCGAGAGCCAGCTTGGCCCGCTGGTGAGCGCGCGGCAGCAGGCGCGCGTGGCCGGCTTTGTCGCGCGCGCACGGGAGGCTGGCATTGCCGCGGTGGAACGCCGTGTGACGCTGCCGGAAACCGGGCATTTCCTGGCGCCGACCGTGCTGCGCGATGTGCCACCCGATGCCGAGGTGGCGCGCGAAGAGGTGTTTGGCCCCGTCTTGGCAGTGACCGCGTTCGACGACCTGGACGAGGCGATCGCGCTGTCCAACGACAGCGCCTATGGCCTGGCCGCGCATGTGTGGACGCGCGACCATGCCACCGCGCACCATGCCGCAGCGCGGCTGGAGGCCGGCACGGTCTTTGCCAACTGCATCCTGGTGGCCGATCCCGCCTTTCCCTTTGGCGGGATGAAGGCATCGGGCATCGGCCGTGAAAACGGCAGCGAAGTGCTCGACGCCTATCTCGAACCCAAATCCGTGATCATGGCGCTGTAAGGCGCCGCGAAAGGACGATGCCGATGAAGATTACCGCAGCCCTGGCCGTGGCGCCGCACAGCGATTTCAGCGTGGAAACGGTGGACCTGGGCGCGCCCCAGGCCAACGAGGTGCTGGTGCGCATTGCCGGGGTGGGGCTGTGCCACACCGACCTGGTGTTTCGCGATCAGTTCGTGCCGCTGCCGCTGCCGGCCGTGCTGGGCCATGAAGGCGCCGGCGTGGTGGAGGCGGTGGGCAGCGCGGTGACCGACCTGGTGCCCGGCGACACGGTGGTGCTGGGCTTTTCCAGCTGCGGTCACTGCCCGCGCTGCGCCGAGCATCTGCCCAGCTATTGCCGCGAGTTCGTGCCGCGCAACTATGCCGGGGCGCGGCCCGATGGCACCAGCCCGATCAGCCGCGATGGCAGTGCGGTAACGGCGGTGTTCTTTGGCCAATCCTCGTTCGCCAGCCACGCCATTGCCGATCGGCGCAACGTGGTAAAAGTGGCGGCGGGCGATGACCTGGCGATCATGGGGCCACTCGGCTGCGGCCTGCAGACCGGGGCCGGCGCGGTGCTACGCTCGCTCGATTGCCCGGCGGGCAGCACGCTGGCGGTGTTTGGCGGCGGGCCGGTGGGCCTGGCGGCAGTGATGGCCGCGCGCTATCGCGGGTGCAGCCGGATCATCCTGGTAGAGCCAGTGGCGGCGCGGCGCGCACTGGGCCTGGAGCTTGGCGCGACCGACGTGATCGACCCGGGCGAGGGTGACGTGGCCGCCGCGATCCGCGCGCTGCTGCCCGATGGCGTGGATTTTGCCGTGGAAAGCAGCGGCCGGGTGGCGGTGATGGAAACAGCATTGGCGAGCCTCGCCAGCCGGGGCGCGCTGGGCTTGGTTGGCGTGCCGCCGCGCGCCGAAGATGCCCTGGCGATCAACATTGCCGGCATGATCACCTTTGGCCATCGCGTGATCGGGATTATCGAGGGGGACAGCGACCTGCAGGGCTTCATCCCCGAACTCGTCGCGCTGTATCGCGCCGGGCATTTCCCGTTCGATCGGCTGATCAAGACCTATCCCCTGGCGCAGATCAACGAGGCGGTTGCTGCGCAGCATCGCGGCGAATGCGTCAAGGCGGTGCTGATTCCCTAGCCCTGTGCCTCCTAACCCTGGGGCGGCGCCTCGCGCAGCAAGGGGACCAGCACATTGTTGAGATCATCGAGATCGAAGGCGCCGGCCTTGGCATAGCGAACCACGCCGGCGCGATCGATCACGAAGTTGGTCGGCACGCCGGTGAGCGGGGCATAGGGCCCCTTGAGCGTGCGCACTGCCGGAATGTGCATGACTGCAAACAGCTTTTTCAGCTGATAATTCGGCAGCGAATCCTCGGTCGTTACGGCAAAGACGCGCAACCCGTGCTTTTGCTGCAGGGCATAATATTGATCGAGCAGGGGCAATTCCGCCTTGCACGGGCCGCACCAGGTGGCCCAGAAATTCAGGACCACGACCTGGCCCTTGAGATCGGCGAGCGACAGCTTGGTGCCATCGATCAGGCGCAGGTCAAACGGCGGGGCGGGCTGGCCGACCACGGGGTCTTTGGCCAGCGCCGGCGCGGTTGGCGCAAACGCCGTGGCGGCAAGCAGGGCGGCGGCGCCAGCCATGGCCAGGCGGCGCGGAACGGCAAAGCGGATCGGCATCATCTCGGTTCCTGTTGGTGCGCGCGGTGCCGGTGCCCCCGGTCGCCCGCGCAGACTGTCACACCGCGCCGATTGTCGCCAGTCTTGCCGCTGATATTCCCACCGTTTCGGCACAAATCTCGTCCCGCGCAGATGGGCGTTGCAAGCATGGCGATTTTGCTTGTTCTTACACTCATTGATGTCCAGAGTGTTGGACATATGTCCCGCTTCCCTTTCTCTGCGATCGTCGGCCAGGACGAGATGAAGCTGGCGCTGCTGATTGCGGCGGTCGATCCGGCGATCGGCGGAGTCATGGTGTTTGGCGATCGCGGCACGGGCAAATCCACCGCCGCACGCGCGCTCGCGGCGCTGCTGCCGCCGATCATGGTGGTGGAGGGCTGCCGCTTTGGCTGCGAAACGCCGGGCCAGTGCCCCGGACCGTGCACCGGTGGCAAGACCGTGCGCCAGGCGGTGCCGTTCGTCGATCTGCCATTGGGCGCGACCGAAGACCGGCTGCTCGGCGCGCTCGACCTGGAACGCGCGCTGCGCACGGGCGAGCGGGTCTATGAACCCGGCCTGCTGGCGCGCGCGCATCGCGGGTTCCTTTATATCGACGAGATCAACCTGCTGGAGGATCACCTCGTCGACCTGCTGCTCGACGTGGCGGCATCGGGCCAGAACGTGGTGGAGCGCGAAGGGCTGTCGGTGCGCCATGCCGCGCGCTTTGTGCTGATCGGCAGCGGCAATCCCGAAGAGGGCGAACTGCGCCCGCAACTGCTCGATCGCTTTGGCCTGTCGGTGGAGGTGCGCACGCCGCGCGCGATCGATACGCGGGTGGAGATCATGCGCCGCTGCGCCGCCCACGATGCCGATGCGGCGGCGTTTGCGGCGCAATGGGCGCAAGAGGATGACAAGGTATTGCAACAGATCGCGCGCGGGCAGCGGCGGCTGGCGCGGATCACCGTGCCCGATGCGGTGATGACCGATGCCGCGCTGTTGTGCAGCGAACTGGGCGTGGATGGCCTGCGCGGGGAATTGACGCTGATGCGCGCCAGCCGCGCGCTGGCTGCGCTCAAGGGCGCCAAGCTGGTGCGGCGCGAGCATCTGGTGGCAGTGGCGCCGCTCGCGTTGCGCCATCGCCTGCGCCGCGATGTGCTGGACGAAAGCGGATCGAGCGCGCGGATCGAGCGCGCGCTGGCTGAACACTTATCATGAGCGGCGGGCTGGCAGATGCGCTCATGGCAGCGCGCCTGCTGGCCCATAATCCTGCGGCGCTTGGCGGAATGTGCCTGCGCGGCGGCGGCCCGGCGCGCGATCTGGTGACGCAGGCGCTGGCTGCGCTGTTGCCGCCTGGGACGGCGTGGCACCGCCTGCCCGGCCATATCGACGAAGAACGGCTGTGCGGCGGCACCGATATCGCCGCGAGCCTGGCCAGCGGCACGCTGGTGCACCAGCGCGGCCTGCTGGCGGCGGCGCGCGGCGGAGTTCTGGTGGTGCCGATGGCCCAGGGCCTGCGTGCCGATATTGCCGGCCGCGTGGCGCAGGCGATGGATGATGCGGGCGGGCCGATCCTGGTTTTGCTGGACGATGGCACAGCGGACGAACCGCGCCCGCCCGCCGCGCTGATGGAACGCATTGCCTTCGACATTACGCTGGATGGGCTGCGGCTGGCGGACCTGGCAATGCCACTGCCGCACGCTCTGGCGGCAACGCCTGTTCCACCCGCGGATAACGCCATGCTGGCCGCGCTCGCGGTGGCGGCGCAGGCGCTGGGCATCGCCTCGATGCGGCCGCTGTTGCAGGCCGCCGCCGTGGCGCAGGCCCATGCCGCGCTGGCGGCGCACGCAGCGGTGGACGCAGAGGATGTGGCGCTGGCGGCGCGGTTGGTGCTCTCGCCCCGCGCGACGCAAGTGCCGCCCGACAGCGCGCCACCCCCTGATGCCCCGCCCGATATACCGCCCGAGCAGGAGCGGGACACGCGCGATGGCGAGCAGGAAGGCGAGGGGTCGGAGATTCCCGAAGACCTGGTGATCGACGCGGCGCGCGCGGCGATCCCGCGCGACGTGCTCGATCGTATTGCTGCCGGGCAGGCGGGTCGGGCCAAGACCGGTGGCGGCGGTGGCTCGGGGCAGCGCTTGCGATCGGGCCGGCGTGGCCGGCCGCTGGGCGCGCGGCCTGGCATGCCCGGTGGCGGGGCGCGCCTGGCCCTGATTGACAGCCTGCGCGCGGCCATCCCCTGGCAACCGCTGCGCCAGCGCGATCCCGCGCCGGATGGCGCGGGGCCGATCCGCTTTCGCCGCGACGATCTGCGCGTGCGCCGGTTTGAAGAGCGGCGCACCACCGTGACGGTGTTCTGCGTCGATGCCTCTGGCTCTACCGCGATGGCGCGCCTGGCCGAGGCCAAGGGCGCGGCCGAGCTGATCCTGGCGCAGGCCTATGTCAAGCGCGCGGAAGTGGCGGTCTTGGCGTTTCGCGGCGAGGGGGCAGAGGTGCTTTTGCCGCCGACCCGCTCGCTCACCCGCGCCAAGCGCGCGTTGGCCGCGCTGCCCGGCGGCGGCGGCAGCCCGCTGGCGCATGGACTGGTCCTGGCGCGCCAGCTGGCAGAGGCGGTGGCCGCGCGCGGTGGCACGCCGATCCTGGTGTTCATGACCGATGGCAGCGCCAATATCGCGCTCGATGGTGCGCGCGGCCGTGCCCGCGCGCAGGATGATGCGCAGCGCGCGGCCCGCGCTATTGCCGTGGCCGGCCACGATGCCGTGGTGATCGATATCGCCGCGCGTCCCCGGCCGGAGGCAGCGGCCCTGGCCCAGGCGATGCGCGCGCGCTATCTGCCGCTTCCCTGCGCCGATGCGCGCGCGCTGCATGCCGCTGTGGCCCAGGCCACCCCGCCAGAGCCGGCGCTACGCCGGGCGCGGGCATGAGCAGCGGGCCGCGCTGGGCCGTGGAGGGCCGGAACTGGCCGCATCGCGCTGCCAGCCGCTTTGTCGAAACGCCTGGGCTGACCTGGCATGTGCAGCAGATGGGCGATGGCGCGGGTCCAGTGGCGCTGCTGCTGCACGGCACGGGAGCGGCCACGCACAGCTGGCGCGATGTCATGCCGCTGCTGGCGCGCGATTATACCGTAGTGGCGCCCGATCTGCCCGGCCATGGCTTTACCCGGGGGCGGCCGCAAGGCGGGCTGACACTGGTGGCGATGGCGCGGGCGGTGGATGAGCTGCTGCGTGCGCTGGGCCAGGTGCCGGCGGTGGTGGTGGGCCATTCGGCCGGCGCGGCGATTGCGCTGCAACTGGTGCATGGGCGGGGGGATGGCGTGCCGGTGGTGGGCCTCAACCCCGCGCTGATGCCCTTTCCGGGCCTGGCCGCGCAGCTGTTTCCCTCGCTGGCGCGTATGCTGTTCGTCAACCCGCTGGTGCCGCGCATGCTGGCGGGGATTGCCCGCCTGCCGGGAGAGCCGGAACGCTTTCTGCGCCGCGCCACCGGCTCTGCCCTCGATGCCCAGGGCCTGCGCTGCTATGCCGCGCTGCTCGGCAATGCCGGCCATTGCGCCGGGGCGATGGAAATGATGGCCAGCTGGGATCTCGATACCCTGAGCCGCACTTTGCCGGCGATCACCGCGCCGGTGCAACTGGTGCATGCGCGCGGCGACGTGGCCGTGCCGCTGGCATCGGTGGAAAAGGCCGCCGCCCTGCTGCCCCATGCACGGCTGGAGGTACTGCCTGGGCTGGGCCATCTGGCGCATGAGGAGCGGCCCGACCTGGTCGCGGCCTTGATCCACGCCCATGCCCGGCAACAGCGGGAGAGAGTGGGATGAGCGGCTGGAGCCAGCATTTCGGCTGGGTGGAAATCGTCTTTACCGCCACGATCGCCATCGGCTTTGGCGTGTGGCAGCTGTGGTCAGTCAACCGCGAAATCCGCCACGACCGTGCGCGCAAGGCCGAGCAGGAGCGGGCGGATGCCAGCGATGATGGGGCGCCGCCGGCTGTTTGAGCAAAGATTTCGCGCAGAGGCGCAGAGGCGCCGAGAAAATCTGAATCTCCGCGCCTCTGCGCCTCTGCGCGAACCAAATTATGTTCGGCACTGCCCGTCGTAGACGTGCGCGCGTTGCGTCAGAAGAACAGCTGGACCCCGGATCAAGTCCGGGGTGACGAATAAACAGAGATATAATTCATCGTCACCCCGGACTTGATCCGGGGTCCAGCTTGATAACTTGCGCTATCCTTGAATTCATCGCTGGAACGCCAAACCGCGCCGTCAAAGAATGCGCTGTCCATCCAATATCGCGGTCTCAATCGGCGCCATGACTCAACCCCGGCCTAAACCACCCGTGGAATGCGATAGGGGAGCATGAATTGCACGATCGGCGAGGAGAAGCGATCCATGTCGAGGCTTTCCTGGACCGAGACGACCGGTTCGCCCAGCAGCGTGGAGCGCAAGGTGGAGCGGGAATAGAAGGGGGCGTCTTCCCAGGTGCGGACCACGCTGGCGTGGCCGCGATCGGCGCGGGTCTTGCGTTCCATTTGCCATAACGTGTTGGGCAGGGGCGCCACGGGTGGCAGTTCGGCCTCTTCGTGCGGGGTGCCATCGGCGGCAAAGCGCAGGGCGCTGGCAAAGGGGCGGCCGTCGCGGCGGATGCCTTCGTAGAATACGAAAGAGCCGTGGCGGCCATGGGCGCGAGACCAGTGCCACACGCGAAAGCCCTGTTCCAGCGCCTCGCTGCCGAAATTGGAATCGAGATAGGCGCTGCCCTGCCAGGCCAACCCTGGCTGCTGCATCGTCACCTCGATCCGCGCGCGCGGGGCGAGGCAGTGCCAGCGGTGCCGCCCTTGGGGGTCGAGCGCGAAGGCCTTGGCGTTCATCGCCTCGGGAATGACGCGCACGCGCCCGGCCACGCGGCGCTGCCATGGCACGCCGACGCGCTTGTCCATTTCCTCGATCTCGATTTCCAGCGCGTCGCCGGTCCAGCGCATGGCACTGGGGCCGATCTGCAGGCAATCGGCATCGCGGCGAACGGCGCCGCGTCCGCGCTCGGTCATTGTCCAGCGCGCCCCGGGGCCATAGAGCGCGACGTTGAGCGCGCAGTGATCCAAGGGCGTGCCCCGGCCGCTTTTCTTGTAATAGGGGGAAAACACGCTGCCGATGAAGGCGATGATCGTCAGCCCGTGGCGCCCGCACTGGCTGATGGCATCGACATACCACCAGCCATAGCCACCGGGTGGAATCGCCGCATCGAAGCGAGGTCTTGCAGCACCGCCCGGCTCGCCAGCCGTGCCGACAAGGCGGCCATCGGCACCCCCGCTCCGGGGTGGGTGCTTCCACCCGCGCAATAGAGCCCAGGGATCCGGGTCCGCGTGCCCTGCCGCAGGAATGACGCCGCCCAGCCGTGCGAGGCCCGTCCATAGATCGCTCCGCCGGTCGAGGGCAAAAAGGTCTCGAACTCGTTCGGCGTCAGCAGGATGCGGGGACAATCCGTTTCCAGCTCCAGCCCGCAGCGGCGCAGCGTCTTGCGCATGGCCAAGGTGCATTGGTCCCTCTCCTTTTCGCTATAGGCGTGGCTGTCGCCGTTGGCCGGGGCATTGACGATGATCTGCAGGCGCTCGCGCCCGCCGGCCTGCGCAGTGGTGCCATCGCGATCCTGCGCGCAGGCATAGACGCTGGGATCGCTGGGCGGGTGGCCGCCGCGAATATCGCTGAATTCGCGCGGGTAATCGGGCGAGAACAGCACGTTGTGCCGTTGCAGGGGGAAGCCGCTGGTCTGCGCATGGGCGAGCCAGACCATGGCCGAAAGCGAGCGGTGACGCACGCCGTGGCTGCTGACCGCCATGGCGCCGATCGGGCCAAGGCGCCCGGCAGCAAGCGCTTCGGGATCGGCATTGGTGATCACGGCATCGGCCGGCACATGCTCGCCATTGGCCAGCACCACGCCCGAGGCGCGGCCATTGTGCGTTTCCAGCATGGCCGCACCGGTGCCAAAACGGAACTGCGCGCCATGGCGCTGCGCCAGGTTCATCAAGGCCTGGGCCAGGGCGCTGATGCCGCCATCGATCAGCCACACGCCCTGCGCCTCGACATGGGCGATCAGCATCAGTGTGGCCGGCGTGGCAAAGGGCGAGGAGCCGCAATAGGTGGAATAGCGCGCGAAAAGCTGACGCAGCCGTTGATCGGCAAAGTGCTCGCCCAAGACCTTCCACAGGCTTTCATAAGGGCGGATGGCGAGGAGATCGCCCACCCGCCACAGCCCGATGCGCCACATCAGCGAGGGCGGCCAGGCGAGCTTTGATCCGCGCAGCATGGTGGCATCGAGAATGCCGTGGATGCGCGCCGCCTCTGCCCGGAAGGCGCGAAAGCCAGCTGCTGCCGCAGCCCCGGCAAAATCGCCGATCGCTTCCTCGCTGCGCGCGGGATCGGCATGGAGATCGAGCTGACCGTCCCCGTCCCAGGCATGGCGGGCGAGCACCTGGGCGCGGCGGATCGTGACATGATCGGTCAGGTCAGCGCCGCAATCGTGGAAGATATCGGCAAACACATCGCGCAGGGTGAACACGGTGGGGCCGGCATCGATGCCCACGCCATCGACGGCCAGTTGCCGCGCCTTGCCGCCCGGATGCCCGGCCTTTTCGATCACGGTCACCGCCAGGCCGCGCGCGGCGAGCAGCGCGGCCGCTGCCAGCCCGCCAATGCCTGCGCCGATGATCGCAACCCGTGCCGCCATGCGCGTCGTGCCCCTTTGCGAAAGGAATCACCCTCGGGAATAGGAATTGATCTTTACACCAATGATGTCCATTAAAATAGACATATGGAAATGTCCACTATTCCAGACCAATTGGACCCGCCGTCTGCCGTGGCGCCTTGGCGTCGACGGTGGACGGCGTGGCGCAACGGGGTGCTGGCCAGCCCGCGCTTCCAGTTCTGGGCGGCGCGGCTGCCAGGGATTGCGATCGTGTCACGCCGCCGCGCGGCGCAGGCGTTCGATCTGGTGGCGGGCTTCTGTTATTCGCAGGTGCTGATGGCGGCGGTGCGGGTTGGGCTGCTTGATCTCTTGCGTCGCGGGCCGTGCAGTGCAGATGACGTGGCGCTGGCCAGCGGCCTTTCGCCCCAGGCCGCGTTGCGCCTGGTGCGCGCGGCGGCTGCGCTCGACCTGGCCGAGGAAGTGGCACCGGGGTGGTGGATGCTGGGGCAACAGGGCGCCGCCCTGCAGGCCAATCCCGGCGCGATCGCGATGGTGCGCCATCATGCGCTGCTCTATGCCGATCTGGCCGATCCCGTGGCGCTGCTGCTGCGCGACCGGGCCATGCCCACCGCGCTTTCGTCGTTCTGGCACTATGCCCAGGATGCCAGCGAACACGAGGCGGCATCCTATTCCGCGCTCATGGCGGCTTCGCAGGCGATGGTCGCGCAGCAGGCGCTGGCGGCCTATCCCTTTGCCCGGCATCGGCGGTTGCTCGATCTCGGCGGTGGCCATGGCGCCTTTGCCAGCGCGGTGGCAAAGGCCTGTCCGGCGCTGGAGGTGGCGGTGTTCGATCTGCCGCCGGTGGTGGCCGGCGCCGGCGCCTGGCTGGATGCAGCGGCGATGCGCGGGCGCATCGCGTTGCATGGCGGCGATTTCTTTCGCGATCCGATTCCGCCGGGCCATGATTGCATCACGCTGGTGCGGGTGCTGCACGATCACGATGATGATGCCTGCCTGGCCCTGCTGCGCGCCGCGCGCCAGGCGCTGGTTTCGGGCGGGCGACTCGTGGTGGCAGAGCCGATGGCCAAGACGCCGGGCGCGGCCGCGATGGGTGATGCCTACTTCGGATTTTATCTCTGGGCGATGAATGCCGGGCGCCCGCGCAGCGCGGCTGAATATGGCGCGCTGCTCAAAAAGGCCGGATTTGCGGGGTGGCGGCGCCATCGCACGGCATATCCCGTGGTTGTCAGTGTGGTTGTCGCGTTTGGATGACACTTAAAAACGTCAAGATAGATTGACGTATGTCAAGGTTGGCGTATGGTGATCCTTGCCGGAACGTACCCGCTTTCGGGTGAACGCGACGGGGTCTGACCGACCGTTGGGAGAAGGACCGGGGCATGGATGCGCTGGCCGTCATACTCGAAGCACCCAGGTGCATTGCGCTACGCAAGCTGACGTTGACCAGTTCGGTCGCCGGCAACGGCGCCGTTCTTGGCCCGAGCGACGTGGTGGTCGACATCCGCTGGAGCGGCATCAGCACGGGCACCGAAAAGCTGCTGTGGTCGGGCGAAATGCCGGTCTTTCCCGGCATGGGCTATCCGCTGGTGCCTGGGTATGAGTCGCTGGGCCGCATTGTCGACGCCGGGGCCGAGGCGCAGGGGCGCATTGGCGACTGGGTCTTTGTGCCGGGCGCGGCCTGTTATGCCGATGCGCGGGCGCTGTTTGGCGGCACGGCGCAGCGCGTGATCATTCCCTCGGCACGGGCCTTTCCCGTGGCCGAGTCGCTGGGCGCCGATGGCGTGCTGTTTGCCTTGGCGGCCACGGCGCTGCATGCGCTGCAAGGCGGCGCGGCGCCCGATCTCATCATCGGGCATGGCACGCTGGGGCGCCTGCTGGCGCGGCTGACCATCGCCATGGGCGCGCCTGCGCCCACGGTGTGGGAACGCAACGCGGTGCGGCGCGAGGGCGTCAGCGGCTATCGCGTGATCGCGCCCAAGGACGACGATCGGCACGATTACGCCACGATCTATGACGCGAGCGGCAATGCCGATTGCTTGGATCAGCTGATCGCCCGGCTGCGCCACGGCGGCGAAGTGGTGATGGCCGGGTTCTATGCCAACCGTCCCAGCTTTGACTTTGCCCCCGCATTCCGGCGCGAGGCGCGCTTTCGCATCGCCGCCGAATGGCAGCCAGCCGATCTGGTGGCGGCGCGCGGCCTGATCGACAGCGGGGCGTGCAGCCTGGCTGGCCTGGTCAGCCACATGCGCCCGGCGACCGAGGCCAAGGACGCCTATCCCGAAACCTTCCTCGCCGCCGACTGCCTCAAGATGGTTCTCGATTGGAGCGCTTGCGCATGACCTTGCTGAACACTGCCGATGCCCTGCGCGCCGAAGCCGCGATCGAGCCCGATGCCCCGCACACGGGCGAGGTAACCAAGCAGACCCAGGTGATTGCCATCTATGGCAAGGGCGGATCGGGCAAGAGCTTTGCCCTGTCCAACCTCAGCTACATGATGGCGCAGCAGGGCAAGCGCGTGCTGCTGATCGGGTGCGATCCCAAGTCTGATACCACCAGCCTGCTGTTTGGCGGGCGCAGCTGCCCTACGATCATCGAAACCTCTGCCGCCAAGAAGCTGGCGGGCGAAGAAGTACGTATCGAAGACGTGTGTTTCCAGCGCGATGGCGTGTTTGCGATGGAACTGGGCGGGCCGGAAGTGGGCCGTGGCTGCGGCGGGCGCGGCATCATCCATGGCTTCGAACTGCTGGAAAAGCTGGGCTTCCATGATTGGGGGTTCGACTATGTCCTGCTCGATTTCCTGGGCGACGTGGTCTGCGGCGGGTTCGGCCTGCCGATTGCACGCGATATGTGCCAGAAGGTGATCGTGGTCGGCTCCAACGACCTGCAATCGCTCTACGTTGCCAATAACGTGTGCAAGGCGGTGGAATACTTCCGCAAGATGGGCGGCAATGTTGGCGTGGCCGGCATGATCGTCAACAAGGATGACGGCACCGGAGAGGCCGCTGCCTTTGCCGATGCCGTGGGCATCCCGGTGTTGTGCGCCATTCCCGCCGACGAAGACATTCGCCGCAAGTCGGCCAATTACCAGATCATCGGCCGGCCCGATGGCCAGTGGGGCAGCCTGTTCGAAGACCTGGCGGTCAACGTTGCCACCGCGCCCGCGCAGCAGCCGCGCCCGCTCGACCAGGATGGCCTGCTCGGCCTGTTTTCGCCCGAGCAAGTGGGCGGCGATGTGGTGCTGCGGCCCGCCACCCAGGCCGATATGCGCGGCGCCAGCTTTGTCCAGAAGCCCTCGCTCGAGGTGATCTATGACGAGGCTTGACGCACCCGCGCCGCCGGCCGCGCGCCAGGCAGACCGCATCGCGCTCGATCCGCCGCCGGCCAGCGGCGGGGGCTGCCATGCCGATGCCGGCGTGCTGCGCGCGGCGACCGACCAGGCCCAGGGCAGCGCGCTGCTGGAACGCTATGCCGCCGATTATCCGGTGGGGCCGCACGATCAGCCGCAAAGCATGTGCCCGGCGTTCGGGTCGCTGCGCGTCGGGCTGCGCATGCGCCGCACCGCCACGGTGCTGTCGGGCTCGGCCTGCTGTGTCTATGGCCTGACGTTTACCTCGCACTTTTACGGCGCGCGGCGGACGGTGGGCTATGTCCCGTTCAATTCCGAAACGCTCGTCACCGGCAAGCTGTTCGAGGATATCAAGGACGCGGTGGAAGGGCTGGCCGATCCGGCGCTCTATGACGCCATCGTGGTGACCAACCTGTGCGTGCCCACGGCCAGCGGCGTGCCGCTGCGCCTGCTGAAAAAGCAGATCAACGGCGTGCGCATCATCGGCATCGACGTGCCCGGCTTTGGCATTCCCACCCATGCCGAGGCAAAGGATGTGCTCGCCGGCGCCATGCTGGCCTATGCGCGGGCAGAGGCCGAGCAAGGCCCGGTGGCAGCGCCCCGGGTCAAGCCCGATCGCCCGACGGTCACTTTGCTGGGCGAGATGTTCCCGGCCGATCCGGTGGGGATCGGCATGATGCTGGAGCCGCTGGGCCTGGCCGCCGGGCCGGTGGTGCCCACGCGCGAATGGCGCGAGCTTTATGCCGCGCTCGATTGTGCGGCGGTGGCGGCGATCCATCCATTCTACACCGCCAGCATGCGCGAATTTTCCGCCGCCGGGCGCGGCATCGTCGGCTCTGCCCCGGTGGGGGTGGAAGGCACGGCCAGCTGGCTTGATGCGATCGGCGCGGCCTGCGGCGTGGCGCAGGACCGTATCGATGCAGCCAAGAACCGTTTCCTGCCCGCGATCGGCGGCGCGCTGGCGGCCAATCCGATCAAGGGCCGCGTCACCTTGACCGGCTATGAAGGCTCGGAACTGCTGGTGGCGCGGCTGTTGATCGAAAGCGGCGCCGATGTGCCCTATGTCGGCACGGCCTGCCCGGCGACGGCGGCCGGCGAGGCTGACCGCGCCTGGCTGGAGGCGCGCGGCGTGCGTGTGAACTATCGCGCCAGTCTTGAGCAGGATATTGCCGCTGTCGAGGAATTTGGCCCCGACCTGGCCATCGGCACCACGCCGGTGGTGCAGCATGCCAAGCAGCGCGCGATTCCCGCGCTCTATTTCACCAACCTGATTTCCGCCCGCCCGCTGATGGGTGTGGCCGGCGCGGGCAGCCTGGCACAGGTGGTCAACGCGGCGATGGCCAACAAGCCACGCTTTGATCGCATGCGCGCCTTTTTCGATGGCGTGGGCAGCGGGCCGGGCGCGGGCGTGTGGGAAGATACCCCGCAGGACCGGCCGCAGTTCAAGAAGAAATACGCCGCCCTGAACGAAGCCGCGCGCAAGGCGGCCGAGGCGGTGGGATCATGACGCTGGTTCTCGATCACGATCGCGCCGGCGGCTATTGGGGGGCGGTCTACGTCTTTACCGCGGTCAAGGGTCTGCAGGTGATCATCGACGGGCCGGTGGGCTGCGAAAACCTGCCGGTGACATCGGTGCTGCATTATACCGATGGCCTGCCCCCGCACGAGCTG
Organism: Novosphingobium capsulatum NBRC 12533; assembly: GCF_001598375.1. Classification (GTDB taxonomy): domain Bacteria; phylum Pseudomonadota; class Alphaproteobacteria; order Sphingomonadales; family Sphingomonadaceae; genus Novosphingobium; species Novosphingobium capsulatum. Next base: position 49,137 of record NZ_BCYV01000014.1, read on the forward strand.
CCGATCGTGGTCACGGGCCTGGGCGAAGAGGAGCTGGGCAAGACCGGCACCGAAGGGGCGATGAAGCGGGCGTGGAAAACGCTCGATCCCGATCTGCCGGCGGTGGTCGTCACCGGCTCCATCGCCGAGATGATCGGCGGCGGGGTGACGCCCGAAGGCACCAATATCAAGCGCTTCCTGCCGCGCACCATCGACGAGGACCAGTGGCAGAGCGCCGATCGCGCGCTGGGCTGGCTGTGGAAGGAATTTGGCCCCAAGGGCGTGCCCGCCGCCCGGCCGCTGCGCGAAGGGGAAAAGCCCCGCGTCAACATCATCGGCCCGTCTTACGGCATGTTCAACATGGCGAGCGACCTGCACGAGGTGCGCCGCCTGATCGAGGGAATCGGCGCGCAGGTCAACGTGGTGTTCCCGCTGGGGTGCCACCTGGCTGATATTCGCAAGCTGGCCGATGCGCAGGCCAACGTGTGCCTCTATCGCGAATTTGGCCGGGGCCTGTGTGAGACGCTGGAGCGGCCCTATTTCCAGGCGCCGATCGGGCTGGACAGCACCACCTTGTTCCTGCGCGCGCTTGGTGCGGAACTGGGGCTTGATCCCGAACCGTTCATCGAGCGGGAAAAGCATACCACGATCAAGCCCTTGTGGGATCTGTGGCGCTCGGTGACGCAGGATTTCTTTGCCACCGCCAGCTTTGGCATCGTGGCCAACGAAACCTATGCCCGTGGCATCCGGCGGTTCCTGGAAGACGACATGGGCCTGCCGTGCAACTTTGCCTTTGCGCGCAGCGCCGGGGTCAAGCCGCGCAACGAGGACGTGCGCGCGGCGATCCATGCCAATCCGCCGCTGGTGCTTTTCGGTAGCTACAACGAGCGCATGTATAATGCCGAGCGTGGCGGGCGCGGGATCTATATCCCGGCCAGTTTCCCCGGCGCGGCGATCCGGCGCCACACCGGCACGCCGTTCATGGGCTATTCCGGCGCGACCTATTTGGTGCAGGAAGTGTGCAACGCGCTGTTCGACGCGCTTTTCCACATCCTGCCGCTGGCGACCGAAATGGACAAGGTAGAGCCCACGCCCGCGCGCGGGGTCGGCGAAGCGGCGTGGCGCGAATTGCCGTGGGATGACGATGCCAAGACGCGGCTGGACGAGGTGGTGGCAGCGCAGCCCGTGCTGATCCGCATTTCGGCGGCCAAGCGCCTGCGCGATGGCGCCGAGCGCGCCGCCCGCCGCCATGGCGAAGACCGCGTATCGGCCGATCGGCTGGCCGATGCCCTGCTTGAGGCGCAGGTCGCATGACCCGCGCCCGTTCCATCCGCCCGGAAGCCTGCCGCGTGCAGCCCGGCCCAGCCATTCTCACGGTGCATTCGGGCGCCGCGAGGATACCCGAAGAGGTCGTTTCGCCTCTCGCACACCACCAACGAAAGGAGATTGGGCTATGAGTGATCGTGACGATCGCTTTGGGCTGAGAACGTATCTCACGCCCGAGGAAGCCAAGGAGTTCCACAAGCTGTTCATGAGCAGCTTCCTGGGCTTCACCGGCGTGGCCGTGGTTGCACACGTCCTGGTCTGGATGTGGAAGCCCTGGCTGTAAGCCGCCCACTCCCTCGCGATATCGGGCCAAGGGGGCCTGATGGGGCGAGGGCCAACACTCTTGCACAAGGATAAAACCCATGTGGAGACTTTGGCTGATTTTCGATCCGCGCAGGACATTGGTTGCCCTGTTCGGCTTTCTGCTCGTGCTGGCACTGATCATTCACTTCATCCTGCTCAGCACCGACACCTACAACTGGCTCGACGGCCCCAACTCGGCGCAGGGCGCCGCGCATGCCGCCGCTGCCGCAAAACCGGCCAGCTGACGCAAGCCCGTGCGAGAGGCGGCGGCGATCCCGACCGCCGCCTCATGGGCGCTGACGCCTGAAAAAACTGGCATCTGAACACAACAGCCGCCGCATCCAGGCGGAGAGGGGGATGGCCATGGCACTCCTGAGTTTCGAACGAAAATATCGCGTGCGTGGCGGCACCTTGATCGGTGGCGACCTGTTCGATTTCTGGGTGGGCCCGTTCTACGTCGGCTTTTTCGGCGTGGTAACGGCGATCTTCGCCTCGCTGGGCACGGCGCTTATTTTCTATTCCGCATCACAAGGCCCGACCTGGAATCCCTGGCTGATTTCGATCGCGCCGCCCGATCTCAAATATGGCCTGGCGCTGGCGCCGCTCAAGGAAGGCGGCTTCTGGCAGATCATCACGGTCTGCGCGCTGGTCTCGTTCGTGTCATGGGCGCTGCGCGAGGTGGAAATCTGCCGCAAGCTGGGCATGGGCTATCATGTGCCGGTGGCCTTTGGCATGGCGATCTTTGCCTATTTCACGCTGGTGGTGATCCGTCCGGTCCTGCTGGGCGCGTGGCACTGGGGCTTTCCCTATGGGATCTTCAGCCACCTCGATTGGGTGTCGAACACCGGATACCAGTACCTGCACTTCCACTATAACCCGGCGCACATGCTGGCGGTGTCGTTCTTCTTCACCACCACGCTGGCGCTGGCGCTGCATGGCGCGCTGGTGCTCTCGGCCGTCAACCCGCCCAAGGGTGGCGAGGTCAAATCACCGGAATACGAAGACACCTTCTTCCGCGATCTTATCGGCTATTCGATCGGCACGCTGGGCATTCACCGCCTGGGCCTGTTGCTGGCGCTCAACGCCGGGTTCTGGAGCGCGGTGTGCATAGTCATCAGCGGCCCGTTGTGGACGCGCGGTTGGCCCGAGTGGTGGACCTGGTGGCTCAACCTGCCGATCTGGTCGTGAAGGAGCACCGTGCGATGACGACCTACCAGAACATATTCACCCAAGTGCAATTGCGCGGCGAACCGGAAATGGGCGTGGCCCTGCCACCGGGCAGCGAGGAGCGCATCGGGCAGGGCGGCTTCGTCCACCTCCTCGGCCTGGTCGGCCAGGCGCAGATCGGCCCGATCTACCTCGGCTGGACCGGCATTTTCGCGCTGATCTTCGGGTTTACCGCGTTCGAGATCATCGGTCTCAACATGCTGGCCTCGGTCAACTGGAACCCGATCCAGTTCGTGCGCCTGCTGCCGTGGCTGTCGCTGGAGCCGCCCGGCCCGCAATATGGCTTTTCCCCGTTCGTGCCGCTGGCCAAGGGCGGGTGGTGGATCATCGCCGGTTTTTGCCTGACCACCTCGGTCATGCTGTGGTGGGTGCGCACCTATACCCGCGCCCGCGCGCTCGGCATGGGCACGCATGTCGCCTGGGCCTTCCTCAGCGCGATCTGGCTGTTTTTGGTGCTGGGCTTCATCCGCCCGTTCTTCATGGGCAGCTGGGCCGAAAGCGTGCCGTTCGGCATCTTTCCGCACCTGGATTGGACCGCTGCGTTCTCGATCCGCTATGGAAACCTGTTCTACAACCCGTTCCACTGCTTCTCGATCGCGTTCCTCTATGGCTCCACCCTGCTGTTTGCCATGCACGGCGCGACGATCCTGGCTGTCGGCCGCTATGGCGGCGAGCGCGAGATCGAGCAGATCACCGATCGCGGCACCGCATCGGAACGCGCCGCGCTGTTCTGGCGCTGGACTATGGGTTTCAACGCCACGATGGAATCGATCCATCGCTGGGCCTGGTGGTTTGCCGTGCTGACCACGCTGACCGGGGGCATCGGCATCCTGCTGACCGGCACCGTGGTGGACAACTGGTATCTGTGGGCACAGCAGCACGGCTATGCGCCGCACTATCCCGCAACCGGGGTGATTGACCCCGCCACCTTGGGGAGCACGGGGAAATGAGACGGATCACCGCTATTGCCCTGGCGGCGCTTGCCGCGCTGTCCCTGGGGGGCTGCGAACTTTCCCACAAGGTTTCGGGCCAGAACGGCTATCGCGGCACCGGCATGGACCAGGTCACGGTCAAGAAAGTGGCCATGGCCAAGGACGAGGTGCCGCCGCCGCCCTATGACCCGCCATCCACCGACGGGCCGCGCGCCAAGGAGCAGTTCCAGAACCTGCAGGTGCTGGGCGATGAATCCGCCGAGCAGCTGAGCTATACCATGGCCGTGATGACCGCCTGGGTGGCGCCCAAGGAAGGCTGCAACTATTGCCACAATCCCAACAACATGGCGTCTGACGAACTCTATACCAAGGTGGTTGCGCGGCGCATGTTGCAGATGACGCGCAACATCAACCACAACTGGCAATCGCACGTGGCCCAGACCGGGGTGACCTGCTGGACCTGCCACCGTGGCCAGGCCGTGCCGACCAACCACTGGACCATGCCGCCCGCGCCACCCAGCGGCATCATCGGCAACCGCCATGGCCAGGACGACCCGATCGCCGCCACGGGATTTTCGTCGCTGCCCGATGCCTCGCTGGCGCTCTATCTGACCGGCGACCCGAAAAAGGACCAGAATATCCGCGTCCAAGCCACGGCCGCGCATCCTTCGCCGGCTGACAAGACCAGCGTGATGCAGACCGAAAATTCCTATGCCGTGATGATCCACGTGTCCAAGGCGCTGGGGGTAAACTGCACGTTCTGCCACAATGCCCAGGCGTTTGGTGCCTGGCCGATCAGCACGCCCAAGCGGGCCAAGGCCTGGTACGGCATCCGCATGGTGCGCGAAACCAACGGGCAGTATATCGGCTCGCTCACCAGTGCCTTCCCGGCCTATCGCAAGGGGCCGATGGGCGATCCGTTCAAGGTCAGCTGCGCTACCTGCCACCAGGGCAAGAACAAGCCGATGGGTGGCTATCCCATGGCAAAGGATTACCACGCCCTGTGGGGTGCGCCGGGCAATGCAACGGTGCCCGCCACGTTCCCCACGCCGTTGCAGGCGCCAACGCCCACCCAGCCCGTCGCCTCGGCTGCTCCGGCGCGTGGGGCGGCCACACCGCAGGGGTAGGCGCGATGCCGCAAAACAGCCATCCGCCGTAATGCGCAACGCGATGGAGCATTCGGGAACGGTTCGGGGGGCCAGCCGTTACCGCGCCAGGGAAGTATTGGAAAATGCGGGACGATTGGCACGGACTGCCTGCTGTTGCCGCACCCTGGCTTAGGTATGTTTTCGCCCTAACGGCCGTATTGCGTGGCACTATCGGACACGTTCTAGTTTCCCGCCGTCCCGTGTGACGCGCAGCCTCATAAAACATAACGGAGGATGCAGATGATATCCAAGGTCCACACTCTTGCATTGGGCACCGCCACGCTTTTGCTTGCCGCGTGCGGCGGTGGTGGCAGCAAATCGGCAGCGGAACAGACGCCAGCTGCCAGCGAAACCACGACGGCCGCTGCAGCGGCATCGATGACCCCGGCCGCAGCCGCCAGCACGCCCGCGCCGGCGGCTGATTCCACCGATACGCTCGATCACACCACGCTGGCATCGTTCACCGCCGATCCGGTGCACGGCAAGCAGATCTTTGCGCAGTGCCAGGCCTGCCACTCGGCCGAACCGGGCAAGAACATGATCGGCCCCTCGCTGGCGGGCGTGGTGGGTCGCAAGGCTGGCTCGATCGCCGGGTTTGCCTACTCCAACGCCAACAAGAGCAGCGGCATCACCTGGACCGCCGAAAAGCTGTTCCAGTACCTGGAAAAGCCGCAGCGCGTGGTGCCGGGCACCAAGATGACGTTCCCCGGCCTGCCCAAGGGCCAGGACCGCGCAGACGTGATCGCCTATTTGAAGAACCCGACCTGATCACAGACGCTATTGCGATTTGTACAAAGGCGCGAAGGCACTGCGGTGTTCTTCGCGTCTTTGTGTGTGGGTGGAGGACAGCGTGCCGTCCTGCTCTGCGATGTTCGAGACCGCGCCCCTCCGTCAGCCCTGCGGGCTGCCACCTCCCCGCTGGGCGGGGAGGATCGTGTTCAGGGCGCCGGGGTGTGGACCGGGGGCAGCAGCATGGTCATGCCCAGGCGCGCGATGCGCCAGGTGCCCTCGTGCTGGGCAAGGTCGAAGGCGTAGCGGGCTTTGACTTCCAGTAGCGCGCCATCGGTGCCCAGGCTGAAGGCGTGGCCATAGGCCGTGACCTGGGCGGTGTTGGCGGCGGCGTCATAGGCGCCGAGTGCCACGTTGCCGACAAAGTGGGCGTTGCTGGCCATGGTGTCAAAGGCGGCTTCGAAGAACCCCTGGATGCCTGCACGCCCGACGATCCGGTCCATGCCCAGGCTGGTCAGGTCATAGCAGCCATCGGGCGCGAACAGCGCGGCAACGCCGGCCGCATTGCCGATATCGTCCACCGCCATGGCATAGGCGGTGACGAGATCAGCAAGGGCCTGGCGCACGTCTGCGGGGCAGGGCGGCGGGGGATAGGTCATGCCGGTTGCACCGGGCCCTTGCTGGCCACGTAATCGTTGAGCAGTTCGTGGAAGCGCTGGATGCGCTTTTCCTGGCCGGGCAGGATACAGCCCTTGAAGCCGCGCGAATTGAGGCCTTGTTGCTGCGTGGTGCCGATCGAGAGATCCTGATCGGCGACAAAGCCCAGCGAGACGCCATCGCCATAGCGGCTGTGCCGTGCCACGGCATCGTGGCGCAGCGGCACGGTGCCGATCGGGGTGACCACCTCTTTCATGCCCTTGACCGGGGGATAGAGGCACCAATGCTGGAACACGCATTTTTCCGGGTCGGTGGGATGCGGCTCGGTGCGCAGCACCTGCATCTGTTCGGGCGACATGGTGAGCGTGAGATTGGGAAACAGCGTGCAGTGGAAATAGTCCACCAGTTGCTGGTCGGTCATGTCTTCGTACATGGTATAGCCGCGCTCTGGCCCCAGCTTGCGCTTGGCGGCGATCACGGCGGCGCGGATTTCGCCGGTGCGGCCCTGATAATCGGCCGGATCGATGCCCCAGGCGCGGGCGATATCATCGAGCGGGGCAGGCACTTCGGCGCTGTGATAGTCCACCCGCGTGGTGGCCTGGTGGCCGATCATCCACATCGCGTTGTGGCCGCTGGGATACATCTCGAAGACCGTGGTGGGCAGGCCGTCGTTGATGAACGTGGCCAGTTCGGGATGGATCGTGGGGAGGTGGTAGCTTTCGTTGAAATTGTCGCGGATCACCTTCCAGTTGAATTCCGCGTCGCACGACAGCTTGAGCACGCGCACCCAGTTATCCAGGCCATAGTTGGCGAGGCGTTCCTGCAAGGGCGCCATCCACTGCGCCAGTGGCGGCACGTCATCATCCATGCACCAGAACACGAACGGGCCCCAGGTTTCGCAGCGCAGTTCCGACAGGTGCACTTTGCCGCAGGGGTTGCCGCCGGCAAAATCATCCGGGTCCTGCACTTTGGCGAGCAGGCCATCGGGAGTGAACTGCCAGCCGTGATAGCCGCAGGTGATGCGCGGCAGCGAGCCGGCATCGCCCAGCACCAGGCGGTTTCCGCGATGCGGGCAGCTGTTGTAGAACGCGCGCACGCTGCCATCGGCCTGGGCGATCATCAGGATCGAATCCTTGCCGAAATCGTGGCGGATGAAGTCGCCTTCCTCCTCCAGTTCGGCCAGCATTCCGCCCAGGTGCCACACCTTGGGCCACAGATTCTGCCCTTCCTTGTCCATCCAGTCGCGCGAGATATAGCGATCGGCTGTGATCGTGTCGCCGCGCACCGGCATGTCGAAATCGGGCGAATAGCGCGATTTGTTGTCCTGGACTGTCATGCTCGCCGCCCTCTCACATTACCGGCTTGGGCAGGGTGGCATCATCCTGCAGATACCAGTTGAGCCATTCGTGGAAATACTGGTTGCCGCGTTCGTTGCGGCCGAACACCAGGTTGTCGTGCGCGCCGCTTTCCAGGCCTTTCTGGATTTCCATGCCGATCACATAGTCTTCCTGATAGGTCACATCGCGGAAGAAGTTGATAATCTGCTCCACCGCGGCGCGATCGGCCTCGTCGCGGATCGGCTCGCGCCGCAGGTAGTGCAGCACGGTGCGGTTGCGATCGGGCGTCGGCCCGGGGAACAGCTGGGCCACCTGGGTAATTTCGGGCGCGAGGAACGCCGAGACATTGGGGAACAGGATGCGCACGAAATCAAAGCCGTTGTTTTCCTGGTCGCCCCAATCCTCGCGCGGCACGTCTTTCAGCGCCTCGGCAATGCGGTGCTGGGGAAAGCCGATGCGCATCGAGGGGCCGAACCCTTCGTAGAACATGCGGTTCGATGGCGTGCGCGGTTCGATCGTGGCGGGGTGCAGCGAGGCGAAGTGATAGCCTTCGAGATAGCCGTCGAACGCGATCTTCCAGTTGGCGCCCTCGATCGTGCGGCTGCCGAGATAGGCCCAGTCGGCAAAGCCGACATTCTCGAAGTCTTCAAGGAAGCCCTGGAAATAGTCATCGAGATCGAGCGGGGCATTGGGCGTGAGCGCCACGAAGATCATGCCCGCGCGTTCCTCGCACGGCAGCGCGCGCAGGGCGAGGCCGGCCTTGTCGACATCGCCAAAGTTGGCGCTTTCCGACACGCCCAGCAGCTTGCCATCCTGGCCATAGGTCCAGCCGTGGTACTTGCAGGTGAAGCGGGCGCACTTGCCGTGCCCTTCGGAAGCGACCGGCGCGCCGCGATGCGAGCAGACGTTGAGGAACGCGCGCACCTCTCCTGCCTTGTCGCGCACGATCAGCACGGGCAGGCCCATCGCGTCCATCGCCTTGTAGTTGCCCGGCTCGGGCAGTTCGGCGGTGAAGGCCAGCATCAGCGGCACGCGGCGGAACACCAGTTCCATCTCTGCCTTCCACTGATCGGGATCGGTATAGGTGGCCGTGCGCACGCGCGCCACCTGCTGGGCCTGGTAGGTGCTGTTGTGCTCGACGTAATCCAGCATGATCTCGGCAATATCGCCGATCCGCTGGCGCCGCTCGGCCCGTTCATTGCTCATCTGCGGCCTCTCCTGCCTGTTTTGCTTGTGTCGCTAATGGCCAAAGCTGCCGCAGGCAGATCGCCTTGCCAAGCTGGGACAGGTGACAGGTTCCTCGCATTTTGGCCAAGTGGACAGGCGCCCGCTTTGCAGCGAACAAGCGCAAAACGGGCAAGGCGACGAGGATGATGAACGACAGCGGCGAATCAGCGCGTGAACCTGCCCGATCCTGGCCCGCCGTTCCGGCCGCGCACCAGGCGCCATTCGTGAGCGACGGGCTGTGGCCGCATCAGACGATAGCCGATCGCGCTGCCGATCTGGCGGCTACGCGGCCCGATGATCCGTGCATCATCGATGATGCCGGCGTGCTGACGTTTGCGGCGCTGTGGGCCGATGCCCAGGCGCTGGCCGCTTCGCTGCGCGCCCGGGGCCTGGTGCCGGGCGACGTCGTGGCGTTCCAGTTGCCCAACTGGCGCGAAGCGGCGGTGCTCAACCTGGCCTGCGTGGTCGCCGGGCTGGTGGTCAACCCGATCGTACCGATCTATCGCGATGCCGAAATGCGCATGATGCTGGGCGATGGCGCGGCCCGCGCGCTGTTCGTGCCCACGGTGTTCCGCAAGGTGGACCACGCTGCCATGGCCGCCCGGGTGCAGGCCGATCTGCCCGCGCTGACGCATGTGTTCACCGTGCGCGGCGAGGGGCCTGACGATCTTGCCAGCCTGGTGGCGGCCGGGCGCAGCCTGCCCGATGCACGGGTGGTGGTCGATCCCATGGCGGTGAAGATGGTGCTCTATACCTCGGGCACCACGGGGCGGCCCAAGGGCGTGCTGCACAGCCATGCCACGCTGGGCCGGGTCATCGGCCAGAGCGGCACGTTCTGGGGGTTGAAACCGTGCGCGGCGGTGCTGATGCCATCGCCGGTCACGCATGTGTCGGGCTTTGCCAATGGCCTGGAAATGCCGCTGGTGATGGGCACCTGCACGGTGCTGATGGAAAGCTGGAACGCGCAGGAGGCGCTCGTCCTGATCGCGCGGCATGGCGTGGTTGGCACGGTGGCGGCCACGCCGTTCCTGGTGGAACTGGCCGCTGCCGCGCGCGCGGCGGGGGAAACCCTGCCAACGTTCCGTTTCTTTGCTTGTGGCGGCGCGGCCGTCGCGCCCGAGGTGATCCGTGAGGCGCGATCAGCCTTTGCCCGCTGCGCGCCGTTTCGCGTGTTCGGCAGTTCCGAAGTGCCGCTGGTCAGCTTCGGCTGGCCCGATGATCCTGCGCGCGCGGCGCAGACCGATGGGCGCATCGTGGACTATGCCGTGCGCATCGTCGATGAAGCCGGCCACGATCTGCCCGATGGGCGCGAGGGCGAAATCCTCGCGCGCGGGCCGGCGATGATGATCGGCTATACTGATCCTGCCGAAACCGCCAAGGCGATCGACGCGCAGGGCTTTTTCCGCACCGGAGACCTGGGCGTGCGCGACGCCGCCGGCGCCATCACCGTTACCGGGCGCAAGAAAGACCTGATCATTCGCGGCGGCGAAAACATTTCCGCGACCGAGATCGAGCAGGTGCTGGCCACGCATCCGGCCGTGGCCGATTGCGCGGTGGTGGCCATGCCCCATGCCCGGCTGGGCGAGGGGGTCTGCGCGTTCATCGTGGCGCGGGGCGCTGTGGCGGCGGCCGATCTGGCCGCGCATGTGGCGGCCAGTGGCCTTGCCCGGCAGAAGATTCCCGAACGCTTTGAAATGATCGCGGCCCTGCCGCGCACGGCGGCGGGCAAGGTGCGCAAGGATCAGCTGCGCGCGCAGATCGCGCAGATCATTGCGGCAGAGACGCTTCCGGCGCCGGGTTGAGCGGGCCCTGGTGCGCGCCAACCCATTCGCGCCACAGCAGCATCAGCACGGCGATCAGCGCCGGCCCGATCACCAGCCCGATCAGCCCCCAGGTTTCGATCCCGCCCAGGATGGCCAGCAGCACCCACAGGAACGGCAGCCGCGTGGCCCCGCCGATGAACACCGGGCGCACGAAGTGATCGGCCACGAAGATCACCACGCTGCCAAAGACCAGCACGATGACCGCTGCCGCCGCCTTTCCGGCCGCGGCGAGCAGGGCAGCGGCGAGGACCACCGCCGCCACCGCGCCGAGCGGAATGGCCGACAGCAGTGCGGTGAGCAGGCCGAGTAGCGCGGCATGGTCCACTCCGGCAAAGCCATAGGCCAGGCCCATCAACACGCCTTCGCCAAAGCCGATGATGATCAGGCCATTGACCGTGCCGCGCACCGCCAGCACCGCCTGATCGGCCACGCGCAGGCCCAGTTCGCCAAAGGCGCGGCGCGTGCCGATGCGCAAGGCATGGGCCACACGCGCGCCATCGCGCATCAGGAAGAACAGCGTCAGCAGCATGAAGCTGACCAGCAGCACGCGATGCGCGACCAGGCCCAGGATCTTTTCGCCCGACGTAAAATGCAGCTTGTGTGCCTGCATCGACAGGCGATCGATCGCCTCGGGCGTGGCCAGGGTCTGCTGCCACCAGGCGACCAGGTGATCGCCATAGGGCAGGTGCGCCACGAAATCGGGCACCGGCACGCCCTGGGCATGGGCCTGCGCCAGCCACTGCGTCACGGCCATGCTGTCGTGCGCCACGGCGGCGGCGACCATGACCAGCGGGATGACAAACACCAGCAGCACCAGCAGGGTGAACACCGCAGGCAAGACCAGCTTCTGCCCGCGTGGCCAGCGCTGCGCCGCTGTAACGTGGAGCGGCCAAAGCGAGACCGCCAGGATGACGCCCCAGCCCAGCGCGGGCAGGAACATCCGCAAGGTCCACAGGCCAGCCAGCGCCAGCAGCACGATGGCAACGACACCGGTTATCCGTTGCGCCCGCGTGGCGTGGTTGGCCCCTTGCGCGGTCCAGGTTCCGGGCGCGTCGTCATCATGGCTTGCTTGCATCAGGCCTGCCTAGCGCAGCACACCGAGCGAAACCAGATGGCAGCGGGCGGTCTTTTTCAGCCGCCCTTGGCCATGGCCGCGGCCATTTCCACGCGGGTGGGGTTGCGCCGCAAGGTAAGGCCGCCGTTTACCTGGAGGTTTTCCCCGGTCATGAAGCATTCGTCGCTGGCCAGGAACACGGCGGCGGCGGCGATATCGTCGCTCGTGCCGATGCGGCCCAGCGGATAGCCCGCCAGGAAGCTGTCGAACAGGCCGGGCACGGCCTTGGCCTGCGCGGTCATCGGCGTTTCGGTGAGGCCCGGCGAGATCGAATTGGCGCGGATGCCTTCCTCACCAAATTCGTGCGCGACGCAGCGCACCACGTGGTCGGTGCCGGCCTTGGTGCCCATGTAGGCGGCGTGATCGTTGAGCATGATCGTGGCCGTGGCGCTGCTGATCTGGATCAGGCTGCCGCCGCGGCCGCCCATGCTGCGCGCCATCTTGCGGATCATCGCCTGGTAGAACTGGAACGGGCCGATGTATTGCAGCGCGGTGATGGTATCGAGTTCGTCGCGCGTGGTATCGAGGAACGGCTTGAGCAGGCCCCAGCCCGTGGCGTTGACGGCAATATCCACCCCGCCCATCGCGCCAACCGCCGCATCGGCCATGGTGGCCAGGCTATCCGGGCTGGTGATGTCGCACGCCGCCCAGTGGCATGCATGGGCGCTGGCAAAATCGGCGAGCACGCTTTCCTTGCGCCCGGCAACCAGAACCTGTGCGCCTTCGTCCAGAAAGCGGCGGGCGATGTGCTGGCCCATGTTGCCTTCGCTGCTCGCGCCCAGAACCACGGCGCGCTTGCCGTCCAACCTGCCCATCGCTCTCTCCCGCATGGCGTTATCCCCGCTTGCTAACACAGGCGCAGGCGGGCCATTCCTCTCCAAAAGGGCAGTGGAGTGCGGCCGGGGCGATGCGCCAGTCTGATCCTGCTATCATGGCGCGGCGTGCGCGTCCGAAAGGAACGAGAACATGGATCTGGGACTCAAGGGGAAAAAGGTGATCCTCACCGGCGGCAGCCGGGGCATCGGACGCGCCACGGTAGAGCTGTTCGCCGCCGAAGGCGCCGATGTCGCGTTCTGTTCGCGCAATGCCGAACAGGTGGTAGAAACCGCCGCCGCGCTGGCCGTGCATGGCGGCAAGGTATTTGGCAGCGCATTCGACATGGAAAGCGGCCACGATGCCTATCGCGCGTGGCTGATGCAGGCGCGCGACGCGCTGGGCGGATGCGATATCTTCGTGCCGATGATCTCCACCAGCGGCGCGGGCGCGACGGGCGATTGGCAGAAAAGCCTGGATTACGACATCATGGGCCTGGCCATCGGGGTGGAGGTGCTGGAAGACGCGCTGGCCGCCTCGGGCGAGGGCAGCATCGTGGTCACGGCCAGCACGGCCGGCGTGGAAACCTTCATCGTGCCGCAGGGCTATAACGCGCTCAAGGGCGCGCTGCTGGTGCATGCCGGGCAGTTGAGCCAGGCGCTGGGCGCCAAGGGCATTCGCGTCAACAGCGTGTCACCGGGCCCGATCCGTTTTCCCGGCGGCAACTGGGAAGCGATCGAGGGCGTCATGCCCGAACTCTATGCCGCAACGCAGGCGCAGTTCGTGCTGGGCCGCTGGGGCGGGCCCGAAGAAGTGGCGCGCACCGTGGTGTTCCTGGCTAGCCCGGCATCGTCTTTCACCACGGGAACCAATGTGGTGATCGATGGCGGCTATACCAAGCGCGTACAGTTCTGAGGTTTTGGAGATTGTGCCGTTTGGGGGGTGAAGCGATTTCTCCCCTCCTCTTCAGAGGAGGGGGCGGGGGTGGTGCGAAGCCTTGCACTACCTTTCCACCACCCCCCGACCCCCTCCTCTGAAGAGGAGGGGGAGAGAGTTTACGCCCCTCACTCCACCGCCAGCACCAGCTTGCCGGTATTGGCGCCAGTGAACAGGCGCATGAATGCGTCATAGGCGTTTTCCAGGCCGTGCTGGATATCCTCGTCCACGCGCAGGCGCCCTTCGCCGATCCATTGCGCCACGGCCGCGCCGCCTTCGGCAAAGCGGGGGACATAGCCGGCAATCAGGAAGCCCTTGATCGTCGCCTGTTTCACGATCACCTGCCACAGGTTGCGAATGCCGATCTTTTCCGGGGCGTTGTATTCGCTGATCAACCCGCACAGCACCACGCGGGCGTGCAGCGCCAGGTTCATCAGCACCGCATCCATCACGTCTCCGCCGACGTTTTCGAACATGATATCCACCCCCTGCGGCGCGGCAGCGGCGATTTCGGCTGAGAGGGCGTCGACCGGCTTGGCCCCGTGCGCGTCCTTGTAGTCGATTGCCATGTCAAAGCCGTAGTCCTGCACCAGCCGGCGGCACTTTTCCGCGCCGCCGGCAATGCCGATGACCCTAAGGCCCAGGATCTTGCCGATCTGGCCCACCATCGATCCTACCGCCCCGGCAGCGCCAGTAACCAGAAGGGTTTCTCCGGCGCGCGGTGACGCTGCATCGGTAAGCCCGAAATAGGCCGTCAGGCCCACGGCGCCCACGGCCGAGAGATAGCGCGAGGGGCTATCGACGATCGACACGTCGATCTTGCTGGTAAAGCCGCCGGGGGTGACCACCGAGTAATCCTCGATCGCGTTAAGGCCCAGCACCCAGTCGCCCACCGCGAAATCCGGATTGCGCGACTCGTGCACGGTGCCCACCGTCGTCGCGCGCACGGCATCGCCCAGCGCGATCGGCGGCATGTAGCTGGGCGCATCGTCCATCCATCCGCGCTGCGCCGGATCGAGCGAGATGAAATGGTTGCGCACCACCATGCCGCCTTGCGGGGCAGCTGGCACGGCGCCGGTTTCCAGGTGGAAGTCATCGCGCTGTGGTGTGCCGTGTGGGCGCCGTTGCAACAGGAAACGGCGATTTTCCAGGGGGTTCATCATTGCTCTCCCAATCCGGCGGGGCTGCCTTGGCCAGCCCCGATCATGCGCTTGCAGCTTGGCCCAAACCCCGGGGCAAGCACCTATGATTTGTTGCAGTAGGTGTGCGTGCCCTCCCCGGCATAGGTTCCCATCATCAAGGGGCAAGAACCCTGCGGGATAAAGATACTGGGGGAGTGAGAGGATGAAAGGCTGCTTTGCCAATCGTGCTGCGTGCGTGCTTCTGGCCGGGGTCAGCGTGCCGCTGTTCCCTGGGCTGGCCCTGGCCGAAGGGGCGCCTGCGCCGCAAGCGCCGGCGGCCGATGCTGCCCCGCAGGCCGATAGCGCCGTGTCGCAAGACACCAACGCCATCATCGTGACCGCCCGCCGCCGCGCGGAATCGCTGCAGACCACGCCGGTGGCGATCACCGCGGTCAATGCCGCGATGCTGGAAAACAAGGCCGCGGTGAATATCGGCGATCTGCAGGGCGCGGCGCCCGGCCTGCTGATCACTCAGCAGAATTCCGGTGCCCAGGCGGCCAACCTGTCTATCCGCGGGTTGACCTATGCCGACATCGAAAAGAGCCAGACGCCGACGGTCGGCGTGGTCGTCGATGGCGTGACCATCGGCACCAACACCGGCCAGTTGCAGGACGCGTTCGATATTGCCCAGATCGAAGTGCTGCGCGGGCCGCAGGGCACGCTGTTTGGCGCCAATACCATCGGCGGCGTGGTCAACATCACGCGCAGCAAGCCGACCATGACCGCGGGCATGAAGGCCGAGTTCACCTATGGCCGCTGGAACACCTGGTCGGGCAAGGCGATCGGCAATTTCGGCAATGGCGAAACCCTGGGCCTCAAGCTGTGGTACTTCCACAACCAGAGCGATGGTTTCTATCACAACGCCACCTACAACCGTTCTGACGGCGCGTCCAAGGGTGACAGCTTTGGCGGCACGATCCTGTTCAAGCCGGCCGATTCCGATTTCACCGCGCAGTTCACTATCGAGAATGTGATCCAGTCGTTCGTGCCGGTGGTGAGCAACCTGGCCAAGACCGGCGAAGTGTTCTGCGCGTTTGAGCCGGCGCAGGAATGCAACCGCAACACCACCACCGATCTCTATACCACGTTCGGCCAGCCCGCGCTCAGCACCTATCATGCCCCCGATGCCACGCTGGAAATGAACTATAACCTGGGCAGTGTTAAGTTGACCTCGATCACTGGCTGGCGCCACAGCGCCGAGCGGCAGACCCAGGATTTCGACGGTTCGTCCACCGATCTCTATTACGTCGATCGCATCCAGAACTACACGCAGTGGAGCCAGGAACTGCGCGCCGCCGGCAACCTGATCCAGGGTTTGGACTATGTGATCGGCGGGTTCTATTTCAACAGCAAGTATGATTTCAAGCAGTGCTCGCGCGTGTTCGGCTTTTCGCCCAATACGCCGCCGTGCACGTTTGACGCCGCGCCGCAGATCGAAAACGCCAAGTCGGAAAGCTATGCCGCGTTTGCCGATTTCAACTGGGCGATCATCGAGAAGGTGCGCCTGTCGTTCGGCGGGCGCTGGTCGCACGATTACAAGTACCTGGCCAATGGCTTCCTGGGGGCGCCATTCCCGCCCGGTTCGGCCAACTTCTCCAAGTTCACGCCCAAGGTGGGCATCGACTATCGCCCCAATTCCGATGCGATGTTCTATGCCAGCTGGTCGCGCGGGTATCGTTCCGGCGGGTTCAGCCCGCGCGCGGGCGACGCGAACTATGCCACCCGGCCGTTCCAGCCCGAAACGCTCGATTCCTATGAAGTGGGTGCCAAGCTTGATCTGTTCGATCACCGCCTGAACATCAACCTGGCCGGCTATATCTCTGATTACAAGAACATGCAGCAGAACACGACGATCCCGTGCGCCTGCTCCACCGGCAACCAGACGATCACCAGCAACGTGCCGGGCGGCGCGCTGATCAAGGGGATCGAGTTCGACGGCTCGCTGCGCGTCAGCTCCAACTTCAAGATCACGGCCTCGGCCGCGCTGATGCAGTCGCACTTCCGCCGCTTCGTGGTGGGCGGCCTGGTCGGTACCACGATCACGCCGTTCGATTACACCGCCAACCGCCTGATCTATGCGCCCACGTTCTCGGGCTCGATCAGCGGCGACTATACCGTCCCCACCGATTTCGGCAGCGTGGTCAGCTCGCTGTCGTGGCGGCACATCAGCCCCTATGACGAGCAGATCTCGATCGCATCGAGCGCGGCGGGCACCACGGCGCTCGGCACGCCCGGCCAGATCGTGAGCGGCAACGATGCGCGCGTGCGTACGGTGACCCAGGATCTGGTCGATGCCAGCCTGACGCTCAATTTCAAGATCAACAAGACTGATGCCTATCTGCGCGTGTTCGGGCGCAACCTTGCCGATATCCGCACCACCACCCATGCCTTTACCGTGGCGGGGCTGTGGTCATTCGGCATGGCGCTGGAACCGCGCACCTATGGCGGCACGATCGGTTTCAAGTTCTGATGGCCGCTCGGGATCGGGCGGCGCCCGGTCCCGACCCCTGCCCGGTCGCTTAAGGCCAGGTCGCACAAGAAAGGAAACAGCATGAAGCGCTTGGAAGGCAAGATCGCCCTCGTTACCGGCGGGGCATCGGTGCCCGGGCTGGGCAGTGCCACGGCCATCCGCTTTGCCCAGGAAGGCGCGCGGGTCTATGTCACCGATCGCGATCTGGCCGGCGCGGAACAGGTGGCGCAATCGATCCGCGATGCCGGCGGCGTGGCCGCGGCCCTGGCGCACGACGTGACATCGGAAGCCGATTGGGACCGGGTGATCGCCGCGATCGATGCCGCCGAGGGGGCGCTCGACATTATCGTCAACAATGCCGGCATCGCCGTGCTGGGCGAATTCGACAAGGTGACCACGGCCGATTGGCTGCGGCAGAACGACGTCAACCTCAACAGCGTGTTCCAGGGCACGCAGCGCGCGTTCGTGATGATGCGCCGTCCGGGCGCCGATGGCCGCGCGCGCGGCGGATCGATCATCAACATTTCGTCGGTGGCCGGGCTGATCGGCGTGCCGGGCTGCGCCGCCTATGCCGCCAGCAAGGGCGGGGTGCGGCTGTTTTCCAAGGTCGTTGCACTGGAAGGGGCCACCGATGGCATCCGCTGCAACACGGTGCATCCCGGCATGATCGCCACCAATATCCAGGGCGTGGCGCTGGAAGACAATGCCGCCAACTATGACGCGGTGATGGGCCTGGTGCCGATGGGCTATATGGGCGCGCCCGAAGATATCGCTAACATGAACTTGTTCCTCGCGTCGGACGAGGCACGCTATATCACCGGCGCAGAGTTCGTGGTGGACGGCGGGATGACCGCGCGCTGAGGGCTTTCGGGGCAGCAGCTGAGGCCCTTTTTCACCACTGTCACCCCGGGCTTGACCCGGGGTGACGTAGCATATTGGCTCAACGCAGGTCTTGGTGCGCCACCCAGCGCATCGCGTTTTCCAGCAGGGCGCGATAGGGCGCGCTGTTCCATGCACCGGGGCCATCGCCGGGCTGGAGATAGACCAGCCGGCTGGCCAGCGCCTGCTTGGCCCAGCCGATTAACGGGGCGGTGGGCGGATGATCCCAGCCGTGGTTGGCGAACATTGCGCCACGCACCGCAAGGTCTGCCGACCAGAAGTGATCGCGTGTGAACGGCGCATCGCAGGTGAGCAGCGGCACCACCTCATCGGCAAAGACCTGCGCCAGGTAAAGCTCGTCCACCACAGGAAATTCCGCGGGGATTCCGTGGGTAACGGGATGGGCATGGGTCTGGGCGGTATAGGCCACATCGTGGCGATAGCCGCTGTCGGGCGCAAGTTGGCCGCGCACCATGGCCGGCCGGTACAGGAACTGGCCGCCCAGCCATTCATGATAGTCGGCCCAGGTGGGCCAGGCCGCCAGCGCATGGTGCAGCGCCACCACGCCCTTGCCCTGCTCCAGCAGCGCGCGAAAGCCGGCCTGCAACTGCGGCGAGGGCGCCAGCATGGCGGGCGGCTCGGCTGCCTCGAAATCGAGGCCGGGCATGTCGTAGAGCACCAGCACGTCGAATTCGGCCATGCCATCGGGGTTCATCAGCAGGGCGGCGGCGGGCTGGTCCACCAACGTCGCGCTAACGCCGTCCATCGCCTGGAACATGGCATCAAAGCCGGTGCGATCAAACGGATGGCCACGCACCGCCACCAGCGCGCGCAGCCCGGCGTGATGACGAATGATAGGCATTACAACCCCTTGGGCGCGATCTGCCGATGGATGTTGCGGAACGTGCGCGCTTTGAAATACCAGCGGCCATCGATGCGGATGCATTCATCGTCATACTGCCCGCGATCGCGGTGCACGCCATCGGGCCAGTCATAGACCTCGGCGGTGTAGGACCGCAGCGTGGCGCGATCGCCATCCACCACGATGCTGCCGGGCCAGGCTTCGAACATGATGCCGGGATAATGCTTCATCGCTTCCACCCACATCGCCACGATCGCGGCGCGGCCACAGGTGGTGCCGATTTCGGGATAATCGGGCAGCGACCATTGCGCATCCTCGGCCCAGGTTTCCCCCCAGGCCTGGGCATCGCAGCGCGTGACCGCATCGGCATAGGTTTCAAGCAGTTCGCGCAGGGCCAGGCGATCTTCGGCGGGGCCGGCAAAGGGCATGGGGTCTCTCCCGTTATGGCTTTGGCGCCGACCATAGCCGGGGGGCAGGGCCACGGCGCCTAGCCGATTGCACAGGCGGCGCACGGCCGGTGAGCGCGCGGCAATCGATTTTGTCAAACACAGGCATTGTCAGCAGGGGCAATGATAGCGTAACCATTGCCGAGAATACGGGGGTTCGAGCCCGATTGGCAGCAGCCCTGGCATTGGCCCTGGCGGCCTGATCTGGTGCAGTGATCCGCACACTTTCGCGCCAGAACACAACCAAGCCAGAACACTATCAAGGAAGAGGACAGCATGAGCAGAATCAGTCGTCGCGATCTGGGCCGTGGGTTGGGCGTGGCCGCCCTGGGCGCATCGATCGGCGGGACGCACCCCGTGCTGGCACAAACCGCAACTGCGGCCGGCACCGCGGCGGGCGCGGGCGATGACCTGGCATTCCCGGCCGATTTTGCCTGGGGCTGCGCCACCGCAGCCTATCAGATCGAAGGCGCGGTGAAGGAAGACGGGCGAGGGCCCACCAACTGGGATATTTTTTCCCACACCCCCGGCAAGGTTGCCCACGGCGATACCGGCGATGTGGCGTGCGACAGCTATCACCGCTATCCCGAGGATATTGCCCTGATGAAGGCACTGGGCGTCAAGGCCTATCGCTTTTCGGTGGCTTGGTCGCGCATCTTCCCGGAAGGGAAGGGCAAGCCCAATGCCAAGGGGTTGGATTACTACAACCGCCTGGTCGATGGCCTGCTGGCCGCCGGCATCACCCCGCATGTCACGCTGTTCCACTGGGACCTGCCCGCCGCGCTGCCCGGCGGCTGGCAGAACCGTGACACCGCGCTGGCCTTTGCCGACTATGCCGGGTTCATGGCCGGCAAGCTGACCGACCGCGTCAAGCATGTCATGACGGTCAACGAACTGCGCTGCTTTACCGACCTGAGCTATATGACCGGGGGCAAGGCGCCCGGCCTCAAGCTGCCGATGGGCGAGGTTAACCAGGTGCGCCACCATGGCGTGCTGGCCCATGGCCTGGGCGTGCAGGCGATCCGCGCCCATGCCCGCCCCGGCACGCAGGTGGGCCTGGCGGACAACGCGACGATCTTTGTGCCTGCGCTGGAAACGCCCGAGCATATCGACGCGGTCAAGCGCGCGGTGCGCGAGGAAAACGCCATGTTCCTCACCGCCATCATGGAAGGCCGCTACATCGACAGCTACCTGGCCGCGCAGGGCAAGGACGCGCCCAAGGTGCAGGCCGGCGACATGGCCGCGATCGGCAGCCCGCTCGATTTCGTCTCGGTCAACATCTACACCGGCAACACCGTGCGCGCCGATGCCAGCAAGCCGGGCGGCTATGAGATCCTGCCTCACCTGCCGCAGTCGCCGCGCATGGCCTCGCCCTGGCTCTATGTCACGCCCGAGGTGATGTATTGGGGGCTGCGCACCATTAACGAGCTGTGGAAGCCCAAGGCGCTGTACATTTCCGAAAACGGCTGTTCGGCCGATGATGCCGTGGCCGCTGATGGCAAGGTCTATGACGCCGATCGCGTGATGTACCTGCGCAACTACCTCACCCACCTGCAGCGCGCCACGCGCGAGGGGCTGCCGGTGAAGGGCTATTTCCTGTGGAGCCTGATGGACAATTTCGAATGGGAAGATGGCTATACCAAGCTGTTTGGCATCCACCACGTCGATTTCGCCACGCAGAAGCGCACCCCCAAGATGAGCGCGGACTGGTATCGCGAAGTCATCCGCACCAATCGCCTGGTCTGAGCGAAAGGACCGACCGATGACCACCACGATCGCGCCCTCGCGCCGCGCCTTACTGGGCGGCCTCGCCACGCTGGGCGCGCTTGCCGCCGCCAGCCCCAAGGCGAGCGCCGGCCCCACGGCGATCCACTATGGCGGCCCCTCAATTCCGCTGTGGCCCGGTGCCGCGCCGGGCGCGCCGGCCATCTTGCCCAAGCGCCGGATCGAGCAGCGCAGCCAGAGCGCAGCGTTCGACGATCGCTGGCTCTATGGCGTGGCCACGCCCACGATCGAGGTGCGCCGGCCGGCCTATCAGGATGGCTCGGCCGTGATCCTGGTGCCGGGCGGCGGCTATGGCTTCCTCTCGATCGATAACGAGGGGGAAGAGCAGGCCAACTGGCTGACCCAGCGCGGGGTGACCTGCTTCATCCTCTATTACCGCCTGCCGGGCGAAGGCTGGGGTGATCGTGGCCTGGTGCCCTTGCAGGATATGCAGCGCGCGATCCGCCTGGTGCGTCATCGCGCCGGCGAATTCGGCATCGATCCGGCCCGCGTTGCGGTGCTGGGCTTTTCGGCCGGCGGGCACCTTGCCGGCAGCCTGGCGACGCGCTTTGCCGAAAAGACCTACGCCCCGCGCGACGCGGCCGACGCGCTGTCGGCGCGGCCCGATCTGACTGGCCTGATCTATCCGGTGATCACCTTGAGCGAGACATTCGTCCACGCCGGTTCGCGCGACAACCTGCTGGGCCCCGGCGCCTCGGCGGCGGCCGCGCGGGCAGGCTCGGTCGAACAGCGGGTGGGCGCCGATACGCCGCCCACGTTCCTGACCGCCGCCTCCGACGATGGCCTGGTGCCGATCCAGAACAGCCTGGCGATGTATCAGGCCCTGCTGGCCAAGGCCCGGCCGTGCGAATTCCACGGCTTCGACCAAGGCGGCCACGGTTTTGGCGCGCGCCTGCCGCAAACCGTGCCTGCGCACGCCTGGCCCGACCTGTTCCACGCCTTTGGCCGGCGGCATGGGGTGTTCTGAGCTAACCAATGATAGTAATATTGTCCGTAACCAGAACGTTGTTGATATGATAATTTAAGGCGTCGTAATAAATATCGACACTCCAGGTTTGTTCGGGAATTGGGTATTTTGCATGGTCTTTTTCGAAATCAATCGTTAGGCATTTTAGGTCGTTGAATTTTTTGCATTCGGAAACGCTTACAATTCTCCTGGAATTAACTGCTGCGAGATCGCCGCGAACGTTAGCTGTGCACTGGGGTGATTTGAAGCGGGTTGTCGGTTCACATTCCAGCTTGAAAGGTATCGGGCCTGGTTTCCTTGCTGATGCGACGATGGCATCGGCAAGGCGCACCGCGGGATAGGCTTGCTCAGGCTTGGCCTGAAACCAGGCATCGAGATCCGTGCGGCTTAGGCAGGCCTGTTCGAGGCGTGCCTTGTAGGCATCTGTGGCCGGCTTGCTTAGCGGGGCAACGCTGCCCACGACGGCATAGACAGTGGTTTGCGAGATAGTGCTCGACTTTGCTTGCCCATAGAAGTCAACGTCGTAGCGTTGCGCGACGCAGATCCCTGGTCCGGGCCCTGCGTGCGGGCGCGAAAAGAACACGTTCCTGTATATGCCGGATTCCAGCAAGTCTTCGCTATGCGGGACAAACATTCTAACCCGTTCCGCGATCAGTCGCGGCGACCCTCTGAGCGACTGCATATCGGGCGCATGATACGCCGTCACGCGGGCGGGCGATCCGGTGTAGAACACCAACACAGTGTTGGGATAGGGGTCAATATAGCCCGCTTCCATGCTGTAGGATAACATGGCTGGAGGCTGTTCCTGCCGTTGGCATCCCGCCAGCAGGATAGGAAGGGTCAAGGTGAGCACCAGATTGTACTTTGCCACGCCCATCGCCTGTCCCAGCTATTTCTCTTACGATGGCTACTTGGCGTAAATTTGCAGCGCCTGCAAACGAACGAGCGTAACACTAGCGCCAATCGACCCAAAAAATGCCAATCAAGATCGCGCTGCGCTTGTTACGGGCTAAACACGTTTCTTGGTTCTAGAAGGAATGGCGCCAACACGCTCGCGCAGCGTATGATGCCCGATCGCCGCAGCCCTCAAGGATCGACCGGCAGTTCTTCCATGCCGGGCGGCGCTGCGGGCACGGCGACTTCCACCACGCCATCGCTTTCGCGCACCGGGAAGCGGCGCAGGGATGGATAGGCGCCGCCGATGCAGTGGCCGTCAGCCAGGTCGAACCGCGCGCCGTGAAGCGGGCACATCAGCGCGCCGCGGCGGATGCGGCCGGTGGAAAGGCGCGCGGCGGCGTGGGTGCAGCGGTCGTTGAGGGCCACGATCGCGTCTTCATGGCGCGTCAGCAGCACCTGCCAGCCGCCGACTGCGTGCACGCTGGCTTGGCCTTCGGCAATATGGTCTGCGCTGCCGATCGGGTGCCAGACTTGCTCTTCCACGGCGCGTTGCTCCTTGTCGGTGGTCGGTTGGTCAGATTTCCACCAGCGTCTTGCCGGTGGTTTGCCCCTGCATCAAGGCGATGAATGCGCCCGGCAGGCTTTCGAAGCCGTGGTGGACGTTTTCGAGCGGCACCAGTTCGCCCCGGCCGTGCAGATCATCGAGCATGGCCTGCGCCTCGGCCAGGCGATCGGCGTGGTCATAGGTCAGGAAACCGCGCAAGGTCAGCCGCTTGACCACCAGTTGCCATAGCTGCGTCACGCCGTGGGGATGATCGGCATCATTATATTGCGCGATCATGCCGCATAGCGCGATGCGCCCGCCTTCGCGCATGCGTGGCAGGACCAGATCGAGCAGCGGCCCGCCGACATTGTCGAAATAGACATCGATGCCCTGCGGCGCGGCGGCATCGAGCGCGGCGGCCAGCGCATCTGGCGCCACGCGGTGGTCGATCGCAGCGTCGGCGCCCAGGCGCTGCACCAGCGCGGCCTTGTCTGCCCCACCAGCCAGGCCCACCACGCGGCAGCCCATGGCGCGCGCCAGCTGCACCACCGTGCTGCCGGTGGCGCCGGCCGCCGCGCTGACCAGCACGGTATCGCCCGGCCGCGCCTGGCCCACCGCGACAAGGCCCACCCACGCCGTCAGCCCCACCGGCCCCAGCGCGCCCATATAGGCACGTAGCGGCACGCCCGGCTGCGGCGTAACGCGTTCCAGCCCCAGCGCATCGGGCGTGATGACATAGTGATCGGACCAGGTGCCGAGCACGCGCACCAGCGTGCCCACCGGCCAATCGGCGTGGCGGCTGGCCACCACCTCGCCCAGCGACATACCGGTGACCGGCGCATCGATCGCCACCGGCGGCAGGTAGGATGGGCGATCATCGAGGAAGCCGCGGATCGCCGGATCGACCGAGCCGACGCGCATGTGCACCAGCATCTGGCCATCGTCCAGCACCGGCATGGGGGTTTCCACCAGGGCAAAGCAATCGGGCGTGGGCACGCCCACCGGCCGGCGGCGCAACACGATGTGGCGCACCGTTGCGGGCAGGGCGGCCATGGGGTGAGCAGCAGACGTCATCTGATCAGGCATCCGTCTTTCAGCATTGTGTTCTTGTCTATCCATGCCTGATAGGCGCTTGGCCCGCTGTGGCGCTCTAGCTTTTTCGCTAGGTGGCGTGGCGCTGGGGCGGGGCGATGATGGCGCAATACCCAGCGGGAAGAGGAACGCCGGCCATGACGCCTGCCGAAATGATCGCCTTTGTCGATGAACTGTATGGCCTGACCGCCACCGGGCAATGGGATGCCGTGGCCGCGCGGCTGACCGACGATTTCGTGGTGGTGGAGGCCGATGGCCTGCCCATGGCCGGCACCTATCGCGGGGTGCAGGGCCTGCAGGATCTGTTCACCAAAGTGATGGGATTGATGGATGTGGTGGCGATGGACCGGGTGGAAACCACCGCCGGCGCCAATCACGCGGTGACGATCCTGTCGCTGCGCTTTGCCGATCCCGCCCTGGCGCCGGCGGAGCTGTGCGAGCTGTTCCGTTTTCGCGATGGCAAGGCCTGCGCGATCATTCCCTATTACTTCGATCCGGCGCCCGTGCTGGCCGCTACTGCTGCCAAGCGCGCCGCGCTGGCCTGACCTCCAAGGACCATCACGACCATGACCGACAAGCCCGACGACATCATGATCCTTGGCCCGGTGCGCACCGCCATCGGGGATTTTGGCGGCGCGCTGAAAAGTTTTGCCGCGGCCGAGCTGGGCGCGCGCGTGATGGCCGAGGCGGTGCGCCGGGCGGGCCTGGCGCCACAGGACGTGGAGCACGTGGTGATGGGGCAGGTGATCCCGTCGAGCGGCAAGGACGCCTATCTGGCGCGCGCCGCCGCGCTCAAGGCCGGGGTGCCGGTGGAGGTGCCGGCCTTGACCGTCAATCGCCTATGCGGATCGGGGCTGCAGGCGGTGATCTCGGCGGCGCAGATGATGCAGTTGGGCGAGGCGGAGATTACCCTGGCGGGTGGCGCGGAAAGCATGTCGAACACGCCCTATCACGATCATGGCCAGCGCTGGGGCCGCAAGATGGGCGATGCCACGCTGGTCGATGCGCTGGTGGAAACGCTGTCTGATCCGCTCGATGGCTGCCACATGGGGATCACGGCGGAAAACATTGCCGCGCGCCACGATATTTCGCGCGCGGACCAGGATGCGCTGGCAGCGCAAGGCCATGCCCGCGCCCTGCGCGCGATTGCCGAAGGGCGATTTGTCGAACAGATCCTGCCGATCGAGCTGGTGACGCGCAAGGGCACGACGGTGTTCGATACCGACGAGCACCCGCGCGCCGGCACCACGGCCGAGGCGCTGGCTGGCATGAAGCCGGCATTCCGCAAGGATGGCACCGTCACCGCGGCGAATGCCAGCGGTATCAACGATGGCGCGGCGGCCATGGTCCTGGCGCGGCGCAGCGTGGCACAGCAGCGCGGCCTGGCGCCGATCGCGCGCATCGTCAGCTGGGGTCACGCCGGGGTGGAGCCAGCCTATATGGGCATGGGCCCGGTCAAGGCCGTGCCGATTGCCCTGGCCCGCGCCGGGCTGACCCTGGCCGATATCGACGTGATCGAGGCGAATGAGGCCTTTGCCGCGCAGGCGCTGGCGGTCTCGCGCACGCTCGGGTTCGATAGCGAGCGCGTCAATCCCAACGGCAGCGGTATTGCCCTGGGCCATCCGGTGGGGGCAACCGGCGCGATCCTGGTGGTCAAGGCTGCGCACGAATTGCGCCGCACGGGCGGCCGGCGTGCGCTGGTCACGATGTGCATCGGTGGCGGACAGGGTATCGCCATGGTAATCGAAGCGGCCTGATCATATGCACGATTATTGAAAACGCCATATTGCGTATGCGGTGGTGCGATTAAATGCGATAGTGTATATCCAAGGCCGGATATCGGCCTTGGGAGAATCACGCGCCATGCCGCTCGACCGATCGCGCCTTGCCCGCGACATTCTCGAAAGCCTGTTTCAACGCTGGCGCCGCCCGGTCGCCGGCAAGGGTGCGCCGGGCGTGGCTGCGGTGCCAGCCGATGCGCCGCTCATCGATCGTGCCGCAGCCCTGCTGGAAGAACGCAGCCAGTCTTCGGGCGTGCATCTGGCGGCTGGCATCCTGGCTGATTATGCCGCGTGCGACGATGCCGGGCGCCACGCGTTCCTGCGCGCCCTTGCCACGCGCTTTGCCCCCGATCCGCAGGCCATTCGTGCGGCGCTCGATGCGCATGATGCCGATCCCAGCCCGGCGCGCCTGTCGGCAGTGACCCGCGCGGCAGAGGCGCCGCGCCAGGAGGTCTTGCGCCGGCTGAACCAGGCGCCGGCCGGCACGGCGGCGCTGGTGGCGATGCGGGCCGATCTGCTGCGCCACTTGCCGCAAGACCCGATGCTGGCGCCGCTGGAAGACGATCTCGTGCATCTGTTGCGCTCGTGGTTCAACCGCGGATTCCTGGTGCTGCGGCGCATCGACTGGAGCAGCCCGGCCGATCTGCTGGAGCGGATCATCCGCTATGAGGCGGTGCATTCCATCGCCACCTGGGACGATCTGCGCGCCCGCCTGCTGCCGGCTGATCGGCGCTGCTATGGCTTTTTTCATCCCGCGCTTGGCGACGAGCCGCTGATCTTCGTGGAGGTGGCGCTGTGCGCGCAAGTGCCGGATTCGATTGGCGCGCTGTTGGCGCAAGACCGCGCCGTGCTCGATCCGCAAGCGGCGCGCGTGGCGGTGTTCTATTCGATATCCAACTGCCAGGCGGGCCTGGCCGGGATCAGCTTTGGCCAGTTCCTGATCAAGCAGGTGGTCGAGGATCTCGGCGCCGAATTTCCCGGCCTGGAAAGCTATGTGACGCTTTCGCCGATCCCCGGATTTGCCCGCTGGCTGCGGGATGCGGCGGCCAAGGGCGATGCGGCGGCCGGGCAGGCCCTGGCACAAGGCGCGCCCGATGCCGGCTGGGCAGGGGATGATCCCCGCCGCCACGCGCTGATGCGGCTGGGCGCGCGCTATCTGCTGGCCGAGCGCGATGGGCGCGGGCGGCTGCGCGATCCGGTGGCGCGTTTCCATGTCGGCAATGGCGCGCGGGTAGAGCGGCTGTGCTGGCTGGCCGACACCAGCCCGCGCGGGATGAAGCAATCGCTGGGGCTGATGGTCAACTACCTCTACGATCTTGCCAGCGTGGAGGCCAACCACAACGCCTATGCCCGCCACCGCGTGGTCAATGCCAGCGGCGCGATGCACGCACTCTTGGCGCCGGAGCGACACACGCATGCCAAATTGGTATTGCCAGCTGCCTGACCTGTTTTGCTGCTCTGTTAAGCCAGATGGTGGGCGCAACACGGCGTCTTGCCCGATCGCGCGCGGCATATGCTGCATTCTCGCCACATATTCGGCTTTGACTGCGGCGTGGCAACGCCGACTTTGACGCCTTTGCATGCATGAAACAGATGGATAACGATAAAATGAATTGATTTCCGTTCTCCCTAAAACCAAGTCAAGGATATTGGTAAGGCCAAAATGTGTGGCCAAATTAATGAGGGAGGAACCTGTGCGCACACTTACCATCGCGGCTTTGCTGTCGGCATCGATGCTGGCCGCACCAGCTGCCCTGGCCCAGGCCGCGGGCGCTGCGGACGCAGGTGGCGATGCCGTGCAGAACGGCGAGATCATCGTTACCGCGCAGCGCCGCAGCGAAAGCCTGCAGCGCGTGCCGGTCAGCGTTATGGCGCTGACCAAGGATGCGCTGGCGTCGCAGAACCTCAACGATCTGACCCAGATTGCCCGCGCTGCGCCCTCGCTGCAGGTGGGCGTGGACAATTCCTTTGCCGTGCGCGGCATCGGCACGCTGGCCTTTGCCGGCACGATTGACAGCAGCGTGGCCATCGCCATCGACGACGTGAACCTGGGCCGCCCCGTGCTCAACAGCCCGCTGCTCAACGATCTGGCGCGCGTCGAAGTGCTCAACGGGCCGCAAGGCCTGCTGTTCGGCAAGAATGCCTCGGCCGGCCTGCTCAACATCGTCACCGCGCGGCCCAAGCTGGGTGACTATTCCAGCTCGGCCAACCTCGAACTGCTCAGCCGCGACAAGCCCTCTGAATCGGGCAATGCCTTTGGCGTTATCGCGCGCGAGACGCTGAACATCCCGGTGACCGCCAATTCGGCGCTGCGGTTGAGCGGCCTTTATTCCTATCAGGAGCCGGCCACCACCCATGTCGGCGCCTATGCGCCCGGCTCGCGGCACGATCTCAATGCCACCAGCTTTTCCTTCAAGGGCAAATACCTGGCCGAGCTGACCGACCAGCTCTCGTTCTATGCCATTGGCGATTACAACGAAAACCACGGCATCGCCGGGATCTTCGACAACACTTATCGCCAGGTCGACGTAGCCAGCGTCAACCTGCCGTCGCTCAACTCTGTCGGGATCACGCCGGGCAGCCGCAATTTCCTGTTCGGGGGCGAAGCCAGCCAGTTCCGCGACATCAAGACCGGCGGCGCGCAGGGCCAGCTGTCTTATCGCATGGCTTCGGGCATCGAGATCAGCAATCTGTTTGCCTGGCGGTTCTATACCCAGAACCAGGCGGTTGACGGCGATTACCTGCCTGGCAACGGCTTGAACACCAATGCCTCGCAATCGCGCTATGACCAATATTCCAACGAATTGCGCGTGGCGCTTCCGGCCGAGAACCGCTTGAGCGGCCAGGTCGGTCTCTATTGGTTCAAGTCGAAGCTCGATCTGGCGCGCCAACTGGCCGGCAACAGCTACCTGCCGGACGCTGCCGTGCGCGGCTATCCCTTCTGCGTGGGTGCGGTTGCCGTTCCAGGCGCCAACCCGCCGACGTGTTCGCGGTCCAACGTGGCGCAGCTGGGCAGCGATCGCAACTATGTGCAGAACACGCAAAGCTATGCCGGCTTCGGCCAGTTGACCTACAAGGTGGTCGATGGGCTGCAACTGATCGCCGGTGGCCGCGTCACGCACGACAAGATCGACGTGGTCCTGTCGCAGAACCAGCTGAACTATTTCCAGGCGCTGGGCGGCCCGCGTGGCGTATTCTCGTCCAGCTACGCCAACACCGATTTCAGCTGGAAGGCCGGGGCGCAGTTCCAGGCGACGCCCACGATCATGGTCTATGGTTTCTATGGTCGCGGCTACAAGGGGCCGGGCTTCAACGATACGTTCCCCACCGCGACCGCCAATGTGGTGGTGCGCCCGGAGACCTCGCGCACGGCCGAAATCGGCGTGAAATCCAGCTTCTTCAACCGCAAGCTGACAGTCAACCTGTCGGCGTTCCACACCAAGTTCGACGATTTCCAGGTGCAGTCGTTCGACGCCACCCTGGCGACCTTCCAGGTGCAGAACGCCGCCAGCGTCACCTCGAAGGGGATCGAGGCCATGGTCATCGTGGCGCCGTTCACCGGCTTCACGCTGACGAGTTCGGCCTCGCTGCTGTCTTCCAAGTTCGACAGCTTTCCCGGGGCGCAATGCTATCCCACGCAAACGACCTATGGGTGCTCTGCCACCCAGTCCACCTTCAATGCATCAGGCCTGACCTTGCCGGCCGCGCCGCGCTTCACCTCCAGCATGCTGGCGCGCTATGAAGTGCCGCTGGAAGGAACGGTCAAGCCGTTCATCCAGGGCAACTGGTATCACCGCTCGTCGATCAACTACACCGTCAACCAGGCGCCCGGCGCCACGGTTGGCCAGATCGACGTGTTCGGTGCCAGCATCGGTGCGAAGCTGTCCAACCGCGTGGAAATCTCGGTGTTCTGCAAGAACTGTACGAACGAGATCAACCCGACCGCGATCGGCGTCGATTCGGGCGATTCCAACGCCCGCAACGCGCGCGGCCAGGCGACGCCGAAGCTGTCCTACACCCAGCAGTTCGGGCTGGATTCGGTGCGATCGTTCGGCCTCAACCTTGCCATGAACTTCTAAGCCATTATCCGGTCAAGGCCCCTGCAGCGCCATCGCGGCGCTGCAGGTTGGTATTATTCGCCCCAGATTTTCCGTTCCACGCCATCGGGATCGCTCACCAGGGCCGGCACCTGGTCCAGCACCATGGTGGCGTGTGCCCCGGCGTCATAGCCGTGCCAGGCGGGAAGCCCTGGACCGGCCGGTGCCTGTCCCTGCACAAAGCGCACCATCGCCCCGTGCATGCCATCGGCGAGCGGCTGCTCGGCGACCGAAAGGCCAAAGAACTGCGCCATGCCCGGCGATGTCAGGTGATCGAACGTGAACGGCAGATCAAGCACGTGGGGGCTGTGGCCCTTGAACGGCCCACCCGGCGCCGGAAACGCCAGGCGATAGCGCCACACCGGCGCGCCGCTTTGCGCATGGGCCATCGCCAGGCGCAGGCATGGCATGCCGTATTCCTCGGCCGTGATCAGGCGCCAGTGGCGCTCTGCCGTGGAAAGATCGGGAAAGGCCTGGGCATAGGCGGCATCGCGCGCCACCATCTCTGCGACCGTGGCATTGGACAGCGCCTGGGGCTGGATCGGCCCGGCGGCCTGTTCGGCATTGAGGAACAGGCGGCTTTCATCGGCATTGCTGCCGATCAGCAGCGGCACGCGCGGCGCGTTGCCGGCGCGCAGACGCGCCAGCGGCACCAGCGGCAGCGCCTGGCCATCGACCACAGGGCGGAACGGGAAGTTGCGCGGCCAGGCCGATCGCGCCGCGGCCTGCGCGGCCAGCAACTGGTCGGTCGTGGCGGTCAGCAGGCGATCCGCGCCGCCGAGCTTGGCCACGAACAGGCGGGCAAATTCCTGCGCTTCGGCCAAGGTGTGCACGGTCTGGCCGCCGCCGCTGAAGATCGCGGCGCGGGTATAGAGGCCATCGGCCATGGGCATGCCCATCAGCGTGCCGACGTTCTTGCCGCCGGCGGATTCGCCCGCGATCGTCACTCGCGCCGGATCGCCGCCGAACGCGGCGATATTGGCCCTGATCCAGCGCAGCGCCAGCACCAGATCGCGCATGCCGTTGTTGCCGCTGCCGGCATAGGCATGGCCCAGGGCTTCCCCGGTTTCCAGGAAACCAAGCGCACCAACGCGATAGTTGACCGTCACCGCCACGACGCCATCGGCGGCAAAGCGATCACCTGCTGTCAACGCCTCGCCGCTCCAGCCGCCTTCGTTGCCACCGCCGTGGATATAGACCAGCACGGGATGGCGCCCCGGCGTGGCCGGTGCCCAGATGTTGAGCGCCAGGCAATCTTCGGTCATCGTGCCGGCAAACGGCGTCATGCCGGGTTTTTGCGGGCAGACCGGCGCGGGCGCGGTGGCATCGCGCACCCCGGCCCAGCGCGGCGCCGGGCGCGGCGCGGCAAAGCGGGCGGCCTGGCCATAGGGAATGCCGGTGAACACCCGCACGCCGCCGGCCATCTGGCCGCGCACCAGGCCACTGACGGTGGCGATGGTCAGCCCATCGTGGGCCAGGGGAGCGCGGGCGAGGGCGGGCGCAAAGGGCGGCGCGAGCAGCGCACCCGCGCCGATCAGGCCCAGCGCCTGGCGGCGATCGATCGTGGTGGCGCGCATGGCTCAGTTCACCTTGGCGGCAAAGAGGGTGGCATAGGTTTCGCGCAGGGCCTTTTTCTGGATCTTGCCCATGGTGTTGCGCGGCAGTTCGGGCACGAACACCACGCGGCGCGGCTGCTTGAAGCGGGCCAGCTGCCCCTGCAACGCGCCCAGCACGGCTGCTTCGTCGAGCGCGGCATCGCGCGCCTGGACCACCGCCACCACGCCTTCGCCCATGTCGGGGTGGGGCACGCCGATCACCGCGCTTTCGGCGATGCCGGGGATGGCATCGATCAGCGCTTCCACTTCGGCCGGATAGACGTTGAACCCGCCGCAGATGATCAGGTCCTTGGCCCGGCCGACGATCGCAACATAGCCAGCCGGATCGATCACGCCCATGTCGCCGGTGATGAAGAAGCCATCGGGGCGCAGTTCCTCGGCGGTCTTTTCGGGCATCTGCCAATAGCCCTTGAACACGTTGGGGCCGCGCACCTCGATCCCGCCGACCGCGCCCTGGGGCAGGACAGCGCCGGTTTCAGGATCGGTGATGCGCAGTTCCACGCCGGGCAGCGGCAGGCCGACACTGCCGGGAATGCGCGGCCCGTCATAGGGGTTGGACGTGTTCATATTGGTTTCGGTCATGCCATAGCGTTCGAGGATGGCATGGCCGGTGCGCGCAGAAAATTCCTTGTGCGTTTCGGCCGATAGCGGCGCCGAGCCGGACACGAACAGGCGCATGTGCGCCACCAGATCGTGGGTGAACGCCGGCTCTGCCAGCAGCCGCGAATAGAACGTGGGCACCCCCATCAGCACGCTGGCGCGCGGCATCAGGCGGATCAGTTCGGCCACGTCGAACCGGGGGCACAGGATCATCGCGCTGCCCGCCGCGATGGTGATGTTGGTGGCCACGAACAGGCCGTGGGTGTGGAAGATCGGCAGCGCGTGCAGCAGCACGTCGGCTGCGCCAAAGCGCCAGTAATCCTTGAGCGTGAAGGCATTGGACGCCAGGTTGGCGCGCGTGAGCATGGCGCCCTTTGACCGGCCGGTGGTGCCCGAGGTGTAGAGGATCGCGGCAAGATCGCCTGGGCTCGCGGCATATGTGGCCAGATCGGGCGCGTGGTGGTTCAGGCCAGCAGCCAGCGTGCCTTGCTCATCGGCGCCCAAGGTCAGCCGCGCGGGCACGCCGATTTCGGCGCACAGCGCGGCCATGGTGGCATCGTCCTGCGGGCGATGGATGAACAGCGCCGGGCGCGCGTCTGCCAGGAAATAGCGCACCTCGGCGGCGGTATAGGCGGTATTGAGCGGCAGATAGACCGCGCCGATCGCCTGCGCGGCCAGATAGGTCAGCAGGGCCGTGGGGCTCTTTTCCACCTGAACGGCCAGCCGGTCACCCGGCTGCACCCCGGCGGCGCGGAACAGGCCGGCCATCTGTCCACAACGCGCCAGTGCGGCGCCATAGGTGATCGTCGAAAGATCGGGCAGGATCAGGAATGGCGTATCGGGGGCATCCAGCGCACGGGCCTGGAAAGTGGTGAAAAGGTCCTGCTCCATGCTCATCCTTTTGTGTGTCCGCGATATCGGCGCCGCGGCCGGTTCATATCCCGGCGGGGGCTC
Organism: Novosphingobium capsulatum NBRC 12533; assembly: GCF_001598375.1. Taxonomy (GTDB): domain Bacteria; phylum Pseudomonadota; class Alphaproteobacteria; order Sphingomonadales; family Sphingomonadaceae; genus Novosphingobium; species Novosphingobium capsulatum. The sequence continues at coordinate 82,859 of NZ_BCYV01000014.1, forward strand.
GGTGTGCTGTGTGGCACATACATGATGGTTGAATAGGCTTCTAGTGTATGCAAGATGTGTTGTGGAGAAAATTTGCGCATGCAGGATAATCCAATGAACCCCGTCGAGGAAGCGCCCGGCCTGCTCCTTTCCGAGCGGATCCGCATTGCCCTGGCCGACGAGATCACCGCCGGCAGCCTGGTCCCCGGCGCCACGCTGGATGAACAGCAGATTGGCGATCGCTTTGGCGCGTCGCGCACGCCGGTGCGCGAGGCGATCCGCCAGCTGTCTGCCGTGGGCCTGGTGGAAATGCGGCCCCGGCGCGGCGCGGTGGTCTCGGGCTTTACCACCCAGCGCATCATCGACATGTTCGAGATGAGCGCCGAGATCGAGGCCATGTGCGTGCGCCTGGCGGCCTATCGCATGAACCCGATGGAGCGCAGCCGCCTGGCCCAGTTGCACGAGGATTCGCTGGCGATGGTGGAGGCGGGCGATCTTGATGCCTATGACCGCCTGAACTGGTCGTTCCACCAGGTGATCTATGAAGGCACGCACAATGCCTTCATCGCCGAACAGGCCATGGCCCTGCGCGATCGCATGGCCGCGTTCCGCCGTACCCAGCTGCGCGAAACCGGCCGCCCGGTGCGCTCGCGCGCAGAGCATGGCGATGTGGTGGCCGCGATCATGCGCGGCGATGGCGAGGAAGCCGCGCGCTGCATGCGCGCGCACATGTTCAACGCTTCGATCGCGCTGGAGCGCTTTACCGCCAAGCGCGAGGAACTGGGCGGGGGCTGACGACACACAAGCCGCTGTTTTTCAAAAACGATAATCGGGAGAGGGCAAGGCGATGGCAATTTATGGAACGGCGCTTCTGGCGCTGTGCACGCTCCTGGGGGCGGTGCTGGGGGAATTGCTGGGCCATGTCCTGCATGTGAAGGCCAATGTCGGCGGGGTGGGGCTGGCCATGTTGCTGCTGATCGCGGCCAAGGCCTGGCTGGCGCGCCGTGGCAAGTTGACGCCGGGCCTGCGCCTGGGCGTGGAATTCTGGGGCCTGATGTATATCCCCATCGTGGTGGCCATGGCCGCGCAGCAGAATGTGCTGGCCGCGCTGGAAGGCGGGCCGATGGTGGTGATTGCCGGGATCAGCGCGGTCACCCTGTGCTTTGCCCTGGTGGCCGTGCTGGGCCGGGTGATGGGCGGCCGCCATGGGTGAGATCGTGCAAAAGATCCTGGCCGATCAGGGCTTGGTCTTGGCCTTTGCCGTGGTCGGCGGGCTGATGCTGGCCAGCGTGGCGGTGTCGCGCCATCTTACCGGCGGGCGCATCCACGCCAGTGCCATCGCCATCCTGGCCGCGCTGGCTCTGGCCTGGTGGGGCGGGGTCTTGACCGGCGGCAAGAAGGGCCTGGCCGATGTGCCGGGCCTGGCTGGGCTGGCGCTGATGGGCGGCGCGATGCTGCGCGATTTTGCCATCGTCGCCACCGCGTTCGAGGTTGACGTGATCGAGGCGCGCAAGGCCGGCTTGATGGGCGTGATCGCGCTGGCGCTGGGCACGATCGTGCCCTTTGCCGTGGGCGTGGGCCTTGCCTGGAGCTTTGGCTATCGTGATGCCGTGTCGCTCACCACGCTGGGCGCGGGTACGGTTACCTATATCGTCGGCCCGGTGACCGGCGCGGCGCTGGGCGCTTCGTCTCCGGTGATTGCCCTGTCGATCGCCACCGGCGTGCTCAAGGCCGTGTTGGTGATGACGTTCACGCCGATGGTCGCACGCCTGATCGGGCTCGACAACCCGCGCAGTGCCATGGCCTTTGGCGGGCTGATGGGCACGGTCAGTGGCGTGGCGGGTGGCCTTGCCGCCACCGATGCGCGGCTGGTGCCCTATGGCGCGCTGACCGCCACGTTTCACACCGGCATCGGCTGCCTGGTGTGCCCCTCGATCTTTTTCCTGATCGTTCGCGCACTGGCCTGACTGCGTATACAGCGCGGCATGGCTGGGTCGCCCGCCAGGTGTTTGACGCGCCGGGCTGGGCATGTCGTGCGCGCTGTGTGCACATAAATGCCACATCACCCAAAACTGGCATACACTATGCCGATCAGGGTTTGACAACGCCGTCAGCGTGAAATACAAAATTACGAAATAGCCGCATTCGGTATGCCCAATCGTGCAGCGAGCCACGAATCAGCATACAGAGCTTGCGCGGTGAACCGGGTTGAGGGTGTGGTGGGGGCAAAATCTGCCGGGGCCGAAGGCTGCCCGGCCGGCGCGTGCGCCTCCCTCATACCAGACATAGAAAAATGCCTGATGGGAGCAGACGCATGACAACCACCTTTGCCATGCCCACCGTATGTGGGCCGAAAATTTCCGCAGCGATTTCGCTGGGCGCGCTGGCGCTGGCCTTGGCCATGCCGGGCGCGGCACTTGCCGCTGCGCCAGCCGCGCCGGCTGCCCCTGCGGCTGACACGCCGCCCGCCGGCGTGACCGACATTGTCGTCACCGCGCAAAAGCGCAGCGAGCGCCTGCAGGATGTGCCTGTCGCGGTCAGCTCGGTCAGCGGTGACATGCTCAAGGCGGCAAACCTTACAAATATCACCGATATTCGCTTCCTGGCGCCCAGCGTGCAGTTTGCCGAATCCAACAGCGTGCGCGGCGAAGGCTTTGCCATTCGCGGCGTGGGTACGTTCGCCTTTGCCGATGGCACCGAACAGAGCGTGAGCGTGGTGGTCGATGGCGTGGTGCTCGGCCGGCCGGGCATGGGCACGGGCGATCTTGCCGATGTGGCGCAGGTTGACGTGCTGCGCGGCCCCCAGGGCATGCTGTTCGGCAAGGGCGGTTCGGCCGGCGTGGTCTCGATCTCCACCCGCAACCCGACCCAGAACTTCGAAGGCAGCGCGCGCGTGTCTTACGGCACCGACAACGAGACCAAGCTGGAAGGCGTGCTCAACGTGCCGCTGACCGAAAACCTCGCCTGGCGCACCACCGGCTATTTCAACCATCGCGATGGCTTCATCAACAATGTATACACGGGCCAGACGCTCGGCGGGCAGAGCGAGGGCGGCTTCCGCACCAAGCTGCTGTTCAAGCCGGACAGCGACCTGTCGGTGCTGGCCTCGTTCGATTGGGGGCACCATTCCTCGGCCTGCTGCCAGTCGGTGATTGTCGGCACGGTGGGCGCGGCGCCCAACAACTATGTGGTGCAGCGTCTGGCCGCCTACAATATCGTGCCCAGCCTGGATAACCGCGAAACCAATGTGGGCGGTCCGGTCTATCTCAACATGACGCAGTGGGGCGGCTCGCTGCAGATCGACAAGTCGATCGGCGATTACACACTCACCTCGATCACCGCGTTCCGCCGCTGGGTGCTGCATGACAACACCGACACCGGCTTTACCGATACGCCGTTCTTCCCGATCAACGGGGCGGATGAAGCGCAGCAGCAGTTGACCCAGGAACTGCGCCTGGCATCGCCCAAGCGCGGCCTGGTCGATTATGTGGTCGGCCTCTATTACTTCAACCAGAACCTCAAGGCGGCCTATCCGCAGCAGGGGCAATTGGGCCTGCCCGCGTCCACCGCGGTCTATAGCCGCAAGGCGCAGCCCGATATCCAGACGCTGAACTATGCCCTGTTCGGCCAGGGCAACATCAACCTGACGCCGCAGTGGAAGCTGATCGTGGGCGGGCGCTATACCCACGATGACCTGACCATGATCCGCTACAACCGCACGCTGGTCAGCCCCACCGACAATGCGTTCCCCGGCGCACCGCCGCTGTCGTTTGACCAGACCACCTATCCCAGCAATCGCAAGGCCGACAATTTCAGCTACAAGCTGGGCACCGAATACAAGATCACCCCCGATGTGATGACCTATTTCACCTATTCGCGGGGATACAAGGGGCCGGGCATCGGGCTGGTCAGTGGCTATCTGCTGGGCCAGCCGCTGTTTTCCAACCCGGAAATTCCCACCAACTATGAAATTGGCCTGAAAACCGCGTGGTTCAACCGCCGCCTGGTGTTCAACATCGATGCCTTCACCACCGACATCAAGGATTTCCAGACGCAGATTTCCACGCCGTTCATCTTCAACGGCACCAACCTGGCGATCCTGCAGATTGCCAATGCCGGCAAGGTGCGCTCGCGCGGGATCGAAATGGACTTTTCCGCGCGGCCGACCGACCGGCTGACGATCAGCGGGAACGCCGCCTATATCGATGCCAAGTTTGCCTATTTCCCCAACGGCACCTGCAACTATCCCACGCAGCCCGGCTGCTTTGTCAGCACCACGATCCCCGGCACCACCACCACGGTTCCGGCCACGCGGTTCTTCAACAACACCGGCAACGTGCTGCCCAACAGCCCCAAGTTCACCTATTCGCTCAACGCCAATTACGACGTGCCGGTGACCAGCGAGATCACCGGTTTCATCAAGGCGAACTACAACTATCGCAGTTCGGTGAACTTCAGCGCCAATGGCGATCCGCTGACCTATCAGCGCGGCTATGGCATTGCCGGTGGCCAGATCGGCGTGCGCGATGCCGATGGGCGCTGGAACGTGGCGGTGTTTGCCCGCAACCTGTTCAACACCCGCTTCGTCACCGCGATCAGCAACAACGGCAGCTATCAGACCGCGTGGCTGACCGCACAGGCGATGCGCACCATCGGCGTGCTGGGCGACGTGAAGTTCTAAGCGGCCAGCCGCGCGCGGTTTTGCGGAATCGCGCGCGGCGGCCCTTGGCTCAGGCGGTGTGCTGGCCGGGCTGCACATCGCCGCTGGGCAGGATCGCGTCGGCCTCGCCGGCTTCCTCGTATTCGTGGGGGAAGCGCCGCTTGTGGCGGATCGAGGCATAGAGTGAGGCACCGATGATCACCGCGCCGATCAGGCCGGTGACGATCTCGGGCACGTGCACGCGGATGCTGATCAGCATGATCACCGCAAGCGCGACGATGGCATAGAACGCGCCGGGTTCGAGAAAGCGAAACTCGCTCAAGTGCCCGCCCCGCACCAGGGCCACGGTCATCGAGCGCACGAACATCGCGCCGATGCCCAGGCCCAGTGCGATCAGCAGGATATCGTTGGTGATGGCAAAGGCGCCGATCACCCCGTCGAACGAGAACGAGGCATCGAGAAACTCGAGATAGACGAACGCCGCCGCGCCCGAGCGGACCACCTTGCCGGTGGCAGCATCTTCTTCGCCGCCCATCAGGTCACCGAATTTCTGGACCGCGAAATAGGTTGCCACGCCGGCGAGGCCCGCGATCAGGAACGTCTGCTGTTCGCCCGGGTGCAACCAGAACGAGAGCGCGCCAACCACGATCGCGGTGACCAGATAGGGCGCCAGGGGCAGCCGCGCGAAGGCCGCCAGCGGCCGTTCGATCAGGCCGATCCAGTGATGCTCGCGGTCGGTATCGAAGAAGAACGAGAGGCCCACCAGCATCAGGAACGCGCCGCCAAAGCCGGAAATGCCCACATGCGCGCCGGTCACGATCGCTTCGTAGCGGGCATGATCGGCAATCGCGATGCGCGCCGCTTCCCAGGGGGAAACCAGCGCGGCGACCGAGACGATCAGGATCGGGAAGACGATGCGCATGCCGAACACGGCGATGATGATCCCCCAGGTCAGAAAGCGGCGTTGCCACAGCGGGTCCATGTCCTTGAGAATGGACGCGTTGACCACGGCGTTATCGAGGCTGAGCGAGGTTTCCATCACGCCGAGCACGCCGGCGATGAACACCATCGAGAGCGCCGGGCCGATCAACCCGGTCTCGACATAGCCGAGCACGCCGGCGAGGATCAGGCAGACGACCGTGAAGATCATCGAGCCGCGAAAGGCTTGCATGGGAATGACGCTTTCTTGTTGCACTATTGGGTCCCGCACCGGGCGGGCCGGCACGCGTGCTGCGTTAACGGATCGCTGGCGCGGCGCCAACCAACGCTTCACCATGAAAAAAGGCGCGGGTGCCGAATTGTCCGGCACCCGCGCCTCACGCGGTCCTGCTGATCGCGCGCGGTGCGCCGATCAGAAGTTCTTGGTCAGCGAGATCTGCACCGTTCGGGGCAGCGCGCCAAAGCCCATGAGATCGGCATGCAGCGCATTGGCCGTTCCGGTGCCGCTGCCGGTGAGCGGCGCATCGACGCCGCCGTTGATATACTGCTTGTTGGTCAGGTTCTTGCCGATGATCGCCACTTGCCAGTTATCGTCCGTGGCGCCCAAGCGCAGGCCTACGTCGAGCACGGCATAGGCGGGATTGCGCGAGAACTGCTCGCCAAAGCCGGAGACGAGATACGACGCGCTGTAGCGCGTATCGATGTTGAGCCCGGCCTTGAGGCCATTGCCCACCGGCGTTTCATAGTTCGCGCCCAACGTGCCGGTCCAGTGCGGGGCCATGCCCAGCGGCTGGCCGGTCAGGTTCTGGCGCGCGCCGGTGCCGCCTGCGGCGATCGGGGTGCCGGCGGTGGTCAGGTTGCAGCCTTCGGCAATGCTCTGCCCGCCAAAGCACGGGGCGACGGGGAAGTTGCTGTATTTTGCATCGTTGTAGTTCATGCTGCCATGCAGGTTGAGGCCCGAAACCGCGCGCGGAGCAAATTCGAACTCCAGCTCAACCCCCTTGGTCGTGGCGTCGGCCGTCAGCGTCTGGAACGCCACCTTGACCGAGTCGAAATAGTCGGTCTGCAGGTTCTTGTATTTATAGGAATATAGGTTGAGGTTGAGGCGCAGCTGGTGATCGGCCAGCGTGCTCTTGATGCCGCCTTCAAAGCCCTGCACGGTTTCGGGATTGAACACGAAATCCGCCGCCGGGTTGGCCGAGGCGAGCGAATAGATCCCGCCGTTGGAGAACCCGCCCGACTTGTAGCCCGTCTTGTACGAGGCATAGACCATCACGTCTTGCAGCGGCTTGTAGGTCAACGAGAAATCGGGCGACCAGTTGTTGAACACCTGATGCGCGGTAACCTGCGAGCCGGCCCCCATCGGCCACACGCCGATGAACGTGGGGCTGGTATAGGGCTGGATGAAGAAGCTGTCCTTGGTTTCGTGGGTATAGCGCACGCCGGCATCGAATTCGACCTGGGGCACGATCTTCCAGATCGCCTGGGCAAAGCCGGAAATGGTCTGCCCGCGGGTATAGCTCGATTTGGTGCCGTCCTGGTACTGGTTGATGCCCTGGCTCGGGATATTGTTGTAGCTGTAGCTGACGAACTGCGCGAAATCGCGGCGGGTCTTTTGATAGAGCACGCCGGCCATCAGGTTGACCGGGCTGTCATAATGCGTGAGCGCGCGCAGCTCGTTGGAAAAGGCCTGCCAGCTGGAATTTTCCGTGGCCCAGACCGAGCTGGCGCTGGAATTGAATTCGCACGCGCATAGCCACTGGTTGTTGTTCCAGTTGTAGTTGGTCACGTTGGTGATCGTGACCTTGTCGAGATCATAGTTGAAATTGTTGGTGACGGCTGCGGATTTGTAGCGGTTGTAGAGGCTGCCATCGCCGGCATAGGGAAAATTCTTGGCCACTTCGCTCGGCAGGTTGTTCTGGTGCGTCACGAAGTTGTAGCCGCAGGTATAGCCGTTGATCTGCGTCTTTCCGGTGGGGCAGTTATAGGCCACATAGTTATAGCTGGAATTGTTGGCCTTGTTGTAATCGAACGAGGCTTTGAGCGTGTCGGTCAAGGCGCTGCTGGGTTTGTATTTCAGCGTTACGCGGCCGAGGAATTCGCGGTTGCCCGGCTGGTTGCTGCTCGTGGGATACGAGGTGTAGGTCGGGCTGGGCGTGGGCGAGAGCGGATAGGTGATGGCAAAGGGCTGCGACACGTTGTCATAGTATCCGCCCCAGGCCTTGGTGCCGCGCACCGCCACGCGCAGGCCCAGGTCATCGGTCAGCGGGCCCGATGCCACGCCTTCGAGTTGTGCCTGCTTGGCCTTGAATTCATAGCTGGCCTTGGTGCGGAACTGCCAGGTGGGGGTGGGATCGGCGGTCTTGATCGAGATGACCCCGGCCGTGGCGTTCTTGCCGAAGAACAGCACCTGCGGGCCCTTGAGCACTTCCACGCCGGCCAGGTCGAAGAACCCTTCTTCCAGCACGCGGCCCTGGCCGTAATAGACCCCGTCGACCACGGTTGCCACCGATTGCTCGATTCCGATCGAGGTGGAGGACGAACCGATGCCGCGCAGCGCGATCTGCGCGGCCGATCCGTTGGAGGCGTGGCCCACGGTAAGGCTGGGCGTGGCGGCGGCGATCTTTTCGATGCTGGTGATGTCACGCTGCACCAGGGTCTGCGCGGAAATGGCCGTGACGGCGACCGGCACCGACTGTGCGCTTTCCACCCGCTTGCGCGCGGTCACGATGATTTCGGCAAGGCCGCTTTCGTGTTCGGCGGCAGGCGGTGCATCGGCGGCTGCGGGCGGTGGCGCTTCGGCGGCGAGGGCGGCGGTGAACGGGGCAAGGGCCAGCGGGCCAAAGGCGGCCGCAGCCATCAGGCGATGGGCTTTGCGAGGCATGGTACTCTCCCTGGCGAGCGCTGTGGTGCGCGTCTGTTGTGCGTGGCTGGGGTATGGTTGAACTGTTCTGGTCCCAAGCCTTGAGGTTAAGCCACGAGCACCGCGCCGCCCCTGCCTCCGACAATGGATAGGCCTAATCCTTTGACTAGGTGGCGTGAGCCCGGCGCAGCGGGCAGCACATCGGCCAACGAACCGAGAGGATGATGGCTGGCCATGGCGCAGAACCGCTTCTGGAGATTGGATGCGCGCCCGCAGGGCCACGATTTCGCCAACGCCCTGTCGCTCTGCACCGAAACGCTGGCGCCGCTGGGCGATGGCGAGGTGCGGATCGCGGCCGAATACCTGTCGATGGATGCCGGCACGCGCATGTGGATGAGCCCGCGCACCGATGGCTATCAACCGCCCCTGCCGCTGGGCGCCAAGATGATGGGGGTGGTGCTGGGCCGGGTGTGCGACAGCCGCGATCCGCGCTTTGCCAGCGGCACGCTGGTGCGCGGCTTTGGCCAGTGGGCGCAGTTCAGCACTGTGATGCCCGATCCCGCCGGCCTGCTGGCGGTGGACGATGACGTGGCCGATATCCGCCAGCATTTCGGCGCGCTGGGGATGAATGCCTGGACCGCTTATGTCGGCTTGGCCGAAGTGCTGGACCTGGCCGCCGGGCAATGGCTGGTGGTTTCGGCCGCCGCCGGGGCCACGGGCAGCCTGGCCTGCCAGATCGGGCGCAACCTGGGGCTGCGCGTGATCGGCATTGCCGGCGGGCCGGACAAGTGCCGCTATCTGCTGGAAACCCTGGGGGTTGACCAGGCGATCGACTACAAGAACGAGGATGTCGCCGCCCGCCTCGCTGCAGTCGATGGCGGAGTGCACGGCTATTTCGACAATGTCGGCGGCCCGCTGCTCGATGCGGTGCTGCCCAACATGGCGCATTATGGCCGCGTTGCGGTATGCGGGCTGGTGGCAGGCTATGATGCCGACAAGCCGCTGCCCGGCCCGGCGCGGTTTGACCAGATCCTGATGCGTCGGCTGCGCGTCGAAGGCTTTTTCATTCCCGATTTCCTGCATCGGGGCGCCGAATTCATGCCGCGCCTGCGCGCCTGGTTCGACGCCGGCAAACTGGTGGCGACGATCGATGAAACCGTGGGCCTGGAAAACACCCTTATCGCCTATGATCGCATGCTGACCGGCAAGAGCCTGGGGAAAGTGGTGGTGAAGCTGTGACGCAGACAAGGCTGGCCACCCTGGCCGATCCCCTGGCCGATTACGTCGCGCGGCGCGACATCACCGATGCGCTGCACCGCTATATGCGCGGGCTGGACAGGCTGGACGAGGCACTGTTCCGCAGCGCGTTCCACCCCGATGCCCAAATCGATTGCGGCGTCTATGCCGGCGATCTCGATGGGTTCGTGACTTTTGCGTTTGGCTTTCTGGGGCAGATGCAGGCCAGCCATCACATGCTGGGGCAAAGCCGCATCGCGATCCACGATACCGCCCGCGCCAGCGGGGAAAGCTATTTCCAGGCGTGGCACGGTATCCGCGACGCCGATGGCGCTCCGCGCGATCTGTTCATCGCTGGCCGCTATATCGATGCCTATGCCTGCCGCGACGGGCAGTGGTGCATCGTGCGCCGTACCCTGATCAGCGAATGGGCGACCGATATGGCCGCCACCGGCCAGGCGCACATGAATGCACCGCAAACCCTGCGCAGTGCGCGCGGCGGCCACGATCTCTCCGACAGGCCCGCCTGGTAGGCCCGGTTTACGGGCGCAGCTTGTTCTGCGCCACGCTCACCGCGATAAAGGCCACGATCCCGATCGGAAACCACAGGCCGAACTTGTGGGTCAACAGACCGATCGCAGCACAGATCAGCAGCGCGCCAAAAGGTGTGAGGTTCTTCATGCTTGCTGTCGTAACGTATTGAAATGTGCTTTGGCCACCGTAATTTCCGCGTGCCGAGCCGAACGCAGGTCAGCGTTGTGGCGTCACGGCTTCCAGGGTGGCAATGCGGGCGCGCAGGCGGGCTATCTCATCCTGGAGCGGCTGGGTTATCTGCGCCAGGTCTGCCGCGCCGAACCGGGGCGTGATGTGTTGCGGGCAGTTCCAATCGAACCCGACGATGTCGATCGCAAACGCGCGCTCGCCGATGGCGGCATAGTCTGCGGGCATCAGCGCCGCGACATCGTCGGGGTCGCTGGTGGTGTGGGCATGGCCGATCAGTTTCAACCGGCGCCGCGCGGGATAATCCATCAGGAACAGGCAGACCCGATCGTCGGCCGTGAGGTTGCCAGTCGAGAGGAACTGCCGGTTGCCCTGATAATCGGCAAAGCCGATGCGGTTGCCGGAAATCCGGCGGAGAAAGCCCGCCGGCCCGCCGCGATGCTGCATATAGGGCCAGCCGTGTTCACTGATGCTGGCGATATAGAAGCTGTCACGCGCCGCGATGAAGTCGAGTTCACGCGCCGTGAGGATGTCCACGTCGCCCGCTTGCGCTTCCATGCGCGCATAGGCGGTGCGCGAGCCGTCCTGCTCTTGCAAGGCGCGGGACTGGGGGCCGAACATGGTTCGCAGGAATGTCTGTGCCATCAGGTTGCATCCTTCGTGACCGTGTCGGGCGCGGTCCCTGCCTCCGGGGAAGCGGCAAGGGCGGCCAGCAATGTGGCCTGGAGCCGCGCAACGATGCGTTGGAACGAGGCTGCCTCGTCCAGCGCCCGTGCCAGCACGATCGCGCCCTGGATGCCCGACACCGCTTCTTCGGCAAGCGCCAGCGCCAGGCCCTGTGGTATCCCGCCTTTTTCCAGGCAATGGGCCAATGCGCTGATCCAGCGCGCAAAATACCCTGCCAACTTGCTGGAAAAAGCCTGGCCGGCGGTGTTGAGGCCAAGGCACCCGACGATGCACACCCGCCTGCCCGATCGGAAGTAGGCGGTCACGTCAGCGAACATGGCGATGATCGCCGCTTGCGGGTCGGGCCCATCCTCTAGCGGCTGGAAGATCGCATCGACGAACCAGGTGTCGATGTTGTCGAGCACCGCTGCCATCATTTCCTCCTTCCCGCCGGGGAAGAAGTTGTAGAGGCTGCCTTTGCCCAAGCCCGTCGCCTTGGACAGCACGGCCAGGCTCGCGCCCTCGAAGCCGTGCTCGCGGAATGCTTCGGCCAAGGCGGGCACCGCGCTCTGGCGATCGGTGAGCACGCGCCGGGTTTTCACAGGCCAAGCTCGCTCAGCGACGGATGATCGTCGGGGCGCCGGCCCAGCGGCCAGTGAAACTTGCGGTCGGCCTCGGCGATCGGCATTTCGTTGATGCTGGCGTGGCGATTGGACATCAGGCCATCTTCGGCAAACAGCCAGTTCTCGTTGCCATAGGCGCGGAACCATTGCCCGCCATCGTCGCGGTATTCATAGGCATAGCGCACGGCGATGCGGTTGCCGGTGAATGCCCACAGTTCCTTGATCAGGCGGTATTCGTGTTCCTTGTTCCACTTGCGCGTGAGAAAGGCCTGCGCCTCTTCGCGATTGGTCGCGAATTCGACGCGGTTCCGCCAGCGGGTGTCGGGGGTATAGGCCAGCGCCACCTTGGCGGCATCGCGGGTGTTCCAGCCATCTTCGGCCAGGCGCACCTTTTCGGCCGCTGTTTCGGGTGTGAACGGGGGGAGGGGAGGACGGGACACGTCTGTTCCTTTCGGGAATCCGGCAGCGGTTCCAGCAGCGAGAGCCGTGGAAGCGAGACCAGCATTGCAATGATGACGATGGAGCGATCGATCGCTCGACTCAGCACGACCGTGCCTTGTACTTATCAGTACATCATTTGACCGAATGGTACAAACGGAATTTCGCGCTGCGTTCGCGTGGTGTCAGGCCTTGGCCATGATCTGGGCCTTGTGCTCTGCCTCGGCGGTCTCTTCCTGGCCGCGCTGCCGGGCGAAGTGGCGGATGATCCATTCGCGGAACAGGTAGATTGCCGGGTCCGACAAGTCTTCGGCGTGGAGCTTGAGGTAATAGCCATAGCCATCGCCGGCCACCGCATCATAGGGCATAACGAGGTTTCCGGCGGCGATTTCGGGGCCGAACATGTCGATATCGGCGAGGACCACGCCCGAGGCGCCAATGGCATAGCGCACGGCAGAAAAGGCAGTGTCGAACGCCAGGCCATCGGTGCAGTTGAGCGTGAGACGCTGCTGGTCTGCATAACTGCTCCACAGCAGGCCGCGCGGCTCGTTATCCAGCTTCACATGCAGCAGTTCTGCGGAATTGAGGAATTCCTCCAGAGACTTGCCCTTGTGCTGTTCCCATGTGGCGGGCGAGCACAGCGGCGCGACACGCACCATCCACAACAGGTCGGTGACCATGTCGCCCACGTTGGGCCGGTCGAACACGATCGCCATGTCGAGATTGCCCGGCGGCGCGCCCGTCGCGTTGGAGGTGGACACATCGATGCGGATTTCGGGATGCTCGCGGCGGAAACCGTGGATCAGCGGCAGCGCCGTCTGATAGAGCAGCGAGGGCGGGATATGCACGCGCAACGGGCGGCTTTCCATGTCCTGGTTGCGCACCACATTGAGCGTCTGCTCCATGCGGTCCAGACACTTGCTGACCACGGGCAGCAAGACTTCGCCCGCCGGGGTCAGCTTGAGGCCGGAAGCGCTGCGTTCGAACAGCGGCTTGCCGATCAGGTCTTCCAGGCTGCTGACATGGCGGCTCATCGCGCTTTGCGTCACCGTCAGCGCCTGCGCGCCGGCGGTAAAGCTCAGGTAGCGGCCCACCGCTTCGAACGCGCGCAGGGCGTTCAGCGGCAACCAGCGGCGATTGATGAGCCCGTTCGGTCCGATGGTGGTGGCTCCCGTTCTTGGCAGTCCGCCCGGCCGGAAAATGCCGGCACGGCCGAAAATGCGCGTTTCCTTGATCTGCGTCAATTCCATCGGATTTTTGTTGCGCGCCGGCCACGGCGAAAATCGCATGCGGGCATGACTTAATCGGATTCGCGAGAGCCGCGCTGCCCGTGCCAAGACCCATGGTGCCATTTTGAAAGGACGCACAAGGGTGAACCTGGTCGACATCAAGGCCAAGCTTGACGAACGCCGCCCCGGGCACAGCCTGCCCCAGGCGCTGTACAACGATCCGGCCATGTTCGATTTCGACATGACCGCGATCTATGGCCGTTCGTGGCTGATGGCCGGTTTTACCTGCGAACTGCCCGAGGCGGGATCGTGGTCCTCGCTCAAGGTCGGGCGCTGGCCGATCCTGATCGTGCGCGACAAGGGCGGCGCGATCCGCGCGTTCCACAATTCCTGCCGCCACCGCGGCGCGATGCTGTGCAAGGAAGGCACCGGCCGTTCGCCGCGCCTGGTGTGCCCCTATCACCGCTGGACCTACAACCTCGATGGTTCGCTGCTGAGCGCGGCGCGCATGCCGGCAGATTTCGACAATGCCGATCATGGCCTGCGCGAAGTGAAGATCGAGATCGTCGCCGGCGTCATCTATATCTGCCTGGCCGACGATGCGCCGCCGTTCGAAACTTTCCGGCGCGAGATGGAAGCCCTGCTGGCGCCGCATGACCTGGCCAATGCCAAGGTGGCCCATGTCGAAAGCCTGACCGAATACGCCAACTGGAAGCTGGTGCTGGAAAACGGGCGCGAGTGCTATCATTGCCAGGCCTCGCACCCCGAACTGGCGCGCACGTTCCCGGTCAGCGCATCGTCGTATTTCGAATTTGGCGAGGCCGATCACGCCGCGCAGTTCGAGGCGCGGATGCAGGATCTGGGCCTGGCCATGGGCCCGGTGGGCGAGGATTGGTGGCAGGCGATCCGCTTCCCGCTCAACCCCGGTATGCAGACCATGTCGATGGATGGGCAGCCGCTGGTGGCGCGGCCGATGGTGGCGGCGGGCGATGGCGACGTCGGCTCGCTGCGCTGGGCGCTGGAGCCGCACAGCTTTGCCCATGCCGTGGGCGATCACCTGTTCTTCTTCAGTGCCATGCCGGTCGGCCCGCGTGAAACCGTGGTGACGGCCAAGTGGCTGGTGCACAAGGATGCAGTGGAAGGCGTGGACTATGACCGCGCCAAGCTGGTGGAGCTGTGGAACACCACCAACCTGCAGGACAAGGAACTGGCCGAAAACAACCAGGAAGGCGTCGATAGCCCCGGCTACACGCCCGGTCCCTATTCGCCCGAGGCCGAAGTCTTGGTGGTGCGCTTCGTCGATTGGTATTGTGCCAAGGCGCGCGAATACCTGGATATGCAACTGGGCACCGCGACCTCCGATGGCGCTCCTGTGGCAGCGGCCAAGGATCTCAGCCATGCCGCATGATGCCGGCGGCGTGCGGCCCGAAACCCTGGCCGTGGCGGCGGGCTATGATCCGGCCCAAGCGGGCGGCGCGGCCAAGCCGCCGGTCTATCTGACCAGCACGTTTGTGTATGAATCCGCCGCCCAGGCCAAGGCCATTCACGAGGCCTATTTCGATGGCACCGGGCCGGAAGTGGGCCAGACGCACCATATCTATGCCCGCCTGGGCCATCCCAACCTCGACATGCTGGAAAGCCGCTTGGCGGCGGTGGACGGGGCAGAGGCGGCCGCAGTGTTTGCCTCGGGCATGGCGACGCACAGCGCGATTGCGCTGGCGCACTTGCGCCCAGGTGACAGCGTGCTGCATTCCCGCCCGATCTATGGCGGCACCGATGGCCTGCTCAACCAGTTCATGCCGCAATGGGGCGTGACCACGGTGGACATCATCGATGGCTGCAACGCCGATCACGTGCGCGCGCAGGCCGATAAGGCGCTGGCCGCCGGGCCGCTGGCGATGATCGTGATCGAAACCCCGGCCAATCCCACCGCCGCGATCACCGACCTGCCGATGATCGTCGCCCTGGCGGACGAGATCGGTGCGCGCACCGGCCGCCGCCCAGTGGTGGTCTGCGACAATACCCTGCTTGGCCCCTTTGCCCAGCGCCCGATCGCGCTGGGGGTGGACCTGTGCATGACCTCGCTTACCAAGTATTGCGGCGGGCATAGCGATCTTCTGGCCGGCGGTGTTTCGGGCAAGCTGGACCTGATCGCGCCGCTGCGGCTGCTGCGCACTACGCTGGGCAGCCATTGCGATCCCTTCACCAGCTGGCTGGTGCTGCGTTCGATGGAAAGCGTGCACGTGCGGTCGGAACGGGCGATGCACAATGCCCGCGTGATCGCCACGTTCCTGCGCGATCATCCCAAGGTGGCTGGCATCACCTATCTGGGCTTCCTGCCCGAAGGCTCGCCACAGCGCGCGGTGTTCGATCGCCAGTGCAGCGGCGCGGGATCGACCTTTTCGTTCCACCTCAAGGGTGGCGAGGCCGAGGCGTTCCGCCTGCTCGACGCGCTGCGCCTGATGAAAGTTGCCGTCAGCCTGGGCGGGTCGGAAACCCTGGTATGCCATTCGGCCAGCACCACGCACTATGCCGTGGCGCCCGACAAGCGCCTGGCCGGGGGGATTACCGATGGCACCATCCGCATGTCGGTGGGGATCGAGCATGAGGACGACCTGACCGCCGACCTGGCGCAGGCGCTGGAGGTGGTGTGAGCGTGGCTGACAGCAACAACGAAGGTTTCACCGGAACCGATGCCCACGCCGTCAACGGCAAACTGCCTGGCGCCGATGCGCATTACGACCTGGTCGTGGTCGGCGCCGGGCCGGCCGGCCTTGCCGCCGCGCTGGAAGCGGCCGCGAACGGCGCCAGCGTGCTACTGGTGGACGAGCACCCGGTCAGCGCCGCGCAGATGGGCAACGACGTGCCCTATTGGTTCGGCGGGCGGATGACTGGCGCGGTGGCGGCCAAGGCGCGCATGATCGAGCAGGTGTTCATGGCCGAGCCGCTGTTCGAGCAGGCGTTCGACGCGGGCATCGAGGTGCAACTGGGTGTCTATGCCTGGGGCCTGTGGCGCAACCGCGCCAACCTCGGCGCGCTGCCCGAGGCGATGCTGGGTCTGGCCGATGAAGAGCGTTCCTGGACCGTGGGGTTCAAGGCGATCGTCCTGGCCACCGGCGCGCGCGATCTGGCGCTGGCGTTCGATGGCTGGGCCCAGCCTGGCGTGATGGGCGCGCAGGGGCTGCATGCCCTGCTCACGCGCTATGACGCCTTTGCCGGGCGGCGTCTGGTGGTGCTGGGCTCGGGCGATCTGGCGCTCGATACTGCGCAACTGGCACTGGACAAGGGGCTGGAAGTTGCTGCCCTGGTCGAAGTGGCAGACGCGCCGCAGGGCGACGCGGCCAAGGCGGCGGCGCTGCAGGCGGCGGGTGTGCCGATCCGCTGCGCCAGCGTGATCCGGGGGGCGCCCAGCGGCATCGACGGAGTGCGCGCGGCGGTGATCGGCCCGGTGTCGGGCGAGGGGCCGGGCGAAACCCTCGAATGCGACACGATCTGCATGGCGGTGGGCGTGGTGCCGGCGATCGAGCTGCTCGACGTGGCCGGTGGCCGCATCGTGACCGATAGTGCGCGCGGCGGCCATGTGCCCCAGGCGCTGGCCGGCATGGCGCTGCCCGATGTGTTCATCGCCGGTGATTGCGCCGGGCTAGGCCATGGCCGCGAGGCTGCCGCCGCGCAGGGCCGCGCCGCTGCGCGCCAGGCGCTGGGCCTCGATGCGCCAGCGCTCGATCACGAGGCGCAAGCGGCCGATCGGCTGGCCTATCGCCAGGCATGGCTGCGCGCGCTGGTGGCCGCCACGCCCGATACCGTGCACGTGTGCCAGTGCGAGGAAGTGAGCCGCGCCGATCTGCTGGGCGTGCAGCCGCCGCAGTATCTCGCCCGGCCTGAAAAGCTCGGCTGCCGCAGCCTGGAAACGCTGCTGCACGATGGCCCGCCCGATCAGGAACAGATCAAGCGACTGACGCGTGCCTGCATGGGCGCCTGCCAGGCGCGCCGCTGCCGCGAGCAGGTAGGCATGCTCTTGGCGATGGGCGCCAACCTGCCGATCGACCAGGCGCCCCGCGCCGGCTGGCGTGCACCGGTGCGGCCCCTGGCGCTCAAGGTTTTGGCCGATTGGGACGAGGCCGAAGCGATGCGCGAAGGCTGGGACGTGTGGTTCGGCATTCCCACGCAATGGACGCCCTATCGCGACATCGGCACCGAGCGGGAGGCGATGCACCGCGAGGCGCTGGGCGGCAACATGCACCTTTGATGACGACGGGACGCGACATGACGAAATCGGCAAATGGCGCCTCGGTCATCGTGATCGGCGCAGGGGTGACGGGGCTTTCGGCGGCATGGTGGCTGGCCCGCTCTGGCGTGGACGTGATCGTGCTCGACAAGGGCGTGGTCGGCTGGGAAGCATCGAGCCGCAACGGCGGCGGCGCCTCGCACTATCAAAGCCCGCTGTTCGATGAAGAACAGCGCCTGTGGCCGATGATGGATGAATTGCTCGGCTATCCCACCGAATACCAGCGCGAGCGCGTGATCATTGCCGTGAGCGAGCGGCAGCTGCATCACTATCACTATATCGCCGGCATGTGTGGCGACATGGGCTATCAGGTGGACAAGATCGACGCGCAGCAGGCGCGCGAGATGGTGCCACTGGCGGGCGACAATTGCCTGGGCGGCATCCACCTGCGCTTTGGCGGGCATGCCAACCCGCAGCGCACGGTGCAGGCCTATGCCTGGGCCACGCAGGATCTGGGCGGGCGGATCATCCAGCATTGCCCGGCGCTGCGCATCGAAACCAGCGCGGGCCGCGCCACCGGCGTGGTAACGCCGCAGGGCACCTTGTCGTGCGACGCGCTGGTGGTGGCGGCCGGGCCGCAGATCTCCGGCCTGATGGCGCCGCTGGGCGTTGACGTGCCGCTCGCCGCCGCGCGTGCGGAAATGATCGTGACCGAGCCGGCGCCGCTGATGCGCTGGGGCGGGGTGGATGGCAACGGCCTCTATGGCCGGCAGACCCTGCGTGGCAACCTTGCCTATGGCGGCGGGCCGCACGAATGGCTTGATACCGATCCTGCCGGCCCCACCGCGCGCCCATCGACGCCGCTGGCGCGCAACCTGGCGCGGCGCGTGGCCGAACTGCTGCCGGGCGCCGCACATCTCAACGTGATCCGCTCGTGGTCGGGCATCATCGAGAACACGCCCGATGGGCGCCCGATCATCGACCGGCTGACTCACCCCGAAAACGTGACCATTGCCACGATGTCGGGCGTCGGCTTTGGCCTGTCGCCGGCTTCGGGCCATGCCATCCGCGATCTGGTGATCGATGGGCAGGTCAGCTTTGCCGAGATCGACAAGCTCGCCCTGTCACGCTTTGCCGACCTGGCGCCCGATTGGCGCAGCCAGCGCGGGTGGGAGGCCTTGGCCAGCGCGGCGTGAGGCGCTGGCCAATGTCCGTTTGTCTTTGCGCGATCGCGCGGTAGTAAGGTTTCCCGCGCAACCACCCTGCGCGCCTTCCTGCTGTTCGAAAGTTGCACCCCCATGCGCGCATTCCTGTCATTGGCAACGGCTTCCCTGTTTTCGCTCGCCATCGCCGGCCCTGCCCTGGCGCAAGGCGCCGCCCCGGCGGCCGATGCCCCGGTTACGCCGATGACGCCCGATGTGATCGCGCATTTTGACCAGGTGCTGCCCTCGGCCGATTTCATCCGGCGCGAGGCGATGGTGCCGATGCGCGATGGCACCAAGCTCTATACCGTGATCGTGATGAAGAAGGGCACGCGCGGCGGCCCGATCCTGCTCTCGCGCACGCCCTATGACGCCTGGGGATCGACGCACCGCGTGGCGAGCCAGCGCATCGTCGATATCCTGGAAACGATGGACGCCGAATTTGCCGAAGACGGCTATATCCGCGTCTATCAGGACATTCGCGGTATGCACCGCTCTGAAGGCACTTATATCATGAACCGGCCGATCGCCGGGCCGCTCAACAATACCGGCATCGATGAATCGACCGATGCCTATGACACGATCGACTGGCTGGTGAAGAACGTGCCGGAAACCAACGGCAAGGTGGGCGTGATCGGTTCGTCCTACCTCGGTTTCACCACGCTGATGGCCGAAATCAATCCGCATCCCGCATTGAAGGCTGCCGTGCCGGAAAGCCCGATGGTCGATGGCTGGATGGGGGATGACTGGTTCCACAACGGTGCGTTCCGCGTCACCTCGTTGAGCTATGCCACCACGCAGGTGGTCAACAAGGGCGATGGCGGCGGCGATTTCGCGCTGGGCAAGGGGGATGATTACACCCGCTGGCTGGAAGCGGGATCGGTGGGTGATTTTGCCGCCAAGCTGGGCATCAGCCAGGTTCCCGGCGTGCGCAAGTGGCTGGAAAACCCGGCCTATACGCGCTTCTGGTCGGAACAGGCGGTGGACAAGTGGCTGGCCGCCCGCCCTTTGACCGTGCCGACCATGCTCGAAGTGGGGCAGTGGGACCAGGAAGACAGCTATGGCGCGCCGGCTGTCTATCGTGCGCTGGAGCCCAAGGACAAGAACAACGACATGGTCACCCTGGTGATCGGCCCGTGGCGCCATTCGGGCGCCAACCACGGCGGATCGAGCCTGGGCGCGCTGGATTTCACCGGCGACACCGCGCACGAATGGCGGGTGAAGTATCTGAAGCCGTTCTTCGATCACTGGCTCAAGGATGCGGCCGATCCGCACACCCCGCCGGTGCTGACGTATGCCACCGGCATCAACCAGTGGCAGGAAAGCCCGCGCTGGCCGATGGGCACGGGCCAGGCGCTCTACCTGGGTGCCAATGGCAGTGCCGGCTTTGCCAAGCCGGCGGCGGCCGGGCATGACGATTATGTCAGCGATCCGGCCCATCCCGTGCCGTTCATCCCGCGCCCGGTCGACATGGACGATGGCGCGCAGTGGAAGCCCTGGCTGGTGCACGACCAGCGCTTTGTCTCCGGCCGGCCCGACGTGGCCGAATGGCAGACCGCCACGCTCGACAAGCCGGTGCACATCATGGGCGCGCCCGAGGTGGACCTCTATGCCGCCACCACCGGCACCGACAGCGACTGGGTGGTCAAGCTGATCGACGTCTATCCCAACGACGTGCCCGAGGCCGCCGACCAGGGCGGGCGCCCGTCGATGGCGGGATACGAGCTGCCGATCGGCATCGAGATTTTCCGCGGCCGCTATGCGCAAAGCTTTGCCAAGCCCGCGGCGCTCAAGCCGGGGCAGGTGGTGCACTATCATTGGGCGCTGCCCAACGTGAACCACGTGTTCCTGCCGGGCCACAAGCTCAAGGTGCAGGTGCAGTCCACGCTGTTCCCGCTCTATGACCGCAACCCGCAAACCTTCGTGCCCAATATCATGTTTGCCAAGCCCGGCGACTATCGCAAGGCCACGCAGAGCGTGTGGTTCGGCGGCGACAAGGCCAGCGCGGTGGTGCTGCCGGTGGTCGCCGAATAGCGGTCTCCTGCGCTGGCGGTGGCCTTTTTGGGATCCCCGATGCTGTGTCGGCTGGGGGCAAGGGGCGTGTGCGCGGTAGCGTGCCAGCGCTTTCGCGCCCAGGGCCGATATGGCACAGTGACGCGCAATCCCAAGCCTGTGGCAGACGCGAGGCGTTCAACCCGCTTCGCCTGCTGCGGCGCCGAAGGGAAGGTACGAAGGACTGGCTAACTTGCGCATCGATAAACCCAGGGGGGACAGGGGCCGTAGCCCGGCCGAGACCCCGGAGCCCCCGGTTCATCGCCTCAACCTCAACCTGCTTTATCCGCTCGACGCGATTCTTCATGCGCCGACGCTGACCGAGGCGGGGCGACGGGTAAGGCTCAGCCAGTCTGCCATGAGCCATGCGCTGCGCCGCCTGCGCGACCATTTCGGCGATGACCTCGTCATTCATCATGCGGGTGGGGACCAGCAATTGACTTCCCTCGGCATGGCGCTGCGTAGCGAGGTTCGCCGCGTGTTGCGCGATGTGGACGGGACACTCAACTTCGCATTGTCGTTTGATCCGTCGACCAGCACGGGTACGATCACCGTTGCCGCATCCGACGTGGTCGAGCAGATGTTGCTTGGCCCTGTGGTCCAGCGCCTGTTGGCGGCCGCTCCCGGCCTCGCGATCAACATCGTTCCGCTGGATATCGATGTGCCGCAACGCGCCCTGGATCGTGGCGCCGACTTGCTGTTGCTGCCGGCGGAACTGGCATTGCCCGACCTGGAAACGCTCCCCATCCTTACGGAATATATTTCCTGTCTGATATGGACGGGCCATTCCGAACTTGCCGACCGGTTCGACATAGACGAGGCCCAGTATCGCGGCGCGCGCCACGTCATCGCCGGCGACGAGCGGATGCTGACCATGACGGTCGATCGCAGCACGGCCGACCTGCTCAAAGCACGTCGCATTGCGATGCGCACCAGTTCGCAGGCTGCCCTGCCGGGGATCATCATCGGCAGCGATCTGTTGGCGACCGGCAGCAGTTGGCTGTTTCAGTACTTCGCTTCGATCATGCCGGTCAGGGCCGTCGCGGCGCCATTCGTGCAGGAAGGCGTCGTGACCGTGGCGCAATGGCCAGCCTATCGGCGACGGGATCCCATGCTCGCCTGGTTCGTGGCCCAGATCGAGGCCTACGTCGCACTGTTTTCAGCCAACGTCAGGGCCAGAGATGGCCATTGAACGTGTTCATGCCCGGCATGAACACTTCGAATTTGCGTGTAACCCAAGTGACGCATAGCTTCGGCTTCGACAGCAAAATCCCGCTGGTGCCAAGGGCGCCAAGACAGGGAATGCCGTCGCGCAGGAGGACGGCCGCGGTCGCACCCGATCGGGAAGCGACCGATCTTTCGCCGTAAGGCGAGTCCGTTTTTTGTCACAGGGTCTTGGGTTCACCGGACGGGCAACTGCGCCCGTCTGGGGATGGCGCTCGACCGTGGGGGGAGGGAGTTGCATCGTGCACATGACTGCTAAACGCCGTTATCTTTTGAGCGCCGCAAGCCTGGGTATTCTCGCGCTGGGGGGCGCCACAATGCCTTCGACTGCGTCGGCGCAAGGTGCGCTGGCCAGCACGGTTATCGACCTGCCAGCAATGCCGATGGCCGAAGCGCTTCAGGCGATTGCAGCGCGAACGGGTGAGCCGATCAATTACGATCCCGATGCGGTCAAGGGCCTGACCTCGCGGCCGATACGCGGTGCGACGGATGCGCAACACGCGGTCCAGGCGGCGATCAGGGGCAGCCACCTTGTGGTCATGCCGGGGGCACAGGAAGGGCTGATTGTCGCCAACGACATCATCGTTACCGCCCGGCGTGACGAGGCGGAAACGAGCGTGCTCGTCCGCCAGGCGACCACGTCTGATCGCAACGGCCTGGGCCTGCGCAACCAACCGCGCAACACCCAGGTCATTACTGCCAAGACGATCGAGGAGCAGCAGGCCCTCAACATTACCGATATTCTGCGCAATGCCGGCAGTGTTTCGGTGCTGTCCAACAGCCCGAACAGCGGCGCCAGCTATACGATCCGCGGTTTTTCCGCCGCGGGCCTGGTCAATGGCCTATCGACGACATCGCAGTACGGTGTCAGCGCGGGTGCGGATCAGCCGGTCGCCAATATCGAGCGCGTCGAAATCCTGAAAGGCCCTGATGCGCTGATGGCCGGCTTTGGGAATCTGGGCGGCAACGTCAACGTGGTGACGAAAAAGCCCAGCGCCGAGCAGCGCCTTGCCGTCAGCTTTGATACCGGATCGTTCGGGCTGGTGCGCGGCGTGGTCGATGGCAATAATGCGATCACCGCCGACAAAAAGCTGTCGGCGCGCTTCATCGCCAGCGCGCAGACGATGGATCATAACTATGGTGGCTATACCGGTGACAAGAGTTGGCTGGTTGCGCCTTCGCTACGCTACAAGGACCGCCTGACCGACATCATCATTGGTGTCAGCATCAACGAGGCGACGAGCGGTATTGGCGCGTTCACGCTGTTCGACAACAAGACGCGGCAACTCATCGATCGCGACCCGTCCCGGCCGATCTACGCGGCCAACCAGGGCATCAAGATCAACACCAACCGCTATTACTTCGAGGCGACGCGGCAACTCGTGCCCGGCATCGACCTCGTCGCGCGTGGATCGCACGATGATACCCTGTTAACGACCCGGGCCGCCAACGTCGGCTACAGCCGCCAGGGCGCGTTGATAGCTGACACCCAAGGGTCGCAGCAGGATGGCTCGTCCAACGCGCTGGACACCTTCCTGCGCATCAAGACTCAGCCTGCCAAGGGCCTGAAAGCCAATTTCAACCTTGGCTACAACTACAGCGATGGTTCGGCCGCGCAGCGCAGCGGGCTGGTCTATAACCGCGCCACCAACCCATCACTGGGCGCCAATACTCCCTTGGTCGTGATCCCGTGGTCCTCGTTCGGCAACGTGCAACTTATCAGCGGCGGCAAGCAGAACGGCGTCTATGGCCAGGCCCTGATCGAGTTCTGGAAGCTCAAGATTCTCGGCGGCGTGCGCAAGAACTGGTTCGAGACTACGTCACAGACGTTCTTTGCCGGGCCTTCGCCCGTGCTGATGCAGCGCAAGAACGGCACCTCGCCCAGTGCCGGCATTATTCTGGATGCCACCCCCGACCTTTCGATCTTTGCCAATTACGCGCGCGGCGAGCAGGCCACGTTCACCGCGGCCAAGGACGGCAGCATCCTGCCCAATGTGATCACCACCAACAAGGAAGCGGGCATCAAGCTCGATCTCTTCCACAAGCGTGCGACGATCAACGCGTCGTATTTCGATATCCAGCAGGATAACATCATCATTCGCGATCCGGCTGACCCCACCAACCTGTTGCCCGGACCGGGCCAGCGCGGCCGCGGCGTGGACCTGAACATTGCCGGACAGCTGTTGCGGGGGTGGACGGTGCTGGCATCGCTTACCCGCACCAATTACAAGCTGTTGACGACCAATGCCCTGCAGACCGTCGTCGCGCAGCAACCGCGCGATACCTACAGCGTCTATTCGACCTATCGGACAAAGCTTTCGGACGACCTCAGCGGCGGTGTGGCGGCGGGCCTGTACGGACGATCAAGTTCCTTTGCCAATCTGCTGGGACAATATGTCGTGCCGGCGTCGCGGCAGGTGGACGCCAACGTGTTCCTGAGCTTCAAGGGTTTCAACCTCAATCTGGGCGTCCGCAACGTCTTCGATCGGCGGAACTACGGCTCGGCCTCGGTCTATACCTACGTGCCGGTGGGCGAGCCGCGCACGGTGCGTCTCAGCATTTCCAAGCGCCTTTTCTGACTGGGTATAATCGAGCGATGATGCCACCGCCTGCCAACGTCGAGGAGGCCCGCCGCGAAGCGGGCCTCCAGTCCAACCAACCGGCACGGGAGCGCTGGGCCCACGCGTGGCGGTTGACCACGCGATACTTCGTGTCCGACGATTGGAAATGGGCGTGGCTTCTGGTGGCGTGCTATTGCGCGATCGAGGTGGGCACGACCTATGCGCTGTTGCTGGCCAACCAATGGCAGCGCCACTTCTATGATGCGATCGAGCAGCGCCAGGGTGGGCTGTTCCTGTCGCTGGTTCTTGCTTTCGCGACCATCATTGCAATTCAGATCGGCACGGCGACTGCCCACAACATCGTCGGCTGGACGCTGTCGATCCGGTGGCGGCAATGGCTGACGAACTGGTATCTGGGCCGCTGGTTCGCGCGCGATCGCTTTTACGAGATCGAGCGGCTGCGGATGATCGACAATCCCGACCAGCGCATCGCCGAGGATGTGAAGGAATTCACGTCCATGGGCCTGATCTATGGCACGTCCCCGCTCAGCATCCTGGTTTCGCTGGTGTTCAGCCTCGTGCGGGCGATCGCGTTTGCCGCCATATTGGTGCAGACGGCGAGACCGCTTGCCATTCCCTTGTTTGGCTACCGCATCCCGCTGCCCGGTGGCGACCTTGTCTGGTTCGCCATCGGCTATGTCCTGTTCGGCACGGTGCTTATCACCTGGATCGGCAAGCCGTTTGTCCGGCGGCGCATGCGAGAGCAGCATTACGATGCCGATTTCCGCAGCGAACTGCTCCACGTCCGGCGCAACAGCGAACAGATCGCCTTTTCAGGCGCCCAGGGCATCGAACTGCACGGCCTTCGCCAGACCTTCGCCAACATCAGGCGCAACTGGTATCGGCTGATGCTGGCCAATGCCGGGTTGCAGGCGGGGCAGAGCATTTATCAGCAGGTCATGGCGATCGTGCCGCTGTTCCTGACAGTGCCCAAGTATTTCGCTGGCGCCATTACGTTCGGACAGGTGCAGGCCGCCCGCGATGCCTTCACACAGTTTTCCAGCAACTTGTCTTATATCGTTCTCGGCTATCCGGGCATTGCGCGCCAGATCGCCAACTTCAACCGCTTGAAGGCCCTGGACGACGCGATCGATCAGGAACGCCCGCGCGGCATCGGTTTTGCGCCGGGTGGCACGCCCGATGGCGTGGCCATCAGCGCAACCGGCTTGATGCTGCGCCGCCCGAATGGGGAGCCCCTGCTGTCGGTGGCGGACTGGACGATCCGCGACGGCGAGCGCTGGGTGATCGAAGGGCCTTCGGGTACGGGCAAGACCACGCTGCTGCGCGCCATGGCTGGCCTCTGGCCCGACGGGACGGGCCAGGTCGCGATGACCCGGCGCGGCACGGCGATGCTGGTGCCGCAGCGGCTCTACCTCCCGCTCGGCACGCTCAAGAACGCGATCTGCTTTCCCGATCGGTCGGAAGATCATAACGACGCGACCATCGCGGCATTGCTCGAACGCGTGCGGCTCGACGCCCATGTCGCGGACATGCACGCGCTGCGCATGTGGCAGGACGAACTGTCGCCAGGGGAGCAGCAGCGCGTGGCGCTTGCCCGCATCCTGCTGCAGCGGCCCAGCCTGCTGGTGCTGGACGAGGCGACGAGCGCGCTGGACGCCGACAATGCAGCGTATTTCTATCAAGCAGTCCTGGATGCGATGCCGCACGCGACCATCGTCAGCGTCGTACATAACGAGCGGTTGGCGGCCTATCACACCCACCGCCTGACCCTGCATCATGGCCATGCCAGCTTTGCGCGGGTTGAGGGCGCGGCATGACCGCTTTGTTGACCCACGATGAGGCGGCCTTGCGCGATGCGGCGCAGTGGGCGGTCGAACAGGCGGCCAAGCGCGGCGCGCGGGCGCGCGCCTCGGTTCGGCATGAGGGCATCGCCAAGACGGCAGTGCGCGATGGCGAGATCGAGATGGCCGAGCGCAGCGGCAGCCAGAGCCTTGGCTTGACCGTGTTTCACAATGGCCGCCGGGGATCGGCCTCGACCGCGGGATTCGACCGGGCGGCGATCGACCGCGTGGTGGAAGAGGCGATGCTGATCGCCGCGCATGTCCAGCCCGATCCCGATGCCGATCTGCCGCCGGCCGATCGCCTGACCTTTGCCGGCCCCGCACCGTTGCTCTATGGCGACAGCCCGCGCAGTGCCCAGGCGATGCTGGAAGCAGCGCGCGCGCTGGACCGGATTACCGCCGAAATCGCTGCGTCGGACAGCCGGCTGCGCGCCGGGGAGTCCGTGGCCTTGGCTACCGAGGGCCTGTGGGCCCTGGCGACCAGCGACGGGTTCTGTCGCACTGCATTGCGCTCCAACGATGCGCGCTGGACGGTGATGCTGGCGCAGGACGATGGTGGCAGCATTTCCGATTTCTGCCAGTCGCAGGAACGGCGGATTGAGGCCCTGATCGCGCCCGAAACGCTGGCGCGCGACGCGGCGGCGCGCGCGCGCCGGGCACTGGGTGCGCGGGCCGTGGGCAGCCGCCGTTGCGCGGTGTTGTTCGACCCGCGCACGGCCGCAACCCTGATCGACATCGTGGCTGGCGCGCTGAACGGGGCGTCGCAATATCGGCGCATGAGCTTCCTGCCAGACCCGGTGGGGCGCTGCGTAGCCGCCGCGCATCTGGACCTGCGCGAAGATCCGTTCGAACCTTTGGGGCTGGCAAGCGGCGGCTTCGATAGCGAGGGGATCGCCGGCTCCTCGCGCGCGATCCTGCGATCGGGTGTTGTCGAGGGCTTGTTCCTGTCAAGCTTTTCCGGCCGCAAGCTGGGAATGGCATCGACGGGCAACGCCGATGGCTATTACAATCTTGCACTCACCAGCACGGCCGAAAGCGGCGACTGGGCCGCGATGCTGCGAATGCTGGGCAGCGGGCTGGTCGTCACCCACTTCCATGGCGGCAAGACCGATCCTGCCAGCGGCAACTGGACGCAGGCAGTGCGTGGCTTCTGGGTCGAGGGCGGCGAAATTGTCCATGCCGTCACCGACGTGACGCTTGCGGGCACTGTTCCTGCCATGCTGGCCGCCATTCGCACGGTCGGGCGCGACGTGGCGCGGATCGGGGCGATCCGTACCGGCTCTATCCTGATCGACGACATGCAATTGGGGGGCAGGGCATGAACGGCGGCGACATTGCGCTCGACCGCGCGCGGGCGCGGTTGTTCGAACCGGCCGGGCTGGACGAGGCGGCGATCGGCCGCGCGCTGGGCGAGCTGGCTGGCGGTGGCGCCGATCTGGCCGATCTCTATTTCGAAGCAAGCAGCACGCGCAGTTGGCAGCTTGAAGGTGGCCGCGTGTCCCAGGGTATGTTTGCGATGCGGCAGGGGGTAGGCGCGCGAACGGTCCACCGGGGCGAGGTGCGCTTTGCCCATTCGGCCGATATCCGCCCGGGCGCGCTGCTCGATACGGCGCGTGCGGTAAGAACGCTGGCGCCTGGCGGCGATGTCCAGCGCCATTCACCAGGTGTCGCACTCAGCCGCCGCACCGCCGGCCATACGCTCTATCCCGCGCTCGATCCTGTCGCGGTTACGGACGCCACTGCCTGGATCGCCATTCTGGAGCGGATCGACGAACGCGCCCGTGGCCAGGATCATCGCATCGTGCGGGTCGATGCCAATGTCCGTTTGACCGACACGACGGTGCTGGTTGCCGATGCCGATGGCCTGCTGGCGGGTGATGTTCGGCCGATGACCATCCTGTCGATGATCGTGATCGCGGAGCAGGGTGGCCGCCGCGCACGCGGGCAGGCGGGCCTGGGACGGCGGGCGGGGCTCGATGGCTTCGATGCCGCCGCGATCGACGCCATGGTCGCGACGGCGACGCGTATGGCGCTCAACAATCTCGAGGCCATCCCGGCGCCCGTTGGCGAAATGCCGATCGTGCTGGGGCCGGGCTATCCCGGCGTGCTGTTTCACGAGGCGGTGGGGCACGGTCTGGAGGGCGATCACCATCGCAAGCATCTCTCTGCCTTCGACGGCAAGATGGGCGAGCGGATCGCCGCGCCCGGTGTGACCGTGATCGATGACGGCGGCATCCCAGGGCGCCTGGGATCACTCGGTATCGACGACGAAGGCACCGCGCCCGATCGCACCGTGCTGGTGGACGACGGCGTGTTGACCGGGCTGATGCAGGACCGGCTCAACGCTGGGCTGATGAATGCCCGCTCGACCGGGAACGGCCGCCGCCAATCCTATGCGCACTTGCCGCTGCCGCGCATGACCAACACGTTTCTGGCGAACGGCCAGGCGGACCCGACGGACATCATCGCCTCGATCGATCGCGGGATCTACGCCACCGAATTCGATGGCGGGCAGGTCGATATTGTCACCGGTCGGTTCAACTTCACCACGATCGAGGCCTGGCTGGTCGAAAAGGGCCGATTGGTTGTGCCCTTGCGCGGCGCCACGTTGATCGGCGTGGGTCATGAGGCGCTGCGCCACGTCTCGATGGTCGGCAATGACCTCGCGCTCGACAGCGGCATGGCGACCTGCGGCAAACAGGGCCAGTCGCTGCATGTCAGTGTCGGCCAACCTACGCTGCGCATCGACCGGATGATGGTCGGTGGGCAAGCCAGCTGACCTTACTTCCCCCCGAAAGGATCACTTCATGCGCAATGCCAACGAGCAGGATTTGGACGAGATCGTCATGAACAGCGACAAGCCCGTACTGGTCGATTTCTGGGCGCCCTGGTGCGCGCCGTGCAAGGCGCTCGCTCCGACGCTCGACGAGATAGCCGAGGAATATGCCGAAGAGATGGAGATCGTGAAGGTCGATATCGAGACCAATCCCGGCCTGGCCGAACGTTTCGAAGTGCGCGGCATTCCGCTGCTGATGATCGTGAAGGACGGGGCGGAAACCGCGCGGACGTTTGGCACCCTGTCGCGCAGCCGCCTCGACGCCTTTGTCGATGCGCATGTGGGAGCAGAGTAAGTGGCGGTGATTGCGTTTCACGGCGACCCCCTGGTCAAGGCGCAGGCGCTCGATCGCCTGCAGCGGCATGTCGCAGCGGGTAGCTTCGTCTATTTCCCGGCCTGGGAAAACGGAAACGCGAACGTTATCGGTGCGGTCGTCGAGGCCGATGATACGCCCGCTTATGCCGAGCGGCTGGGATACCCGCTTGCCTTGGCTGAGACCCTGCCGATGCTGGTCAACGGCTTTCGTCCGCAGCCTGAGGCGGTGCGTTTCGCGCTAGCCTGGCTAGAGCGGACACCGGTGGGCGCGGATCTTACGACGATCGTTTCGCAGCTCGTGCTTGACCTGCTCGCCAACGCGGACCTGGTGAAGCTGACTGAACGATATCCCGATGTCGAGCAGAGCCGGCAGGCGATCATGGCGCTGCACTGCCGCGCGATCGACGGCGAGGAACCCGATCGCAAGACGTGGAAAGCCGCGCGCCTCGCCGCCGTGGCTGCGACGGATGCTGTAGATGAAGCGGCGCTGGAACGCCGGGCCGCACAGGTCGTGGAAGCTGCGGCTTGGCCGGGCACCATGCGGACCGTGCTGCGCGACACGCTGAACGGGCTGGGCACCGCCGAACTCCATCTGTCCCTGTCCGAGGCTGGCTGGACCGAGGAAAACGAGAGTCGCGTCTTCCATATTCGCCAGCAGGCAGAGACCGACGGATACAAGGCCGAACTTTCCGGGCTCGACCGCGTGCTGGCGATCCTGGATGCCGATCATCCGGCGCTGGCAGAGCAATTTCGCGTGCGGCTGGATCTCATGGAGGAATCGAGCGCGCGATATCGGGCCCTGGCCTGGAAGGCGATCGAACGGATGGAACAGGCACCGATTGCCGCAACACGGCTTGCGGCGCAATGACGCTGGAACGCGAAATCGCGGGGGTCGCCGAGGTAGATAGCCGGCACAGCAAGGTGCTGATCATCGGCTCTGGCCCGGCAGGATATACTGCGGCTGTCTACGCCGCGCGGGCGGCGCTGGCGCCCACGCTGGTCGAAGGACCGCAGCCCGGTGGGCAATTGACCATTACGACCGATGTCGAGAACTGGCCGGGCGACGCCAGCGTGCTCGGTCCCGATCTGATGGCGCGAATGGGCGAACAGGTGCGCCAGGCGGGCGTCGACGTGGTCGGCGACGTCATCGTCAAGGTCGATCTGGGGCGGGCGCCGTTCCTGGCAATCGGTGATGGCGGCGTACACTATACCGCTGACACGATCGTCATCGCCACTGGTGCGTCAGCGCGCTGGCTGGGGCTGGGCAGCGAGACCGAATTTCGCGGGCGCGGCGTATCGGCCTGCGCGACGTGCGACGGATTCTTTTACCGGGGGCGGATTTGCGCGGTCGTCGGCGGCGGCAATACGGCGGTCGAGGAAGCACTGTACCTGACCAATTTCGCCGAGAAGGTCTATCTGATCCACCGCCGCGACACCTTGCGGGCCGATCGGACCAACCAGGCGCGCCTTCATGCCAATCCCAGGATCGAGATGGTGTGGAACGCTGAAGTGGCCGAGGTGCTGGGCAACAGCGCTGGTGTAACCGGCGTGGCCCTGCGCGACACGCGTGATGGCGCGGTATCGCAGCTGGCGGTGCATGGGCTGTTTGTCGCGATCGGCCACGATCCGGCCACTGCCCTCTTCCAGGGGCAACTGCACATGGACGAGGAGGGCTACATCCTCGTCACCCCCGGTTCCACCGCAACCAGCGTGCCCGGTGTGTTTGCGGCGGGTGATGTGCAGGACAAGCAGTTTCGCCAGGCCGTTACGTCTGCCGGCATGGGCTGCATGGCTGCACTGGAAGCCGAGCGCTACCTGGCCGGGCACAATAGCCATGCGATCGCAGCCGACGACGCCGACACCGGCCTGACGGTCTGAAAGGGACATCGATGACACCGAACCCGCTGCTCGACACGCTGGCACTGCCGCGTTTTGAGGATATCCGACCTGAGCACATCGTACCCGCGCTTGATCAGGCGATTGCCGAACACCGCGCAGTGGTTGCCAGGATCGTCGAGACCCGGCCGACCCGATTTGCCGAGGCATGGATGCCATTGGAACGCGCCGACACGGCGATTGCGGGCATCTGGTCTGCCGTGTCGCATCTTCACGGCGTTGCCGACACGCCCGATCTACGCGCGGCCTATGCTGCCGGAGAGGTTCTGCTGGTGGAAAACCACCTTCGGGTCATGCAGAACGAGGCGCTCTATGCTGTGCTGGTCGCGCTGACCCGGACCGGCGAGTTTGCCGGGCTTGCCGATGCGGATCGCGCCGCCGTGCTGCACAGGGTCCGCGACTTCACGCTCGCCGGCGTGGCCCTCCCGTCTCAGGATCGCGCTCGCTTTGCCGCGCTTTCGGTGGAACTGTCGCAGCTCTCGACTGCGTTCGGCAATGCTGTACTCGATGCCACCGATGCCTGGTTTGAACATATCACGGACGAAGCGCTGCTCGCCGGGCTTGCAGATACGGACAAAGCGATGTTCGCCGAGGCGGCGCGGGCCAAGGGCCTTTTGGGGTGGGTCGTCACGCTGCAGATGCCGAGTGTCAGCGCCGTCCTGACTTTCGCGGCAAACCGCGACCTGCGCGAGCGGGTCTATGCCGCCGCCGGCACGCGCGCCTCTGATCAGGGGCCCCATGCCGGGCAGTTCGACAATTCGCAGCGGATCGCCGATATCCTCGTGCGGCGCCACGAGGCTGCCCGGCTGCTCGGCTTTGCCGACCCGGTCGAATGGTCGCTTGCCACCAAGATGGCGCCGGGCGCGGGCGAGGTCATTGCTTTCCTGCGTGATCTTGCTGACCGCGCGAAACCTGCCGCAACGGCAGAGATCGCCGCGCTGGCCGGCTATGCGGCGGCATATCTGGGCATCGCCGACCTGCAACCGTGGGACATCGCTTATGTCGGCGAGCGGATGCGCGAGGCGCAGTATGCGATCGACGAGCAGCAGGTGCGCGCCCATTTCCCGGTGGAGCGCGTCGTCGCGGGCTGGCAGCGGCTGCTCTACCGCTTGTTCGGCATTCGCCTGACTGCGCGGCCCGACATTGCCGTCTATCATCCCGATGCATGCTATTACGACGTAGCCGACGAACAAGGGACGGTCTTCGCGGGCGTCTATGTCGATCTGCATGCCCGCCCGGGCAAGCGCGGTGGCGCCTGGATGGCGCAGGCGCGGCCCCGGCTGAACGACGGCAATGTCCGGCGCGTGCCCGTTGCCTACCTCGTCTGCAACTTCGCGCCGAAGACGCACGATGCGCCTTCGCTGCTCAGCCACAAGGAGGTTGTCACTTTCCTGCACGAGACCGGGCATTGCCTGCATCACCTGTTCACGCGCGTTGACCGCCCCAACATTGCCGGCACCAATGGGTTCGAGTGGGATGCAATCGAACTGCCCAGCCAGTTGATGGAGGATTTTGCGTGGAACCGCGCCACGCTGCGCGACATGTCGGGCCACCATGAAACCGGTGCGCCGTTGCCCGATGCGGTGTTCGACACGCTCGTTGCCGCGCGTCATTTCCTGTCGGGCATGTTCATCGTGCGCCAGGTCGAATTGGCGCTGTTCGACCTGTTCCTGCATCTCGGAACGCTGGGAAGCGACCCGATCGAGGTGATCGCGGCGGTGCGCG
The DNA here is from genome assembly GCF_001598375.1 of Novosphingobium capsulatum NBRC 12533. Taxonomy (GTDB): domain Bacteria; phylum Pseudomonadota; class Alphaproteobacteria; order Sphingomonadales; family Sphingomonadaceae; genus Novosphingobium; species Novosphingobium capsulatum. The sequence goes on from NZ_BCYV01000014.1 coordinate 116,113, forward strand.
ACGAGGTGGCCGTGGTGCATCCACCGGCCTGGCACCGCTTCCCGCATGCTTTCACCCATATTTTCGCGGGCGCCTATGCATCTGGCTATTACAGCTATCTCTGGGCAGAAGTGCTGGCTGCCGATGGGTTCCAACGCTTTGCCGAGGCCGGCACGATCGATCGCGTCACGGCGGAAAAGCTGCGCGACGACATCCTCGCGCGGGGTGCCAGCCGTTCGGCAGCGGAAAGCTTTCGCGCGTTCCGGGGGCGCGATGCACAGCCGCATGCGATGCTGGCGCGGCACGGACTGGTCCGTCTGTGATTGCCGATGCGGGCGGCGTCCTTGTGGGCGTCGCCACGCATTGGCCTTCGCCACGCGCGCTCCAACTTCCCTCCACATTTCCTCCATTGAAGCTCGGTACGGCGGGCCGGCTCAACGCGAGGAAATCCCATGGCGACAAGAGAAGGCCCGATAAAGTCGACACGCACGCCGATCTGGATCGGATTGGGCGGCGCCGGCGCAGCCTTGCTGGCCACCGTCATCAATCCCCTGCTCGGCTCGGAAGCCAACGAGCAGGTGCAGATCTTTTTTAGTGAAACCGCGAAGTACATCGCCTTTGCGACTACCTTCTTCGTGGTGTTCTGGGTGCTGCTCGACAAGCCCCTGAAGAAACGCAAGCTGTCGCGCAAGCCTTGGCCCAAGCCCAGCCAGGTGTTTCGCGAGGCGCTGTTCAGTACCTGCACGCAGGTGATTTTCATTGCTGTCGATATCTGGACGGCGTTTCTCGTCCCGGCATCGGAAAAAAACAGCTATAGCGACATCGCCACCCACGGGTGGGCCTATTACGCGATGATCCTGTTCTTTGTGTTTGTGATCCACGATGCGTATTTCTATTGGATGCATCGCATCATGCATCACCCGAAGCTGTATGATCGGGTGCACAAGGTTCACCACGAGAGCACCGACCCGACGCCTTACTCGGCGTTCCACTTCCACCCGCTGGAGGCGCTGGGTGAAGCAGGCGCGGCGGTGGCCATGCTCCCCCTGTTTCTCCTCTTGCCGTGGCACGTTTCGATCCCGGTGGTCTGGGGGCTGGGCCAGCTGGCGTTGAACGTGATCGGCCACCTTGGTTATGAGGTCTATCCGTCCTGGTGGCTCAAGGTTCCGGTGCTGAAGTGGAAGAACACCGCGATGCATCACTACATGCATCACCAGATGGTCCGCGGAAACTATGGATTGTATTTCCGCTGGTGGGACAAAATCTGCGGGACCGAGTTCAAGAACCTCGAAACCAAGTATGACGCCCTGTTCAAGGACGCCAAGGTGGCCGAAGTTCCAGCCGGCCAGCCGGCGGGCCAGGCCTGATCGATACTGCTCGCTGCTGCTTGCCCGACGGAAGGCAGCAGCAGCGAGAAGTCTCACTGGCGGGGCAACCCCGGCGCGGCGCCCAGCCCGCGTGGACAAATCCAGCGCTTCGGGAACGACCGAAAGTGGCGGCTGGCTGCCGCATGCGCGATGACGGCAGCCGAGGTGCAAGTTATCAAGCTGGACCCCGGATCAAGTCCGGGGTGACGAAGAATTTGAGAGAATATATGTACTTATCGTCACCCCGGACTTGATCCGGGGTCCAGCTGTTCTGCTTGTGTAAAACGCCAGCATGGCCGCAAGGGGGCGTTTCCGGGCATCGCATTCGTCCACAGACCTTAGTCGTCGTGCGACAGTCTCACGACGACCTTGCCGATGGCCGAACGGTTGGCCAGCCGCGCGATCGCGGCGCCGCCTTCGGCGAGGGGGAAGACGCGGTCGATCCTTGGCTTGATCTGTCCGTTCTGCCACCAGTGCAGCAGTTCGCGCACATGGGCGCGATGGCGTTCCGGTTCGCGGGAAACGAAGCCGCCCCAGAAAACGCCGCGCACGTCGCAGGCTTTCAACAGCGTCAGGTTGAGCGGCAGATGCGGTATCCCCGCCGGGAAGCCGGTGACGAGGTAGCGACCTTCCCAGGCAATGCTGCGGAGCGCCGGCTCGGCATAATCGCCACCCACGGGATCGTAGATCACATGCGCGCCGTGTGGGCCCACGGCCGCCTTGAACGTTTCGGCCAGCGCCTTGGACGCGGCCTTGTCCAAGGGGCCTGATGGATAGATCACCGTGCTGTCGGCACCGGCCTGGCGCGCGGCGGCGGCCTTTTCCGCGCTGGAAACGGCGGCGACGACCGTAGCCCCAAGCGCCTTGCCGATCTCGATCGCAGACAGGCCGATGCCGCCCGCCGCGCCCAGGACCAGCAGCGTTTCGCCAGCCTTGAGTTGCCCGCGATCCTTCAGCGCGTGGATCGTGGTGCCATAGGTGAACACGAGCGCGGCGCCTTCGACCGGATCGGCGCCGTCGGGCAGGCGGATGGCCGAGGCGGCGGGAACGATGACCTTTTCGGCCAGCCCGCCGCCAAGCGTGATCGCGATCAACCGATCGCCGATCGCCCAATCCTCCACGCCCTCGCCCAGCGCATCGACGATACCGCAAACCTCCGAGCCCGGTGCGAAGGGGCGGGTTGGCTTGAACTGGTACTTGTCCTCGATGATGAGCACATCGGGATAGTTGATGGCGCAGGCGATGACGCGGATCCGCAGTTCCGATCGGCCGGGCTGCGGCGTTGGCAGCTCGGCCAGTTCCAGCGTTTCAGGGCCGCCGGGCGCGCGCGAGATGAGCGCCTTCATCACAGCACCTCGAACAGGCCGGCCGCGCCCATGCCGCCGCCCACGCACATCGTCACGACAACGTGCCGCGCACCGCGCCGCTTGCCCTCGATCAACGCGTGACCGACCATGCGTGCGCCCGACATGCCATAGGGATGGCCGATCGAGATGGCGCCGCCATTGACGTTGAGCCGGTCATCGGGAATGCCCAGCGTGTCGCGGCAATACAGCACCTGCACGGCAAAGGCTTCGTTAAGCTCCCACAGCCCGATGTCGTCCATGCCAAGGCCGAACCGTTCGAGCAGCTTGGGCACTGCAAAGACCGGGCCGATGCCCATTTCATCGGGCTCGGTGCCGGCCATTGCCATGCCGACATAGCGGCCGAGCGGCGTGAGCCCGCGATCGGCAGCCAGCCTGGCTTCCATGACCACGCAGGCCGAAGCGCCATCGGACAGTTGCGATGCGTTGCCCGCGGTGATGACGCCGCCTTCGACCACCGGCTTGAGCGCGGCGAGCCCATCTGCCGTGGTCTCCGGGCGATTGCCCTCGTCCTTGGTCAGCGTGACGTCGCGGTGCGAAATTTCGCCGGTGGCCTTGTCGGCGACGGCCATCGTCGCGGTTACGGGTACGATTTCCTGGTCGAAGGCCCCGGCGGCCTGGGCTCTGGCCGTCTGTTGCTGCGAGCGCAACGCATAGGCATCCTGCGCGGCGCGCGAGATGCCATAGCGCTTGGCGACAATCTCGGCGGTCTGAAGCATCGGCATGTAGATGTCTGGTACCATCGCGAGCAGCGCGCGATCGGGCTCCACCCGCATTTGCGGCGTCTGCACCAGCGAAATGGATTCAACGCCGCCGGCAACGACCACGTCCATGCGATCGACGATGACCTGCTTGGCAGCCGTGGCGATCGCCATGAGCCCGGAGGAGCATTGCCGGTCGATGGTGAGGCCCGAGACCGTTACCGGCAGGCCAGCGCGCAAGGCGGCGGTGCGCCCGATCGTGTGCTGCACGCCCTGCGGCAAGGCAGAGCCGATGATGCAATCGTCAATTTCGGCCGGGTCCACGCCGGCCCGCTCGACGGCGCTGCGGATCGCATGCGCGGCGAGGGTGGGGGAGGGGGTGGCGTTGAACGCGCCGCGATAGGCGCGGCCGATCGGCGTACGGGCGGTGGAAACGATGACGGCTTCGCGCACGAGAATCTCCTGATTTTTCAAATCGTGAATTGGGTGAGCCACACGGCGGCAAGAGCAGGCTTGGCGTGCCCCTCGATCTCGATCGAGACATCGAGTGTCTGCTGAAAGCGGCCGGGCGCCTTCTCGGTGATGTCGACAAGTGTCGACGCCAGGCGAATCCGGCTGCCAGAGCGAACCGGCGAGATGAACCGCACGCGGTCCAGCCCATAGTTCACGCCCATCTTGACAGGCGGCATGGCGGGGCGGGTGATCGAGCCATCGAGCCAGGCGAGCAATGACAGGGTGAGGAAGCCGTGCGCGATCGTGCCGCCGAACGGCGTTTGCGCCGCGCGCGCCGGATCGACGTGGATGAACTGGTGGTCGTGCGTCGCATCGGCGAAGAGATCGATCATCTTCTGATCGACGATGACCCAGTCCGAATGGCGGGTGATGCCGATCTCTGCCTGGATGGCAGCGGTAAAATCGGTCATGCGAATGCCTCTTCCGGCAGGTTGCGCACCAGATCGCTGTGCGTGTCGACCACGCGGAGCCACGCCAGCGCCTGTGGCAGTTCGGTTTCGGCCATGAAACGGCACGCAGCGAGGATGCCTGGGCGCAGCGGACTATCGACGGCGGCCTTCCCGGCCTGGTCCAACCACAACCACATCACGACACCGTGGCCGAAGGCGCGCAGAAACAGCGTCGCATCGTCAAAGGTGTCAGCGCCGCTGCGCTTCTGCAGCCCGGCAATGGTCTGTGCCAGTCGGTCCCAGAAGGCAGTCAGGGCAGTGGCGCAACCGGCCAGGGCGCTATCCGCGCATACCGCCGTGGCGGTGATCCTGTCGCGCAGCATGGCAAGGCCGCGCCCGTCGGAAAACAGGATCTTGCGTCCCAGCAGGTCGATCGCCTGGATGCCCGTGGTGCCTTCGTGGATCGGGTTGAGGCGGTTGTCGCGGTAGAGCTGCTCGACATCGAAATCGCGCGTGTAGCCGTATCCGCCCAGAACCTGGATGGCGAGGTCGTTGGCGGCGAGACCGAACTCGGACGACCACGTCTTGGCCACCGGGGTGAGCAGCGCGAGCAGCGCCTCTGCATCCTCGCTCGCCTGATCGACAAGGTGCGCGCAATAGAGGCAGAGCGCGATCGCACCCTCGGCATAGACCTTTTGCCGCAGGATCATGCCGCGAACGTCGGGATGGTCGATAATCGGCAGCGGATCGCCGCCCTTGGTGCCGACAGCGCGGCCTTGCACCCGTTCGCGCGCATAGCGCAGCGATTGGCGATACCCGCGATAGGCCAGGGCGGCCGCGCCCATGCCAACCCCGATCCGGGCCTCGTTCATCATCATGAACATCTGGGCCAGCCCCTGGCCCGGCGCGCCGACGCGCCATCCGATCGCGCCCTCGCGCTCCCCGAAATTGAGCAGGCAGTTGGACGTGCCGCGAAAGCCCATCTTGTGGTTGAGCCCGGCCACGACGACATCGTTGGGCGATCCATCCGCAAGCCATTTGGGCACGATGAACAGCGAGATGCCCTTCGATCCGGCCGGAAGCGCGCCATTTTCGTCGGTGATCTTGGCGAGTACGAGGTGGACGATATTCTCGCTCACATCCTGGTCGCCGCCCGAAATCCACATCTTGTTGCCGGTGATCCGATACCGGACGCCGTGCTCGTCCTCGCCATCGGGGGTGGCGCGGGTGCGGATATCGCCCAGGCTCGAACCGGCTTGCGGCTCCGACAAGCACATCGTGCCAAACCAGCGCCCTGCGATCTGCGGCCGCGCGAACCGCGTGATTTGCGCGGGCGTGCCAAACGCGCTGATGAGACGGGCATTGGCCGTCGTCAGCATCGGATAGGCAGAGGTCGACACATTGGCTGCGGCAAAGACCGCATACAGCGCCAGCGACGTCGTCGTGGGAAGGCCGAGCCCGCCCAGCTCTTCGGGGAAGCTGATCCCGAACAGGCCGAGTTCGGCATAGCGGGCCAGGGCCTGCTTGATCGCGGGCAGAATATGCACGCCATCGGTATCGAGCGTTGGTTCCTGGAGGTCGGCCTGGCGATAGTGCGGCATGAATTCGTCTGCCGCGAGCTTGTGCGCCATTTCCAGCATGGCGAGGAACGTGCCATGGTCATCCCCGCCCAGTGCGTCCAGCCAGTCGCCCAGCTGGAAGGCAAGCAGTGCGGCCGAGGGCAATGCGTCGCTGCTCATCAGGCGTGCCCCAACGCGATGAAGCGGCCAAGATGATGGTCTTCGTCGCCGAGCTGGTGGCCAATCATCGTCAGCCGCTTGGCGTAGTGCGAGAGTGGCAGCTCCCACGTCATGCCGATGCCGCCGTGCATCTGGATGGCTTCCTCAGCCACCAGCGTGCCGACGCGGCCGATCGTGTACTTGGCGGCCGAGACGGCACGCTCGCGGGTGCGCCGATCCTGGCCCAGCGCATCGGCGGCGCTGATCGCGGCAGAGCGCGCCAGCTCGATCTCCAGCGCCACGGTGGCCATGCGATGTTGCAGCGCCTGGAACTTGCCGATCGGCACGCCGAACTGTTTGCGCGTGCGCAGGTAATCGAGCGTTGCGGTCTTGAGCACGTCCATCACCGCGACGGCCTCCCAGGCAAGCGCGACGATGCCGGCGGCGATCGCCTGCTCGATGAGGGGGAAGCCGTCCTCGGCCACCAGCGTGGCAGGCGTATTATCGAGGACCAGCTCGCCGCCGCGCCCACCATCGACCATGGGATAGCCGCGCACCTGGGCCGCCGCCTTGTCGAGAAGGAACAGGCCGATGCCGGCTTCATCGCCCGGTGCGCCGGCTATCCGCGCCGAGACGAGAATGCGATCGGCCGCCTCGATCTGCGGGACAACCGCCTTGCGCCCATGGAGCGCCCAGCCCTCGCTGTTGGGCAAGGCATGGGTTTCGACGTCGTGGAGATCGTACCGGCTCTGCGGCTCTTCATGCGCAAAGGCGAGCAGGGTGGTCCCGGCGACCACCTCGGCCAGCACCTCGGCCGGCAGCGCGTCCTGCCCGCCCGCGGCCTTGGCCAGTGCCTGGCCGGCGATCAGCGTGCCAAGGAACGGCTCGACCACGAGTGCCTTGCCCAATCCTTCGAACACGGCCGCAATGTCAAAGCCGGTGCCGCCAAAGCCGCCCGCTTCCTCGCCGAACAGGGCGCCCACGACACCCAGTTCCGCCAGTTCCGCCCAATGCGTGCGTGACCAGCCTTCCGGCGACGCGCTGATCTTGTTGCGGATGTCGAAGGGGTAACGCTGCTGGAGGTAGCGGCCGAGCATGTCGGCCAGCATCTGCCGATCTTCGCTGTGGTGGAAATACATGGCTCAGAGCTCCAACAGGGCTTTGGTGATGATCTCGCGCTGCACTTCGTTGGAGCCGCCGAAGATCGAGAGCTTGCGGTTGTTGAAATAGTCCACCGCTACTGGCGCGGCATAGTCCGGCCCGATCGGCGCGCCGTTGAAGCCCTCGTCCAGCGCCTCGCTGACAAAGGGCTGGGCGTATGGCCCCAGCGCGCGCCGGGTGAGGCTGGTGATCTCCTGGCGGATCTCGGTGCCGCAGATCTTGAGCATCGCGCTCATTTCCAGCGGCGCCGACCCGCCGCTTCCCGAAGCGGCCAGCACGCGCAGGTTGGTGAGCTTGAGGTTCTCGAGGTTGATTTCCAGCCGGGCGAGACGCGCGGCGAACAACGGGTCTTCCGCGAGCGGCCGGCCCCCCTTGCGCTGACTCTGCGCGATTTCCTTGAGGTGGTTGAATGCCGCCATCGAGCCGCCAACCCCGGCCAGACCCGCGCGCTCGTAAGTCAGCAGGTATTTGGCATAGGTCCAGCCCTTGTTCTCCTCGCCAACCAGGTTTTCCGCCGGCACGCGCACATCGGTGAAGAACACCTCGTTCACCTCGTGCTCGCCGTCGAGCAGGATGATCGGGCGAACTTCGACGCCAGGTGTTTTCATGTCGATCAGCAGGAACGAGATGCCCTCCTGCTTCTTGCCCTCGGTCGAGGTGCGCACCAGGCAGAAAATCATGTCGGCATACTGGCCAAGCGTGGTCCAGGTCTTCTGGCCGTTGACGACGTAGTGGTCGCCATCGCGCACCGCGCTGGTTTTCAGGCTGGCAAGGTCAGAGCCGGCACCAGGTTCGGAATAGCCCTGGCACCACCAGTCGGTACCGTCGAGGATACGCGGCAGCCAATGATCCTTTTGCGCCTGCGAACCATATTTGATCAGCACCGGACCCAGCATCGAAACGCCGAACGGGACGATGCGCGGTGCGTGGGCCAGCGCGCTTTCGATGTCGAAGATCGCCGCTTGCGCCACCGACCAGCCGGGGCCGCCATATTCCTTGGGCCAGTGGTTGGCATACCAGCCGCGTTCGTTGAGGATGGCGTGCCATTCGACCATGTCCTGCTTGGTGAGCCGCTTGCTGGTGCGCACCTTTTCGGCGATGCGGGTGGGCAGCCGATCCTTCAGGAAAGCCCTGACTTCCTCACGGAAAGCCATTTCCTCGGGCGAGAAGTGGAGATCCATCAGATCAACCTTTCAAACAGGCCGCCGTGCGGCGGGCAGGGAGCAGGGCGGAGGCTGCCGGGACAAGCGGAGCAGGGCATCAGGCCACGCCCGCCTGGGCGTTATCGGCATGGGTGGCGCGGATCAGCTTCTTGTCGATCTTGCCGACGCTGGTGCGGGGCAGGCCCTCGACCACGGCAAAGCGCTCCAGCTTGGCATAGCGGGTGATGGTGCCCTGGCTGATCGCCGCCTCGATCGGCGCGTTGAGCGTTTCGAGCGTCAGCGCGGCGCCAGGCCGCACGACCACGACCGCCAAGGGCCGCTCGCCCCATTTGGCGTCTGGCATGGCCACCACCGCCACTTCCACCACACCTTCGGCAGTGGCGACGAGTTCCTCCAGCTGGATGGAATCGATCCATTCGCCGCCGGTCTTGATCACGTCCTTCAGCCGGTCGCGGATGCGGATATAGCCATCGGGATCGATTGTCGCGATGTCCTGCGTGTGCATCCAGCCGCCGCGCCACAACGTTTCCGAGGCCTTGGCATCGCCGGTGTAGCAGGGGGTAAGCCAGGGCGCGCGCAGCACCAGTTCGCCGCGCGTCTGGCCGTCATGCGGCAGATCATTCATGTCATCATCGACGATCCGCGCAGAAATCAGCGGGGCCGGGACCGTCGCGGTCAATGCCTGGATTTCCACCGCGTCATCGCCTTCGGTGCCGGGGCGGATACGCGCGACCGAGACCAGCGGCCCGGTTTCCGACATGCCGTACCCCGCGATCAGACGCATGCCCTTGCGGCGCCCTTCGGCGCAGAGTTGCGGCGACAATGCCGATCCGCCCACGGTGATCGTCCAGCCACTGACATCGGTGCCGGTCTTTTCGGCCGCATCGAGCAGCATCCGCAGGATGGTCGGCACGCAGTGCGAATAGGTCACCTTGTGCTGCGCGTGCAGCCGGCACAGCATCTCGGGCTCGTACCGACCCGGATAGACTTGCGTCATGCCCAGCATCGTCGCGACATAGGGCACGCCCCAGGCATGGACGTGGAACATCGGCGTCAGCGGCATGTAGACGTCTTTGTAGGCAAAGCCGGTGCCGTCGGCCGCGCCGAACGGCGCGTTGCACGCCAGCGTGTGGAGGACCAACTGGCGGTGGGTAAAGCACACGCCCTTGGGATTGCCGGTGGTGCCGGTGGTGTAAAAGGTGGTGGCAACGGCGTTTTCGTCGAAGTCCTCGAACGGATAATCCGGCGAGGCTGCGGCCGACAGCGCTTCGTACTCGCCCTTGGCAAAGGCCGGCAGCGCGCCTTGCGTGCCATCCATGATGGCGACCACTGCCTTTACGCCGGGCAGCGATGGCAGCACGGCTTCAACCAGCGGAAAGAAATCATGGTGGACGAGCAGGATCTCCGCCTTGGCGTGGTTCAGCGTGTAGGCAACCTGCGGCGCGGGCAGACGCACGTTCACCGTCTGCAGCACAGCGCCCATCATCGGAACGGCGAAATAGGCCTCGAGATAGCGGTGGCTGTCCCAGTCCATCACCGCGATCGTCATCCCCTGCTCGGCACCCAGGTCCGCCAGCAGCGAGGCGAGCCGGCCGACCCGCCCGGCAAACTCGCGATAGGTCCAGCTGCCCTGGTCGCGATAGACGATCCGCCGGTCGCTCGCCGTGGTCAGGGCACTATCGAGCAGGTGGCGGATGGTCAGCGGGAAGCGATAGGCCTCGGTCGCCGGTTCAGCGAAGCGTAGCGGCATGATGCTCTCCTCTTGTCTTGTCTTTTTTGCGTCGCTTATCGGTCGAGCGGCTTGCCTTGCGCGGCGCATTCCAGCAGCAGCGGCGAGAGCGTGAATTCGGCGCCCAGCGCTTGTTGGTAGCGTGTCAGGGCCTGCGCGATCTTGTCCAATCCGACCGTGTCTGCCCAGAACATCGGCCCGCCCTTGTGACGCGGCCAACCATAGCCATAGTTCCACACGACATCGATATCCGAAGCGCGTTGGGCGATGCCTTCTTCCAGGATCTTGGCGCCTTCGTTGACCATCGAGTACAGCGTGCGCACCATGATCTCCTCGTCGGAAATATCGCGCGGGACGATGCCAGCCCTGGCGCGGAAATCATCGATGATCGTCGCAACGACCGGCGATGGCGTCGGCCGCCGCTTTTCGTCGTAATCGTAGAAGCCGGCCTGCTTCTTCTGGCCCCAGCGGCCCTCGGCGCACAGCGCGTCCTGAAGGCTTTCGATGCGGCTGGGATCGCGATGCCAGCCGATATCGACGCCGGCGAGATCGGCCATCTGGAACGGCCCCATCGGCATGCCGAAGTCGGTATGCACGCGATCGACCTGTTCCGGCGTGGCGCCTTCCAGCAGCAACGCGTTGGCGTTGGCCTGGCGCGGGATCAGCATGCGATTGCCGATGAAGCCATAGCAGACCCCCGCCACAACCGGCACCTTGCCGATTTTGCGCGCGATATCCATGCCGGTGGCCAGCGCATCGGGCGCGGTTTTGGCGCCGCGTACCACCTCGACCAGCTTCATCACGTTGGCGGGCGAGAAGAAATGGAGGCCGAGCACGTCCTGCGGGCGCGTCGTTGTCGCCGCGATTTCGTCGATCGAGAGATAGGAGGTATTTGACGCAAGCATCGCGCCCGGCTTGGCGATGCCGTGGAGCCTGGCAAAAATCTCCTTCTTCACGTCCATGTTTTCATAGACCGCCTCGATGATGAGGTCGCAGTCGGCAAGCGCTGAAAAGTCGAGCGTCGGGGTGACCAGGCCCATCGCCTTTTCCACCTGCTCGGCGGTGAGCCTGCCCTTGGCGGCAGTCGCCTCATAGTTCTTGCGCATGACGCCGATGCCACGGTCCAGCGCATCCTGCGCCATCTCGACCATGGTTACCGGGATATTCGCCGAGAGGAAATTCATCGAGATGCCGCCGCCCATCGTGCCCGCGCCGATCACGCCGACCTTGGTGATCGGGCGGAGCTGGATATCCTTGGGCAGGCCATCGATCTTGGCCGCGGCGCGCTCGGCGAAGAAGACGTGGCGCAGCGCCTTGGACTGCTCGCCGGCGACGAGTTGCTGGAACAGCGCGCGTTCCTTTTCCTGCCCTTGGTCGAGCGGCAGTTCGGTTGCCGCCTTCACCGCCGCGATGCAGGCTTGGGGCGCGTCGAGGCCCTTGATCTTGCGGGCATTTTGGGCCGCAAACTGTTCAAACACTGCCGGATCGGCCGAAACCGAACGATCGCCGGTGCGGCGGGGCGCAGTGAGCGTGCGGGCATAGGCGATCGCCTCGGCGGCAAGGCTTTCGTCACTTTCGGCCAGTTTGTCGACGAGCCCGGCCTGCGCCGCCTTGCTCGCCGCGATCGGCGTACCCGAGACAATCATGCCAAGCGCGGTTTCCACGCCGACGAGGCGCGGCAGCCGTTGCGTGCCACCGGCACCGGGCAGGATGCCAAGCGAGACTTCGGGCAGGCCCAGCCTGGCCTTGGGGCTGGCGATCCGGTAATGCGCGCCCAGCGCCACCTCCAGCCCGCCGCCCAGCGCCATGCCATGAATGGCGGCGACCACCGGCTTGGCGCTCGCCTCGATCGCATCGACCACCTGCGGCAGCCAAGGATCGACCGGCGGCTTGCCAAACTCGGTAATGTCGGCGCCACCCGAGAACATCTTGCCGGCGCCGCGAATGACGATCGCCTTGATCGCCGGATCGCCCTGCGCATCGGCCAGCGCCTTGGCCAGCCCCTGGCGGACCTGCGCCCCCAGTGCATTGACCGGCGGGTTGGCCATGACAATCTCGAGGACGTCGTCGTGAAGCTTGGTCTCGATCATGGGATATCTCTCGTCAGAAGGACGTCTCGCCCAGGCCGCGCGGCCGGGCGAAGGGATGGGAGGAGGAGAGGCCGGCATCGACGACCAGGGCATGGCCGTTGACGTAGCTGGCTTCGTCGGACGCGAGGAATGCGACCGCGGTGGCGATCTCGATGGGCTGGCCGCCGCGCTTGAGCGGGTTGAGTTGCCCCAGTTGGTCGCTTTTGCCCTTGGCGCGGGCGCGTTCGTAGAATGACTGGGTCATGCCCGTCTCGATCAGGCCAGGGCACACCGCATTGACGCGAATGCCCGATCCGCTGAGCTGCTGTGCCGCAGTCTGCACAAGATTGATCACCCCCGCCTTGGATGCGGAGTATGCCGGGCCACCCGCGCCGGCCCGCAGCCCTGCGACCGAGGCGGTACAGATGATCGCACCGGCGGTTCCGGCATCGAGCATGGCCTTGGCGCCATGCTTGATGGCAAGGAACGGACCGATCAGGTTGACCTGCAGCAGGGCCTGCCAATCCTCCGCCGACTGGTCGAAGATGCCGGCCATGCCGCCGCTGATCCCGGCGTTGGCAAAGATCACATCGATCCCGCCATGGGTCTGGATTGCGGCGGCGATCATCGCGATGACATCGCCCTCATTGCCCGCGTCCCCGCGCATCGCGGTAATCGCGGGATGTGCGGCAGCCGTCGCTTCCACGCCATCGGTGAGGTCGACCGCCAAAACCTTTGCGCCTTGTTCGGCAAACAGGATGGCCGCGGCGCGGCCAATTCCCGATGCCGCGCCGGTGACGAGGACACTCTTGCCGGCAAACCGCGCGTTCACAGGCCGCCCCGGATAGTCGTGCCACCGTCAACGACAATGCCCTGGCCGGTGACATAGGCGCCGGCTTTCGAAGCGAGGAAGACCGCCGCGCCCGCGATCTCGTCGGGCTCGCCAATGCGGCCGAGCGGGGTGACGCGCTTGAGCGCGGCCTCTGCCTCCGGGTCTTCCCACAGCGCCTTGGCAAAGTCGGTGCGGATCACCCCGGGTGCGATGGCGTTGACGCGCACGTTGTGCCTGCCAAATTCGATCGCAAGGTTGCGGACCAGCTGGAAATCGGCGGCCTTGGACACGTTGTAGGCGCCGATCACGTCGGACCCGATCAGCCCGCCGATCGAGGAGACGATCACGATCGCGCCGTTCTCGCGCTCGATCATTTCGGGCACGACCATGTTGACCAGCCAGTGATTGGCCAGCACGTTGTTGTCGAAGATCTTGCGGAACTGTTCGTCGGTGATCCCCGCCATGGGCCCGTAATAGGGGTTGGAGGCCGCGTTGCAGACGAGGATGTCGATCTTGCCGAACCGCTGGCGCGTTTCCGAGACCAGCGCCTGCAGCATCGCCTTGTCAGAGATGCTGGCCGCGATGGCGATGGCGCGTTCCTCGCCATGCGTGGCGTTGATGGCGTTGGCAACTTCCTCGCAAGCCTGCTGCTTGCGGCTGGAGATCACCACCTTGGCACCGGCATCGGCATAAGCCTCGGCGATGGCGCGGCCAATGCCGCGCGACGATCCGGTGATGATCGCGACTTTGCCGGTCAGATCGAACAAGTCCATGTTTATCGCTCTCCTTATGCGGTGGCGCCGGCCTGGCGTGCTTGTGCCCAGGCGGCCTGGGCCAGCGGCCGCAATTTGGCGACGGCTTCTGCGGCCCTGCTGCTCGAGGCATTGCCATCGATCAGACGCTTCTTGATGCCCTGGACGATGCCGACCAGGCGGAACAGGTTGTAGGCAAAATACCAATGCAGATCGGGCAAGGCGTCTCGCCCGCTTGCCGCGCAATAGCGGTCGACCATGGCGCCAAGCGGGGGCAGCCCTTCGGCAGCGAGATCGAGGCCGGCGAGCCCAGACCGCCCGTCACGCGGCATCGCCCAGTTCATCGCGAAATACGTGAAGTCGGCCAGCGGATCGCCGATCGTGGTCAACTCCCAATCGAGCACCGCTGCCACCCTGGGGGCAGTGGGGTCATAGATCAGGTTGTCGATCCGGTAGTCGCCGTGGATGATCGCGGTGCGGGTCTGCGCGGGCACTGTACGCGGCAGCCAATCGATCAGCTTGTCCACCTCGGCAATGTCGTCCGTCTGCGCGGCGCGATACTGCTTGGTCCAGCGCTGGATCTGCCGCTCGAAATAGTTGCCTGGCGGTCCGAAATCACCGAGCCCGACGGCCTGGTGATCGAGCGCGTGAAGCGCCGCCAGCGTATCGACCATCGCCTCGTAATAGGCATGGCGATCGGGCTTGGGGATATCGGGCAGCGTGCCATCCCACAGCGTGCGGCCCTCCACCAGCTCCATCAGGTAGAAGACGGCACCGATCACGCTCTCGTCCTCGCACAGCGCGATTGGACGGGGCACGGGAAATCCGGTTGGGGAAAGGGCCGAGATCAGGCGAAATTCACGATCGACCGCATGGGCCGACGGCAGCAACTGGCCAAACGGCTTGCGCCGCAGCACGAAATTTCCGGCCGAGGTTTCGATGCGGTAGGTGGGGTTGGACTGCCCGCCGGCAAACTTCTCCACCGCGCGCAGCTCGGCAGCGGTGGCCTGTTTGAGCCATCCCGCCAGCCTGTCCTGGTCGAGATCGCTCATCGCGCGGCGTCACGGTATTTGCCGAGTTCCGCGCGGGCGATGGCGCGGGCGTGCACCTCGTCAGGGCCGTCGGCAAGGCGCAGCGTGCGGATGTTGGCCCAGTCTGCCGCCAGCTGAAAATCGCCCGAGACACCAGCGCCGCCATGGGCCTGCACGGCATCGTCGATGATTTTCAGGGCCATCATCGGCGCCTGCACCTTGATCATCGCGATCTCGTTGCGGGCGGCCTTGTTGCCGGCGCGGTCCATCATGTCGGCCGCCTTGAGGCAGAGCAGCCGCGTCATCTCGATGTCGATGCGGGCACGGGCGACGCGTTCCTCCCACACACTGTGTTCGGAGAGGCGCTTGCCGAACGCGGTGCGCGATACCAGCCGCCTGGCCATGGCCTCCAGCGCCTCCTCGGCGGCGCCGATCGTGCGCATGCAGTGATGAATGCGGCCCGGCCCGAGCCTTCCCTGGGCAATCTCAAAGCCGCGGCCCTCGCCCAGCAGCAGGTTTTCCGCCGGCACGCGCACATCGGTCAGCGTGACCTCGGCATGGCCGTGGGGGGCGTGGTCATAGCCATAAACCGACAGCAGCCTCTCGACCTTCACGCCGGGCGTATCGACATCGACCAGGATCATCGCCTGCTGGCTGTGCGCGGGGGCATCGGGATCGGTCTTGCCCATCACGATCGCCAGCTTGGCGCGCGGGTCGCCCATGCCAGACGACCACCACTTGCGCCCGTTGATCACATAATGATCGCCGTCACGCCGGATCGAGGTGCGGATGTTGGTCGCGTCGGACGAGGCGACCTCGGGCTCGGTCATCAGGAACGCCGAGCGGATGGTGCCCTCCATCAGCGGCTTGAGCCAGCGATCCTTCTGCGCCCGCGTGCCATAGCGGTGCAGCACTTCCATGTTGCCGGTGTCGGGCGCCGAGCAGTTGAACACTTCCGAAGCCCAGCCGATGCGCCCCATCTCTTCGGCGCAGAGCGCATATTCAAGATTGCTGAGCTGCGTTCCCTCGAACACGAAGCTGTCGTCCACATGGCTATGGCCCGACGCCGGCGGCATGAACAGGTTCCACAGCCCGGCAGCCTTGGCCTTTGGCTTGAGCGCCTCGATCGTTTGTGATGGCGCCCAGCGATCGCCGGTGTTCACCTCTGCCCCATAGGCTTCGACCTGCGGCCTGACGTGCGCGGCGATAAAATCACGCACCGCGCCTTGGAAGTGCCGCTCACGTTCGGTGAAGGTGAAATTCATGGACCTCTCCAGAGGCTGGCCGACTCAAGGGCCATACCCTAAGTTCTAATTATGCCTGACCATGACGCATCTCTGCAGACCTGTCCAGCAGGACTCGACAAGCAAAACGAGATATATTGCGTAAAATCGGCACGGCTCGTCGCTTTGTCAAAACTGACCCGATATTCGAATAGCAGTTTGGGGTGGTTCAATCTGTGGGTCGACAGCCGCGGCGCGAGTGGCGATAAGGCATGCATGTGCGACACCATCCCCCCCATGCCTGGCGCGGAAACCGGCGCTGCCTTGGTCGATAGCGCGACCCGCTTTGACAGGCAGAAGCAGCGCATCGTCGATGCGGCGACGGCGCTGTTGAACGACAAGGGCATGCGCGGGATGACGCTGTCTGACGTGGCGACCGAGCTGGGCCTGAGCACGACCAGCGTGACCTACTACTTCCGTCGCAAGGAGCAGCTGCTGACGGCGGTGTTCGAAGACACGCTCGGCCGGCTGGCGGCGATGGTGGATGCAGCGCAGGCAGAGGCGACGCCCCGCGCGCGCGTTGCCCGCTACGTCGAACTGCATTTCGAGCACTTTGCGGGAACCCTGCGTCAGTCGGAGCGGCCGCTGGCAAACCTTTCCGAAATTCGCTCGATGGACGAGCCGGCGCGATCATCGCTGATCGAGCAATATCGCGGCACGCTGCGGGCGATCCGCAGTTTCTTTGGCCCGGCCCGCGATGCCTCGCACCGCGACGTGCTGATCGCGCGCGCGCACATCCTCAACGAGGCGCTGCTATGGCAGCGCACATGGCTCGGGCAGTTCGCGATCGGGGACATGCCCAATGTCCGGCAGCGTTTTTTCCGGATTCTCGACGGCGGTATCCTCACGCCCGGCACGGCCTGGGACGTTCGCGTGTTCACGCCGGGGGCGGTAACCGATGCGGGCGACCAGGAAAGCTTCCTGCGCGTGGCAACGCGTTTCATCAATGCCACCGGCTATCGCGGCGCGTCCGTCAAGCGGATCATGGCGGAATTCAATCGCACCAAGGGCAGCTTCTACCATCATCTCGATTCCAAGGATGATCTGGTCGTCGC
The DNA here is from genome assembly GCF_001598375.1 of Novosphingobium capsulatum NBRC 12533. Lineage (GTDB taxonomy): Bacteria > Pseudomonadota > Alphaproteobacteria > Sphingomonadales > Sphingomonadaceae > Novosphingobium > Novosphingobium capsulatum. Next base: position 133,219 of record NZ_BCYV01000014.1, read on the forward strand.
GTGCTGGCGGGCCAGCCACCGTCGCCTGGCCGATTTGCAGACCAGGGCCAGGGCCGAGCAGGCATCGGCGTGGAAGCGGCTTTCCGCTACGGTGCAGTCGGCGCTGCAGTTGCAGTTTGCCGACGAGTTCCCGCTGCTGCGCGTGACGGCCTATCAGGCGATGCCGCCTGCGGTCCGCGCGCTGGCGCTGCGCTATGCCCAGCGCACGGCGCTCGGCATGATGGGCGAACTGGTGGAGGGCATGGCCGAAGGCGCCGTTCGCCTGGTCGATCCGTTCATTGCCGCACAGTTTCTGCTGGCGGCCATCAACGCGGCTTACGATCTGCAGGGGTGGCGCAAGGATCGCTCGCTGGCCGTGGTGATGGACGCCTACAAGTCGGTATTGGGCAACGGCTTGTTCGCCCCGGAGTGAGGGGAGGGCATTTTCCGCGCCGCTCGGCTGGCTTGTATAATATAGTCAGGGCTATAATACCTGCGGCCATGTCGCAATCGCTGGGCAACAATGCATGACCGAGTCCGGGCCCCTGGTGCTGGTCGTCGAGGACGAGCAGAAAATCGCTGACATCATCCGGGCCTATTTCGAGCGCGAGGGCTACCGCGTGGTCCGCGCCGCCGATGGGGAGGAAGGCGTCCAGAACCACTACCGGCTGGCCCCGGACCTCGTCATCCTCGATGTCAAGCTGCCCAAGCTCGATGGGTTTCAGGCCTTGGCGCGGATGCGCGCGCATTCCGACACGCCGATCATCATGGTAACCGCGCTGGGCGAGGATTACGAACGGCTTGCGGGGTTGCGCATCGGGGCAGACGACTATGTCGTCAAGCCTTTCAATCCGGCCGAACTGGTGGCGAGGTCTGCCGCCGTACTGCGCCGGGCAAGGTCGCAAAGCGTGCCGCAGCGGCTGCGGATCGGGGTGATCGAGATCGATTGCGATGCGCATCTCGTGTCGGTTTCCGCAGGCGAGGGACCGCGCCGCCTGATCGAGACGACCATCACGCAATTTCGCTTGCTCGAATATCTCGCCCGCGCGAGCCCGCGGGTGGTCGGTCGTGGCGCGCTGCTTGATGCCTGCCTTCCGGAAGGAGAGGCGCTCGAACGGACCGTCGACAGCCACCTGTCGAAATTGCGGCGCAAGCTGGAGATGGCCGGGGCCGGCGACGTGCTCGAAAGCGTGCGCGGCGTCGGCTATCGATTGTCGGCGCGATGATGTGGCGCACGCTGCGCCTGCGCACGCAACTGGCGGCGGCGATGATCCTGGCCATCCTGCTGGCCATTCTGTTCGGCTATGTCGGGCTCAATCTCTTCGCGCGATGGCAAGAGCAGATGATGCTCAATGCGCTCGATCCGGTTGCGCGCCAGACGCTGATGGAGGTCAACGCCGGGGGAAGGCCGCCGGCGGCAGCCGCTGTCGCGCTCTACAAGGAACGGGTGCGGATCGCGCAGACCATCGACCACGAACAGAGCGTGCTGCTGATCGGATTGGCTGCGCTGGCATCGATGTTCGGCATCGCGGTTGGCCTGGCGCTGGCCACCCGCCTGGCCCGCCCTATCGAGGCAGTGAGCCATGCGGCGCGCGCGATCACCTCGGGCGATCTGTCGGCGCGGGCGGCCGAAGGGCCGCCTGGCGCGGGCGAGCTACGGCAATTGCTGTCCGATTTCAACAGCATGGCCGAGGCGCTGGAAGCCTATGACCGTGATCTGCGCGAAGGCTCTGCGGCCATCGCGCACGAGTTGCGTACCCCGCTGACGATCTTGCGCGGGCGGCTGCAAGGCCAGTTGGATGGCGTGTTTGCCACCGATGGTCCCGCGATCGCCGCGCTGATCCAGGAAGTGGATCTGCTCGCGCGCATCGTTGAGGATTTGCAGACGCTCAGCCTGGCCAATACCGGCCGTCTCGAACTGAATGTGCGTTTGGCCGATATGGCGCTGCTCGCCGCCACGCACCTGCACGCCCTCGAGCCGATCCTGGCCACGGCCGGTATGCGCCTGGAAACGCGCCTCGCGCCGACCCTGGTCGAGATGGATGAGCAACGGCTGGGACAGGTCCTGCTCGCGCTTGTCGACAACGCCCGCCGGCATGCCGCAACAGGTAGGGTGGTCGAAGTCGAAACGAAAATCGATGGTGCCAGCGCCTTGCTGATCATTACCGATCGTGGTCCCGGTCTGCCGTCGCACGAGCCCGATCAGGTTTTTCGCCGCTTTTGGCGGGGTGAACCGTCGCGCAGCCGGGTGCACGGAGGCAGTGGCCTTGGCCTCGCCGTGGTGAAAGCGGTTGTCGAGGCGCACGGCGGGACAGTCCTGGCAGGCGACCGCCCGGATGGTGGCGCGGTGTTCCACGTACAGTTGCCCCGGCAGCAAAGGCGGGGCAAAGCCTGATACGCTGCCCCGCCGTGGCCAAACCGGCAGGACCTCAGCTGTCGTAACCGGGCAAGCGGCGATCGAGCTGGCGCAGGAAACCCGGCCAAGCCAGCATCGCCGATTTTGCGCGTCCGGTACTCACCTGCTGCCGCACTTCTTCCTGCGCAGCGGCTGGCGCAAGCATCACCTTGTCCCGCCCGATCGACAGCGCAGCCACCTGCTGGGCACATGCCTTTTCAAGGTAATACATGCCGAGCCACGCTTCTGCCGCCGTTTCTCCCACCGCAAGCGTGCCATGGTTGCGCAGGATCATGGTCTTCTTGTCCCCCAGGTCGGCGACGATCCGCTTGCGCTCCTCAAGGTTGAGCGCGATCCCTTCATACCCGTGGTAGCTGATCGAGGGCAGCGCGATGAGCGCATGCTGAGTCAGCGGCAGAAGCCCCTCGCTATGGGTGGACACGGCAACGCCGTGATCGGAGTGGAGGTGCATGACGAAACGGGCGTCTTCGCGCGCGCCGTGGATCGCCGAATGGATCGTGAAGCCGGCCGGGTTGACCTTGTATGGCGTCGGCTCGATGATCTTGCCGTCCAGATCGATCTTGACCAGCGACGAGGCCGTGATCTCTTCGAAAAACATCCCATAGGGATTGATCAGGAAGTGGTGATCATCCCCGGGCAGTCGCGCCGAAATGTGGGTATAGATCGCGTCATCCCAGCCGTGCAGGGCGACAAGCCGATAGAGCGCGGCCAGCTCTACGCGGATCTGCCATTCCTGCGATGCGGTATCGGTCTGTGCGGCTGTCCGGTCTGCCGGGGCGAGCGTGTCCATTTCAGTTCTCCTGTCCATCAATCGCTATCGTTATTGCAACCGCGGCGCTGATCTCGGCTGGGCCTCGCCGCGCCCAGTTTCCGGGCCGCTATGCGTAGTACGCATGCTACCGCACCGGCTTGACCCAATCAATAGCGATAGCTATTAATATGCGTGCCCGCCGCTTTGCCGGCCCGGAACCGCATTTCACAGGGTCAAGATGGCCGAGGCGCTGGGGCAGGGGCGGTGTTTGGCCACAGCAAAGGACAGCGATAGCATGGGGCTGGGTAACGCAGCGCGGATAATGCCGCGCGAGGACGCGATCGATCCCGATCTGCCGATCATCGATCCGCACCATCATCTTTGGCAGGATCATCCCGAAAGCCACTATGCGGCAAAGGCGGTGCATCCGTTCAACGATATCTTTGTCCAAGACCCTGTGTATCTGCGCGACGAGTTCGTGGCGGACTTGCGCACCGGCCATAACATCATCGCCACGGTCTATGTCGAATGCGGCGCATTCTACCACGAACACGGATCGGAGAACGATCGCGCGCTGGGTGAGATCGAACGGGTCGTGGAAATCGCGCAGGCAGGCGCGGGCGATCCTTCGGGAGGCCAGCCGTGCGCGGCGATCGTGGGCTATGTCGATCTGACCAGCGATGATGCCGCTGCGGCGCTGGCGCGCGCGAAAGCGGCCGGCGCGGGCAAGCTGCGCGGCATCCGCAACATCGGCCCGCATGACGACGAACGCGTGCTCGGCCCGGTCGCCCCAGCGCCCCGTGGGCTCTATGGCAGCGACGCCTTTCGGCGCGGCTTTGCCGCATTGGCCGAGGCAGATCTCTCGTTCGATGCCTGGGTATTCGCGCCGCAGATCGGGGAAGTGACGGACCTCGCCCGTGCGTTTCCGCACGTGCCGATCATGCTGGATCACGTTGGCACGCCGCTGGGGATCGCGCGGCATCGCGGCACGCTGGCAGCGACCTTTCCCGATTGGCAACGCGCCATCCGGGAACTGGCGACCTGCCCCAACGTCCACGTCAAGTTGGGCGGGCTGGGCATGCCCTTCACGATGCTCGACGGCCTCGGACCCACGCAACGCGTTGGCTCCGAGACTCTCGCACGCCTGTGGCAGCCCTATATCGAAAGCTGCATCGAAGCCTTTGGGCCGGACCGTGCGCTGTTCGAAAGCAACTTCCCGGTCGACCGCTGGGGCGCAGACTATGTCGAAACCTGGAACGCGTTCAAACGTCTGACGCGGTCCGCCTCGGCAGACGAGAAATCGTGGCTGTTCGCGCGCTCTGCTGCCAAATTCTATCGTCTCGACGTTCCCATCGCCTAACATACCCTCGACCGCCAGAAACGGTCCTGTTGCGCGCCCTAATAAGAAGGCCTGCCCCGGCATGCGGTCGGAGCAGGCCTTCTCGCGACGGCGGTCTGCGCGCCTGCCTCTCAGGCGGGGATTACGCCAGCCGCAGGCAGAACCGCTTCTCCACCGGTTCGGTCACTTTCCAGGTCCCGGTGAACCCTGCCTCGACCATGAAGGCATCCCCGGCCTTGACGCTGACCGTCTCGCCGCCATCCGCCGTCAGTTCGATCGCGCCTGCGATCAGATAGATATATTCGTGATAGGGCGTGTTTTCGGAATGCCAGGTGCCGGTGGTGGAATGCCAGGTGCCGGTCACCATGGTCTTGTCTGCCGTCTGGAATTCGAGCCACGTCTTCATCGTGGGAGACCCTTCCACAGGTTTCCAGTTGTCAGACGGGTTAGGATTGAAGAGCCCGGTTTCCGGGGCCGAAATTGCAACGCTCATATCGCATCCTTTTCATGCGTGCTGGGTCAGGTCGATTTGGAATTGTGGGAGAAATTATTCAGCGCTGCGCGGCGCAGGTTTAACCCTGGCCGGCATAACCCAGCACGGCCTTGACCTCGACGAACTCGTGGAAGCCGAAATCGCCCCATTCGCGGCCATTGCCGCTGCGCTTGTAGCCGCCGAATGGCGCCATCAGATCGCGCGCGCCATTGATCGATACCTGGCCCGCGCGCATCCTGGCTGCCACCTTGCGCGCCGTTTCGATATCTGCCCCGCTGACATAGGCGGCGAGCCCGTATTCGGTGTCGTTGCCGATTTCGATTGCCTCGTCGAGCGTCTGGTAGGCCATGATCGACAGGACGGGACCGAAGATTTCCTCCCGCGCGATGGTCATGTCAGGCGTCACGTTGGCGAACACCGTGGGCTGGACATAATAGCCCTTGTCCAGGCCTTCGGGGCGCGCGACCCCGCCGGCGACCAGCGTGGCGCCTTCATCGATGCCTGACTGGATAAGCCCGCGAATCTTGTCGAACTGGGCCTGCGAGGCAACGGGGCCGATCTGGGCGTTGCCATCAGGCGGCCCGACCGTGATGCTGCTTGCGGCAGCCCGCGCACTCTCGATCGCTTCGGCCATGCGCGCGGCCGGCACGAGCATGCGCGACGGCGCATTGCAGGACTGGCCGGAGTTGATCATCATGCCCTGCACGCCGCCGGCAACGCTTTGCGGCAGATAGGCATCGTCGAGCACGATGTGCGGGCTCTTGCCGCCCAGTTCCTGCGCCACCCGCTTGACGGTTGCGGCGGCGTTGCGCGCCACTTCGATGCCTGCCCGCGTCGATCCGGTGAACGACACCATGTCGACTTCGGGATGCGAGGAAAGCGGCACGCCCACACCAATGCCGTCGCCATGAACCAGGTTGAACACGCCAGCGGGAAGCCCGGCGGCCTCCAGAATCTCGGTAAAGATCTGCGCGGAAAAGGGTGCGATCTCCGATGGCTTGAGCACCATGGTGCAGCCTGTGGCAATGGCCGGCGCCACTTTGCAGGTGATCTGGTTGAGCGGCCAGTTCCACGGCGTGATCAGGCCGCAGACCCCGATCGGCTCGCGCGCGATCAGCGTCTGTCCGCGCTCCTGGGTGAATGGAAACGTCTTGAGAATTTCCAGTGCGGTGGCGAGGTGCGCCAGCCCGATCTGCACCTGGGCATTGCGCGCCAGCGAGACCGGCGCCCCCATTTCCTCGGTCACGGCGGCGGCAAGATCGTCGGCGCGCTTCTGGTATTCCGCCAGAATGCTGCCCAGGATGGCGAGCCGGTCTTCCCGGCTGGTGGCAGACCAGCCAGGAAAAGCGCGCCGCGCCGCGTGAACGGCCTTGTCGACGTCGGCAGCGGTGCCCAGCGCAATACGGCCGGCGACCGCCTCGGTCGCGGGATTGAGGACATCGAGGGTCTCTTGGCCTGCCGGTTCAACCCATTGGCCGTCGATGTAAAATCGTGTGTACTCGCGCATGTCGGCTCCTCTCAAATCGGCGTGCCCGCGGTTCATCCGAACCAGGCGGGGTGGTTGTATATAGGGTAGCTATCAATATCGTTGTTGGTCGTGCTGGCGCTGCGTCGGCAAGGCGTTGTGCAGTCAGGTTGCTGGCACGAGGCGAAGCGGAAAGCGCTCCATCTGGCCCATGGCGTGCGCCGGAATCCATTCCGGCGCTGCCGTTCCGGGGGTGAGCGTCAGGCCGCGGGCCATTACCGCGTCGAGCAGCACTTCGATCAGCATCACGGCCACATACCGGCCGGGGCAAATGTGCTGGCCACCGCCGAACGTCGTGCTGCCCTTGCGCGAGCGATCGAGGTCGAAGCGCAGCGGGTCGGTCACAGCCGCTGGGTCGAAGCCGCCGATGCCCCACATCAGCGAGACGATCGCGCCGCGCGGTATGCGCACGCCCGCGAAGATGACCTCCTCCATCGCCCAGCGGGGCAGGTGGATCACGGGCGGCTCGATGCGCAATGCTTCGAAGATGGCACTGGTCACAAGTTGCCGGTCAGCAACCACCCGCGCCAGGGCGTGTGGATTTTTCAGCAGCGCGAACAGCGTGTTGGCGGCGCCAAGGGCCGCGGTATGAAAACCGTCGATCAGGTTGCCGGCCAGCATGGCGCCAACGTCGCGCGGAACGATTCCCGCCTCGTCGGGATCGTCCGGCAGATCGATCCGCCGGAGGTCGTCGGCCAAGGCAACGACGAAGAGATTCTCGCCCCGACGAAGGCTGCGCTCGGCCGCTGCCCTGATCACGCGCCAATATCCGCGCATGGCGTTGTCGAGCACGATGTAGTCTTCGGCGTTTCGGTCGAAGTGAAAAAGCCGGGTCAGGTCCTGCGTATAGGCCTGCATCGCCACGATTTCGTCGGCGTCCATCTCCAGCATGCGGCCCCAGAACCCGCAGGTGAGCCGTTCGGCGACGTCGCTCACGACGTCTATCTCGCCAAAAGGCGCAAGATCATCGAGGATTTGCTGTACGGTTTCCTCCGCCACCGGCCGCATCGCGCTCACCTCTTTGGGGCCGAGGCGGGAAACCAGCGCCTTGCGCACCGGCCGATGGATCGGCGGATTGGCGGTGAAGACCTGGTTTGCCACCACGCGCGCGACTTCGGCACCCAATGGCGGCGTGGGATCGTCCATCCGCGTGAGCGATTCGCCAAACAGCACCCCGGCGGGAACGTTGCCGATCTGGGGCAGGGCGCCCAGTTTCTGCAAATCAGCATTGCGGAAAACCGCCAGGTTCCCGTCCTGGTCCTGAAGGAAACGAGGCTCCGGGCCGGCAAAAACGCGCTCTGCAAAGGGGCGGATGCTATCGCGGCCGCCGGTGAAACCGAACTCGGCAAGCGTTCCCAGGCTTCCGATCTCGACACTGTCCATTCGTCGCATCCCTTCTCGTCAAGCGCAGCGGCAGAGTAGCGCATGCAGTCGACATAAACAATAGTCTGGACTATTCTATTGGCTGCGGTATCTGTGCATCTGGATGGAGCGAATCGTGCCTTTGAGAGGCGCTTTCGGCGGCGCGTTTCGCGCAAGGAGGGCTCATGAGCGATCAAACCGAAAAGCAGGCAAGAAACCAGCTGGCAGAGGCTTACCGACGGGTTGTGGACCTCGGCCTGACCGAGCTGTCCTCGGGAAACCTGAGTGTCCGTTTCGGTAATGGCATGCTTATTTCACCGGCGGGCGCTGATGGCGACAATATTTGCGAGGAGAGCATTGTCTACGTCAACGCATCGGGGGACTGGGACAAAAGTCTCGATCCGTCGAGCGAGTGGCAGTTGCATGCCGGCATATATCGCAACGATGTCAATACCACAGCAATCGTGCACACGCACTCCGACAATTGTGTTGCGGTGTCGTGCCATTGCCATTCGTTGCCGCCGTTTCACTACCTTGTCGGCCTGTTCGGTGGGGACGACGTTCCGTGCGTGCCGTATTCGACCTTTGGCAGCGAAACGCTGGCGCAAGATGTCTCGCACGCGCTGATCGACCGCTACGCCTGCCTCATGGCCAACCACGGCATGACCGCGCGCGGGCCTTCGATGCCCATTGCGATGATGTTCGCCCATCGGCTCGAGATCCTTTGCCGGCAATATCTCCTGGCGCAACAGTTGGGTGAGCCAAACCACCTGACGGCCGAAGATATGGATGCGTTTCGAGAAAAGATCTCGAAGATTTCCTATGGACGATAGGGTATATCTTCTTCTGGCGGAATTTTCCGTAACCGACTGAAAATTATATGCACTGCTGTATTTTGCTGAAAGCTGATGAGTGCGTGATTTTATTATGTCGACCGTAGCGGATGATTTCCGTCGTTTCGTTGCAGATGGGGTTGGCCTGGTTCGATATTTCCGATCTTTGCGGAAAGCGAATTGACAATCTCACAAGCTCAAAATTACATAGTCAACACTATCATTGTCGAGGTTTCTATGGATCGTACTGCCGATCGCGATCTCAAGGCTCGCGCACTCAAGGTCATTCCCAACGGCATGTATGGCCACGAGGCGGTGCATGCGCTGCCTGCCACGTTCCCGCAGTTTTTCGAGCGAGCGGAAGGCGCATACATCTGGGATGCCGATGGCAACCGCTATCTTGATTTCATGTGCGCCTATGGGCCGAGCTTGCTGGGGTATCGGGATCAGCGGGTGGACGCGGCGGCCGCTGCGCAGGCGGCAAAAGGCGACACCATGACCGGACCATCGCCGGTGATGGTCGATCTTGCCGAAGCACTGGTTTCGATGGTGACCCATGCCGACTGGGCGATGTTCTGCAAGAACGGCACGGATGCCACCAGCATGGCGATGGTCGCCGCCCGCGCGCAAACCGGCAAACGGATCGTGCTTCTGGCCAAAGGCGCCTATCATGGCGCGGCGCCCTGGTGCACGCCCAATCCCGTTGGCGTCGTGGCCGAAGATCGCGCCATGCTGCGCTATTACGAATACAACAATGCCGAGAGCCTCGAGGCCGCGGTTCGTGATGCCGGCGAAGACCTGGCCGCTATTTTCGCCACGCCGTTCAAGCACGATGCCTTTTTCGACCAGGCGCTGCCCGATCCGGTCTATGCGCGCCGTGCACGGGAGCTGTGCGACGAAACCGGGGCGATGCTGGTTGTCGATGATGTGCGCGCCGGTTTCCGGCTGGCGCGGGATTGCAGTTGGTCGCTTGTCGGCGTGCAGCCCGATCTGAGCTGCTGGGGCAAGGCCGTGGCGAACGGACAGCCCTTGTCCATCCTGCTGGGATCGGATCGCTGCCGCAAGGGCGCTGGCTCGATCTACGTTACCGGCTCCTATTGGTTCGCGGCCGTGCCGATGGCAGCCTCGCTCGAGACGCTGCGCATCATCCGCGAGAGCGATTACCTTGAACAGATAATCCGCATGGGTGACCGGCTGCGGGCCGGGTTGGCCAGCGCTGCCGAGCGGCACGGGTTCGGCCTGCGCCAGACGGGGCCGTCGCAAATGCCGATCATGCTGTTCGACGACGATCCCGATCTGCGCGTCGGCTTTGCCTGGGCAGAAGAGATGCTGCAGCGCGGCGTCTATATTCATCCCTGGCATAACATGTTCATCGCCGCCTGCATGACGGAAGCTGACATCGATATGGCGGTTGCTGCGGCGGATGGGGCGTTTGCCGCGACCCGGGCGCGCATGGCCGAACTGCAACCTTCGCCGGTGATCCTGGCAATGGCAGCAGCGAAAGCTGCGGAAGAACTCCAGGCCCTGGCCTGAACGCAAGCTGCGAGGAACAACCATGGACCAGTCGATTGATCTTCTCACTGTCGGCCTGCTGACAGTCGATATCGCGGTGCGGCCGGTGAACGAGTTGCCGCCGATCGATAGCGGCATGTTGGTGGAATCGATCCTGCTCTCCCCTGCGGGAACGGCGGGCGGGGCTGCCATGGTCGCCGCAAAGCTCGGGCTGAAGGTCGCCCTTGCATCGGCAATCGGTGACGATCTGCAGGGGGTGGCGGTTCGCCATGGCCTGGAAAAGGCCGGGGTCGATCTTCGTTTCCTCGTCACCAACGAGCAGTTTCCCACCTCGTCGACGGTGCTTCCCGTGCGCAGCATCGGCCAGCGTTCGACCTATCATATGGTCGGCGCGAGCATGGTCACGCCCCTGCATGAGGACCTGGCAGCGGCGCTGCCCCAGATCCGGGCCATTCATTGGGGAGCGGTAAACTTCCCTGGCATTGGAGAACAGGCCGTCGCGATCCTGAAGGCGGCAAAGGCGGCGGGCGCGTTCGTTACCTGCGATCTTGTTTCCCCGCGTGAGGGGACGATGGAGGATCTTGCCCGCATCCTGCCTTATGTCGATCTCTTCATGCCGAGCCTTGCCGAAGTGCTGCACCTGCACGGCAATGACGATCTGCGCGCGGCAGCCGATCGGTTCATTGCAATGGGCGCGGGGGGATGCGTCTTCAAGCTTGGCCACGAAGGCGCCATCCTGTTGAAGCCGGATTACGCGGTGCAGGTGCCCGCTTTGCCCATTGATCCTGTCGACACGACAACCTGCGGCGATTCCTTCTGCGTGGGGTTCCATGCCGGGCGGCTGCGGGGCCTTGATGAAGAAGCGGCGCTTCGTTTCGCGACGGCAACCGCGGCGCAAGTGGCGATGGGCTTGGGCACTGTCGGCGCGCTGTCCAGCTTTGACGAAACCATGGCGCTGTCGCGGAGTGTCGGCGCGTCTTCCTAGCGATTGCTGGATATTGCCCGGCACTGCGGATAGTGGATCAGGAGGTAATCTGAAAGTTCAAGGAACAGCGATGGCACGGCCGAGAAGAGCAAAGAGCGGGAGCGACCAGGATGTCGAACTCAATACCAAGCTCGCGCCGTCGCAGGATCGCTCCAAGGTCACGTTTGAAATCATTCTCAAGGTCGCCGGCGAGTTGCTTGGCGAGGTGGGCATCGAACGTCTTTCGACCAATATGATCTGCGAGCGTGCGGGACTGACCCCGCCTGCGCTTTATCGGTATTTCCCAAACAAGTATGCCATTCTCAGGGAGATGGGCGATCGGGCGATGAAGGCCGAGGATCGTGTCGTGTTCCGCTCGATCGCGACCGGGCAGCTCGGTTTCGATGGTCCGCTCGAGCAGGTTGTCGAACATCGTCTGGATCTTTTGACGAAGGTGCGGCGGGCCGCGCGCAGAGTTCCGGGCGGCGAATGGATCTTGCGGGTCATGCGGGCGGTACCCGTGTTGCAAGAGGTGCGGATCAGCTCGACGCAGGCTGTTTCCGACGTGCTCTTTGCCAAGCTCCACGCGCAATATCCCGGCGTGGACGAAACGCGGTTGAGAGCCGCGACCCTGCTGAGCACGGCGCTGGGCAGTGCGACGAATGATCTGATCTCCGACATGCCCGAGTGGGGCGACGAGATCGGGCGCGAGTACGCGAACATGGTCAGTCTCTATTATCGCAACCTGCTGGGTGTGACCGTCGAGGCAGCAGCAGGCGACGAGAAGGCAAGTTGACCCAGGGCGGCGGTGGGCGTTGCGCGCCACCCGATGGCCATACTGTGTTGCCGATGCCGACGGAGCGAAGTTTGAAATAACAGTACCTTGACCTTGCAAAAAGGAGCGGCACGGTGACAGCAGATAGCCAGGCGAACGCGGGGCGAAGCGCCTCCAGCCGGGGCGCAATGGCAGCGGCGCTCTTGATCGGTACGGTCGGGCTCGTCATTGCCGGCGTCCAGCCGGTCTTCTTCGGGGCGCTGCTCGCCGCTGACCGTCTTTCGGCGGCCCAGGTGGGCCATGTCGCGGCAGCCGAACTGGTCTCGATCGGTATCGGCGTCGTCATTGCCGAGTCGTTTCTCGAGCGCGTTTCGGTCTGGCTTTCCACGCTCGTTGCCCTGGCGCTGGTCGCGTCGCTCAATCTCGCAACGGTTTGGACCAGCGGCTTGGGCGTTCTTTTCGTGCGTGGGCTGGTCGGCCTGTCGGCGGGTGTGCTGGTGTGGATGACCACCGGCGTCATTGTCCGCTCCGCGCGCCCTACGGCGTTGTCGGCTGCGTTTCTGTTGACCCAGGCGATCGTTCAGTTCGCAACCTCCACCGGCCTTGCCATCGCCGCTCCCAATGCCCGCGATGGCGTGCCGGTAACGATCGCCGTCCTGGCGGCTGCCGCGATGCTGCTGGTTCCGTTGCTGCCCAAGCGCTTGAATCCGCTGCCGCGTGATCCCGCGCAGGTATCGGGTCTGCCCCCGCTGCGGGGGTGGGTTGTCCTGGCGGCGTCGCTTTTGATCCAAAGCTGCATCGTTGGGGCATGGGTCTATTTCGAGCCGCTTGGCCGCCAGGCCGGCATGACACCGCAGCAGGTTGCGTTTGCGGTGCCGGCGTCGCTAGGCGCGCAGGTGGTGGGTGGCTTTGCCGCGATATTTCTTGCCCGGCGCCTGCCCTGGTTTGTCTCGCTGATCGTGTCGAGCATCGCATTGAGCGCCGTGCTGTTCATTTTGTCCACTCCGCCAGGGGCCACGGCCTTTTTCGCGCTCGAAACGCTGTTTGGTGCGGTATGGATTTTCATCACCCCATTCCTGACGCCGTTGTCGATCGAAAACGACCCGACGCGCCGCACGGCACTGTTGGTCCCGTCCGCAGTCCTGATCGGATCAGGGTTGGGGCCGCTCGCTGCATCCACGCTGGCTGATGATGCCAGCGCGGGCCGCGTGCTTCAGCTGTGCGCATTGCTGGCCATTGGCGCGACTCTGCTCATCGTCGGTCTCTATGTGACGCGATCACGCGTCGCAGGCGGTCAGGCCGCGCCCCATGCATGATCGTCAGGCACGTCGAAAGCGGCCGAAAATAACGATTGCATAGACTATCATAATATAAGGGATTCGGCAGTGCTCGGGGCTGCTTTTCAGCAGCGTCGCGGGCCTGTGCCGCAGCGTCACCGATCCTGCAGCGATCATTCGTGATTCGATTCGCCAAATTTGCGGTGACATCGCCAGGGCGCGCCAGTCTGGCAGCGAGCCTTCAATCCGCAGTGATCACACTATAGCGCTGTAAATACGCACAAAAAGTGACGACTCCGCAGCGATCGAGTCGTCCTTTTGCCGGGTTTGGACGCGCCGCCGGCGGTCCTGCTCAAATCGGGGCGACGGCGATAATTGCTGCGTTTAGGCGCCGGGAAGGCGATACGGGATAGCTGGATTTTCGGCGGTCTTGTGCGGGTTGCGATGGGTCCAATTACGCTAAATCCACCGCCCCATTATTCCCCTATTGCCAAGGTATGTCGAACATGTTTCAATAGCACTAGCTATCGCAATGAGGCCGCATTCGCCCACTGCGAAAAGGCCACGGTCCACAACAAAATATGAGGGGGGCTTATGTCCGAGCAGTTGCTAAATCGAACGCTGTTGATGACGAGCGCGATGATGGTTCTGGGATATGCTGGAAGCGCTGCCGCCCAGGCGGCCCCTGCGACCACGGCGGTAGCCGTGGCCCCGGATTCCAACCAGGTCGGTGTGATCGTGGTCACGGCGCAGCGCCGAAACGAAGATATTCAGAAGGTGCCGGTGTCCGTCCAGGCGCTGTCCGGCCAGGACCTCCAGTCGATTGGCGTCAAGAGCACCGAGGATATCGCCCAGGCGACCCCGAACCTCATGATCCAGAGCCCCATGGGGGTCGGCAACCAGCCCTTGATCAGTATTCGCGGCATTGGCCTCAATGACTTTGACAGCAACAACGCTGGCCCCAACGGCGTCTATATTGACGACGTCTATATCAGCGCACCCTCGGCGCAGAGCTTTGCGATTTTCGATCTCGACCAGGTGCAGGTGCTCAAGGGGCCGCAGGGCACGCTCTATGGGCGCAATACCAGCGGCGGCGCCCTGCTGTTCACGTCGAAAAAGCCGACCGACCAGCTGACGGCCGACGTCCATATCGAGCAGGGCAACTATAACACCACGTTTGTCACCGGCGCGGTCGGCGGGCCGATTACGGACAATCTCAGTGCGCGCATTGCGGTCGTCTACAATCATTCCGATGGCTTCATGCACAACGACTTCTACGGCATTTCCGCCAATGGCATGAACAGCAAGGCCGTGCGCGCACAGTTGCTGTGGAAGCCGACGCCGAACCTGAAAATCCTGCTCAGCTCGACCGCCGGCCTGGTCAACAACGTGCCTAACGAATATCGCCATATCGGCACGTTGAAGCCTGGCACGCAAAGCGATCCGGCGCCGGTGGTGTGCTCGGTCACCGATGCCTATGCCGGCAACTGCGTCGATATGTTCGGCTTCGGCACGCCGTCCAACTTCTATCGCGGCCAATACAACCGCACGCAGTATCTGCGGAACCTCAATCTCAACGAAACCGCCCGGATCGACTACGACCTCGGCCGCGTGACGTTGACCTCGATTTCGGCGTTTCAACACAACGACAAATACTTCCCCGAGGACAGCGACGCCAACCCGGCCAATCTGGTCGAAGCGACATTTGGCGTGAAAACCAACACCTACACCGAGGAATTGCGCGCGGCGTACACCTCCGCAAAATTCAACTGGGTGTTCGGCCTGTACTACCTCCACGAAGATCTCCGGCAGGATCAACCGCTTGATCTCTTCATCGATGGTGATCTCTACGGCGGCTTCGGCATTCCGGCCGGCGCCGGCAATTTCGATGGCATCGCCCAGCGTGCCTATGACCACAGCCATCAGAAAACCGATTCCGTGGCTGCGTTCGGCCAAGCCGACTATACGCTCGGCAACGTGACGTTCACGCTTGGGGGCCGGCTGACTCACGAACGCAAGACGTTCGAGTATGACGCGTCGCGGCAATACCAGTCCGGCGGTCGCGGCAATTTCGGCCCGCTGGAAGGGTTCATTTCTTCGGACCAGACCCAGACCAACACCAACGCCACCTGGCGCGCTGCGGTCAGCTATCGCCCGACCGACGCGATCCTGACTTATGCCAGCGTCGCGACCGGTTTCAAAAGCGGCGTGTTCAACGGCAGCTTCCTGAGCAGCGACCCCGAGCAAGCGCTGTTTCAGCTGCAGCCGGTCAAGCCCGAGCGGGTGACGGCCTATGAAATCGGGGCGAAGACCAGCTGGTTTGATCGCCGGCTGATCTTCAACGTTGCCCTGTTCTACAACGACTATATCGACGAGCAGATCTTCGCGCAGGTTCCGCAAACCGTGAACACCGCGGCCGGGCCGATAGAACAGATCACGCAGGTTCTGGCCAATGCCCACAAGGCACGTACCGAGGGCATTGAGGTGGAATTGACCGCCGCCCCTGTTCGCGGCTTGACCTTCACGCTGGCGCCGGCGTGGCTCAATGCCAAGATCATCAGCGCAGGCTTGCCGATGTTCGAGGGCGCCACGCCGCTCGATGGCAATCGTCTTGCCAATGCGCCCCGGTTCAGCTTTTCCGGAACCGCCAGCTACAAGATTCCGCTCGACGCGTTGAACGGGGATCTCAATTTCCGCTGGAATTCAAGTTATCGCAGCTTCCAGTATTTCGACTCGACCAACGATCCCTATATCACCCAGAGCGGGTACTGGATTCATAACCTGAACATTGTTTACCAGAACAAGCATGGCTTCGATATCGGTGCCTATGTCCGCAACGTTGCCAACAAGAAGTACGCGATCGGCGCGGCCGACCAGACGGCGCCGTTCGGGATGATCACGCAGACGGTGGGCGCGCCGCGCACCTATGGCGTGCAGGTTTCGTTCCATTATTGATCATCGTTGCAAGCATGGGTCGGCCAGGACGTGTGATCGCGCCGGCCCATGCGTGATGAATCTTTTGCAGGAGTGTTCGGCACGATGCCCTGGATGGCTGTTCGCGCTGCTGCGCTGATCGTGGCTGCCTTTGCGGCAGGAGCGCCGGCGGGCGCACAGGTATGGCGGGCGAGTTGGACGGCATCACCCGCGCCGTCGTTGCAGGCGGGCCCCGGTGTTCCGCCGGAATTTGTCAGTCCGGTCATCGCGAACCAGACGATCGTTCAGGTCATCCGCCTGAGCGCGGGTGGCGATGCGGTTCGCCTCCGCCTGTCCAACGAGTTCGGTGCGGCGCCGTTGCACATTGGTCGCGTGACGGTTCGCCTGCTTGATGCGGCAGGGGCCAAGACGGTTGGCGAGCCGCGGGTGGTGACCGCCAATGGCAACGCCGACTTTACCGTGGCGCCCGGATCACCGCTGGTCAGCGATGCCATCGCGATCCGCGTTCCCGCGCGCGCCCAGCTCAGCGTGGCGATATACGTCGCAGACGAGAAGGTCGCATGCACGTGCCACGCCGATGGGCAGGCCTATACGCTGCTCTCGCCACCCGGCGATTACACCACGCGTGCGTTTACCCCGGCGTCCCGCTCTCCGGCGCGCCCGTTCTTGACGGCGGTCGAGGTGCAGGGCCCACCGGGCCGGGTAATCGCGGCATTGGGGGACTCGATCACCGACGGCTATATGTCGACCCCCGGCGCCGACCGACGGTGGCCAGACTTTTTCGCCGCGAGACTGCATGGCACGGCGGACCTTGCGTCTGCGGCGGTGGTCAACGTGGGGATCAGCGGCAATCGCGTCCTTGCGCCTGATCCTGTGGCGATCTTCGGGGTTCCAGCCCTGGCGCGGCTCGATCGGGATGTGTTTGCCATGACCGGGGTTACCGACCTGATCGTGTTGGAGGGTATCAACGATATCGGCAGCGCGCCCGAAACGCCGGCCGCCGCGCTGATCGCGGCCTATCAACAGATCACCGCGCGGGCCCACGCCCATGGGATCAAGGTTCACCTGGCGACCATACCGCCGTTCGAAGGCGCCGACTATTATTCCGAGGCGGGCGAAGCGACGCGGCAGGCGGTGAACGCCTGGATCAGAAACAACCCCGGCGATGGCCCCGTGATCGATTTCGACGCGGTTATACGCGACCCGCTTCGTCCCAAGAGGATGCGAACGGATCTGCAGTCGGGCGACTGGCTACATCCCAACGATGCGGGCTACCAGGCGATGGCCGATGCCATCGCAATAGACATGTTTCGGAAATAGTGGACAAGCCCGGCGCGGCGATCGATCCGCGCCGGGCTCGCGGCCTTATTCAGCAGCCTCGATCAGCCTGGCAACACGGCGGCGGGCCAGCACGGCGCCCTTGTCGATCGGCAGCATCTTTGGCCCCAGCGACCACAGGTCCGGCGTTCCCATCTGCCGCTGGACCTTCTCGATCATCGGTTTGTCCTCGACCTGGAAAGCGTGGATCAGCTGTTCGCGCAGGACAGCGTTGAACGCGGCGTCATCGATCAGGAAATTGCGCGTGTTGCAGCTGAAATAGTGCGTGCTGGTCAGCGTTTCGGGCGTCATGTTGTGCAGGTTGAGCGTGTCGATGCCGCGCTCGGGCTTGCCCACCGGATGCCCGCCAGCGCGCAGGACCATCAGCGCCGGCGCATACCAATCCACCTCGGTCCACAGTTTGGCCGGCGATTCCAGGTTGAAGGCCGGCGGCGCATCGTCGCTGTCCGAACGCCAGGCGATGGAGAAGTGATCGGCATGTTCTTCCACTGTCGACTTGGCCCGTGTGTTGAACCCGCTGCCCAGGCTGCTGGCGTGCAGATAATCGGCGTGGCTCAGATCGAGGATATTGTCGGCGAGCAGTTCGTAGTTGGCCTGGACCGCGGTGTGCAGGCGCAACTGTGCCGTTTCCGGCGCGGCATCGATAAAGGAAAGATCGGGCAGCAGGTTTTCGTCCGGCTCTTGTTGGCCGACCCAGATCCACACCGCCTTATGCCGCTCCAACACCGGGAAACTGGCGACCGCAAGCGTCGAGGTCGCCGCGCCGTGCGGGTTGCGGACGCATTGGCCGGCGGTATTGAACACCAGGCCGTGATAGGGGCACGCGATGGTGTCGCCTTCCCGCTTGCCTTCGCTGAGCGGCGCAAAGCGGTGGGGGCAGCGATTGTCGAGCACGGCCATCTTGCCGGCGTCGGTGCGGAAGGCGACCATGGGAATATCCAGCACCGTGCGGGTCAGCACGGCACCATCGGCAATTTCATCGGCCCAGGCGAACTGATACCAGCGGTTTTGAACAAAGCGGACCATCACGTCATCTCCACTGCTGCGTTGGGTGCCGTGTGATCGGCCACGATCGTGCGCTCCTCGACCACGAACAGCGCTTCCTGCCGGCGGTCCAGCAGGCCGGAAAAGTGTGATTGGGGTTCCTCGATCACCGCGCGATAGGCATCGATCGCGCGCCACGTGTCGTCACTGTCGAACCACAGGCTTTCCACCCCGGCAAAGGGGCTGAGCGGCGCATTGGCGATGAAGTTGGCGGGAAGGTTGGCGTCGGCCTCTCCCGCGATGCTGATGCTGCGGGTCATGCGCCGGAGGAACGGGGCAAGGGCCGGATGATCGGCGATGCGGCCGGCTTCCTGCGCCCAGGCCTGGGCAAACGCGGCAGGCGGCGACGCGTGGTTGCTGGCAATGAACCGCATGAGCTTGAGTGGGGCGGCGCCCGGCGCGCGCACGCCAACCTCCTGAGTCCGGGTGGCCAGCAGGATGATGGCACTGTGGCAGACGAAGTTGAGCTCGTCGGGCTGGATCGTTTCGCGATAATAGGGATCAGCGATCGAACGGGCAAACGCTGCCCCGTCGGGAAAGCTGATCTCGCTGAACGAGTCAAAATCAGGCCCGGCCACCCATCCTGCCGCATGGGTGCCATAGACTGCATCGAGAACGTGATTCTGGATGTAGCTCGTCATGTAGCCGGGGTTATGCGCCACCGTTGCACCATGAACCTGCTCGGCATAGCGGGAATAGTCGCGGTGAGTCATTCCCGCGCGGCGGCGCCCGCCGATGATCATCTTCAGCATCACGTTCTCTCCGGCTTGATCAGTACTTGTATCCAAGGCGCACGCCATACGTCCGGGGCGGGGCATAGACCGACGACAGCACACCGCCGGCTGGCGCCACGTACTGTGTGAACAGTGGCACCGCCTGGTTCGTGATGTTGCGAATATAGCCGGTGATCGACCAGCGTTCGTCGGTCGATCCGAACGTGGCCGAGGCATCGAATGTCCAGAACGAACCGCTGTTCTGCTGCGCGAGATATTCGAAACCGACGACGCTGTTGGACCGGTAGCGGGCATCGCCGTTCAGCACGAGCTTGCGATCGCCGAGCGGAATCGTCTGCTCGATCCCGCCGTTGAGCGACCAGCGCGGCGAATTGTAGCTGGGCTTGCCGGCGCAATCGATCGCGTAGACAGCCGCGCCGCCCGCAGTTGTCGGCGTTACGGCACAGCCCACGGCCGGCGGGGGTGAAGCCGCATCACGGGGCGTGTTGTAGGTATAGCTGGTGGCCTTGGCGTCGAGATACTGGACCGTCCCGCTCAACCGCGTGTTGCGCGTAACCAGAACCTGCGCTTCCACATCGACACCCTTGATGGTCGAGCTGCCGATGTTCTCTGTAAAGTAGTTGGTGGCGTTGTTGGCATCCAGGCCATAGTGCGACACCTGCTGGTTGCGATAGCGCCAGTGGAACAGTTCGATGTTCAACTGCACGCGGCTGTTGAAGAACCGGTTCTTCGAGCCGAGCGTCCACGCCTCGACATATTCCGGGGCGAAGGTTTCGTGCCCTGGGGCGTTGGAGAAGCCACCCGAGCGATAGCCCGTTTCATAGCTGGCGTAGAGCAGCGATGCGCGCGCGACATCGTATTCGGCGGCCAGGCGATAGGTCACGCGGCCCTTGCTGATCGCGGCATTCACCTGGTTGGGAATGTAGAACAGGATGTTGCCGGCCGAACCATAGGGCACCGCGTTGGCTGGCCCGGGCAGGGCAGGTACACCTGGCACCTGGGCAAGGGTCTGGACAACCGGCAGCGATGGCCCGCCAAAGCAGCCGGTGCCGAACGGCGGCGGCGCATTGTTGCACAGTTCGACGAGCGTGTCGGAGCTACCGTTGAACGTCTTGCTGTCGTGCGTGTAGCGCCCGGCCGCGACAAACCGCAGCGCATCGCCAAGATGGGCGGTTACCCGTCCAAAGGTGGCGTAAGACTTGGTCTTCGACGTGAAATCCTGGAAGGAGATGATCTGGTACTGGTTGATGCCATACTGCCCCTTGACGGTTTCGTCGAAGTAGTAGCCGCCGATCAACCAGTCGAACGGACCGACCCGCGGACCTTGGAAGCGCATTTCACCGCTGAACTGGCTGTCGTTCTCGCGGTTGAGCGACCCTCTGAACGACGGGCCGTTGAACAGGTTGTCGAGTTTGGAGTGCCGGTAGGCCGGCACGATAGTGAGCGTGCCGCCGGCCAGATCGGCATTAACCTCGCCGGTCAGGCCCCAGTAGGTGTTGTTGAGATAGGGGCGCACCAGCGGCGCCGGATTGATGAACGTGCCGGGAATGACCGCTTGTGCAAAATAGGCGCTGCCCGAACGCGACAGGAGGCCGCTGTACGGATCAACGTTTGCCGGCGTGAACGTGTAATTCGCCGGGGATGTCGCGGTTGCGGGCGTGCCTGGCGTGAAGTTTTCCGTGCCGACATAGCTGCCGCCAACGCCCCGGCCGCCCTGATGCGAATAGTCACCGCTGATCCTTACGGTCACGCCGGGGCTCGGGCGGACGAGCAACTGGGCGCGGATGGCCTGGCCCACTTCATCAGACGTGCCGTCCTGGTTGTAGCCGTCGCGGTTCACGATCTTACCGGCCAGGCGGAACGCTGCATTGTCACCGATCGGCAGATTAGCCGCTGCTTCGACGTCAATGGCATTGTAGTTGCCGAAACCGCCCGAAAGCGAGACCGACCGCTCGCCCAGCTTGGGCTTGGCCGGA
Organism: Novosphingobium capsulatum NBRC 12533; assembly: GCF_001598375.1. Classification (GTDB taxonomy): domain Bacteria; phylum Pseudomonadota; class Alphaproteobacteria; order Sphingomonadales; family Sphingomonadaceae; genus Novosphingobium; species Novosphingobium capsulatum. The sequence goes on from NZ_BCYV01000014.1 coordinate 154,471, forward strand.
ATGACGTTGATGGCCCCGCCCGTGGCGTTGCGGCCGTACAGCGTGCCTTGCGGCCCCTTGAGCACCTCGATCCGTTCCAGATCGAAGAACGTGCCGGTGGTCGATGTCGGCCGGCCCAGATAGACGCCATCGAGGTTGAACGCGATCGCCGGGTCGGAATAGCCGTTGTTGGTGAAGTTGCCGACGCCGCGCACGAAGAACGTGGTGTTGGCGCCGCCGCCTTGCTGCACCGTCAGCGCGGGAACCGTGGCGTTGAGCGTCGTTGCCGTCACCACCCCGGCGCGCGTCAGTTCCCCTGGCGAAACGACATCGATCGCCACGGCGGCGCGCTGCGCGTTTTCGACCCGGCGCTGCGCCGTGACGACGATCTCGGCAAGCCCGGTGGTTTGCCCGGATGGTTCGGCCTGGGTAGTGGCTGCAGGCGCCACGGCAGCGCCAGGCGTGGCGACTTGCGCGGCAGCGGTCATGGGAAGCGACACCGCCGCAAACGCAGTGCCGACCAGCAATAGTGCCTTCATCATTTCTCCCCTTCGTGGCTCTCTTGGGCCTTGTTGGGGTGATTAAGCCTGGTTTGCCGGGGTTGGGCAAATTGCATGTTCGCACCACATTATTCGCATAGTGAATGATCTGGGCATTTCCCTCGTTTTCAGTGATGATCCCTTGCTGCTATAGCCGGGGGCATGACGGCTCCGCTCAACCTGGCTTCGCTCGACCTCAACCTGATGGTCATCTTCGATGCGCTGATGAAGGACCGCCATCTCTCGCGCGCCGGCGATCGGGTCGGGCTGAGCCAGCCAGCGATGAGCCACGCCCTGCGTCGCTTGCGCGGCGTGCTGGGCGACGATCTGTTTATCCGCCGCGGCGGTGCCATGGACCCAACCCCACGCGCGCTGGCTCTGGCCGACCCGATCGGCGGTGCGCTCGACCGGCTGCGCGCCGCGTTGGACACCGAGCCCGAGTTCGAGCCGGCCACGGCGGAGCGCAGCTTCACGCTTACCATGTCGGATGCGAGTGCAGCGCACCTGCTGCCCAACCTGATTCCCCGCCTGCGGACCAGCGCTCCTGGCGTGGACATCGACCTGCTGGCATCGGGCGCGCGCGAGGGGACCGAGCACCTGCTATCCGGCGCGGCCGATCTTGGCCTGGGCGTATTTCCCAACCTGCCCGAACGCCTGCACTGCGAGCCTGTCCAGACGCTGAAAATGGTCTGCATCGCCGATCGCGCGCACCCGGCACTGTCTGGCGGAATGACGCTTCAGGCTTTCCTGACGCTGCCGCATGTCGGCGTGGATATCGGCCAAGGTACCGGGGCGAATGTCGACTCGCTCATCGAAACCATGGGCCTGCGCCGCCGCATCATGCTGCGCGTGCCGCATTTCCTGATCGTTGCCAGCGTCGTGATCGGGTCAGATCTTCTCGCAGTCGTGCCATCGGCGATCCTGCGCGAGGAGGAGAAGGCCCATCTGACGATCCACGAGCTGCCGGTTGCCCTGCCGGAAATTGCCATCCACATCGCGTGGCGCGCGCGTCAATCGCAGGATCCCGCCCTCCGCTGGCTGAGGAAAGCGGTGGCAGAGGCCATACGTCAGCCGTTCTGGAGAGCCACGCCGATCCAGAATTGCGCCTGCCGCTGATTGGCCGTGGATCAAGGCACTCAAAAACCCGCCTGTTAACAATTCATTCTTGCAGCCGATGTACCCTGAAATGGGAGTTGCTGCGGGTAGACACGGGATGGACGACCTCCACGGCAAGAGTGCGGTCGATCTGCAGTTCGCGCTGATCGATCAGGCGCTGGACAAGAGAGGCTTTGCGCTGCGCTTTCCGCGCGCGCTGGAAGAGCAGTTCGAGCAGGAGACCGGGCCGGTGCGGGTGCGCTGGTATGTGCGCATGGCGCTCTTGTCCCTGGCGCTGTTCGATTCGCTTATCGTGCTCGACTATTTTTCCCTGCCCGATGCATTTGGCTTGGCGTTGGTCCTGCGGTTCGGGCTGGTGACCAGCCTGACGGTCGCGGCGGTCTGGATAACCGCGCGCCATCCTCCCGCCGCCGTGCGCGAGGGGCTGCAGGTGGCACTCTCCACGATCATGGCGCTTTCCATCTATATGCTGGTCGTCGCCAGTGCGAGCCCGCTGCGCGAGAACTACCATCTGGGCATCCTGTTCGTCATGATGTTCACGGTGATGGTGCTGCGCCTGCGATGGCGCTACGCCCTCTTGGCAGCGGCCGCCACGGTGACTGTCCAACTCCTGACCCTGGCCAGTCTCCAAGACGCCTCGGTACAGTCGAAAGGCGCATCCGCCTTCCTCTCGCTCGCCTTTGCCGGTTTCGCGCTGGTGGCGCTCTACAGCCTGGAAAAGATGGAGCGGCGCGGCTGGCTGCGTTCGGTTCGCGATCGCCTGTGCGCGCAGGTTTTCGAGGAACTGTCGATCATCGATCCGCTGACCGGGCTGGGCAATCGGCGTGCCCTGGAACAGTGGGTCACTATCCAGCGGCAGGTTCATGTCGGCCGGCCGGTATCCGTGGTCATGGTCGATATCGATCACTTCAAGGCCTATAACGATACGTTCGGCCATCTTGCCGGGGACGACTGCCTGCGCCGCATTTCGGGGTTGCTGGTATCCGAGGCGCGCAAGACGGGTGACCGGGTATGCCGGTTCGGCGGGGAGGAGTTCATTGTCTTCCTCATCGACATCGATCAGCCGACCGCGATCCTTGTTGCCGAACGCATGCGGCGCGAAATTGCCGCGCGGCGCATACCGCACAGGGCACCGATCGGGCCGCCCTTTGTCACTGCCAGTTTCGGCATTGCGACAGGCGCATTGACGGATGATTTCGATCTCAATGTGCTGATCGAAGGCGCCGACGCCGCGCTCTACAAAGCCAAGCAGCGCGGGCGCAACTGCATCGAGCCGCCGCTGCTGGGCCTGGCCGAGCCCTTGCACGCCACCGGATAAGTGCTGGCGCTGCCTTCGCCCTGCGGCGGTCAGACGACCAGCAACGCGTCAGGTCGAAGGGAACAGCTCGGGATGGGACAGAAGCCGCCGCTGGCGGGCATGGAGGCCCATGACGATGACCAGGAAGCCGAGAAGACAGGCGCCCGCGACGATCAATGCCCCTCTGCTGTCGGTGGCCGTAACGCTCAGGGCACACAGCAGCGGGCCAAGGCTGGCACCGAGCGCCTGGGCGCCGGGGACGAGCAAGGTGGCCCGCCGGGTGGGATCGACTTCGGCGGTGAAGTTGAGCTGATACGGCATCAGCAGGCCCCAGAACACGCCGAAGCAGACGGCGCACAGCGCAAAGCCGATGGGCCCGGGCAATTGAAACAGGATGACGATCAGCGCCGCGTTGCACGCCACCGAAATGCCGTAGATCCGGAAAAACGAAACCTTCGGCGCGATCGCGGCGGTCAGCAGCGACCCCACGATCGAGGCTGCCACCGTCAGCGCGAGGACGAGGCCGATCAGGTCTGATCCGAGGTGGGCTTCCGTGCCGATTTGTCCGAGGTAGGAAAAGAAGCCGAAGACAAAGGCGTAGACCAGCACCACGCCCAGCAGGCTGAGCGCGCCGGCCGGTGGCAGCTTTTGCGCGGGCTCCCCATCGGACTGATCGTCGGCGACGGCGGGCAGCCGGTTGGGCACGCCAAGCACGAAGACCGCCGCGAGCGTCGACGTGCCGGCCAGCGCCAGGAACCCGCCGTTGGCGCCCCAGGCCGGCATCAAGGTGAGCGGCAGGAGCGCCGAAAACGCCACCTGGACCAATCCCTGCAACACCATCAGCACGGCGCCGAGCTTGGAGGGATTGCGCGAGCGCGCCAGCAGAAGCGAAGGGATCGACAGCAAAACCCCCGCGCTGAATCCGGCGATCCCGCGATCGACGTACAGCAGCGGCGCTGCATGGCGCATGCTCATCACGTTGGCAGCGATCAGCGCCATGGCCGCAAGCAGCCCGCGCAGCCGCAGATGAACCGGCTGGAGCCTGGCACTGGCCAGCGCCACCCCGGAGGCAAGAGCAAGGAACTCCACCGTCACCGCGCCGCCCAGGCCCGCGGCCGATATCCGGCCTTCGTTTACCAATGCCCCGAACAGCAGCGGCTGAATGCCGGCGATCACCAGGGCAAATGTCCCCACCGCCATCACCGCTGCAAGCTCGCGGTGCGACGGCGGATCGAGCAGCCAGGCCTGCCGACGCTTCACCGATGTAGCCATACGCGCTCTCCTCGCCGGTGGACCGCCGACGCATTGAGGCTAGCTAAAACTATACACCTGTCAATGGCGTGTCGCCGCCGTCCGGCTCATGACGTGGTCAAGCGGCTCATGCCGGTGAGGATCAGGGCAGCTTCCTTGAACAGAGTCGAGCGGGCAACCCGGTCTTCTTCGAGGGCCAGTTCATCGACCACGAAGCCGAATTCGGCACGAATGCGCAGCCTGGCCCACAGCGTTTCATCGGAAAGGTCGGTAATGGCCGGGCGGTAAAACCGGAACATCTGGTCGGTGAACCGCCGCTGCCATTCCAGCCGCACATGGGCAAGATGGGGCAGCGCGCGCATCGCGCGGATGGTCCACACGCCGCCGGGCTGCGTTTCGATGATCTCGGACGCGGTGCGAAACCAGTCTGCCAGCAGGATCGGGTTTTCGCTGGTGTCCAGCGTCGCGCCATTCTTGAAAAGCCAGACGGCAAAGGCATCGAACTGCCGCTTTTGCAGCCGCGTGGCGAGTTCCTCGATGATTTGATACTTGTCATCGAAGTAGCGATAGAGCGCTGGTGGGGTGAGCTGCGCGCGTTCGCAGATCGCGTTGGTCGTCAGCCGCTCGAACCCGACTTCGCCCAGCAATTCGCCGGCCGCGGCGATTAGCTTCTCATAGGTTTCGATCGCCCTGCGCGAGCGCGGAACCACCTTCGTGTCTTCCAGATCCTGGTTGCGCGCGGCGTCTCGCTTTGGAGTCGCGCGGGGGCGTGCGGCCTTGCTTCCAGCCGACGATGCGCGCGCTTTCTTGAGAACTTTATTCTCGCCTGTCGCAGTGTCTGCGACGGTTTCCGTTTTTCCTGCCATGCCTTTCCCTAACCGAAAAAGCGCCGCCACGCGACAGCTGGCGGCGGGAAATGCATCCATGATCCCCCTTGTCGATCGGCCTATTGCCAAATGGATAGTTTTAGCTAACTTGTCACAAACAGATGAGGAGCAGATCGATGGGGAGAAGCACCAAGACCAATCGCATGATCGGCGCAGCAAGCGCGACGGCGCCCATGGCACTGATCGTCGCAGCCTTGCTACCCGGCCATGCGCTGGGCCAGACCGCACCGGCTGCTGCGGGCCAAACCACGCCAGTGTCGAGCCAGAGCGGCGCTGTCGGCCAGGGTGATATCGTGGTGACGGCGCAGCGTCGTAGCGAAAACATCCAGGACGTGCCGATCACCATCGAGGCGTTCTCGGGTGACTCGCTCAAGAAGCTGGGCGTCGAGGCTGCCGCCGATCTCGGCAAGATTGCGACCAACGTTGTGGTCTCTCTGCCGCAAGGCGCCGGAAACCAGCCCGCGATCACCATCCGCGGGATCGGGCTGAACGTGAACAATTCCAACAATTCCGGGCCGAACGGCATCTATGTGGATGAGTTCTATCTCAGCGCTCCCACCTCGCAGGCCTTCGCTATGTTCGACCTGGATCGTGTCGAGGTGCTCAAGGGGCCGCAGGGGACGCTCTATGGCCGGAATACCTCGGGCGGCGCGATCAACTTCATCACGGCCAAGCCGACGAATACGTTCGAGGGCTATCTCGATGCGCGCTACGGCAATTTCGATACCTCGCAGATCAGCGGCGCGGTCAGCGGCCCGCTGAGCGACACGCTCTCGGCCCGCTTTGCCTTTGTCCGGAACTATTCGGAAGGGTACAATTACAACACGTTCCTCAATCGTCGCCAGAACGGCGCCGATGATGAGTCCTTCCGCGCGTCGCTGCTCTACAAGCCGACGCCGGATCTGCGCATTCTTGTTGTCGGGCACGTTTCCCATGTCGATCGGCTGCCCGACAATTACGCGCATCTCGGCGCGTTCGAGCCGGGCTCGGTCGAAACCGGATCGCCCGTGGTCTGTTCGGTTGCTGCAACCTATGCCTCGCAGTGCGTCGACATCTACAACCAGCCGAGCGACCCCAAGCGCTATTCCATCGCGTCCAGTCGGACAGAGCATCTGAAAGTGACGGACAGGGGCGTTGTCGGGCGGATCGAATGGTCGCCGGGCACGATCACTGTCACGTCCGTGACTGGCTATAATTACAACCAGCGCTTCTTGCCGGAAGACAGCGACTCCTCGCCCTATCGCGAGTTGGAGGTGAACTGGGGCAACAACAGCAACGAGTTCACCCAGGAACTGCGCGTCAACCAGACCAAGGAAAACTACAACTGGGTGGCGGGTGTCTATTACCTGCACGAGCGACTGAACCAGAACCAGGATTACGCGCTTCTGCTCGACATCGACCGGTTTTACGGTCCTGGCGCGGGCGATGGTCTGGCCAGCCGGCAGTTTGCCCGCAATACGCAGGTGACAGACGCCTATGCCGCGTTCGGGCAGGGCGAATACAACCTGACCCGCGCGCTGCGCCTGGTGCTCGGCGGCCGGTTTACCCACGAGCGCCGTTCGTTCCTGTTCAACAGCCAGGTGCAGTACCAGAGCGGCGGCATGGACAACTTCACGCCACTGGCTCAGGTTGCCGACAGCACGAGCCGCCTGCAGAATTCCGCATTCTCCTATCGCATCGGCCTGAATTTCAAACCGATGCCTGGCGTTCTTGCCTATGCGACCCTCACGACAGGCTTCAAGGGTGGCGATTTCAATGGAGGCTTTCTCAGCCCCGATCCCGCCCAGGCCGCCTATCAGCAGCGCCCGGTGAAGCCGGAAAAGGTGACAACCTACGAAGTGGGCATCAAGACGACGTTCCTCGATCGCGCCGTCACGTTCAATGCCGCGCTGTTCTACAACGATTATCGCGACATGCAGCTGTTTGCCCTGGTGCCCAGCCCGATCGGGCCTCTCAATCTTGCGGCCAATGCCGAAAAGGCGCGCACCTATGGCGCGGATATCGACCTGACCGTTCGCCCGGTCCGCAATCTGACGTTGAGCGCGCAGGTGGGTCTGCTCAACACCAAGCTCGTGCGGTTCCTGCTGGTGGCCGATCCCACCGTGCCAGACTATTCGGGCAACCAGCTGGCGTTCTCGCCCAAGTTGAGCACCTTCCTGCAGGCGCAGTACCATATCCCGATCGGCGAAAGCCAGGCGATAGATCTGCAATACAGCGCCACCTACAAGGGCCGGCAGTTCCTGGACGCGACCAACGATCCCTATACGACGCAGCAGGCCTATTGGACGCAGGACGCACGCGTCGCGCTGACCATCTCGCAGCTTGAGCTGTCGGCCTTCGTGCGCAATCTCGGCAACACCTACTACGCCACCGCTGCGTTCAACAGCATCAGCCCGTTCGGCTACGTCCAGCCCAACTATGCGCCGCCGCGCACCTATGGTGTTGGCGCGAAGATAAACTTCTGATCCAGGCACAATCCCTCTTCAGCGAGCGAACCACCATGACCCATACCCTGACGCTGCTGGCCGACGACCTGGCCTTCGGCGAAGCGCCACGCTGGCACAACGGCGCGCTCTACCTTTCCGACATGCACGCCAACCGCGTGCTGCGCTATTCGGAAAGCACCGGGTGGGAGGTTGTGGCCGAACACGATGGTCCCGTCTCTGGCCTGGGCTGGTTGCCGGATGGCGACATGCTGGTCGTGTCGATGCACGACCGCAGGATCCTGCGCCACCGCAACGGCGTGTTCGACGTGCATGCCGATCTTTCAGGCATTGCCACGTGGCACGCGAACGACATGATCGTGGCGCCAGACGGGACTGCCTATGTCGGCAATTTCGGCTTCGATATCGACACCCATCCCATTTCGCCCTGCACCGCGAGCATCGCGCGGGTTACGGCCGATGGCACGGTGTCGACGGCGGCGGCCGGCTTGTGGTTTCCCAACGGCATGGTCATCCAGCCCGACGGCGCCACGATGATCGTTGCCGAAAGCGGCACGCGCGTGCTGACCGAACTGACGATCGCAGCCGATGGCGCGCTGGTCGAACCGCGGCTCTGGGCGCGATTGCCCGACGATGCACTGCCCGACGGCATTTGCCTGGATGCCGCCGGCTGCGTCTGGGCTGCCTCGCCTACATCGCGCGAAGTGCTGTGCCTGCGTCGGGACGGCGAAGTGGTCGATCGCATCGCGACCGAGCAGGAAGCGATCGCCTGCGTGTTCGGCGGTGAGGACCGGCGCACCCTGTTCATCCTCACCGCCGACAGCAGGACGCCGGCGATCGCGCGCGACGTACGGACGGCCCGGGTCTATGCCGTGCGAATGGACGTGGCCGGCGCCGGTTTGCCCTGACCGATCATCGTTGCAGAAGGTGCCTCGGTCCGCGTACGCGGGCCGAGGCACGCTGTTTCAGGCCGCTTCGCTCTTGCTCTTGCGGCGCTCCGCCAGGTTATGTGCGCCCAACTGCTCGGCCTGGCCGGCAATCTTCAGCAGTTCGGCCGCATTGCCACCCAGCCGCCGCACGAACTTGGCGCGGTCTGCGGGCATGAACACCTCCAGCTTGCGCCGGCGCATCGCTTCCAGCACCACTTGCGCGACATAGTCGGCGCTTACCGCGTCAGAGAGGAATGCCATGGGTACTTCGTCGCTGGCCGCCTCTGCCTCCAGCATCGGCGTTTCTGTCGATGTGGGGTGGACGATCGTGAAGTTCAGCGGCGAATCCCGCTCTTCCATGGCCAGGCCGAGGTGGAAAGCGCGCAGCGCGAACTTTGCCGCGGCATAGCTGGCGAGCCCCGGGAAGGGCAGGAACGCGGTCATGCTGCACACCGTGACGAAGTGCCCATGCCCCTGTTCCCGAAAGCGCGGCAGCGTGGCGACCATGCCGCGCATTGGCCCCATGGCATTGACTTCAAGCGTCAGCGCATGATCGTCCATCGCCACGTTGCGAACGTAGCCGGTCCGCACGATAGCCGCGTTGTTGATCAGCACATCGAGCCGGCCGTACTGCGCCCATGCCAGGTCGAGCGCCGCAGACCATTGCGCGTCCGAGGTAATGTCGAGCGCGACGCTTTGCGCGCGCTCGCCGATGTCCTGGGCAACGCGGTCCGCGCCGGCAACATCGATGTCGGCGATCAGCACCCTGTGTCCCTGCGCGGCAGCAGCGCGCGCGATGGCAGCGCCGATGCCGCTTGCGCCACCCGTCACAAGGACAATCTTTTCCTTCGTCTTCCGCATTCGTCTTCCTCTCTGAACCGACGGCAACGGCATCCCCGCCCAATGGGGCCGGCGTGCCGCCTGCGCGGAGACTCTCGCAAGCGGCGCAGCCCTGACGGAGGTGCCCCCAAGCCTTGGTAGGGCGTCCACGCGCGGATTGACAGATAAAAAATATAGTGAAAGCTATACAGATTGAATGGTCTGCGGATATGATGGTTCGTCCGGTGCGGACAGGAGAAGGAAGATGGGCATGGCGGAGCCAGAAGCACCCGCGGCAACAGCCGCCGGCGGCGGGCATTTTCGGATCAGGGGATTGTCGCATCTCGCGCTCGTCGTGGCCGACGTGGCGGTGACCACGGCCTTTTATCGCGATCGCCTGGGCATGGCGGTGATCCACGACGGCAGGGCCGAGGCGGTGCCGAACGCAAAGGGCATGATCGGGCAACTGCTGCTGGAACTGGAGCAGCGCGAGGCCAAGGCTGGCACCGATACCATCACGCCTGCGCTCACCGTGGACGATATCGATGCCGCGTTCGCGGCGCTGGGCGATGTGCGCATCGGCGTGGCGGACCAGCCCGACGAGATGTTCGGCGTCCGCTATTTCTCGGTCCGCGATCCCGATGGGCGCGCGGTTGAGCTTATTGCCTTCCCCAACGGGGAGGCTGACCTGGGCGCCTTCGGGCGCAAATTCTTGGAAGGCAGCGCCGCATGACCCAATCGCTTTCACCCGAAGCCCGCTTGGAGGAACTCGGCCTCGTGCTGCCGCCGGCGATCCCCTCCATCGCCAACTTTGCGCCTGCCCTGCTCGATGGCGGCTTGCTCTATCTTTCCGGGCAAGGCCCGCGCGATGCGACCGGCTACCGCTTTGGCAAGGTCGGTGCCGACGTTTCGGCGGACGAAGCGCGCGAGCATGCCCGGCTGGTGGGGCTTTCGCTGCTTGCCGTCATACGCCAGGAACTCGGCTCGCTCGATCGCGTCCGGCGCGTGGTGCGCCTGTTCGGCATGGTCAATGCGACGCCGGACTTCGTGCTGCATTCGCGTGTGATCGACGGCTGCTCTGACCTGATGTGCGCGGTGTTCGGCGAGGAGGCTGGCCGCCACGCGCGATCGGCAGTGGGCGTGGGCTCGCTGCCGGGGAACATCACGGTCGAAATCGAGGCCGTTGTCGCGGTGCATTCATGAGCGGCGCAGAGCAGACCCCGCTGCGCTTCGATGGTGATCTGTCGGGCACGCTCATGCCCTGGGACAAGGGGGTGCCGGGTGGCGGCGGACCGATCCCGCTGGCAGACGTTGCGGGCAAGCGCTGGAATCTCTTGCGAGAAGACCTTCCCCTGCCGGTCGCGGTGCTGGACGGAGACAGCCTGGAGCGCAACAGCCGCTGGATGCGGAGCTTTGCGGCCGAGCACGGCGTGGCGCTGGCCCCGCACGGCAAGACCACGCTCGCCCCGGCGCTGTTCGACCTGCAGATGCGCGATGGCGCGTGGGGGATTACGGTATCGACACCCCACCAGATCGCCGTTGCCGTGGCGGCCGGGCATCGGCGCATCTTTGTGGCGAACCAGCTGATCGGGCGCAGCGGCATCGCCTATGTGCTGGATCAGCTTGAGCGGGATCCTGAGCTTGCCATCTATTCGCTGGTCGATTCGCTCGATCTGGTCACACAGCTCGCCGCCGTCGCAGCCGGGAAAGGCGGTCGTCGTGCGCTGCCGGTGCTGGTCGAAATGGGCTTTGAAGGCGGGCGCACCGGATGCCGAACGGTGGAGCAGGGCCTTGCCGTCGCGCGGGCAGTGGCTGCCTCGCCGTACCTCGAACTTGCCGGGGTCGAAGGATTTGAAGGTATTATCCGCAAGGCGGACCTGGAATCCACGCTCGACGCCGTGAACGCCTTCCTGGGCCAGGTTGTGATGCTTGCACAGGCGTGTGACCGGGAAGGGCTGTTCGCCTCGGACGATGTGCTGCTGAGTGCGGGCGGATCGGGCTTTTTCGATCTGGTCGTTACCGCGTTCAACGCCGCGCGGTTGCAGCGCCGTACCACCACGCTGCTGCGCAGCGGCTGCTACATCACGCACGACTCCGGCCTGTACACGTTCCTTTTCTCTCTGCTGAACATGCGGGCGCCCGAACTGCTGGCCGAGGATGCGCCAAGCCCGGCCTTGCGCGTTTGGGCCTATGTGCAATCCATGCCAGAGCCCGGCCGCGCGATCGTCACCATGGGCAAGCGCGATGTCGGCTTTGACGAGATGCCCAAGCCGGAACTTTGGCATCGCCCCAGCGCAGACATGTCGGCGCCGCAGGCGCTCACGCCAGACCATCAGGTCATCGCACTCAACGACCAGCACGGGTTTCTCGATATCCCGCGCGATTCCCCGCTGCGGGTGGGCGACATGATCGGCTTCGGCATCTCTCATCCGTGCCTCACTTTCGACAAGTGGCGGGTGCTGCACGTGATCGATGGCGCGTTCGACGTCGTCGGATCGATCCGGACCTATTTCTGAGCACACAAAAAACTGGAGAGGAATTATGGCAAACCCGCTTATCGAACGCCTCAAGCGCGGCGAAGTCTGCGTCAACGGATGGCTGCTGGCACCTGACAGCTATGTTGCCGAGATCATGGCGCAGACCGGCTGGGACAGCCTGACGATCGATCTGCAGCACGGGCTGCATGACTATCGTTCGGCGGTAGAGAGCCTGCAGGCCCTGCATGGCCGCGGCCCGGTGCCGCTGGCGCGCGTGCCGTGGAACGAGCCGGGCATCATCGGCAAGATCCTGGACGCGGGCGCATGGGGCATCATCTGCCCGATGGTCAACAATGCCGAGCAGGCGCGCGCGCTGGTGGATGCCTGCCTCTATGCGCCGGAGGGTGCCCGCTCCAACGGGCCGGTTCGCGCCGGTTTCTATGGGACGGCGTCGCCCTATCAGGGGATCGCCAATGCCAATGTCCTGGTTCTGCCACAGATCGAGACGGTCGAGGCGGTGGAGAATCTGGAGGCGATCCTCGATGTGCCGGGCATCAGTGGCGCCTATGTGGGGCCGAGCGACCTTGGCCTGGCGATGGGGCTCGCGCCCGTGCTCGATCGTCAGGAGCCGGAAATCCTGGCCATCTACGATCGCGTGATCGCGGCCGTGCGTGCGCGCAATCTTGTCGCCGGCATCCAGAACGGAACGGCCGCCTATGCTGCGGAAATGGCGGCGAAAGGCTTCCAGATCGTGACCGTGGCCACCGACGTCAATCTGATGGGCATGGCCGCGTTCCAGGCCGTGACGACGACGCGCTCGCTGATCAAGCAGTCGGCATCCGCAGACGCCGCGACCGCCTGATCATCACTAAGACACTGGTGCGCGGCCTGGCCCGCGCACCAGCTCTTCCGTCAGTCGCGGTAGCTGGGATCGATGCGGTCGAGCTTGCGCAGCAGCGCCGGCCATGCCAGCCGCTCTGCCACCAGGCCCATGCCGGCAGGGGATGATTGCAGCGCGACCTTGGACAGGGTCTCGGGCGGCGGAGCATGCAACGCATCGCGACCGGCCGACAGCATCAGGACCTGCGCCTCGCAGGCGCGCTCGAGGAAATAGAGGCGCAGGAAGCAGGCAGCGACGCTCTTGCCCACCACCAGCGTGCCATGGTTGCGCAGGATCATCAGGTTGGCGTCTCCCAGATCAGCCACCAGGCGTTCCCGCTCCGTCAGATCCACCGCCAGCCCTTCATATTCATGATAGGCCAGGCCGCTACCGGCGATCATCGCGGTCTGAGTGTGGGGCAGCAGCCCGCCCTCCATGGCCGAAACAGCCTGGCCATGCGGGGTGTGAAGATGCATCACCGCGGCCGCGTCCTCGCGCGCCATGTGGATCGCCGAATGGATCGTGAAGCCGGCGGGATTGACCGGGTGCGGCGTCGGGCTCACCGGATTGCCATCGACATCGATCTTCACGAGGCTGGACGCGGTGACTTCCTCGAACATCAGGTCGTATGGGTTGATCAGGAAATGATGCTCTGGGCCGGGGATGCGCGCGGACAGATGGGTGAAGATCAGGTCGTCCCAGCCGAAATGGGCGACGAGCCGATAGGCCGCGGCCAGGTCGATCCGAATCTGGCGTTCCGCCGCTTCCACGGAATCAGGGGCTTGCGTGGCGTTCAGGGTCATGCGTCTCTCCAGTGGTTATTGGCGCAAGGATGCCACAGACCGGCTGGTCGCTTTGTCGATTGGCCGACATTCCTTGCGGCCCGAGGATGATCGAATGACAAAGGAAGCGCAGTTCCTTGCGGCCATGCAGGGCAAGAGCGAATGGTTTGCGAGCCTGGCCGATCCGATCCAGGCGCAGCTGGCCGCCGCCGCGCAGGTGCGCCGGGTCAAGGATGGCGAGGCGGTCTATCGCCAGGGCGATGCGCCCGACGGGCTGTACGCCATGCTGCAGGGCCGCGTTCGCCTGATCGCGTGGAGCCCGGGCGGCGTCGGCTGCCTGCTGCTGCTCGCCGCCGAGGGCATGTGGTTCGGCGAAGTCTCGACCATCGATGCCGCGCCCCGCCAGCAGGACGCCATCGCGCAAGGGGCTTGCCAGGTTGCCCGGATACCGCTTGCCGCGATTGCGAAGATTGCCGCACAGCAACCCGAACTGTGGCGGCATATCGGCCGGCTGGCCTGCACGCATCAGCGCCAGGCGATCAGCCACATTCAGGATCTCCTCAGCCTGCCGCGCGCCGCCAGGGTGGCCAAGGTGCTGCTCGCATCAAGCGCGGGTGACGATGCCCCGGTGGCGATGACCCAGGACGAACTTGCCGGCACCTGCGGCATGGGACGGCAGACTGCCAATGCCATTCTGGGCACGCTGGAGCAGGCCGGCATGGTGCGGCTGGGGTATCGCGTGATCTGGATTCTCGATGCGGAACGCCTGGCGCGCGTCGCCATGGGCGAAATCTGCCGCGCCAACAAAGAATAGTATTTACTATATGAAATTTTGCGGTAGCGTGCGGCAACAGGCACACCGCTTGCCGGCGGGCAGGCGTCCACCGCGCGGCGAGCCAGGGAAGGAATATCTATGTCTGTTGCCGGAACATGGAACATCATCGTCAACTCGCCGATGGGGCCGATGAAAAGCGTGACCACCTTCACGGTTTCGGGGGATAGCCTGACCGGCATTGCCACCGATGCAGATGGCGCGCCGCACCCCATCCAGGACGGCAAGATCACCGGCGATAAGGCGAGTTGGAAGATCGACATCACCAATCCGATGCCGCTCTCGCTCACGTTTGATGGCACCGTGGCCGAAACCAGCCTGAGCGGCAGCGTTTCGGCCGGCCCGTTCGGCGCGTTCTCGTTCACCGGCGAGCGCGGCTGAGCACCTTTTAGCGCACCTGCTTCGACCCTGGCGGGCCGGGGCGTGCGCGGATCATCCACCCATCCTTCCACGTCCGGTTCCGGCGCGCCCATCGCCCCGGGGCTTGCTTGTCCGGGGCAGTGTTCCATGTCAGCGCAACCATTGCAGGGCGACGTCACGCGCCGGTCGATCAGCGACCTTGCGGACCTGCCCCATCCTTTCGAAGCGGGTTTTTCCGAGGATTTCGCCGCGCTGTTCGTAACTGCTGAACGGCTGTTCAAAGCGGGTAGCAAGCGCATCGTCGTGTTTCGTGGCGAGGATCTGCGCAAGATCGCCGCGCTTCCGGCGGTGGGCAACATGCCGCTTCGCGCCCTTGCCGAGCGGGCGATGGAAGAGGCGGGGGACGATCGGGCCGAGCACGACCAGCCCGATGTGTCGAACTTTGGCCGCATCCTCTTCAATCAGGTGTTCACCGCCAATCCGCCGCTCCACGGCCCGACCCGCCAATTGCTGGCCAAGCCATTCGGCATGAAGCAGGTGGCCGCGTTCGACGATCTGGTACGCGGCGTGGTGGACAAGGTCCTGGCCGAGGTTGCCGGGGCGGGCGAGATCGATTTCGGGTTCGACTTCACCGAACAGGTCACCGCGGGATTCTGGGGCGCGCTGATCGGCCTTACGCCGTCGGAGCAGCGCCAGGTCGTCGAGCAGGTGCGCGCGATGACGCCGTTCTTTTTCCTCGTGCGCACCGCTGCCGAGACGGTTGAGGCCAACGCGGCCATCGGCGCCTATCTGTCGCTAATGGCCACGGCGATCGAACGGACATTGGCCGAAGGCAACAATCCGCTGCTCGCCACCATGGCGGCGGAGTTCGACGCGATCACGATTGAAGGCAAGCCGGAAAGCGTGGCGCTGTCGCTGGCCGCCAATCTGATCGACGGGTTCCATACCGCCGCGCTCGCTGCCGCCAACGCCACATATCAGCTACTCCGCCATCCCGCTGCGGCGGCAGAGGTGCGGGCGGACCCGCAGCGTGTCGGCGCCGCGATCGACGAGGGCCTGCGGATGTCGTCCCCGGTCATCGTGACACACCGCTATGCGCTGGAAGACTTCGTGTTCGACGACGTGCTGGTCCCGGCCGGAACCGCGATTGCCATGCTGTGGGCGGCAGGCAATCGCGATCCCGATATTTTTGACGATCCCGGCACATACAGGCTGGAGCGGATGCGGCGCTATGACGCCACGTTTGGCGGCGGCATCCACCTGTGCCCGGGCCGCAATATCGCCCGGTTGATGGTTCATCGCATGCTCGCCCGGCTGTTCGCCCCTGACGTGCGGATCGAACTGGCCGGGCCGGTGGAGTGGATCACCCAATCGACCATGCGCCAGCCTTACCGCATGCCGGCGCGGATCGACATGGTGCCAGGCTAGGCTGTTTATGGCCTAAAATTCCGCCAGCAGCCGTCCCAGACCGGAAATGCGGTCCTTGATCCCAAAGCTGCGGAGCGCGTGCCAGTAGGTGGCGGTGTTGATCGCGATCACCGGCTTGCCGAGGCGGGCCTCGTGCCGCGCGGCGATGTCGACCATCGACAGGTTGGTGCCGACCTGGACGATGGCGTCGACATCGTCGCCATCGAGATGGTCGATGACAGCGTCGAGCCGATCGGGCGTGACTTTGGCGATATCGGTCCAGCGGCGGCATTGCAGCGGGACATCACGCTTCACCGCAAAGCCGCTTTCTTCCAGGAAGCGGCGGACTTCGGCGTTGGCGACAGGATAATAGGGCGAGACGAAGCTCACCGATTTTGCGCCATAGGCATGGAGCGCAGCGGCAACCGATTCCGCGCCGGTAGACGCGCCTACGCCCGCCACCTCCTGAACCTGGGCCTTCCATGCCCGTGCGCCTTCGACGCCGCCGTAGAAGGTAACGGCCGACATGCCGAGCACGAGGTAGTCGGGCTTGCAGGTCATTACCGATCGCACCGCATCGAGGGTGTTTTGCGCAATCGCCGTGGTGCCGGCGATGAAGTCCTCGTTGGTGAGGGCGTAGGGGTCTTCCACCCAGATGCGCGAGACGTGGTTGGTCACGCCGTCGGGGCGCATTCGCTCCATATCGGGTTGGACGACGGTGTTGGTCGAGGGCGCGACCACGCCGAACAGCGCGCGCCAGCCCAGTACGTCGGTCATTTTTGCAGGTCTCCTGTAGTCACCACGCCGTCACGCGATCTGCGCGGCGAGGTCGAGGCTTTCGAACATGGCCTGGCGCAGCATGTAGGCGCGGCGCTTGTCGTCATCGGCCAGGATATCGAGCATGGCGCGGCGACGGGCTTCATGCGCATTGTCCTGGTTGCCGCGGATGAATTCCATGTTCTGGCGGGTCTGCGTCTGGGTGAACGTGTGCGTCACCGTGCGACGCTGGCGGTCGAACAGCGCCAGGCCTGCCTCGGCACTCGTGTTGCCGGTGATTGCCGGCGCCAGCTTGTCGAACAGGTTGAACGCGTCATGGATGCCCGAATTCATGCCGAAGCCGCCGAGCGGGTTGTTGAGGTGGGCGCTGTCGCCGATCAGCATCACGCGGCCTTCGCGGAACGACTTGGCGACGCGCTGGTGCACCCGGTACAGTGTGCGGTGTCGGGTTTCCACACTCGCGCCGTCGCCGGTGATGCGGTCAAAAATGGCGTTCTTGTTGGCGTCTGAGCGCAGCGTCGTCTCGTCCACATCGCCGTTGACCGGCACCAGCACCCGCCACAGCGAGGGCACGCGCAGCAGCACCAGCCACTCGGCGGGGTCGCTGACGTAGTTCACGTAGGCGAGGTTGGGCAGGTAGTCTGCCAGCTCCACCTCGGTAGACAATGTCAGGAAGCGCTCGGGATAGGTAAAGCCATCGAATTCGATGCCCAGCCACTTGCGCACGATCGAATTCGCCCCGTCGGCGCCGATCAGGTAATCGGCGCGGATCGTCTCGACGCCGGTCATGGTTTCTACCCACAGGTCGACCCCGGCCTCGTCCTGGCGGAATGTCAAAAGGCGGCTGTTGAAGCGGATGTCGGCGTGCGGCAATTGGGCGAGACCTTCCGCCAGTGCGCGCGAGAGATGATACTGTTCGCACTGGATACGGAAGGGATAGCGCGTGACGTCGGCGATCTCGGAGAGGTCGAACGCGATCACCTCGCCGCTGGCGCGGTCGCGCCAATGAAACACCGGTGCTTTCAAGCCACGATCGAGCAGCATTCGGGTCATGCCGATGCGGTCGAGCATCTCGAGCGTCGGGGGATGAAAGGTGGATGCGCGCAAGTCTTGCGCGCAGTCGGCGCCCGTCTCGAGTACGATTACCGAGATACCTTCCTGCGCCAGCAGAGTCGCCATGACCGTGCCGACGGGTCCGGCACCGGCGATGGCCACCTGGCAGCGATTATGCCCTGTCATTTCCGCATTCTCCGATCAGCACCGACCCATCGCAGGAGCCGGTGAACACCCGGCGGTTATGAACGCGACCACGGTGCCAGGAGCGGGACGCGGGCACTCTATCCACCTGCCGGTTAGGCGATCAGCACGCGCGTTTTTCCAGTCACTTGGCGGCGCTGGAGAGGCCTTGCACGAGCGGCAGGCTCACCGACTGTCGGCGATTTTTGGGGCAAGCGGCGGCGCGCGCAGCCGCGCATGCGAACGCCTTGGCAACGGGCCCTGCAGTTCGGGGTCGATGGAAAAGGCAGGCAATTTCGATGGCGGACCCTCTTTTGCGTGCGCGCCTGGCCGAGGGCCGCTTCTTCATGGTGCCCGGCGTGCAGGACATGATCGCTGCCGTGATCGCGCGAAAGGTCGGTTTCGAGTTTGTCTACGGTACCGGCTATTGGCTGACTGCCTCGGCCTTTGGCCTGCCCGACGCCGGCATCGCGACCTATACGCAGATGCGCGACCGGATGGAGACCCTTGTGCGCACCAGCACCGCGGCTGTCATTGCCGATGGTGATACCGGCTATGGCGGCCTTATCAACGTGCATCACACGGTGCGCGGCTACGAGGCTGCCGGGGTCACTGCGATCCAGCTTGAGGATCAGGAGTTTCCCAAGAAATGCGGGCATATGCCCGACAAGCGGATCGTGCCGGTGGAGGATATGGTCGAGCGCATCAAGGTTGCCTGTGCGGCACGGCACAGCCGCGATTTCGTGGTGATTGCCCGCACCGACGCCCGCCAGTCCGAAGGCGAGCAAGGGGTGCTGCGGCGGCTGCGCGCCTATGCCGAGGCCGGGGCCGACGTGCTCTTTCCCGAAGCGCTGGTCGAGGAAGAGGAAATGGCACGGGTCTGCGCCGAACTGCCGCTGCCCTGCATGGTCAACATGGCAAACGGCGGGGCCAGCCCGATGCTGGAGCCGACGCTGCTGGCAAAGCTCGGCTTCGCCTTTGCGATCTACCCCTCGCTGACCAGTCTGGCTGCGGCGCAGGCGATGGAGACCGTGCTGCGCGCGCTCAAGGACACCGGCGCCGGAGACCCTGAGGGACTGTTTGATTTCAGGGAATTTTCCGCATTGATCGGGATGGACGAGGTGCGCGAATTCGAACGCCGATGTGCGCGGCCATCCGTCTAGGCGGCGCGCAGGATGGCACGATCTGGGCGTGGTGCGAGGCTGATTTATCCGCCTGTCGGATAAAACCTTGATAAAATCGGTGAAACGTCATTTTCTCGTCACTCTTTGATCCGGGTCAAAGACGTGGGGAAATTGGTCACATGGAAAAAGGCGTTCCGATTCGGTCCATCACCCGCTCGATCGCGGCGCTGCGCGCGATCAACCGGGCAGGTTCGCTCAACATGATGGAGATCGCCAAGGCTTCGGAGGTGCCATACGCCACCGCCTGCCGGATCGTGCAGACGCTGCTGTATGAAGGGCTGATCGAGCAGGAGCCGGCGCGCAAGCGCTACCGTGCGACGATGCTGGTGCAGACGCTGGCCACCGGATACCAGCAGGACGATGCGCTGGTTCGTGCCGCGCGGCCGCACATTGTCGAGTTGACGCGCCGGTTCGGTTGGCCCGTGTCGATCGCCGTGCGGGTGGGGCGCGAGATGATGCTGCGCGATTCCACGCATTCCAACTCGTCGCTCACGTTCGAGCACTATTATCCCGGCTTTACCCTGCCGATCCTCGACAGCGCGTCTGGCAAGGTCTCGATGGCCTTTGCGCCGGACGAGGAGCGCGAGATGATCCTGCGCTTCATGCGTGTGTCGCAGGACATCGACCTCAATTACCTGGCAACGGCGGAAGTCGGCCTCGATGTCGAACGCATCCGGGCAGATGGCTATGCCGTGCAGGGGCGCAACTATCATAACCTGACACCGGGCAAGACGTCGTCGATCGCCGTGCCGATCTTCCGCAACGGCCGCTTCGAAGGGGCGATGACGCTGGCATTCTTCGTGGCGGCGATGAAGCTGTCCGAGGGGATCAACCTCTATCTGGCCGACATGAAGGCCAGCGCCGACGCGATCAGCCACGCGCTCAGCAACGAGGTCATGGGTCACGCCTGACCAGGCGTGAGCCTGATGAAAAAAGGGGCGGCATCGTGGATGCCGCCCCCTTTCTGTCGCTCGCCCGGCCTCAGGCGTCGCGCGTCAGCTGGCCAGGAATGTGGCTTTCATGATTGGCGAGATACCATGCGGCGATTTCCTCGCGGGTGGCCCACCACACGCCGGGCAATGACTTGGCGTGCGCGATGAACTCGCGCAGCGCGCGCACGCGGTGCGCACGGCCCGATACGTGGGGGTGCAGGCCCACGTTCATGATCCGCCCGGTTTTGGCACCCTCGGCATGGAGCACGTCCAGTTCCTCGATCAGTGCATCGCGGAACTGGTCGGTGGTGTAGTTCTTGCGGGTGATGAACGTAAAGTCGTTGATCTCGTTGGAATAGGGTACCGAAACGATCGGGCCGTGCGGGGTGCGCAGCAGGAACGGCTGATCGTCGTTCATGATGTCGCAGTAAAAGGTGCAGCCATATTCGGCGAGGATATCGGCAGTCTGCATCGTGCCGCGCAGCGACGAGGAGAGCCAGCCCTTCGACTTGCGCCCGACATAGTTTTCGAACTGCGCCAGGCTGCGCAGCACGATCTCGCGCTCTTTCTCGGGTGCTTGCGCAAAGCTGGTGAGCAACTCGCCCTGTTCCCAGTTGTGCGTCAGCAGCTCCCACCCGCGTTCGAGTACCGCATCGGTCATCGCCTTGCGGCGTTCGAACGTGACGGCATTGGTGGTGCAGCTGGCCTTGACGCCCATTTCGTCGAACAGCTCGATCAGCCGCCAGATGCCCACGCGCTGGCCATATTCGCGCCAGGTATAGTTGGGAAAGTCGGGCGTGTTGCCGGGCAGGGTGTCGGGCAGGATCGACGGACCACCGGCGTAGTAGGGCTTGTCGGTATCCTTGGTAAGGTCCCAGGTTTCCAGGTTGAAAGTCAGGATCAGCGCGACGCGGGCCCCGTTCGGCCAGATCAGGGGCTTGCGCTGCGGCAGCGGGACGTAATCGTATTCCATAGTGCAACTCTCTGCTGAAACCGGGACCGAACCCCAATGGGGGGCAACGGGACGAATACCTACCTTTGTGGCCGTGGTGTCGATCCGATCGCCCGCGATGACCACCAGTCGGATAGGCCGGGCGGAAAACCGGGCGCACCCCGGCCGGATGCTAGCTTGAAGGTGAATCGCCAAGGCTTTGCAATGGCCTGCATGCACGAAAGAAGGGCACGCCGATGCGCGACAATGATGATCTGATGGCCAACTATCGGAAAGCCTATGACAATCGCGTGGGATTTGGCCACCGTCCGGCGCTGATCCTGGTCGATTTCTGCCAGGCCTATTTCGAGCCGGGCAACCTGCTGTACGCGCCCGTGAAAGCCGCGCTGGAATCCGCGCTGCGCCTGCGTGCGCTCGCCCGCGCGGCGGGCGTTCCGGTGGTTTTGACCAACGTGGTCTATCAGGCCGGTGGCTTGGACGGCGGGCGCTTCTTTGAAAAGGCAGTGCCCTTGCGCAATTTCCTCAAGGGCAGCCCCACTGCCGCGTTCGGCCCCGGGCTTACCCCCTTCGCCGACGAACTGGTGGTCTCGAAACAGTATCCCAGCGCGTTCTTCGCCACCTCGCTTGCCTCAACATTGACGGCGGCAGGCATCGATTCCGTGATCCTCACCGGCCTGACGACATCGGGCTGCGTGCGGGCTAGCTGCGTCGATGCCATGTCGCACGGCTTTCGCACCGCCGTGGTGGCCGAGGCCTGCGGCGATCGGCATCCCGACCCGCACGAGGCCAACCTGTTCGACATGAACGCCAAGTACGCCGACGTGGTCAGCGAGGACGAAGCCGCGCAGTTCCTGCGCTCGCTCGTCTCCGGGGCCGCAGCGGTATGACCGCGCCTAGCGCCGCGCGCGTGGCCCTGGTGACCGGCGCGGCCGGGGGGCTGGGTAGCGCGATCGTCGAGCGCTTCAGCGCCGATGGCTATACCGTCGAGCGCGCCGACCAGATCCGCCCGGGCGGGGCAGAAGACATGCGCGCCCACGTTTGCGACGTGCGTGATCCCCGCGCGTGGGAGGGGCTGGCCGCAACGCTTGCGGCGCGCCACGGGCAGATCGATGCGGTGGTTCACGCCGCTGGGTGGTATCGTCCGAACCTGCCCTTTGCCGAACTGTCGCCCGATCTGTGGCACGACCATCTCGCCGCCAATCTGCACAGCGCCTACCTGGCCTGCCGGTTCCTGTTTCCGCTGCTGTCGCGTCACGGCTCGGTCGTGCTGTTCAGCTCCACCCTGGCCAGCCGACCGACGCCACTTTCGCTGGCCTATTCAGTGGCGAAGGCAGGCGTCGAGACCCTGGTCCGCGGGCTCGCTGCCGAGGCGGGCGCCAAGGGCCAGCGGATCAACGCTATTGCCCCCGGCCCGGTCGACACCCCGATGTTGCGTGGCAATGCCCTGGGCGCGGAAGGCGCGGCGGCCCTGATGGCCCGCCTGGAAGCGCGCGTACCGGCCGGGCGGCTGGTTACCCGTGAAGAGGTGGCGGCGCTGGCCGCGTACCTGTGTTCACCCGCTGCAGCGATGGTCAACGGGGCAGTGATCCCGCTCGATGGCGGCCAGGGTATCTGAGACCAGACGCCCAGCGTCACGCCCTGAGGCAAGACCAGCGGCAATCCCCCCGTCACCCGGCGCCAAAACCCTTCCGCCCGCGTGGGTACGGACGGAAGGGCATGGTCGATGCAGGGCGGACTAGAGCTTGTAGGACACCGCGATCTTGACCAGGCGCGGCTCGTTTTGCAGGCGCGACTTGCGGTTGATGCCATAGTTGGAGCCGGTGACGTAGAAGCGATTGTTGGTGAGGTTGTCGGCCGACAGCGTCACGTCCAGCTTGCCGTTGTCCGAGGTCCAGCCGACTGCGGCATTGAGCAGCGTCTGTGCCGGCATCTGCGAAATCGCGACAAGGCCCGGGTCCACGTTGTAGGAACTGCGATAGGCCAGGCTGCTCGACGCGTGCAGCGTCCCCATACCCTCGCCGCCCAGGCTGTGGCGCGCGTTGAAGCCGATGTTGTATTGCCACTTCGACACACGCGGCAGGGCATCGGCGTTGGCGCGCGCGGCGGCGGTATTGGCGTTGAGCTTGAGGTACTTGTCCAGCGTCAGCGATCCGTTGCCGAACAGCGTGAGGCCGTGGACCGGCTCGGCCGTCACTTCCAGTTCGGGGCCATGGACCAGCGCCGTGCCTGCGTTCTGCGTTACCACCGAAGTGCCGATGTAGGTGTTGGTCTGAATTTCGCCAAAGCGATTGACGAACCAGTCCGCGTTGACACGCAGGTGATGGTCGAAGAATTCGCTCTTCATCCCCGCCTCATAAGCGGTCACCGTCTCGGCGCCATAGGGCGTGTTGAACAGCGTCGGGTTGGCAACGACCGAGGCGTTGAAGCCGCCGCTCTGGAAGCCGCGCGAGATGCTGGCGTAAATGAAGATGTCCCGGGTCGCCTGGAAATCGATCTCGCCCTTAGGGCTGAAGTTCGTGAACGACAGGTGCCCGCCAACGGCGGTCAGCGTCTGGCTGGGGAGGAACAGGCCGTTGGACAGCGTGGCGTCGATGTCCTTGGTTTCGCGGGTGTAGCGGCCGCCCAAGGTCAGCGAGAACCGCGGGGCAAAGCGCCAGGTCGCCTGGCCAAAGCCGGCATAGCTGTTGGTGACCTGGTGAATCGTGTCGGGCAGGACCTGGTAGCCCAGCACGGTGTCGTTGAAGACCTGGCGGATGGTCTCGTGGAAGTAATAGCCACCGAGAATGAACTGGACGTTCCCGCCGACATCGCCCGAGAGCTGCAGTTCCTGGCTGAACTGGTGGTTGATCATGTCGCTGCGGCGGTCAAAGCCCGCGGTGTAGGCGCCGGTGGTGGCATCGACCTGCCCGCCATAGACGTCGAAGCGGAAGCGATCGTCGCCGCGGATGTAGCCGGTGATCGCCTTGAGTTTGAGGCCATTGTCAAAGTCATAGCCCAGCGTCAGGTCGGCATTGATCTGCTCGTTGAAACTGGAAGACGGGATCGGGCTGATATAGGTGCCAAAGGCGCCGCCGGTTTCCTTGAGCCCTTCGGTGAAGTTGATCTGCGCGGCGCCGTCGCCCTTTTCATGGGTGTAGGATACATTGGCCTTCGCGCTGAACGGACCGTCGCCGATCCAGGCCAGGCCAACACGCGCGCCATATTGTTCGTCCTTGCCGCGCTTCCCGCCGATCGCGGGCGCATCATAGTAGTCGCCCTTGTACTGGTGGAAGCCCGAGACAATCACGGCCAGCTTGTCGGGGGCGATCGCGGTGGAGAAGGTAGCCTTCTGGTCGTTGTAGTCGCGGCTGCCATAGCTGCCCTCGGCCGAGCCGAACGTGGTGCCGTCGGCCTGCTTGCGCACGACCTTGACCGCGCCGGTCAGGTTGTTGCGGCCATAGAGCGTGCCCTGCGGTCCGCGCAGAACCTCGATCCGGTCGATGTCGTTGAACAGCAGGTTCGTGCCGGAAAGGCGCGCGTGATAGACATCGTCGACATAGAAGCCGACCGCCGAATCCGTGAAGGCGAAGCCGGCGTTGGCCTGGCCCGCGCCACGGATGAAGGCCGCCACGCTCGATGAACTGGCCAAGGCCGACGTGAACGAGACGTTGGGCACATGCTGGGCCATGTCGAGGACCGAGCTGACCTGCATGGTCTTGAGGGAATCGCCGGTAAAGGCGGTGACGGCGACCGGGGTGGCCTGCAGGTTCTCGCTGCGGCGCTGCGCGGTCACGGTGATCACCTGCAGGCCGTCGCTCGCGGCTTCGTCCTGCGCGGCGCTGGCGTTCTGGGCATAGGCCGAAGGGCTCGCCGTCAGGATGGCAAGCCCGGCCCCTGTCAGCAGGAGGCCCTTGAAGGAGAGTGCAGTCCTCATGTTGTCCTCGTCTTTCTCGTTGTGACGCCTTGGCAGCGTTTCACCGATGAATAGGCCCTATCAGCGGCGCGAAGGCCCGATGCTTGCGCAAGACTCTCCGACTGGCGATCAGCCGCGCGTAGGTGATGTTGCGTTGCGGCAACATTTTCCTAGGATCAGCTGGCAAACGGCACAGGAGCAGGCGGTACATGGATCAGCGCGTTGCAGCAAAACCGCAGGTGACGGCAACGCCATCGGCTCTGTCGGAATTTCGCCGCGGGTGGAGCAGCGTGCTGGCTGCCGCGCTTGGCGTGGGCGTGGGTACCACCGGGCTGCCGTTCTACAGTTTCGGCCTGTTCATTGCGCCGCTCTCCGCCGCCTACGGCTGGTCGCGCGGCCAGATCGGGCTGGGCATGACCTGCCTCAGCCTGGGCGCAATCCTGCTCTCGCCGTTTCTGGGAACGGCGATCGACCGGCTCGGCGTGCGCCGCATCGCGCTCGTGTCGCTGGCAGGCCTTGCCGTCGGCTTTGCCTTGCTGGCCGCTGCGCTCGGCTCGCTGCCGGCTTTCTATGCGGCCTGGATCGCGTTGGCATTTCTGGGGGTTGGCACAACGCCGATCACGTGGACGCGCCCGATCGCACTACTGTTCGATCGCGGGCGCGGGCTGGCATTGGGCCTCACGCTGCTGGGCACTGGGCTTGTCGCGCTGACGGCGCCGCCGCTGCTGGCCGCGATCATCGCCACCTGGGGGCCGCGCGGCGGCTATCTGGCGATGGCGGGCGTGGTCGTGCTGGTGGTCATGCCAGTGGTCGCGGCCGGCCTGCGCGAAGGCCCGTCAGGGCGCAGCGACGCCGTGCCGCACCCCCGTTCTGGCCTGACGCGCCAGCAGGCACTGCGCTCGCGCCAGTTCTGGCAGATTGCCATCGGCGTGTTCCTTCTGATCGTGGCCCAGTCGGGCGCGACCGTTCATCTCGTGCCGTTCCTGGCTGACCACGGTCTTACCCCTGGC
Organism: Novosphingobium capsulatum NBRC 12533; assembly: GCF_001598375.1. Classification (GTDB taxonomy): domain Bacteria; phylum Pseudomonadota; class Alphaproteobacteria; order Sphingomonadales; family Sphingomonadaceae; genus Novosphingobium; species Novosphingobium capsulatum. The sequence continues at coordinate 180,453 of NZ_BCYV01000014.1, forward strand.
CTTGCCGCCAAGATGGCAGGATCGCTTGGGATTTCGGTCATCGTCGGGCGCGTGGTGATTGGCCTGCTGCTCGATCTGCTGCCGGGCACCCTGGTGGCGCGCTGCGTCCTGCTGATGCCCGCCGCTGCCTTGGCGCTGCTGTTCCTGGCAGGGCCTTCGCTGCCGATGACGGCCTTGGCGATCCTGCTGCTGGGGTTTGCCGCCGGTGCCGAGACCGATCTGGTTGCCTACCTGACGAGCCGCTATTTCGGGATGCGGGCCTATGGCGCGATCTATGGCCTGCTCATGTCCTGCTTTTCGCTGGGCGCAGCCCTGGGCGCGCCGCTGGCGGGCTGGTCGTTCGACCTGACGAAAAGTTATGACGGCGCAATTTTCGGCGGCATCGCCTGCTTTGTTGCCGCTGCGGTGCTGCTGGGAACGCTGGGCGCCTATCCCACAGACCGCGTGGACGAAGAGCCGGCCTGAACAGCGCCGCGATCCGGGATGCGGTCAGGCCAACAGCCCGATCGCCATTGTCAGCAGCCCCAGCCCGGTTGCCATCATCAACCGCAGCCTCTGCCATCCTGCCGGCCACTGCACGTGCCGCGCCAGCGCGCGGTCTGCCAGCGGGCTGGCCAGGATCAGCAGGCCAAGCGTCATCAGTTCCGGCCGTGGCCAAGGGGCGCCGACGCACCAGGGCAGCAGCATGGCCCAGCCGATCAGGCTGGGCACCACGGCCAAGACGTGGAACCAGGCTTCCTTCACCCCGGCCAGCATGCCGGCCATCCACCACAATCCTCCCAGAAACGACAGGATCAGCGCGGCATAGCAGCAGGCGGCGGCCAGCGCGGTCCAGCGATCCTCGCCACCATGGAGCACCATCAGCAGGCAGAACGCCTGCGGCGCAATGCCGGCAAGGCCAAGGACAACGAGCGGGCGGGGCAGGGCAGTGATCGACATGGCCGAGCAAAGCACCATTACCGCCCCGCCCGGCAAGCTGCCCTTTCAGGCGAGATCAGGATTTGGGCAGGGCATAGGCAATGATGGAATCGCCCAGCCGTGTGCCCAGCGAACCGTGGCCGCCGGCCACCACCACCACGAACTGCCGCCCGCTGGCCGGAGAGCGATAGGTCATCGGCGTGGCCTGGGCCCCAGCGGGCAGCCGTGCGCGCCACAGCACGCGGCCGGTGGTGGTGTCATAGGCGCGCAGGTAATAGTCGAGCGAGGCGGCCATGAACGAGAGCCCGCCGCCGGTCATCATCGGCCCGCCGAGCGAGGGCACGCCCAGCTTGAGCGGAATGGGCAGCGGCGTTTCATCACGGATCGTGCCGTTGGCATGGCGCCACGCCACCTTGCCGGTGACAAGATCGATCCCGGCGACATAGCCCCACGGCGGCGATTGGCACGGCAGGCCAAGGCGCGAGAGGAATGGCCCCATCGACACGGCGAACGGCGCGCCGGCGTTGGGATTGAAGCCATGTTCGGCCGAACCGCCGCGATCGGATGCACCCGCCGGCCCGTCCTTGCCATTGCCTGCGCCCGGCCGCTGCGGGATCAGGCGATCGACAAAGGCCATGTAGTTGGGATGGGCAAAAGCCACCTGGCGCACCGGATCGATGGCGAGGCCGCCCCAGTCCATCACCCCGAAATTGCCGGGAAATACCAATGTGCCGCGGGTCGAGGGCGGGGTGAACGGCCCTTCGTGGCGATAGCGGCGAAAGGCGATGCGGCAGGCCATCTGGTCAAACAGCGTGGCGCCCCACATGTCTGCCTCGCGAATGCGCGGCGGCATCAGCGAGATTGCCGAAATCGGCTGGGTGGGCGAGGTGAAATCGCCTGGCGCTGCGCCGCCGGGCACGCGCATTTCGTGTACCGGCTGGACGGGCAAGCCGGTGCGGCGATCGAGCACGAAGATGTTGCCGGTCTTGGTCGATTGCACCAGCGCGGGCACGCGGCCCTTGCCGGGAATGGTCAGGTCAACCAGCGCGGGCTGGGCCGGTACGTCCATGTCCCACAGATCGTGGTGCACGGTCTGGAACACCCAGCGCGCCTTGCCGGTCTTGATGTCGAGCGCCAGAATCGAGGTGGCAAAGCGCTCGGTATTGGGCGGGCGGTTGCCGCCCCACTGGTCGATCGCGCCCATGCCCATCGGCAGGTAGATGAGGCCAAGGTCTTCATCGGCCGCCGCCGTGCTCCAGCTGTTGGGGGTGGAGGGCACGGGGGGATGGTTCGGCCCGAGGGGAGCGGTGTCTTCCGGCCGGCCGGGATCGAACGCCCACACCGGCTTGCCGGTGGCGATGTCAAAAGCCTGGATCGCGCCCGAGGGCATATGGATCGACGCGTTGTCATAGATCGCCCCGCCCACCACGACGAGGCCGCGCGTTACCAGCGGGGCCGAGGTGAACTGGAACCAGCCCGGCTTGAGGCCGGGGCCGGTGACGGCAAGGTTGACGGCGCCACCCTTGCCAAAGCCGGGGCACAGCCGCCCGGTATGCGCGTCGAGCGCGATCAGGCGGGCATCGGCCGTGGCCATGATGATCCGCTGCGGGCACGATCCATCGGCGCTGCGCGTGGCGCCGGGCCAGTTGGCATCGTGATACGATACGCCCCGGCAGGTCAGGTGCTGAACATGGCTGGGCACCTGCATGTGCGGATCATAGCGCCAGCGCACTGCCCCGGTTTCGGCGTCGAGCGCCAGCACGATATTGTGCGGGGTGCAGGCATAGAGCGTATCGCCGACCTTGATCGGGGTGAGTTCATAAGTGATTTCTTCCGGGTCCCCCGGGCGGCGGCTGTCGCCGGTGTCCATCCGCCAGACCTGCTTGAGTCCGCTGACATTGGCCGGGGTCAACTGCGCGAGCGGCGACCACTTGGTGCCGGCCCAGGTATGGCCATAGGCCAGCCAGTCCCCGGCGTCGGTGCCGGCGGCCAACGCCGGCGCGGCGCCACGCGCGCCGGGCAAGGCGCCTTCCCATTCGTGCGGGCTGCGCAGCATGGCGGCAAGGCCGATCGCGCCGGCCAGGATCAGGGCGAGCGCCAGCGGCCCGGCATTGCGCCACCAGCCCGGCCGGGCGGGCACCAGCCGCCGCGTGATCCAGGGCAGCAACAGCAGGGCGCCGAGGATAAAGATCACGTCGCCACGCGGCACCAGCGCCCACCAGTCCAGCCCGATTTCCACCAGTGCCCAAGCCAGCGTGGCCACCACCAGCGCGGCATAGAGGTGCAGCGCCGCCACCTGGCGCCGCCACAGCAGCACGGCGCAGGCGATAAGGGCCAGCCCCGCCGGGGCATAGAACCAGCTGCCGCCTTCGATCGCGAGCCACAATCCCCCGCCCAATAGCACCAAGCCGCACAGGGCCAGGACGATCGCCATGATCGCCAGGAGCTTGGAAGTCTTGGCCATTGCTGCTGTTTCCCTGTCTTCGCCGGTGGTTATGGGGCGCCAGGAGAGAACTCGTATTTGCACCCATTTATCCCTCAATTCCGCCACTTTTTTTGGCAGCGATCTTCTGCATGGTACCCTAAGCGATACCCTCAAAATTTTCTTGGGGAGGTTTGAGTTCTTGGTGCCATCGAATCACCCCGCCGAGGGCGCGGCGTAACTATTACGGAGTCCGGACCGTGAAGATACAGTTGTAGGATAGTGGCGCCGGAACGTGGGGCCGCTGCATCATCGAATATGATGGGGCGAGCTACTTTTATACGATTCATCAACGGTTGCACTTACGCTTCTCACGCCGACATCGTGTCAAACGGCGTGCAAATTTGGGTTTGACTCACATTCCGTGCAATTCGGCTCATGTTGGCGCCATAACCCTGGCTTTGAGCAGGTCGATTTTGGCGCGCCCAGTACCATCTGGCGCGTGATGACCTTTAAGCGGTTGACCTTGCCCTCGACCTGACGGCTGGACCGCGGCGTCGAGATCGCGGCGGCCATCGCATCCTTGTCGGCCTCGACGCTAGCGGCGAACGCAGCGAGCTTGGTCTTCGCCGCCATGGCGATCCACGGATCGAGCCGTGCCTTCTCCTTCGAGCGCATCATCGCGTGGAAGCGATCAAGCGCATCGCGTGTGGCGATCAGCGCGGGCACGGCCTTCTCAATCACTGCGTTGATTAGGGCGGCCTGGGCCGAATCGGCATTGCGATCGGTAGTCTGGGATTAGTTCGGCCTATCGGTGACGCGCTTTACATTGAGACGCAAGCTGCAGGCGATGGGCTAAAGAAAGCTGTCCGCCCGTCCCCGTCGCCCTGGGGCCATATCGCCGGCCAACCTACGGAGTCAGCGGCTCGCTGAATGTGTACCGGGGGCAAAGCACGTGCGTGCAACGGAACCGTCAAAACGACAACTGCAGTCTGACGCCATTCCCGCTGATCGGCGCTCGGATCGGCTGTGAATCGACGTTGAGGGCATCGCACCGTCCGAGCAAATCGCGAGGGTGGCCGCCAGCTGGCGTGACATGTCGACAATCCCGTTGACCACAATCCGCCGTTCCACGAGCAAACCTGGTAGCCGCCAGTTCGGCGGCGTGAACAAATTCCACAACCCCTTCGGGGCTGGACCTAAAATCGTCATTTCCGCGTCGGCTCGTCGCACAATATTCCCGATATTGCGCGTCCTCGCCTCCTTGAACTGGCGGTTTTTGCCTCCAGCCGGGCGCTGTGGACAAATTTGAGCCAGTATCTGGTTGTGGCGAGATGGACCATGCCGAGGAAGCTGTTTGCCAGTTGGTCGTATCTGGTGGCGATGGCGCGGTTGATCTTGAGATGGCCGAACATACACTCGATGCGATTGCGCTGCTTGTAGAGCGCCCGATCATATTCGATCTTCACGCGGCGGTTTGACCGGCCGGGGATGACTGCCTTGATCTTTCGCTCGGCGAGATCGGCGCGGATGGCATCGGCGTCATAGCCTTTGTCCGCAAGGAAGGCATCGGGTGCCTGCTCAGGCAGGTCGATCAAATCATCATAGGCCTTGCAATCCGCCGCCTCGCCGCCCGTCAGGTGGAAGGCGACTGGCCGTCCATGGGCATCAGCCAGACAGTGAAGTTTACTGGTGAACCCGCCCCGCGAGCGGCCAAGAGCGCGTCGATGAGTCCCCCCTTTCCGCCCGCTGCCGAAACATGGGCGCGAACGGTGGTGCTGTCGATGCTGTAGTGGCCGCTGTCCGCCATGATCTCGGCCAGCGTCACGGCGACGGCCTCCCAGACCCCGGCCTCGCTCCACCGCCGGAACCGGCTATAGATGGTGTTCCAACTGCCATATTTGGGCGGGACATCGCGCCACGGAGCGCCGCAGCGGAGGCGCCACAGGATGCCATTGATGATGGAGCGGTTCTGCTCGGGCGGCATGCCTCGGCCACGGTTTGCAGGCTCGATGGGCAATAAGCCCTTCAGAACACGCCATTCCGCTTCTGTAAGATCGCCCCTGCTCAAGCCTGCCTCCAAAAAAGCAGCCTTGAATCAAGGCTTGGTGGCAGCGTCAGCTATAGATCCGGTGGCGATAGCGATCCGAACCATATATGCCTGCCATATGGCATCGGACCTCTTCACATTCATCTGCGAATACGAGGGCGGGACATACGTCTCCCAAGTCCTTGCCATCGATCACGAAAAAGCACTGGTCGAATGGGCCACCCTGCTGCGCAAAGAACAGCCGATCGAGGGGGCATCGGATCACATCGCACAAGCCGCCTGCGATGAGTTGTACAGCCATATTGTGCCCCTGACTGGACTAACAGGTGTTTGGTGCTGGAGCGCAACGGTCATGGATGACCTTGCTCTGGTCAACATCGTCCGTTCAGCGCAACCGTCATAACCGATAGTCCGCTTCAAGCGCCAATTTGTCTACGCCGCCTAATGTCCCATGCTTTTGAGGCCATTGCTGTGCACTCACTGCTGAACCCCAGTGGAGTGGGGTAGACAACGCGCGGAAATGTCAAATTAGAAAGGAATGTGAGCCAGATCTACCTTTGAACGTCTAGGGACAACCTTGATTGTTACCGATTGGCTACCTTGAGCATTGCATTGCGATATTCTGCCGCTCTGGAAAGTCTGCCTGGTTGGCGCGGATGAGCTTTTCCATCGCGATGCCGGCCTGGTCGACCATGCCTGCTGCAACGGCATCGAACAGTTCCCAATGCTCGGCAATCGTATCCCGTGGCTTCGAGCCGCTGTTGCCCTGGAATTCGGTGTACCAAAGCACAAAAGTACCAAGGCTGTTGCCGAGGTTGACCAGCGGCGGATTACCAGTCGCCTGCACGATGATGCTGTAGAACCGACGGTTTGCCGCCTGGCCTTCGTCGGTGGCGAGCGTATGGCGTTCCATCGTCTGGAGCGATTTGCGCATATCGGCGATATGGTCGAGCGTGCGGCGCATCGCGGCCAGGCGCGCCATCGCCGGCTCGATGATCAGGCGCATTTCGAACAGCCCATCCAGCACCGATTCGGAGGCGCCGCCTTCAAACATCCAGGCCATCACGTCGGGATCGAGCATGGCCCAACGCGTGATCGGCAAGACGATCGTTCCCGTGCGTTGGCGGGATTCCACCAAACCCTTGGCGGTGAGAATACGGATCGCCTCGCGATAAGCGCTGCGCGAGACGCTCAACTGCTCGCTCGATTCGATTTCAGTGCTGAGGATATCGCCGGGCTGGTGCCGGCCGGTGACGATCGCGACTCCCAAATCATGGGCTATGCTTTTGTGAAGGCTTGATTTTTTCTTTCGGCCGCCACCTTTCGCCGAAGGACTCGCAGGATGGGCTGCAGCAGTCATATCTTGTTCTTCCAATTTGCGGGGCAGATCATGGAGCCCGACAGCATCGCAATATCAGCAGGCGCGGGTTAGCGGAACCTCATCACGGACGGTCATTACCCTGACAATTCATGCTGCCCTCAACCGTGCAATGCATAGTCACCAAAAGTGCCCCGATGGCAAGCCGTTGAGCGGGCAATTCGATGATTTATAATGCACTGAATCAGAAGGAATTGCACGTTTAGCCTTGGCAGATATCAGGCGATGGCGTGCACCCATGTTCCTTGCAATCGATGTCATTTTATCGCTCGATTGGCTGATATCCGGGAAAAGCTAAATCGAATCGGCTTGAAAAAGCAGACATTATATGGTTAGTCCGCTGCAGCAGGCGCACGAATGCGTCACAATTGGAGCTGGAAATCGCCAGCCCAGGCCGGGAGAGACATCTGATGACCGCTGAAGTATCGCGCCGGAGCATGATTGCAGGCACAGTGGGCGTCGCGGGAATGCTGCCAACCCTGGCTAACGCCGCCACCGAAGTTGTCAAAACCCAGACGAGCGCAAACGGCTTCTTGATCCCGCCTGATGCGCGGCCGCCAAGTTTTGAATTTGCCTTTCAGATCCGGATCGAACTGGGCGAGCGGCTGCGCTATGGGCCGACGTACTGGGGCTTTGATCGTGGCTACGTCGGCGTTCTTGGGGGCACGGTGACGGGGCCGCGTTTTTCCGGAAAAGTCATTCCGCACAGCGGTGGCGATTGGCCGACCATCCGGCCCGACAACAGCGTGCGTTTTGATGCGCGCTACCTGCTCCAGGCAGATGACGGCACTATCGTTGCGCTTCACAACACCGGAATCCGCCACGCCGACAAGGCTGTGCTGGATCGCATGCAGCGGTACGAACACGTCGATCCGTCGGAGTATTACATGGGGCTGACGCCTCGCTTCGAAGCGCCCGAGGGGCCCCATGAATGGCTCAGCCAGACTATCTTCGTGGGCAAGGCGGATCGCGACAAATCGCACTCCATCTTCACCTATTGGGCACTGGTGTGACAGGGCATCGCGTCGGCGCCCGCTCGGTGAGCCGTTCGGAAGCCTGACGCCCATTGGGTTGCTGTAAATTCAATTGTCCGGTTTTTTATAGATGTTCGGCGATTTGCCGATATCCAAATCTCAGAAAGACCGGGCAGGGCCGCCATTCTCGATATTTTCAAGCAACGGATGGCGGGCCGCAAGCCCGATCTAGGAGAGACACGTGCACGACGAACGCACCCTGCCGGTCAGCGAAAAGCCTTGGGTGGCCAGCGATCACGACGCCTATCCCGATACTGTCCATTTTCGCGGCCTTAACACCCCGGTTGGCATCGAGGCCTCGGTGCCCGGCCTTACTGTGGAAGGGACGCTACCGTCCGGTTTGGAAGGATCGTTTTTCCGGGCCGTGCCAGACCCGGCCCATCCACCGATGTTTGCCGACGACAACATCCTGTCGGGCGATGGCATGATTTCCCGCTTTCGCTTCAGGAAAGGTGCGGTGGATTTCGACATCCGCTACGTCCAGACCGCGCGCTATCTCGCTGAGCAACACGCTGGCCGGGCCTTGTTCGGCGGCTATCGCAATCCGTTCACCGATCACCCCTCGGTGGCCGAAACCGATCGTACCGTCGCGAATACGACGCCGCTGTGGCACGCCGGGCGCCTGTTCATGACCAAGGAGGATGGTCTCCCCTATGAGATCGATCCGGACACGCTGGCCACCAAGGGGGCATGCGATTTCGACGGGGCGTTGCGTTCGCAAACCGTAACGGCGCACTCTCGCGTCGATCCCGAGACCGGCGAATTGTTCCTGTTCGGTTATGAAGCCGATGGCGCCTGCTCGCGCGACGTTTCCTATGCGGTGCTTGACCCGCGCGGGCATCTGATGCGCGAGCAGTGGTTCAAGCAGCCTTATCACGGCATGATCCATGATTTTGCCATCACGCGCAGCCGCGCGATCTTCCCGTTCTTCCCCACTACGACCGATCTCGACCGCTTGCGGGCAGGGGGGCCGAAATGGGCGCACGACCAGAACCTGGAATGCTGCGTGGGGATCATGGGCCGAGACGGCGACGTGGCGGGAATGCGGTGGTTCAAGGGTGCCAAGGGCGCTTCGGCCTTTCACATCATGAATGCCTTCGACGAGGGCGATGTGGTGCACCTGGATCTGTTCGTTTCGGAAACCAATGCGTTTGGCTTTATGCGCGAGGCGGGTGGTATCCATATCGATCAACGCGCCATTCGCGGGGGATTTGAACGCTGGACGTTCGACCTGGCTGGCGAGGGCGAACATTTCACGGTGACGCCGCTCGGGCCGCCCGGAGACATGCCGCGGATTCGCGATGCGGATTGTGGGCGCGACTACCAGACCGGCTGGTATCTCTCGATGAACCCGCAGGGGGGGCCGCCGCTGCCGGGTGGGCCAGTGGGCGCTGCCTTCAATTGCCTGATCCGCATCACGCTGCCGCATGGCGAGATCGACATGCTGGCGCTGCCGCCGGGCCATGCGGTCAGCGAGCCCGTTCACGTTCCGGCGACAGAGCCCAACGGCAGTGAATGGCTGTTGTGCATTGTCGACAAGGCCAATGGCGACGCGGGTTTTCAATCCGAACTGTGGGTGCTCGATGCCGATCGGCCCAGCCGCGGCCCGATCGCCAGGGTGCATGTCCCGCTTCCGTTGCGGGCGCAAGTTCATGGGTGCTGGGTTCCTGCCACTGTCCAAAGCCAAGCCAGTCAAATGACGCGATAACGACCATCGCGTTTTTGTGCCCAAAGATTCAATCGATTGCACGTTTAACGGCAAACAAGGCGGCCAGAACCCGCCATTATTAGGAGGGGAGTTATCATGACCGATAGAATTAACGCTTCGACGTTGCGCAAGACCTGGCTGCTGAAGTCTGCGGCGCTTACCACATTTGCCACTGTGCTTGCTTTCCCGGGCAGCACTTGGGCCCAAACCGCGCAGAGCCCGGCTGAAGAACCGCAAGGCGCTGCGCAAAACACCGCCACCACCGAAGGGGCGATCGGCGAAATCGTCGTTACCGCGCAGTTCCGCGCGCAAAGCGTCCAGCGCACGCCGCTGGCGATCACGGCCCTTTCGGCCGAGACGATGTCGGCACAGGGCCTGACGAACGTGAGCGACATTGCGGCGCAGGCGCCCAACGTTGTCTTGCAGCCGGCGCAAGCGGGTGCTGGCCCGTCGGTACAATCGTTTATCCGCGGCGTAGGCCAGGTCGATTCCAACCCGGCGGTGTCGCCCGGCGTGGGCACCTATATCGACGACGTCTATTACGGTTCGATCGCCGGGGCGAACTTCGATCTTGTCGACCTTGACCGCGTCGAGGTGTTGCGCGGGCCTCAGGGGACGCTGGCGGGGCAGAACTCCATCGGTGGTTCGGTCAAACTCTATTCCAAGAAGCCGACCGGTGATGGCAGCGGCTATGTTGCGCTGTCCTATGGCCGGTTCAACAATGTCCGGGTCAATGCTGCGGCGGATATCCCGCTGGTCCGCGATCGTCTGTTCATGCGCATCACCGGGGTTTCCGACAGCAAGGATGGCTATGTCACGCGCTATGACTTTGCCTGCACCCATCCCGGCACGGCGGTCCCCTCGTTCGGATCTTCGGGCGATTGCAAGCTGGGCACGCTGGGCGGCAAGTCGGTAACGGCAGGCCGCGTGCAGCTGCGCTGGGTTCCCACCGACACGCTCGAGGTCAATCTGGCCGGCGACTACATCAACGACAATTCGGAAGGCACGCCGCAAACGCTGCTCTATGCGAAGAACCCGGGGCAAACGCCCAAAACGAGCATCAACGGCGTAAGCCTTGGCACCGCCAGCGGCGCATCACAGTTCATCAGCTATTCGCCCTATGGTGCCTATGCCACCGATCCGTACAGCAAGAGCGCCTATGTAAGCTACGCGACGTATTGCGATCCGTCGCCCAGCGACAAGACCGCGGCCTATTGCGTCCAGCCACGTTCGGCCACGCATGGCGGCGGTGGTTCGCTCACCATCGACTACAAGATCGGCGATCATGTCTCGCTCAAGTCGATCACGGCCTATCGCCGTCAGCGCATGGACTATGTCGATGACAGCGACACCACCCCGATCGGCGGCGCATTGTTGACCAATGCCTTGACCTATCGCGAATTTACCCAGGAACTCCGTCTCAATGCCGGCTTGTTCGACAACCGCGTCAACCTGACGCTGGGCGGGTTCTACATGAACGAGAAGACCAAGCTGGATTCGCGCATCGATATCCCACCCTTCGATTTCCTGGGGCGTGATCGCGTGCCCGCCACCACTTACGCTGCGTTCGGCAACATCGACTGGAAAGCGACCGACAAACTGCAGCTGATCGGTGGCCTGCGCTATTCCAAGCAGGAAAAGACTTTCAACTTCGGGCGCCTTGGCGTGCCGGGGTCGGTCGCTGGCTTCCATCCCGATGGCCCGCCCTATTTCCCGTGCCCGCAGGCAGGCGGAACCGTGGTCAACGTGGCAGTCTGCCCGGTGAACGGCCTGTCGGGCACGTTCAAGGGAGACAACGTCGATTATCGCGTGGCCGCGCAGTATCAGTGGACGCCGACGTTCATGACTTATGCTTCGGTCGCAACCGGCTTCAAAGGTGGCGGGGTCAATCCCCGGCCGTACAACCTCTATCAGGTTATCCCGTTCGATCCCGAACGGCTGACCTCGTATGAAATTGGCTTCAAGAGCGACCTGTTCGATCGCCGCCTGCGCGTCAACGCCAGCCTGTTCTACGGCAACTATACCAACCTGCAGCTGCCGGTCAGTTCTTGCCCGGCCAATCCGGCCTATCCCGACGTTCCGTTGGCCAGCTATGCCCAGCCATGCAGCGCCCTGCTCAACGCCGGCAAGGCCCGGACCCAGGGTGGCGAACTCGAAGTGACCGCCCGCCCGATCGACAAGCTCACGCTGCAAGGAACGCTCGGCTATCTCGACATCGGGTTCAAGTCGCTGCAGGCTGCGGCCATCAGCGCGGGGACGACGCTCAATTCGCAGTTCCCGCTGGCATCGAAATGGAAGGCTAGCGCAAGCGCCCAATATCGGATCGACACGGAATCTGCCGGAGCGATCACGCCGCGCCTCGACATGACGTACCAGTCGAGTTTCTATACCTCGATCCCCAACACCACCTTCAACAAGGTGCCGGGCTACACCCTGCTCAACGCCTCGCTCGCGTGGGAAGCGCCCGACGGCAAGTGGATGGTGATCGGTAACCTGATGAACCTTACCAACAAGCTGTACTATTATGCGCTGCTCGATGCGCGTGCCGTCAATGGCCTGGTGACCGGCTTCCCGGCCGCACCGCGCCAATGGCGCATCACGGTCAAGCGCTCGTTCTGATCGATCGGATCGGGAGCTTCTCCATCTGGTAGAAGCTCCCGATCTCCTTTCCTGCATCTTCCTGTTTGGATACTCCGATGGCCCTGTCTTCCCTGCTCTTCCTGGCTGCGGCCGCCAGCGCGCCTGCCGCAGTGCCGCCTGGCGTTACGGCCACCCCGCCCGCCGCACCTGTGGTGGTCCTCGCGGCCAAGGATCAGCGGGCTCTGCTCGCCAGTGCCGATCGCAAGCTGGCGGCGAACAAACGCCTGGTGTTTGATATGTATCGGATCGTGCTGCAGGCCGGAGACACCGACCGTGCGCATGAATTCATCGCCACGGACTACATCCAGCATAATCCGAATGCCGCGCAGGGGCTTGCCGGGCTCATCGCCTATGTCAAGGCGACCCGGCCAGTACGGCCGGTGCTCGATCATCTCGAAATCCCGATGATACATATCATAGCAGAGGGCGATTATGTGATGATCGCATTCGCACGGCCAGAAACCGACGCGGCCGGGCAGCGCTATGTCACCACTTGGTTCGATCTGTTCCGCATTGCGCATGGCCGGATCGCCGAACACTGGGACCCGATGCTCCGCAGCGATCGCAAGATCGATCCCAACAAGCAGAAGCTGCCCTGAGCAGCGTATGCGGCATCAGGCGGAGCCAAACCGCCCGATGCCGCCCACTTGGCGCTTAAAAGCCCTTGCGCTGCACAGTCCACGCCGGATCGACGCAGAGGCGGCACATCGGGCCCGTGAACGTTCGCCCAGCCGCTGCATTGCCATCGAGTTGCCAATCCAGCCAGTCGAGTGCCACCTGCGCAACGCGCCCGCCATATGGCTCGTCCATGCTGCCGCGATGGCCGAGCTGGATATTGACCATAGCCACCGGCACACGGCTGATCCGGCGGAAATCGTCCATCCCGTTATCGTAGGCAATGTCGCCCGGGCCGCCCATGATATAGAGGACCGGGGTATGCAGGCGCTCCAGCGCTTGCTTGGGTGTCGTCAGCCCGGGAATGAACGGCGTCCCATCCGGAAAAATGCCGCTGTTGTGGATGATGACGGCATGGACGCGCGGATCGGACGCGGCATCCAGCGCTTGTACGCCGCCACAACTGTGCCCGGAAACTGCAACGCGGCGCGGATCGATCCTTCCATAGAAATCACTTCCCGGCCGGGCGTTTTCGGCAAGAATCCAATCGAGGCCCTTGAGGATATCCGCCGGCATCGTCGCCACCGGGCGCAACGCGTGATCAGGCATGATCCCGCGCAGCGCAGCAGGTGCGTCTGGCCCGGTCAACGCGGTGCCGGGCGCAATGGCGACATAACCATGCGAGGCAATTTCAAGCAGGTGGAGCCGCGCGCTGGCCGCATCGGCCGAGCATCCGCTGTTGCCCCACAGCAGGACGCCCAGCTTGCCCCCATCCTTCGGGAGCGAAGCCGGGCGATAGACAAGGTGGTTGGGGAGCGTGGCGCGGTTTTCTACGATCGCGGCCATCGGGCCAGTACCCGGCAGGTCTGGCAACGCGAAATAGCCCGCATAGCGCGCCAGTTCGATCGGCGAGGGACCGCCGGCTGGCGCTGGTGGCGTCTGGGCACTGCTGGAGAGCGGCATGGCAGCCACGGCGCCCGCAATCAGTGCACGGGACCAACACCGGGTTCGCTTTGTTTCGGTCATCGCTGTTGTCCTGCCTGATTGCCTTGCTGGCTTTGATGCGCTGGTCATGGGCGGATCCAGGGCCCGGGGGGCCTTGGCTCGAAGCGATCGAGTTGCTGCGAACCGAACGGCAGCATGGTTTCGCGATCGGCACGATACGGATCGGACAAGACACGGATGGTCTTGCCGATCACCATCGTCGATCGCGTCGCAACGTCAAAACGCGGCCATGACGGCAGTCGCGGCCCATGGGGCACGCCCGTGTGGGCAAAACCTGCCCAAGTGCCTGACATCGTGTCGACCAGCCGCAGCGCCTCTGCCGATGGCGTGACATAGCGCCAGGCCGGCAGCGTGCCGAAGATGAACGGAACTTCGGCCACATGCGGGGTCACGTCATGAAATGCGCCGACGGTCATGGGATAGTCGAACGCGTAGAGGTAGGCGGGCGCTCCGCCTTGCGCCGCCTTGTGCTCGGCAAGCAGAATCGCATCGAGCAGATAGCTGCGATCGGTGGTCAGCCGCGCGAACAAGCGGCCATTGTCGAGCGCGGGATAGCGCGCTCGATAGGCTTGAATAACCGCCTCGGCATGGCTGGACGGCAGAAATGGTTCCAGCTGCCGCCGCAACTCCGCTTCGCCAAGCGTGGCATAGGCAGGGTCGGCGCCAAGGAACAGCGCTGTTTCATCGCGCGCCGTTCCGACGATGAGTGGCACATGGGCACTGGGGGCCAAGCCGCCAGGATCGACGGGCTGCCGGGGCAGTACCACGCCATCCACGTTGGGCCGGAACTGCCCCATGGCGTTGCGCACGGTGATGCCCGCTGCGGTGACCGTCGCCACGGGAATATCGGCAAGTTTGCTCACTTCACCGGCATTCAGCCCAAGCGTGTGCAACAGGCGATCGGCCCGCTCGAACGAAAGGTCGGCATCATCCATGCGCAGCGCTGGCCCGCTTTCCGACGCACAGCGATGGAACAGGCCCGCCGCGCCCGGCACCGCCAGCATCACGCTGGCCTTGCGCCCTCCGCCCGATTGGCCGAAAATCATCACGCGGTCAGGATCGCCGCCGAATGCCTCGGCATTGTGTCGCACCCATTGCAGGGCGAGGACGATGTCGAGCAGCCCGGCATTCCCCGAAGCGGCGTACTTCTCGCCCCCGGCGTGGGCGAGATTGAGGTAGCCAAAGACATTCAGGCGATGGTTGATAGTGACGACGACAATGTCCTGCGTGCGGGCGAGGAACGCCCCATCGGTGAGCGGATCGAAGCCCATGCCGGCTTCCCATCCGCCGCCGTGCAGCCATACCATGACCGGCTTGCGCCCCTTGAGCGCGCCGGTCCACACGTTGAGCGACAGGCAGTCTTCCGAAGCCTCTGGGGTTGAGCCGTCATGGCCCTTTTGTGGGCAACGCGGGCCGATCTCAATGGCCGGGCGGATGCCGCTCCACGGTCGACGCAGGCGGGCAGGGAGGAACCGGGCCGCTCCTCCGGTTGGCTCGCCATAGGGAACGCCGAGGAAACGGTGCACCCCGTCAGCCAGCACGCCCGCAACCCGGCCAGCGGTCGTCCGCGCCACCGATGTTGCCGCCGCACCATGCGCAGGGCGATCAAACGCCATGAGCGCGGCACAGCCAAGCGTCGCGCCCATCGCGCTGCGGCGGTCAAACAGCATGGCGTATTTCCTTTCGCTTCGCCGGCTTGCCAGCTGGCGTATCGGCCGGGTCGCGCCCGATCATCATTTCAGGTTCTTGCGGGCGATATGCCAGCGGGTGTCGCGGCACAGCCCGCAATCCGGCCCCGAAAACAGCGATGCAGCGGCGCGATCACCCTTGAGGCGCCATTGCAGCCAGTTGACAACCACGCTGCCAAACGTGCCGCCGCCCGGCTCAAAGTAGGTTCCGCCATGGCCGACCCCGTCCGGATAGGCCCAGACCGCTGGAATGGAGGTGATGCGCTCGAAATCGTCACGGCTGTTTTCGTGCGCGCCATCTGACGCGTCACCGCCGATATAGAGCACCGAGCCGTGCAGCTTGGCCAGGCTCGCCTTGGTCACCGGCGCGCCGGGCAAGCCACCCGTGCCCTTGTTCCAGACCCCACTGTTCATGACCAGCGTGGTCTTGATCCGTGGATCGGCGGCGGCCGCGATAGCCTGGAGTCCTCCGCACGAGTGACCCATCACGGCCACGGCAGCGGTATTCACCTTGGCGAACAGCGCGCTTTTGCGATCGCGGTTCTGCGCTGTCGCCCAATCGAGCGCGTCGGTCAGCTGGGTATAGTTCGACAGGGCCGGGGCGGTCATGCTCACTGGCGGCGGGGGCATGCCCTCTTCCGAGCCACCCTCGATCGTGGCGGGCCCAATCCCACCGATCGAGATCACCAGATACCCGTGCGAGGCGATCTCGGTCAGAAACGTCCGGTAGCGGTTGCCATAGGCCATGCATCCGCCGTTGGCCCACAGCACGACCGGCAGCTTCGATTGAGTGGCGAGATGGGCCGGCGCGAATACCGTGTAGCCGGGAAACGATGCCGCCTGCTCCATCACGGCTGGAAAGCGGCCGCTACCGGCCGGCGCGCGCGCATCCACCCGCGCCAGGTCGGGCTGGGCCGGCGCTGCCGCCATGGACAGCACGGCGCAGATCGCCGCTATGCCAGTTGAATATTTCTGCATCATCAGGGATCCTCTCGTGGCCTCGTCAGCCTTGCCGAAACCATAGCGAGAATCTTGCTGCAATCAATTGCATTTTCTACCATTTGATATAAATGGACTGGGAATAAGCGAGAGAGGATGCAGCGATGGACGGAGGCAACCGGCGGGCAGCAGGGTGGACGCGCCGCGCAATACTGCCTGCGCTTGGCCTAGCCGCGGGGGCCTGCGCAACCGGCCCGGCGCTGGGGCAGGTACTGCCCAGAGGATTGCAACTGCCACCGCTCCCGGCGTCATGGAATAGCGTGGAACGCGTGCCGCTGTGGCCAGGGGCAGTGCCGGGCACGGGGTTCCAGGCGCAGCCTTTGCCCGCTGGCTTTCCCGATATTCTGATCCGCAATGTCGCGCGCCCCGAAATCCGGGTCTTTCCGCCACCAGCAGGCGTGCCATCCAACGGCCTTAGCCTGCTTCTCCTTCCCGGCGGGGCCTACAGCTGGGTGTCGATCCTCAACGAGGGCATCGAGGTTGCCGCGCGGTTCGGCGCGATGGGCTATACCACGTTTGTGCTGGTCTATCGCTTGCCGGGCGAGGGGTGGGAGCAGCGCGCAGACGTTTCGCTCGCCGATGCGCGCCGCGCCGTCCAAGTTATCCGCCTTGACGCGGCGCGCCGCCAACTCAGGCCTGACGGCATCATGGCAGTGGGATTTTCGGCCGGTGGGCATCTCGCGGCTTCACTCGCTAGCGGCTATGGCAATCGGGTTTTTCCAGCGGTGGACGCGCTGGATGATTCCGATGCACGGCCTGCTGCCGTGGCGGCGATCTATCCGGTCATCAGTCTTTCCCCAGACCTCGGCCACCATGATTCGACCGCCAATCTGCTCGGCGCCAATCCGACGGCGGAGCAGATCGCGCGCCACTCCCCAGCCTTGCACGTGACCGCCGATACGCCGCCGATGTTCCTGGCGCATGCCCTGGATGACCCTGCGGTCAAACCGGAAAACACGCTGGTGATGATGCGTGCAATGACGGCAGCGCAGCGGCCTGTCGAGGTTCATATGTTCGAAAAGGGCGGCCACGCCTTTGGCGCGGGTCGGGCCAATCAACCCAATAAAGCCTGGCCGGATCTGTTCCATGCCTGGGCGCAGACGCAGCTTTCCTGAAAACCCGTTACACGATTGGAAATCGATCATGGCACTCGAGATCACGCGCCGGAATCTTGCGCAATGGGCCGGCAGTTTGGCCGTCAGTCAGTTGGTGCCTCCCATCGCCCGCGCGGCGGCCGGATCCGCAACTGGCGGCGCGCTCACCCCGGGCGATGCGCTGCGCTATGTAAATCCAGCCTTGCGCCCGTCGGCTGAAATGGTTGCCCGCATGAGTGCCGAACACGGCACGCCCAACGACAGCACCCTGGCTGAACTGCGCCGTCCGCACCCTGAATTCATGCCCAAGCGACTGCCCGATGTTGCGGTGGAAGAGCGCCTGATCCCCGTTCCAGGTGGCGCGCCAGCGGTAAAGGTGTTTGTCATCAACGCCCGCGCCGGCAGCAAGCGACCCGCCATCGTGCACATGCATGGCGGCGGGTATATCGCCGGCACAGCCGCCTTCGAGGTGGGCAAGCACCAAGCAGTGGCCAAGGAACTCGATTGTGTCATCGTTACGGTGGATTATCGCCTCGCCCCCGAAACCCGTTTCACCGGTTCGGTCGAGGACAACTACGCGGCGCTGAAATGGGTGCATGACAATGCAGCCACGCTCGGTGTCGATCCTAACCGCATCGCCATCATGGGCGAAAGTGCCGGCGGCGGCCATGCTGCGCGTCTGGCGATCACCGCGCGCGATCGCGGCGAGGTGCCCGTACTGTTGCAGGTGCTGATCTATCCGATGCTGGACGATCGCACCGGCAGCACTGTTATTCCGCCGTTTCCGCTCGGTTCGATTGGCTGGGATGCGCCCAGCAATCGCTATGGCTGGTCCTCGTTCTTGGGCATGCGGCCAGGCGGTGCAAACGTGCCGGCGGCAGGCGTTCCTGCTCGTGTCAAGGACCTGGGCGGACTGGCGCCGGCGTTCATTGGCGTTGGTGGCATCGACTTGTTCGTGTCTGAAGACGTTGCCTATGCGCGTCGGCTGATCGAGGCGAAGGTGCCATGCGAATTGCTGGTGATCGCTGGTGCCTATCACGGCTTTGATGTTGTCGCTGCCGATACGGCACCGGCACGCCAGTTCACCAAGGCCAAATTCGATGCCCTTCGCCGCGCGTTCGGCAATTCGGATGTTTAACGTGACGGGGGGTGGCGCTGTTCTCGCCGGCTCAATTGAGGTGGTGCCGGAAATCTGGACAGGGTGCCGGCCTAGTGGCGCAATCGCGCTTTTCTGCATGCTGGCCGATTATCTTGTGCCGCGAGCACGTGCACCAGATGAAAAGGCGGGCAGCCTGGCGCAAACCACGCTGCCCGCAGGACGTGAGGTTATCGCGCCGGCGCCCTGTTCGGCTTGAGGCTCCGGTGCGGCGTCCCCCAGGGTGTTCGCGTGGCGCTAGGCCTCGGCGCGTTCGGCGCGGATCATGCGATCGAGCATCTTGCGCACTTTCACCGGCGCGACGTCGTTGGACATCAGCACGGGGTTGAGCGAGAAGAACTCGGCATCGCCCATTTCCTGCTGCACTGCTTTAACCAGCGGACCATCCTCGTCTTCAAAGGCGGCATGCATGCCGGCGATCTTGGCTGCGTTGTAATCTGCATCCTCCACCACGTGATTGCGCCGCGTGGCGAAGAAGTAGTGGGTGGAGAAGGCATCGGCGGGCGTGCAGCTGTGCAGGTCATATTGGTCGAGCGCGTCGTCGAAGCGGTCACTGTCCTGCACCGCGGCAACGGTAAGCTGAATGTTGGCCGGCGCGCTCCAGGTGATGTCGAAAAACTGCCTGGCCTCGTCTTCGGGACGCGGCAGGAACGGGGCGAAGATCATCATCGCCGGCTGTTGCGACCATTCCCAGCGCGCGCTCACGTTCTTTTCGGTTTCGCGCAGTTGCGGCACGATCGGCGATAGCTTGCCGCGCGTGGTGATGATCTCGCCATGGACGTGGTCGATGTGGCTAAGGTCCATGACATTGTCGATGATCAGCTCGTAATTCACGGGCAGGTGCATGTAGGTATAGGCCACGGCATTTTCGTGGCCGATATCCAGCGGGGAATAATCGGGCAGCAGGGTGAGATCGGGTTCGGATGCGTCCATCCAGATCCACAGGAAGCCGTGGCGTTCGACCAGGGCAAAGGTATCGACCTGCGCTGCCTTGGGAATATGGCCAGTGCCATGGGGATTGTGGGTGCATTGCCCCTGCGCGTTGAAGCGCAGCGCGTGGTAGGGGCAGGCCACCTCGTCGCCATGGCGCGTACCCATGCTGAGCGGGGCAAAGCGGTGCGGGCAGCGATCGTGCAGCGCCACTGCGGTGCCATCGGCCTGGCGATAGATCAGCACTGATTTGCCCAGCAGCTTGCGATGGAACAGTTGCGCGCCGTCCACCTCGGTGGACAGGGCGGCGATGTACCAGGCCTTCATGAGGAAATGATCACGGGTTTTCATGGCAAGACCTCTCCAATCTAGATTTCGATGACAAGGCGCGGCGTGCGCGCGCGCGAACAGCAGGGCGTGAAGCAGTCGTTGGCAGCCTGTTCGGCCGCGGACAGGTACATGTCGCGATGGTCAGGAATGCCGGCGAGCACAGTGGTGAGGCAGGTGCCGCAAATGCCCTGTTCGCAGGACAGCGGCACTTCGATCCCCGCCTCGGCCAGCGCGGTTGCCGCGCTTTGGCCAGACGCAACGGGCACGATCTGCCCGGTTCCGGCGATCTCTATCTCGAAGGCATCGCCCGTATCCTGCACTTCCGGCGCGGAGAAATGCTCCACGTGCAGGCGTGCTTCGGGCCAACCGGCCGCCCGCGCCGCGCCGATCACAAAATCCATGAAGCCGGCCGGGCCGCAGGCATAAAGGTGTGCCTGCGGATCAGCCTCTGCCAGCACGCGCGCCATGTCCAGCCGCGTCTGCGGCACATCGTCGAAATGGTAATGCACGTGGTGGGGCGCGTGCGAGTGCGCGATGCGTTCGCGAAACGCGATGCGCGCGTGCGTTCTGGCGCAATAATGCAGGGCATAGGGCGTGCCGCTGCGCGCCAGATGATCGGCCATGGCGATGATCGGGGTGATCCCGATGCCGCCGGCAAACAGCAGCGCGGGCTCTCCTGGCACCAGGGCAAAGAGATTGCGCGGTGCGCTGATGTCCAGCATGTCGCCCACGTTTACCTGCTCGTGCACATGGCGCGATCCGCCACGCCCGGCGGTCTCGAGCAGGATGCCCAGTTCATAGACCGTTGTGTCGCCCACCTGGCCGCACAGCGAATATTGGCGGATCATGCCATTGGGCATTTTCAGGTCGATGTGCGCGCCCGGTTCGTATGGCGGCAGGCTGGCGCCGGGCAGCGGCGCGAGGACGAGGCCGACAATCCCCTCGGCTTCCTCGCGCCGCTCGGCGACCCGAACGGAAATCCATCCGTTCATGCAACGGTCTCCGCCACGTGGTCCGATGCTTCCTGCTCCAGCAGCTTGTCGAGCACCCACAGCATGCGGCCGGGGCCGGCATCGTGGACGATGTCGATTTGCGGGGCGTCGGGATATTGCAGTTGCCGCTCGCGCTGACCTTCCAGAATGCGCTTGTCTTCGAGAAAGGCATCGAGGTTGGTGGCATGCATCAGTTCGACGATGCCGGGAAACCAGGTGGCCTTGCTGGTGCCCCACGAGAAGTAATAGTCGATCGATCCATCGTCGCGCGGCGTGACCGCCTGGCTGGTAAACGTATCGAGCAGCAAGTCTCCGTTGCTCTCTCCCGACGTGGCATCGCCGGCAGACTTGATGCGGAAGCTCATGATGAATTTGCACGGCACGGTAAGCGTGACATGCACATCGATATCGAACCGGGCCGCCGGATCGAACAGGTGCTTGGCAAAGTTGGGCGCCGGTACGCCGCGCACGGTGTAGCGCGTCTCGATCCCGCGCGGCAGGTTCTTGTGGCGGGGGCGGATCAGGCTCCAGTCGTCAGACCCGCCAAAGGTTTCGCCATGCACCCAGGACACGTGGCTGAGATCGGCCAGGTTGGCGATTTCCTGCCGGTAATTGGTCTCGATGCGGATCGCGTTGGTCTTGAGCACCCAGTCGGGATCGGCCGGCCCCACCGCCTCGCAGATCAGCGCGGGGTCGGCCGTGGCGGGATCACCCAGCCAGACCCAGATCCAGCCGTCCTTTTCCACCGCCGCGAGCGTCGGCACATCAGCGCCAGGCGGGATCTTGTCCATGCCGGGCACCTGGCGGCAGCGGCCATCGGGGCCGAACAGCATGCCGTGGTACATGCAGCGCACGGCATCGCCTTCCTTGCGGCCCAGCGAGAGGGGGGCGGAACGGTGTGGACAGCGATCCTCCATCGCCACCAGCGCACCTTGCGGCGTGCGATAGAGCAGGATCGAGCGGCCCGCGATCTTGCGCACGACAAGATCGCGGCTGCCGAGCCCGACATCGGTGCCCCAGCCGGCGCAATACCAGCAGTTTTGCAGGAAGGTTTCAGTCTTGGTTGGCATGGTCAGAACTCCACGCCCAGCCGGGCATACCACTCGGTGGGACGGTTGTAGGTGCCGAAGATGAGGCCGGCGGCCTGGAGATTGCCGCTGACGATGTAGCGATCGTTGGTCAGGTTGGTGCCGCCCACCGTGGCGCTCCAGCGCTTGTCCGGGGCCCGATAGGTGAGGCTGGCGCTGAGCGAGTTCACGCCGGGGCGCTGGAGCAGGAGCGTGCGCTCGGTATCGTTCCACAGGCTGCTGGTGCGGGTATAGTCGAGCAGCGCGACAACCGAGCCGCCGTTGCCCAAGCGATATTCATAGCGCGGGCTGATGTTGAACTTCCAGTTCGGGGCCTTGGGCAGCGGGGCGCCGACAAAGACGCCGGCCTGGAGCGTGTTGGGGGCCACTACGGCGCCGGGCAGCACGCTGGTATACTTGGCCTGGGTGTAGCCGATCGAGCTGTTGATTGTGAGGCCGGCGACCGGGGCGAGCACGGCCTCCACCTCGAAACCCTTGATGCGGGCATCGCCGGCGTTCTGGATGGTGGGCGAAATGCCAAGCTGGAAATTGAGCTGAATATCGGAATACCGTGTGGTGAACACGGCAGCGTTGATCTGCAAATGGCGATCGAGCAGTTCGGACTTGATCCCGGCCTCGAACGTCTCGGCCTTTTCCGGGTTGAACGTGGGCGCATAGTTGAGCGGCGCGGAAAGTCGCGTGGTCCAACCCCCGGTCTTGTAGCCCTTGGACCACGAACCGTAGACCATCACATCGCGTGAGGGGTGCAACTGGATGCCCAGCTTGGGCGAGAAGTTGTTGAATTTCTGATGCTGGTCTTGCGAAACAAAGAAGCGCAGCGGCTGGTTGGGATCGGGGAACCCGAGCAGCGACGAACAGGGATTGCCATAGGTCGTGCAGCCGCTGACCTTGTAGAAAAATCCGTTGAGGTCGCTCTGGCCGCCGTTGAAGGTCTTCTTCTCGTTGGTATAGCGCCCGCCGACGGTGACCGAGACAAGCGGTGAGATTTCATAATCGACCTGCCCGAAGAAAGCATAGTTCTTGGTGTCGAGATAATTCGGGCCATCGATCTGGATCAGGCCTTGGTCGAACGTCACATAGTCGTTCATGTGGCTGCGTTCTTTGAAGTAATAGCCTCCCAGAACAAACTTGAGCTTGTTGTCGAGGGTCTGGCCAACCAGCTGCAACTCCTGGCTGAATTGCCAGTTCTTGAGGCCGAAAGAGAATTCCAGGATGTTGAGCGGCGAGCCATCGGCATCGAGGCCGGTTGCCCAGTCAAGATCACGATAACCCGTGATCGATTTCAGCGAGAGGCCATCGGCCAGTTCGTAATCGACGGTGGCGGAAAGCCCCCAGGCCTTCATCTTGGAAAAGTTGATGCCGGTGGCATAGCTGGTATCGATGCTGTTGGTAACGAAGCGGTCGTCATACGGTAGGCGGTTGTTGTTCGGATCGGCATCGACATTCACGCCGCCGATACCGCCGAGCATCTGCCCCGGATTGAGCGGCGTGCCGCGCGAACCGCACAGCGCGCTCAGCCCTGCTGCGGCCAGCCCCGCCTGCGGGGTGTTGATGCAGGTGTTGTAGAGAAAGGCCAGCGTCGAAGGCATGCTGGATGTCGTCTTGATCAGCTTGTTGGCCGTGCCTTGCTGGTTCTGCCGCATGTAATCGCCCGAGACGCGGATGGTCAGGCGGTCTGTCGGGCGCCACACCATCTTGCCGCGCAGCGACCATTCGCTTTGCCCGCCTTCCTGGGCGGAGCGATCGGTACCGTTGGCACGGAAAGCGGATTCCGGATCGGTGGCGTAGGTCGCCGCGCCAGGATAGGGAATGCGGTTGAGATAGCCATCGCGGTGGCGCGAGGCGCCGGTTATCGCGAAAGCAAGCGTGTCGGACACGGGCAAGTCGACACTCGCATTCATGTCGAGCCGATTGTAGCGGCCGGTGGTGATGTCGCCGCGAAACGACGTGGTGTTGCCCGGATCGCGCGTGACGATCGAGATCGCGCCGCCGATCGTGTTGCGGCCAAACAGCGTACCCTGCGGCCCCTTGAGCACTTCGATGCGCTGCACATCGGGCAGATCGAGATTGGCGCCCACGGTGCGGGCAAGATAGACGCCATCGAGATAGACGCCGACGCCTGGATCGAAGTTGGCGGCAAAGTCGCTTTGGCCGATGCCACGGACATAGGCTGACAGGACCGAGGACGAACCCGAGAACGGCGAGCCGGCATCGAGCGTCACGTTGGGCGAGATGTTCGAAAGGCTCGACACATCAGCCACGGCGCGCTCTTTCAGCGCATTGCCGGCAAAGGCTGAAATGGCGATGGGCACGTCCTGCACGTTCTGCGCACGCTTCTGCGCGGTGACGACGATTTCAGCGATGCCGGTATCGGCGGCAGGAGCATTCTGCGCGGTGGC
Source organism: Novosphingobium capsulatum NBRC 12533 (assembly GCF_001598375.1). GTDB lineage: Bacteria > Pseudomonadota > Alphaproteobacteria > Sphingomonadales > Sphingomonadaceae > Novosphingobium > Novosphingobium capsulatum. The sequence goes on from NZ_BCYV01000014.1 coordinate 204,899, forward strand.
AGCCGGTTCGGTGCCGGCTGTGGTTTGGCCCATGGCGGGAGTTGCCAACGCCGCAGACAGCATGGCGGTCCCGGTGAGCAAGGCTGCTTTGATCATTTCTACCCCTCCGTAATGGCCCCCGTTGTTTCGGAGTGCCGTTGCGCAGAGTGTAAGAGCAGGGAATGTGCCAGTTTAAATAAGGGCATGAAATAATTGGCATGATGCGCGAGATCGTTCGTGTAGCAGGAGAGCTGTTGCGCAAAATTGGCCATTCACTATGCTGGAGTTGTATAAAAACAAACACAGGGGAGAGTGATGCCCAGCGAGCATCCTTCGCATCCGGCCTGGGCCGGAGAACGCGATGCCGCGCGCGATCTGGCGCGCAAACTGGTCGTGGCCGGTGAGCCATCGTTCGACGATCTGTGGAAGTCCTTCCACTACGATCCCGATCGGGCCGAGATCACGCTGAACGGCCAGCGCATGGTGCTGACCGACAACAATGCCTTGGGGATCATGCGGCGCGAGCTGGTGTCCTCTTTGGGTTATGACAAAGCGCGCGGGCTGGTGACGCGGATCGGGTACGGCATCGGTTCGGCCGATGCGCAACTGGCACTGGACCTGCGCAAGGAAGATGACATTTTCGCTGGCTTCGCTGTCGGGCCGCAGCTTCATGCGCTCAAGGGATCGGTCAAGGTCGAGCCGCTGGTGTTCGAAGCGGATCGCAAGACCGGCCATTTCTACAGCGAATATCATTGGCACAATTCTGCCGAATGCCTGTCGCACCGGCAGGAGCTGGGCATCACGCCCTATCCCGGTGGCTGGCAGCAGGTGGGCTATGCTTCGGGCTATGCTTCGGCGTTTTTCGGGCGGGCGATGATCTTTCGAGAAGTGCAATGCGTCGCCATGGGGCACGATCGCTGCTTCCTCGTCGGCAAGGCGGCCGAGCAGTGGGAAAACGCCGACGAGGAAATGCGCTGGTTCCGCACGGAAAACTACGCACAGCGACAGGGCGGGGTGGCGGCGGGAAAGCTGCTACCCGATGAAGACCTGCGCATCGGCCAACGCTCCATCGTCGGCGCCTCCTCGGCGTTCAACCTGGCGCTTCACCTCGTGAACAAGGTGGCGAGAACCGATGCGCCGGTTCTGTTCACCGGCGAAAGCGGCGTGGGCAAGGAGGTGTTCGCGCGCGAGTTGCACAAGCGCAGCAACCGTGCCGATGGTCCGCTGGTGTCGGTCAACTGCGCCGCCATTCCCGAAACGCTGATCGAGGCGGAATTGTTCGGCGTGGACAAGGGGGCGTTCACCGGCGCTACGGCGTCGCGCCCCGGTCGCTTCGAGCGGGCCGAAGGCGGTACCCTGTTTTTGGACGAAATCGGCACCTTGTCGTTCGCGGCTCAGGCCAAATTGCTGCGCGTGCTGCAAGAAGGCGAATACGATCGCGTGGGTGGAAGTCGGCCGCTGCGCACCAACGCCCGGCTTGTCGCTGCAACCAATGCGGATCTGCACCGGGACGTGGCAAACGGCACGTTCCGGTCAGACCTGCTGCACCGGATTTCCACCTTTCCGATCACGATCCAGCCGCTGCGCCGGCGCCGCGCCGATATCCCGCTGCTGGCCAACTATTTCCTGCGCAAGATGTGCGCCAAGCACGGGCGCACCCAGGTGGCGTTCGACGATGCGATCATTCGCCATTTCCTGGAATACGATTGGCCGGGCAACATTCGCGAGATGGAAAACCTGATCGAGCGGGCGGTGATCCTGGCCGACGATAACGAGCTGATCGGCATCCACCACGTCACGATGACGGCGCAATCGTTCGACGGCGGACACACCGATGGCGGCGATGGCGACGGGCGAGCCGGTGAGCCATTTTCCGCCTATGTGATGGATCGCATTCGCCGCGGGGCGTCTGGCCTGCCCGAAGCGTCCGATAGGATCGATGCCCTACTGCTCGATGCGCGCCTGACCCGCGACGAGGTGGTAGACCGTCTGATCGGCGCAACGCTCGTGGCCACCAGCAACAACGTCACCGAAACGGCGCGGCGCCTTGGCATGACGCGCTCGCAGGTCAACTATTGGTTGCGCGGGCAACGCGGGGCATCGTCACAGTTGGCCTGACAAAGGCGCATCATGGCCCCAATCGCGGTATTTGCGGCGCACAACCTCGGTCATGCTGGCAATATCGGGCGAAAGATCGCCCACGCGGTGGCTCATGATGATCGGCGATGTCGCAGGCTCGGCCAGTTCGCGAAAGGCAATATCGTGGCTGCGCGCGCGGCGCACCGACTCAGGGACGATGGCCATGCCTTCCTCCGCCGCGACAAGGCCAATGGCGATCTGGAGTTCGCGCGCCTCGTGGACGATGCGTGGTTCGATCGCCTGGTCGCGGAACAGCGATAGAACTTGGTCGGCATAGCTTGGGCGCGGAGAGCGCGGATAGAGAATCTGCGGCTCGTTCGCCAGGTCGTGCAGCGAGATCGGCCCTTCACCGCGCGCCAGGGGATGGTCGACCGGGAAGGCGGCGATCAACCGCTCGTTGTGCAGAACGATGCGGCGTACGGCCGGATCGTCGAAGCGGATGCGACCAAAGCCTACGTCGATGCGCCCGTCCTTCAACTGTGCGATTTGTTCGAGCGTCGTGCTTTCGACCATCACGATCTCGACATCTGGCGCGACCTTGCGGAACTCGCGGATCATTTCGGGCAGCCGGGCATAGATCGTGGAGGCGACAAACCCGATGACGAACCGCCGCCGGCGGCTGGTGGCGGCGGTCTTCACCATCGTGTCGACATCCTCCATCCGCGCCAGCAATTGCACGGCCTGGGCATGGAGCAGGCGACCAACCTCGGTAAGGCGCAGCGGCCGCATCGTGCGATCCAGCAAGGGCGCGCCGACATGGGCTTCGAGCTGTTGGATCGCGCGCGACAATGGCGGCTGGGCAATATGCAGCCGCTCGGCCGCGCGGCTGAAATTGCCTTCGTCGGCAACGATCACGAAATAGCGCAAGAGGCGCAGGTCCAGCATGGTTCATACCTATCAGGTATAGAGATTAGACCCAATAGATGTTGGATTGCTTCCGGCGCAAGGCTTATCGATCATTGAAATTCTGCTGTTTGGGGCAATTTCTGCAATGGCAACGCTGAGTCGGGCTGATACCTTCATTGTCGATGTGCCGACGATCCGCCCGCATGTCCTGGCCATGGCGACAATGCATGCACAATCGATGGTGATCGTGCGCCTGACCGACGCCGACGGCATCGAAGGCGTGGGTGAGGGCACGACGATCGGTGGTCTCAGCTATTGCCCGGAAAGCCCCGAAAGCATCAAGTCGGCGATAGACACCTATATCCTGCCCGTGCTGAAAACCTGCGATATCGCGCAGGTCGGCGCGACCATGGCCAAGGTTTCCGCCAGTGTGCGCGGCAACCATTTTGCCAAATGCGCAGTGGAATCCGCCTTGCTCGACATCGCAGGCAAACGGCTTGGCGTGCCGGTCTCGGCGCTGATTTCCGGGGGAGCGCGGCGCGATCGGCTGCCCGTGGCCTGGACCCTGGCCAGCGGCGATACCGGGCGCGACATTGCCGAGGGTGAGGAAATGCTCGATCGGCGCCGGCACCGCATCTTCAAGCTCAAGATCGGCAAGCGTGCGGTGCGCGATGACGTTGCCCACGTCGGCGCGATCTGCAAGGCGCTGGGCGATCGCGCCAGCATTCGCGTCGATGTGAACCAGAACTGGTCGGCAACGCAGGCCAGCCTGGGCATGGCGATGCTGCACGATGTGGGCTGCGATCTGGTCGAGCAACCGATCGCGGGCGATGACATCGCGGCGATGGCCCGCCTGACCGCGCAGCAGACGATCCCGCTGATGGCCGACGAAGCCTTGCACGGGCCGCGCAGCGCACTGCGCATCGCCTCGGCCGGCGCGGCCGATGTGTTTGCGCTCAAGATCGCCCAATCCGGGGGGCTGTTTGCTGCGGCCGAAGTTGCGGCAATCGCCGCGGCCGCAGGCATCGGTCTCTATGGCGGGACGATGCTCGAAGGCAGTGTCGGTACGGCCGCCTCGGCCCATGTCTTTGCCACCATCCCGCATCTGGCCTGGGGAACCGAGTTGTTCGGCCCGCTGCTGCAGACCGAAGAGATTCTGCGCGAGCCGCTCGACTATCGCGACTTCTCGTTGGGCGTGCCCGACGGGCCAGGGCTTGGCATCGCTTTTGACGAGGACAAGCTCGCCTTCTTCCGGCGCGACCGCGACGGGCCGCGTCTTCATCCCGTCAGTGCAGGAGCCTGAAACCCATGCTGTTCATGGTGGAAATGGACGTCAACATTCCGCTGGCCTTCGATGTTGATGAAGCGACGCGGATCAAGGCTGAGGAAAAGGCCTATTTCCAGCAGCTTCAGGCGGCAGGGACCTGGCGCCACATCTGGCGCAAGGTGGGGCTCTATTCGAACGTCTCGATCTTCGATGTGGAGAGCAATGCCGCGCTTCATGACACGCTGATGGCGCTGCCGCTCTTTCCGTTCATGACCATCAAAGTGACCCCGCTGTGCCGGCATCCCTCGTCGCTCCACGACGACGATCGCTGAGCGCAGCGTACGAAAACCGGGCATAAAAGACATCCAGGAGAGTGAACATGGACACCAGCTTCGTCAAATCGCCAGAAGTCCAGAAACTGCTCGATCGCGCGGCGGGCATCGAAGAAAGCGGTGGCAACCCGCGTCTCAAGGCTATCATGCGCGACCTTATCGAAAGCGCCATGGCCGTGATCGTCAAGCATGACGTGTCGGAGAGCGAATTCTGGTTGGCCGTCAAGTATCTTGCCGAAGGTTCCGGCGAACTCGGGCTGATCGTACCGGGCATCGGGCTTGAGCATTTCATCGACCTGTTCCTGGATGCCAAGGACGCGCAAGCCGGGCGGGTTGGCGGCACGCCGCGCACTATCGAGGGGCCGCTCTATGTGGCCGGTGCGCCGCTGGTGGAAGGCGATGCCGCGCTGACGGTCGATCCCGACGAAGGCGCCCACACTCTCTACATGAGCGGCGCGGTGACCGGCCCTGATGGCGAGCCGGTGGAGAATGCGATCGTGCATGTCTGGCATGCAAACAGCCAAGGGTGGTATTCGCACTTCGATCCAACTGGCGAACAGACCCCGTTCAACAACCGCCGGCGCATCAAGCTGGGCAAGGACGGGCGCTATGCGTTTCATTCCAAGCAGCCGAGCGGCTATTCGGTGCCGCCCGGTGGCGCAACGGACCAACTGATGCAGGCCTTGGGCCGGCATGGCAATCGCCCGGCGCACGTGCACTTCTTCATCGAGGCACCGGGCTATCGCACCTTGACCACCCAGATCAATTTCGGCGACGACCCCTTTGCAGCCGACGATTTTGCCTTTGGCACGCGCGAAGGCCTGCTGCCTGTGCCCAATCGCCAGGGTGATGCGGCATATATCGCGTTCGATTTCCAGTTGCAGCGAGCCAGCGATGCCGAAGACGAGGGTTTTTCCGCCCGCGCCCGTGCTGCTGCCGAACCAATGGATGCGGCATAACGCACCGCCAGGGCGGATAAGGCGCATTCTTCGGCTAAAGGTTTCGATACGACATGGACAAGATCTACGCCAATCCTGCCGCTGCGCTTGATGGCCTTCTGTTTGACGGGATGACCATCATGTCGGGCGGGTTCGGGCTTTCGGGCAACCCCGAAAGCCTGATCCCCGAAATCCGCCAAAGCGGGGTCAAGGATCTGACGATCATTTCCAACAATGCCGGTGCCGATGGCTTTGGCCTGTGGATGCTGCTGGAAAGCCGGCAGGTGAAGAAGATGATCTCGTCCTATGTCGGCGAAAACAAGTTGTTCGAGAGCCAGTACCTGTCTGGCGAACTGGAACTGGAACTGAACCCGCAAGGGACGCTGGCCGAGCGGATCCGCGCCGGCGGCGCGGGCATTCCGGCCTTTTACACGAAAACCGGGGTCGGCACTGTCGTGGCCGAGGGGAAGCCGGTGGACGTGTTTGAAGGCGCCGAATATGTGCGAGAGACCTGGCTGCGGGCGGACCTCTCGATCATCAAAGCCTGGCGGGCGGACCCCGCGGGCAATCTCATGTATCGCAAGACGGCGCGCAATTTTAACCCCAACATGGCGACGGCCGGCAAAGTGACCGTGGTGGAAGTGGAGGAAATCGTGCCTGAAGGGACGTTCGACCCCGATGGCATCCACACACCGGGCATCTACGTCGACAGGATCGTCCTCGCCACGATCAATGAGAAGCGCATCGAGAAGCTGACCACGCGTCAGCGGGAGAGTGCATGATGGCCTGGACCCGCGACGAGATGGCCGCCCGCGCCGCGCGCGAACTGCGCGACGGATATTACGTGAACCTGGGCATCGGCATTCCCACTCTGGTGGCCAATCATGTGCCGCCCGGTGTGAACGTAACGCTGCAGTCTGAAAACGGCATGCTGGGCATCGGACCTTTTCCCTATGACGGGGAAGCAGACCCTGACCTGATCAATGCCGGCAAGCAGACCGTTACCGCGCTCCCGACCAGCAGTTTCTTCTCTTCGGCAGACAGCTTTGCCATGATCCGGGGCGGCCACATCGACATGGCCGTGCTTGGCGCGATGGAGGTATCGGCCCAGGGCGATCTCGCCAACTGGACGATCCCAGGCAAGATGGTGAAAGGCATGGGCGGCGCGATGGACCTGGTTGCGGGGGTCAAGCGTGTGGTCGTGGTCATGGATCACGTTGCCAAGGACGGCAGCCCCAAGATCCTGCCTGCCTGCACATTGCCGCTCACCGGCAAGGCGGTGGTGGACCTCATCATCACCGATCTTGCTGTCCTGGCGGTCGATCGCGGCAAGGGCGGGCTCACCCTGATCGAATGCGCAGCGGGTGTAACCGAGGCGGAAGTGCTGGCCAAGACGGCGGCGCCCTTGGCGCTTTCCCTGACCGCGTCAGAGCACGCACCGACCGCATCAAAGGAATTGGCATGCCGTTCCTAGCGCGCCCTGGCGCCCGGCTATACATCAAGCACGACGGGCGCGATCAGGCGCCCGGGCTCGTTCTGCTCAACAGCATCGGCACCGACATGGACCTGTGGGACGCCGTCCTGCCGCATTTGCGCGATCGCTTCGCGCTGCTGCGGATCGATACGCGCGGCCATGGCGCTTCGCTGGCCGATCCGGGGGACTACAGCCTGGCGCAATTGGCAGACGATGTGCTGGCCGCAGCCGACGCCGTTGGATTTGCGTGCTTTGCCGTGGCGGGTGTTTCGCTCGGCGGGATGATCGCCATGGAACTGGCGCTGCGCGCGCCGGGCAGGGTAAGGGCCTTGCTGCCGATCTGCACTTCGGCAACGATGGACCGCGCCGCGTGGGACAACCGCGTTGCCACCGTGCGCGAGCAAGGCATGGCCGGAATCGTCGATCTGGCGATGGGGCGTTTCCTGTCCGATGCTGCCGATCTGGCCATCTATCAAGCGGTCCGGCGTCAACTGCTTGCCATGGACGCGCAAGGCTATGCCGGCTGTGCCTGCGCCATTCGTGACATGGCCCTGGCCGACCGGCTCCACACCATCGCCTGTCCGACGCTGGTAGTGACCGGCACGCGCGACACCTCGACGCCGTTCGAGGGCCATGGCGAACACCTGGTTGCGCGCATTCCCGGCGCGCGCCATGTTGCGCTGGCAGCGGCGCACCTGGCTCCGCTAGAGGCGGCAGAGCCGCTGGCCGCGACCATCGCCGCCTTTCTGGAAAGCTGATACCGCATGCCCGATGCTTTCATCTGCGACGCCATCCGTACCCCGATCGGCAAGCTCAACGGATCGCTCGCCACCATCCGCGCCGACGACCTGGCGGCTGTGCCGCTCAAGGCGCTGATGGCGCGCAACCCGGGGGCAGACTGGGCGGAACTGGACGATGTGCTGCTTGGCTGTGCCAACCAGGCGGGCGAGGACAATCGCAACGTGGCCCGCATGGCCGTGCTGCTGGCGGGCATGCCTGAAACGGTGCCGGGGGTTACCGTCAACCGGCTGTGCAGTTCCGGTCTCAACGCGCTGGGCATGGCAGCCCAGGCGATCCGTGCGGGGGACGCGGATTTCCTCATCGCGGGTGGCGTCGAGAGTATGACGCGCTCGCCCTACGTCATGGGCAAGGCGCATAGCGCATTCGCGCGCGACCAGAAGATCGAGGACACAACGCTGGGCTGGCGCTTCATCAACCCCGCGATGAAGGCGGCCTATGGTGTGGATACCATGCCGCAGACGGCCGAGAACGTCGCCGAGCAATGGCAGATCAGCCGCGAGGACCAGGACCGCTTTGCCCTGGCCAGCCAGGAAAAGGCACATCGCGCCACGGCCAGCGGGCGCTTTGCCGCCGAAATCGTGTCCGTGGCGATCCCGCAGCGCAAAGGCGAGCCGATCCTGTTCGATGCAGACGAGCATCCGCGCGCCACGACGCTGGAAGCGCTCGCCGCTCTCAAGCCCGTTGTGAAGCCTGGCGGGACGGTGACGGCGGGCAATGCATCCGGCCTCAACGATGGCGCCGCAGCCATGCTCGTTGCGACAGAGGCAGCGGCTGCGGCGCATGGCCTGACACCGCGCGCCCGCGTCATCGGCATGGCCGCCGCCGGCATCGCGCCGCGCATCATGGGCGTCGGCCCGATCGAGGCGGCGCGCAAGGTGCTGGCCCGCCACGCGCTGCGGATCGACCAACTCGACGTGATCGAACTGAACGAAGCCTTTGCCAGCCAGGCGATCGCTACCTTGCGCGATCTTGGCATCGATCCGCTCGATCCACGCGTCAATCCCAACGGCGGGGCGATCGCGCTGGGTCACCCACTGGGCATGTCTGGTGCACGGATCGCGATGACCGCAGTGGAGGAACTGCACCGCAAGCAGGGCCGCTATGCCCTAGCGTTCCTGTGCATCGGCGTGGGGCAGGGGCTGGCGGTTCTGCTAGAGCGTGTCTGAGCGGAATACCGGCAAGCGCTGAAAAGTGCTAATGTGAAAAGAAAATCCACCCGCTTGATAAGCCGGTATATCCGCTTCTTGCCGATGCTCACGCATCGCTTCACCTCGGCGATCCGCAGAAGCCGGACATATTCCTCCGACGATCGCGTCATTTTGAACTCTTGCGATCGCGGCTTCGCGGGCGCGGACGAAGCCGCGATCGCTGTCCAGAAAGGCGGATATGGGTCTGTGGCGAGAACGGTCTGCGGTCGATCCTGCCCGGATCGAGCAGGGCCTTGTTACGGTCCTGGCCCATCACAAGGCTACCGAGGCAAGCTTCGCCAAAGGCTGGCCAGGCTTCTCCCCCGCCTTCTGCGAGCCGGGTCAGAAGCCAGACCACGTAAGGTCAGGACCTGGGGCAGGGGCTTCTGGAGCGCCATGAAGCTGGCGCCGGATTGCTGGTCGGTGATCGCCGAGGACGAACGAACCGCCACGCTCGTTGCCCTGTTCACCGGCTTCATGGACATCGGCGAGCCGTGCGATGAACGCGACGACGCCAACACAATCCGCGATGAGCACGCAGCCCTCATACCCTGCGCCCTAGTTGGAATGCGCAAGCTCGCGCTCATGCGCGAGGACAAGAAACCCGCTCTCCGCGCCATGCAGACTGGCAAGACAGGTCGAAACGCGGCTGGGGCATGAAGTACAAGCGCTGCTGCGCGGCAGCCCGACGCCGCGTCAACGCCGCCTTCCGTTGGCGCTTACTATGAAACACCAGAAACATGCACTGCCCCGCCAAGTGAGAGCAAGCATTGCCAGGGCCGTTTGGCCCAATGCGGTGGTGCATAGCGTGCAACTCCGATCGACCCACGCAGCGCGATCTGGTCAGAGCCGGGCTGACAGTTCCTTGAGAAGCGCCAGGAACAGATCGCGATGCTCTGGCCCGATGATGCTGTCGATCCTGGCGTTGTGGGCCGCTGCCTTGAGTTCCAGCTCGGCGAGTTGGGCCTCGCCAGCCGCGCTCAGTTTGAGGCGGAAATTGCGGCGGTCGATCTCGTCGCGCTCGCGCTCGACCAGCCCTGCCTTGCCGAGTTCACGCAAGGACGCGGTCAGGGTGGATTTGTCGCGCCCGCTGGCCGCGCTCAGTTCGGTCTGGTTGATGCCGGGGTTGTCGTAAATGATCCGCAGCAGGGCATACCAGCCCGGCCAGATGCGGATTTCGCCAATGCTGCGGGAATAGGCGGCAAACGATGCCTCCTGCGCGCGGCGCAGATGATAGGCGATGACGTCGTCGAGCCCGCGCGTCCATTGCCTGTCTTCGGTAGCTACGGCCGCTTCACCGCGCCGCTTCTTACCGGCCATGGACCACCGCTGGCGTGACCCGCACAACGAGCGCCGAATCAACATGACAGCAACTACATCGCGGCATCAATGGTCCCAAATCCGGCAGACGGTCCGGATCGGTCGCACGGCTGGCACGGCGGAGTCAAGCTTGGCGGAAATGCCGAGCAATCACCGGGATGGCACATGGCGCACGATCAGGGCAATCGCTGCCAACACCACCACCATCACCCCTGCGATCGCCCAGTGAAAGCCGGCCATGCCGAGCGCGCCAACCACCACTGCCCCCAGCAACGCGCTGGAAATCGCGCCAAGCCGGCCAATCCCGGTTGCCATGCCCACGCCACGCGCGCGGGTTGGCGCCGGATAGATGTTCGACGCCAAGGCATAGAGGCTGGTCTGGGCCCCGTTCACGCAGCCGCCCTCGATCGCGATGAGCGCGAATGTCGCGGCAAGCGGCAGGTGTACATTGGCCAGCAAGGCCAGGGTCGCAGCCGCGCCAACCGCCACCAGCGCCATCGCCGCCATCACCCAGCGCGAGCCGAAGCGGGCCATCAACGCGCCCCCCAGCAGGGCTGTGACAACCCCGCCCATGTTGAACGCCGCCAGACCTTCAGCGGCCTGCGCCACACTCAGACCGCTCTCTGCCAGCAGCGTGGGCAGCCAGTTGAACGCGGCATAGACGGACACCAGGGAAAAGAAGAACGCCGCCCACAACAGCATGCTGTCGGCGCGCAACGCCGGGGCCCAGACGGCCGACAGCGGCGCGGCAGCACCATGCGATCGGGCTGCGGCGCGTTCGGGCAAAACCGCATCGCCCAGGCCCATCCGGCGCAGGCTGCGCAAGACAACCGCGGGGCTCGCGTCGTTCGAGAGCAGGAACGTCACCGATTCCGGCACCGCCAGTATTAGCAGAAGTGCCAGCACCAAGGTGCAGGCGCCGGCCAGCACAAACAGCGCCGGCCAGCCCATCACGGGCAGGATCGCCGATGCCGCCATGCCGCCAACCACGCCGCCCAGCGGCACGCAGACGATCGAGAGGATGACCGCCAGGCTGCGATGGCGCGCCGGCGTAAATTCTGCGGCCAGCGCGGCAACAGTGGGGAAAGCCGCCCCCAGCCCGAGGCCGGCGGCAAATCGCAAGCCTGCCAGTTGCAGCGGCGTGTGGACAAAGCCGATCAGCAAGGTGCCCGCACCAAACAAGGTCGTGCTGGCCACCAGGGCAGCCTTGCGACCGAACCTGTCGCCCACAACGCCGCCGCTGATCGCCCCGATCAACATGCCAACCTGCGCAGCCGCCAGCGCGCTGCCCAGCGCCGCCTTGGGCAGGCCCCAATCCCTCATCAGGCTGGGCAAGGCAAAGCCCAAGGATTGGTTGTCAAACCCATCCAGCAGGATGGTGAGCGACACCAGCGCCAGCAGCAGCTTTTGCCGCCAGCCCCAGGGTCGGTCATCAATTACCCCCGCAACGGACGAAGGCGCCTCTCCCAACGCCATCAGCCCAGCCTCGCCTCGACGACCACCGCGCGGCGCTCGTTCTTCAACACGGCGAAAGCGTCGCCCAGCACGGTGGCAAGGTCGCTCTCGCGGTCCACGACGAAACTGGCCGCACCGCCCGATGCCGCTGCAATCGCGCCGTAATCAGGCGCTGGCGTAAAACTCAAATCAAGGTCGGCGGCCTTGCTGGCATGCCCATCGGGATGAACCGCAAGCGCTGAATGGCGCGGCGCATTCCAGCCGTCATTGTTCAGCACCACTTGCAGGAAAGGCGTGGCATAGCGGCGCGCAATCCAGTGCACGCTGGACGGCACGGTAAACATATAACAGCCATCACCCGACACGGCGATCACCGTCGCTTCGGGATTGGCCAGCTTTGCCCCGATTGCCGCGCCGCCGTTCCAGCCCAGCGATCCGCCGCCGCTGGCAAACATGCTGCCAGCACGCACGGGGGCCAGATGATCGAACACCGGCTGATAATTGGTGATGCCTTCGTTCATCACGATGGTCTGGCCATCGAACTGCTCGCGCAGGGCCGCCATCAGGCGGGCGATCGTAAGCCCCTCGCCCGCGAACACTTCCTGCGCGACGCGGGCGCGACGCGCAGCACTGCGCGCGGCATAGTGCCCGGTCTTTTCGGCCAAGGCAGCGGCATCCGTGTCCAGTGCCGCTGCTGCATCGCCGATGGCCTGCAAGGCTTGCGCGGCATCAGCGCGGAAACTGCGGTGCGGCTCGATATACCATAGCGGCATCTGCTCCTTCAGCGGGTCGATGTCGATGTGATAGATTTCGGCCGCTTCGGACGGGGTGTTCTTGATCGGAATCCACGGCACGTCGCAGTCTACCACCAGCACCAGATCGGCAGCGGCAAGATCGGGGTTCTGCTCGGGATTGTTCCAGTAGTTGCCAAGATAGAACGGGTTGTTGTGCGGCAGGTTGACGTAGCTGGGCACCGATTCCACCACGCCCGCACCCACCTGGGCACACAACGCCGCCAACACGTCAACCGCTGCCGGATTACGGCCGAGATAGGACGTGACGATCAACGGGCGCTTCGCCTTGACCAGCCGCTCGGCCAGAAAGCGCGCATCCTGCGCTGCCAGCGCGCAGGGCGTCACCGGCTGCCAGCGTGCCATGTCCACGCTTACCGGCTCGCACGGCGCCTCCAGCACTTCGCGTGGGGCCATCAGATAGACGGGGCCCTTGGGGTCAGACCTGGCAAATTGCATCGCGCGATGAACCAGTTGCTTGACGTTTGCGCCGGTGCGGATTTCGTTGTCATAGCGCATGTAGCCGCGCACCAGCCCGCGCTGGTCGTGGACATCCTGAATCCACTGGATGAACTCGTTGCGGCTGCCGAGCATTTCCCCGTCCTGGGTAAAGGGCGAAGAACCGGCGAAGATCAGCACCGGAATGCGCGCCTTGGCGGCATTGTGCACCGCGCCAGCCAGGGCCTGCGTCCCGCATTCGACGTGGATGATGACGGCCTGCGGCTGACCACTAATCTGGGTATGGCCATGGGCAATGGTCAAGGCCACCATCTCGTTCGGGCAGGTCACGATGGTCGGAACGGCCCGCCCGTTTGCGCGCGCTTCGGCGATCGCCTCTACCAGCCCCGGATGATCACTACCCAGATTGACGAACGCGTGCGTGATGCCTTGCTCGACAAGGGCTTCCAGAAAGGCAGTGGCGGTGGTGTACATCACGAACTCCGAACGATGTGGTCGATGCTGCGCAACAGCGCGGTGCAATGGGCAAGTGCGTGCGTCGTCACGCCGTGACGGTGGGCTGCGGCCAGCAAACCACCCTGAATGGCATCGACTTCGGTGGGGCGGCCGGCCTCCACATCCTGCAGCATGGACGGCTTGTGGGCGCGGTGATGGGTCATGGCAAAGGCAACGGCTTGGCGCACTCTCTCAACGTCGACCGCCACGTCGTTGGCCAGCGCGATGGTGATTCCTTCCGCCACCACCTGCAACGCGAGATCACGAGCGGGCGCGAAGTCACCGACCTCGCCCACTGTCATCCGCGTCAGGGCGCAGATACCATTGAGCGCGGCGTTGAAAATCACCTTTTCCCAAATCGCGACCTTGACCGAAGGCTCGGCGCTCGCGCCAAGGTCCGCCTCGGCCAATGCGGCGGCAACCTGGTGAATGGCGGGGGTATCCGCGCCTGTCAGGCTCCAGAACTTGACCATGCCATCGCCCGCCACGTGGATGCGCCCATGGCCGAGCAAATCGGCAGGCCAATTGGTAATACCCACCAGCACTCGATCAGCGCCGACAACGCCTGCAATCGCGACACCGTTGCCCAGGCCGTTCTGCAGCGTGAGCACCATGCCATCGGGGCGCAACGCGCCAGCGTTCTGTACCATGGCAGCGGCGGTATGCTGGGCCTTGGTGAACAGGATCAGCAGATCAGTCTCACCCTGCGCCACGCCGGGCAACGCCGCCGCGCAACGGGCGGGGATGTCGTTTTCCCAGACGCCATTGGCGGCAATGGCCGCGACCCGCGCGGGGTCTGTATCGACGAACACCACCTGATGGCCGGCCCGGGCCAAGCGCCCGCCAAACAGGGTGCCCATGGCGCCTGCCCCCACAACCATGATCTTCATGCCGGCGTCTTTCGGATAAGGGCCATCACCACCCGCTGCCCCACTGATAGGGCATGTCCTGGCGGATCACGTTGATCTCTTGGATCTTGCCGTCGGCGATCTTGAAAACCTCCTGGATCAGCGTGTCGTGCGGGCGGCTGAACAGCGGCACAACGGACTGCGGGCCGCCGGGAACGGCCCCGGTGATCGCGGCGCTGGCCTTGGGCTTTGACACCTCGATCACCATGGCGCCGACCACGATGCCGCGTTCCACATCGACGATGGGGAAGCGGCGCTCCTTGATCTTGTCCATGTAGGTGTAGTCGCTCATTACGTTGCAGGCCCAGGTGTTGCCCAGCGGGTTGAGCGAGGTCTGGTTGCCGTTTTCATAGCGCCGGCACCCCAGGGCAGACTGCACCCCAGCCCCATCGTGGCGCTGCAAACCCTCGAAATAGCTGTCGGCAATGGCGATCAGTTGCGCGCGGGTGGAACGGCTCTGCTCCGGCAGAATCTGCTCGAAATAGGGGTTGGGCGCGGCAAGGCCCCGCACACCGCCAGCAGGCCGGTCGCCGATCACCTGCTCGATCTCGGTGATCTGGCGATTCTTCACCGCCAGCCGCAGCCAATAGGCGCCGCGGCCACCCGCCTCGGTCGCAACGCCCAGCATGGCGACCTGCCCGGTGGAAGGATCGGCCAGGATCTGGCGATAGGTGATACCGTCCACCAGCTTCCAGAAATAGTCCGATTGGGCGGGCGATACCCGGCCGTTGACGGTTTCCCTGGCGCCGGCCGCGATGGGCTGGCCAGCGCGATCGTGCGTGGGAATGGCGTCGATATAGCTTTCCATCATCGCGATCAGGCAGGCCCGGTCACACGATGCGGCAGGCGCGGCCTGCAGGGGGGCCACTGTGGTCAGCGCCATCGCGCCGGCCAGCGCGAGACTGGCGATTGAAATCTTGGTCATGGTCGAAGCTCCCCATGCGAAAAAGGCTGGCGCCACAAAGGGCGCCAGCCAACAGGGTCAAAACTTGAAGCGAATGCCGGCGGTCATATAGAGCCCGATGACATCATAGAACTGCGACAGGGTGGAAGACGGGGCAATGCCAAAGGTGGTGGCACCCAGCGGCGGGGCCTTGTCAAACAGGTTGTTGGCCGAGGCAAACACATCGACCCCCTCCAGCTTGCCGCCCAGGTGATAGGTGACATTGAGGTCGGTATACCACACCGCGCCGATATGGTTGTTGGCCACGAACGAGGGCGTATAGGTGCTGTCGATCGCGCGGCTGCCGATCAGCCGTTCTTGCACCAGCACATTCAGCCGGCCAAGGTCGATATCGGCGCTGGCCGTGCCCTGAAAGGGCGTTTGGCTGGCGCGATCGATCGGCGCGGAACCCGGCGTCGTGGTTTGCAGCTTGGTGACGTAGGACGCCAGCGCCCGCAGCGAAACCCGGCTCGGCTGGCCGAACACCGTGCCGATGCCAAAGCCATAGTTCATTTCGACATCGAAGCCGCGCGTCTTCAACGTGGCAAGGTTGAGATTGGGCGTGGAGATCACCGAGATGGCGCCGCCATTGCGTGTGATCAGCGCACACAGGGCCGCATTGCCCGCGGCGCACTCATCCACCGTCTGCTGGTTACTGAGGCGGGTGATCGCGCCATTGATGCTGATGTCGTAATAATCGACCGATGCGCTGAAACCGCGCCAGAAGCTGGGGGTGAGCACCGCACCGATCGTGATGGTGTTCGATTTTTCCGGCTTCAGGTTGGGGTTCCCGGGCAACTGGATCGTCGCCGTCGCCGAGGCATTGGCATTCTGGCGATCGATTACCGTGGCAATCGTCTGCGCCTGAGACAGGTAAAGTTCGCCGAGGTTGGGCGCGCGAATATCGTGCGAGACCGTGGCACGCAGGCGCAGATCGCTTGACGGCGCATAGACCAGGCCCGCCTTGTAGGTCCACACCGTGCCGGCGTTGGAATAGTGCGTGACGCGGGCAGCGCCGTTCAGTTCCAGTGACTTGGCAAAGGGCTTGTCGGCCAGGAGCGGAATCTGTGCTTCGGCAAAGGCTTCGTCCACCAGATAGCTGGCATTGACCGGCGAGGAGTTACCCAGGAAATAGCCGCCCTGGGTGCCCAGCAGGCTGCCGGGAAACCCTTGCGCGCCATTGCCGGTCTGGGTGATGGTGGCCAGCGAGGGCACCACTTGCTTCAGGCCTTCGCGGCGGTGTTCGGCGCCCACGGCCACCTGCACCTTGCCGGCGGGCAGTTCCAGCGGCGACCCACGCAGCGTGGCCGCCAGTACATCCTGCGTGACAGTCTGGTTGGCATAGGCATTGCCGGCAATATACTGGCGCGCCGCGGCCGACGGGGTGCCGGCGCCAAACAGGTTGATGGGCACGCAGCCATTGCCAGGATTGCTGAGCGTCGAGCGGCAGACGATCTGGTTGGTGGCCGGGTTCACCACCGCATCAACCGCGTTGTAGAGATTGGCTGTGATGATGCCGTTGGCGGCGGTAAAGTTGCCCTGCGTGCGGCCATGCTGGAAATAGGCGTCCCAGTTCCAGTTGGCACCGATGCGGCCCCGCGCGCCAATGACGCCGCGCACCACCTCGGTTTCGACCTGCTTTTGGTAGACCCCAAGGTCAATGTTGTAGCGGCCCATCTTGAAGCTGCTGCCAGGCGCCATTTGCGAGGCGATGCTGGCCGGCAGATAGGCATTGTCGGCAAAGATCGTGTAAGCCGTGCCGTTCACGCCATAGCTGTTGGCACCGGCATTGTTGGTGATGTAGGTATGGGCATAGTTGCCCTCGGCGAACACCTCGACGCTGTCCTTGTCGCCATAGGCAACGTGGACAAAGCCCACCTTGGCATCCAGCGGCGTTTCCAGCGTGCCGGTTCCAACCGGACTGGCGCCATCCCCGCCCGACATCGAACCCGACGTGCGGTTGGTGCCAAAGGTGAATGGCGCGGTTGCCCCGTTCGGCAGGAACTGCGTTCCCGCCAGCGGGCCCGACACGATCAGACCGCCTGTGGTGGCATAGGGAAACACCACGTTGTTGGCCACGATCAGCGTGGGGTTGGTGGGCGATGCCGGATTGGCTGGCGACACATTGGGGTTGTTGACCAGGAAGCTGCCAAGACGCTGCCACGCGCGGTTCTTGCCGCCGATGTTGTAGCCTTGGGCGCCAGTGTCCTTGGTGTAATCAAAGCTTGCAACGACGCGCAGCTTGCCATCCAGGAACGACGTGCCGCCGGCCAGCGAGAGACGGGTGGTCTTGCTGTCGCCGTAACGGCTGATGCCTTGCGAGGCGAGGCCCTTGAGCCCGGTAAAGCGATCGTCGAGGATGAAGTTGGTAACGCCCGCGATGGCGTCAGAACCATAGGCCGCCGACGCCCCACCGGTCACGACTTCCACGCGCTTCATCAGCAACTGCGGGAACAGGTTGATGTCTACCGCGCCGGCATCTTGCGTCGACACGAAGCGGCGGCCATCGAGCAGCACGAGATTGCGGTTGGTGCCCAGGCCGCGCAGGTTGAGGTAGCTGTGCCCGGCGTTGGCTGCCGCACCACCCGCCGTCCGCGAGTTGGACCCGTTGAAGCTGGGCAGTGACAGCACGCCTTCGGCCAGGCCACGCGGCGAGGCATCCTGCAGGCGGTCGGCCGACATCACGGTAACAGGGGTTGGCTGGGCATTGCCATTGCTGGCAACGCGCGACCCGGTCACGACAATCTCCTGCGCCACGGCCGCATCCTTGGCCGCCTGATCCGGCGCCTGGTCTGCCGCTTGTGCCTGCGCCGACGCGGCCCACAGTCCCGCTACGATCATCGCGGTCACGCTCGCCGATATCCGTGCATCCATCCCTGCAAGTCTCATTTTTGCTCTCCTCCAGGCCGTCGATTCGTTCACGGCCTTGGCGCGCTGATACAGCATTTTAGTTTGACGACAAACTAATTATGCCCCAAGCTGTCAGCCGGAAAGTTTGAGGAGAAGATCTGGTGACCTTTACCCGTTTGAACCCGATCACCGGCGAAGTGGCATCAACGGCGCGCGCGATGACAGCAGCCGACGTGCCCGCAATTGCTGCGGCCGCAGCGGCCGCACAGCCCGCATGGGCCGCGATGGGCCCCAATGCGCGGCGCACGGTTTTGATGCAGGCAGCAGATGCCCTGGTGGCCCGCAAGGATGATTTCATCGCCGCGATGATGGCCGAGATCGGGGCAACCGCTGGCTGGGCGGGCTTCAACCACATGCTGGGTGCCAGCATGATCCGCGAGGCAGCGGCCCTCACTACGCAAATCGCGGGCGAGGTTATTCCCAGCGACAAACCGGGTTGCCTGGCGATGGCGCTCAAGGAGCCGGTCGGGGTCATCCTCGGCATCGCCCCCTGGAATGCCCCGATCATTCTGGGCGTGCGCGCGATTGCCGTGCCGCTGGCCTGCGGCAATGGTGTGATCCTCAAGGCGTCGGAACAATGCCCCCGCACCCACACGCTGATCATCGACAGTTTTGCCGCTGCCGGCCTGCCGGAAGGATTGGTGCAAGTCGTCACCAACCGACCCGAGGATGCTGCCGATGTCGTTGGTAGGCTGATCGACGCGCCACAGGTCAAGCGCATCAACTTCACCGGCAGTACGGCGGTGGGTCGCATCATCGCCAAGCGTGCGGCTGAAAACCTCAAGCCGTGCCTGCTCGAACTCGGCGGCAAGGCGCCATTCGTCGTCTGCGCCGACGCCGACCTTGACGAGGCGGTCAAGGCCGCCGCGTTCGGCGCCTATTTCAACCAGGGCCAGATCTGCATGAGCACCGAGCGGATTATCGTAGTCGATGCCGTGGCCGATCAATTCACCGCGAAATTCGCTGCCAAGGTCAAGAGTTTGACCGCTGGCGATCCACGTGGGGGCAAGACTCCATTGGGCGCCGTGGTCGATGCCAAGACGGTCGCCCATTGCCTCTCCCTGGTCGAAGATGCCGTCGCAAAAGGCGCGAACCTTCTCGTCAGCGGCGAGACGAGCCAGAACGTCATCATGCCCGCCCATCTGGTGGACAACGTGACCACCGACATGAAGCTGTTCCGCGACGAGAGCTTCGGCCCGGTCGTCGGCATCATCCGCGCCCGCGACGAAGACCACGCGATCGAGCTGGCCAACGACACCGACTACGGCCTTTCCGCCGCGATCTTCACCCGCGACGCGGCCAAGGGCCTGATGCTGGCCAAGCGCATCAAATCAGGCATCTGCCACATCAATGGCCCCACCGTGCACGACGAGGCGCAAATGCCGTTCGGCGGGGTAGGCGACAGCGGCTATGGCCGCTTCGGCGGGCGCCAGGGCATCGACAGCTTCACCGAAACCCGCTGGATTACGGTGGAAACCCTGCCCGGCCATTATCCGATCTGAGCGGAACCAGCGCGCCGATGCAGATAATGCTCGGCATTGGCGGGCCTAGCTCCCGAGCCGGGTAGCCGCGCCGGGCCATATGGCGGCCGTCGTTCCTCTGCCGGGCATCGCCCATCTTTGGGTTGCAAAAGCATGTAGTGTTCCGGTTTAGATGCACGCATCCGCGTAGCTGGGAGAGTGGCGCGATGCGTTTTGACAAACTGGATCTCAATTTGCTGGTCACGCTCGATGCGCTGATCGAATTGAAGAGCGTTTCCAGCACGGCGGAGCACCTGAACCTGACCCAATCGGCGGTCAGTGGGGCGCTCAAGCGGCTGCGTGAATATTTCAACGACGAGCTTCTGGCGAGAGACGGCCGCAGCATGGTACTGACCGGCAAGGCCCAGCAGCTTGCCCCTGCCATTCGCGCGATTCTGCTACAGGTGCGATCCACCATTACCAACCCATCCGAATTCGACCCGGCCACCGCGGTTCGGTGTTTCACGCTGGGGTGCTCGGACTATGTGGCGATGATCGTTGGCCACGACCTTGCGCTGCAGGTTCAAAACGAGGCGCCGGGGATCAGTTTCAAGTTCCTTCCCCCTGATATTAGTGCGCTGGAGATGTTCGAGCGAGGCGACATCGATCTTCTGATCGTTGCCGAAAGTTTCGCCAGGCCGGAACACCCGCGGCGCGTGCTGTTCGAGGATGACGCGCGGGCTGTCTGCTGGGCCGAAAATCCGACGATTGGCGATCACATCACGCTCGACCAGTTCCTCGACATGGGCCATGTCTGTGCCGAATTCAGGGGCGTTTCGCACCCATCCGTGTATGAAAAGCAGTTGACGGAAATGGGCATCCATCGCCGCATCGAGGTGTCGGTCGCCTCGTTCGCCATGGTTCCTTTTGCACTGGTCGGCAGCAGGCACATGGGCGTGATGCACCGCCGCCATGCCGAACGGTTTGCACGCATGTTGCCTTTGAAGGTTCTGCCTTTGCCCCTCGCGCTCAAGCCCGTGGTCGAAATTGCGCAATGGCATCGTCACCGGACATCCGATCCTGGCCTCGAATGGCTGCTGTCGCGGCTCGAAAGGGTGTTGCACACGATGGATGTCCACGCGGCATGAAGGCTGGCGCCATGCCGGCATCTATCATTTTACGTGATGTATCCGTACACGCCTTACGATTTTCCTGAAGTCTGGCTTCCTGACAAAACGCGCCCGCAACGCGCGATGAAGCGCGGTGCCACCGTTCAGGAGAGCCCCCATGAATCACACCCTGCTCATGCCGCCACCAGATTCACATGGCGTCGCGACCGATGGCTTTGGCGCACGGATAGAGCAGATACTGCCGCAGATCGCCGCCGGGGCTGCACAAGGCGATGAGCGCAGTTCGCTTCATCCCGACAGCATCGCTGCCTTGACCCAAGCAGGTGTCTTCCGCGCTCTCGTGCCGGCAATGTATGGTGGCGACGAGGTCGATTTCATCGAATTCCTGGCCGGCGTGCGGCGCCTCGCTGCGGTGTGCCCTGCTTCTGGCTGGATCGCTGGTGTGGTTGGCACGCATTCGCACGGGATTTCCTATTACGGCAAACAGGCGCAGGATGACATCTGGGCCGATGGGCCCGACACCCGCATCTGCTCGTCGTTCGCGCCGGTAGTCACCGCGCAGACGACCGAGGGCGGCTATCTGCTTACCGGCGCATGGGACTTTTCCAGCGGTTGCGACCATGCTGCCTGGGCCCAGCTTGGATTTCGCGTTGAGGGCATGCCGGGCGTGTCATACCTTGGCCTGATCCCGCGCAGCGACTTCAATATCGTAGACAACTGGGACACGGTTGGCATGCGTGCCACCGGCAGCAAGCGGGTGGAAGTGCGCAACGTGTTCGTGCCGCAGCATCGCTGCTGGGGGCCAGGCATGTTCGCGCCGCCAGCAGAACCCGGTCTGCACGACCATTGGCTCTTCCGGATGCCATTTCTGGCCACTGCGGCCAACTTCGGCGCCGTACTGCTCGGTGCTGCGGATGGCGCCCTGGCTGCCTACCGCGAAAGTGTGCAGAAACGCATTCGCCCGCATACCGGCAAGCTGCGGATGGACAATCCACTGTCATTCATCCGGCTTGCTGAAAGCCATATGGAAATCCGCGCTGCCAGTGCGCTGGTCACCGCGCACTGGCAAGGCATTGTCGATCACGCCAAGGCGGGAACCCGTCCGGCGATGGACGAGGTCTTGCGCTCGCGTGGCGACGAAGCATTTGCCGGGCGCATGATCATGAACGCGGTTGACCGGCTGCTCGCCGCCGCTGGCGGAAGCGCGACATTCAAGTCGCGACCGTTGCAGCGCTATTGGCGGGACATCCATACTGCCGGCAATCACATGTTTTTCGATCTCGAAAATCGCCTGGTCATCGTCGGGCGCCATCTGGTCGGCCTTGAGCCGGACCCCGACTTACTGTGATTGATGCGTTAAGTCTCACCGCAGCAATCACGCCGGCATCAGCACCACGGCCGATCTTCACAGCACGCCGTCGATCTCCAGTTCGACCGCACTCGCCTTCGAGCGCCGGCGCCGCTGGCGGCGCCATACCGCGCTCCTCGAACTGCTTACGCAGCTCCCGGAGCTAGGTGAACAGTTGCGATGGGCTCAGCGTATGCCGGCGCGCCACCGCGCAAACCGTCTCGTGGCCTGAAAAT
>NZ_BCYV01000015.1 GCF_001598375.1 Novosphingobium capsulatum NBRC 12533
GGCGTGTACCGACACGCCGCCCGCTGTTGTATGCGGCTGACCGGTTACAGCCCCTTCCCGCCCAGCTTCCAGGTCAGTTGCAGATAGAAGCTGCGCCCCACGCCATCGAACCACGAGATGTCGTAATAGGGATAGCTGCCATAAGTGCGATCGACATTGGGGCTGGTATCGAACAGGTTGGTCACCGTGCCCGAAACCTGGACATGGTCGGTGATTTTGTACTGGGCCGAAAGGTTGAACGTGGTGGTCGGCTTGATGAACGCCGTTTCGTCATAATTGGGCAGGCGGCCGAGCATCTGGCCCTGCAGCGTGGTCGTGAACTTGCCGTTGACCAGGGTGAGGCTGGCCGTGCCCTTGTCACGCGGGATGTCATAACCGCTGTCATAGGCCAGCTTGTTGATCACCGCGTCGCCGGCATACTGGCGGAACGTGTGATTGAACACATAGGTGTACCCCAGTGCAAAGCTGAGGAAGCCCAGCCCCTGGATTTCCGAGGCGCGCCAGTGGAACGCCACGTCGATGCCGTCGGTCTGTTCGCGCGCCACGTTGATCGGGTTGACGTAAACCCCCTGAAGCTGCCCTGCGAAGGCGCCGGAAGCATAGCGCTGCACCCGCGCGATGGCATCGAGGCAGGTGGGTGAACTGGCATTGACCGCCGCGCCCGAGACGGTTTCGCCCAGCACGCAATCGGATTCGCGGCGTAGCAGTTCATCCTTGCTGAGATCGAGCACCTGGTTTTCCAGCGTGACCTTGAAGTAATCGACCGAAACATCGACCGCGCGATCGGGCTGCCAGAACACCCCGGCGTTGATCGACTTGCTGGTTTCGGGCTTGAGCGCGCGGTTGCCGCTGCGGTGGCTGGTGATGCCAACCTCGTAATCGTCGCACTGGCTATAGGTGGCGCCGGCATTCTCGCGCCGGCAGGTCAGGTAATCGGTGCCATCGGGATGGGTGTCACCATTGCCCGAAAACACATAGTGGAGATCGGGCGCGCGAAAGCCGGTGCCCATCGCGCCGCGCAGCAGCAGGCGGCTGGTCGGGCGCAGTTCTGCGCCCAGGTTCCAGGTGGCCTTGCCAAAGCTGTTGTCGACCACGTGGAAATGGTCATAGCGCGCCGCGCCGGAGAGCTGCAGGAACGAGAGTACCGGCACGCGCAGTTCGCCGCCCAGCGCCCAGTGGCGGCGGCTGCCCTTGCCGTCGCTGTCGGTCAGGCCAACGTAATAGTGCTCCAGCGCCTTGGGATCGGGCCGCAGGTCATAGCCCTGCCCGCCATATTCGCCCACCAGCGCCACGCCCACGGCCCCTGCCGGCAGGCGCAGGACTTCGCCGTTGGTCAGGCTGAAAGCGAGGTTATCGGTATAGGAACGCGGGTGATAGATCGCGTTTTCGGTGATCGAATTGTACTGCGATGTGGTGAGCGGGGTATAGAACCGCGCCGGATCGGCCGAAAACACCGCATAGCCGCTATCGGGGTCAACCCCCTGCTGCTGGCCCAGGAAAAAGGCATTGCCCTTGGAGATCACCACCTGCGGGAACGATACCTTGCTGCGGTATTCCGAGTGGTTGAACGACAGCTCATAGGCCCAGGCCTGGTTCTTGCCGAACTTGCCGCGCAGGCCCGGCGTGACCGTGAAGCTGACCGAGCGGTTGCGCGTCATGCCGTTGCGCAGGCCGCCCATTTCCTCGGGCGTGAACTGGCGATACCAGTTGTCCAGCTTGGTCGGATTGAGGCTGGTGGGCATCTGCGTGTTGTAGAACGTGCCCTCCTGGTTGCCGTCGGCGGTTTCGTAATACCAGGTCAGCACATCGGGCAGCAGCGCCACCTTGCTGTAGCTGGCCTGGAAATCGGTGAACAGTTCCATGCCATTGGGTAGGTCGAGCCCGATCGCGCCAAAGGCGTTCACCGATTTGCGCTCTGAAATCATCGTGCCATAGGCGACCGAGCTGTTCGAGCCGCAGTAATAGCCCGGCCCGCCATCTGCGCCATAGCGCGGGCGGCTGGCGCGGAACGTGCTGCCGCCGTTGAGGCCCGACAGGCTGGCGCAGGTCGCCGCGCCGGGATCGAGATAGTCGGTATATTCATCGGTGCGCAGGAACGTGCGGCGCGCCAGCCCGCCAACCGGATCGTCCAGCACCGAATCCTGCCGTGCGCGCTGATATTGCCACAGCGGCTTTTGATAGAGGCCTTCCACCCCGATCACGCCATGAAACGCGCCGGCATTCCAGCCGGTGGTCAAGGTCAGCCGGTGCGAGGCGCCGCCGCCGTGCTGCGTATCGCCATAACGATAGTCGATCCGCGTGCCATCGACGCTTTTCTTGAGCTGGAAATTGACCACGCCCGAAATCGCGTCCGAGCCATAGATCGCCGATGCGCTGCCGCTCAACACTTCCACCCGCTCGATCAGGCCGACGGGAATGTTGGAAATGTCGGTGAAATTGCTCTGCCCGTTGAAAGGCAGGGGAAAATCGGCAATCCGCCGCCCGTTGACCAGCACCAGGGTGTGATTGGGACCAAGCCCGCGCAAGTCCACCTGCTGCGCGCCGGGCGTGAAGGCCGCGCCATTGCCCGATTGCTGGCTTTGCGTTTCGCCGCCATTTTGCGTGAGCGCGCGCAGCAGATCGGGTACCGACTGATAGCCATTGCGCAGGATGTCCTGCGCGGTCACGGCGGTGACCGGCGCGGGCCCTTCCATTTCCACGCGCGGAATGCGGCTGCCCAGCACGACGATCGCGCTTTCGGGAGCCGGGGTATCGTCCGCCTGGGACGCGACCGGCAATTGCGTGATAGACGCTGGCGCTTCCTGCGCATGGCCCGCGCCTGCCACGGCCAAGGCACTCATGGCACCACCCGCAATCAACCAAACCCTGGAAATGCGCATTATTGACAGCCCCCTGTGATCGCGCTTCGATAGGGGCTTATGGTTACAAGCAAATCCTATTTGCAACCATAATTCGCCAAATAATACAGTATCAATTGCAACTGTTACACGCTAACCACAGCAAAAGATGGCATATCAAGGGGCACGGGAATGCAGTTCTGGCGCATGGGATTGATCACAGTGGCAGGCGCACTGGCGCTGGCCAGCGGCGCGGCAGGCGCCTCGGAAGCAGGCTATACCCGCTATGTCATCGGTGATCTTGCCGCCCCTACCCCGGCCAAGGTAGCACCGGGCCTGCTGCTGGCCGGCGGTGGCGAATGGGACAGCGATGCTTTCCGCTGGTTCGTGGCGCAGGCCGGGCATGGCCATATCGTGGTGCTGCGGGCATCGGGCGCAGGCGATGCCGGCGATGAGTTCATGCACAGCATCGGCGGCGTCACTTCGGTCGAAACCTTCGTGTTCGATGATCGCAAGGCGGCAAGCGACCCGGCCGTGCTCGCCGCCGTGGCCAAGGCCGATGGCGTCTATATCGCCGGGGGTGACCAGGCACGCTATGTGCGTTTCTGGCAGGGCACGCCGCTGGCCACCGCGCTCGACCGGCTGGCTGCCAGCGGGCACCCGATCGGCGGCACCAGTGCTGGCTTGGCGATCCTGGGCGCGCATGTCTATGGCGCGATGGACGGCGGCAGCGCCACCTCGGGCCCGGCCTTGCGCGATCCCCTGGGCGAAGGCGTGACGATGGTGGAGGATTTCCTACACCTGCCGCGCATGGACCATGTCGTCACCGATACCCATTTCACCCGGCGTGATCGTCTCGGCCGCCTGATCGCCTTTGTGGCCAAGACCCGCGCGACCACGCCCGACAAGGCCGCCGTGGGCCTGGGCGTGGATGAAGGCGCCTCGCTGATCGTCGATGGCGCGGGCAAGGCACGGCTCAAGGGGCCGGCCGGCACCTATGCCTGGCTGGTGCAGCCGGTCGGCGCGCCCGGTGCCAAGCCAGGCCAGCCGCTCGATTGGCCGGCGATCAAGGTGACCGGGATTGGCCCTGACAGCGTGCTGGACTTGGGCACCCTGGCGGTTACGGCGCCGGCCTTTGCCGGCACGGCCAGCGTCAAGCAGGGCAAGCTCGCCGGCGTGCCCTATCCGGCCGATGCCGGCTGGTCGCTGGCCATTCACGGTGGCGCCGGCGCCGCGCCGCGCGGGGAAACCACGCCGGCCGAAGATGCCTCGTATCGCGCCGGGCTCAAGGCTGCGCTGGCCGCCGGGTCGGCCGTGCTCAAGGCCGGCGGATCGAGCCTGGATGCCGTGGAAGCGGCCGTGCGCGTGATGGAAGATGATCCGCAGTTCAACGCCGGACGCGGCGCGGTGTTCGATGCCGAGGGCAAGAACCAGCTGGACGCCGCGATCATGGACGGCAGCACTGGCGAAGCAGGCGCCGTGGCGGCGCTGACCACTACCAAGAACCCGATCCGCGCCGCGCGCGCCGTGATGGAGCATTCCCGCCACGTGCTGCTGGCCGGTGCGGGCGCAGACCAGTTTGCCCGCGAACAGGGCATCGAGCAGGTCGATCCCAAGTACTTCTTCACGCAAAAGCGCTGGAACGACTATCTGGAATGGAAGAAGGAGCATGTCAGCGCGCTGTCGCCGCGTGTGCTCGATGCCACGCCGCGGCCCGAGCACCGCTATGGCACCGTTGGCGCGGTCGCGCGCGATGTCCACGGCCACCTTGCTGCTGCCACGTCCACCGGCGGCCTGACCGGCAAGCGCTGGGGCCGGATCGGCGATTCCCCGCTGATCGGCGCGGGCACTTACGCGATCGATGGCAATTGCGCGGTGTCTGCCACCGGCACGGGTGAATACTTCATCCGCCAATCCGCCGGCCGCCAGGTGTGCGACCGTATCGCCTGGCGCGACGAAAAGGTGGGCGAAGCGGCGCAGGACACGATCGACGAAATCGCCGAAATCGGCGGCGATGGCGGGCTGATCGCGATGGACCGCGATGGCCACGTGGGCTTTGCCCTCAACACCGCCGGCATGTTCCGCGGCTCGATCAGCAGCAAGCAGGCGCCCGAAGTGGCGATCTACGCGGACGAAAAGCCGGTGCATCCCTGATCTTTTACTCCCCCTCCTCTTCA
Organism: Novosphingobium capsulatum NBRC 12533; assembly: GCF_001598375.1. Classification (GTDB taxonomy): domain Bacteria; phylum Pseudomonadota; class Alphaproteobacteria; order Sphingomonadales; family Sphingomonadaceae; genus Novosphingobium; species Novosphingobium capsulatum. Next base: position 5,015 of record NZ_BCYV01000015.1, read on the forward strand.
GACGAGGGGGTCGGGGGGTGGTGCTGGACCTCGCGCCAGTTTTCCACCACCCCCACCCCCCTCCTCTGAAGAGGAGGGGGCTTTTTGCCCAAACTTAGTCCAGGTTGGGGCGTAGCCAGCGTTCGGCCACGGCCAGATCCACCCCGCGCCGCGCGGCATAATCGGCCAGCTGATCGCGGCCGATGGTGGCCACGCCGAAATACTGGCTGTCCGGGTGGGCGAAATAGAAGCCGGAAACTGCTGCGGTGGGCAGCATGGCCTGGCTTTCGGTGAGGACGATGCCGGCATTGCCCGGCGCATCGAGCAGGTCGAACAGGATCGGCTTGAGGCTGTGGTCGGGGCACGCCGGATAGCCGGGCGCGGGGCGGATGCCGCGATATTCCTCGCGGATCAGCGCCTCGTTGGTCAGTTGCTCGCCCGGTGCATAGCCCCACAGGGTGGTGCGGACGTGGCTGTGCAGGCGTTCGGCAAAGGCCTCGGCAAAGCGATCGGCCAGCGCCTTGAGCAGGATGTCGGAATAGTCATCATGCCCGGCCTGGAAGCGCGCCAGGTGCGGCTCGATCCCATGGATGCCCACGGCAAAGCCGCCCAGCCAGTCACCCGCCGGATCGATGAAATCGGCCAGGCAGAAGTTGGCGCGGCCCCGGCTCTTGGCAAATTGCTGGCGCAGGAACGGCAAGCGCACCATCTGCTCGTCGTCATCGGGATGCAGCACGACATCGTCGCCATGGCGCGCCGCCGGCCAGAAGCCGCAGACGCCCTTGGCCGTCAGCCACTTTTCGGCAACGATCTTGTCGAGCATGGCGCGGGCATCGGCATAGAGACTGCGCGCGCTTTCACCCACCACGGCATCGTCGAGGATCGCCGGATAGGTGCCCGCCAGTTCCCAGGCGCGGAAGAACGGCGTCCAGTCAAAACATTCGACCAGATCGGCCAGATCCCATTCGGCAAAGACGTGCAGCCCGGGCTGCGCCGGCGGCGCTGGCTTGTGTGCAAATTCGGCGACGAAAGCGTTGGCGCGCGCGTCTTCGAGGCTGAGTAGCTTGGAGCCGCCCTTGCCCGCGCGGGCATCGCGCACGTGCTGGTATTCGTCGGCCGTGGCGGCGATGAAACCTTCGGCCTGGGTATCGGACAAGAGCTGGCTGGCCACGCCCACGGCGCGGCTGGCGTCGAGCACGTGGACCACCGGGCCGTCATAGGCCGGATCGATGCGCAGCGCAGTATGCACCTTGCTGGTGGTGGCGCCGCCGATCAGCAGCGGAATGGTCATGCCGGCGCGCTGCATTTCCTCGGCCACGGTCACCATCTCGTCGAGCGAGGGGGTGATCAGGCCGGACAGGCCGATGATATCGGCATCCTGCTCGCGCGCGGTGTCGAGGATCTTGGACCACGGCACCATGACGCCAAGGTCAATCACTTCATAGCCATTGCACTGGAGCACGACGCCGACGATGTTCTTGCCGATATCGTGCACGTCGCCCTTGACCGTGGCCATCACGATGCGGCCCTTGGGGCGCGCGCCGGCTTGCTTTTCCGCCTCGATATAGGGGATCAGGTGGGCCACGGCTTTCTTCATCACGCGGGCCGATTTCACCACCTGCGGCAGGAACATCTTGCCCGAGCCGAACAGGTCGCCGACCGTGTTCATGCCTGCCATCAGCGGGCCTTCGATCACCTCGATCGGGCGCCCGCCGCGCGCGGCAATCGCGGCGCGGGCTTCCTCGGTGTCTTCCACGATGTACTGGTCCATGCCCTTGACCAAGGCATGTTCCAGGCGGCGCACCACGTCCCAGCCGCGCCATTCCTCGGCGGCCTTTTCTGCCGCTTTGTCCTTGCCCTTGAAGCTTTCGGCCAACGCGATGAGGCGTTCGGTCGCATCAGGGTGGCGCATCAGCAGCACGTCTTCGCAGGCATCGCGCAAGACCGGGTCGATCTGGTCGTAGATGTCGAGCTGCCCGGCATTGACGATGGCCATGTCCATGCCGGCGGGAATGGCGTGGTAGAGGAACACCGAGTGCATCGCGCGGCGCACCGTCTCGTTGCCGCGGAAGCTGAACGAGAGGTTCGACAGGCCGCCCGAGATATGCACGTGCGGGCAGCGTTCCTTGATCTCGCGCGTCGCCTCGATGAAATCGAGGGCGTAGCGGTCGTGCTCCTCGATCCCGGTGGCCACGGCAAAAACGTTGGGATCGAAGATCACGTCTTCGGGCGGAAAACCGATACCCATCAACAGGTCATAGGCGCGGCAGCAGATTTCCACCTTGCGCTCCCGCGTGTCGGCCTGGCCCTTTTCGTCAAAGGCCATGACGACAACGGCGGCGCCATAATCCATGCACAGGCGGGCATGGTGCAGGAACGCGTCTTCGCCTTCCTTCATCGAGATCGAATTGACGATCGGCTTGCCCGAAACACATTTCAGGCCGGCCTCGATCACCTCCCACTTGGAGCTGTCGATCATCACCGGCACCCGCGCGATGTCCGGCTCTGCCGCGATCAGCTTGAGGTAGGTGGTCATGGCCTCGACCGCGTCGAGCAGGCCCTCGTCCATGTTGACGTCGATGATCTGCGCGCCGTTTTCCACCTGCTGGCGCGCGACTTCTACCGCCTTGGCATAGTCGCCCGCCAGGATCAGCTTCTTGAACGCGGCCGAGCCGGTGACATTGGTGCGCTCGCCCACATTGACGAAACGCGAGCCGGAATTGGTCATCCCGGTGGTGTTCTGTTCGGTCATCACTTGATCATCACAAACGGTTCGAGGCCGGCAAGGCGGGTGAGCGGTTCGGGCTGGGCTAGGCTGCGCGGCGCCAGGCCGGCAACCTTGCGCGCCATGGCGGCGATATGCGCGGGCGTGGAACCGCAGCAGCCACCCAGCACGTTGACCTGGCCCGCCACGGCCCATTCGCCAACGAGGCCAGCGGTCGTGTCGGGCTCTTCGTCATACTGGCCCAGTTCGTTGGGCAGGCCGGCGTTGGGATAGATCATGATCAGCGTGTCGGCGGTTTCGGCCAGGGCTTTGACATGAGGGCGCAATTGGGTGGCGCCGAACGAGCAGTTGAGGCCCACGGTCACCGGGCGGGCATGGCGCACGGCATACCAGAATGCCTCCACCGTGTGGCCCGACAGGTTGCGGCCCGAAAGATCGGTCAGCGTCATCGACAGCATGATCGGCACTTCGCGGCCCAGTTGCCGCTCCAGTTGCTTGACCGCCATGATCGCGGCCTTGCAGTTGAGCGTGTCGAACACGGTTTCGACCAGGATGAAATCGGCACCGCCTTCGACCAACGCCTCGGCCTGCTCGCGATAGACCTCCACCAGGAAATCCCAGTCGATCTCGCGATATCCGGGATCGTTGACATCGGGCGAAAGCGACAGCGTCTTGTTGGTCGGGCCGATGGCGCCGGCCACAAAGCGCGGGCGACCATCGCGCGCGGCAAATTCATCGGCAACGCGGCGGGCCAGGGCCGCCGATTGCAGGTTGATCTCGCGCACGAGGTGTTCAGCGCCATAATCGGCCTGGCTGATGCGGTTGGCCGAAAAGGTGTTGGTTTCGGCAATGTCGGCGCCCGCCTCGAAATAGGCGCGGTGGATCGCCTCGGGCACGTCTGGCCGCGTCAGCGCCAGGATATCGTTGTTGCCCTTCTGGTCGTGGGTGAGGCCCAGGCTGCCAGCATAATCCGCCTCGGTCAGCTTGCGGTTCTGGATCTCGGTGCCAAAGGCGCCATCGGTGATCAGGATACGCTGGCGCGCCTGATCGAGCAGCGCGGCGCGCGCCTGGCTGGGGGCAAGATCGGTCATGCGGCATTCTCCAGGCCGGCGGCGCCGTGCGGGCGGCGGCCCAGCAGATGGCAGATGGCATAGCTCAGCTCGGCACGGTTGAGCGTGTAGAAGTGGAAATCACGCACACCGCCGGCGTAGAGGCGGCGGCAGAACTCGGCCGAAACCGTGGCCGCCACCAACTGGCGCGAGGCCGGGTGCGTGTCGAGCCCGGCAAACAGGCTTTCCATCCAGGCTGGCAGTGCCGCGCCACAGGCAGCGGCAAACTTGCGCGTCTGGGCAAAGTTGGACACCGGCAGAATGCCCGGCAGCACCGGCGCATCGATCCCGGCCGCAGCCAGCTTGTCCTGGAAACGGAAGAAGGTTTCCGGCTCGAAGAAGAACTGGCTGATCGCGCGGCTCGCACCGGCATCAAGCTTCCGCTTGAGATTGTCGATGTCTGCTTCCTGGCTGGGCGAATCCGGGTGGCTTTCGGGATAGGCCGCGACCGAAATATCAAACGGGGCAATCGCCTTGAGCCCGGCCACCAGTTCGGCGGCATTGGCATAGCCATCGGGGTGCGGGGTGAACGGCACACCGGGCGCGCCCATGTCACCACGCAGGGCGACGATGTGGCGCACGCCCGCTTCCCAGTATCCTTCGGCCACGGCGCGGATTTCGGCCTTGCTGGCGTCGACGCAGGTCAGATGCGCGGCGGCCGGCAGCCGCGCCTCGCTGATGATGCGCGCAACCGTGTCATGCGTGCGGTCGCGGGTGGAGCCGCCCGCGCCATACGTCACCGAGACGAATTCGGGCTGCAGCGGCGCCAAGGTCTGCACCACGTCCCACAGCTGCGCCATCAGCGCATCGGTCTTGGGCGGAAAGAATTCGAAGCTCACCCGGATATCGCCGGGCAGGCCGGCAAACAGCGGGGTATCGAGCGCGGTGCGCGCCTCGCGCAGCTGGTCGTAGCGGGTCATGGGTCTCAGCTCTTGGTAAAGGCGGAAGAGGGGGGCGCCGCAGCGGCAGCGGGATCGCGGCGCCGGGCGGTCCACAGCTTGACGATCAGTTCGTGCCCGGCCAGCGCCTGTTCGGCGAGCGGGGTAAACCCGGCATCGCCCAGCAGCTTGGCCATCTGCGCATCGGAAAAGCCCAGGCGGGCATGGGCATGGGCCAGGCGCAATTCCTCGCGATCGTGCGCGGCAAAATCGACCACGGCAATGCGCCCGCCCGGGGCGGTGACGCGCGCGGCCTCGGCCAGCACGGCCTCGGGTGCCAGGGCATAGTGCAGCACCTGGTGGAACAGCACCGTGTCGAACCCGCCATCGGCAAACGGCAGCGACAGGAAATCCCCTTGCACCAGATCGACCTGTCCGGCCGGCAGGCCCTGCAGCCGCGTGCGCGCCAGGCGCAGCATTTCCGGGCTCTTGTCGAGCGCAGTGACGTGGCTGGCACGCGGCGCGAGCAATTGCGCCATGCGACCGGTGCCGGTGCCCACGTCGAGCAGGTGGCCGAGCGGCTGGCCCGCGCCGGCCGCATCGAGCAAGCCGATCAGCGCGGCCTCCACCGGGCCATCGGCGATGTGCAGGCTGCGCAACTGGTCCCAATCGGCAGCATGGCGGGCAAAGTATTCGGCCGCGCTCGCCTCGCGCGTGGCGCGGATCGCGTCGAGATGCTGGCGATCCTCGCGCACTTCGCGGGCGAAATCAGCGTCCTCCGCCTCGGCCGCGGCAAGCACGCGGGCCAGCGCCGTGCCAAGCGCGGAGGGCGCCCCGCGCCGCGCGGTTTCTTCGGCAATCGCCGCGCGCAGGAACACCCAGCCACCCTCGCGCCGCCGCTCGGCCAGGCCCGCATCGCACAGGATCTTCACATGGCGCGAGACGCGCGGCTGGCTTTGGCCCAGTACCTGCGCAAGCTCACCCACGGCCAGCTCCATGCTGGCCAGAAGGCGCATGATGCGCAGGCGCGTGGGATCGGCCAGGGCGCGCAAGGATTCGAGCAGGTTCATGAGCAGTGGCATATAAAGCAACCTTTATATCGGTCAATCCATATAAAGAGTTCTTTATATCCGTAAGCAAGCCTTACGAACGGCATTGATCCACCAAGGATGCCCAGCCAAGTTTGCCATTGGCTTGACACTGGCGCGCCGGTAATACCCATAGGGCAAGTTTCGGCCATGCGCCGACAGGAACGAACAAGGAAGCCCCCACGATGAAGAAGCTCTTCCCGACGGCCATTGCTGGCGCTGCCCTGGTTGCCGCCGCGCTGTCGCTCTCCGCCTGCGGCCGTTCGGACGATGCCTCGACGGAAGCCTCGCCCGACAACGTGGAAATGCCGGCCGACGAATTGCCCGCCACCGACGTTTCGGCTGCCGCCCCGGCCCCGGTCGATGCCCCCGCCGCCGATCCCAGCGCCGCCGCGCAAACCGCCGAAGACGCCGCCCGCAGCGCCGCCGACAATGCCGCCGCCGCAGCCGACGCTGCCAAGGCTGCCGCAGCCGCCGCCGAAGCGGGCGATGCCAGCGCGAACGGTGGCGCCAACAGCAACCCCAAGATGTAACAGGCCCATGGCGCGAAGCGGTGCCTCGCACTCTTCGCGCCAGCCTGCCCCTCATCTGACCATGCGCGCATTTCTGGCCCTTGCCCTCATGCTGCCGCTGGCGGCTTGCCAGCAGGACAGCGACCCCGGCCCCGGCGGCGTCACCCGCGGCGAAGCCCGCGCGCTCGATGAAGCCGCCACCATGCTCGACAGCCGCCCGGCCCCGCCGCCGCTGGTCGATGCCACTGTGCCGGCAGACGCGGCATCAGCGGCGCCTTAAGAAGATGTTTCGCGCAGAGGCGCTGAGGCGCGGAGATTCCATTTTCTCTGCGCCTCAGCGCCTCTGCGCGAACAAAAAATCGCCCACGTGCGGACGTTCTCGCATTTTGCGCAAGCAGAATAGCTGGACCCCGGATCAAGTCCGGGGTGACGATGAGTTTTTACGTCATCTCTATTTTCTCGTCACCCCGGACTTGATCCGGGGTCCAGCTTAATAACGCGCTAAGTCTGCGATCATCGCGCCAATAACAGCCTGCCACCAATCCCGGCTGACCCCGCCAAACCCTTAAACCTCCAGCGAGCAACCGCCGCAATCGTCGGTTTCCACCTGGATCGTGGTATGGCCGATGCCGAAATCATGCTCCAGATCGTGTGCCACATGGGCCAGGAATGCGTCGCCTGGGTGGCCCTGCGGCATGATCAGGTGCGCGGTCAGTGCGGTTTCAGTGGTGCTCATCGGCCAGATATGCAGATCGTGCACCCGCGCCACGCCCGGCATGGCGGCCAGCGCGGCACTGACCTTGTTCGGATCGATCCCCGGGGGCACGGCCTGAAGACCCAGCTTGAGTGAGTCGCGTGCCAGACCCCAGGTGCCCACGGCAATCACCACCACGATGACCAGGCTGGTCAGCGGGTCGATCCAGGTCCACCCGGTCATCGCCATGGCGAGGCCGGCGAGCACGACGCCTGCTGAAACAGCCGCGTCGGCGGCCATGTGCAGATAGGCGCCGCGCAGGTTGATGTCGTGCTTGCTGCCACGCATGAACAGCAGGGCGGTAAAAGTGTTAATGACGATGCCGATCGCCGCGACGATCATCACCGGGCCGGGCGACACCGCCTCTGGCTCCATCAGGCGGCGCACGCTTTCCACCAGGATCGCGCCCAGCGCCACCAGCAGCAGCGCGGCATTGCCGAGCGCGGCCAGGATCGAGCTGGACTTGAAGCCATAAGTGAAGCGGCCCTGCGGCGGCCGCGCCGAGAGCACGCTGGCGCCCCAGGCCATGAACAGGCTCAGCACGTCGGACAGGTTGTGCCCGGCATCGGCGACCAGCGCCATCGAGCCGCTGACGATGCCATAGCCACCCTCGACCACCACGAACGCGGTGTTGAGCGCAATCCCCAGGGCAAAGGCGCGGCCGAAACTGGCCGGCGCATGGCTGTGCCCTGGGCCATGGTGGTGGCCGTGGTCGTGCCCATGGTCATGAGCATGGGCGTGGTGGTGATCGTGGTGATGGCCGGCAGACATGGCGCCGGCTTAGCCACAAAAATCGCGCCGGCAAAATGAATTGCCGGGCATTTGCGTCACCCCTGGCGCCACCGCGCGGCAAAGAACCCGTCGATGCCGCCCTCTTGCGCCAGCATGCCAGGGTCGCTGCGCAGCCATCCCTGCGGCGTGGGCGCAATGCCCGCCGGCAATTCGCCCTCCTGGATCGGCGCCGGATCGAGACCGGCAAAGGCGGCAGCCTGCGCCTCGCCCTCGGCCGGTTCGAGCGAGCAGGTGGCATAGACCAGCGTGCCGCCCGGCCGCAGCCAGGCAGCGCTGCGTGCCAGCATCTGCGCCTGCAACTGGGTCAACTCGTCCATCGCGGCCAGGCGATGCAGCACATCGGGATGGCGGCGGCAGGTGCCCGTGGCACTGCATGGCGCATCGAGCAGCACGGCATCGAACGGTTCATCGGGCTGCCATTTCAGCGCATCGGCCTGCACCACCGTGGCCGCCAGGCTGGTGCGCGCCAGGTTGGCCGACAGCCGCTCCAGCCGACGGGCCGACTTGTCGAGCGCGGTGACGGTCCAGCCCGCGGCGGCCAGTTGCATGGTCTTGCCGCCGGGCGCGGCACAGAGATCGAGCACGCGCCGCCCCTCGCCCGCGCCGAGCAGGCGCGCCGGCAGGCTCGCCGCCAGGTCCTGCACCCACCATGCACCCTCGGCAAAACCGGGCAGGCTCTCCACCGCCTGGCCGCGCGGCAGGCGAACATGGCCGGGCAACAGCGACTGCCCGCCCAGTTCCTCCACCCAACGCGCGGTTTCGCCTGCGTCGCGCAGGCTGAGATCGAGCGGCGGCGGCGTGGCAATGCCGGCGGCGATCGCGGCGGTGCGGCCGGGCCAGGCCTGATCCCAGCGCGCGGCCACGGCCGGCGGCAGGGTGGGCGCATCAGGCAGCGCCGCCCCACGCTTGAGCAGCGCGGAAAACACCCCATGGGCCAAGCGGCGCGGACCGCCCATCAGCAGCGGCAGACCCGTGGCGATCACCGCATGCGGCGGCAGGCCCAGGCGCAGCGCCTGCGCCAGCATCAGTTGCAGCACGGCGCGCGCCTTGGCATCGTCGGGCAGCACGGTCTGCGTGGCGCTGTCGATCAGCGCATCGAGATCGGGCAGCCAGCGCAGCGCCTCTTGCACGATGGCCATGGCCAGGGCGCGGTCATCGCCACGCTCGATCGCGCGCAGCACCGGGGGCGCCGCCTGGTCCAGCGGGTCGCCACGGCGCAACACGGCATCAAGCAGGCGCAGCGCGGCGCGGCGCGCGGGCACGCCGGGGGTCTCATCGGTCTGTCGGTTAGGGGCCATCTCCGCGCCTATCGCGCCTTATGCCCCATTTGGCAATTGCGCGCGAAGACGCAAAGGCGCATGGCCATCCGCATGGACAAGCCGCTTCCCGCCAACCGGCAGCGCGCGACGCAGCGCCCCGCGCCCTTTGCCAAGCCCGCCCACTGGACCGATGCGCCGGCCCCGCCGCCGCGCGTGGCCGAGCCCACGCAAGACCCTGACGGCCTTGACCCAACCCGCTATGGCGATTGGGAAAAGAACGGGATTGCGATCGACTTCTGAACGGAGTGTCGGGCCGCCTCAGGCCAGGCCCAGGCGATCAGCATAGATCAGCCGACCGGCGGCCAGACGCCACAGCGCCTGGGTGAAATCCGCCTCGGGCAGCGCAAAGCAGCCATCACTGCGCCCGAGCTTGCCCCATTTGGCCAGCATGTCCGGGTTGGCATACCACGCCGGGTGCACCACGATCGCGCGGTCCTGCGCCATGTTGTTATCGGGATCGACCCCGGTAAGCCGGATCGAGCTGCCATATTTGCCGCGATACCATTCGTTGGTCACGAATGCCCCTCGCGAGGTCGCCAGGCTGTTGATCTGGTTCGAGAAGAACTTGAGAAAGCCATCGTGCTCGGGATCGGAGCCACGGCCATGGGCTACCAGGATCGAATCGACCCGGCCAGCCTGCAGATCGGCAAAGTGGAAGCGCGGCAGTGACGAGGGCAGCGAGAAATCGGCAATGCCGACCATATCGGTGTGCCACAAGAGATTGGCCACGCGATCGCGCTGCTGGGCCGCCACATCCAGTACGCGGCGATGCTGCTGCGGCATCGACCAGGCCTGGGCAAACACGCGTGGCGCGCTGGCGGCGCCGGCAAGCGCACCACCGGCGGCCACCATGCCGCGCAGCACGCCGCGCCGTGACGTGCCCTCGGCATGCACGCTGCCGGCTGCGGCGCCGGTCTTGTCTGCCAGATGCTGCTTCATATCCCGATCATGCCATGGTTTTCATGGGTGAAAGCTGAACAAGGTTACCACGGATCAACCTTGGCTCACAGCCCCGAGTTGCTGCAACGCAGCACTATCTACCCGAATGATCCGCCATTCGTCCATCATGCGTGCGCCCAGTGACCGGTAGAACGCGATCGACGGCGCATTCCAATCGAGCACCGACCATTCCAGCCGCGCACAGCCGCGCGCCACGGCAAGCCTTGCCAAGGCCTGCAACAGCGCCTTGCCCAAGCCGGCGCCGCGCGCCTCAGGCCGCACGTAAAGGTCTTCCAGATAAATTCCCGGCTTGCCTTCGAACGTGGAAAAGTTGTGAAAGAACAAGGCAAAGCCCTGCCCCACGCCGTCCTGCTCGGCCACCAGCACTTCGGCCATCGGGCGCGGGCCGAACAGATGCTCGCCCAGCGTGGCTTCGTCAAAGCGCACCGCATGCGAGAGCTTTTCATAGGCAGCCAGATCGCGAACAAGCTGCGCCACCAGCGGCAGATCAGCGCGCGTGGCCGGGCGCACCGCGATCGTCATGGCGCCGGCACCAGGGCATCGACGCCGATCCAGATCGTCATTGGCTGGCCACCCATCGGCGGCGTCGCGGTGATCACGGCATAGGCATGGCCACTGTCGCGCAACGTCGTTTCCTTCGTCACGGTAAAGCCCAGCAGGGCCAGCGCGGTGTCCTTTTCCGCCGCGCTCACCACGTTCCAGGCGCGCTCTCGCGTTGCGCCGTCCTGGCCGCCGGTGATGCCGCGCAGGAGGATCAGGATCTGGGCGTGGCGCAGGCGCGCCTCATCGGCGCGGCCCAGGCGTGGCAGGGCCTGTTCTTCCAGATAGAGCGCATTGAGATTGAGCGGATCGATCGCGCGTTGCGCCTGCGCCATGGCGAGGCTGCGCGCGGGATCACGCTCGATCGTGGCCCAGGCCGATTGCGCCTGGTCCCATTCGGGCACGGTGCCCCCCAGACGGGCACGGTTCTGCCAGCGCAGCGCGCGTGCATCCACGCTGGCATCGCCCTGCTCGAACCGCGCCAGCCCGGCCTGAAACGCGTCCTGCGCCAAGGCTGGCCCGGCCGCGATGATCAGCGGCGCAGCCAGCAGCACCATGGCCGGCTTCACTCTGCCGGCTCGCCCACTTTGGCCGCAGCCGCATCGGCCGCAGCTTCCATTTCGGCCGCCTTGGCCTCGACCAGAGCGACGATATGATCGAGCATCTCTTCGGACTGCACGGTGTGATCGGTCACGCCCGAGAGATAGACCATGTGCTTGCCATTGCCGCCGCCGGTCAGGCCGATATCGGTTTCGCGCGCTTCGCCCGGACCATTGACCACGCAGCCCAGCACCGAGAGCGAGATCGGCGTCTTGATATGCTGCAGCCGGGCTTCCAGCGCCTCGACCGTGCGGATCACGTCAAAGCCTTGGCGCGCACAGCTGGGGCACGACACCACGCGCACGCCGCGGGTGCGCAAGCCCAGGCTCTTGAGGATTTCAAAGCCGACGCGCACTTCCTCTTCCGGCTCGGCCGAAAGCGAGACGCGCAAGGTATCGCCGATGCCGGCCCACAGCAGGTTGCCGATGCCGATCGCCGACTTGACCGTGCCGCCGATCAAGCCACCAGCCTCGGTAATCCCCAGGTGCAGCGGGCAATCGACTGCTTCGGCCAGGCCCATGTAGGCCGATACCGCCAGGAACACGTCAGAGGCCTTCACCGCCACCTTGTATTCGTGAAAGTCGTGGTCTTGCAGCAGCTTGATATGATCCAGCGCGGATTCGACCAGTGCTTCCGGGCACGGCTCGCCATACTTTTCAAGCAGGTGCCGTTCCAGGCTGCCGCCATTGACGCCGATGCGGATGGCACAGCCATTGGCCTTGGCCGCGCGCACCACTTCAGCCACGCGATCGGCCGAGCCGATGTTGCCGGGGTTGATGCGCAGGCAGGCCGCGCCCGCGTCAGCCGCTTCCAGCGCGCGCTTGTAGTGGAAATGGATGTCGGCGATGATCGGAATGCGCGAGGCCTTGACGATCTTGCCGAGCGCCGCCGTGCTCGCCACGTCGGGGCAGGACACGCGGATAAGATCGGCGCCGGCATCCTCGCAGCGGCGGATCTGGTCGATCGTGGCCACGGCATCTTCCGTGGGCGTGTTGGTCATGGTCTGGACGGTGATAGGGGCATCGCCCCCGACCGGCACGCTGCCCACCATGATCTGGCGGCTCTGGCGGCGCACGATGGTGCGCCAGGGACGGATCTCGCTCATGATCCAGGCTTATACCGCCTGCCCCGCGCCATGGCCACCCGGCATGAAGGGTGATCAGAGCTTGCAGGCGTAAAGAAATTCCGGGTCGCAGTGGTTGCCCACCCAGAATTCGATATCGGCAATCTTTTCAAAGCCAAAGCGATGGTAAAAGCGCTGCGCATCGGGGTTGTCGCTATAGACCGTGAGCTGAATCTCGTCGGCGCCACGATCGCGCGCGGTGCCCATCGCCCAATCCATCAGCTGCCGGCCCAGCCCGCCGCCGATGTGCGCGGGATCGGTATAAAGCTGCTTCAATTCCAGCGGCTTTTGCGGGTGCGTATAATCGCGCGGCAGCGTGCTATCGAGCACCAGCTTGCAGAACGCGACCAGCCGGCCATCATCCTCAATCACGGCGATGCGCATGCCCGGATCGGCGATCTGCCGCGCCGTTACCGCGTCGCTATGCGCCTCTTCCATGAACGCGGCAAAGTCTTCCGGCTTGTAGAGATGCTCGAACTTGGCCGAGATCGCGCGGCGGGCAAGGTCGGCCAGCGGCAGGGCATCAGCGGGGGTGGCAAGGCGCAGCGTCGTCATGCCAGGCTGCATAATGGCCTGGCGCGGCAATTGCTACCAATGGTTGCCGGCAGCCACGGCGCGCTTTTCCGCCGCCGAACTCACCCGGCCGAGCACGGCGTTGCGGTGGGGAAAGCGGCCAAAGCGCCAGACCATGCGCGCATGCGCCACGGCAAAACTGCGGATATAGCTGCTGCCCAGCGCGGTGAAGCGGGCGACGCTCTCGCGCTGCACCACGCGGTCTTCGCTGTGCATCAGGGGCATCAGCAGGAATTGCCGCGCATCGCGGTCCAGCCCGCGGTCCCAGCCCCGGTGCAGGGCAACGCGGGTGAGCGCCAGGGCCAGATCGTCATAGGCAAAGGCCTGGGCGCTATCGCGAAAGGCATTGCGCGGCACCTGGTCGAACAGCAGCACCGCCGCGCGCAGCGTGTCACGGTCCTTGGCCAATTCGGTGAGCGGCTGCGCCGCGATCGGGCCCAGCAGGGGCGCGAAACGATCGGCGATCGCCGCGTCGATTGCGGGATCGTTGGCAAAACGGGCCTGGGGTGACAACGCACGGAACCAGAAATGCAGCAGATCCTGCGCCCAGAAACGCGGCGTCGTCACCATCGATTGGCCTATCCGTCAGTTCGCCTGCGCCACTTTGTCGGGCTTGGTATAGGGAATGAACTTGTCGAGCCCGACAAACCCGCGCCAGAAACCGCTGGTGCGATCGCGCAGTTGCACGGTGTCGATCGCGCAGAGTTCCGAACCGGTCAGCCGGGTGACCAGGATATCATCGCTGCGCAGCGATTCGGCGCCGGTGCGCGGCTTCTGGACATAGAGCGTGCGGCCCGAATCATAGACGATCGCGGTCTTGTCAAAGACCTGCGATCCGGCAACGGTGGGCATGTAGATGCAATCCACCGGCTTGCCCGGCACGCGCCCTTCCAGGCGCTTGTCCAGTTCCTGTTGCGGGGTCAGCCGCGGCTTGGCTTCGGCCATGGTTCCGGCCAGCGCCATGCTGCCCACGGCGAGCGAAAGAGCCAGCATTTTTGCCTGCTTCATCATGATTCGCCTCTTGGTCTTGCGTGTCTCGATCTTATGCCCGGCAGAATACCATGCCGGCGCTGAACTCCACCTGAAAAATGCGGAAGGTCAGGCCGTGCCCCCCACGGTGAGCCCATCGACCAGTACAGTGGGCTGACCGACGCCGGCCGGTACGCTCTGCCCGCCCTTGCCGCACACCCCGACGCCTTCATCCAGCGCGAAATCGTTGCCGATCCCGGTCACCCGCGTCAGCACGGTCGGGCCATCGCCGATCAGCGTGGCGCCCTTGATCGGATCGCCCAGCTTGCCGTTCTTCACGCGATAGGCCTCGGTGCAGGTAAACACGAACTTGCCGCTGGTGATATCCACCTGGCCGCCACCGAACGACTTGGCAAAGATGCCGTCCTTGACGCGCGACAGCAGTTCGGCCGGATCATCGTTGCCGCCACGCATGAAAGTATTGGTCATGCGCGGCATCGGCGCATGGGCATAGCTTTCGCGCCGGCCATTGCCGGTGGGCGCCACGCCCATCAGCCGCGCATTGAGCCGATCCTGGATATAGCCTTTGAGGATGCCATCCTCGATCAACACGTTTTCCTGGGTCGGCGTGCCTTCATCGTCGATCGAGAGCGAGCCGCGTCGCCCCTGCCCGCCCAGGCCCAGCAGCGTGCCATCGTCCACCACCGTCACGCCGGGCGCCGCCACGCGCTGGCCGATTCGCCCGGAAAAGGCGCTGGTGCCCTTGCGGTTGAAATCGCCTTCCAGGCCATGGCCGACCGCCTCGTGCAGCAGCACGCCGGGCCAGCCCGGGCCGACCAGCACGGTCATCTCGCCCGCCGGTGCGGCCACCGCAGAAAGATTGGTCAGCGCCTGGTGCAGCGCCTGGTCGATGCCGCGGTTCCAGGTTTCGGGCAGGAACAGATCGTCATAGAGCCGGCGCCCACCGATCCCGAACGAGCCGGTTTCGCGGCGGCCCTGCTCTTCGACCACGACCGACACGTTGAGCCGCACCAGCGGTCGCACGTCATGCGCGACAAAGCCGTCAGCGCGCACCACCTCGACCACCGACCACGAGCCGGAGAGCGAGGCAGAGACCTGCACCACGCGCGGATCGCGGGCACGGGCGGCGGCATCGATCTGTTCGAGCAGGCGCACCTTGGCCTCGAACGGCACGCCATCAAGGGGCGAGGCATCAGTGTAGAGATGGCGGTTGCTGTGGCGCGGTGGCGGCGCCGGCTGGCCCTTGGCCGGATCGAGCAGCTTGAGCGTTTCGCCCGCCCGAGCGATCGCGGCGGCCGACACCTCGTTGGCATGGGCAAAGCCGGTCATCTCGCCCGACACGCCGCGCAGGCCAAAGCCGGCATCGCGCGAATAGTCGGCCGTCTTCAGCCGCCCGTCGTCAAAGCCAAAGCTTTCGCTGGCCACGAATTGCAGGAACAGCTCGCCATCATCGCACGCGCCCAGCGCGCCGCGCACCAGGCGTTGCGCGTCATCGGGGGTGAGCAGGCCGGGGCGATAGAGCAGCGAGCGGGTGTCGGCAGAAAGCGTCATCCCGCCGATATAGGCACGCGCAGGGCCGCTGGCCAGCGGCGACCTGCCGGTGCGCCACAATTGGTGCGGCGCAACCGGTTAGCGCCGGTTCAGGCGGCCTGCGTGGCGCCTGTATCGATAGGCGTGTCGGCCGGGCCGCCCTTGAGCACGAAGCGCTTGTCGCAATAGCCGCATTCGACATAGCCCTTCTCGTCGATCTCGAGCCACACGCGCGGGTGGCCAAGAGCGGAAGGCTTGAAGGCGCCGGTCGTGCGGATGCCGCTCGACCCGTCGCAGCTGACGCGGGTGGCATCGGTGAAGATCGTTTCGGGAGGCTGGATCATGCCCCGCCGCCTAGCAAATGCCACCGCGCCGCACAATTGCCGTTTTGCCCCATTGAAGCCTTTACCTTGCGCGCGACTGGGGGCAGGAAGCGCGGCATGAACGCCCCCGCCTCCATCCCCGAAACCGCCGCCGAACCCGCCATCCGCATCCGCGACCTGGTCAAGCGCTATGCCGCCACGGGCAAGGCGCCGGCCAAGCTAGCGCTCGAAGGCGTCAGCTTCGATGTGCCGCGCGGGGAAATCTTCGGCCTGCTCGGCCCCAATGGCGCGGGCAAGTCCACGCTGATCAACACGCTGGCGGGCCTGGTCCTGAAAACCTCGGGCACGGTGGAAATATGGGGCCACGATATCGATGCCGACCGGCGCAATGCCAAGGCGGCGATCGGCATTGTGCCGCAGGAAATCGTGTTCGACCCGTTCTTCACGCCGATCGAAGTGCTCGATATCCAGGCCGGCCTCTATGGCGTGCCCAAGCACTTGCGCCGCTCGATGGAACTGCTGCGCGCGGTGCACCTGGCCGACAAGGCCAAGGCCTATTCCCGCTCGCTGTCGGGCGGGATGAAGCGCCGCCTGTTGATTGCCAAGGCCATGGTCCACACCCCGCCCGTGCTGGTGCTGGACGAACCGACCGCCGGGGTGGACGTGGAACTGCGCCGCCAGCTGTGGGAACTGGTGGGTGAACTCAATGCCGGCGGCGTGACCGTGGTCTTGACCACGCACTACCTGGAAGAAGCCGAGCAGCTGTGCGACCGCATCGCGATCATCAACCACGGCCGGTTGATCACCAACAAGCCGACGCGCGAACTGGTTGGCATGGCACGGGAAAAGGTCGTGGTGCTGACGCTGGACAAGCCGCTGGCACAGGCGCCGCAGCATCCCGCCTTCATCAAGGCGACCCTTAACGAAAGACAGGTGGAAATCACCTATGACAAGGACCGCAGCAACGCGGGCGAAGTCATGGCCCTGGTCCAGGCCATGGGCGTGCAGATCCTGGACGTATCGACCCGCGAGGCCGATCTGGAAGACGTGTTCGTGAGCCTGACCGCCGGCGCCTGAGACGCCGCCGCAGCGCCATAAGCGCCCAGCAAAAAGGGGGTGCAGCCACTGTGGCCGCGCGCCCTTTTTGCATCGGGAAAACCCTGTCGTTACTGGGCCTCGGCGCCCTTTTCGTCCAGCGCTGGCGCCCGCATGGCGCGCCAGCCGCCGCCTTGCCGACGATAGATCCGCTTACCGCAATCGACACATTCGGAATTGTAGTTGAAGCCATCCCATGCGACTTTATCCCGCTGCGGGCGATGGCGGTTGAACAGGCACAGGACACGACCGAACATCATTTTCCGCCTGACTCCGAAGGCACTTTTCAGATGCCGCATTCTTAACATTCCATCTGATGAAAATGAAGCGAAATTATAAGATTTCTATATCTTAAGTTATATATCTCCCGTCCAGGCCCGCTATCGGCACGGCCCACCCAGCGGCAAATCACTTTTCAAACCGGGCCCGCGCGGGCAAAGAGGCGCGCGTGAACACCCTGACCCCTTTTCCTCGCACGGCCCAGCCATGAGCGGGCACGACGTTCTCATCATCGGCTCGGGCGCAGCCGGGCTTACCGCCGCGCTGGTTCTGGCCGAACGCTGCCGCGTGATGGTGCTGGCCAAGGGCCGACTCGACGGGGGTTCAACCGCGTGGGCCCAGGGTGGCATTGCCGCCGTATTGGACGAAGGTGACACTTTCGAGGATCACGTGCGCGACACGATGATCGCGGGATGTGGCCTCAACCGGCGGGAAACCGTGGAATACGTGGTGGAGCATGCGCCCGAGGCGATTGCCCGCTTGGGCGAAATCGGCGTGCCGTTCAACGAAGAGGCGGGCAGCCTGCACCTGACCCGCGAAGGCGGCCATTCGCACCGCCGCATCGTCCATGTCGATGATGCCACCGGCGCGGCCGTGCAGCAGGCGCTGATCCGCGCGGCGATGGCCCATCCCAATATCACGCTCAAGCCCGACATGGTGGCGATCGACCTGGTGACCGACCGGCACCGCGCCCACCCCAAGGGCGATCGCCGCGTGTGGGGCTGCTATGCCCTCAACACTGCCAGCGGCAAGGTCGAATGCCTCACCGCGCGCGCCACGATCCTGGCCACCGGCGGCGCGGGCCGCACCTATCTGTTCAGCACGGCCCCGCGCGGGGCAACCGGCGATGGCATCGCCATGGCCTGGCGCGCGGGCTGCCGCGTGTCCAACATGGAATTCATGCAGTTCCACCCCACCTGCCTTTATAATCTGGAGGTCAAGAACTTCCTGATCACCGAGGCGGTGCGCGGCGAAGGTGGGCACCTCAAGATCCCGCCCGGCTTCCCCGGCGGTGGCGAGCGCTTCATGCCGCGCTTCGACCCGCGCGAGGAACTGGCCCCGCGTGACGTGGTGGCCCGCGCCATCGACCACGAGATCAAGCGGCTGGGGCTGGACTATGTCCATCTCGACATCAGCCACAAGGACCCCGAATTCGTCCGCGGCCACTTCCCCAATATCTATGAGCGGCTGCTGGGTCTGGGCATCGACATGACGCGCGAGCCGATCCCGGTGGTGCCGGCGCAGCACTATACCTGCGGCGGCGTGCTGGTGGACCTGTCCGGGCGCACCGATCTCACCGGGCTCTATGCCGTGGGCGAATGCTCGGAAAGCGGGCTGCACGGCGCCAACCGCCTGGCATCGAACAGCCTGCTCGAATGCTTCGTGTTCGGCGATGCTGCCGCGCGCAACATTCTCGATTGCTGGGACGAGTTTTCCCCCCCGCCCGAAGTGCGCGGCTGGGACGAAAGCCGCGTGGCCGATTCCGACGAAGACGTGGTGATCAAGCAGAACTGGACCGAGCTGCGCCGGTTCATGTGGAACTATGTCGGCATCGTGCGCACCAACAAGCGCCTGGAGCGCGCCGCCCATCGCATTGCCCTGCTGCAGAGCGAGATCAACGAATACTATGGCAATGTGCGCGTCACGGCCGATCTGATCGAGTTGCGCAACCTGCTTCAGGCCGCAGACCTGATCGTGCAGAGCGCGCGGGCGCGGCGGGAGAGCCGCGGACTGCATTACAACCAGGATTTCCCCCAGGCGCAGCCCGCCGCGCGCGAGACGATCCTGGTGCCCGGCTGACCGGCGGCCGGGCCCCTGCCCGGCCCCGCCATCATCACGCCCCTACTACCAGAAGTGGCGGCCCAGATAGATCAACAGCATCGCGCCCAGCACCGAGGCGAGGCAACCGGCGCGGTTGAACCCTTCGCTCACGCTACCGCGTCCCGCCAGGCTCGATGCCAGGCCGGCCACCAGCGCGCCGCCGATGCCCAGCGCGATCGTGCGGGCAAGGCCAATCTCCACTGCGCCGGGATAGAGAAAGCGGGCGGCGATGCCGACCAGCAGCCCCGACAGCAGCATCGAAAGGATATCGCGCATTACTCGTTCCTCCTGTGCGAAGGCGCCGCGCCCGGCAGCGGCGTGCCGCCCAGCCCTGGGGTCCTCCACTTGGTACACCCCCTATGGGTAGTGCGGCTGGGGATATCGTGCCAGTGCCTCTGGACATCGTATTTTCCACAGCAAAGCCAGCGGGTACGAAAAATATTTCGGACCCGTCATTTTTCCCTTGAAGCCTTGGAAAGCCCGCGCGTCGCTGCACTGCAGCATGAGTGGGGCAGCGACGAAGCGAATCGTACTTGCGACGAATCGCGTAGCCCTTGAGGGCATGTGCCACTTGCCTGCCAGACCCGGTTCAAGCACTATGGGTTGTGGTCGTGGCCACGGAGGGCAACCAAACCTAGTTATATGTCAGGATGCACCCCATATAGGGTGCATGTGGCTCGTCCACCGTGGCGGAGCCTTTGACGTTGCTTGGGTTTTCGGCGTCGCGGCATGGCAGACAGGGATTTTGTTCCCTTTCTGTTTTAATTTATGGCATGATCGCGGGCGCGTTGAGTCGTCTCTCGTTCTGCCACCGAAGCCAGGCTGCAAGGGCCAGCACATGCTGGATCGCGCGGCCATTGGCAGTGTCAGCAATATCCGGTCCGTCACTCGCGGCGGGCCTCGTGCAAACGGGGAATGGAACGTGAATTTCAGGACCGGGGAAATGAACGATGGAACGGCTGTGATGGCGCAGGACGAACTGGGACTGGAAGGTGGCCTGGCCACCCTCGAACGCGACGCTCCCCGCGAAAGCAGCGCCACGCCGGAGACCCCGGCAACCGCAACCAAGGCCACGCGCAAGGCTGCGCAACCGGCGGAAGCAAAGGCAGTGGACATGCAGGCAGACGACAAGGGTAGCGCGGATCTGGTTTCGGCCGCGGCCGCGATCATGGCCAGCGCGACGAGCGATGCCGCAAAGGCCCAGCCAATCGATTCCAAGTCGGTCAACCCGCGCCGCTTTACCATCGTCACCGATGCCGCGCGCGACGCCAAGCTGACGATCTTTGGCAAGGACACGCTCGACGATCGCTATCTGCTGCCCGGTGAAACCTACCAGGATCTGTTCGCGCGCGTGGCCGATGCCTATGCCGACGACCAGGACCACGCCCAGCGGCTCTATGACTACATCTCCAAGCTGTGGTTCATGCCGGCCACGCCCGTGCTGTCGAACGGCGGCACCGGCCGCGGCCTGCCGATCTCGTGCTATCTCAACTCGGTGGAAGACAGCCTGGAAGGCATCGTCAAGACCTGGAACGAGAACGTCTGGCTCGCCTCGCGCGGGGGCGGCATCGGCACCTATTGGGGCAATGTCCGCGGGATCGGCGAAAATGTCGGCCTCAACGGCAAGACCAGCGGGATCATCCCCTTCGTCCGCGTGATGGACAGCCTGACGCTGGCGATCAGCCAGGGCTCGCTGCGCCGTGGCTCGGCCGCGTGCTACCTCGACATCTCGCACCCCGAGATCGAAGAGTTCCTTGAAATCCGCAAGTCTTCGGGCGATTTCAACCGCAAGGCCCTGAACCTGCACCACGGCGTGCTGCTGACTGACGAGTTCATGGAAGCCGTGCGCGATGGCGCCGAATTCGCGCTGCGCAGCCCCAAGGACAAGTCGGTGCGCGGCAAGGTCGATGCCCGCTCGCTGTTCCAGAAGCTGGTCGAAGTGCGCCTGGCCACCGGCGAACCCTATATCGTGTTCTCCGACACCGTGAACCGCATGATGCCCAAGCATCACCGCGATCTGGGCCTCAAGGTTTCCACCTCCAACCTCTGCTCGGAAATCACGCTGCCCACCGGCATCGATCACCTTGGCAACGATCGCACCGCGGTGTGCTGCCTCTCCTCGCTCAACCTGGAAACCTGGGACGAGTGGCAGGGTGACAAGCACTTCGTGGAAGACGTGCTGCGCTTCCTCGACAACGTGCTGCAGGACTTCATCGATCGCGCGCCCGACGAGATGGCCCGCGCCAAATATTCCGCCGCGCGCGAGCGTTCGGTCGGCATGGGCGTGATGGGCTTCCACTCGTTCCTGCAGAAGAAGGGCATTGCCTTCGAATCCGCCATGGCGAAGGCGTGGAATCTCAAGATGTTCCGTCATATCGCCGCCAAGGCCGACGAAGCCTCGCTGCTGCTTGCCCAGGAACGTGGGCCCTGCCCCGACGCGGCCGACATGGGCGTGATGCAGCGCTTCTCGTGCAAGATGGCCATCGCGCCGACCGCGTCGATCTCGATCATCTGCGGCGGCACCTCGGCCTGCATCGAGCCGATCCCGGCGAACATCTACACGCACAAGACGCTGTCGGGCTCGTTCGTGGTCAAGAACCCCTACCTGGAAAAGCTGCTGCGCGAAAAGTCCAAGGATTCCACCAATGTGTGGAACTCGATCCTGGAGCGCGGCGGCTCGGTCCAGCACCTGGAATTCCTCTCGGCCGACGAGAAGGCGGTGTACAAGACCAGCTTCGAGATCGACCAGCGCTGGCTGCTCGAATTCTCGGCCGACCGCACGCCCTATATCGACCAGGCGCAGTCGCTGAACCTCTATATCCCGGCCGATGTCGACAAGTGGGACTTGCTGATGCTCCACTTCCAGGCTTGGGAAAAGGGCATCAAGTCGCTCTATTACCTGCGCTCCAAGTCGGTGCAGCGCGCCGGTTTTGCCGGTGGCGTGGAAGCGGACAACACCGTCGAAGCGCGCCGGATCGAGCTTGACGTCAAGCAGACCGATTACGAGGAATGCCTGGCCTGCCAATAAGGGCTTGCCAATAAGGGCCAACCGCTGACCGCCTGGCGATAGGTATTTATCGCTCGAGGCGCTTCACCGAGGCCATTTGGGAAACGAGGGGGCGATCGGCCAGCATGGCACGATCGCCCCTTCCGGCCCCACCCAGCGGTCCCACCCGCCGGAATCGCGCCATTCGCTATCCTGCCCGTGATCGTTACCCAGTGAGCGTCACCCATGCCGGACCACGCCAAGACCCTGCCGATGTTACAGATGGCGACATTTCGCTGCTTGCCCCGGCCGGCAACACACCGTCACAAGGTGGCGCGGCCCGGCGATGCCAATGCCGGTATCGGCAGCGGGCCACAGGACCATAGGGGATCGTTCAATGCGCAAGTGGCACCGCTGGATTTCGGTGTTTTTCGGAGTCTTCCTGTTGTGGATCGCCGTGACGGGCACGCTCAGCCAGGTTGTTCCGCTGCTCAGCGGCGGGGACGGCGACCGGCCGGCCAAGACCATGGCGGATGCAACCCCGGCCAAGCCGGCGTTCGTCTGCCCGCCGGACTATATGTGCCGGCCCAAGCCCAAGGGCGGCAAGTCGATCGTCGGGCTGCTGCACCATCTGCATTCGGGCGAAAGCTTTGGTCCGGTCGGGGTGCTGATCAGCACGCTCTCGGGCTTTGCGATGATCTTCTTCAGCTTTTCGGGGCTGTGGATGTACATTCAGATGTGGCGCAACCGCAAGAATCGCAGCCTCAAGCCGGGCTGGTTCTGGAACTAGGCGACCAAGGAAAAAGCGCCTCGCCACTTACGACGTGGAGCGAGGCGCCTTCCGGTCGCCAGGGACGACCTAGCCGCGAAGGGGACGCGGCTTTTCGTGAAACTTTACCCAATATGGGAAGCGGAAACCTACTTTTCCTCTTCCTCAAAGGTCAGGGCGACGTCGGCGTTGGCCGAAAGACGCACCGTGTCGCCCTCGACGCCGGCCACCAGGCCGAGCGACAGGTAATGGTGGTGCCCTTCGTGGGCGCCGCTCTTGGCCTTGGTCAGCTTGATGCGATGTCCATCGACATGATCGACCGTGCCAACCGGGGCACCGTCTGCGCCGATGACGGCCATGTGCTCGCGAATCTGGCTTGCGATGGGATTGCTGTCGTTGCCGGTCATGCCCAGCCTCCTGCATTGTGTGGTGGTATGAGGGATGCGGGCCTTGTTCGCCCGTCTGCCCCTGTGCCCACAATGCCGCGCTGGGCCGGCCGTTCCCGGCATTATACCTTGCGATCGTATGCCGCGCCCGAATGGGCAGACACCGCAGGTTGGCGCAAGCCGGAATGCGCCCGTCGTGCCGCGCAGTGCCGCCGCGCCGGCGCCCCGCCGCTTCGTTCGGGCCGATGGCGAAACCGCCCTGGCCCCTTGCCCATGCCCTCCAGGCCGGCTTTCCTTGCCGCCTGAAACAGCCCATATTCATTCGAATTCCAACAGGATTGCCACCCATGTCCCTTCTAGAAGCCCGCAAGACCTACAAGCCCTTCGAATATCCCTGGGCCTATGAATACTGGAAGCGCCAGCAACAGATTCACTGGATGCCGGAAGAAGTGCCGCTGGGCGAGGATTGCCGCGACTGGGCGCAGAAGCTGTCGGACCACGAGCGCAATCTGCTGACGCAGATCTTCCGCTTCTTCACCCAGGCCGACGTGGAAGTGCAGGATTGCTACCACGAAAAGTATGGCCGGGTGTTCAAGCCCACCGAAGTGAAGATGATGCTGGCTTCGTTCTCCAACATGGAAACGATCCACATCGCGGCCTATTCGCACCTGCTCGACACGATCGGCATGCCGGAAAGCGAATACGGCATGTTCCTCGAATATGCCGAAATGAAAGACAAGCATGATTACATGCAGAACTTCGGCGTGGACAGCGACGAAGACATTGCCCGCACCCTGGCGATGTTCGGCGGCTTCACCGAAGGCCTGCAGTTGTTCGCCTCGTTCGCGATGCTGATGAACTTCCCGCGCTTCAACAAGATGAAGGGCATGGGGCAGATCGTCTCGTGGTCGGTGCGCGATGAATCGCTGCACTGCGAAGGCATCACCCGCCTGTTCAAGGAATTCTGCAACGAGCGCCAGTGCCTGACCAAGGCGGTGAAGGAAGACATCCTCGATTGCTGCCAGAAGACCGTGCGCCTCGAAGACGCCTTCATCGACCTGGCGTTCGAGCAGGGCCCGGTTCCGGGGATGAGCCCCAAGGAAATCAAGCGCTACATCCGCTACATCGCCGATTGGCGCCTGGGCCAGCTGGGCTTTGATCCGATCTACATGATCGAGGAACACCCGCTGCCCTGGCTGACCCCGCTGCTCAACGGGGTGGAACACGCCAACTTCTTCGAAACGCGTGCCACCGAATATTCCAAGGCGGCCACGCGCGGCAACTGGAACGACGTGTGGTCGAACTTCGACAACCGCCGCAACGCCAAGGCAGCCAACACGGTTGAAGAACCGACCGAAGAAGACGTCGACATGTTCGGCGCGGCCGGCATCGCCGCCGAATAAGGCCCCGAACAGGGCATAGGCCTCAGGCCAACGAGAGCCTCGTCCCGTGCGCCGTGCACGGGGCGAGGCTCTTGCGCATGGGGCGGCTGATCAGGCCGGCGGCGCCATGAACGCAGGCAAGGGGCCGATATCCTTGCCCGCCTTGCGTGCGGCCGCGGCCGCGGCGGCGATGAAATCCCAAACCTGCTTGCTGAAGCCGGGATCGGCCTCGCCCTGCCAGTTGTCCATGTCGGCATAGAGGCGGCTCGCCCCTTCCCACATCATCGGGCTGGCCTGGCGCGTGAACGGTTCGAGCAACGCCAGCCATTCCCGCACCAGCACCAATGCGGCATCGCTGGCAGGATCGAGCGGCAACTTGGCCGCGATCCGGCGCCCCAGCCCCTGCCACTGCGCCTGATAGGCATCCTGATCGAACGGGGCCGCTCCGCCCATCGCCGCCTGCCAGTGGGACTGCTCTTCTGCCGTATAGTAGCGATCGAGCACCGCTTTCCACGCCTGTTGTCCATCTGTCATCATCGTATCTCCCTTGCGGATCAGCGAGCAGAGCGTCGCGGCATCGAGCGGCTCGCCTCGGCCGACGCGGGACAATGCGGAATCGATCAGCGTCAAAGCCTCTGAAATCTCGGCGGCCTGCTGCACCAGTCGCTCACGCTGTGCCGACAGCAACGCTGCCAGATCGATCGGCTTGCGATCGAACAGGCGCTTGATCTCAGCGAGGCTCAACCCGGCTTTCTTCAACGCCACGATGCGGTGGATGCGCTCAAGATCGGCCGGCCCATACCAGCGCCGGCCGGATTGGGTGCGCAGCGGCGCCAAGAGCCCGCGCGCCTCGTAAAAGCGCAAGGCCCGGGCAGTCAACCCGGTACGGCGGACCACGTCATCGATGGCAAACGAATCATCCATGACCGCGATCTAGCGGTTGACCCTGCGTCAACATCAACCCCCTTGGTGCGCGGCGCCACGGCAATGGCTCGGTTTCCGATCCACCACGCGTTGCGATGCCGATGCAAAACCACGATCCCATGCCACACCCGGCGCGCCGCAACCTGGCTGCCCCGGGGCGGACGCAAGGGGGCGCTGGCAGATGACAGATGGCGCGCGCGCTGGCGCGAGGGATCTCGGCGAAAGCCAGCACGTTACACAGCGGTTTGGCCTGCTCGATGCCCTGCGCGGCGTGGCGGCGCTGGTCGTGCTGGCCTATCACCTGGTGCAGCAGCACAGCCTTTCGGCCCTGCCCCATGCCGGGCTGGCGGTCGACTTCTTCTACACGCTGTCGGGCTTCGTCATCGCCTTTGCCTACGACGCGCAGGTGCGCGACGGGCGCTTGTCGCGGGCCGGCTTTGCCAGGGCGCGGGCGCGGCGGCTCTATCCCCTGCTGGCGCTGGGCACGGTAATGGGCTTCGGCGTGTTTCTGGGCGCGGTGTTCCTGCGCCACAGCGTGTCCTTGCGCGATGCCTTTCTCGCGCTGGGCTTTGCCCTCGCCCTGCTGCCCTGCCCGCTGTTTCCGCAATGGCCTACCGCCTTTCCGCTCAACATGGCGGCATGGTCCCTCGCATTCGAAGCTTATGTGAACCTGGCCTATGCCCTGATCGCGCGCTTCCTGTCGCAGCGGGTGCTGCTGGGGCTGGTCGGCCTGGGCGCCGTGCTGGTTGTGGCAGACATCGCCCATTTCGGCCGCCTGATGGGCGGCACGGACAAAGCCGATTTCGCGTTTGGCGCGGCGCGGGTGGTCTATCCATTCTTCGCCGGCATCCTCATCTTCCGCTGGCGGCGCAGCCCCACGCGCCGCCGTCCCGTGCTCGCTATTGCCCTGTGCACCGGCCTTGCCGCCGCGCTGCTCATCGTCCCGGAACGCATGATCGGCCTCGATCCGGCGATCTATGACGGCGCATTGGCGCTGATCGGCTTTCCCCTGCTGGTCTGGCTGGCTGCCGCCGTGCCGCTCGACGGCCGCATGGCGCGCGCGGCGCACTGGCTCGGTCTGCTCAGCTATCCGATCTATATCCTGCAAGGCCCGGTGCTGCGCCTCGGCGTGGAACTGGGCCGGCACGCGCCGCTGCCCGCGGCAGCCCTCGCCCTGGTGCAAGCAGTGGCCGTCATAGCCGTCGCCTGGGCCGCCAACCGCTGGTTCGATGCACCCGTCCAGGCCTGGCTACGCCGCGCCGAACGCCGCCGCCACACCAAGGCGGCGCCGGCGGACCAAGGCCAAGCTCCATTTCCGCGCGCCTTGCGCTCATCCCGGACTTGATTTGCACACTGGGCCGCGTTGCCAGCGCATGAATGCGCGACGCCGGCGGTTGGGGCGTCT
This sequence comes from Novosphingobium capsulatum NBRC 12533, assembly GCF_001598375.1. GTDB lineage: Bacteria > Pseudomonadota > Alphaproteobacteria > Sphingomonadales > Sphingomonadaceae > Novosphingobium > Novosphingobium capsulatum. Next base: position 31,857 of record NZ_BCYV01000015.1, read on the forward strand.
GCTACCGTTTTACCCATGCCCTAGGGTGTGTGGGGATTCAGCCCATGGCGGGCTGCGAACGGCCGCTTTTCGCGCTTTCGGTTCACGTACCAAAAGTACGCTGCGCTCCGGGTCCTGAAAATCAGCCATTCTCGCGCCACGCTGGCCTGAATCCCCATACACCCTAGCTTGCCGCCGTCAGGTTTGGCGCGTCTGCGCGAAATAGCCATCATCTGCGGCGGGTAGTCGGGGAGGCAGTTTGCGATCAGCACCAGTCGTTCACGATTGCCAAATCGAACGTCTGGATGCGTCTGAGCCGGCCATGCCACCTTGCCGAAAAGCCGATGGCGGCGTGTCGCGCGCGGGCCGGGACAGGGCTGCCCGGCCCTGCGGAGCGCCTAATCGCTCGCTGGGCCGGCGCAGATACGGATGCGAAAACGTTATCCGGGGATGTGAATCCCACAAAGCTTGTTGCCGTCTGGATCGCGCACATACGTCAGGTGGATAGTCCCCATCGCGGACGCTCGCGGACCAGGGGCGTCTTCGATTGACGTTCCGCCGTTGGCCACCGCGACGTCATGAAATTGTTGAACTTGCTCGGGCGAATTGCACGAGAATGCGACGGTGGCCCCGTTCGCGACGGTGGCGGGCTCATCGTTGATCGGCTGGGTGACGATGAAGTTGGTTCCGCCCTGGTTCGGGTAGAAAAGGCGCGTATGTCCGCTTCCCGCGATGTTGATCATCGGCTCTGGCACGCCGAGAACACCCAAAACCGCGTCATAGAACCGCCGCGAGCGCTCAATGTCGTTGGAGCCTACCATTGTGTGGAACAGCAATTTCTCTCTCCGCATAGCTGATAGAAGGCTTGTGGAGGCGATGCGGGATCGGAGCAAGCGGCGAGTGCGCTGTCAGGCGATTTAGCAAGCCGAGCCGGTCGCGCTCAGCGGCCAGCGGGGGAATTTCAGGATATCAGATGTTTAGCGAGAGCTGCTGCTGTTCGAAACGTTACGTCACAACGGTAGAAAAGCATCGATCGTTCATGCCATCATCCAGTATTCATTGATCACATTTCGCAATATCATGCGGGAGGCAGCGCGGTTGCAGCTGCCATGTGCGCCGACGCGACTAGGCGGCGTGAACAACACTGTTTTACGCATAAAGTGGGGCAAACTGTCACGTACTCGTCAGGTTCTCGGCAAAGCGCCGAAACGTGCCTTTGTCACTGAACACTGGTGTGCGGCTGGCGCCCGGGAGGCATGCCCCAGCCGCCATCGCAACACCGCGCGACGAACGCGGGCGGGATCAGACCAGCGCGTTGGCCGATGAGCCGAGTTCGGCGAAGTAGCGGGCCATGGCATCGGCGGCCTTATCGGTAAGGGTGATGAAGGCGCGGCGGCGGTCGGTTTCGTCGTCTACGCGCTGGAGCAGGCCGGCGTCGGTCATCTGGCCGATCCAGCGCAGCGCGGTGGTGGGGGGCACGCCCGAGGCGATGCACAGCGAGGTAACCGAGACGCGCACGTGCTCCACGCGGGCCGCGGTGAGATCGAGCAGCATGTCCCACGCCGGATCGGCGAACAGGTCGCCCTCGAAAAAGCGGGCGCGCAGCTGGCGTTGGCGGATGATCTTGCGCACCAGGCGCGGATCGGGCAGCGGCGGGCGGGCGGTGCGCACCAGGCGGTCGGTGCCTTCGTCGAGCTTGGCCGGGCCGGCTTCCCCACCCTCTCCGTTGAAGCGAAACGCGGAGGCGCTTTCCACGTCGGCCGCGTTGCCGGGCGAGAGCTGTTCAAGCCGGGCGGCGATGTTGGTGACCTGCTCGGTCAGGCGCAGCAGGGTGAGGCGGTCTTCCTCTCCCAGTTCGCGCACGCGGTTGCCCGTGCGGGCGAGCACGCGGCCCATGGCGATCACCCGCTCGGCCCGGCTGGGGGTGACCAGGATCTGCGCTTCTGACTGGTCAAGGCAGCCAAATACATCATCGAGCGAGCCGATGCTGGTGGATACCACCAGTTGCGAACCGCTTTGCGCCGCGCAGCTATCGAGCCGCGACAGCGCGGCCAGTTCCAGTCCGTCGATCACCGGGCAATCGACCAGCACGAGATCACCCAACCCCGGGGCGGCCGCATCGGATACCAGCCGTTCGAGATCGCTGGTCTGCGCCACGCGCAGGCCGGCGGCGGCGGCGTCTTCGGCCATTTCGGCGCGCAGATAGCCACGGTCGGCAAAGATCGACACGGCAAGCGGCTGAACCCCGCGCCCTTCCCCGGCGCCCCAGCCGAAAGAACGCTCTTGCACCCGGTCGCCCGTCACCCCGCTTTCGCCGGAAAGCCCATAGTCAAAACGCGCCGCAGCCTGCCCCATTGTCCCCACTCCGTAAAATCGCGTATGCGAACACTTGCGGAACAAAGCAGGATCAGGTCAACGCCAGATGCCTCGGTTTTGGAGCGAGAGAGCCCGAGAGAGCTACTCAGGGCACGATATCTATGGGCGTTCCATCGCCAACGCGCTGCCAGATTTCCTCGATTTCGGAGTTTGTCAGCGCGATACAGCCTTCGGTCCAATCACCAGGCGCGCGCAACGGGCCAAATCCGTTGGGCTGGCCATGCAGAACGATCTGCCCGCCCGGCGCGCGGCCGGCCGCCGCGGCATAGGCGCGGTCGGCGGCATCGGGATAGGAGATGTGCAGCGAGAGATGATAGGCGCTCGCCGGATTGCCGTGGTCGATGGTGTAGTGCCCCTCGGGCGTGCGGCCATCGCCCTCGAAATGCTTGGGCCCGGTTGGCGCCGGGCCCAGTTGGATGCCGGTGAAGACGCGCAAAGGGCGCCCTTCCGCATCGAGCAGGATAACGCGCCGCGCGGCCTTTTCCACGCGCACCCGCGCCACCTCTGCTCCGCTATCGCCCACGTCGGCAGCAACCGCCTGCGCCCGCGCGGGCGTTTCATGCAAGAGCGGCGGCAAGACCCAGAGGCCCGCCGCCGCACATGCCAATGCCAAGAGGGCGATGGAGCGGCGCATCGCGCCATCCTATCGCCCTGGCCGGCGCGATCAATCCACGAAGGGATCGCGCACGAGAATGGTATCTTCCCGCTCGGGCGAGGTGCTGACCAGCGCCACGGGCGTTTCGATCAGTTCCTGGACGCGCTGGATGTACTTGATCGCCTGCGCGGGCAGATCGGCCCACGAGCGGGCACCGGCAGTAGTGTCCTGCCAGCCGTCCATTTCCTCGTAGATCGGCTCGACATTGGCCTGGTCGGCGGCGTGGCTGGGGAAGTAGTCCAGCACCTTGCCATTGAGGCGATAGCCGATGCAGATCTTCACCTTGTCGAACCCGTCGAGCACGTCGAGCTTGGTCAGCGCGATGCCGGTGACGCCCGAAATGGCGCAGGACTGGCGGGTGAGCACGGCATCGAACCAGCCGCAGCGGCGCTTGCGCCCGGTGACGGTGCCGAATTCGTGGCCGCGTTCGCCCAGGCGCTGGCCCACGTCATCGGCCAGTTCGGTGGGGAACGGGCCAGAGCCGACGCGGGTGGTATAGGCCTTGACGATGCCCAGCACGAAGCCGGTGGATGCCGGGCCCAGGCCCGAACCCGATGCCGCCGTGCCCGACACGGTGTTGGACGAAGTCACGAACGGATAGGTGCCGTGGTCGACATCGAGCAGCACGCCCTGCGCGCCTTCGAACAGGATGCGCGCGCCGGCCTTGCGCACGGCATTGAGGCGCTTCCACACCGGCTGCGCGAACTGCAGCACGTAGGGCGCGATGTCCTTCAGCTCTGCCAGCAAGGCGGCGCGATCGACCGGCGGCTGGCCGAACCCGGCGCGCAGCGCATCGTGGTGGGCGCACAGGCGATCGAGCTGCGCATCGAGCGCGTCGAGATGCGCGAGATCGCACACGCGGATGGCGCGGCGGCCGACCTTGTCTTCATAGGCCGGGCCAATGCCGCGCCCGGTGGTGCCGATCTTGCCGGCGCCGGCGGCCGTTTCGCGCAGGCCATCAAGATCGCGGTGCAGCGGCAGGATCAGCGGGCAATTGTCGGCAATGGCAAAGTTGTCGGCGTTGATTTCCACGCCTTGGGCGGTGAGCTTTGCGATCTCGGCCTTGAGCGCCCATGGATCGAGCACCACGCCGTTGCCGATGATCGACAGCGTGCCGGTGACGATGCCCGAGGGCAGCAGCGAGAGCTTGTAGACCTGTTCGCCCACCACCAGGGTGTGGCCGGCGTTGTGGCCACCCTGGAACCGCACGACCGCATCGGCGCGGCTGGCCAGCCAGTCGACGATCTTGCCCTTGCCTTCATCACCCCACTGGGCGCCGATCACGGTTACATTTGCCACAGATACACTCCTCCACCTGCCAGGTGGACCCGAACAGCGCCCTTCGACAGGACTCGGCGCAGCGGGTGGGTTGGGCGCGATGACGCGCAGGATGTGTGCGGGGGGCGCCCTAGTGGCACCGCCCCGCCAGAGTCAAGAGCCTGTCACGCCGCCGGAAGCGCGACCGGGCCATCTGCCCCCAGAACGTGGGTGCAGCCCAGGGCCGCGGGTTCGTCCCCGGCGTCGAGCGCGGCGACGGTGCGCCAGCCGATCGCACGCAGCCGCGCAGCTGCAGCGCGATCGTGGCCCAGCGGCAGGAACAGCTTTTCGGCCGGCGCCTCGGCACTGGCGATCAGATCGATCAGCGCATCGGGATAGAGCGAAAAGCCGGTCGCCACTTCGCCCGCGTCGCCATCGGGCGCGGCGATACGATAGGTGCCGCCCCGCCCCAGCGCGCCGCGCACGCCATCGGCATAGAGCACGAAGCCGAACCATGACTGGTATTCAAAGCCATGGCGTTCGGACGGATCGAGCGTCAGGCGGGCACGCCCATCGAGCCGCGCGGCGATCTCGCGCAGCGCAGCGATACGCCCGGTGAGCGCGCCACCGGCATCGATCGCCGCCAGCTTTTCGATCGCGGTGTCGAAATCGCCAGTGGCGTAGAGCAGCGGCACATAGGCCTGCCCACCGGCATCGACGAGCCCGCCGGCATCCTTGGTATCCAGTTCGCGCCGCACCGCATCGATCTGGCCGGGGCCAAGCGGCAGGGCCTTTTCGGCCAAGGTATCGACGAGATCGGGCAAAGTGAAATCGACGCTGACGCCGGTGGCGCCGGCGGCCTGCAGCGCCTCGATCGCCACGGCGACCACTTCGGCGGCGGCGGCGACATTGTCCGCCCCGATCACTTCAGCGCCGCACTGCAGCTTTTCGCGCGCGGGATCGAGCCCGTCGCCCTTGATGGTGACGACCTGCCCGGCATAGCACAGGCGCAGCGGGCGCGGCGCGGCGGCCAGGCGGGTGCCAGCGATGCGGCCGATCTGCGGGGTGATATCACTGCGCAGCGCCATCATCCGCAGCGATTGCGGATCGACGAAACGGAACATGCGGCGCGAACTGATCCCGGCCATGCGGCTGGCAAGCGAGCGTTCGAACTCGATCATCGGCGGCAGCACACGGTCATAGCCATGGCCTTCCATCACGCCATGGATCGTGCGCATCACGCGCGTGGCGGCGGCCGCCGCGCGCGGCAGGCGGTCTTCCAGGCCTTCGGGAAGCAGATCGGCGGGCAGGAGATCGGGATCGCGGGTGTCCATGGCCCGCGCCTTTAGCGGCATTGGCCGGCGCCGGGTAGGGAAAAAGCCACGCCCCGCGCCTGTCCCGCGCCCAACCCCAGCGGAAAGGTGGTGGGCACGCTCGACTGGACCCTGGGCCAGCTGGGCGCCAACAACCTGCTTGATTTCTATCCCGACAAGGTGCCGGTCAGCCTGCTGGCCACCAACGGCGGCGTGGCATTTCCGTTCTTTTCGCCATTCGGGTTCAACGGGGGCTTTCTCTATGCCCGTCTCGGCGTGAACTGGTAAATCCGGGTACAAATACCATTGGAACCTGCGGGGCGGCTGGAAACGGCCGCCCCTTTTGCTGTGGCGGCATGGCCCAAAAGGGCAGGCGCATGGCAACGCGACCTTAACGCGAATCATGTCACCAATTTGGAGACAAAAAACAGGGGTCGTCCGATGCGCCATGCTTTCGCGCAAGAATTCGCGTGCGCCACACCAGCCGTGGCCACGACATCGCTGAGTGAGATTCTCGGCGCATTCTCCTATGCCCTCGATCTGACCGAGGGGCAGCCGGCCGGCCATTCGCTCCGCGCATGCTGGATCGCCAGCCAGATCGCCGTGGCGCTGGGCCTGTCGCCGGCAGATCGGCGCACCATCTATTATGCCACGCTGCTCAAGGATCTGGGCTGTTCGAGCAATGCCGCGCGCATTGCCCAGCTCTATCTGGCCGACGATCGCGCGTTCAAGCATGAGTTCAAGCTGATCGGCCAGGGCCTGGGCCCAACGCTGGGCTTTGTCTTTCGCCGCACGGGCGCGGGCGAGCCCTTGCCAGCGCGCATGCGCGCGATAGCCACGATCCTGCGCGATGGCAGCCGAATCGCCACCGACCTGATCCAGACCCGCTGCACCCGCGGTGCCACGATCGCACGGCAACTGCGCTTTCCCGAAAGCGTTGCTGGCGCCATTGCCGCGCTGGACGAACATTGGGATGGTGGCGGCAAGCCGCTGGGTCTTGCCGGACACGCCATTCCCCTGCCCGCGCGGCTCGCCCTGCTGGCGCAGATCGCCGATGTGTTCCAGATGGCCGCCGGGCCCGAAGCGGCGCTGGCCGAAGTGCGGGCGCGGCGCGGCACCTGGCTCGATCCCGAACTGGTCGATGCATTCGTGGCGGTCAGCGCCCGTCCCGGATTCTGGAGCGATTGCAACGATCCCGCGCTGGAACTGCATGTTCAGGCGATGGAGCCAGTCGAAGCCCGTGTCACGGTGGACGAGGCCTATCTCGACGATATTGCCGATGCCTTTGGCGCGGTGATCGACGCCAAGAGCCCCTATACCGGCGGCCATTCCTGCCGGGTGGGCCGCTATGCCACGGCGCTTGGGCGTGCGGTGGGCGTGGCTGAAACCGAGTTGGGCGCGCTGCGCCGGGCTGCCGTCCTGCATGACGTTGGCAAACTGGCCGTGTCGAGCCGGGTGCTGGAAAAGCCGGGCAAGCTTGATGATGGGGAATGGGTGGAAATGCGCAGCCATGCCAGCCACACCACCGCCATCCTGTCGCGCATCGGCCCCTTGCGCGACATGGCCGCTGTGGCTGGCGCGCATCACGAACGGCTGGATGGCAAGGGCTATCCACTCGGTCTGAACCAGAGCCTGATCGCCACCGAGGCGCGGATCATCAGCGTTGCCGATTTCTATGACGCGCTCACCGCCGATCGCCCCTATCGCGCCGCCATGCCGGTAGACCGCGCCCTGGCGGTCATGGAAGCCGAAGTGGGGAAGGCGATCGATGGCGCTTGCTTTGAAGCCTTGCGCGCGATGGTCGCCTGACCGCGCAGCCCGCCGCCCCGGTAAAGGCGGCTCAGGCAAAGTTCATGATGGGCAAGGCACGAGGCAGGCCATGGTTGCGATCGGTTGCCTTGCCCTGTTGATCTTCCCCATTCTCGGCCTGATCGCCGGAGGTCTTTACGCCGGGCGCAGTGGCGCAGAGTGGGGCGCCGCTATAGGCCTTGCCTTGGCCCTGGCCCTGAGCGGCGCAATGGGCTGGGCTCTGGTCAAGGCAGCACGCCAGCGCTGAACGTTCAGCGCGAAAGGCGGCGCAGGTTGGCGCGCACCTTGCGTCGATAGGTCTGCACCACGCGTCGTGCTTCCCCATGCGGCGTGGGCATGGCTTTTCCCGCCAGCAGTGCGCGCGAAGGGGCAAGCGCCAAATCCCACCACACCTGGCCCAGCGTTTCCACCTTTTCCGTCACCATGCGCTGGCTTTCGGCAGCGGCGCGGGGATCAGCCAGAGCGACCAGCCACATCCGCCGGGCGATGACCATGGCCGCCTCGCTGCCCAGCATCATCTGCTGGTTCCACAAGGGGAGCATCGGCGCCAGCCAGGCGGCAGGCGACGGAACGGTAGTGGTGCTGGTCATGCAGTGTCCTTGATCGGCGTGTGACGGGTAAACGGCCGGCGGCGTGCAAAGGTCCGGGGCACGTGATGCGCCCTCGATCACAGGCTGTCCAGATAGGCCCGCACCGCCGTCTGCACATGGCGAAAGCGATCGCCGCCCAGATGCTTGCCGCCATACCAGCGGGTGACGATCACCAGATGGTCGCGCAACCCCTCGCGCTCCAGCATGCGCAGGATCACCATGCCCGCCCCGCTTTCGCCATCGTCCTGCTTGATCGGCCCGGCCGCGCACAGCAGGCCCCAGGTATTGTGTGTGGCCTTGGCGAACTTCTTGATGGTCTTGAGCTGCTCCACCAAGGCGCGCGCCTTTTCCGCCGAACCGCAGGGCGCGCCGGACACGGCATATTTCGAACCGCGATCGGAGACGATGTTGTCGAGCGTGCGCATGGCTGCGGACCTGACGCAAAAAGGGCGGCGCCGCAAGGCACCGCCCTTTCCTGCCTTTCAGGCTTGGCCCGCGCGTGGCGGGCCGCCCAAAGCGATTAGAACTTGAGCGCCTTGATCAAGCGCACGCCCTGGATTTCGCGCGCCTGAGCGAGAACGGTTTCGCTGACCGGGCTATCGACCGAAAGCAGCAGCACCGCTTCGCCACCGGCTTCGCGGCGGCCGAGGTGGAACGTACCGATGTTGATGCCGGCAGTGCCGAGCAGCGTCCCGATCGAGCCGATGAAGCCCGGCGCATCGGTGTTGACGATGTAGAGCATGTCGCCGTCGAGATCGGCTTCGATGCCGATGCCGAAGATTTCCACCAGGCGCGGCTGGCCGTTGCCGAACAGCGTGCCGGCCACCGAGCGGTCGCCCTGGCTGGTCGAGACGGTGACGCGCACCAGGGTGCGGTATTCGCCTTCGCGATCATGGCGCACTTCGCGCACGTCGAGCCCGCGTTCCTTGGCCAGGAACGGCGCGTTGACCATGTTCACGGTGTCGGAATACTGCTTCATCACGCCCGTCAGCACGGCTGCGGTGATCGGCTTCTGGTTGAGCTGGGCAGCAGCGCCTTCCACTTCGATGGCGATCTTGGCGAGGTTGTCGTGCGCCAGCTGGCCCACCAGGGTGCCGAGCTTTTCGGCCAGCGCCATGTAGGGCTTGAGCTTGGGCGCTTCCTCGGCCGAGAGCGAAGGCATGTTGAGAGCGTTGGTGACGCCGCCGGTGACCAGGAAATCGGCCATCTGTTCGGCCACCTGCAGCGCCACGTTGACCTGGGCTTCGGTGGTCGAAGCGCCCAGGTGCGGGGTGCAGATGAAGTTGGGCGTGCCGAACAGCGGGCTGTCCTTGGCCGGCTCGGTTTCGAACACGTCGAGCGCGGCACCGGCGATGTGGCCGGAATCGAGCAGTTCCTTCAGCGCCTTTTCATCGACCAGGCCACCACGCGCGCAGTTGACGATGCGCACGCCCTTCTTGGTCTTGGCGAGGTTTTCGGCCGAGAGGATGTTGCGCGTCTGGTCGGTCAGCGGCGTGTGCAGCGTGATGAAGTCTGCCTTGGCCAGCAGGGTATCGAGGTCAGCCTTTTCCACGCCCATTTCCACGGCACGCTCGGGCGTGAGGAACGGGTCGAAGGCAACGACCTTCATCTTGAGGCCAAGCGCACGGCTGGCAACGATCGAGCCGATGTTGCCCGCGCCGATCAGGCCGAGCGTCTTGCCGGTCACTTCCACGCCCATGAAGCGGTTCTTTTCCCACTTGCCGGCCTGGGTCGAAAGGTCGGCCTCGGGCAGCTGGCGGGCGAGCGCGAACATCAGGGCGATGGCGTGTTCGGCGGTCGTGATCGAGTTGCCGAAAGGGGTGTTCATCACCACCACGCCCTTGGCCGACGCAGCCGGAATATCGACGTTGTCGACACCAATGCCGGCGCGGCCAACAACCTTGAGGTTGGTCGCAGCTTCCAGGATTTCCTTGGTCACCTTGGTCGACGAACGGATCGCCAGGCCATCGTACTGGCCGATGATCGCCTTGAGTTCCTCGGGCGTCTTGCCGGTGATCACGTCAACGTCGCAGCCGCGCTCTTCAAAAATGCGGGCTGCGTTGGGGTCCATCTTGTCGGAAATCAGAACCTTGGGCTTGGTCATGGTCTTTGCTCCATGGGAACGCCGGATGATGCGGCGCATGCCGGGAATGCCGGCAGGAATGGGGATTGGCTGTTTCATTCTTCCGTCATGCCGGACTTGATCCGGCATCCCGCTTCTTGAGCGTAGTGCTGCCGCAAAAGGACAGCGGGACCCCGGATCAAGTCCGGGGTGACGCGAGAATGTTGATCCGCTGGAAAATCAGGCTTCGGCAGTGGCCGTCAGCTGGGCATAGGCCCAGTCGAGCCAGGGGCCGAGCGCCACGATATCGGCGGTGTCCACCGTGGCGCCGCACCAGATGCGCAGGCCAGCGGGGGCATCGCGATAGCCCGCGATGTCAAAGGCGGCGCCTTCCTTTTCGAGCAGGCCGGCAAACTTCTTGATGAAGTCAGCATCAGCCCCTTCGACGGTAAGGCACACCGAGGTGCGCGAGCGAATGCCGCTGTCGACTGCGAGATGGCCAAGCCAGCTGCGTTCGGCAACGATCTTGTCCAGCGCATGGGCGTTGGCCGTGCAGCGCGCCTTGAGGCCGTCGAGACCACCGACCGACTTGGCCCATTCCAGCGCGAAGATCGCGTCTTCCACCGCCAGCATCGAGGGCGTGTTGATGGTTTCGCCCTTGAACACGCCTTCGGCAAGCTTGCCCTTGGAAACCAGGCGGAACACCTTGGGCAGCGGCCAGGCCGGCGTATAGGTTTCCAGGCGTTCGACCGCGCGGGGGCCGAGGATCAGTACGCCGTGCGCGCCTTCACCGCCCAGCACCTTCTGCCACGAGAAGGTGGCAACGTCGATCTTGTCCCACGGAATGTCATAGGCAAAGACCGCGCTGGTCGCATCGGCAAAGGTCAGGCCTTCGCGATTGTCAGGGATCCATTCGCCATCGGGCACGCGCACGCCGCTGGTGGTGCCGTTCCAGGTGAACAGCACGTCATCGGCGAAATCGACCTTGGACAGATCGGGCAGCTGGCCGTAATCGGCGCGGAGCACGGTGGGCTCCAGCTTCAATTGCTTGACCGCGTCGGTAACCCAGCCTTCGCCAAAGCTTTCCCAGGCCAGCGTGGTCACGCCGCGAGCGCCCAGCATGGTCCACATCGCCATTTCGAAGGCGCCGGTATCGGAACCGGGCACGATGCCGATGCGGTGGGTGGCAGGCAGTTGCAACACGTCGCGCATCAGGTCGATGGCGAGTTGGAGGCGCGCCTTGCCAATCTTGGCGCGGTGCGAACGACCCAGCGATTCGGTGGCGAGTTTGTCCAGAGAATACCCCGGCGGCTTGGCGCACGGACCCGAGGAAAAGAAAGGACGCGCCGGCTTTGCGGCGGGAATACCAACAGTCATGTAGACTCTCCTCACAGAGAGCACGCGCGGCGTTGGGACCGCGTGGCCCGGCGCCGCTTCTAAGGACGCCAGCCGGGTTGTCAATCGACCCTGCAAAAAATGCTGCGCCGGCATGCTGCTGCGCGGTTCGTCGCAAAAACTGCGGCAACGCGCATCTGCGGGCTTTCCATTTACCCTGCAGTAACCAAGACTGCGTCAGGCTTAACCTTATGGCACGACGCGTTCTTCTTGCCTGGGCCATGCTGCCGGTGGTTACCCTCGCCGGCTGTGTCGATGCCCCACGCGGCCCGCGCCGGCCCGCCCGCTCGGTTTCGGCGCGCATGGTCTCGCACCCGGTCGTCCAGCCCGTGCCAAGCTCGGTCGCCACGCGCGCCTGCCTGGTTTCGCTGCGCCAGAATGCGATCGGCTATGTGCCGGTGCCCGATCAGTATTACGGCGCCGGATGCAGCACACTGGGCAGCGTGCGCCTGGCCTATCTGCGCAGTGACAGCACGCAACTGGGCCTGGCCAATGCCGGGCCGGTGACGTGCCAACTCGCCAATGCGCTGCAAGGCTGGGCGCGCTTTGGCGTGGACCGCGCCGCACAACAGATTCTAGGCAGCCCGCTGGTGAAGATCGAGACGATGGGCAGCTACAACTGCCGCAACGTGGCCGGCACCGCGCGCCGATCGGCCCACGCCACAGCCAATGCCATCGACATTTCCGGCTTCCTGCTGGCCGATGGCCGCCGCGTGACCGTGCTGCGCGACTGGCGCGACGAAGACCCACAGATCCGCGCCTTCCTGCGCGCCATCCACACCAGCGCGTGCAAGCGCTTCAACACGGTGCTCAGCCCCGATTACAACGCGGCGCACCGCGATCACCTGCATCTGGAAGTGGGGAGTGGGCGGCCGCTGTGTGTATAAAGGGCGGATTGGGCTTTGTGCTGTTCGGACGGGGCAGTTATTGGGTAGTTTGGGAAGAATACGGCTCTTCGCGACACGGTCCTAATGCGGTGGCCTCTAACCCTGCCAACCAGCTCAGATGAAGCGGGCGCTCTGGCCCTGGATAAAGCGTGGCGCATTTACAATTGCGGCGTTTTTTGCGCTTATCGCAATCAGTTCAGCTCTAGCCCGTCTTATTCATCAGGGTGGGGCAAAGGGTTGGCGGGAGTGGCGTAAGCCACTGATCTGAATTAGGATCTGGGTGTCTAGTCCGAACCTGCCGCAGGGCAGAAAATGCCACAGGCCACACCCGCCATGAACGTCGATAGCGCAAACCCATTCCGATTCCCAGCAGTGGCGCGCAAGAAAGTGACCGCCGCGTTTGATGGTGGCCGGCTCACCTCGGATGGTGGCGTGCTGCTGCTGGCGCAGGCTGAACGTGCAATGGGGATCTGCCAGCGGCTTGCAGCTTGCATTGCCGATCCGCGTGACCCGGCGCGGGTGGTCCATCGCCTCGATGACATCCTGCGTGCCCGCGTGTTCGCGATTGCTTGCGGCTATGAGGATGCCGATGATCTCGACGCCCTGCGCGACGATCCGGGTTTCCGTTTGGCGCTGGGCAAGTTGCCGGGATCGGGCGCGGGACTTGCCAGCCAACCAACGATGAGCCGGTGGGAGAATGCGCCGACCACGCGCGAACTGGCCAGCATGATGGTCGCAATGATCGACATCTACTGCGCCAGCTATCCCGCCCCGCCGGTGGCGGTGACGCTGGATATCGACGATACCTGCGATGTCGTCCATGGCTATCAGCAGCTTTCGTTCTGGAACGGACATCATGGCGAGCGCTGCTTCCTGCCGATCCACGTCTACGATACCGCAACCGGCCGGCCGGTGGCCATGCTGCTGCGCACTGGCAAGACGCCGTCGGGTGCCGAAGCGGCCGGTCACATCCGGCGCCTGGTGCGGCATATCCGCCGGAACTGGCCGGAAACGCACATCACCATCCGTGGTGACGGGCACTATGGCCGGCCCGAGGTCATGGCCTTCTGCGAAGCGGCCGGCATCGACTATGTGTTCGGCCTGCCGACCAACGCCGCGCTGCGTGCCGATCCGGCCATCGTCGCTGCCGCCGATGCCTGCGCGGTCAAGCGCGCCGAGGAAGGCCGCGCGATCCTGCGCCATTATGCCCAGACCCGCTACGGCGCCAAAAGCTGGAAAAGCCAGCGCCGCGTCGTCGCCCGGATCGAGGCCAGCACTTTGGGCATGGACATCCGCTATGTCGTCACCTCGCTGACCGAAGGCTCGGCTGAGCATATCTACGACACGCTTTACTGCGCACGCGGGCAGGTCGAGAACCTGATCAAGCGCCACAAGGCCCAACTCGCCAGCGACCGTACCTCGTGCCGCTCGGCAAACGCCAACCAGGTGCGCCTCATCCTGCACACCGCCGCATACTGGCTGCTGTGGCGCATCAGTCAGGAAGTCCAAAAAGCAGTCGCGCCCAATACCATGTCTCTGGCCGCTGCCGAGTTCGCAACACTGCGCCTGCGGCTGCTCAAGGTTGCCGCCCGGATCATCGAAAGCACCACGCGCATCCGCGTCGCCTTCACGTCAGCATGCCCGGATGCCAGCGTGTTCCGAGCCATCGCCACCACCCTCCCGCCGGCGCCAGCATGATCAACGCGGCAGTGCCGCCGACCCCAAAGCCCACCTCCAGCAACCTCGAAAAGCCCATTGCTCAGGTCGCGGTGAAAACACCGTCGATGACGCGCCACTGCATCATGCCGCCAGCGAACAATCAAAACCGATCAGACCGGAACAGCGACCTCATGAATAAGACGGGCTAGTCCTCTTGTGGGAAAAGCATCGGCTCGCTCAATTCAACCGAACCCACCTGCGGCCGTTGCTATTTGATGCAAGCAATCCGGTGTTGACCGACGCTCACGCCTTGCTGGCGCGATTGCAGAATCCCAAAGCGGCAAGCAGTCTTCAGTTTGCTGCTATGCCGTCGTTCGGCAAGAGATGGTTCGCAATATCGCTTTCTGAGACAGGCCCACGAAGCATTGGAGAAGTGATCATCACAACACCAGCGGGTCAGGTTCTGCGGAAAGATACATTCGTCGTGCCCGGAGACGATTTGGCTTCGTTCCTGCGGCAATGGGATGAGATAACTGATGGGTATTCAGGCGAAGGACGAATTCTTACCGATGGAAATCCATTAGCATTTGAGCGGCGGCGCGATGGGGCAATAAGCTCGGGAGAAGGGAACTCACCCTGTCATTACGACGTGTTAGGCGACTTAGCTGCGCGGGCTTTAGGCCAATATGTGCCAGAGCTTGCCGATCTACGCGATCCAACTCTTCCAGCGATACTGCAAAGCAACCTTTGTAAGCGTTCCATTTTCGTGTGGCGCTGACATATAATCCCCCTTTCATTTACTGAACCTCCTAGAGTCACGCAGTAAAACGCGTGTGCAGCCAATTCACAAAATGACTGATTTCGCGCAGAGGCGCGGAGGCGCGGAGATTCTAGCTTTTCCGCGCCTCTGCGCCTCTGCGCGACAAAGCTTTTGTTGTAATCAGTTCATTGCCTGACGGCGCGTGACGTCGCAGCGCTGGGCCCGGCATTTTTGTGGCGGGTTCGGGCTAACACGCCCCCTCCGACAGCCCTGCGGGCTGCCACCTCCCCCACGGTGTGGGGGAGGATCTTGGTGGGCCTGCCAGAATCCAGAAAGGCGGGAGATCACGTTGCCCGCCTTCCTGCAGCCCCCCTCATGGCCGATGTCGTGTGTCTACTGCGGTGTCAGGCGGCGTCGCCCAAGCCGGTCGCCTCGATCCGCAGGCGGACGGCTTCGGCGGCGTGGCGGGCGCCGAGTTTGCCCATCATCTTCATGCGATGGATTTCCACGGTGCGCGGGCTGATATCCAGGTCACGCGCGATGGCCTTGTTGCTGCAGCCTTCGGCCAGGCGATCGAGCACCTCGCGTTCGCGCAGCGAGAGGCGGGCGATGCGCTGGCGTGCCTCCGCGGCGCGGGCGCGTTGTACGCGGTGCGATTCGGCTTCGTGCGCGGCGCGGCTGATTGCCTCGTTGAGCGGACCGATCTGGTTGGGAATCGCCAGGTAATCCAGCGCCCCCGCCTTGATCGTGCGCACCACCGCCCAGGTTTCCGGGGCATTGCCAATGGCGATAACTGGCAGCCAGTGCCCGGCACGCATCATCGCCGCGATCAGCGCCGGCACCGCCTCTCCGGGCGGATCGTCATGCGCCAAGAGCAGCCCGGTACTGGGCGCGTGCGCCAGCAACTCGTCCGTACTGCCGTAAATTTCGGCATGATGTCCGGCGGCAAAGGCGAGACGAGCAAGCTGTGCCCGGCGGGCAGAGTCGCTATCGAGGATGTGGAGTGTGACACGTTCGACCATGGTGCCGAAGTAACCACTACGGGCTGCTTCCACGCCACGCATGAATGCTTCGAACTGAACGCTTCCTTCGGACTCAAGACCGGTTAGCTGCCCATATTCCTTAGGGAATTCGGCTCCGAAGCGGAGCCAACTATTTGGCTGAAGATCGCCGAGATATGACAACTTTGTTGACCTGCCCCTAAGTGTCCGCCGCACCCCAAGCGGTGGCGTTTCCCGAGGTTTGTTAATGACATATTGCGTTTCGAAACGTGAATTTTCGTCATTAACGCGGCAGTAATGATCCAGAGTGGCACATTATCCGATCAATCGAACCGATAGTCTGGCAGCTGATGGAAAGCGTTGCGCAGCGCCTCGCTCCAGCTGGACGAAATCGCGTTGAAATAGGGATCGTCGGCGCGGATGCGGCGCTGGTGCAGCGGCTCGAACTGGTCGCGCGCGATGACGGTCAGATCGAACGGCAAGCCCACCGACAGATTGGCCGCCACGGTCGAATCGAACGAGACCATCAGCAGCTTGACCGCCTGTTCGAAATCCATGCCCTTGTCATAGCCGCGCAGCAGGATCGGCCGGCCATACTTGGTTTCACCGATCTGGAAAAACGGCGTATCGAAGCTCGCCTCGATGAAGTTGCCTTCGGGATAGATCATGAACAGGCGCGGCTCCATGTCCCTGATCTGGCCCGCCACGATCATCGTCGCGGTAAAGCGCGCGCCCTCGCCCTGCACCGGGCCGGACTGGCGCCCCTCGATCACGCCGCGCAGCAGATTGCCAACATGCGTGGCAACCTGGAACATGGTGGCTCTTCGAGGATCGACGGGCGCCGCTCGCTGGGCGCCTTGTTGCGCTCCTCAAGCTGGCTGATCACCGCCTGAGTCGTCGCGAGGTTGCCCGCCGTCATGATCGTGATGACCCGCTCGCCCGGCACCGACCAGGTAAAGCTCTTGCGGAATACCGAAATGTTGTCGACGCCCGAATTGGTGCGGGTGTCGCTCATCAGGACGAGCCCCTTGTCGAGCATCATCCCCACGCAATAGGTCATTGTCCGTCCCCGTCCGGCCGGCGCGCGCCGGCCGGTTCCCCACTATCCTACACCTGCGATGCCTGCCGCAATGCCCTTGGCGGCACCGTGGCCTTCACGCAGGGTCTTATTGTTCCATGCGCTGTTGTTCAACGGCCAGGCTGACATGCATCGCTTCGTCACGCGCGCCATAGCGGATGCCGGTGATCGGCGCGCAGGCAGTGTAATCACAGCCAGTCGCCAGGTGGACATAGCGCGCATCGGGGCAGATCGCGTTGGCGATATCGAAGCCGACCCAGCCCAGTCCCGGCACATGGGCCTGCGCCCAGGCATGGCCGGCATCCTGTTCCACCCGATCGTCCATCATCAGGTAGCCGCTGGCATAGCGCGCGGGAACGCCGAGTAGCCGCGCAGCGGCGATGAACACGTGGGCTTGGTCCTGGCACACCCCGCGCCCGGCGGCGAGCACCTCCTCAGCCGAAGTGGCAACATCGGTGTGCCCGCTTTCATAGGCCACCGCCTCGCGCACCAGGGCACTGAGCGCGTGGAGCCGGGCCAGCACGTCTTCCGCCTCTTCGGGCAGGGCATCGACCAGTGCGCGCAAGCGCGGGCCGCCCCGCGTCAATGCGGTCTGCTCGGTAAAATGCCACAGCGGCAGATGGCCGGACTGCTTGCCCATCACTCCGGCATTGTCAGCTGTCTGGACCACGCCCTGGCTGCGAATCACCACCTCGCGCGCGCCGGGCACGAACGAGATCAGCGTAACGCGGTTGCCGTTTTCGTCGTCGTACGACACCTCGGGCCGCGCGCCTTCCAGCTCGATCTCCCAGAACTCCGCGCTTTGCCCACGGCAGGCCAGCGGGGTGAGGCGCAGGCGTTGCAGCCCGTGGGCCACCGGCGTGGAAAAGGTGTAGCGCGTGGTGTGGCTGATCGCGAGGCGCATGGGCGGCCTTCCCCTTTCCTTATTCGGTAAAGCGATAGTCGCGCTGGATCTGCTGCGCGAGGTGGTTGTTGGCGGCGATGAACTGGCCGATCACCTGGTGGAGCCCGTGCTCGAACACGCCATCGATCGTCTGACTCTTGAGCTGCTCGTGCGTGCGCGCGGCAATCTCGTGCGTTTCCAGCCGATCGCCGTATTCGACCGCCAGCCGATCGAGATAGTCGCGCAGCTGGGCATAGCAGAACGCCAGGCTGCGCGGAAAACGCCCGTCGAGCATGAGGAACTCGGCAATGCCGCGCGCCTCCATCCGCCCGGCGTTGAGCCAGCGATAGGCACGGTCCCCGGCCACGGCCCGCAGCACGTTGTCCCACTGCACGTTGTCGAGGCTGGAGCCGACATAGGACAGCGAAGGCAGCAGCACATAGTACTTCACATCGAGCAGGCGCGCGGTGTTGTCGGCCCGTTCGATAAAGCTGCCGGCGCGGGCAAAGTAATAGATGTCGTTGCGCAGCATCGTGCCTTCCATCGCCCCGCGCACCAGGGTGGACTGGCGGCGAATCAGGTCGAGCACGCCGCCCAGGCGCGTTTCAGTGACAGTGCGGGCCAGTTCCTGCTTGAGGATCATCCAGCTTTCGTTGACCGCCTCCCACACCTCGCGCGTGATGCCGGTGCGAACCATGCGCGCGTTGTGGCGCGCCTGTTCGACCATGCTCAGCACGTTGCCGGGGTTGTCGCGATCGCGCAGGATGAAGTTGAACACGTTGCTGCCGGCATAGTCGTTGCCGAACTTGGCCTGATAGGCCCCCTGCAATCCCAGCGTGACGATGACCGAGCGCCATTCGTCGCTGGCATCGGCGGCGTCGCGGGTCAGCGCCATGCGAAAGCCGGCCTCGACCAGCCGCGCGGTGTTTTCCGCGCGCTCGAGATAGCGGAACAGCCAGAAGATGCCGTTGGCGGAACGTCCAAGCATTTTATCGTTTTCCCTTCCGCCTCAATCGTCCAGCACCCAGCTGTCCTTGGTGCCGCCCCCTTGCGACGAATTGACCACCAGCGATCCTTTCTTGAGCGCAACCCGCGTCAGGCCGCCCGGCGTGATGTCGATCCCCTGCGGCGAGACCAACACGAACGGGCGCAGGTCGACATGGCGCGGCGCCAGGCCGGCCTTGGTGAAGATCGGCACGGTGGAGAGCGAAAGCGTCGGCTGCGCGATGTAGTTATCGGGATTGGCGCGCAGCTTTTCGGCAAACATCGCGATTTCCCGCTGCGACGAGGTGGGCCCGATCAGCATGCCGTAGCCGCCCGAGCCATGCACTTCCTTGACCACCAGATCCGCCAGATTGTCGAGCACGTAGGCCAGCGAATCGCTTTCCGAACAGCGCCAGGTGGGCACGTTGGCCAGGATCGGCTTTTCGCCGGTATAGAATTCGATGATCTCGGGCATGAAACTGTAGATCGCCTTGTCATCGGCAATCCCGGTGCCCGGCGCATTGGCAATGGTGATGCCGCCAGCGCGATAGACATCCATGATCCCCGAAACGCCCAGCACGCTTTCAGGCTTGAACGACAGCGGATCGAGGTAATCATCATCGACCCGGCGATAGAGTACGTCGATCGCCTGCCAGCCGCGCGTGGTGCGCATGGCGACGCGGCCGTTCTCCACCTTGAGGTCGCTGCCTTCGACCAGTTCGGCGCCCATCTGGTCCGCCAGGAAGGCGTGCTCGTAATAGGCGCTGTTGAACGTGCCCGGCGTCAGCACCGCCACCACCGGCTTGTGCCCGCTTGCCGCCGGCGGGGCGCAGGCCGCCAGGCTGCGCGCCAGGCGGCGGGGATAATCGGAAACCTCGCGCACCCGCACCTTGGTGAACAGTTCGGGGAACATGGCCATCATGGTTTCGCGGTTTTCGAGCATGTAGGACACGCCCGATGGTGTGCGAGCGTTGTCTTCCAGCACCATGAAATCATCTTCGCCAGTGCGGACAAGGTCGATGCCAACGATGTGGGTATAGACGCCGCCCGGCGGGGTAAAACCAGCCATCTGCGGCAGAAAGGCCTTGTTACCCTTGAGCACGCGTTCGGGCAGGCGCCCGGACCGGACGATTTCCTGGCGATGATAGAGATCGTGGAGGAAAGCGTTGAGCGCGCGCACCCGCTGCTCGATGCCCTTCGACAGGCGGCGCCACTGCGCGGCGTTGATGATCCGTGGGACCATGTCGAAGGGGATGAGGCGCTCTTCGGCGTCCTCGTTGCCGTAAACGTTGAAGGTAATCCCGGTCTTGCGGAAAAAGGCTTCGGCTTCGCCCGATTTTCGCCGCAGCAATTCGGGTGGTTGCTCTTTCAGCCACTCGCAATACCCGCTGTAGGCAGGGCGTGTGGAGCCATCGGCTTCAAGCATCTCGTCATAGGACGAGAGCGAGGATTTGGTCATGCAGAACCTCCCGTCTGGCCCATTGCTTGCACACGATTCGGTCGGCCGCAAGCGCCGATGCTGCGCGTGCGAAACAATTGATTCCATCGTGGCGCAGCCCCTTGCACAGGGCGATGTGGCGTGGCAGCATCCGCGCCGCGCCGGTTCGCGCCAGTTTTCGTGCGTTTACTGGCAGGAAAACCGACCAGACCGCCCGGAACGGCGGAATCTGCCCCGACAGACTCAGTAGCGCGCGACAAGATCGACAAGCGTGCGGGCCACCTGCGGATGGGCGGCAAAGCCCAGATGGGTCACGCGCAGCGGTACAGCCAGATCGCGCTCGCCCGGCCAGCCGGCCGCGCTGCGCGGCGCGATGATCCCGTCACGCGGGCTCCACAACGCGATCGTCGGCACCGGCGGCTTGGTCGCCAGGTCTTGCGCCATCGGTGCCTCGTCGACACTGTGGCCCGCAACGATCTGATAGGCGCGCCAGGCATTGTTGGCGCGGCGGTCACCCGAAAACGGTGTGCCCATGGTGATCACCAGGCCGACATGGTCCGGACAGGTCTTGGCCAGCTGGCGCGCAAACAGTCCGCCAAGGCTCCAGCCTACCAGGACCAGCGGCTCGCCCTCGCGCCGGGCCATTGTCTCCACCCGCTCGGCCAGCCGTTCAAAGCGGTCCTCGCTCGATCCGAAATTGAAGCCCAGGCCCCAGTCGCTCACGCGATGGCCCGCGCTTTCCAGTGCAGTGGCCAGCGGCTTCATGCGCACCGGATGCGTGCCGAACCCGGGCAGCAGCATCACCGGCCGGGCATGGCGCGCGGGTGGATAGGACGGCAGCGGCGCGCCGCGCGCGGCCTGCCAATGGTCGATCGGGGTGGCCAGTTCGCCGATCAGCCGCGGCCAGGCCGGGCCGCGCACGCCCTCGGGCCGGGGCGCAAATGCCAACGCACGCCGTCGCGCCAGGGCAGCACCCAGCGTTTCGAGTTGTGCCCACGCGCTGCGTGGCGGAGAGGAAGGTTGCGTGGCCATGGGAATCACCGGCAAACAGCTATCGGACGCCGGGAAGGAACGCCAGAAAGACGGAATTGTTTCAAATTCATGTCACATTCGCCCGATAGGCTTGCGTGGCAGCCAGCTTCGCCAGCCCGGCGCGCGTCGTTCAAGGAGGCCCCATGATCACCGTCCACCACCTCAACAATTCGCGCTCGCAACGCGTGCTCTGGCTGCTGGAGGAACTGGGATTTCCCTACACGGTGAAACGCTATGAGCGCGACGCCAAGACGATGCTGGCGCCGCCCGCACTGCGCGCGGTCCACCCGCTCGGCAAGTCCCCGGTGATCGAGGACGAGGGCCGCATCCTGGCCGAAAGCGGCGCGATCGTGGAATACCTGGTGGACAAGGCCGGCGGGCAGTTGGGCGCGCCTGCCGATGAGCAGGACGCGCTGCGCTATCGCATGTTCCTGCACTATGCCGAAGGGTCGCTGATGCCGCCGCTCCTGCTCAAGCTGGTGCTGTCGCGCGTGCCGATCATGGGCAAGCTCGCCTTGAAGCGCATCCAGCCGATGATCGACGTGCATCTCGATTTCGTCGAGCGCGAACTGGCCAGCCGGCCCTGGTTTGCCGGCCCCGCCATGACCGCGGCCGACGTGATGATGAGCTTCCCGATCGAGGCCGCCCGCGCCCGTGCCGGCCTTGACCAAACGCGGCCCCACACGATCGCCTGGCTGGACAAGATCCAGGCCCTCCCCGCCTATCGCCGCGCGATCGAAGTGGGCGGGCCTTACGCCTATGATTGAATACTGCCGGCCGTCTTTCGCCTGGTTCGGGCGCGATTACGGCAAGAGGCAGGTTACGCCCAGTTGCAGCCATGCTGGCGTTTTGCACAAACATAACAGCTGGCCCCCGGATCAAGTCCGGGGTGACGAGAAAATATAGATGACGTAAAGACTTATCGTCACCCCGGACTTGATCCGGGGTCCAGCTTGATAACGCGCACCTTGGCTGCCGTCATCGCGCATGCGGCAGCCAGCCACCCGAAATACCCCTTCAAATCGCCGCCGCCTTTTCATCGGCGTCGGCCTGGGTCTTTTCCTGCGGGGTGCATTCGCCCACACGGTTGGACTGGGTCGCCACGTGCATGCGCATCTGCTTGCCGCCCGGGCCGCTGCCGGTCATGTCCATGTCCATGGTGAAGTGATCGCTGCCATAGGTGCCTTTGAGCGTGATCGTCTGCGTGCTGCCGTTGTGGCCGCAGTTGAGCACGCCATCGATCTTGCCATCGGCCATGGTGAAGGTCTTGTAGCGGCAGCTCTTGTCGGCCTGGCCGAAGAAATCGCCATCGGGGCGCGCGGCCTTTTCCTTGGTCAGGCATGACCGTTCGGCGCGGGCATGGCCCATCGCGTCCTTCATTCCCGCCACCATTTCCGGCGGCATGCCGGGCATGTCGATATCGATCGCCTTGACCTGGGTGCTCCACGCGCCCGGCTGAAACTTCACCCCTGCGCCCGCCACTTTGGCCGCCACTTCACCGGCATCGGCATCCTTGGCCACCACGGCCGGCTCTTTCTTGCAGCCCGGCAGAAGAACAGCCAGGGTCAGCAGGACAGGCCCGAGCAAGGCGGATGGGGTCTTGGCAATCATCGTTACTCTCCCGTTTGGGGACATGACGCTATCACGCTCGCCGAGCCATGGCCATGGCGCGATCGGGCGGTTTGCGCCGATTGCATCTGGGCCTTGTGTTCCCCATATGTTGCCCATGGCCGAAATCATCATCCGCAGGGGGCTGGAAGAGCCCGATACCTCTGGCAACTTTGTGCCGCACAAGCCGCAGCGGCCCGAGAAGCTGGAGCCGGGCCGCCCGTTCAAGGTGGTGTCGGAATATCAGCCCGCAGGTGACCAGCCGACCGCGATTGCCGACCTGGTGGCCGGCGCGCGCGAGGGCGAGCGCACGCAAGTGCTGCTGGGCGTGACCGGCTCGGGCAAGACGTTCACCATGGCCAAGGTGATCGAGGAATTGCAGCGCCCCGCCCTTATCCTGGCGCCCAACAAGATCCTGGCGGCGCAGCTTTATGGCGAGATGAAGAGCTTTTTCCCCGAAAACGCGGTGGAATATTTCGTCTCGTACTACGATTATTACCAGCCCGAAGCCTATGTGCCGCGCTCCGACACCTACATCGAGAAGGAAAGCTCGGTGAACGAGGCGATCGATCGCATGCGCCACTCGGCCACGCGCGCCTTGCTCGAACGCGACGACGTGATCATCGTTGCCTCGGTCTCGTGCCTCTATGGCATCGGCTCGGTCGAAACCTATTCGGCCATGGTGTTCGACCTCAAGAAGGGCGAAAGCGTCGACCAGGGCGAGATCGTGCGCAAGCTGGTTGCCCTGCAATACAAGCGCAACGACCATGCCTTTCAGCGCGGCACGTTCCGCGTGCGCGGTGACAACCTCGAAATCTTCCCCTCGCACTATGAAGACACCGCCTGGCGCGTGACGTTCTTTGGCGACGAGATCGAGGAGATTGCCGAGTTCGACCCCCTCACCGGCAAGGCCGACACGCGGCTTTCCCAGGTGCGGGTCTATGCCAATTCGCACCACGTCACGCCCGGCCCCACGCTGATGCAGGCGCGCGAGGCGATCAAGTTCGAACTGGCCGAACGGCTCAAGGAGCTTCATGCCGAGGGCAAGCTGCTGGAGGCGCAGCGGCTGGAACAGCGCACCCATTTCGACCTGGAAATGATGGCCGCCACCGGTTCGTGCGCGGGGATCGAGAACTATTCCCGCTTCCTCACCGGCCGCCTGCCGGGCGAGCCGCCGCCAACCCTGTTCGAATACCTGCCCGACAACGCGCTGCTGTTCGTGGACGAAAGCCACCAGACTGTGCCGCAGATCGGCGCGATGGCGCGCGGGGACCATCGCCGCAAGATGACCCTGGCCGAATACGGCTTTCGCCTGCCCAGTTGCATCGACAACCGCCCGCTGCGCTTCAACGAATGGGAGGCGATGCGCCCGCAGACCTTCGCCGTTTCGGCAACGCCCGGCAATTGGGAGATGGAACAGGCCGGCGGCGTGTTTGCCGAGCAGGTCATCCGCCCGACCGGGCTGATCGATCCGCCGGTGCTCATCCGACCGGTGGAAGACCAGGTGCAGGACTGCATCAACGAATGCCGCCTGACCGCGCAGAACGGCTATCGCACGCTGGTGACCACGCTAACCAAGCGCATGGCCGAAGACCTGACCGAGTTCATGCACGAGGCCGGCCTGCGCGTGCGCTATATGCATTCCGACGTCGAGACGCTGGAGCGCATTGAACTGATCCGCGACCTGCGTCTGGGCGTTTATGACGTGCTGGTGGGCATCAACCTGCTGCGCGAAGGGCTCGATATTCCCGAATGCGGGCTGGTGTGCATTCTCGATGCTGACAAGGAAGGCTTCCTGCGTTCGGAAACCTCGCTGATCCAGACCATCGGCCGCGCCGCGCGCAACGTCGATGGGCGCGTTATCCTCTATGCCGATCGCATGACCGGATCGATGGAGCGCGCGATTGCCGAAACCGATCGCCGGCGCGAAAAGCAGAACGCCTATAACGAGTTGCACGGGATCACCCCGGCCACGATCAAGCGCCAGATCGCCGATATCATCGCCGATACTGCCAGCCGCGACGGTGTGCTGGTGGACCTGGACGACGACAGCACCAACAACCTCGTCGGCCACAACCTGCGCAGCCACATCGAAGACCTGGAAAAGCGCATGCGCAATGCCGCCGCCGACCTGGAATTCGAAGAAGCCGGCCGCCTGCGCGACGAAATCCGCCGCCTGGAATCGACCGAGCTTGGCCTGCCCGAAGGCGATCGCAAGGCACCCGTGGTCGGCCGCAGCAACGAAGGCAAGCCGGGCACCCGCAAGACACGCTACGGCAAATCACAGAAGAAGTGGGGGAAGTGAGCGGCTGCTAACACGCCCTGGACGGAGTTCGATCCTCCCTCCGCAAAGCGGGGGGAGGTGGCGGCCGCAGGCCGTCGGAGGGGGGATGGTTGCTCACGGTGCGCATTCACGATAGCACCCGCGCCATGACCATGCGCCGTTGCATTTCGCTGCTCGCCCTGTCCATCCTCGCCGCCTGCTCGCAGCAAGCCCCGGCCCCGCAGGACAGCGGCACCCCGCTCAACGCCGTGCGCGTGCCTTTGCCGGAAAGCCAGCCTTTGCCGACGGCCCCGGCGGGTAATGACAAGCCGGTCTGGGCCGGCGCGCCGGGTGGAGACAGCGTGCGTTTCGGCACGCCAGGGGCGGGGCCAGATCTTTCGCTATCGTGCCGTCAGGGGGTTCTGGTGGTAACCCGGCATGTCCCGGCCGAAGTGGGCGCGCAGGCGCTGTTTGCCCTGCAGGGACGCAAGCGCATCGTGCGCCTGGCAGTGGATGCCACTTCGGTGCCGGGTTCGCCGGGCTATCTGTGGCAGGGCAGCCTGCCGGCGGGCGATCCGGCGGCCGAGGTGTTCGACGGGCCGTTTACCGGCACCCTGCCCGATGCCGGCAAGATCAGCGTGCCGGGCAGCGATCTGGTGCGCGCGCTGATCCGCCGCTGTGGCGCGCGCCCGGCCACGGGGGCGACACTGGCCGCGCCCCAGGCCCAGGAATGAAGCTTTAGAGCTTCCCGAACTTGTCCTCATAGGCAGCGGTATCGCCGCTGCTCAGCAGCTTGGCCTGCTCTACCCAATTGTCGCGCGTGGGGCGGCCGGCAAAAGCGCCAAGCTGCGCATCGATGCGGGCCACGTCCTCGTCGGTCCAGGCGGCAATCTGCGCAAACTGCGTCACACCCAGGCTGGCCAGTAGCGTCTTGAGCTTGGGCCCCAGGCCCTTGATGCGAGTGAGGTCATCACCATCGGCAGCCGCCAGGGCATCGGCCGGGGGCGCAGTGGGTGGCGGCGGCACCGGAATGGCCGCAGCGGGCGGCGTATCGATCAGCGCGGTATTGCGCTGCGCAGGCGCCGCGCCTTCGGACAGGACATCGTTGAATTCGCGGCGTTCGGGTGCCTTGCCACCCCGGCGCAGCAGGAGGAACGCCACCACCAGCAGCAGCGCTACGGCGCCTGCCACCAGTTGCCAGTTGGCCTCGATCAGTTGCAGCATCGTCTAAAGTTCCATGTCGTTCATCTGACCACAAAGATCAGAAAGGCGATTCGCCATGCGGGCAAAACCGCGCCCGCCCGATGGGATCGCTGCATGACGAAGCATGCACGGCTGCGCAAGACACTTGCAGGGATCATGGCGCACGGCACACTTGCGCGCCTGGCTGGCAATCAGCCGCGGGCGATGCCGCCCTGGCCGTGCTTGCGCCGCTCACGCATGCCATCGACACGACGCCCCAGGGCAATCATCGGCTTTTCGATGAAGCGGTGGGTAACATCGCTGAGCAACAGCGACCCGACGGTGACCCCGGCAAAGCCGACGACCAACCCAGCGGGTACGCCAACGGCGGCAACCAACCGGGGTTGCAGCAGGAACAGGGCGTTAAGAAACAGGAAGTGCACCAGATAGACACTGAAGCTGATCCGCCCGATCCAGGTAAACAGCGGGGATTCGATGAACGCGGGGCGTGCCAAGGCGCTGGCCAGGACCAGGCTCGCGAACACCAGATCCGCCAGAAGCGCATTGGAAGTAGCCTTGGTCAACGCCATGGCCGGCACGGCCAGCAACAGCACCCAGAACAAGGCCCGCCAATTGACGGCGAAACGCTTTTGCAACACAGGTTCGATCAAGGCGACGGCACAGCCGCTGGCAAATGCCGGCAGGTGGACAAGAAAGAAATAGGACGCGAAAACCGCAGCATCGGTGCCTTCCCCTGGCCCCCAGCGATCGAGCACGAGGCGCACGACCATTGCCAGCGGATAGGAAAGCGCCGCGAGCGCGAAGAATGCCCGGCGGTTGCGCATCATGGCGAACAGCAACGGGAACAGGACGTAGAACATGGCCTCTGCGCCAATGCTCCACCCGCCGGGTACCACGTAGTTGATCGATGACGGAAACCACCCGTGGATGAACAGCAGCGTGGTGATCACCTGAAACGCATTGGGCCGCGCGGCGTAATGGAATTCACCCAGCGCGCCGAGCGCAATATACACCGCGCCAGCCAGATAGAATATCGGAGCTATGCGGAAAAATCGCCTGGTGAAAAACTGCGCAACATCCATTCCGCGGCCGAAATAAACCTTGGTCAGGGTATATCCGCTCACCACAAAAAAGAGCTGAACGCCTCGTTTGCCAAAATCAAAAAACTGAAGAATGCGATGAGGCAATTCAGGAAATGCTTGGGATACGTGGACAATAATCACCAACAGGATGGCAATTGCCCGCAATCCGTCAAGATAGAGAAACTTTTCTTGACGCGCACTTGTCCCGTTCATCACTGCCCCACCCACAATTTGCCCGAGAAATTTTCGTCGCCAAGGTATGCTGCAGTGCAACCATGGACCACGATCGGGCTTTATGCAAGTTTGCCGGATGCACCGTCAGGATGGGCTGGCGCAGCGCGCGGCAAGGCATCTGCCCCGCCACGCGCCGCGTCATACTGTCGTTCTCAGGCCGGCTCGGCCACCAGAACCGCCGCCTTCTTGCGACGGCGCCAGGCGTGGAGCAGCGGCTCGGTATAGCCGCTGGGCTGGGCTACGCCCTCGAACACCAGGTCGCATGCGGCGCGGAAGGCAAAGCTCGTGTCCCAGTTGCCTGTCATCGGCTCATAGGCCGGATCCCCGGCGTTCTGGGCATCCACCTTGGCCGCCATGCGCTGCAACGCATCCATTACCTGCGCTTGCGTACAGACCCCGTGCAGCAGCCAGTTGGCCAAGTGCTGGCTGGAAATGCGCAAGGTGGCGCGGTCTTCCATCAGACCGACATCGTCGATGTCGGGCACCTTGGAACAGCCCACGCCCTGGTCGATCCAGCGCACGACATAGCCGAGCAACCCTTGCGCGTTGTTGTCCAGCTCGGCGCGGATTTCCTCTTCTGACCAGTTGGCGCCATCGGCCAGTGGGATCGCCAGCAGAGCATCGAGCGCCGGAATGGGCCGCGCGGCGATCTCGGGGCGCAGGCCGAACACATCCACCTGGTGATAATGCGTGGCGTGCAGCGTCGCCGCCGTGGGCGAAGGTACCCAGGCGGTGTTGGCGCCTGTGCGCGGATGGGCGATTTTTTCGACAATCATGGCGCGCATGCGATCGGGCGCAGCCCACATGCCCTTGCCGATCTGCGCCTTGCCAGACAGGCCGCAGGCAAGCCCAATGCCGACATTGCGCGCTTCATAGGCGTCGATCCAGCTCGACTGCTTCATCGCGCCCTTGCGGATCATCGGGCCTGCCTGCATCGCGGTGTGGATTTCATCCCCCGTGCGATCGAGGAAACCCGTGTTGATGAACACCACGCGATCCTTCACCGCGGCGATGCAGGCCGCCAGGTTGGCGCTGGTGCGGCGCTCCTCGTCCATCACGCCGACTTTCACGGTATGGCGCGGCAGGCTGAGCAGATCTTCCACGGCATCGAACAGGTCATTGGCAAAGGCCACTTCTTCGGGCCCGTGCATCTTGGGCTTGACGATATAGATGGCACCCTGGCGGCTGTTGCGGTGCTGGCCCAGGCGCATCACATCGTGCATGGCAATGGCGCTGGTGATCACCGCATCCATGATGCCCTCGGGAATTTCCGATCCATCGGGCAGCAGGATGGCGGGGTTGGTCATCAGATGGCCAACGTTGCGCACGAACAAAAGACTGCGCCCCGGCAGGGCAAAGGCGGTGCCATCGGGCGCGGTCCAATCGCGATCGGGTTCCAGCGCGCGGTGCATGGTCTGGCCGCCCTTGGCGAACCGCGCGGTCAGATCGCCGCGCATCAGGCCGAGCCAATGGCGATAGGCCACCAGCTTGTCTTCCGCGTCGACCGCCGCGATCGAATCCTCCAGATCGACAATCGTGGTCAGCGCCGCTTCCAGCACGATATCGGCAAGGCCAGCCGCATCGCTGGCACCAACCGGGTGGGCCCGATCGAGCAAGAGTTCGATGTGCAGGCCGTTGTGGCGGAACAGCAGGCCGCCCGGCTTGTGCCCAACCCATTGCGCCGGATCAGCCAGGGCGGGCACGCCCTGCCCATCCCAATCGGCCCACGACCCCTGCGCCAGCGGCAGCGTGGCGTCCAGAAAAGCGCGCCCCGCCGCGATCACCGCCGCGCCGCGCGCCGCGTCATAGCCACCCGGCCGGGCGGGCGCGGCATCCAATGCGTCGGTGCCATACCAGGCATCATAGAGGCTGCCCCAGCGCGCGTTGGCGGCGTTGAGCAGAAAGCGATCGTTGAGCACGGGAACGACGAGTTGCGGCCCAGCCATGGTGGCGATTTCAGGATCGACGTCCTGCGTGCCCACGGCAAAGGGCGCAGGTTCGGGCACGATATAGCCGATCTCTTCCAGAAAGGCGCGATAGGCAGCAGGATCATGCGGCTGGCCCCGGCGCGCCACGTGCCAGGCATCGATCGCGGCCTGGATCGTCTCGCGCGTTTCCAGAAGCGCGCGGTTTACCGGGGTGAAACGCGCCACCAACCCGGCAAAACCCGCCCAAAACGCCCCGGCATCCAGCCCCAGCGGCGCCAGCACGTCGTTTTCCAGGAATGCGGCCAGCGCGGCATCCACCTGCAACCCGTCCCGCGTGATACGGGGGCGCAGGTCGGCAATTTCGGTAAACTCACCCATGGTCATCTGCCTTTGTCATCAAAACGGGCATGGCAATGCCGGCCATCGAACCGCATCCCTATCGGATACCGGATCTGTGCCGACCTGCCTATTGAACCTGGGGAGGAACACCCTTGTCTTGCCCGATTCGCGCCAGCTTGGCAACAGGGGTTCACCCGGCCTGCGCGAACGGCTAGGTGTGGTTTCCGATGCAACAGCTTTCCGCCACCGAGCAGGCCCTGCTCGCCCCGATCAACGGAGCCCCCCTGCTCGACCAGGTTCTGGCATGGAGCGCGATCAACACCGGCACGCGCCATCTTGCCGGCCTTGCCCGCCAGGCGGCGCTCCTGGCCGATGCCTTTGCCGCGCTGCCCGGCACGGTGGAACTGGTGGCGCCGGCCCCCGTGGAAAACGTGGCCGCCGATGGCACCGTGGGCCAGCTTGACCACGGCGCCCACCTGCTGGTGCGGGTACGGCCCAATGCGCCCCGGCGCTATCTGCTGACCGGGCACATGGACACCGTGTTCCCGCCAGGCGATCCGTTCCAGACCACGACCTGGCTGGACGACACCACGCTGGGCGGGCCGGGCGTGGCCGACATGAAGGGCGGCATCGCCGTGCTGCTCGCCGCTCTCACCGCGTTCGAGCGCAGTGCGGTGGCGAACCAGGTCGGCTATGACGTGCTGATCAATTCCGACGAGGAAACCGGCAGCCTGTCATCC
Organism: Novosphingobium capsulatum NBRC 12533; assembly: GCF_001598375.1. Taxonomy (GTDB): domain Bacteria; phylum Pseudomonadota; class Alphaproteobacteria; order Sphingomonadales; family Sphingomonadaceae; genus Novosphingobium; species Novosphingobium capsulatum. Next base: position 62,412 of record NZ_BCYV01000015.1, read on the forward strand.
GCGCCGCTGATCGCCCAGGTTGCCGCCGGCAAGGCGGCGGCACTGACCTATGAACCATCGGCCCTGCCCGATGGCACGCTGGCGGGCGCGCGGGCAGGCAGCGGCAACTATGCCGCCGTCATCACCGGCCGATCCGCCCATGCCGGGCGCAACCCCGATGACGGGCGCAACGCCATCGTCGCGGCGGCAGACCTGGCGCTGCGGCTCAAGGCCCTGCACCGCCCCGGCCTGTCGGTGAACCCGGCGCGGATCGATGGCGGCAGCGCCAACAACGTGGTGCCCGACAAGGCCGTGCTGCGCTGGAACATCCGCCCTGCGGCCGAGGCCGATGCACAAGGCTTTGCCGTGGCGCTGGGCGAGGCGGTAACAGAGGTGGAGCGCACGCACGATGTGGCGATCCACGTGCACGGCGGGATCAGCCGCCCGCCCAAGCCAATAACCGAACCAGCGCTGGCGCTGTTCACGCTGGTACGCGACTGCGGCGCGGCGCTAGGGCAGCCGATCGCCTGGAAGGACACCGGCGGCGTCTGCGATGGTAACAACATCGCCGCCCTGGGCGTGCCGGTGGTGGATACGATGGGGGTGCGTGGCGGATCGATCCATTCGCCGCACGAATTCCTGATCGTGCCCTCGCTGGCAGAGCGCGCGGCGCTGTCGGCACTGGTGCTGCATCGGCTTTCCGGGGGAGAATAGCGCACCATGACATTTCGTATCCGTGCCGCCCGCCCCACCGATGTGGAAGCCATGTACGAGATGGCCAAGCTCGGCGGCAGTGGCTTTACCAACCTGCCAGCTGATCGCGCCACCTTGCGCGCCAAGCTCGATCGCGCCGCCGCCTGCCTGGCCGACCCGCGCGAAAGCCTGCCCGACGGGCCGGGCGATGAGCTGTTCGTGGTGGTGCTGGAAAACGTGGCGACCGGCGAACTGCGCGGCACGGCGCAGATCTTTGCCTGCGTCGGACGCGGCGGACCGTTCTATTCCTATCGCCTCACCACGCTGACCCAGCATTCCAAGGAACTGAACCGCACGTTCCGCGCCGAGATGCTGCACCTGGCCACAGACCTCGAAGGATCGAGTGAGGTGGGTGGGCTGTTCCTCCACCCGGCAGAGCGCGCTGGCGGGCTGGGCATGCTCTTGGCGCGCAGCCGCTATCTGTTCATAGCCATGCACCGCGCCCGCTTTGCCCCGCGTATTCTGGCCGAACTGCGCGGTGTGATCGACGAGCGCGGCGGATCGGCGTTCTGGGACGCGGTGGGCGGCAAGTTCTTTGGCATGGGCTTTCAGGAAGCCGATCATTTCAACGCGTTGAACGGCAACCAGTTCATCGCCGACCTGATGCCCAAGCACCCGGTCTATGTGGCGATGCTGCCGGAAAACGCGCGCACGGCCATCGGCATGCCGCATCTCAACGGCCGGCCGGCCATGCGGATGCTGGAGGCCGAAGGGTTCGCCTATGAAGGCTATGTCGACATTTTCGACGGGGGCCCGACGATGACCGCCCGCACCGACCAGGTACGCTCCATCGCCGGCGCCAAGGCGCAGACCGTGGCCCACATCGCCGCGCCTGAAGGCCATGGCCCGGTGCGCCGCGTACTGGCCGCCACCGGGCGCCTGGCCACGTTCCGCTGCACGCTGGGGGAAGTGACGCAGGGCGCCGATGGCCTGGTGATCGATCCTGTCGCCGCCGCCGCGCTGGACGTGCGGCCGGGTGACACTGTGTGGCATGTGGACCGCTGAAGAACGGAACGAACGAGATGGCACTGCTGGAAATCAACTTCGACGGGCTGGTCGGCCCCAGCCACAACTACGCCGGGCTCAGCCTGGGTAACCTGGCATCGGCCAACCATGCCGGCCAGGTCTCCTATCCCCGCGCTGCTGCGCTGCAGGGGCTGGCCAAGATGCGCCACAACCTTGATCTTGGCTTGGTCCAGGGCATGTTTGCGCCGTTGCCGCGCCCCAATCCGGGGCTCCTGGCGGCGCTGGGTCTTGCCGGACAAGAGCCGGCGGACGAGGCCGAACGCCGCCTGCGCGCGGCGGCCTGGTCGGCCAGCGCAATGTGGACGGCCAATGCCGCCACTGTCAGCCCCGCGCCCGATACCGCCGACGGGCGCTGCCATCTGTCTGCGGCCAACCTGGTGACCATGCCCCACCGCGCGCAGGAATGGCCCGACACCGTGCGCCAGTTGCGCCTGGCCTTTGGCGATGCCGCGCACTTTGCCGTGCACGATGCCGTGCCGCCCTGCTTTGGTGATGAGGGCGCCGCCAACCACATGCGCATGGCCACCAGCCATGGCGCTGCGGGCCTGGAAATCTTTGTTTATGGCCGCCCGGGCGGCGCCTTTCCAGCGCGGCAGCACGAACAGGCCAGCCGCGCGATTGCCCGCGTCCATGGGCTCGATCCGGCGCGCTGCCTGTTCGTGGAACAGGCGCCCGAGGCCATTGCCGCCGGCGCTTTCCACAACGATGTCGTGGCCGTCGCCAACGAGCGCGTGCTGTTCACCCACGAACAGGCCTTCACCGATCCCGAGGGCACCTATGCCGCGATTCGCGAGCGCCTGCCCGAGGCCGAAATCGTCGTCGTGCCGGCCAGCGCGGTAAGCCTTGCCGATGCCATCAAGTCCTACCTGTTCAATGCCCAGCTGCTGACCCTACCGGGCGGTGAAATGGCGCTGGTGATCCCGCTGGAAGCCTGGGAAACGCCATCGGTGCGCGGCTGGCTGAATACGATGCTGGCCGGCAATGGGCCGATTCGCCAGGTCTTGCCGGTGGACGTGCGCCAATCCATGGCCAATGGCGGCGGGCCGGCATGCCTGCGGCTACGCGTAGTGGCCGATCCGGCCACGGTCGATCCGCGCTTCCTGCTCGACAACGGGCGGATAGACCAGCTGGAACAAGTGGTTGCTGCGCATTGGCCCGAACAGATCGATGCTGCGGACCTGGGCCAGCAGGCCTTGGCAAACAGCGTGATCGCCGCCCGCGCGGCCCTGCTCGATGCCTTGGGCCTGACCGAACTGCACTGAGTGGAACTGCACGTAACCGACAGGCGTTGTCCTGCTGTCTGCGGAATTGTCGCCCCCCTTTACAATGAAGGGCGCGTTAAGCTTTAATGCGCCCGTATTCATTGGATTGGCACGAAGGTTGCTGATCGGGGTGGCGAGAGGTCCGGCGGATCGCAAACCCAGCATGGAGACAAGGGACAACGCATGCTCCGCAAGATTGGCCGCCTCTTCCTGATCAAGAATCGCTTTGAGGCGTTTGCGGTGATCTATGCGTTGGCCCTGGGCGCGGTAGAACGCGGGCAGGCCTACCTCACGCGGTTTCCCGGTTTTGGTGGCAAGCTGCTGTTCCTGGCTACGACCTGCGCGGTGTTCATGGCCGGGGCCAAGATTCTCGATTGCCTCAAGTTTGAACAGGCCCGCGCGGCGGAAAAGACTCCCGAGCCAGAGGCTGCTCCGCCCGGCTGATCACTCTCACGCGGCTGGCGGCACGCGCTGCAACGAAAAAGCCCCTTCGGCCGATGGCAGAAGGGGCTTTTCCTTTTCCGTCAGGCGGCCAGGCGACGATCCCCATCGCAATTGCCAGGCGGATCGAGATCCAGGGCATAGCCGAGCGTGGGCGCCACACCGTCGCGGGCCCGGCTGGCGCCAGGGCGAATCTCGCCGGTGGAGCGGAAGCCCAGCTTGGCCAGGACCCGGCCCGAGGCGGGATTGTCGAGGAAGTGGCGCGCCGCCACGCGGCGATGGCCCAGCGTGGCCGCCAGCGTCAGCACTGCCCGCGCCGCCTCGGTGGCAAAGCCACGCCCCCAATGGGCACGGGCCACCCAATAACCGAGCAGCGGCGCCGCGCCGGGCGGGCCGTGCTCATCGGGCATCAGGCCCACGCTGCCAATCAGTTGCGCGCCTTCGGGCCCCGGCAGGGTAACGAAGAAATGCGGATAGCGGCCGTCCTGCGCCAGGGCAGCAAAGGCCCGCGCATCATCGGCACGATAGGGCCAGGGCGCCCGCGCCAGATGGCGCACCACCGCCTCGTCATCGATCAGGGCATAGAGTTCGGCCCAATCCTCGGGCCAACCCGGCCGCAGGAACAGCCGCTCGCTGCGAATGAACATCGGTAATCTCCAGTCAACCGCTCCCTTTCGCCGGATGCTTATGCACTTTCCGATGACAGGGATATTGCGTGCTGCGCCAAGTGCTTCGGTTTTCGAGGCAAATGGCGCCGTTGCGGATGAGGGAGACAAAGAAAAAGGGAGATGGGGCAAGGCCCCTCTCCCTCGTTCAGCCGGCGCGAAACCGGCGGGGCCATCCCATCAGGATGGCCCTTGGCATGACCATCCGCTTATTCGGCGGCTTCGGCCATCAGGTCGACCGACACGTACTTGCGGCCAAGCTTGCCGGCGTGGAAACGCACGCGGCCGTTGGCAAGCGCAAACAGGGTGTGGTCCTTGCCGAGGCCAACATTGGCGCCGGGGTACACGCGGGTGCCGCGCTGACGGATAATGATGTTGCCGCCGACCACGTCCTGGCCGCCGAACTTCTTCACGCCAAGGCGCTTGGACTGCGAGTCGCGACCGTTGCGCGACGAGCCGCCTGCTTTCTTATGTGCCATCTCTGCTTACTCCGAACTGGCGCTCAGGCGACCGACACGATGCGCAGCAGAGTCATCTGCTGGCGGTGGCCGTTCTTGCGGCGATAGTTGTGACGGCGGCGCTTCTTGAACACCACGACCTTTTCCGACTTGGCCTGGGCGATGATTTCCGCCGAAACGGTAATGGCCGAAGCGTCGGCCAGTTCGCCATCCTTGCCAGCCAGCAGGACGTCACCGAGGGTGATGGTTTCACCGGCTTCGCCAGCCAGCTTTTCCACCGCGATCTTATCTCCGGCGGCCACCCGATACTGCTTGCCGCCCGTGCGCACAATTGCGAACATGGTTCTGCTATCCGTTTCAAATGCCTGACCCACCAAGCACCCCGATCGGCCAATTCCGAATCGCGGACAGCGGGCAATGTGCCGGTTCCCCGCAATCATGCGAAGCCCCGGAAAGAGGGGCGCGGATAATCCAAGCGGGCCGGCATGTCAACGCCGGGGAAGTGGGAAATGCGCGAAGCAGCGCCCCTACCGCTGGCCATTGGCCGCCCACGTGCTATGGCACCGCCATGGCTTGCCTGTCCACTCGCTTCATCCTGCAACGGCTTTGCCTTGTTGGCCTGATCGCCGCCCCCGCCCTAGTTGTGGGCGGCTGCTCGCCCGATCGCGGGCGTTTCCCCTCGCTGGCGATTCGCCCTGCGGAACGCGCGTTTGGCCAGGCCAAGGCCGCACCAGCCGATGCGGCGGCAGCAGCGCCGGCACCGATTCCCGCCGATGCCACGCTGCCCCAGCGCCTTGCCGCACTGGAAGAGCGTGCACGCGAGGCGGATGCCCGGTTCATCGCTTTGGTGCCCGAAGCCACGCGCGCTGCCGCGCGTGCGCACAATGCCGCCAATGGCAGTGAGACCTGGAACCTGGCCCAAGTGGCGCTGGCCCGCCTCGAATCGGCGCGTAGCGACACCGCGATCGCTCTGGCTGATCTCGATCAGATGGCAACAGCGGCGGAAATCGCCGCAGTGGACCGGCCCACCCCCGATGCGGCGCATGTGATCAATGCCCGCGATTCGGTCGCCGCGCGCGTGGCGCAGCAGGATAGCGTGCTGGCGCAGTTGAAGGGCTGACGCCCTACCAGCGCGCGCGATCGGCAAAATCCTGCGTGCGCGGCTCGATCCAGCGCCAGCCGGCCGCGGTCTTTTCCCGCTTCCAGAACCAGCTGTCGCTCTTGAGGTGATCCATCACGAAGTCGGTGGCGGCAAATGCCTCGCGCCGGTGGCGGGCGGCGGCGGCAACCATCACGATCGGATCGCCCGGCAGCATCACGCCGTGGCGGTGGATCACCAGCAACCCTTCCAGCCGCCAGCGGGTCAGGGCCGTGGCCGCCAGCGCTTCCATCCCCGGCAGGGTGAGCGGGGCATAATGGCGCAACTCCAGCGCTTCCACGCCATCGCCATCGCTGCCGCCATCGCGCACTTGGCCCAGAAAACTGACAACCCCGCCAGCACCGCCAAACTGCCCGGTAAAGGCAGCCAGCAGCGCGGCGGGGTCAAACGCCGCATCGGTGAGACGGACGTCTGCCGTCATGCCGATCAGCCGACGAACGCGCGTTCGATCACGAAATCGCCCGGCTTGGCGTTGGAGCCTTCGACAAAGCCCATGCCTTCGAGCAGCGCGGCGAAATCCTTGATCATGTCCATCGAGCCGCACAGCATGACGCGATCGGTGGCGGGATCGAGGCGCGCCTCACCCGGAATGCCCTCGAACAGCGCGCCGCTTTCGATCAGCTTGTCGATGCGCACGTTGTTCTTGAACGGCTCGCGCGTGACGGTGGGCACATAGTGCAGCTGCTGCGCAGCCTGTTCGCCCACCAGCGGATCTTCCGCAAAGCCGCTCGACAGTTCTTCGCGGAAGGCCAGCTCGCTCACCTTACGCACCGAGTGCACCACGACGACCTGTTCATAGAATTCATAGACATCGGGATCGCGCGCCAGCGACAGGAATGGCGCCAGGCCGGTGCCGGTCGACAGCATGAACAGGCGCTTGCCCGGCAGCAGAGCATCGGTCACCAAGGTGCCGGTCGGCTTCTTGCCAAGATAGATCTGGTCGCCGGGCTGAATCTTCTGCAGGCGCGAGGTCAGCGGACCATCGGGCACCTTGATCGAGAGGAATTCGAGTTCCTCGGCCCAGGCCGGGCTCGCCACCGAATAGGCGCGCAGCAGCGGACGGCCATTGTCTCCCTGCAGGCCGATCATCACGAATTCGCCAGAGCGGAAGCGGAACGAGGCCGGACGGGTCACGGTGAAGCTGAACAGGCGCTCGTCCCAGTGCTTGACCGTGAGCACGGTTTCCACCGTGGCTGCGGCCGTGGGTTCGAGCGTGGCGACTTCCACCTGGGGCTGAGACATCGAAAGGGGTTTCCTTGGCAATCGGCCCCGCACCCGCGATGGGATCAGGCCATGGGGCCGGGCAAGCTGGCCCGGCAAGCGCCGTCCCCATACGGATGCCGGGGCGCGCTGTCAAAAACCTGCCCTGCGAAAATAGCTTTCAGGGTCTAAAGTGGGTGGCATTGCGCACGGCGCCCTTCGACAGGCTCAGGGCGAACGGGGGTGAGCCAACCAGCCGGAAGTCCGTTCGGGCTGAGCTTGTCGAAGCCCCCCAAAGCCCCCGCCGCCTCAGCCGCCGCTCACCGGTGGCAGGAACGCCAGTTCGTCACCCTCGCCCAGCACCATCGCTTCGCTTTCGCCCACCAGCTTGCCATTGAGCGCCCAGCGCACCCGCTCGCCCAGAAGATCGAGCGCCAGCGCAGGGTCGAGCCCGGCGAGGATATCGGCAAGCGGGCCAGGCGTGACAGCCATTTCCGCACAGCCGGCGCGGTCTTCCAGGCGGCCGAGGAACACGAGCTTGGCCATGGCGATCAGCCCCCGGTCGTCGACATGTGGCGCGAAACGGCCGGGGCCGCGCCGGCGCGGTCGATGGCAAAGGCGTGGCGTTCCTGCTTTTCGCCCATGGCGCGGGCAAAGGCATCGGTCAGCGCGGCATCGGGATCGTCAGAACGCAGCGCGGCGCGCAGGTCCACACGCCCTTCCCCGCCTAGGCACATGTAGAGCTGGCCCGTGGCCGTAACCCGCACGCGGTTGCAGGTGGCGCAGAAATTGCCCGTCAAAGGCGTAATGAAACCCAGCCGACCGCCGGTTTCGGCAATATCGACATATCGCGCCGGCCCACCCGTGCTCACCGCGTTGGGCACCAGCGTCCAGCGCTGTTCCAGATCACGGCGCACGGCATCGAGCGGGAGGTAATGATCGAGGCGATCTTCCTCGACATCGCCCAGCGGCATCACTTCGATCAGCGTCACGTCATGGCCCTGGCCATGTGCCCAGGCGATCAGGTCGGGCAATTCATCCTGGTTCACGCCCTTGAGCGCCACGGCGTTGAGCTTGACCTTGAGGCCGGCCGCCCGCGCGGCGGCCAGGCCTTCTAGCACTTGGGGCAGGCTATCGCGCCGGGCCAGCGCGGCAAAGCGGCTGCGGTCGAGCGTATCGAGTGACACGTTGATGCGGCGCACGCCGGCGGCGACCAGATCGTCGGCAAATTCGGCCAGCCGGGTGCCGTTGGTGGTCAGCGTCAGTTCCTGGAGCCCGCCCCCGCCCAGGTGGCGGCCCAGCGCGCGTACCAGATCGACCATGTCGCGCCGCACCAGCGGCTCTCCGCCGGTCAGGCGCAGCTTGGTGACGCCGCGATCGATGAACGCACGCGACACCTTGTACAGCTCTTCCAGGCTCAACACGTCGGCACGCGGCAGGAACGTCATGCGTTCGGGCATGCAATAGGTGCAGCGCAGGTCGCAGCGATCCGTCACCGACAGGCGAAGATAGGTTATGGCCCGCGCAAAGCGGTCAACCAGAGGCGCGGGCGCTGTCATCGTTCGAGATATACGAAGTCCCGAGGGTAGGATTCAAGGCTTGCGCCGGCATCGACGAAAAGAGTTTGTCCGGTCACCGCGCGCGCTGTCGCCAGATAGTGCACGGCATCGGCAATTTCATCGGCGCCGGGCAGGCGCTTCAAGGGCATGATCTCTTCCAGGCGGTGCCACTGGTCAGCGTCGTAATCCTGCGTCGGCAGGATCAGGCCGGGCGCCACGCCGTTGACCCGCACTCGCGGTGCCAGCGCGCGCGCCAGGGTGCGCACCGCGGCATGCAGCGCCTGCTTGGACAGGGTGTAGCTCAACTGGTCGGGCACCGGGTTCTGCACGCGCTGGTCGAGAATATTGACCACGGCGCCTTCGTCCTCACCCAGCGCCTCGGCAAAGGCACGGGTCAGCAGCAGTGGCGCAAACAGATTGACGCCGAAATGCTGATCCAGCGCCTCGGGTGCGAGGTTGGCGATCGTGTCGTCCTGAAACAGCGACGCGCAGTTGACCAGAAGGCGCGGTGCCTGGCCGGCGCGGGCGATGACATCGGCCAGCATCGCGGCCGGAAAGGCGCTATCGCCCAGATCGCCTGCCAGGGGATGCACTGTCGCGCCCAGCCACTGCAGCTGGGCGGTGAATTCGGGATCGAAGGTGTGCGCGTGGTGCGCGTGCAGCGCCAGGTCCCAACCCTCCTGCGCCAGCTTGCGGGCAATCGCGGCCCCGATTCGGCGCCATCCGCCAGTGACCAGCGCCAGCGGGCGGGGCACGCTCATCCGCGGCGGGCGCGGGTAAGCGTCATGCCGATATCTTCTCCAGCCTCGCTGATGGCGAGCTTCACGATTTTCACTTCCACCTGGGTCACCCGCGCATCCTGTACGAACAACGTCTCACAGATGTGGTCTGCAACCGATTCGATCAGTTGGAAATGCACATCTTTGGGCAATCCGTCGCTCGCGGCGTGCTTGAGGTCCATGTAGTTCTTGCTCGCGGTCAGCGGGCAATCGGCCGTGTAGCGGTCCTGGGGACGCAGCCAGGCACGGATGGAAATCCGCAGGGGCTGCGGACGGCCGGTCTCTTCCGAATAGATCCCGGTCAGGACATCGGTTTCGACATTGGCGACTTCGAGGATCAGGCTGTCAGACACGCGCGCGCCATTGGCACTTGGCCACGCGAATGTCCAGCATCAGCCGCGCTTATGCCGCGCGGTTCCACCGTGCGAAAATCGCCGTGGGCAGGACACGCCCGCCCGGTCCTTCCTCGGCCAGGGCCAGATCGCCATGCTCGATCGTGCCGGGCAAGTGCGCCAAAGCCTCGGCCAGCAAGCCGCCAATGGCGAGCGAGGACATGCGTACGGCATAGACCGTCAGGAACAGGAAGCTGCTGTTGGCATCGAGCAGGCGGGCGCAATCGGCGATCAGACCGGGCAGGCTCTCTTCCAGGCGCCACACTTCGCCTTCCGGGCCACGACCGAACTTGGGCGGATCGAGAATGATGCCGTCATAGCGCTTACCCCGGCGCACTTCGCGCGCGGTGAACTTGGCCGCGTCGTCGACGATCCAGCGCACCGGGCGGCCATCCATGCCCGAAAGCGCGGCATTGACGCGGGCCTGGGCGACCGACTTTTTCGAGGCATCGACATGGGTAACCGGGCCAAAGCGCGAGAGCGACAGCGTGCCGACGCCGGTGTAGCCGAACAGGTTGAGCGTGGTGGCGTCATCACGTCCGTCCAGACGCTCGCCCATCCAGTCCCAAACCGGGGCCATGTCGGGGAAAAAGCCCAGGTGACGGAACGGCGTGCAGCTGGCGGTGAACTGCACCGCGTTCCACGCCAGCGGCCAGCCTTCGCGCGGCACCGGGCCGTCAAACAGCCAGCGCCCGCCGCCATCCTCGTCGGAACCGGGCACGAATTCGCCATCGGCCGCCCATTCGCCCAGCGCCGGCGCCCACATCGCCTGGGGTTCAGGGCGGATGAAGCGATGCGGGCCATAGCGCTCAAGCTTGCGGCCATGGCCCGAATCGATGAGGGCGAAATCCCCCCAAGGCGATCCCACCATCAACTGTGGCTGGAGCGTAAGCGCGGCCATCAGGCGTCCTTCTTGCCGATCTTGGGTGTTGCGCGCTCGGTCACATAGGCTGCCACGGCCTCATACGTGCCGGGCAGGTGGTCGCAGCGTTCCTGGCGCTCGAACAGATCGCCCACGCGCGCGGGCAGCGGCGGGCGCACGCCGGTGGCGCGCTCCACCGCATCGACGAACTTGGCGGGATGGGCCGTGGCCAGGGTCACCACCGGCACATCGGTCGGCAGCCCTTCGGCCACGCGCGCGGCATGCAGGCCGATTGCGGTATGCGGATCAAGCACTTCGCCCGCTGCCTCATAGGCCCAGCGCATGGCCTGGGCCATCTGTGCGGGATCGCAGCGCGCGCTGGTGAACAGGCCGCCGATCGCTGCACGCTGGGCATTGGTCAGTTGCAGCGCCTTGGTGGCATCGAACTGCTGCATCTGCGCGGCCAGGACAGCGGCATCGCGCCCGCAGGCATCGAACAGCAGGCGTTCGAAATTGGACGAGACCTGAATATCCATCGACGGCGCCGCCGTGGGCGTGACCGTGCTGGCCGAATAGTCCCCAGCCGACAGCGCGCGGTGGAGAATGTCATTGATGTTGGTGGCCACGATCAGCCGCTCCACGGGCAGGCCCATCTGCGCCGCGACATAGCCGGCGAACACGTCGCCGAAATTGCCGGTCGGCACAGAGAAGGCCACCTTGCGGTGCGGTGCGCCCAGTTGCAGCGCGGCGGCGAAATAATAGACCACCTGCGACATCAGCCGCGCCCAGTTGATCGAATTGACCGCGGCAATGCCATAAGTGCCGGTGATCGCGGCATCGTTGAACATGCGCTTCACCATCGCCTGGGCGTCGTCAAAGCTGCCGTCGATCGCGATGTTATAGACGTTGGGCGCGATCACCGTGGTCATCTGCCGGCGCTGAACATCAGACACGCGGCCATGGGGATGCAGCATGAAGATATCGACCTTGGCGCGGCCAGCCACGGCGTCGATCGCGGCAGAGCCGGTATCGCCCGAGGTGGCACCCACGATGGTCAGGTGATCCTCGCGGCGAGCCAGGAATTCCTCGAACAGCAGGCCCAGCATCTGCAAGGCCACGTCCTTGAACGCCAGGGTCGGGCCGTGGAACAGCTCGAGCACCCACTGCCGCTCGTCGAGCTGCTTGAGCGGGGTGACGGCGGCATGGGCAAAGCGGCCATAGGCCTGGCCGGTCAATTCGCGCAGGCGTTCGGGCGAAAGGCTGTCGCCCACGAAAGGCGCCATGATCCGCGCGGCCAGTTCGGCATAGGGCAGGCCAGCCATGGCGGCGATCTCATCATGGCTGAACTGCGGCCAGGCTTCGGGCACGTAGAGGCCACCGTCGGACGCGAGGCCCGCCAGCGTGACGCCTTCGAAATCGAGCGAGGCGGCCTGGCCCCGCGTGCTGACATACTTCATCGCCAATCCCCGTGTGCCGCGCCCACCGCAAGGGCAGCGCCCAATCATCACCGGCACGCCATCGCGCGCGTTGTCGTCAGCGCGGCGCCTAGCGCCCCGGGGGCATCGTGACAACCACCGCCGCGCCTTTCGCGCGCCGGCGCAGGGCCAGGGCATAGATCACCAGCGCTACGGCGGCGAACAGGAACCACTGCACCGCATAGGCCAGATGGTTGTTGGGAATGTCAGACGGATCAGGCGCGGCATTGGCGCCCAGGCCGGCAAGCGGCGGATCGGCAACCAGGCGGGTGATCTTGTGGAACGGGGCGATTCGGCCCGTGACCCGCCCACCATCCCATTGCGGCGGATGCGGATCGCGCGACCAGCCCAGTTGCACCAGCGCGGGCATACCACCCGGCGCTTGGCAATGGGCAATGTGCACATAGCCACTTTCACCGGCAGCGTTGCGGCCGCCCACCGAATCCCACAGGCCAGGCTGCACCTGGCAATCGAACGTGGCACGGCGATAGAGCACGGCCTTGCCATCGCCTGCCACGGGGAACGGGACCGGCGCGGGATTGACCAGCGCGGCGGCAAAGCGCGCCAGCAGCGCCTCTTTCTGCACCTTGCGCTGCAATTGCCAGAAACCCAGGCCGATCATCACGGCCACGGCCAGCAGCACGATGCAGGTGGGCAGCACGGGAATACGCCGCATCAGCCCTGCCCTCGCGGTGCCACGCGCGCGGCCAGCACCGCGGCACGCACCGCACGTACCGCAAGGCCCACGATCAGCGCGCTCGCCGGGCCCCAGACCAGCGGATAGACCCACAAGGGCAGGCGCCAGATATCATCGACCCGCAGCGCGGAAAACACCAGCAACGCCACAAGCGGGATGACCACAGGATAGAGCGCGCGCCCGCTTGCCTCGTGCACGGCCAGCGGCTCGCCACAGGCGCGGCAGTGGTCATTGAGCTTGGGCGGCTCCCACGCCCGCCCGGCCCAGACCATGCCGGGCGTATTGCAGGCCGGGCACATGCCATGGCGCGCCACCTGCCACCAGCCTGGCCCGGTGGCCGATCTGCTGCTCCCGCTGTTTTCGCTCATGATCATCGGGATAGCGCCCGCGCCCGCCCCGGTCCAGCTTGCACATGGGCCATTTCCCACGCTACCCGGTTGCATCTGCAACAGGAGTATCGTGCCGCCGTGACCGTTCATCGTCTCCCGCTGCTGGCCGCTCTCCTGCTTGGCGTAGTCCAGCCAGCCCATGCGCAGGCGCCTGTCCCCGCGGTTGCTGCCAGTGCTTCCGCGGACGCCGCGTTCTATGCCCTGGCCGATGCTGAATGGACCTGGCGCCAGGCGCAGTTTGGCGATGACGAGAACGACGATCGCCCCAGCTATCGCCTGCCCGACGTGAGCGCCGCCGCCCAGGCCGCGCGCGAGGCGCGCTGGGCGCAAACGCTGAAAGCGCTCGACGCCATCGACCAGGGCGCGCTCTCGCCGGCCGCGCGCGTCAACTATGCGATCTATCGCTACCAGATCGAAACGCTGCTTTCGGCGCAGCGCTTTCACGAGTGGGAAAAGCCGCTCAATTCAGACACCACGTTCTGGGGCAACCTGGCCGATACCGCACGCACGCCGTTCCGCAACGAAAGCGAAGCGCGCGCCTATATCGCCATGCTGCATGCCGTGCCGCGCTATTTCGCGCAGCAGATGGCCAACATGAAGGCGGGGCTGGCACGCGGATTTACCGCGCCGCAGGTCACGCTCAAGGGCCGCGATCTGTCGCTGCTGCCGATAACGGACGCCAAGACCGCCGACGCCAACCCGTTCTTCGAGCCGTTCAAGGCCCTGCCCGCCAGTATTCCGCCCGCCACGGCCAAGGCCCTGGCCGACGAGGCGCGCACGGCGATCACCAGCGAAGTTGTGCCGGCGCACCGCGCCCTGCTCGCCTATCTGCGCAGCGATTATCTGCCCCATGCCCGCACCGCCCTTGCCGCGCAGGGCCTGCCCCAAGGGAAAGACTATTACCAGGCGCAGATCCGCGAATATACCACCACCGACCTGACGCCCGACGCGATCCACCAGATCGGCCTGGCCGAGGTGGCCAGGATCCGTGCGCAAATGCAAGAGATCATGACGCAGGTCGGCTTTACCGGTGACCTGCCCGCGTTCCTGGCCAAGCTGCGCAGCGATCCGCAGTTCGTTGCGAGCAGCCCGCAAGATCTGCTCAACCGTGCGGCATGGATCGCCAAGACGTTCGACGGCAAGGCAGCCGACTGGTTTGGCCGCCTGCCGCGCAAGCGCTTTGCCATTCGCCCGGTGCCCGCCGACATTGCCCCGTTCTACACCGCCGGGCGCGGCGGGCCGGGCGTCTATCTGGTCAACACCTGGAACCTGCCAGCACGCCAGCTCTATTCGCTGCCCGCCCTCACCCTGCACGAAAGCGCGCCGGGCCATGCGTTCCAGATGTCATTGGCATCGGAAAACAAGGGGCTGCCGGCCTGGCGCCAGCGCACCTACATTTCTGCCTATGGCGAAGGCTGGGCGCTCTATTGCGAAAAGCTGGGGGTGGAGATGGGCATCTACACCACGCCCTACGAACGTTTTGGCATGCTGTCATACCAGATGTGGCGTGCGGCGCGGCTGGTGGTCGATACCGGAATCCACGCCAAGGGCTGGACGCGCGAACAGGCGCTGGCCTTCCTGCACGACAATACCGCGCTGTCGGATCACGAGATCGAGACCGAGACCGATCGCTATATCGCCTGGCCGGGCCAGGCGCTGAGCTATTACCTGGGCGAGATGGCCATCGTGGAGGATCGCGCCCGCGCGGAAAAGGCGCTGGGCGACAAGTTCAACATTCGCGCCTTCCACGATGCCGTGCTCGAACTGGGCTCGGTGCCACTGCCCGTGCTGCACGCCCGGATCGATCGCTTCATCGCCGAGGGTGGCAAGGGCCCCTATCCCGACGAGGAATGAGGCAAAACCGCGCCGGCGCGGTCAGGCTGCCAGCGGCAGGCGGAGCGTGGCAATCAGGCCCACGACCTGGCCCGCCTGCCAGCGGTTGGCAAGCACGAGCGAGCCCCCGTGCTGGTCGGCGATCGCGCGGGCCAGAGTCAGCCCGAGGCCCGTGCCGCCCGTAGCGGTATTGCGCGAGGCCTCCAGCCGGGTGAACGGCTCCATCATGCGCAGGATATCGCCTTCGGGAATGCCCGGGCCATCGTCCTCGATGCGCAGCACCGCCTCACCGTCTTCCCGTTCCAGCGAGACACGGGCACGCTGGCCATAGCGCAGCGCGTTGGACACCAGATTGCGCATGGCCCGGCGCAGCCAGGTGGCGCGCAGCGGCAGAACGATGCGCACGGTGTCTTCCAGCGTCACATCCTCGCCCATATCCTCGTATTCGCCCATCACGTCGGTGACGAGGGCCGAAAGCTCGGTCGTCTCCAACGGGTCAGAGGGGCGGCCAACGCGGGCGAGCGAGAGAATGTCGTCGAGCGAGCGGTTGATATCCTCGATCGTCGCGGCCATGCGCGCGCGCTCGTTCTCGTCCTCCACCGCCTCGATCCGCACGCGCAGCGCGGCCAGCGGCGTTTTCAGATCGTGGCCGATCGCGCCCAGCATCACGTCCTTTTCATCGAGCAGGCCAACAATGCGCGCTTCCATGGCATTGTGGGCCACGATCAGGCGGCGGATATCGTCAGGCCCCTCGGGTTCGAGCTGGCCATCGGCATTGCGTTCGCGGGCAAAGGCTTCCACCCGCCCGGTCAAGGCCTTGAGCGGCCGCGCAATGCGCCGCAGGATCAGCGCCACCGCACCCACCAGCACGAAATAGAGCAGCACCGTCTGCATCAGAAGCGAAAGGATTACTTGGCGCTCGTTGGCCGGCGAAAGGATGCGCGCGGTAAGCCAGGTGCCATCGGGCCGCTGGATCGAGGCGATGATCAGGCGGGCCTGCGGCCGATGATCGCCAAAGCTTTCCAGCCGCTTGCTGACATCGCCAAACCACGCCCCGACAATCGCATCCGCCTGGGGATCGCGCTCCACCACCAAGACCTGGCGATGAACCAGACCCTGGGTTTCCAGCACATCATGCAACGCGCTCGCCACGTCGCTGCGCTGGCGGTCACCCGGCTGTTCGGGCGAATTGACATCGACGCGCACGCGCAAGGGGCGTGGCAGGCGCCAGATATCGTCAGGCGGCGGCCCGTGTGGACGGCCATCAGGCGGGTGATTTTCGCGCGGTGGCTGGCCGATCAGGCGAAATGCCGCCTCGTTCACGGTCAGTTGCACGCGCCGCTCGTTCTGTTCGCGCCAGATCAGCGCGGCCGAAAGACCCTGCGCCACCAGCAGCGCCAGCGCGATCGCCAGGAGCATTTGCCCCTGCAGGCTGCGCGGTGCGCGCGATATGGTCCAAGCAGGCCAGCGCAGCATCAGTCGCGGCCTGCCACCTTGCGCACTTCGGTGGCGAGCATGTAGCCGCCGCCCCACACGGTCTGGATCAGTTGCGGATTGCGGCTGTCTTCCTCGATCTTGCGGCGCAGGCGGCTGATCTGGTTGTCCACCGCGCGATCGAACAGATGCGCCTCGCGGCCCTGGACCATGTCGAGCAGGCGATCGCGATCGAGCACCTGACGGGGATGATCGAGAAACGCCATGAGCAGGCGAAATTCGGCCGAGGAAATGGCGACGACCGCGCCTTCGCGATCGGTCAACCGGCGCTTGAGCGGATCGAGCGTCCAGCCTTCGAATTCATAGACCAGCGCTTCGGGGGCATCGACGGCCACGCGCGCGCTGCGCCGCAGGACCGAGCGAATCCGCGCCACCAGTTCGCGCGGGTCGAACGGCTTGACCACGTAGTCGTCAGCGCCAATCTCGAGGCCGACGATGCGGTCGGTGGATTCACCCTTGGCGGTGATGAAGATCACCGGAAGCGCCCGGCTTTCGGCCAGGTGCCGGCACAGCGACAGGCCATCCTCGCCCGGCATCATGATGTCGAGCAGCACGAGGTCGAACGTTTCTCCCGCGATCCGCGCACGGGCTTCCACCGCGTTGCCCGCCTGGACCACGGCAAAGCCCTGGCGAACCAGATAGTCCGCCAGCACTTCGCGCAAGGCTGCTTCATCATCAACCAGCAGAATGCGGGTTATCGCTGTCTCACTCATGCCTGCGCTGCCCGGTGATCAGTTGCCGGCCGGCGGGGGCGGCGGCGGGCCATCCATGCGCTCGCCATCGCGCCAGCTCGGACCGCCAGGGCCGCCTTTCCCGCCCCAGCGGTGGCCCTCACGGCCAAATGCGGCGCGGATTTCTTCGCGGGTAAGCTTGCCATCATGGTTGGTATCGGCCCTGTCGAATTGCGATTTGACCGCCGCATCATACGCGGCGCGGGTCACCGCGCCATCCTTGTCACGCAGGGCAGCGTGCAAAACCGCGCCAAACCCGCCCATGCGCATGCCGTGCCAGCCGTGGCGGCCGCCTTCGGGGGCCATGCCGCCCGGTGGTGGTGGCGGCGGCATGTCGCCATCACGGCCAGCCATGGGGGGCATGCCCGGCTTCATCATGTGATGCTGCGCCATGAATTCGGCGCGGCTGATCACACCATCGTGGTTGGTGTCGATCGCATCGAACCGCTGCGCGAGGCGCGCATCACGATCGGCCTGGTCGATCTTGCCGTCCTTGTTCACGTCCATCCTCTGCCACAGGGCATCGGCTTGCGCCTGGGCCTGCGCCCAGGTGATGCCACCATCGCCCATAGCGCGGCCAGGCGCAGCGGGATCGGCCTGTGCCGGCGCGGAGGCTGCGGCGGCATAGAGCGCGCCAGCCCCCGCGAGGGCGGCAAGGGCCCCACCAAGGCCAAGGACGCTTTTCTTCATCTGGGCAAACTCCGGACAGACAAGGGCACCGATCGCCATTGATGACGGTATCGGCACCGCAAAAGACCTGGGGGATGAGAAAGCTGCGGCGCCGCCATGCCGAAAGAGGCTAGGGACTAAGGGGGAGGGACACCCCTTCCGGCCGTGGGGACTGAAGTGGCGGGCACCGCAGCTTCCATGGCTCAGTATATAGGCCGTGGATGTCGCGCGATTATGTCGGGACAGGGGGTATTTTGTCGCCAATTGTCGCATCATTTCGGCAGGGGACCACGCTTCCCGCCTGACCCAACTATCTATCCAAACCAATAACTTGAAATAGTTAAATGCTCGATGGAAACCGCCAAAGCCGCCGCATCTCCCGCAATTGTGGCGGGTGATTGTCCAGGCCGTGAAATAAGACCGATACATTCACGGCAAACGGCGCGAAGCCCCCTTCCCCGCCCGCGCCGCTGTGCCGGGTTGTGCGGCTCAGGACGTGCCCATCACGAAGGCATTGAGCTTGTTGCCATCGGGATCACGAAAATAGGCGGCATAGAACCCGCCGTCACCGCGCGGGCCAGGGGCACCTTCACAGCTGCCGCCATTTGCCAGGGCCAGGGCATGCAGCCGATCGACCTGCGCCGGCTCCTTGGCTTCGAATGCGACCATGACGCCATTGCCCACGGTGGCCGGCTGGCCATCGAATGGCTTCATCAGCGCCACCCCGGCGGCGCCACCGGCCGTGCCCCAGGCAATCGCCCCGGGCCATTCGAACATGCGCCCCGTGCCCAGTTCGGCCGCAAGCGCGTCGTAGAACGGTGCCGCCCGCTCCAGATCGTTGGTTCCGAGGGTAACATAACCGATCATCATCGCTCTCCTTGCAGCGAGTCGCCACCACAAGAACGTATCATGAACACAGCCAATCGCAAGATCAGATGGGCGCGCAGGCAGCCTCCAGCCAGGCGCGATCTTCACCCTCGAGCAGCGGCGCCAGCAGCGCCTGGGTGCGCGCGTGATAGTCGTTCCACCACGCCCGCTCGGCCGGGGTCAGCAGGGCAACATCCACCAGTGCGCGGTCAATCGGGACGAAGGTAAGCGTCTCGAACCCGCAGAACGCGCCTTCCGCGCCGGCGATCATGCGCTCTTCCACCAGGATCAGGTTCTCGATGCGGATGCCGTATTCGCCCGCCTTGTAATAGCCCGGCTCGTTGGACAGGATCATGCCGGGCAGCAGGCCCTGCCCGGTACCGGCCTGCGCGCCCGATGCCTTGGCAATGCGCTGCGGCCCTTCATGCACCGCCAGGAAGCTGCCCACGCCATGGCCGGTGCCATGGGCATAATCGAGGCCGGCCGCCCACAGGAACTGGCGGGCAAAGCTGTCGAGCGCGCCACCAGGCGTGCCCTGCGGAAAAACCGCCTGGTCCAGCGCGATATGGCCCTTGAGCACGCGGGTGAAGCGGTCCTTGACCTCGGCCGGCGCCTCGCCCGGCCCGATCCACACCGTGCGGGTGATATCGGTGGTGCCATCGAGATACTGCCCGCCCGAATCGACCAGATAGACGCTGCCCGGCGCAATCGCGCGGTTGGACTGTTCGTCCACGCGATAGTGCGGGATCGCCGCATTGGGGCCCGCGCCCGAAATCGTATCGAACGACAGGTCCTTGAGCAGGCCGGTCTTCTCCCGCTCGGCATGGAGGCGCGCGGCAGCGGAAAGTTCGGTTTCACCGCCCTTGGGTGCAGCCACCGACAGCCAGTGCAGGAACCGGCTCACCGCCGCCCCGTCACGCGCCTGGGCAGCGCGGTGGCCGGCCTGTTCAACCGGGTTCTTCCGCGCCTTGGGCAGCACGGTGGGATCGGTGAGCGTGAGAACCCGCGCTCCCGCCCCTTCCAGCGCGTGGAACACAGCCGCGACCGAGCGTTCCGGGTCAACCGCCACGGTCTTGCCCGCCAGCGCCGTCAGTGCCGGGACGAATGCCGCGCGATCCTGCACCCGCACGGCATTGCCCAGGTGCGCCACCAGTGCGGCATCGACCTTTTCTGGCGCAATGAACAGATCGACGGTGCCATCGGCATGGGCGACCACGAACGAGAGCGCCACCGGCGTGCGATCGACATCGGCGCCGCGCATGTTGAGCAACCAGGCCACGCCATCGAGCGCGGTGACCACGGCTGCATCGGCGCCGTTGTCCGTCAGCCACTGTGCCAGCATGGCGCGCTTTTCAGCGACGCTTTGCCCGGCATGGGCATCGGCATGGGGCACGGCCAGCGCCGCCGAGGGCACGGGCCGGTCCTGCCACACAGCGTCGATGGGATTGCTGTCCACCGCCACCAGGCTGGCGCCCTTGGCTTCCAGCGCCTTGGCCACGCCATCGGCCCAGGGCTTGGCATGCAGCCAGGCATCATAGCCGATCCGCGCGCCGCGCGCCGCGTGCTCGCCCAGCCAGGCTGCCGGGCTGGTCTGCGGCACGGACTGGTATTCATAGAGCCGCCCGTCCACCTGCTCGCGCACCTGGATGGTATAGCGCCCATCGACGAAGATCGCCGCGCGATCCTTGAGCACCACCGCCGTGCCGGCCGATCCGCCAAACCCGGTGAGCCAGCCGAGCCGCTGCGCATAGCCGCCGACATATTCGCTCATGTGCTCGTCGGAAATCGGGATGACGAAGCCATCCAGCCCGCGTCGTCCCAGCTCGGCGCGCAGTGCTTCCAGGCGGGCTTCGTGGGTTTGCATCAACATGGCGGGGCGTCCTTGGGCGTAATGGGCAGGTAACTGGTTGGCATTGTAACCACCTCATGCGGCAGACGCCAGAGGCGCGCCTTGCAGGCCGGGCACAGGCACCATAGATGGCGGAGATGACCGCAGCCACCCCTATCGCCACCCAGCCCCCCGTTGCCGCAAAAAAGCCGCACAGCATCAGCCATCATGGCGTGACGATCACCGACGATTACGCCTGGTTGCGCGATCCCGGCTATCCCGAGGTCAAGGACCCCGAAATCCTGGCGCATCTCGAGGCAGAAAACGCCTGGTTCCAGGCGCATATGGCCCCGCGCCAGCCGCTGATCGACCAGCTCTTTGCCGAAATGCGCGGACGCATCAAGGAAGCGGACAAGTCCGTGCCGCAAAAGGACGGCAACTGGGTCTACTGGATCGAGTACGAGGAGGGCGCGGAATACAAGAAGTGGTGGCGCCGGCCGATCGACGCGGCCGACAACGGCAGCGCCGACGAGCTGCTTCTCGACGAAGTGGCCCTGGCGCAGGGCCATGACTATTTCCGCCTGGGGGCCATCTCGGTGTCCAACGATGGGCGCATGCTGGCCTGGTCGGTGGACGATAACGGCTCGGAACGCTTCACCGCGCGGATCAAGGTGATCGCCAGCGGAGAAATCCTGCCTGACGAAATCCCCGGCACCAATTCAGGCCTGATCTGGGTCAAGGGCGATACGGGGCTGGTCTATAGCCTCGCCAACGAGAACTGGCGCACCGACAATGTGCGCCTGCACTGGCTGGGCCAGCCGCTCGAGCAGGACGTGGAACTCTACCATGAGGACGACGAGGGCTTTCGCGCCGGCGCCGCGCTTTCCGCCAACGAGAAGTGGCTGATCGTGTCGACCGGCGACCACGAAACCAGCGAAGTGCGCCTGATTCCGGCCGATGATCCGCTCCAGGCGCCGATTCTGGTGCGTCCGCGCGAAAAGGGCGTGGAATACGACGTGGACCTGCATGGGGAGACGCTGTTCGTCCACACCAACGATACCCACGAGAATTTCCGCCTCGCCACCGCGCCGCTGGCCGATCCCGCCGATTGGACCACGCTGATCGCCGGCAGTGACGATTTCTATCTCACCGGGTTCGAGCTGTTCCGCGATTTCTATGTCGTCGAGGGACGCGTGCGCGGGCTCGACCGCATCGAGGTGCGCTATTACGACGATCCGGCGCGGATCGAGCCGATCGCCTTTCCCGAGGCGAGCTATGAAGCCAGCCTGGGCGACAACCCGGAATGGGCCACGCAGACGCTGCGCGTGGGCTACGAATCGATGGTCAGCCCGTCTTCGGTCTTTGACTATGACGTGCCCAGTCGCACGCTCACGCGCCTGAAGGTCCAGGAAATCCCGTCGGGCTATGACGCCAGCCGCTATGAGACGGCACGGCTCGATATCCCTGCTCGCGATGGCACGCTGGTGCCGGTCTCGGTGGTATGGCGCAAGGACCGGCCGGCCGGCGGGCCGCTGCATCTCTATGGCTATGGCGCCTACGGCATTGCCATCGGGCCGGGCTTTTCCACCACGCGCCTGTCGCTGCTCGATCGCGGCATGGCCTATGCCATTGCCCATATTCGCGGCGGCGATGACCTGGGCCGGGGCTGGTACAAGGCCGGCAAGCTGGACGCCCGCACCAACACGTTCAACGATTTCATCGACGTGGCCCGTGGCCTGATCGACCATGGCTTTACCACGGCGGGGCGGATATCCGCCTCGGGCGGTTCGGCCGGCGGCGAACTGATGGGCGCGGTGATCAACCAGGCGCCCGACCTGTTTGGCGCGGTGGTGGCCGATGTGCCGTTTGTCGACGTGCTCGCCACGATGCTCGACGAAAGCCTGCCGCTCACGCCGGGCGAATGGCCGGAATGGGGCAACCCGATCGACGATGCGGCCGCCTTTCACCTGATCCGGTCCTATTCGCCCTATGACCAGGTCAAGCCGCAGGCCTATCCGCCGCTGATGGTCACCGCCGGTCTTAACGATCCACGCGTGACCTATTGGGAGCCGGCCAAGTGGGTCGCGCGCCTGCGCGAGCTGAAGACCGACGGCAATCCGCTGATCTTCAAGACCAACATGGGCGCGGGCCACGGCGGCAAATCCGGCCGCTTTGAAAGCCTCAAGGAAGCGGCTGAGGAATTCGCGTTCCTGCTGACCGAACTGGGCATCGAGGGCTAAAACCAAAGCCGTAGATGAACTCAGTCCATCAGATCGCGTTCGGGCTGAGCTTGTCGAAGCCCTCTGGCAGGGCGCGTCGTGCTGGCGCCCTTCGACAAGCTCAGGGCGAACGGGCGAGGTGTTTTGGGTTTGGCTCCCCTTTCCTCGCGTGTTCGGGTGCAAGCAACAAGTCTGCTGAGCTTGCCCCAAACAAAAACCCCCGCTGTCGCCAGCGGGGGTTTTTCATAGCTCCGAGACGGAAAGCCTCAGGCAGCCTGTTCCTTGCCCTTGAGGACCTGGACCGGCTCCTTGCGGCCATCGACCACGTCCTTGTCCACGACCACTTCGGTCACGCCGTCGAGCGTGGGCAGATCGAACATGGTATCGAGCAGCAGGCCTTCGACGATCGAGCGCAGGCCACGCGCGCCGGTCTTGCGCTCGATGGCCTTCTTGGCAATCGCTTCCAGCGCCTCGTCGGTGAAGGTCAGCGTGACGTCTTCCAGCTCGAAAAGCTTGGCATACTGCTTGACCAGCGCGTTCTTGGGCTCGCGCAGGATCTGCACCAGGGCCGCCACATCAAGATCGTTGAGCGTGGCGATGACCGGCAGACGGCCGATGAATTCGGGGATGAGGCCGAACTTCTGGAGGTCTTCCGGCTCTGCCTTCTGCAGCAGTTCTCCCACGCGGCGCTTGTCGGGATCGGCGACATGGGCGCCGAAACCGATCGAACGCTTCTGCAGGCGATCGGCGATGATCTTTTCCAGGCCGGCAAAGGCGCCGCCGCAGATGAACAGGATGTTGGTCGTGTCCACCTGCAGGAATTCCTGCTGCGGATGCTTACGCCCGCCCTGCGGCGGCACCGAAGCGGTGGTGCCTTCCATCAGCTTGAGCAGCGCCTGCTGCACGCCTTCGCCCGACACGTCGCGCGTGATCGACGGGTTTTCGGCCTTGCGGCTGATCTTGTCGATCTCGTCGATGTAGACGATGCCGTGCTGGGCCTTCTCGACGTTGTAGTCGCTGGCCTGCAGCAGCTTGAGGATGATGTTCTCCACGTCCTCGCCCACGTAGCCCGCTTCGGTCAGCGTGGTGGCGTCGGCCATGGTGAACGGCACGTCGAACGTCTTGGCGAGCGTCTGGGCCAGCAGCGTCTTGCCCGAGCCGGTCGGGCCAACGAGCAGGATGTTGGACTTCGACAGCTCGATATCGCCACCCTTGCCGCTGTGCTTCAGGCGCTTGTAGTGATTGTGCACCGCCACCGAGAGCACGCGCTTGGCGCGGTCCTGGCCGATCACATAATCATTGAGCGTCTCGAAGATATCGCGCGGCGTGGGAACGCCACCGTCCTTCTTGCCGGCGATGCCCTGCTTGGTCTCTTCCCGGATGATGTCGTTGCACAGCTCGACACACTCATCGCAGATAAAGACCGTCGGCCCGGCAATGAGCTTGCGCACCTCATGCTGCGATTTGCCGCAGAAGCTGCAGTAGAGCGTGCTTTTAGAGTCCGATCCGGAAAGCTTTGTCATTCTTCAATCCCAGGCGCCCCTCCACGAGGGGCGGGCCCGGCTATCCTACTACCCCAAGGGTATTAATCAACCGGACACGAAACGAGGTGATGGTATCTGCCACGCGGCTCCTTTCGCAACGCTTAAGGAGCCGGGGCAGAAGAGAAAATCAGGCCGAAGGCGCCCCGCCGGTGCCGCTTTCGACGCCGACCTGTTCAGATTGGGGACGCGATTCGAACACCTTGTCGACCAGACCGAAGGCCAGAGCCTCGTCGGCTTCGAGGAAGGTATCGCGGTCCATCGCCTTCTCGACCTCTTCCAGGCTCTTGCCGGTGTACTTCACATAGAGGTCGTTCATGCGCTTCTTGATGCGCAGGATTTCACGGGCCTGGATCTCGATGTCCGAGGCCATGCCCTGCGCCCCGCCCGAAGGCTGATGGATCATGATTCGCGCATGCGGCAGCGCGATGCGCATGCCCGGTTCGCCCGCGGCGAGCAGGAAGCTGCCCATCGAGCAGGCCTGGCCGATGCACACGGTCGACACGCGCGGGCGGATGTACTGCATGGTATCATGGATCGCCATGCCCGCCGTCACCACGCCACCGGGCGAGTTGATGTACATCGAGATGTCCTTCGAGGGATTTTCCGACTCGAGGAACAGAAGCTGGGCGACGATCAGCGACGCCATGTGGTCTTCCACCTGGCCGGTCACGAAGACGATGCGTTCGCGCAGCAGGCGGCTGAAAATGTCGAAGCTGCGTTCGCCACGGCTGGTCTGCTCGACGACGACCGGGACGAGCGCGCCAGTCACCGGATCAGCGTGGAACTTTCCTTGGGCAGAGCTGCTGCCGAACACGTCGAGCATGGGAATCCTCATCTGGTTGCGATGGCCTATGTCGCGTGCCAGCAAAGGATGTTCAAGGGCATTAACCGCGAATGCGCGGGAATGCGTGGATATTGGACCAGATTCGGGCGCCTTTCGCCGCGTGGTCAGACCTGCACCCGCGCCCGCAGGGCTTCGAGTGCAGCCAGTTGCGCTTCCATCGCCCGCAGGCGGGCCTCGGTTCGGGCCACCCGCTCGCGCAACTCGCGGCTGCGCCTGCTACCTGGCAGCAGCCGTGCCAGGAATCGACCCGCGTCGCCCAGACTGGCGGCCATGGCATCGAGCAGGCCCTGGCGCGGCACGACCGGCGCGCGGTGGCGCGGCAGGGGGCTGCGATCATCGGGCGCAACCCAGTGCACGCCAGGCGGCGAAGGTTGCAGCAGTGGCGGCGCGGCATGCATCTCGGCCGGCGGCGCACAAGCGGCCGCGACTTCACGTGTGGTAGCCGCGGAACGGCGCGCGTGTTCGGCGGCGATCATCGCGCGGCGCTGCGCCTTGCGCGCGGTGCGGGTGCCCGGACGGGGCGGCAGATCGCGATGCGGCGCCTTGCGCGGCGGCTCTTGGCGACGCGAATCGTGACCTGGCCGATCACGATCGGGCTGCCCTTGCGGTATGGTGGCCGGCCCGCGCGGCGCGATGAACGGCGCGCGCAGCGGCGGCGTGGCGGGCAGTGCGGGCGGAATCATCCCCGCCGGCCAGGCCGCCGTGGTGATGATCGCGCCACGATGGGGCGGCAGGATGAGATCGGACGGAAAGGCCGGCGTGGCAGCCTGGGCCAGCAGGAATGGCCGGGTAAAATCGGCCTTGGCCCGCTTGCTGGCGGCCTTGGCGGCAGGCGGACTGACTGCTGGCGGACCGGCAGTTGGCGGAACGGCAGATGAAACTGGCGCCTTGGCCGGCACACGCTGGCCGGATCGAGCGCCCTTGCGATTGCGCACGGTATGCATCGGCAGATCCCCCCGGGTTCCGATGTGACCGATTCTCTCATGCCAGGAATCACCGCGCCAATCCGCATGATGCCTGAGGGCAAACACCTAAAAGCAAACGGGGCGCCACCGTTGCCGGCAGCGCCCCATTTTTGTTTCTTGATCAGGCCGTGTGGCGCTGGATCAGGCGTCTTCGCCTTCGGCGGTCGCCTTCTTGGCGGCCTTCTTCTTGGCGGGCTTGGCTTCGCCTTCAGCGGCGGGTTCCGCCTCGGCGTCGGCCGCAGCCTTCTTCTTGGCCGGAGCCTTCTTGGCGGGCTTGGCCTCTTCGGCTTCGCCAGCCGCTTCGGTTTCGGCTTCGGCCTTCTTGGCCGCCTTCTTCTTGGCGGGCTTGGCTTCGGCCGGAGCGGCAGCGGCGCCTTCCTCGGCTTCAATCGCGGCCTGGAGCTCTTCGCGGGTCACTTCGCGCTCGCTGACTTCGGCCTTGTCGAACAGGAAGTCGACGACCTTGTCTTCATAGAGCGGAGCGCGCAGCTGGGCAGCGGCCAGGGGCTCGGAGCGCACATAGTCGATGAAGCGCTGACGATCCTGTTCGCGGTATTGCTGGGCCGCCTGGCGGATCAGCATTTCCATTTCCTGCGCAGTGACCACCACGCCGTTGGCCTGGCCGATTTCCGACAGGAGCAGGCCCAGACGCACGCGACGCTCGGCGATCTTGCGGTAATCGTCCTTCTCGGCTTCGATTTCCTTGAGCGCTTCCTCGGGGTTTTCCTCGTTCTGCGCTTCCTGGGTCAGCTGCTGCCAGATCTGCTCGAATTCGGCTTCCACCATCGAGGGCGGCACGTCGAAGTCATGGCCGGCAGCCAGCTGGTCGAGCAGGGCGCGCTTCATCTGGGTGCGGGTCAGGCCGGCAGTTTCCTGCTCCAGCTGGCCCTTGAGCAGGCCACGCAGCTGTTCCAGGCTTTCCAGGCCCAGCGCCTTGGCGAAATCGTCGTCAGCAACGAATTCGCCCGGGTTCTTCACCGCCTTGACCTTGATGTCGAAGGTGGTTTCCTTGCCGGCCAGGTTAGCGGCGGGATAGTCCTCGGGGAAGGTCACGGTAATGACCTTTTCGTCGCCGGCCTTGGCGCCAACGAGCTGTTCCTCGAAACCGGGGATGAAGCGGCCGGCGCCGATTTCCAGGGCCTGGTCTTCAGCCGCGCCACCTTCGAAGGGTTCGCCGTCCAGCTTGCCGAGGAAGTCGATGATCAGCTGATCGCCATCCTTGGCTTCGGCGCCTTCGGCAGCGTCGCTGAACTTCTTCTGGCCGGCGGCGATGCGGTTCACCGCTTCGTCCACCTGGTCTTCGGTCACGGGCACGACCAGCTTGTCGAGCTTGAGACCATCGAGTGCGGGCGCTTCGACCTTGGGCAGCACTTCGAGGCTGACGGTCAGCTTTGCGTCCTGGCCTTCTTCATAGCCTTCGCCCAGCGACACGTCCGGCTGCATCGCGGGACGCAGCTGGTGGTCGGCCACCAGCTTGTCCATCGCTTCGCGAATCGTGGTCTGCAGGGCTTCCTGGTGCAGGGCCGGGCCGTGCATCTTCTTGACCAGGTTGGCCGGCACCTTGCCCGGGCGGAAGCCAGGCATGCGCACCTGGGGGGCGATCTTCTTGATTTCACCTTCCACGCGCGCGGCAATGTCCGCCGCCGGAATGGTCACGGCGTAGGCGCGCTTCAGGCCCTCGTTGCTGGTTTCGACGATCTGCATCCTGATCCAACTTTCTCGACTGACGCCGCGACAAGGCGCCTCAAAATCCGTGCAAAGCCGGGGGGTGAACCCTGGTGCGGGCGAAGGGACTCGAACCCCCACATCTTGCGATACTGGAACCTAAATCCAGCGCGTCTACCAGTTCCGCCACGCCCGCGTCCGGCAAAAAGCGAGCGGTGCCCCTATCGCAGCCGGGTGAAAAGCACAAGCCCGGCGCGCTTTCCCCCTGGAACAAGCGCGCCCACGCGGGGAACAAGCACCCTGGCGCGCGGTTGCCCGTTCATGCCCGCGCGATTTTCGCGTGGCAAAGGTCCGGCAAAACAGACCGGTCGCAAGGAGCATCTGCCATGGCCAGCACACCCCCGCCCGATCGCATCGACCCGCAATCGCCGCCCGACGTTCCGCCGGCGATCACCCCGCAGGAAACCCCCGAACCGGCGCCCAGCGAAACCCCGCCGGTAACACCCGACCGGATCGACCCGATCAGCCCGGACGAATTCCCCGCGCCCGACTGACCGGCTTTCCAGCAGGCGTTCAGAGCAGCTTGCCCAGCAAGGCCAGCCATGACGCCTGCGCCACCAGGCCCTGGGCTGCGGGCGGCGGCGCCATGGCCGCGGTGCCGCCGCATTCCAGGCAATAGACTTGCGCACCTGCGGTGCTGTTGAGCCGGCCCAGATCGGCCAGCACGCGCCAACCCAGTGCCTGCTGCCGCTGGGCGAGCAGCCCGGTGACATCGCCCGCCGCGCGGCTATCGGTGCTGCCATCATCGCCCATCAGGCCCGACAGGAAGCCTTGCCAGCCCCCGGGATTGCTGCCCAAAAATTCGGCGTGCCAGCTTTCCGCCTTGGCGGCCTTGGCAGCCCAGGCCACGGCATCTTCCAGTTCACCGAACTGATCCACCAGGCCGATCTGGCGCGCGGTGCCGCCATCCCACACCCGGCCCTGCGCGATCTTGTCGATATCCTGCGGGCTCTTGTGCCGGGCATCGGCCACCAGGCGCAGGAACCGCGCATAATAGCTTTCAACCGACGCTTGCGAGAGCGCCTCGAACTGCGGGCTGAGGCCGCCAACCACATCGGGCTGGCCTGAAAGCGGCGTGGTGCGCACACCGTCAGCGGTGACGCCATAGCTTGCCAGCGTGTCCTCAAAACTCGGGATAACGGCAAAGACGCCGATCGAGCCGGTGATCGTCGCCGGTTCGGCAAACACCCGCTGCGCCGGGGTGGAAACCCAATAGCCCCCGCTTGCCGCGAGGTTGGCCATCGAGACCGCCACCGGCAGCCCCTTGGCGCGGGCCCGGGCAATCGCCGCACGGATGCGCTCTGCCGCCGTGACCGAGCCACCGGGCGAATCCACCCGCACCACCAGCGCGGCGTAGTTGCCGCTGGCCACGGCCTGGTCGATCAGGTTGGCAATGCGCGTGCCGCCAGCCGAGCCCGGCCCGGCATCGCCATCGACGATCGTGCCGGCCACCGTGACCACGGCAATCGCCTTGCCGGTCGTGGGCGCTGGCTTGTCGGCGAGATATTGCGCCAGGGTAGAGCCCTTGTAGCCGCCCTCGCCCGCCGCCGGATCATGGCCGACCAGGTCGCCCACGCGCTTGCCGAAGGCGATCTTGTCACCCACCTTGTCGACCAGCCCGGCCTTGACCGCGGCCTGGGCCATGTCGCCACCGCTCTGCGCCAGCCATTGCGCCGGATCACGCGTGACCAGATCGATATTGGCCTTGGGCCGCGCCTTGGTCACTTCCGCCTTCCAGGCCGACCATAGCGCGCCATAGATCGCCGACAGGTTTTCCTTAGCCTCGGGGGAGGCAGCGCTGCGGGCATAGGGTTCGACCGCAGACTTGTAGGTGCCCACCTTGAAGATGTGCGCCTTGACCTTGAAGCGATCCATCAAGGCCTTGTAATAGAGCTGCGAACCGCCCGGCCCGGTGACCACTGCCCCGCCGATCGGATCGACCCAGGCCTCGCTGGCGTGGGCCGCCAGCTGCACCGCATCGTCGGTATAGAGCAGCGCGCGCACCAGCACCGGCTTGTGCGCGGCGCGCACCTTGTCCATCGCCGCGCCGATTCGGCTCATGTGCACCTGACGGCCGCCGGTGAACTGCTCCAGATCGATCACCACGGCCTTGATGCGGCTGTCATCGGCCGCCGTCTCGATTGCGCGGGCCACGTCGCGGGCCTGGAATTCGTGGGCGGGCGCCTCTCCCGACAGCAGCAGCTGCGCCGGTGCCAGCGCGCTGCGTTCTTCCACCACGCTGCCGTCCAGCGTGATGGTCAGGGCGCCATCGCGGACCTGGCCGGGCGTGGGCCGCAGCGTCAGCGCGGCATAGAGCGCCCAGAAGAACAGCAGGAGGAACAGGAGGACAAGGCCATCCTTGATCGCGACGAGGACTTTCCAGACCGAGCGGGCAAATTTCATGGGGGATATCTAGCCACCCGGCGCGGCCCGCGCCAGTCGAAACACTTGTCGAGGCGGTCGCGCAGGTCTAGGGCGTGGTCTTCGATGCACCCATCGAGCCAATCCCCCTCGTCAGCCAGCCCGGCGCGCAGTTATCCTGCGGGCGGCCTTGCCTTTCCCCACCGCGATCTGACCGGAATCGGTCAGCTTGCCCGGCACGAGATCCTCTACCTGCTGGACGAGGCGGAGCAGTGGGTGGAACTCAACCGCCAGTCGCAAAAGCGGGCCGACCTGCTTTCGGGCCTGACCATCATCAACGCCTTTTTCGAAAACAGCACGCGCACACTGCTGTCGTTCGAAATCGCTGGCAAGCGGCTGGGCGCCGACGTGGTCAACATGCACGCGGCCACGTCCAGCGTGAAGAAGGGCGAAACGCTCATCGACACGGCGATGACGCTCAACGCGATGCGGGCCGACGCCATTGTCATCCGCCATGCCAGCTCGGGCGCGGTGCGGCTGATCGCCGAAAAGGTCGATTGCCCGGTGCTCAACGCTGGTGATGGCCAGCACGAACACCCCACCCAGGCGCTGCTCGATGCGCTGACCATCCGCCATGCGCTGGGCCTGCCCAAAGGCAGCGACTTGAACGGCCTGCGCGTGACGATCTGCGGCGATATCCTGCACAGCCGGGTGGCGCGGTCCAACATCCTGTCGCTGACCGCGCTGGGCTGCGAGGTGAGCGTTTGCGCCCCGCCCGCGCTGATGCCGGCGGAAATCGAGGTGATGGGCGTCAAGGTATTCCACGATTTCGACGCCGCGCTCAAAGGCGCGCAAGTGGTGATGATGCTGCGCCTGCAGATGGAGCGCATGCAGGGCCAGTTCATCCCCTCCCCGCGTGAATATCGCCACCTCTATGGCCTGTCGCTCGATCGCCTGGCCCAGGCCGAGGCGGGCGCGCTAGTCATGCATCCCGGGCCGATGAACCGGGGGATCGAAATCGACAGCCAGGTGGCCGATCATGTCGAACGCAGCCTGATCACCCGCCAGGTGGAAAGCGGCGTGGCGATCCGCATGGCCTGTCTGGAAGTGCTCACCCGGCGCGGCCGGCAATTGCCCGGCTGGGAACCGCTGGGCGGAGAAAACGCATGACGCCGCAATCCCTTGTCATCACCAATGGGCGCCTGGTCCTGCCCACAGGAGAGCCGGTGGCCGCCGATCTGCGCTGCCAGGGCGGACGGATCGTGGCACTGGGTGCCGATGCCGTGGCCCAGGATGGCGATGCCGTGTTCGATGCGCGCGGCGCCATGGTGACGCCAGGCCTGGTCGATCTGGGCGTGTTCGCGATCGACAAGCCGGCGTTTCATTTTGGCGGAATTACCCGCGCCGCGCTGATGCCCGATCAGGGCCCGCCGCTCGATCACCCGGCGCGGGTGCGGTTTGCCGCGCAATCGGGCAAGCCCGATTTCTGGGTCCACCCCCTCGCCGCCGCCACACGCGGGCTGGAAGGCGCGGAACTCGCCGAACTGGCGCTGATGCGTGATGCCGGGGCGCGCGCGGTCAGCACCGGTCGCCGCTGGATCGCCGATTCGGGCGTGATGCTGCGGCTCCTGTCCTACTGCGCGATGCTCGACCTTGTCGTGGTGACCCATGCCGAGGACGATGGCATCACCGGCCATGCCGTCGCCACCGCCGGCGAAGTGGCAACGCGGCTGGGCCTGCCCTCTGCCCCGGCCGAGGCAGAAAGCCTGGCTGTGGCGCGCGATATCGCGCTGGCCGAAATGACCGGCGCGCGGCTGCACATTCGCCAGGTCACCACCGCCAAGGCGCTCGATCTGGTGCGCGCCGCCAAGCTGCGCGGCGTGCAGGTGACGGCAGGCGTTACCCCGGCCCACTTCATGTTGTCGGACCTCGAACTGGTCGATTTCCGCACGTTTTGCCGCTTTTCCCCACCGCTGCGTGCCGATGCCGATCGCAAGGCCGTGATCGCGGCCATCGGCGATGGCACGATCGACGTGATCGCCTCGGGCCACGACCCGCGCGGGCCAGAAGACAAGCGCCTGCCCTTTGCCGATGCCGAGCCGGGGATGGCAGGCGCAGAAACCCTGCTGCCGCTCACGCTGACCCTGGTGCGCGACGGCGTGATCGACATGGCCCGCGCCTTTGCCCTGCTGGCCGGCAATCCCGCCGCGCTGCTCGGCGTCAACGCCGGGCGCCTGGCGGTGGGCGCAGAAGCCGATCTGGCCGTGATCCATCCCACCCGGCCCTGGGTGGTCAATTCCGACAAGATGGCCGCAAGCGCTGGCAACACCCCGTTCGACCGCCGCCCGGTCGAAGGGCGCGTGCTGGCGCTGTGGAAAGGCGGCGCCCGGATCGATTAGGGCGGCCGCACGCCCACAACTTTTGCATCTTCCTCTTTCATGGCCTCGGCAGCGGGGCTCCAGCGCCAGAAAAGGTTCGCATCATGTCGAAAGTTCCAGTCCTTGTTACCGGCGGCGCAGGCTATATCGGCAGCCACGCCGTGCTGGCCCTCAAGGATGCCGGCTGGCCGGTTACGGTGATCGACAATCTGGTAACCGGATTTCGCTTTGCCATTCCCGATGGCGTGGCGTTCTACCAGGGTGACATTGCCGACCAGGACCTGCTGGCCCGCATCATCGCCGAACAGAATATCGGCGCGATCATGCACTTCGCCGGCTCGATCATCGTGCCGGAATCCGTGAGCGATCCGCTCAAGTACTACCACAACAACACGGCCAAGACCCGCAGCCTGATCGAGGCGGCGGTGACCGGCGGCGTGAAGCATTTCATCTTCTCCTCCACCGCCGCCACCTATGGCGTGCCCGAAGTGTCGCCGGTGACCGAGGACAGCGCCAAGCAGCCGATCAATCCCTATGGCATGTCCAAGCTGATGAGCGAGATCATGCTGGCCGACACGGCGCGCGCGCATCCGCTCAACTTTTGCGTGCTGCGCTATTTCAACGTTGCCGGCGCCGATCCGCAGGCGCGCACCGGCCAGTCGACCGCCGGAGCCACGCATCTCATCAAGGTCGCGGTGGAAGCGGCCCTGGGCAAGCGTGAGAGCGTTGGCGTATTCGGCACCGACTTTGCCACGCCCGATGGCACCGGCGTGCGCGATTACATCCACGTCTCCGACCTTGCCAATGCGCATGTCCTGGCGCTCGATGCGCTGATCGCCGATCCGGCCCGCTCGCTTACCATGAACTGCGGCTATGGCCGGGGCTTCTCGGTGCTGGAGGTGCTCGACGCGGTGGACCGGGTGACCAACCGCAAGATCAACCGCGTGCTGCAGGGCCGCCGCGCCGGCGATCCCGACTCGCTGATTTCCGACAACAGCCGCATCAAGGCGACGCTGCCCTGGGTGCCGCGTTATGCCGATCTCGATACGATCATTGCCCATGCCATTGCCTGGGAACGCAAGCTGACCGAGATTCGCGGCGAAAACTCGGCCGGCTGACCGGAAACGTGGTGGAGCTGCGCGCGCTCAATCGCTGCGCGCAGCTGCCACGGCTTGCGCCGCCAGCCACAGGCGAATCGCCCCGGCGAGGCCGGGCGGCGTCGGGCTGGCGATGCGTTCGGCATCGATTCGCGCGACCAGCGCATTGAGCGGCAGGCCTTCGGCCTCTGCCGCGCGGCGCAGCCAATCCCAGAACAGCGGTTCCAGGCTGATCGAGGTCTTGTGCCCGGCGATTTCGACCGAGCGCTTGACCGGGGGATGATAGGGACTGGTCATGCCGCAGGTGACGGGCGGCACGCGCGGTGCCGCCCGCCAAACATCAGTACATGTGCTGGCCACCATTGATCGACATCGTCGATCCGGTAACGAAGCCGCCCTCTTCCGAAGTCAGGAAGGCAACGCCACGCGCGATTTCGCTGGCCTGGCCGAGGCGGCCGGTGGGAATGCGGGCAACGATCTTTTCCAGCACGGCGGGCGGCACCGCCGCGACCATGTCGGTATCGATATAGCCCGGCGCGATGGCATTGACCGTCACGCCATACTTGGCGCCTTCCTGGGCCAGGGCCTTGGTAAAGCCATGAATGCCGGATTTGGCTGCGGCATAGTTGACCTGGCCATACTGGCCGGCTTGGCCGTTGATCGAGCCGATGTTGACGATGCGGCCCCAACCGCGATCACGCATGCCCTGGAACGTGGCCTTCGCCATGTTGAAGCAACCGCCCAGGTTGATGCGCATGACCTCGTTCCAGTCATCGAAGCTCATCTTGTGCAGCACGCCATCGCGGGTGATGCCGGCGTTGTTGACCACGATATCGATCGCGCCCACTTCGGCCGCCACGCGGGCGCAGCCTTCCAGCGTCGCTTCGTGATCGCCCACGTCCCAACGGTAGGCCTTGATTCCGGTTCGTTCGGTAAAGGCCTTGGCCTTTTCCTCGTTGCCCGCATAGTTCGCAACGACGGTTCGTCCCTGTTCCTGCAAGGCAAGGCAGATCGCTTCGCCGATACCCCGGGTTCCGCCCGTTACGATGGCCACTCGCGTCATTCTTGTACTCCCGTACTTCACCAGCTTGGAGAGCGGCTAGGCTAGGGTGATGACACCCGCGCGACAAGCCGGCTTGCGTCCAAACCGATAAATTTCTTCGACGAATATCGATAAGCAATGGCGCAGGATTGAGGCAGTGATGCTGCGGCCGGAAAACGCAGCAAATGCGCCTGCTCGCCCCATGCGGACCGCGGCCACGCGCAGGATGGTGCTGGCGCAGCTTGCAACAAAAAGGCCCGCCGAAGCGAGCCTGTTGTTCCACCAAAATGGAGAAGATCGCGGGGGCAATGCGACGATCAGAAGCGGAACTGCGTTCCGAGGTAAACCGCCTGGCTGTCCTGGCGCGCATCGGTCAGCGGATGAAGGCGATCGCGGTCCGAGGAGTAGCGAACACCCGCAGTCACATCGAGATTGCGGGTCAGGCGATAGCTGCCGCCGAAATCGACCTGGTAATCGCCCTGGGTTTCCAGCGTGCGCGGGGCGCGACCAGCGCGCTCCTTCTCATCCAGCGCGATGCGCGGCGCGAGACGGCCAGTGCTGCCCGTGGTGGCAGCGGCCGACGGCGTGGCCACGGCAAAGTGATTGAGATCGGGCATGTCGAGGCGCTGCGTATCACGGTCGAAGCCATCGCCGGTGCCAAGGCCGCTGGTCACGGCAAAGCTTTGGTATCCGCGCGCCATGCCCAGGTTGAAGGCATTGGGCACGATGCGCAACGGGGTGCCGTTGCCGGCAGCGCCGCCGATGTTGCCGAGCACGCCACGCACCGAGATCGCCCGGGCAACTTCCGGGTTGACCCGCACCGCCACGGTGATGGCGCGATCCGCACGCGAATCTGCGCCGGCCGGGGTGAAGCGGAACATATGGCTGTTGCCAAGGCCACGCACGGTGATCGCGGCAGCCAGCTTGGGATCGCCCGAAGCCGGGGTGAACGAACCGATGCCGCCGCGCGCCGCC
Source organism: Novosphingobium capsulatum NBRC 12533 (assembly GCF_001598375.1). Classification (GTDB taxonomy): domain Bacteria; phylum Pseudomonadota; class Alphaproteobacteria; order Sphingomonadales; family Sphingomonadaceae; genus Novosphingobium; species Novosphingobium capsulatum. The sequence continues at coordinate 98,080 of NZ_BCYV01000015.1, forward strand.
AGGCTGACCTGGGCAAGCGGCTTGAACGAGCCGGTGACGGCACTGCTGACCGTGGGGGCGATGACCAGGCCAGCGGCAATGCAGGTGGCGGCGAGCAGCGGCGCCCGCAGCGCGCGCGGCAGCACGGAACGGCGCAAGCCCTGCGCGTTCGCCTTTTTGCTGCCCCTGCCGCTCATGTTCCTGCCTGCTTCCTGTCTTTGGTCGTTGCGAATCACATTATGCATCATGCGATCGATGTGGCCGGCAAAACGACGCTAACATGACGAAGGCATGACACTCCACTTCGATGTACTCCTTCGCCCCGGTGATTTCCAGATTGGAAACGTCGGAACCGCCAAGGATTTCCCGCGCTGTGGCCAAGTAGTGACACCAATGCCGGACCACCTGCCCAAATGCCCCGGATTGCGGGCCAAAGTGCATCCACCCACACTTGCTGCAATCGGTTTTGGTTGCCCGGTCATTCACCACGCGTTCACCGCCGCAACCGCTTCAACCGTCAGTGCTCCACGCCCTTGTACGCCGGGGATTTGCCAGCTCAGATGAAACAATGCGCGTGTCCTGGCAACGCGGCTTGCCGGGCAGCGTACCAGGGTGATAGAGGCGTGGCCAAAGCAACCGTGCGAGGCCACGGAAAATTTTTCTCTGCCGTGCGCCAGCACGGTTTTATCATCGCCGCGGGGATGACCGCCGCTGCGCCAGACAGGACAGGATTGACGTGACGATCAGCGCCATCGCCCGCCACAACACCACCGCGGCCCCTGCCACTGCACCGGCTGATGCCGCCGGCCAGATCCGTGGCGCCAGCCGGACGATCGGCCGCGCGCTTGCCGTCGGCATCCTGGCCGTGGCGATTGCCGGCTGCGCAAGCCATGGCCACAAGAAGCTCGGCAAGCTCGAGCGCATGCGTACCGATATGGCGTCCAGCAAAGTGACCACGATCGGCGTGAATGCCTACCTGTGGCGCGCCACCCTCGATTCGCTGTCGTTCATGCCGCTGCTGCAGACCGACAGCAACGGCGGCGTGATTGTCACCGATTGGTACACCAGCCCACGCAACCCGGGCGAACGCATCAAGGTGACCGTGTCGATCCTCGACCAGGATCTGCGCGCCGACGCTCTGCGCGTCGCGGCGAGCCGCCAGGTCTCCCAGAACGGTGTGTGGGTCGATGCGCCGGTCCAGGCCGCCACCGTCCAGAAGCTGGAAGACGTCATCCTGACCAAGGCGCGCGACCTGCGCCGCCAGGCGCTGCCTTCGGGCATCAACTGACCGACCCCACCCGTATCGACCGAAACGGTGGCACGCCCGGCAGCGGCACGCGCTTGCGATAAGGCGTGCCGCTTCCTAAAGAGCGCGCCATGACTTCCGCCCCGTCTTCAGAACCCACCCGTTTCGATTCCGCAACCGCCGATCTGCGCTGGCAGAAGGCGTGGGACGATGCCCAGTCCTTCCGCGCCGACGATACGAGCGCGAAGCCGCGCAGCTATGTGCTCGAGATGTTCCCCTATCCGTCGGGGCGCATCCACATCGGCCACGTGCGCAACTATACCATGGGTGACGTGCTGGCGCGCTACAAGCGCATGATCGGGCACGAAGTCTTGCATCCCATGGGCTGGGACGCATTCGGCATGCCGGCGGAAAACGCCGCCATGGAAAAGGGCGTGCATCCGGGCGGCTGGACGCGCGAAAACATCGCCAACATGAAGGCGCAATTGAAGCGCCTGGGCTTCGCGCTCGACTGGAGCCGCGAAATCGCCACGTGCGAGCCGGAATATTACGGGCATGAACAGGCCCTGTTCCTCGATCTCTATGCGGCAGGCCTGGTCTATCGCAAGGAATCGGCGGTCAACTGGGACCCGATCGACCACACCGTGCTCGCCAACGAGCAGGTGATCGACGGGCGCGGCTGGCGCAGCGGCGCGCTGGTCGAAAAGCGCAAGCTCAACCAGTGGTTCCTGAAGATTACGGACTTCGCCGACGAACTGCTCGAAGGGCTGTCCACCCTCGACAAGTGGCCGGAAAAGGTGCGGCTGATGCAGGAAAACTGGATCGGCAAGAGCCAGGGCCTGCAATTCGCGTTCGACCTGTCGAACGGCGACAGCCTGGAGGTCTATACCACCCGCCCCGACACGATCTTTGGCGCCAGCTTCGTCGCCGTGGCCGCCGATCACCCGGTGGCGCAGGGTGTGGCCACCGGCAATCCCGCCGCGCAGGATTTCATCGCGCTGTGCAAGCAGGGCGGCACCACGGCGGCCGAGCTGGAAACGGCGGAAAAGCTGGGCTTTGACACCGGCATCACCGCGCGCCATCCGCTCACCGGGGCGGCGCTGCCGGTCTACATCGCCAACTTTGTGCTGATGGACTATGGCACCGGCGCGATCATGGCCGTGCCCGGGCACGACCAGCGCGACTTCGACTTCGCCACCAAGTATGGCCTGCCGATCCTGCGCGTGGTCGCCACCGATCCCGCCGACGCCGACAAGCCGTTTGGCGCCGAAGCCGAGGCCGGCGATGGCGTGCTGGTCAACTCGCAGTTCCTCGACGGGATGAGCGTGGCGCAGGCCAAGAAGGCCGTGATCGACCGCGCCCAGGGCGAAGGCTGGGGCCAGGGCCAGACTGTTTGGCGCTTGCGTGATTGGGGCGTGAGCCGCCAGCGCTATTGGGGCACGCCGATCCCGTTCGTGCACTGCGAAGTGTGCGGCGTGGTGCCGGTGCCCAAGAAGCAGCTGCCGGTCACCCTGCCCGAAGACGTGGATTTCTCGGTGCCGGGCAATCCGCTTGACCGCCATCCCACCTGGAAGCATGTGCCCTGCCCGCAGTGCGGCCACGCCGCGCGGCGCGAGACCGACACACTCGACACCTTCGTCGACAGTTCGTGGTATTTCCTGCGCTTTGCCAGCCAGCCGGCCGATCGCCCGTTCGATCCCGACGTGATCAAGCAGTGGCTGCCGGTGGAACAGTATATCGGCGGCATCGAGCATGCGATTCTGCACCTGCTCTATGCCCGGTTCTGGACGCGCGCCCTCGCCCGCATCGGCAAGATCGAGGTGACCGAGCCGTTCGGCAGCCTGTTTACCCAAGGCATGGTCACGCACGAGACCTATTCGCGCGTCGATCCCGCCAATGGCCAGCCGATCTGGTACGCACCGGGCGAGGTGGAGCGCACCGGCGACGGGGCAACGCTCAAGGCCGATGGCCAGCCGGTGGAAATCGGCCGCGTCATCAAGATGTCGAAGTCCAAGAAGAACGTGGTGGACCCCGACGATATCGTGGCCCGCTATGGCGCCGACGCGATCCGCTGGTTCATGCTGTCAGACAGCCCGCCCGAGCGTGACCTGCCTTGGTCGGAAGCCGGGATCGAGGGCTGCGCGCGCTTCGTGCAGCGGTTGTGGCGCCTGTTTGCCCAGGCCGATGCCAGCGCCACGGGCGAGGACAAGGCGCTCGATCGCAAGGTTCACCAGACGGTGCATGCCGTCGCGCTGGATATCGAGGCACTCGGCTTCAACAAGGCCGTTGCGCGCATCTATGAGCTGACCGGCGCCACCGAAAAGGCCGCGCCCTCGGCCAGCCGCACCCAGGCGATCCGCACGCTGCTGCTGCTGGTGGCGCCGATGATGCCGCATCTGGCCGAAGAAGCCTTTGCCACGCACGGCAGCGGCCTGGTGGCCGACGCCGCCTGGCCGACGGTCGATCCGGCCCTGCTGGTCGACGACGAAGTGACCGTCGCCGTTCAGGTCAAGGGGAAGCTGCGTGATACGCTGACCGTCGCCAAGGGTACCGCGCGCGAGGAACTGGAAGCCCTTGCGCTGGCATCCGACAAGGTGCAGCGTGCACTCGACGGGGCAGCTGTGAAGAAGGTGATCGTGGTGCCCGATCGATTGGTGAACCTTGTTGTCTAAGTCCCGCATCACGCTCTGTTTGGCCTTGTTCTGTCTGCCGCTGGCCGGCTGCGGGTTGCAGCCGATGTATGCCGGCGGCGGATCGGGCGCCGTGGCACGGGCGGTGTCTGCGGTGGACGTGGCGCCGATCGCCGGCAAGTCTGGCTGGCTGGTGCGCCACGCCCTCACCGACCGGCTGGGCAGCGGGGGCAAGCAGCCGCAGTACCGCCTCGACGTGCGCCTTGACGAAAAGCTTCAGGGCCTGGGCCAGCTGTCGGACGACACCATCACGCGCGAGAGGCGCACCATGCGTGCGCGCTATCAGCTGGTCGATCTGGGCAACGGGGCAATCGTGCTCGATGCCACGGCATCGGCCGACGCCGGGCTTGACGTGGTATCGAGCGAGTATTCCGTGATCGCGGCAGAACAGACCGCGCAGGAAAACCTCTCGCGCGAGATTGCCGACCAGATCATCACCCGCGTCGCCACCCGGCTGCGCGAAAAGACCCAGGGCACTGCGCCTGTCGCCGTGCCTGCCGCCCCCGCGCCTTCGCCCTCTCCTGCCCCCGGCCAATAGGCCGATCGCCGTGAAGGTTACGCAAAAGACCTTTGCCGGCGCGGCTGCCCGCGCCGCGCAGGATTGCCGGATTTTCTATTTCTGCGGCCCCGACGAAGCCGGGGCAGCCGATGCTGCCACTCGCATCGCCGGCCTCCTGGGCGAGGCGGAGCGGGTGGAACTGGCCGGGGCGGAACTGCGCCGCGATCCTGTACGCCTGGCCGACGAAGCGCGCTCGGTTTCCCTGTTTGGTGACCGCCGCCAGATCCATGTACGCACCGCCGGCGATGAAGTGTTCGATGCCGTCGAAACCCTGCTGGCTAGTCCGGTAGACGGCTGGCCGGTGCTGATCGTTGCCAGCGCGGCCACCGACAAGTCACGCGTGGCCAAGTTGCTGGGCGATCGCGGTGATGCCCTGGTCGGCATGTTCCATCCGCCCGATCTGCGTTCGGTCGTCGATGCCGTGCGCGACATGGCCGGCGCGGCCGGCTTGCGCATGACCGGAGACCTCGCCGAGCGCATCGCCCGCGCCACCGCGCTCGATACCCGGATGGCGCGCAGCGAGGTGGAAAAGCTTGCGCTCTATCTCGATGCCAGCCCGCAATCGCCGCGCACGGCCGACGCCGCCGCGCTTGATGCCATCGGCGCATCGACCGAAGACGATGGCATGATGCCGGTGGTCAATGCGGTGCTGTCTGGCGACAGCCGCCGAATCGGCTCCGAACTGGCGCGTGCGCGGGAAATGGGAATTAACCCCGTCGGTTTGCTGCTTGCGTTCGAACGACGGGCCGCACAATTGGCGCAACTTGCCGGGCGCATGGGAAGTCGCAGCGATATCAATAGTTTCCTGGAGCAGGAAATGGCTGCGCGGCGAGTCTTCTTTCGGGACAAGCCCGATCTGGCAAATCAGCTCAAGCGCTGGCGGGGCCGCCGCCTGGAGCGACTTCTGCAACGACTTATTTCGTTACATCGCAGTTTGTTGGCCGATAGCCGCAACGCCGATCTGGCACTTTGGCAGGCCCTGGCGGAAATTGCGCGGGCTGCAGCACGCTAGGCACGGCCGATCGCTGCCGTAGTGCATGCTGCGGAACCATGCTAAGCATAGATACTTGCCATTATGGGGCAAGCATGTAGATATTGCAGCGCAACAAAGACCTGTTCGGGCGCAGCGGCGGCCACAAGTCGACCGGATGGGGCACGATTCGCCTTACCTGCGCCCTAAAACGAAGGCTGCTTCATTGCGGCACCGGCATCGAAGGACAGTGAGAGCGGCAATGACCACGCTAGATCTCCCGGCCCAGACGGCCCAAGCCAAGCAGAGTGAGCAGCGTTCGACTAGCGCCGCGCGCCTCAAGCTACCGCTTGCCGCTTCGCTCGAACATCGCCGCCTGCAGTGCTACATGATGCTGATCCTGCTCGACGTGCTGATGATCATCGTCGCCATGCTGGGCGCCAGCGAAGCGCAATATGGCATGACGCCTGCTTCGCAGCTGCGGCAATTGGCGTTGCTGGTGCCGTTCTACGTGATCGCCGCACTGGCCTTCAACGCCTACTCGCTATCCGCACTCACATCGTCGCGCTTCAGCCGGCATCGGGCCTTTGCCTCGCTGCTCGCCGCCTTCACGATGCTGATCTTCATCGCCTTTTTCGCCAAGGTTTCCGACCAGATCTCGCGCGTGTCGACCGGCGCCAGTTTCCTGGCCTGCGCCATCACGTTGATCCTGGCGCGTACCGCGGTGCAGCCGCTGATCCGCAAGATGTGCGGCCCCACGGCGCAGAACGTTCTCATCCTCGATGATGGCGGGCTGCCGGTGCGCATTCCCCACGCCTGGCATATCGATGCCCGTCAGCACCGCCTGGTGCCCAATCGCAACGATCCGCACATGCTCGACCGCCTCGCCATGTTCATGACCAACATGGATCGCGTGCTGGTCAGCTGCCCGCCGGAGCGGCAGATGGAATGGGCCATGGTGCTCAAGGGCGCCAACATCACCGGCGAATTGATCGATGAAACGGTGGTGGCGATGGGCGTGCTTGGCGCGCGCCGGGTCAACGATACCGGCTCGCTGGTGGTCTCGGCCGGGCCGCTAGGCATGCGCGGCCGCGCGGCCAAGCGCGCAATGGACCTGGCCATTGCTGGGTCGGCGGTCATGTTCCTCGCGCCGCTGCTGTTGACCGTGGCCTTGCTGGTCTATCTCGAAGATCGCGGCCCGATCTTTTTCAAGCAACAGCGCCAGGGCCGCAACAACCGGCTGTTCTGGATCTACAAGTTTCGCTCGATGCGCGTGGCGCAGCTCGATTCGGCCGGTGCCCGCTCGGCCAGCAAGGACGATGATCGGATCACCCGCATCGGCCGCCTGATCCGCCGCACCAGCATCGATGAACTTCCCCAATTGCTCAATGTGCTGCGCGGCGACATGAGCATCGTCGGCCCACGCCCGCACGCGCTGGGCTCGCTGGCCGGCACCAAGCGCTTCTGGGAAGTCGATCCGCGCTACAACCAGCGCCACTCGCTCAAGCCCGGCCTGACCGGCCTCGCCCAGGTTCGCGGCTTTCGCGGCGCCACCGACACCGAAGCCGATCTGTCAGGCCGCTTGCAGGCCGATCTGGAGTACCTTGATGGCTGGACGATCTGGCGCGATGTCCAGATCATGTTCGCTACGTTCACCGTGCTGATCCACGACCGGGCGTTCTGAGGCTCATACCCCCAGGCAGATGCGCCGCATTGCGCATCTGCCGCCGCAAAACTCAGCTTACTGAGACAGCCGCCGCCTTAAGTCGCGGAACGCCCAGATAGGGGCACGCCCACGGCACGACCCGCTGCGCGACGAGCGCAAAGGCCACTGGCACCGCTACAGCCAGCAGCGTCACAGCAAACTGGTTCTGCAATCCCGCCGCGTTCAGCGCGAAATGAACTGCCTGGTGCAGGAAAAGGATCGGCAAGGTCAGCCGTCCAATGGTTGCAAAGCCGGTCAACAACACATCGACGCGCGCGATCCCCCGGGCCAGCACAAAAACAAGCTGACTGCCGGCGATTGCCAGCATAATGCCGAAGACCGGCAAGCCCAATTGGCCCTGCTTGAGATCCAACGCAAAGTTCTGGTGCGCCGTCATTTGATCAACCGCCGCCGCGGCAAGAATCACCAGCAGCGACAGGATCGTGAGCAACCGGGCCTGGCTGGTCCATGGCATGACCCGCCCGATCCAGATGAACAGCAGCACGGCGGGCACAGAAAGCAGGCCGAGCGGCAAAGGCCCGGCAACAGGCAGGCTGGAAATACCCTGCGCGATGGCGAACACTACCACGAAAGCGCCGAAGAATTTCCAGGAGCGCTCTGCCCCGAGGCCGTTTTTGAACATCATGTAGATGACCAGGGCGATGTAGGCGGCGGTCAGATACCAGAACGGGCCAACCACGCCGGCGAGATAGTTTCCGCCCAGCACCAGGTTTTTCACGAATTCCATGCCTTCATGAGGCGATTTGTGGAAGGTCTTCAGGGCATACGGGCTACCGACCAGTATAAGGTAGGTGAGGTAGGGAACAAGGAACGTATGCGCGCGGCTACGGGCGATTTCCTGCCAAGGCTGGTCTTTCATTACCATTGACGTCAAGAAGACGAAAAACGGCATGTGGAAGGTAAATATTGCATAGCTGACAGGGATATTGCCAACGTAAGTCATCACATGCCCGGCAACCACCAATATTATGCCGATCCCCCGGGCACAATCAATCCATGCTACTCGGCCGTGCATCGCGCATTTCCCCTCGTCACGTGGTCGTGACCTTAGGCGGCGCGGACACATTCCACAACGCCACGGTTGCCAGGAAGCTGCCAAGCGGCACCCTGACACTCGCTTCTCAGCAAAGCCAATCTTTGTATCGAAGCAAAGCAACGGCGATCGGCACCGTTGAGGTCACCCCTTCCCGGCTGGTTACCCGCATCAGAAAAGCGGGTGTGTTCTCGCAGTTGCAAAATCACGTCGGGCACCAAACCCTGGCGGCAGGGTAACTTTAGCAGACACGTCATCACGCCATGCGCCAGGCGATTCGCGCCTGCGCGTCGTTTTTTAACGTCAAATTATCCACGTGGACGGGGCAAAATGCCCAGAAGCGTTGGAACCAATTCAAAACCATGGCGTTTTTGCCAACGCTCGGGAAATGCTGCAGCGCAAATAAGGTTCTTGCGGGTGTGGCCAGATTACGGTATTTTTACATAGTATTTTTCACATAGGGGTACTTATGAAGCTCTCCGGCATTGTTGGCACCCTGGTTGCCAGTTCCATCCTCCTCACCGCGCCCGCTTACGCGGAAAGCGTCCGCGCTGCCTCGCCGGCTTCGGTCCAGCCCGTGCGCGCCAAGCTGCTCAAGCGCAGCGCGCAGAACGTGGCCACCACCAGCAACGATGCCGACACTCTGCTGGGCTTGCTCGTGGCCGTGCCGATCGTTGCCACCGCCGTGGTTATCGGCGTGAAGAAGAAGGACAGCCCGGTTCCGATTTCGCCGGGCGTCTGATCGCTTCCTTTCGATTGGTGCTTCAAGGCCCGCCGTATTCACTTACGGCGGGCTTTTTGGTGGGTGTTCGGAAACTTGCAAGGCGGGATTGCGGCACCCTTCTGGCGCCCTGGCGGCATGTAAAGACGTTGGCGAATAGTACGCCAATTGTGCTTTTCTGGTATCAGGCACGGGCAGCAAGCGCTTGCTGCCTGCATCATCATGCCGCTGGGAACGCACACTTTGCGGCACTGCAAAATAAAATCTTGCCCGAAATACGTAGATACACTAGAACGGCAGGGTAAGCCGATTCTGGAGTTGAGACCATGAACATCATGAAGATCGCCGCCATCGGCGCCGTTGCGAGCATGCTCGTAGCTGGAACCGCACAGGCCGCCGCCACCCGCCCGGTCGCCCCGGTTGCCGCCGTGACCGCCAAGAAGCTGGCCCGCTCGTCGGCTCCGGTTGCCGGTCAGGCCAAGGACGTTGATGGCGTTGTCGTGGGCCTCGCTGCCCTCGCCGCTTTCGGCGTTGGCACCTACGAAATCGTCAAGAAGGATAACAATCCGACTCCGACCGTTTCGACCGGTTCCTGATCGCCGACGGACAGTTAGAAAAAGGACCTGCAGGCCTCTGGCTTGCAGGTCCTTTTTTTTGACCTGAGGCGGCCAGCGAGGTAGGTCGTTACGCCTTGGCAAAAGCCTCTTTGCCGGTATGCACCGCGCCGGCATGACATAGCGACGAGTGGCACCTTGGCGAACAGCGCACCTTCCGACGGCATCGACAATTCTTCCCGGCGATCGTCGCGCCGGCGCCGCTCCTCCTCATCCAATCCCTTGACCACCGCCAATGCCGACATCTCCGGCCAGCGCGGCCGCCGCCGCCGCTCGCGGCATCGCGGGGAAAGCAAGGCACCGGCGCTGATGCCGCCGCGCTATCGCCTGACGCATGTGGGCCTGCCGCAGACCGGCGTCCTGGTGATCATCGGTGCGCTTGTCGCTGCGCTGTTCCTGGGTGGGGGTGGCACCACCAACCCTGACTCCGAAACGGCGCTGCAGGTGATCGTGGCGCTCACGATCGCGCTGCAACTGCTCTGGCCCCGCCTACAGACCGGGCTGGGGCCCGTGCCCAGATCTGCCTGGGCCATTGCGGCGCTGGTCATCGTCATTCCGGTTGCGCAGCTGATCCCCCTGCCCCCGTCGCTGTGGCATGCCCTGCCCGGCCGCGACGTAGAAGTGGCAGCGCTCAGCCTGATCGGCGCGGCCGACCGCTGGATGCCGTGGAGCATGGCTCCCGGCCGCACGTTCATTTCGCTGCTGGCAACGGTTATCCCGCTAGTGCTCCTCTTGGTCGTCAGCCGTACCGATCTGGCTGGCAGGATGTGGATCTGCGCCACGATCGTGCTGTTCGCGCTGCTGTCGATCCCGCTTGGCACCTTGCAGATTTCGCGGGCCGGCGGCCACAACTGGACGCTCTACGCCTATTCGCACACCGGCGTCATCGTCGGCTTCCAGGCCAACCACAATGCCGAGGCAGACGTGCTGGCGATTGCCCTGCTCGCTGCCGGCGTGCTGGCTTGCGGGTGGGTCGACAAGGTGCGCAACCGCACGGCGTTCTGGTGCGCCACGGGCCTTACCGCAGCCATCCTGGCTATTACCGCGCTGCTGACCGGTTCGCGTACCGGCATCGTGCTCTTGCCGGTGGCCGTGATTGGTTGCCTGGCCATGCTGTGGCCAGTCATGCGCCAGCATATGTCGGCAGGCCGGCTCTGGCTGATGCTGCTCGGCGGCGCTGCGGTTGCCGCCTTGGCGCTGCTTAGCGGCCTTCGATCGATCGACCGCATTCTCGCTCGTTTTTCAAACCTCAAGGACGCGCGATCCGACATCTGGAAAGACACGGTCGAGGCAATCGGCACGATCTGGCCAGCTGGCAGCGGTGTGGGCAGCTTCCCACCGATCTTCAACGCGCATGAGCGCCTGGAAGTGGTGACCAACACCTTTGCCGGCCGCGCACACAACGATTGGCTGGAATGGACGCTCCGAGGGCGGCCTGCCCGGCCTTGTCGTGCTGGCGGCGCTGCTGGGTCTGCTGATCTGGCTGCTGTGGCGGCGCATCGTTGCCGAACGCAGTGACCAGGCCACGCTGCTCTCGCGGGCGCAGGCAGTGTTCGCGTGCGGCGTGCTGGTGATCCTGGGCGCGCACGGCCTCGACGATTTCCCGTTCCGCTCGATGGCGCTGGCCTCGCTGGCCGCCGTGGCTGCTGCAATGCTGCTGGTGCCCTATCGCCAGGCAACGCAACCCCTGGCCATGCCCCGCCCCGATACCGAGCCCGACGCCGATACGGCCGCGGCGACGGGGATTGTCGCCGAATTGGCGTGAGCCCGCAATCGGCGGGTCAGGTGCGCGGCGGTACGATCGGAGCCAGCCGCCGGCCCGCCAGGATGCCGGCAAGGAACAGAGCGTCGCCGGCATAGCGCGGCACCAGGCGGCGCGGCTCGCTGAGCATGCGATGCAGCCATTCCAGGCTCATGCGTTGCACCCAGCGCGGCGCGCGCGACTTGCGCTGCGACGAGAAATCGAGCGCGGCGCCCACGCAGAAGATGTGCGCCGGGGGTAGTTCGGCAAAATGGCGGGCCACCCACAGTTCCGATTTGGGCGCCCCCACGCCCATGAACAGATGCGTGGTACCCAGCGCGGCGATCTGCGCCACCAGGTTGGCACTATACGCCGCGTCACGCTCAAAGCCGTAGGGTGGGCTATCCTGGCCGATGGCATCGGCAGCAAATCCACGCGCCACCAGTTGTGCCGCCAGGGCCTGCGCCGCTTCTGGCGCGCTGGCGACGAAGAACGGCCGATCGATCCCCGGGCGCAACTTGTCGAGCAGCGCGGGAAACAGATCGGCACCGGTCACCACCGGCACGTCGTGCCGCGTCTGCAGACGCACCAGCATGCGGATGGGCCGGCCATCGACGGTCACAACCGCCGCCTTGCCATAGGCCTCCTGAAACAGGGCGTTGGTTTGCAGCAGGCGCAAGTGGTTGACGTTGCAGGTGCAATAGAGCTGCGGCGTAGCGGCCTGCTGCAGCGCGCGCTCGACCAGCTGGTCCAGGGTGGCGCAATCGAATGCCAGCCCATAGCGGGAAAACAGGATGGCATCGCGCTGCCCAGCCATGCTCGATGTGGTCATGCTTCCCCCCTGCAACAGGCCACGCTCCTGCTCAGTCCGAACCGAACAGGTCACGGGTGAAGACCTTGTCCTTCACGTCCTCGATCTGTGCGGTCATGCGGTTGGCGATGATCACGTCGCATTCGGCCTTAAACGCAGCAAGATCACGCACCACGCGCGAACCAAAGAACTGGTCCTGCGGCAGGGCCGGTTCATAGATCACCACTTCAATGCCCTTGGCCTTGATCCGCTTCATGATCCCCTGGATCGAGGATTGGCGGAAATTGTCGGACCCAGCCTTCATCACCAGGCGGAACACGCCCACCTTGCGCGGCCCGCGCGCGATGATCTGGTCGGCCAGGAAATCCTTTCGGGTGCGATTGGCGTCAACGATCGCGCGGATCAGGTTCTGCGGCACTTCGAAATAGTTGGCCAGCAGCTGCTTGGTATCCTTGGGCAGGCAATAGCCGCCATAACCAAAGCTGGGGTTGTTGTAATGCAGCCCGATGCGCGGATCGAGGCCGACGCCGCGAATGATCTGCCGCGTATCCATGTCGCCGGCGATGGCATAGCTGTCGAGTTCGTTGAAGAACGCCACGCGCATGGCGAGATAGGTGTTGGCGAACAGCTTGATCGCCTCGGCCTCGCGCGGGCCGGTGAACAGTACTTCAACGTCCTTTTTTACCGCGCCTTCGCGCAGCAGCTCGGCAAAGACCCGGGCGCGCTCGGATTCCTCGCCCACGATGATACGCGAGGGGTGGAGATTGTCGTACAGCGCGCGGCCTTCGCGCAGGAATTCCGGGCTGAAGATAACCTGGTCGGTTCCCAACCGGGCGCGCACCTCGTTGACGAAGCCAACCGGGATGGTGGACTTGATCACGATCACCGCGGCCGGATTGGCATCGCGCACCATCTTGATCACTTCCTCTACCGAGGAGGTATCGAACTTGTTGGTGTCAGCATCGTAATTGGTCGGTGTGGCGACAATGACATAGTCGACACCATCGAGCGCCTCGGCCGCATCGACCGTGGCCGTGAGGCGAAGCGGACGCGTCGCCAGGAAATCTTCCAGCTCGGCATCCACGATCGGCGCCTTGCGCTGATTGACCAGCGCCACCCGTTCCGCAGAAATATCGACAGCAACCACGTCATGGTGCTGTGCCAGCAGGACAGCATTGGACAGCCCGACATAACCGAGCCCAAAAACGGCGATTTTCATCCAGCAATACTCACATCAGGCCTTGAAAATGCCGCAGATGCGACCGCAGCATGGCATTAACCATACCAAGCATGGCCGACCGCTTCTTGGCAGCATTCAGGCCATGCTCGGGTCCGATAGCGTTGGCTGCGAGTATTCGGCTTTGCGCGGCCACAGTCAATCCATTTATGCTGCAACTGCACAAAGCCGGCCCGCAGGCCCTGTCACTGCTGGCTAGCGAGCTTCTGCACCAGTTGCATCGCTGCGCTGCTCAGGCTGACGGCCCGCTCGGCGCTGGCGCTTTCGGTGTAGACCCGCAGTTCCGGCGCATTGCCGCTCGGACGCAGGTGGATCACGTCGCCCTCGGCAAAGGTGGTGCGCAGGCCGTCGGTCTTGTCGAACGCGCTCGCCTTCCCGGCGAGGCCGCCAAAGGTTTCCGACAGGCGCACGAGCACGTCGGCATCGCTGCCTTCTTCCAGCCCGGAAATCAGCGCCTGGCTCTGGCTGGTGGGAATGTTCTGCAAACGCTCGCTGAAGGTAAAGCGGGCGGGCAGCGTGGCTTGCAGGGCCGTAAGCGCAAGGCCCTTGGCTCGCGCATCGACCAGCACCGCCACCATCGGCAAGACAGCGTCGCGCGTAGGCAGGGCGCCCAGCGTGCGGCCATGGGCCAAGATCGGGCTACCCAGGATGAAGCCGCCATTGGCTTCATAGCCACAGGCAACCGCCCCTTGCGCCAGGAGATCGTTCATCGCCGCGATGACGAACGGCGAGCCGATCCGCGTGCGCGCGATCGCCGCAAACTGGCCCGAGAGTTCCAGCGCGGAGTTAGAGCTGACCGGCGTGGCGACCCCGGTAACGCCGAGCGCCTGCGCACAGAGGATGCCCAGCACGTCACCGCGCATCCACTGGCCGGTTTCATCAGCCAGCAGCGGGCGATCGGAATCGCCATCGGTCGAAAGAACCGCATCGAGGCCGCGTTCGGCCGCCCATTGCCGGCCAAGCTCCTGGTCCTCCGGCCGTACGGCCTCGGTATCGACGGGGATGAAGCGTTCCGACCGGCCGAGAGGCACGGCGTCCCCGCCCAGCCCCGACACGATCGCCACCAGCAGATCGCGGCCAACCGCAGAATGCTGATAGATCCCGAGCTTCAGACCCTTGAGCGCCTCGGGCCCGAAGAAATCGACATAGCGGGCAACGTAGGGCGCCGCCGCGTCGATCGCCCCTTGCCCTTCTGGCGCCTGCCGCAGCATGTCATCCGCGTCGAAGATATCGGGCACGACCACGTCCTGGCTGCGGATGGCTGCCTCGTCGGGCTTGAGCACCTCGCCATCGGCGCGGTTGAACTTGATGCCGTTGCGGTCGTCAGGGATGTGGCTGCCGGTCACCATCAGCGAAGGAATGCCCTGGGCAAAGCCATGCAGCGCCACGGCCGGAGACGGCACGAAGCCGCAGTCCTGTACCTCGCCGCCCATATGCACGATCGCCGCGGCGCAGGCGGCCATGATGCGGGGGGAAGAGGGCCGCAGATCGCCGGCAATCGCCACGGCGCCGCCAGGGGCGAACTGGCCGACCTCTGCCATATGCTGAAGAAAAGCGCAGGTGTAGGTGAAGCAGACCTTGTCGGTCATGGCCGTAACCAGGCCGCGCGCCCCGCTGGTACCGAACGCAACGCCCGAACTGGCCATCAGGGCGGAAACCGAAAGTGTCTGCGTCATAGGTCCTTGTCACTCCACTGGCATTGCGTCGCGGCCACGGTGCTGGCCCATGGCGACGGGCATCGGCATATCAATATGACGTTACAACGATGCAACGCGGGAAAGGTCCACTCGCCGGCTGCGCGATCCTGGCGCAAGCCACCGCCCCTGCCCGCGCCTGTTGCCTGACTGCTATTTCGCATCTGCAAATTTGGCAAGCGGCCTGTGCAGTCCAGCAGATCACGCCCAGCGGCTTTGCTCCGGGCGCGCTAATCGACGCGATATCGCCGTGCAAAGTTGTAAAAAGCCGGGGGAGCCAGATGCTGCATCCCTGTTTTGCTGCCGATTCGGAACAGGCCTGGAGCCCCACTCAATTTTGCGTTGCAGCATAGCCTGCTCGTTGTTGCAGGCAAAAAAGCAAACCGCATCCAGCCGGATACGTTGCAACGCAGCAAAATTCAGGGCAATGAACGCGCAAGGGATGGTGACGGCCCGCCGGGAAAACCGCGCGAAAGGCTCGTGGCATCCGCCGGCTGGGACGCTGGGGCTGGAAAGGTGGGATCGACCGTGAAACCAAGCATGATTCTCGTTTGGCATGAAGCCGGCAACAAGCTGTATCACGACCGCTTTCGCGAACTGGGCAAGCTGTTCGATCTGACCGTGCTCGGTCCCGAGATTTTTGCGGGCAAGACCTATGCCCCGGTCACCGAAGAGAATTTCAAGCTGCTGCTGTTCCCCAGCCTGGCCCATGGCCATTGGCTGACCTATGTCAGCGCAGGGATGCTGTCTTACATCCGCGCGCATCCGCCGCAGGTGCTCTATATTCACGAAGAGCCGCATTCGCTGACCGCATTCCTGGCAGCCTGCCTCAAGCGGCAAAGCACGTTCGTGCTGGAAAGCAGCGCGATCAACATGAAGGGCAATTTCAGCGGGGCCAACCTGATGGAACGCGTGGTCTACGCGCGGGCTGACATTATATTTCCCAAGAATACCGAAGTCGCCGGCGTGCTGCGTGCGCGCGGCGCGCGGCCAGAACGGATCGTGGCGCCGCTCGGCAATGGCGTGTCGCTGCAATCGTTCAGCCCCACGCCCAAGGAAGAGGCACGCGCGCGCCTAGCCGCGCTGTTTCCCGATGCGGCGCAGGCTTTTACCGGCAAGCTGCTGGCTGGCTATGCCGGGCGGATCTGGCGGCCCAAAGGGCTGGAATACTTTGCCCGGGCGGCCGCCAGTGCCGATGCCAGCCTTCTGCTGTGCGGGCCGGTAAGCGATCCTGACGTGGCCGACGCCGTGCGCGCCAGTGGCGGCGTGCTGCTGCCGGCACTCAACAAGGAACAGTTGCCAATCTTCTATTCGGCACTGGACCTGTTCGTGCTGCCCAGCGTGCCCACCCCCAACTGGCGCGAACAGTTCGGCCGTGTCTGCGCCGAAGCCGTGTTCTGTGGCACTCCGGCGCTCGGCTCCAATGTCGGCGGCATTCCCGGCGTGGTGGGCGCCGAGGCGATCTTCGAACCTGGCGACGAGGCGGGCCTTGCCGCGCGGATTGCCACCCTCAAGGACGCCAGCACCCGCCAGGCCCTGCTCGACGCACAGTTGCGGCATATCGAGGACAATTTCTCGTGGACCTCGATCGCGCGGCGCATCGCAACGGAAACACAGCGCGTGGCCAACGGCGGATAAGACCGCCCGCCGGCGGTCAGCGCCTCAGGCGCTGATCGCGGCGGCCTTACCTCTATTCTCCAGCCGCTTGCCCAAGGCGCGGGCGAGATGGTGCGATGGTGCCTCCACCGCCTTGTAGAAGGCCCAGCCCACCACAAGAATGCCAAGGTTCACCAAGACCCAGAAGGCGATCGGGTTGGTGGCCAGCAGCGGCGCCACCAGCGCCACGACAAACTTGTGCGTGAGGTACAGCGAGTAACCTGCCAGGCCGAAGCGCTCCAGCCAGGCGACCGGGCGCGCGCCAGTGCCACGCGCCATTTCCGCCGCCAGCCAGAACATGCAGAACACGCCGAACACCCAGATCGTCCAGGTGTAGCCGATCGAGATACGACCGGCGTGGGCCGACAAAACCGTCGTCAGATAGCAGAACGCCACGGCGCCGACGCGATAGGCCCAGACCGGAACGGCGGCCGATGCCTTGGTAATGCCGTCGATATGCTCAGCCAGATAGCACCCCATCAGCCACAGCGGCGCGCAGAACAGCCAGGTCAGCGGCCAACCGAACGACCAAAGGTAGATGTTGCCGGGATGCGTGGCGATCATGGCCAGCGAAATGACCTGCGACACGAGCAAGACCCGCCCGATGCCGAAGCGGATGATCAGCGGAAAGACCAGCGGATAGAGCGCGTAATAGATGATTTCGGCATAGACCGACCAGGTCACGTGCGAGAGCGATTCCTGATAGTCTGGCCCCAACAGCCACGCTGCCACCAGCACCACGACCAGCGGCAGGCAGATCCGTACGCCGCGCCGGGTGAGGAACGGCAGCGGATCGATCTGCTGGCGCCGCAGGCTGGCGCCATGGATCAGGAAGCCGGAAATCAGAAAGAATACCGCCACCGCCGCCGTGCCGTTGAACGTCGTCTTGCACAGCATGTAGAGCAGCTTGTGAAACAGCGTATCGGGCTGGACGAGGCTATCGATCGGGAAGCGTGCCCCGTGCGAAAACGCCACCCACATGGCGGTCACGAACCGCAATGTATCCAAGCCAGAGAAAATCGCCTTCTTACGATTCACCTCGACAATTTCAGGTGGATTTTGAAAGCTATTCCCCATGGATATCAACACCACCCCGAAAATGTGAGTACGTTTCCGTGCGACGCAGATCGCGCCATCTTTACGTGTAAGCCCTTCTGGCTGAAGGATACTTTGGCGTTTTTCGCGTAATCATCGCGAGCGCATAGCGCGACACGTCTTCGGGCCAGCTAGCGATACCCACCAGAAAACCCAACAGGCTGGCCGTCTTGATCGAGAAAACCGCGCCGCCGAACAGCAACATGGCGGTGATGTAGAAACTCATGATGGCAGAGAGGGTGGCATTGCCGCCGGGGCGCCGGGTCCATACCCCCGAATAGTGAAATACTCCCACGAATATGCCCATGAACCCCATGGCCCGCATCATGTAAAGAATACCACTATCGCCAATCCGGTCGCTAACGACGTTACCAATCAACAAATTCCATACGGATGTTTGAGAGATAACATCGAACGTCAAGCCGATCCGGTACACAAACTCAGAGCTGTCGTTTCCGCGAGAGAACGCATAATACAGGCCAGCAACGGTAAGGACGATCACCGGTGCGACAAAGGCTGCAAGCGGGATCAAGCGGATGCGCAGCAGGAAAATAACCGCCGACAAGGCGATCAGCGCAGAGGCCGCGCGGGAGTCGGACATCAGCGCGAGCAGCAGGCAAACCGCAATGCAGCCCAGGCGCACGATCATGCGGCCGTTGTAAACGGCACCATAATAGGTCGCCATGATGAAACCGAAGTACCCAAGCGATAGCGGCTCTAGAAACGGACCGCCAACGCGGTGGCTGGATATCGCGAAGAACGAACCGCTGCTGCGATAGGCACCGGCGTAAAGGCCGTCCTGCATTTTCGCACTAAGGCCGGCATTGGCCACCCAGCTGCGCGTCGCGATGAGAAAGCGCGAGGGGTTGGCAAGGGTGGTGAAGGCAGTTGGCGCCACCGCCTCCAGAGCCACGACCAGGCAAACCGCGATCAGCAGGCAGTGCATCCACAAGGGCTTCACAAACCGGGCCGAGCGTCCCAACGCAATATAAAGCGGGATGAAAACGCAATCGTAGATAGCCTTGGCATCGAAGCCGTTGATCGCGGTTCCCATCAGCAAAAGCAGCAACAGCATCCCGAGCGAACATTGCTCCTGGATGGTGAGGCGAATGGGCCATAACAGGATCAATCCGCCCGAAATTGCGGTGACTGCAATCTGCGCTACCGTCACGGACGTGTTGTTCATGCCGATGCCGTGGGCATTGGCAATGGCCAGCACGAAATTCAGGAACATCGACCCGGCTACCGCGAGGAAGCACAGCCAGGCGTGGGTTTCGGCCTGGGCCATGGTCTTGAGGTCGGGAGCGGGGCCCCGGCGCGGGGCGATGGGCCGTGGCAGAGCGCTGGCAGCCGGCATCGCCGCAAGGGCTTGGGAGGAGTTTTTCATTGCAGGCCTGGCCTTTGCTCTCCGGCCGCGCCGGGGTCTTGCTGTTGTGCAGCATAGACGAGAGTAACGGCCCGGTGCAAGCGCGCCCACACCCCGCCCCGCCGCGCAACCAGCGCATCTTGCGGCAGCCTGTCAGCACGCTGGAAGCAGACCGGCAGGAAATGTTGCATTGCAGCGCAATAGGCTCCAATAGTTGCACGGAACGGGTCCACCTGCGCAAGGCGGGACCAGACATTGCGGGGAAACTGACGGTGGCGATTGCGGTTGATTTGGTTCTGGCCACGCGGCCCAATGCCTCCACCGGGATCGAGCGCTATGCCATCAACCTGTTCAAGGCGATGCGCGAGCACGCCCCGGACACCGTGGCCTTCGTCGATCGGCGCTCGACCGTGCTCGATGGCCCGAACGTTATTGCGGTCGATGGCGGCTTCCGCGGTTGGCTAGCCCTGCCCCGTTCACAAGCCTTTCGCGATGTAGACTGCGATGCGCTGGTTTGTCCGGCGTTCCCGTCCAGCCCGCTGGCCCTGCTCGGCAAGGCACCGGTATTCCGCATCATTCATGACGATTTTCCCTGGACGCGGGGCGAAGCGATGAACCTGCGCGGGCGCTTTCTGTTCAAACATTGCGAGGCCGCCATGGCGCGCCGCTATGGCGATGTCATGGCCCCCACCACATTGATGGCCGATAGCCTGAGCGCGATCCTGCACCGCCCCGTGGGCACGATCGGCAATGCTCCCGGCATCGATCTGTCCCTGGCCCCGGCGCCCGATCGCGGCCAGGCGCAGATCATTGCCGTGGGCACGATCGAGCCACGCAAGAACTATGACGCCGTGCTCGATCTGGCCGAAGCCCTGCCGGCGCCGTGGCGCGTGCAGATCGTCGGCCGACGCGGCTGGGGCCCGATCGCGGAAACCTGGGACAGCCGTCTGGCGCGCCACGAGGCCCGCGTGGAATGGCACGGGCATGCGTCGGACGCTGCCCTTCTGGGCCTATACCAATCGGCTGACTGCTTCGTGAGCATGTCGCTGGCCGAAGGGTTCAACATGCCACTGGTCGAGGCGGCGAGCCTGGGCTTGCCAGTGGTGTGCAGCGACATCGAGATCCACCGCCGCGTGGCGCCGCCGTGGGCGCGCTTTGCCCCGCTGTCGATCAGTGCCGCTGACCTCGCCGCGATCGTGCGCGAAGCGGCCGCAACGCCGCCTTCGGCACAGGATGTCGCGCACTATGCCCATGCTTTCAGCTGGGGCGGCATTGCCCAGGCGCTGATTGGCCGCATCAAGGCTGCGCGGGCGAAATAAGGCGGGCGCGCCAAGCCCGCCCGCCGTGCCTTAGAGCCTGATGACGTTTCGTTGAAACGCCATCAGGCTCTAAACTTTTGTGGTCGTGCGATTTTTGCCAAAAAACCGGTTCCCACTTTTTGTCATCGCACTCTAGCGCTTGCGGATGGCGCGGATCACGAAATCGATCCAGGCCCGGAACATCACCAGCGACACCCCGGCATAGATCAGCATGGCCACGGTGGTCATGATCAGCGCCGGCACCAGCTTGGCCAGGTCAAGATGCAGCATCCACACCACGCCATGCAGCGCCACGGCAATGCCCACGGCCACCAGCAGCGGCACGGTCGTCGCCGCAGCCTGGTTGGTCATCCGGATATCGGGCGACACGCGCTTGAGCACGACCAGCAGTGCCGCTGCGCCGAGCAGGCAGCGCAGGCTGAACATTCCGGCCGCCCAGATGATGCCGAACCACGCGCCCAAGGCCACCATGATGACGTTGGCAACGGTCTGGTAGAGGTTGTTGAAGAACGGCAGCTTGGGACGGCCGCTGGCGACCAGATAGGTCTGCACCGGCACCATCACGGCAACCGAGGGCAGCGACAGCAGGAACAAGGTCACCGTTTCGGAAAGATGCGGCCACTTGTTGGAGAAGATCACCGCGCTGACGAACGGGCTGGCAAATGCGGAACCGAGGAACGAGACCGGGGCAATCACGCTGGCCACGCCGCAGGCCTGCCACATCGCCTCCAGCGTGCGTTCCCGGTCACCCACCATGCGCGAGAAGATCGGCAGCAGGATGCCGTTGATCGGGTTCATGAACAGGCTGGTGGCCAGATCGAGCACGGTGCGGGCCAGGCGGAAAACCCCCGTTGCCGTTGGCCCGGCGATCAGGCCCACGACGAGATCGACCGAACGCACGTTGACCTGGTTGAGCATCGACCAGCCGAGCAGCGCACCGGAGAACCGCGTGAGCGAGCCCATTTCGCGGAACGTGGCGACGCCGCGCGGGCGCCATTTCGCCGCGATCAGGCTGATCGCGGTGGAAATGATCGGCGCCACGGTGACCTGCACCACGATGCTCCACGCGCCAAAGCCGTACACCGCCAACCCACAGCATGCGACGCCGGCGATCGCCTGGCCCACGGTCTTGCGGATGGCCAGCACGCGATAGGCAAACGTGCGCATCAGCAGGCCTTCCGGCACCACGCCCACCGCCGCCAACAACGGCGCCAGCGCCGTGGGCAGAATCATAAGCCACACCGTCTCGTAGCCCGGCATGGCCCGGAACACCAATGCCAGCCCCACTACGAAGACCGCGCACGCCGCGCCCAGCAGCAGGAACAGCCAGAACGCAGTATCGAGAAAATGCTGCGTCGCTTCGTCGCGCTGGACGATCATCTGGTTGCCGGTTTGCAGGGTCGATGCGGCGATCAGCGCCGGCGCCGTCGCCATCGCGGCAACGCCGAAATCATGCGGGCCGAGAAACAGCGCTGCGGTGAGCATGACCACGGTTTGGGTCAAACGCTCTGCCAGCACCTGCAGCAAGGACCAGAGTGCGCCTCTGACAGCGAGTTTTGAATAGCTCATCGTGTTCGAAACCGCTCCAGCGCTTGTCGGGGCTGCAGCACAAGATGCTGGCCGGGCCCCGCAACGTCCCCGGTTCTCCTACCTTGCGTTTTGCAGTGCAGCAAGAGCCGCTGCGCAGCAGATGAGATCATTGCCTCGCGTATTGCTGCGTTCTGCCGTTGCGCCTGTAGCAACGAAGGCTATCAGGCGCCGACACGCTCCAGCCGCACGTCGGAAATATGAACGCGCGTACCAGGCGCCAGCCAGAACGAGATCAGCCGCGCCCGGCAGGTATCGTCGATCGCGGTTTCGATCATGGCCCGTCCCGGTGCCGCGGGATCGGCCTGGGCCGCAACCGCCTCGCCGCGATCGGCGGTGCAGCCGATGCCCACGCGCAAGGCGGCGAGCGCAGCCGGGCCTTGCTCAGGCATGGCCCACGACAGCTTGTAGCGGCCAGGCGAAAGAATCGTCAGCTGTCGCAGCACCGAACGCGAAATGCCACCGTTGACGCGCATGTCGAGCGTCCGCGATCCATTGGCCGCTTCGTCAAACAGCAGTTCCACCGTGCCACTGGCGGGCAACTGCCAGTTGAAAAAGGTCACATTCCCCTTACCGTCGAGATCGAGCCCACGGAAATGCCCGTCGTGAACGAGGCCCGGTTCTGGATCGCAGGCGCGCGACCACAGATCTTGCCCTTCGTCGAGCAGATTGGCCTGGAGCATGCGGTTGACCAGCGGCGCGACGTCGGCGCATTGCAGCGCCGCCTTGGGCATGCGCCGCACCACGTCGGCGCGATCGGTCAGCAATTCAGGCGTAAGGGCATCGCGCGGCGCATAGAACTTGACTGTCCAGGCTGGATGCTCGGCCAGGCGCGCCGCCAAGGCCCCACGCCCTTCGGGACTGGCGGTCAGATCGGCAAAAGAGGAATCACGCGCAAGGAAATCAGGATCCTGGCGCAGCACGGCGTCGAGCCGCTGTGCCGCCATTTCAGCGTCGCCGAGGTCGAACGCCCGCGAATACCAGTAGAGCTGGGTGGCCGTATCCCGCCAGCCCAACCCGGCCGAGACGCGGAAGGCGGCATCGGCCTTGTCGCCATGGCCCAGCAGGATTTCGGAGCGGCCGATCAGCCCCACGACCTGGGCATCGACAGGGTCACCGAGCAATGCCATGCGCGCGAAAGGCAATGCCTGCGCCGGAGCATTGTTGACCAGGGACCGCGTCGCCAGCGCACGCGCGGCCATGGTGTCATAAGGGAAAACGGGCGGGGCGTGCGGATCTCCCTCATCAGAGATCCAGCGCCCCAACCCGTTGATCGCGGCAACCGTGGCATAGCCGAGCAGGAGCACGGCAAGGCAGATACTGGCCCAGCGCTGCCCAGACATCTTTGCCACGGTTTGCACTCAGTTCGCGTTTTCTGACGTGTAGCGGTAGTAGTTGTAGCCGTAGTATTCCGAGTAGCGGTTGCCGACGCGCGAGGCATCGAACATCGTAAGCACTGCGCCCAGAACGTTGGGCTGCATGCCGCGCAGGCGACGCAGCGAGGCCCGCAGCGAGCCACGCCGGCTACGATCGGACTGCACCACCATGACCACGCCTTCGACGATCGCCGCCATCAGCGGAGCATCGGCCAGGCCCAGCACCGGCGGGCTGTCGAGGATGACCACGTCAAACCGTTCGCTCAGCTCATTGAGCACGCCGGCCAGGCGGCCCGAGCTGATCAATTCGGTCGGGCTCGGCGGCAGCGGACCCGAGGTGATCACCGTGAAGTTTTCCTCGTCGGTCGCGTGCAGCACGTCGTCGATGGTGTGCTGGCCGGTCAGCAGGCTCGACATGCCCTTGTCGTTGGCAACGCCGATAACCGCATGCAGCGCGGGGCGCCGCATGTCGACGTCGAGCAGCAGCACCTTGCGGCCCAGGCGGGCAAGGCCGCGGCTGACGGCGACGCTGGTGGTCGACTTGCCTTCAGACGGCTGCGAGCTGGTGATGAGGATGGTCTTGGGCAGACCATTCGCCGTCGAGTAGAGCAGCGAACCACGCAGCGAGTTGTAGCTTTCGCTGACCGCCGACTTCGGATCGGCCAGAGCTTCGCCCGGCGTCGTGTCCTGCGACTTGGGGATGACGCCAAGGAGCGGCATCGCCAGCTTTTCCTCGATGTCTTCGGGCACACGCACCGCATCGTCCAGCTGGAAGCGCACGAGCACCACCAAGCCGGAAATGACCAAGCCAGCCAGCAAGGCGATCAGCATGTTGTTGAGTAGCACGGGCGAGCTCGGCATGCTGGGCGGTTCGGCCGAATCGATGATCGCGATATTGCTGGCGCTGATGCCGGCGGCCGCGTTCAGTTCTTTGTAGCGCTGCAGCAGGCCGTCGTAGAGTGTGCGGTTGGTCGTCGCCTCGCGGGCGAGCAGGTTGTACTGCACCGAACGGTCCTGTTCGGCCAGGGTCGAACCCTTGAGTTCACTCAGCTGTGCGGTCAGCTTCTGCTCGGCGTTGAGGGCCGCATCATACTGCTCCTTGACCGAGGCGCGGATGCTTTGGGCGATGGCGTTGATCTGCTGGTTGATCGCAGCGATCTGCGCCTTGGCCGCCTGTACCGTGGGATACTCGTCGAGGTGGCGCGCACGCTCCCGTTCCAGATCAGCCTGGGCCGTAGCGCGGGCGGTGAGCAGCGTGGAGATCGACTGGTTGGTCAAGACTTCCGGCGCGCCCATCAGGTTGCCGCTGGAAAGCGCACGCCAACGCTGTTCTGCCGCCACGCGGGTAACCTGCGCATTGCTCAGTGCCGTATTGATCTGCAGCAGCGTCGACATCGTCACCGATCCGCCGCTATCGCCGCCCCCGCCGCCCGCCGCGTCAGATGCGCCGGCGTCGTGCAGACGGATCAGGCCCGCCTTGCGCGCGTATTCGTTCAGGTCACGCTCGGACTGTTCGAGCTTGGCCTTGGCTTCGGCCAGCTGCCCGGAGATGAAGTCCCGCGCATAGGCAGAGCTGTCATAGCGGCGCTGCAGGTTGGCCTGGATGAATTCCTCGGCCCAGGCATTGGCGATATTGGCCGAAAGCTTGGGATCGATGCTGGTAAAGCTGATCGTGGCAAGGCGCGATGCCGGCGTGATGTCAGCCAGCTCTGCCTTGTTGAGCAGCGACAGCGTATAGGCGCGGCGCTGCGCCGCCGTGGCGGTCGGCTTTGGTGCAGGCACGCCCATGCCGGCATAGAAGCTGGCGTTGTCGACCAGGCGCAGGCGCTGGGCCACGCGATCGGCGATCGCCCGGCTGTTGAGGATCGCGATCTGCGTCTTGAGGAAGCGATCGGTATCCCCCGCCGAGGCGGCTTCAGACTGCGAGGGGTCCTGATCATCAGCCAGAACCTGGGCAGACTGGTTGTTGATCTGCACCGTGGACGTCGCGGTGAAGTGTGGCGTCATCAGCATCGTGATGACCAGCGCGAGAGCCAGCGCCGCCCCCACGATCAGGCAGATGATCCACAGGTTGGCGCGAACCACCATGAACAGCTTGCGCAGATCGATCGAGGAACCGGCTTCGCCGGCCCCGTTGGGTTCGTCCGCCTGGTCCATGAAGGCTCTGGGCACGAATTGATCGGCCGCAGCGTAGGAAAGATTTTTGTTCACACTACCGCCGATTTTAGAAGTTCCGAAGAACGTTGAGGAGCCCAGCCATGGAAATCAGGTCGCGATAGGCCGACTTGGTCTGCGAGAAGCCGACCACGACCACGTCGCCGCCAATGATCTGCGGGTCGGGGTCCAGCCCCTTGCGGATACGATCGATGTCAAAGCGTGCCGCCATGCGCTGGCCGTTGACCGTCCTGAACAGGATCGTCTCATCCAGCTTGGCGATGCGCGTGGGGCTCGACGCCATCGAGATTGCGCCCAGCAGCGTGGTGTTCGACTGCACCGGATAGGCGCCAGCGCGATTGACCTGGCCTTCGACCGAAACCAACTTCTGCGCCGGGGTTGCCACGTTGATGGCCACCTGCGGGTTGCGCAGGTATTTCTCGCCCAGCACCTTCTCGATCGCGCGAGACGCGTCAGCCGGAGAGAGCCCGGCCACCAGCACCGATCCTGCCAGCGGCAGTTGGATGCGGCCGGCTTCATCAACGATCAGGCGCGGCGCGCTCAGGTCGGGCTCACCCAGAACCGTGAGCGTCAATTCGTCGCCCACGCCGATCGCCACACTGGCTGGCATCTTGGTGTCTGCCTGGGGAGGCGCCACTTCGTAGGCCTCTTTGCCACGAACAGGCCTTGCATCGGCAACTGCCGCGCCAAAAGCGATGGAACAAACCAGCGCTGCGGCAGCGCCCAATACAAGCGCGATATTCGAGTTGGACCTCACGTTATTCCTTGCTCCTGCAGAAAGGGTAGCCTTTGGCCTGCACCGCCGGCTGCCACGCGGGACGCCCCATTTTCGATCTATCTGTTGCGGAATGCCAGCTTATGCTGCTTTGCACAATACCCCAATTGGCAGGCAAAATCCCTCGACTATGCCTTGCGGTATAGTTTGCCATCAGCGCATTGCACAGGCCAGCAGTCTTGTCGCGGGTTTGCTGTGGGCGAATCTCCGCTCGTCGCTTTTGCGCGTCGTTTCAGCGCGCAACACAATCCGTCAAGCCGCCGCTCACAGACGCCCACGTGCTGCGCACAAAATGCGACGAAGGCGTCCCGCGCTGCGCAGGACGCCTGTCAGCATTGGGCGAGGGTCAGCGTGATGGCGCCACGTAGGCGCGGAACCAATCAACGAACGCGCCTACACCGGCCTCAACACTCGTGGCCGGCTTGTAGCCCAGATCGCGTTCCAGATCCGTCACATCGGCATAGGTATCGGGCACGTCACCCGGCTGCAGCGGCAGCAGGTTGCGCTGCGCCTTGCGTCCCAGCGCGTTTTCCAGCGCCTCGATATAGGCGGTCAACTTCACCGGGGCGTTGTTGCCAATGTTATAGATGCGATAGGGCGCGTTGGACGTGGCCGGATCGGGCTTCATCGCGTCCCACGCCGGATCAGGCTGGGCCGGGCGATCGAGCGCGCGAATCACGCCAGCAACGATATCATCCACATAGGTGAAATCGCGCGTGTGGTTGCCGTGGTTGAACACGTTGATCGGCGTGCCATCGAGAATGGCCCGGGCAAACAGGAACAGCGCCATGTCCGGCCGGCCCCACGGGCCATAGACCGTGAAGAAGCGCAGGCCAGTCGTCGGCAGCCGATAGAGATGGCTGTAGCTGTGCGCCATCAGCTCGTTGGCCTTCTTGGTGGCCGCGTAGAACTGCAGGGGATGGTCGACGCCGACATGCTCGCTGAACGGCATCGCCTTGTTGGCGCCATAGACCGAACTGGTCGAGGCATAGACCAGATGCTCGATCCCACCATGGCGGCAGGCCTCGAGGATATTGGTAAAGCCCACGATGTTGCTTTCAACATAGGCGTGGGGATTTTCGATCGAATAGCGCACGCCCGCCTGTGCCGCGAGATTGACCACGCGGCGCACCCCGCCTTGGGTAAACGCTTCCTCTACCGCGGCGCGATCGGCCAGATTGGCGCGGAAGAAGCGATAGGGAGCTCCGGTGCGAGCGGCGGTTTCCGCAAGGATCTTGAGCCGCGCTTCCTTGATTGCGGGATCATAGTAATCGTTGACCACGTCTAGGCCGACCACGGCATCGCCGCGTTCGAGCAAGGTCTTGGCGGTGTGAAAGCCGATGAAGCCGGCATTGCCGGTAACCAGGGTAGCCAAGCCGCATCTCCATGTTCGGGCAACAACGCCGCGCGCTCGCTCCCGCCATAGCCGGCAGAAGCGAACAAAGTGTAACGCACGCCCGCGTCTGGGAAAGCGGTCAGCTGGCCTTCTTGGCCACGTTGAACGTGCCGGTCACGCGGCCGCTCGATGTCGTGGTGGTGCCGCCCGTGCCGCTCGGCGCGCCGCCGCTGCGCCCATCCACGCTCGATAGCCCGGTGTTGAGGTCGATCACCAGGCGGCCACCGTTGAGCGTATCCTTGCCCCGGCGCAGCGCGACATTACCCACCATGGTGATGATCTTGCGCGGAATATCATAGACGGCCGTGTTGCCGCTGGCACGCTGGTCGCCCCGCGTGACCACCACGCCGCCGGCTGCATCAATGCGCTGCACCTGTACCGTCTGCGCGTCGGTATAGGCGAGCGTGGTGCGCGCGGCCTGGAGCCGCAGGTCTTCCTGGGTGATATCGACGTTGCCGGTCAGCACCACGCGCTTCTGCTTGTCCTGCAACTCCATGCGGTCTGCCCCGAAATTCACGGGCGCATTGGAGTTGTGCTTGCCAAAGGTCTGCGCATCGAGATGCGAAGCCCCGGCCACCACCGCAGCCGACAGGGCAAAGCCGCAGGCCAGCGAACGCAGTGCCAGAACCCGCGTGGACACGCGGCCAGCGGTGCGCGGCGAGGAAGGAAGCGGGTCGATCATCTTCAGCGTTGTCCTCATCGAATCGCGCGGTACGGCGTGGCAGGCCTCAGGGTTTGGCCGGCAGCGGCAGCTTGCCCTGGTCCATCCGCATGTGGGCATGCCCTTCCAGCGTCACAACCCGATCGTCAAGATTGGCAACGATGCGGTCCGCTGAAAAAGTGCCGGTAGGCAGGCGGCCATCGACGTGGCCATCGCTGACCAGTTGCCGCTTGGTCAGGTCGATCGAGGCACCGTCGGTGATCATGCGATACCCATCGGAGCTTTCGAAATTGACCACGCCCGGCACGGTAATGAACTGCCGCCCGAAATCATAGGCGCCTTGCTGCGTCGTCAGGATCGCGGGGCCATTCTTGAGCATGACCCGGGCGGTCACGTCCTTGAGCTGGACCACATCCTGCGCGGCCGAATGCTGCACAGCGTTGCCGGCCGTTACCGAAAAGGTCCGCCCCTTGTTATCTGCCCCGCGATACATCGCACTGACGACCTTGAGGCGATCCTGCACGACGGCCACCTTGGTGCGATCGAGCAGAAAGCTGATCTCGCCGCGCGGGGCCAGCGGGCTCAACACCATCACCGCCAAGAGCGCACCGATCAAGCCAGGCAGCACCACGGCCAGCATGCGCACGGTGCGATCATGCCGCCCGCCCGGTGCCGCCTTGTGCCGACGGCGGCTGCGCATCTGTTCTGCCTGGATGGTCATGGCGTGAAGATCATGGCAGGTGCAGGCTTACTCGTGGCTGAAGATATCGCGGTCGGCCCAGCCGGCAATGTCGAGCAACGCGCGCGTTGGCAGGAAGTCGAAGCAGGCCTGGGCGATTTCCGAACGCTTTTCCCGCGCCAGACGTTCCACCAGGATGGCGTGGGCACCGTGGAGATAGCGCACATCGGACGCGGCGTATTCCAGCTGCGGATCGCTCAGCACGCTGCCGCCCCAGTCGCTCGATTGCTGCTGCTTGGAAATCTCCTTGCCCAGCAATTCGCGCACCAGGTCCTTGAGGCCGTGGCGATCGGTATAAGTACGCACCAGCTTGGAGGCGATCTTGGTGCAGAACACCGGCGTTGCCATCACGCCGAGGTAATGATGGATCGCCGCCAGGTCGAACCGGGCGAAATGGAACAGCTTGAGCCGGGCAGGATCAGCCAACACGGCGCGCAGGTTCGGCGCGGCATAGTCGCTACCCACCTTGAACCGCACGAGGTGTTCATCCCCCTGCCCGTCGGAAATCTGCACCACGCACAAGCGGTCGCGCGTGGTGATCAGTCCCATCGTTTCGGTATCGACGGCGATGATGCCCGGCGCCAGGAGATCGGCGGAAGGCAAGTCTTCTTCATGCAGGTAAACGGCCATGCCCGCGTGCTTAGGCCGGTTCGGCCGATGCGGCAACCCCAAGGCCTGCCGCCCGGAAATGCCGCGCCGGCCAAATGCCATCGTCGGGCAGCCGCTCAGGCTGCCACCGGGTGATACTCCTGCAGCAGCACCGGGCTATCAAGCAGTTGCGCCTCCATGTTGACCGGCAGTGCCGGCTGCAACAGCGGGCCGACGAGCAGGCCGCAGGTACGCACGAAATAGTCGGTCGCTTCGGAAAAGCGCAACTGCACCGCCAGCAGCACCATCTTGGCCGCAGCGCGGCCCGCGGTGCGGGCATACCCGGTCCAGCCGCGATGGCGGATCGAGACCGCACCATTGCCCAAGGCATAGGAGAACATCTTGTTGCGATGGTCTGCCGGCTTTTCGATCGCGGGATGATCGAGTTCCAGATCGCGCAGGCGCATGCCCCTGTGCCCCGAACGCAGCAGGCGCAGGCCAAGGTCTGCCCCTTCGCTCGCGCCGTGCAGGCACCCCACGCCCAGGTGGACGTCAAACTTGTTTGCCAGGAACACCGTGCGCCGCAGGATCAGGCCCGGTTCCCAGAAATTGCCGGAAATGGTCCGCTCATCGAACACGACATCGGCTTCGATGCGGCGCGAGACCTGGTTGGCACCTTCGCCGCAGACGTTGGAATTGACGAAATCGAGGTTGTTTTCCGTCAGCACCCGCTGGGCGCGAGCGAGATAATCGGGCGCGGCCGGCATCGTGTCGTCATCGAGGAACCAGATCCAGTCGCCCTTGGCCTGGCTTGCCCCCAGATTGCGTGCCAGCGACAGCGCACGCACCTTGCACAGGAAGATGCGAACCTTGGGATGAATGAACTCCGGCCCCGGCTCTTCGAAAGACTGCCACACCACGATCACTTCATCGAGCAGCTCGAACTCGCAGATCGCCTTGATGATTTCCAGCAGGCGCGCGCGCCGGCCACGGCTGGCGCTGGTGGGGATGACAGCTGAAAAAGACATTGGTCCGGTCCCTGACTATGCGCAGATCACGCAAGGCGGCATGAGAGTGGCCATGCCGCACGCGCGCACTGCGTGCGCAAAAGTGCCTAGCAAATCCGAAAACGCGAAACAATTGATCATTTCGCACTTGCAGCAATGGGTGCAACAGCGCTGCACCCACTCAATCGAGATCGACCATGCCAAAGCGCTCGATCATGCGCTGGATTTGCACGTCATTGCCCGATTGCGACACATTGGTGGACATCAGCGATTCTTCCTGCGTCCCGCGCCAGTTGGTCGACACGAACTTGCCCCCCACCTTGCGGTATCGCGTGCCGGCGCGGCGGGCCATCCAGTAGAGCCAGACGTCGTCGGCGTTGGGGCAGATCGCCTTGAACGTTGCGGCGTCCAGCACCTCGGGATCAAAGCAGCCGGGGAAATAGAGCACGCCGCCGTGGCCCGTGCCCAGCAGATCACCACGCGGCGCGGATGCGGGGGTGTTTTCATCGATGTTGCCCTGCCATTCCAGATAGGGCCGGATGGCGCCATCGGCCATCCGCGTGATCGCGTGCGCGCGGCGGCAGATGATCGCCGGTGCGTTCGGATCGAATTCCTCGGTCAGCACCTTGACCAGATCGCGGGGATAATAGCAGTCATCATCGACGGTGATGATGTAGTTTGATCCGTCCTGCGCGAGCGATGGAATGATCTTGTTGTAGGACTTGGCATTTTCACAGAAGTGAATGGTCAGGCCATGCGCTTCGAGCGCGCGGATGCGATCGGTGATGGCATCCTTGTCTTCCCACGAAATCCACAGTTGCACCTCGTCCGGGCGCACCTCTTGGTCCAGGATGCTGCGCAGCGTCAGCGGCAGCGTGCCAAAGCGCAGCGGATAGGACGTGAGCGACATGACCAGCTTCCCCGGCAGGCTGTGCCGGCGCGGATTCTTCACCGTCGGGAAATTCAGCACCTGCCAATAGGCCGCTGCCAGATTGCGGGCGACACGCCCCTTTGCCTTCAACTTTCCCAACAGATCTGCCATCTACCAGCCCCCTTTTTACGCCACCGCTGTACCACAGCATTGCATCAACGCATTTGCTGTCGCAGGCGATCGGGCAGGCCCAATACGCGCCCGCGCCCCGTCTCGCCGGCGAATGGCCAGCCCCTTCCGAGGCCGACGATTCGCCATTTCATCAAAGATAATGTTGCATCAAAATCACCTGCGGCTTTTCGACACCGTCTACCGGGTCTGCCGACGCCATGTTGCGTCCCCATGTCCCGCCACCGGCAAAATAGGTGGCACCGACAAAGACATCGGGGTTTGCCGTGATAAAGTTGAGCAGGTCGGTCAACTCCTTCATGAATTCCGGGGCGGGGCCGCAGCCGAATTCGCCCACGAACAGCTTCATGCCATTCTGCCTGGCCCAGTTGGTCACGCCGATCAGGCTTTGCGACCCCGATCCGGGCATCACCGGCCCCACCCCGCCGCCATAGCCACGGTTGAGATACTGGTGGATGTCGAAGCCGAAATTGCCAACCGGATCGTTGACCCCGAGCATGACCTGGGCATTGCCGCTCGACAGCCAGGAATGGCCACCGGTCCAGGCTATCCCGGAAAACAATACCTTCGATCGCGCGCCGGCACTGCGGATAGCGCTTACGGCGGCGTTCTGCATGTCCAGGTTGAGCTGCGGCGGCATATCGTGCGGCTCGTTCATCAGGCCGTACCATACCAGCGAATGCTGCCGATACCGCTCGCCCATCCGCCCCCAGAAATCAGCGAAGTCATCAATCGTCACGCCCGAACCGGGCGTGCCGATGATTGCCTTGTTGACATGGCCATAGTCGTGGGAGTCGAGGACGGCGACAGCGCCGGCCGCGTTGATCGCGGCGACCATCGCGTCAAGCCCGGTGAGGGCCGACTCCAGCAGCGGCCCGCCCGGTTCGGGCTGCAACCGCTGCCACAGGAACGGGATGCGGAAGATATTGAAGCCCTTTTGCAGGAAATAGTTCATGCTGGCAGCGCCAGGCCATTTCCAGCGTCCCCCGATCGCCTCGAACTCTGCGCCGGCAAGGTTGACGCCAATCCGGGGCCGGCCCCTGCGGGTTGCCGCCAGGGCACTGCCGCCTGGCGCCAACAGCGCGCCAGCACCAAGGCTGGCCAACGAATTGAGGATCACGCGCCGCGAGACACCGTCGTTAGCAGATGCAGTGTCGGACAAGGCCATTTTGGATGGCGCTGCTTTCCATGGGTTCATGGCTTGAAACTTTCGGACAATCGGAACAACAAACGATCAACCCCTGGCGATGGAATTATCGAGCCTGGGGCGACATCGTCGGTCAAGGCGTATCCAGGACCAAGAACCCGACCGTAACGCATCGACCAAACCCCTTGATGAACCGCGCCGGCATCAGGCGGCATGTGAACGAAGTTTAATGCAATAGAGCTATGTCGCGACGACGTTCCGCCAAAGCTGGCGCATGCTGCCAAGGCGCTGTTGCCATTGCCAACCCATAGCGTGCACCGGCATGGGGCACAACACGGCAAATGCTGCACCGCAAACACAGACAGCTCCTGCGTCGTTTGGCCATAACCGGAAAGGGCGCCAACAGGCCGCAAAATCAGCGGATAAACGCATTGTGACGGAACGATTTGTCACCCGGGCCGTTTGATAGCCTGCGGTTTGCTTATGCCGTGGTGCAGCGATTTGGCGGTTGCCGCCCGTTTGTCGGTGCATTAGGGATGAGGAACGGTGACCAGCGAACCCTTGCCAGACGCGATGCGCGCCGATCTGCGGCACCCGTCAACGCGCACGGCAAGATGCTGCCAACCAGCCATTTTGGCACGCGGCAACATGAAATCAGGAACGTCAAAGACCATGATCACCCCGGTTATCCTGTGCGGCGGCAGCGGCACTCGTCTGTGGCCGCGCTCGCGCAAGGCAAAGCCCAAGCCGTTCCTGCCGCTGGTCGGCGAAACCACTCTGTTTGAAGCTTCCGTGCTGCGCTGCAGCATTGATGCAGGTTTTGCGCCGCCAATCGTGGTTACCGGCGCGCAACATCTCGATCATGTGGTCGACCAGTTGCCCGATCCGGCTGCCAGCCAGATCATTGTCGAGCCCGAAGGCAAGAATACCGCCGCCGCCATCGCGCTGGCCGCGCTGCGTCTGCCGGCCGATGCGATCATGCTGGTCTGCCCCAGCGATCACCATATCGGCGATTGCGATGCCTTCCAGACTGCAGCCAAGGCTGCGGCGAAGCTGGCCGCCGATGACTGGCTGGTATCCTTTGGCATTGCCGCCACCTCACCGGAAACCGGCTTTGGCTATCTCAAGCAAGGCGATCCGATCGAAGGCACTGGCGGCCGCAAGGTGGAACGCTTTGTCGAAAAGCCCGATCTTGAACGCGCCCAAGCCTTCCTCGCGGACGGTGGCTATGCCTGGAACGGTGGCATCTTTGCGTTCCGCGCCGGCCATTTCCTCGACGAACTCGCCAAGCACCGCCCCGATATTGCAAGCGCTGTGCGCACAGCGGTGGACAAGGGCCATGCCGATGGCAACGCCTTCCATCCCGATCCCACCGAATTTGCCCGCATCCCCGGCGAATCGGTGGACTATGCCGTGATGGAAAAGACCGATCGCGCCGCCATGGTGCCGGCAACGATGGCCTGGTCCGATATCGGCAACTGGCAGGCACTGCACGAGGCGCTCGACAAGGATGACGTGGGCAATGCCACCAAGGGCCGCGTCGAACTGAAAAACTGCAGCAACGTGCTGGTCCATACCGATGGTCCGCGCGTGTCGGTGGTAGGCGCCAGCAATCTCATCGTGGTCGTCGATGGCGATGAAATCCTGGTGTGCACGCCCGAAGGGGCGCAGCTCGTCGGCAAGCTGCAAGGGGCCGCCAACCAATGAGCAAGCTGCCGATCCGCGAAGTTGAAAAGCCCTGGGGCACGGATGTTCTTCCCGCCCCGTTCTCCGCGCCCGAAGGCAAGCGCATCGGCGAGATCTGGTTCGAGCCGCCCGCCGATGTTCCGAGCCTCTTGGTGAAGTACATCTTCACCAGTGAGAAGCTTTCGGTCCAGGTTCACCCGAGCGATGCGCAGGCTGCCGCGGCCGGCGAAAAGGACCGGGGCAAGGAAGAATGCTGGCTGGTCATCGCTGCAGAGCCCGGTGCCACGCTGGGTGTGGGCTTCAAGGGCCATGTCGACCACGACACCATGCGTGCGGCAGCGCTCGATGGCAGCATCGAGGATATGCTGGTGTGGCATCCGGTCAAGCCGGGTGACTTTTTCTACATCCCGGCCAACACCGTGCACGCAATCGGCGCGGGTGTAAGCGTGATCGAGATCCAGCAGAACAGCGACATTACCTATCGCCTCTATGACTATGGCCGCCCGCGCGAATTGCATCTCGATGCCGGCATCGCTGTGTCGCGTGGCGAACCGCTCGATCCCGCGCTGCACCGGCACATTCCCGATACCGGCACGGTGGAACTGGCGAGCGGTGCCTATTTCACCGCGCACCGGCTCCAGGGCGTACCCGACGCAGCGCTGCGTGCCGAATATGCCGGCCCATTGCTGGTCATCCCGCGCAGCGGCAGCGTCACGCTGGGCGACGACGTGCTGAACCCAGGCGACTGCGCTTCGGCAGCAAGCATCGATGCACTGACGTTCGATCCCCAGGGCCAGGCCATCATCGTGCGTCCCGCCACCTGATTGAAGATAGCGCGCATCGCCTTGTCCGTGATAGGCCCGGGGCATGAGCGCTTCTTCGGTTCCTGAAAGCTGGGCTGCGGCCCTTGATCCTGTGCTGGCCAGCCGCCCCTTGCGGGCCCTTGGCGGCTTCCTGAAAGCAGAGGAAGCCGCAGGCAAGACGATCTATCCTCCACGGGGGGAACGGCTTGCGGCCCTCGAATTGACGCCGCTTCCGGCTGTGAAAGTGGTGATCCTGGGGCAGGATCCCTATCATGGCCCGGGCCAGGCGATGGGGCTGGCCTTCTCGGTGCAGCGCGGGGTGAAAGTGCCGCCCAGCCTGGTCAATATCTACAAGGAGCTGGAAAGCGATCTGGGCCTGCCGCGGCCGGCCCATGGCAATATCACTCACTGGGCCCGGCAGGGTGTGCTGCTGCTCAACAACGCATTGACGGTGGAGGCAGGCCAAGCGGGATCGCACCAGGGCAAGGGGTGGGAAGAATTCACCGATGCGGCAGTTGCCGCCGTGGCAGCGCGGCCTGATCCCATCGTGTTCCTGCTGTGGGGCAGCCACGCCCAGAAAAAGGCCGCGCGCGTGCCAGGCCTCGCCTCTGGCGCGCATCTCGTGCTCAAGGCGCCGCATCCCAGCCCGCTGTCGGCCCATGCCGGATTCTTCGGCTGCCGCCATTTCAGCAAAACCAACGCCTTCTTGGAAAGCCACGGGCAGACGCCGATCGACTGGCGGGTCGATCCGTGAGCACCGCGGCCAGTACCGATTCGGTCGGGCCCAACTGGTCGCTGCCGGCAATGCGGCAGGCCCAGGCCCTGGCCTGGACCGCCGTGGAGCGGATTGCCTCGGCCATGCACCCTGGCCTGCGCGAGAGCGAGGCAAGAGCGATCGGCCAAGCCGTTCTTGGCGAACTGGGCATGGGCGAGGCGTGGCATCCAATGATGGTGCGTTTTGGTGCAAACACCTTGCGCGTGTTCAGCGACCGTGGCGGCGAAGACCTCGCGCTCGGCCAAGACGACATCTTTTTCATCGACATCGGCCCCGTGCTCCTGGGCCACGAAGCCGACGTCGGCGCGAGCTATGCGGTGGGTGAAGACCCGGACATGCACGCCTGTGCTGCCGCCGCGCGCGAGTTGTGGCACCGCGTCGCCGCCATCTGGAATCACGGCGCGATCCGCGGCACCGCGCTCTATGCGCGGGCAGCGGAAGAAGCGGCGGCCATGGGTTGGCAACTCAACCTCGACGTGCGCGGTCACCGCGTCGCCGATTACCCCCATCCCTCGCGCCAGGCCGGCAAGCTCGGCGATCTTGACAGCCTGCCCACCGCTGGCCTGTGGATCCTGGAAATCCAGATCCGCCACCCCACCCGGCGTTTCGGCGCGTTTTACGAGGATTTACTGGGTTGATGATAGCCGGCGTGGAAGTTGGCTTGTTAGCGCCAATGGGTTGGCGGAAATTGGTGGGGAGCGGACGTTAGCCGTCGACCGGTTCAATCTCTGCGTGCGCCAGTCCGGCCTGTCGTAAAATAGATAGTGCCCGCTCGGATGCTACAAGCCGCAGATCGCTCGCCATGCCAAAATCGTCGGCTTCCGGCTTGCCTTGGACGTTCATCCACCAAAAGTGCGGCAGCGCCTTATCGCCATATAGGTCGGTAAACAAACCGGATCGCGTCACCTCCACATCGGAAAAGCTAACGCCAGTTAACGCCGCACGTTCAATCAATTGCCGTGCGTCGTGGGTCACGATGAAACATGGTGTCGTTTCAAGCAGCGCATCGCCGAGCCACCCGTCGAACTCGTAATTTAAGCGGGTGACAACCATCTTGCCGTCTTCGCGGTGCCAGTCGGAGTTGCCCCCAATTCCGCCCGCGACCTCAGGTTCAATAAAAAAGAACATCTGCACCTCCGTGACACAGCCTACAGCCGCCGCCAATGTCCGCAACTGGGCGAATGCGGACAATCCCGGCAGCGTTTTTCACCCGGCACCTTTTTATTGCGGTTCACGCAGAGGCGCAGAGGAATTTGACTCTCTGCGCCTCCGCGCCTCTGCGCGAGAAATTCCTTGCGCACTGACCAATACTGATCACATCGGCGCACCGGCTCACAACATCGTCACCCTGAACTTGGTTCAGGGTCCAGTTTGCAGCGTCGGTGCGCTGCTAGAAGTCTGAAGGTGGCTGAAGCCTGGACCCTGAACCATGTTCAGGGTGACGGAAAGTGTGAGCAAATGCTCGCACCACGAAAAAGGGCGCCCGTTGCGGGGCGCCCCTGTTTCTTGCGGAGTAAACCAGCCGTTCAGCGCGGCAGTTCGGTCACGCCCATCAGTGCTTCATCCACGGCGCGCGCGCACTGGCGGCCTTCGCGGATCGCCCAGACCACCAGGCTCTGGCCACGGCGCATGTCGCCACAGGCAAAGATGCCATCCACGCTGGTCTTGTAATCGACCGTGTTGCCCTTGACGTTGCCACGCGCGTCAAGGTCCACGCCAGCCTGTTCGAGGAGGCCCTGCTTGCGCGGGCCGACAAAGCCCATGGCGAGCAGGATGAGATCGGCCTTGATCACGAATTCGCTGCCCGGCACTTCCTGCATCTTGCCGTCGACCCATTCGACGCGCACGCATTCCAGGCCGGTCACGTCATTCTGGCCCACCACGCGCTTGGTCAGCACGGCGAATTCGCGGGTCACGCCTTCTTCGTGGCTGGACGAGGTGCGCAGCTTGAGCGGCCAGT
Organism: Novosphingobium capsulatum NBRC 12533; assembly: GCF_001598375.1. Classification (GTDB taxonomy): domain Bacteria; phylum Pseudomonadota; class Alphaproteobacteria; order Sphingomonadales; family Sphingomonadaceae; genus Novosphingobium; species Novosphingobium capsulatum. The sequence goes on from NZ_BCYV01000015.1 coordinate 136,272, forward strand.
TCGGCCAGGTCAGCGCCTTGTCTTCCTTTTCGGGCGGACGCGGCATGATTTCGAGCTGGGTCACCGAGAGGGCGCCCTGGCGGTTCGACGTGCCAACGCAGTCAGAGCCGGTGTCACCGCCGCCGATCACCACAACGTGCTTGCCCGTGGCAGTGAGCGAACCACGCGGCGCGGCGCGGATTTCATCGTCACCGGCCACGCGCTTGTTCTGCTGCGTCAGGAATTCCATGGCAAAGCGCACGCCCGGCAGTTCGAAGCCGGGGATGCCGATCGGCCGGGGATCTTCGGCGCCACCAGACAGCACCACGGCATCGAAGTTTTCCTTGAGCGAGTCGACCGACACGGTCACGCCCACTTCCACCGAGGTGCGGAAATCCACGCCTTCGGCCATCATCTGTACGAGACGACGGTTGATCAGGTGCTTTTCCATCTTGAAGTCGGGAATGCCGTAGCGGAGCAGCCCGCCCACGCGATCCGACTTTTCGAACACGGTCACCGAATGGCCAGCGCGCGCCAACTGCTGCGCAGCGGCCATGCCGGCCGGGCCCGAGCCGACCACGGCGACCGACCTGCCGGTCTTCTTGGCCGGCACCTGCGGCTCGATCCAGCCTTCCTTCCAGCCCTTGTCGACGATGGCGCATTCGATCGACTTGATGGTGACCGGCTGGTCGACAATGTTGAGCGTGCAGGCGGCCTCGCACGGGGCGGGGCAGACGCGGCCGGTAAATTCGGGGAAATTGTTGGTCGAGTGCAGGTTGTCCAGCGCCTCGCGCCAGTCGCTTTCGTAGACCAGGTGGTTCCAGTCCGGGATCTGGTTGTTCACCGGACAGCCGTTGTGACAATAGGGAATGCCGCAGTTCATGCAGCGCGAGGCCTGGCCCTTGAGCGAGGCTTCGTCATGGGGAACGATGAACTCGCGATAGTGCTTGAGGCGCTCGGCCGGGGCGTCATAGCCCCGGTCCTTGCGATCGAGTTCGAGAAAGCCGGTTGCCTTACCCATTGTATTCTATTCCTTATTCCGCAGCGACCGACGCGGCTTCAAGGCGTTCAGCCTCAAGCTGGCGGAGCGCACGCGCATAGTCGCGCGGCATGACCTTGACGAAACGCACCACTTCCTGATCCCAGTTGTCGAGGATCGCGCGGGCCCGCTTGGACCCGGTGTGAAGCAGGTGGCGCTCGATCAGCACGCGCAGACGATCGGCATCATGGCGCAGCATGTCACCCATGCCAAAGTCGTTGACGTCCACCCCGCGCTGCTGCGGGCGCCCGGCCCCATCGTCTTCGTCGCGGTCGGCCGAAACCGGCAGGACATCGACCATGGCACCGTTGACGAGCGAGGCGAAGTTGCCATCCATGTCATAGACATAGGCCACGCCGCCAGACATCCCGGCGGCAAAGTTGCGGCCGGTCTTGCCCAGCACGACGACGACGCCCCCGGTCATGTATTCGCAGCCATGGTCGCCGGTGCCTTCGACCACCGCCAGGGCGCCCGAATTGCGCACGGCAAAGCGTTCGCCGCCCACGCCGTTGAAGAACGCTTCCCCGGCAATCGCACCATAGAGCACGGTGTTGCCGACGATGATGTTCTCGGCGGCCTCGCGGTCGACATGCGCCGGCTGGCGCACGATCACCCGGCCGCCCGACAGGCCCTTGCCGACATAGTCGTTGGCATCGCCCACCAGATCGAGCGTGACACCATGCGCCAGGAATGCGGCGAACGACTGGCCCGCCACGCCCTTGAACGCGATGTTGATCGTGTTGTCGGGCAGGCCGGCGTGGCCATAGCGCCGCGCCACTTCGCCCGAGAGCATGGCGCCGACGGTACGGTTGACGTTGATCACCGGGCGTTCGATGCGCACCGCCTCGCCCGCTTCCAGCGCCGGTGCGGCCGCCGCGATCAGATCGTTGTCGAGCGCGGCATCGAGGCCGTGATCCTGATGGCCGGTCCAGTTGAGGCTGGTTCCTGCCACCGGCTCCACCTTGTGCAGCAGGCGCGTAAGATCGACGCCCTGCGCCTTCCAGTTGGCGACGACCTTGCGGGTATCGAGCCGGTCAACCCGGCCGACCATCTCGGCAATGGTGCGGAAGCCCATCTCGGCCATGATCGCCCGCAGCTCTTCGGCAACGAAGAAGAAGTAGTTGATCACATGCTCGGGCTGGCCAGTGAAGCGCGCACGCAGGACGGGGTCCTGCGTGGCCACACCCACTGGGCAGGTGTTGAGGTGGCACTTGCGCATCATGATGCACCCGGCCGCGATCAGCGGCGCGGTGGCAAAGCCGAACTCGTCGGCGCCGAGCAGCGCGGCGATCGCCACGTCGCGGCCCGTGCGCAGGCCGCCGTCGGCCTGCACGCAGATGCGGCTGCGCAGGTTGTTGAGCAGCAGGGTCTGCTGGGTTTCCGCCAGGCCGATTTCCCACGGGCTGCCGGCATGCGTCAGCGAGGTCAGCGGCGAAGCGCCGGTCCCGCCTTCATAGCCCGAGATCGTGACATGGTCGGCACGCGCCTTCGACACGCCCGCAGCCACGGTGCCCACGCCCACTTCCGACACCAGCTTTACCGAGACGCGCGCCTTGGTGTTCACGTTCTTGAGATCGTGAATCAGCTGGGCAAGGTCTTCGATCGAATAGATGTCGTGGTGCGGCGGCGGCGAGATCAGGCCGACACCCGGCGTCGAGTGGCGGGTCTTGCCGATCACCTTGTCGACCTTGTCACCCGGCAGCTGGCCACCTTCACCGGGCTTGGCGCCCTGGGCCATCTTGATCTGGATGTCGTCGGCATTGACGAGGTATTCGGCGGTGACGCCAAAGCGGCCCGAAGCGACCTGCTTGATCGCCGAGCGCATCGAATCGCCGTTGGCCAGTGGCTTGAAGCGATCGGGTTCTTCCCCGCCCTCGCCGGTGTTCGACTTGCCGCCGATGCGGTTCATCGCGATCGCCAGCGTGGTATGCGCCTCGCGGCTGATCGAGCCGAAGCTCATCGCGCCAGTGGCAAAGCGCTTGACGATCTCGCTGGCCGGCTCGACCTCATCGAGGCTGAGCGGCTTGTCAGCCGGCTTGAGCTCCATCAGGCCACGGATGGTGAGCATCCGTTCCGACTGGTCGTTGATCGTCTGGGCAAATTCCTTGTACTTTTCAGGAATGTTGCCGCGCACGGCGTGCTGCAGGCTGGCGATGTTGCCCGCCGTCCAGGCATGCTCTTCGCCGCGCAGGCGCAGCTGGTACATGCCGCCCACGTCGAGCATCTTCTTGTAGATCGGATTGTCGCCGTAGGCCGTGGCATGGCGGCGCACGGTTTCCTCGGCCACTTCCTTGAGACCGACGCCCTCGATCGAGGTGGCGGTGCCAGTGAAGTACTGGTCGATGAAGCCCGACGAGAGGCCGACGGCGTCGAAGATCTGCGCGCCGCAATAGGACTGGTAGGTCGAGATGCCCATCTTGGACATGACCTTGAGGATGCCCTTGCCGATCGCCTTGATGTAGTTCTTCTGCACATCATAGGGCGTGAGCGGCAGGCCCTTGTCGACGCGGATCGCCTCGAGCGTTTCGAACGCCAGATAGGGGTTCACCGCCTCGGCGCCATAGCCGGCCAGCACGCAGAAGTGATGCACTTCGCGCGCTTCGCCGGTTTCCACGACCAGCCCGGTCTGCATGCGCAAGCCCTGGCGCACCAGGTGATGGTGCACGGCGGCGGTTGCCAGCAACGCCGGCATGGCGATGCGATCAGCGCCTTGCGCGCGGTCCGACAGGATCAGGATGTTCTTGTCGGCCAGCACCGCTTCGGTGGCGGCCCAGCACATTTCCTTGATCGCCATGGCCAGGCCATCGGCGCCCGAGGCCGCGTCCCAGGTGGTGTCGATCGTGGCGGTGCGGAACGCGCCATCGAGCGCGGCTTCGACCGAGCGGATCTTGGCCACGTCCTCGTTGGTGAGGATCGGCTGATCCACTTCCAGGCGCTTGTGGCTGCCGGCATCGTGGCCGAGCAGGTTGGGGCGCGGACCGATCATCGAGACGAGGCTCATCACCAGTTCCTCGCGGATCGGGTCGATCGGCGGGTTGGTGACCTGGGCGAAGTTCTGCTTGAAATAGTCGTAAAGCAGGCGCGAGCGCTTGGACAGCACGGCAATCGGCGTGTCGGTGCCCATCGAACCGATCGGGTCTTCACCCACGGCCGCCATCGGCTCCAGGAACTTGGTGACGTCTTCCTGGGTATAGCCGAACGCCTGCTGACGATCGAGCAGGCTGTCGGTCGACGCGGGCAGCGCCACCACTTCCGGCTCAACCACTTCGAGTTCCTTGAGCTTGTACTGGGCCGCGCCCAGCCATTCCTCGTAGGGCTCAGCGGCAGACAGCTCGGCCTTGAGCTCGTCGTCCTCGACGATGCGGCCCTGCTCCAGATCGATCAGCAGCATGCGGCCGGGCTGGAGGCGCCACTTGCGCACGATATCTTCCTCGCGGAACGGCAGCACGCCGCTTTCCGAGGCCATGCAGACGAGATCGTCACGCGTGATCGAGAAGCGCGCGGGACGCAGGCCATTGCGATCGAGGGTGGCACCGATCTGGCGGCCGTCGGTGAAAGCCACCGCCGCCGGGCCGTCCCACGGCTCCATCAGCGCGGCGTGGTATTCATAGAACGCGCGGCGCTTGGCATCCATCAGCGCATTGCCGGCCCAGGCTTCGGGCATCAGCATCATCATCGCATGGGCAATGCCATAGCCACCCGCGACCAGCAGCTCGAGCGCGTTGTCGAGGCTGGCGGTGTCGGACTGGCCATGCGGGATCAGCGGCCACATCTTGTCGAGATCCGGGCCGAGCAGCTCGGATTCCATGGTGCGGCGGCGCGCGTTCATCCAGTTGACGTTGCCGCGCACGGTGTTGATTTCACCGTTGTGCGCCACGAAGCGGAACGGATGCGCCAGCTTCCAGCTGGGGAAGGTATTGGTGGAAAAGCGCTGGTGCACCAGGCCGAGCGCCGAAACGCAGTCCGGGTTGCGCAGATCGTCATAGAACGAGCCGACCTGGCCAGCGAGCAGCAGCCCCTTGTACACGATCGTACGCGAGGAGAAGCTGGGCATATACAGCTCGGTCACGCCGGGCAGCCCATGCTTTTCGGCCATGGCCGCCAGCGGGTTCTGCGTCTGCTTGCGGATCGCCAGCAGCTTGCGTTCGAACGCGTCCTGGTCAGCGCAGTTTTCGCCGCGCTTGATGAAGCACTGGCGGATCACCGGCATCGAGGCGATCACGGTCTTGCCCAGGCCATCGAGCGTGGTCGGCACATCGCGCCAGCCGATCAGTTCCTGGCCTTCCTTGGCGATGAACTTCTCGAACTTTTCGATCACGAACGTACGTGCGGCTTCGTCCTGCGGCAGGAAGCACATCGCCACGGCATAATCGCCCGGCTGCGGCAGTTCCTTGCCTTCGCCAGCCGCCCACTTGCGGAACAACTGGTCGGGCAGCTGGATCAGCAGGCCGGCGCCATCGCCCAGCAGCGGATCGGCGCCCACGGCACCGCGGTGGTCGAGATTGCGGAGAATCTCCAGGGCTTGGCCAATAATCGCGTGGCTTTTGACGCCTTTGATGTGGGCAATGAAGCCCATGCCACATGCGTCATGCTCGTTACGCGGATCATACAGGCCCTGAACCGGCGGAAATCCCATCGCGTTGATCGTCCCTACACCCAAAAAAGACAGCTCGCACGAATCACGACGCCGGAATGCGTCAAAAATTGCGCGAGAGTCCCCCATGACTGTTGGAAAGTTATTTTGCAACCGGTCAGGACCACCCAAACGGGAAACCGTGCCGGGAAATACGGATGCGATGCCGAAATGTCGCAGCGCAGCAGGGCGATGCGATCACAGCATCAGCGTTGGGCAGTCATCCGTTGCAGCGTGGCGAGGGCATCGCGCAGGGCCTGTTCGGTGCTGGCGGCATCGCGCGGGGCATCCTCGGCCTCGTCCTCAACCGCTTGAAAACGGGTGGGAACGGCAGCCAGATAGGGCCGCTCGAACGGCGCCGGAGCAGCGCTCGCCACCTCATCACCGTCCGGACGCTGGGCGCGGCCCTGGCCGGGGAAGATCACAACCGGCTGCGGCGATGCAGCACCGCGGCCAGAGAGGAAATGGCGCGCCGGATCGCTCCGCCGGACGGCCGCGGCCATGTCGAGCAGCGAGGAATAGCGTTCTTCGCGCACCGCGCCTTCGGGCTGGCCCCGGTCGGTGCTGTCAGCATCTGCCGCACCGAGGCGCGACGGGCGCGGCATGGCGCGCACGTCGCGGCCGTCCAGCCCGGCCAGATCGTCGGCGACGCTGTCGAGCGCGCGGCGGTGGTCGGCAATCGCCAGCGCCAGCCGCTCGACCAGTTGCACCAGCCCGAGGCCATCGAGATCGGCCTGGGCGACTGGCGAAGGCCCGCTTTCCCCCATCGCGTCACGCGCCTTGGCAAAGAGCGAGGGCGTCAGCGCGGGCGATGCCATCACCACCGGGGCGGGATCGTGCGCTGCAACGTCCGCTTCTTCCACGGCGTCCGGTTCGGCCTGCGCTTCGGCTTCGGCTTCGGCTTCGGCTGCGGCTGCCGTTTCGACTTCAGGTTCTGCCACAGGCACGGCGTCCGCCTCTGCCTCAGCGACGATCGGCATTTCAGACTGCGCTTCCACGGCCTCTTCGCGGGGTGCCGCTTGCTCGCGGGCTACCGTCAGGAACGGGGGCGGCACGAACAGGTCGTCCGGCTCTTCCTCAGTCTCGTAGATCGCAAAGGGATCGAACGCCGCCGGCGCCAGATCATCAGCCAGCGCTTCGTCGGCCAGCGCCGGAAGCGGACGCGGCAGCGTGCTGGCGGGTTCATCGATCAGGATCGCGGTTTCGGATTCATCGATCATGTCCGCGCTCACCACCAGGGGGCGGCGCGGCGGGGCGTCGGGATGGGCATCGCGCGCACGCACCCGGGGTGCAACCGGCGCTTCATCCTGCACTTCGGCCCAGGTGGCGGGATCGATCGCCACGCGATGGCGGGCGGCCAGACGCAGGCCCAGCGCCAGGCCGATCACGCCGCCCAGACCGGTCAGCAACAGGGCAACCAGCGCGCGCGCGGTAAAGCCGAGCGGCGGCGCGGCAGCCGCGACGAGATGGGGCAGCCCGCTGGCCACAACCACGCGCTGCAACAGCTCGACGGGCACGGCAAAGCTGGCAAGACCAAACAGCGCGGCAAACCACAGCGCGGCAAGGGCGGGAAACAGGCGATGGGCGGTGATCGGCTTGGCCTTGGCACCGGCCTTGCGCTTGGTCTTGGTCACCTGTGCTTACCCCCGTTTGTACAACCACCTGCGCATCGAACCGGCGCGAATCGGTCTTTGCCCAAGCCTGCGCCAAAGCCAATATCCTGACAATTCAGGCAGCCAGGCCAGGCGTGTCCAGCCCTTGGGCTATCAGGCCTTGGTAAACGGGAAGATAACGCGCCGCGTTGGCGGCCCAATCATGCGCGGTTTCCACAAAGCGGCGGGCCACGACGCGCTGCGCATCCCACTGCGCGCGGCGGGCAAACAGCGCCACCATGGCCTGGGCCAGCGCGGCTGGATCGTCGGGCGCAAACAGCGTGCCGGTCTCCCCGTCAGCGATCAGCTCGCGATGGCCGCCCACGTTGCTGGCCGCCACCAGCTTGCCCTGGGCCATCGCCTCCAGCGGCTTCAATGGCGTAACCAGGTCGGTCAGGCGCATGGCCTTGCGCGGATAGCACACCACGTCGGCCAGCGCATAATAGCGGTCCACCTCGTGGTGGGGCACGCGGCCGACGAAATGAATGGCATGGGCAGCCGGGCTGGCCGCCGCTTGGGCGCGCAGGGCATCTGCCGCCGGCCCGCCGCCCACCAGCAACAGCCGCGCGCCGGGCACCGCGGCCACGATCGCCGGCATGGCCGCGATCATGTCATCGAGCCCTTCATAGGGATAGAAGCTGCCAAGGAAGCCGATCACCGGCCCTTCCCCCAGCCCGAGCTGCGCGCGCAAGGCGGCATCGGGCGCGGGCGGCGTGCCGAACAGAGCGAGGTCGACGCCGTTGGGCATGATCGTGATCTTGGCCGGGGCCACGCCGCGTGCCACCAGATCATCCTTCAACCCCTGGCAGATGGTGACGACGGCATCGGCGCCCGCCACGACGCGGTTTTCCAGTTGCCGGGTGAGCCAATAGCGCGCCGATCCTTCGCGGCCGGTGCCATTGCCCACGGCGGCGTCTTCCCAGAAGGCACGGATTTCATAGACCACCGGCAGCCCCAGGCGGCGGCCGGCGCGCACTGCGGCCAGCCCGCACAGCGCCGGGCTGTGCGCATGCAAGACATCGGGGCGCCACTGGCGCGCCAGGTCGACGATGCGATCCGCCAGCGCGCTGGCCTCACGCCATTCGCGCACCCCCGGCGGGCCAGAGGCCACGCCGGGGGTGCGGTGAAAGCGCAGGCCGTCATGGATTTCCAGGTCATCGCCCGGCGCCGGTTCAGTCGGCGAGACACCGTGGCGCAGGCCGGTCAGCCCGCGCACTTCCAGCCCATGGCCTTCCTGCGCCTTGAGAATCGCGCGCGTGCGAAAGGTATAGCCGCTGTGCAGCGGCAGGGAGTGATCGAGGACGTGGAGAATCCGGGCCATCCCCGATGCTTGGCACAGCAAGCCTTAACGCGCTGCAAATTCTTCGCTTAACGCGGCGTCAACCCTGCGGCACTATTCCCGGCGGCTATGGCAGGCGGCGCGCAACGATGATCGACAAGATTACCATCTTCGTGCCGCATATCCTGATGGCGCTGATGATCTGGAAGCTCGTCCACCGCGCCGATCTGGACGATGACCCCGCCCTGCCCAATCGCCGCCAGCCGCTGATGGGGCGGCGCCCCAGCCCACGCCCCGATAGCGACGGTGCCCAGGCCAACGCGAACAACCCCGACAGGACCGGGCGCGATGCTTGACCTGTTCTTCACGGCGTTCTGCCTGGCGTTCCTGGGCGCCGGGCTCAAGCGGCCGTTCCTGTTCGTGATGGCCTATGCCTATATCGATATCGTCGCGCCGCAGAAGGTCAGCTGGGGTTTCCTTACGCACATCCCGATCTCGCTGATCGCGTTTTCCTGCGCCCTGCTGGGCTGGATCGTGGCCGAAGACAAGAACGGCATACGCATCTCGCCGCGCCAGTTCGTGCTGCTCCTGCTGCTAGTCTATTGCGGCCTCACCACCCGCACCGCCGATTTCCCGGTAGAGGCGGCGGCGAAGTGGGACTGGGTGTGGAAAGCGCTGATCTTCGCGCTGTTCCTGCCGCTGACCCTGCGCACCCGCCTGCGCATCGAGGCGCTGACGCTGACCATGGTGCTCTCGGTGGGCGTCATCGTAATTGGCGGCGGGATCAAGACGCTCAGCTCGGGCGGCGGCTATGGCGAACTGCGCCTGCTGGTGAACGACAATACCGGCCTTTACGAAGGCTCGATCATTTCCACGTTGGCGATGTGCGTCATTCCCCTGGCGCTATGGCTGGCTAACCACGGCACCATCTTCAAGCCGGACTGGAAGGCCAAGCTGTTTGCCGCCGGCATCTGCTTTTCCTGCCTGCTCATGCCGGTGGGCACCCAGGCGCGCACCGGGCTGATCTGCGCGGCGGTGCTGGCGGTGATGATGCTGCGCTCCACCCGGCGGCGCATGCTCTATATCAGCATCGTCTGCGCCGGGGCGCTGATCGCGGTGCCGCTGCTGCCGTCGAGCTTTACCGAGCGCATGGGCACGATCAAGAATCACCAGGCCGACCAGTCTGCCTCCACCCGCGTGGCGGTGTGGAAATGGACCATTGAATTTGCCAAGACTCACCCGTTCGGCGGCGGCTTCGACGCGTTTCGCCAGAACAGCGTGAGCTATGACACGGTCAAGGCCGACTATGCCGGCGCCAACAACGCCGCGATCGAGACCGACCATATCGAGGAAAAGGGCCGCGCCTATCACTCGGCCTATTTTGAAATGCTGGGCGAGCAGGGCTATCCCGGCCTTGCCCTGTGGCTGCTGCTGCACCTCATGGGGGTGTTCCAGATGGAACTGATCCGGCGGCGCTATCGCAAGGACCCGCCCGAAGGATTTGCCTGGGTTTCGCCGCTGGCCGATGCGCTGCAACAGGCGCAGATCTGCTACCTCGTCGGCTCGACCTTCGTCGGCATCGCGTTCCAGCCGTTCTGCTACATGCTGGTGGGGCTGCAATGCGGGCTTTCGGCCTATATCGGCCGGGTGCGACGGGCCGCGCCGGTGCCGTTCGTACAGCGCCGGGCGATCCCTGCCCAGGCCTGAGGCCCAGCCCCACAAAAACACCGCCGACGCGACAGAAGCGCCGGCGGTGCAGAACGGCTCAGTTCAATTTACAGCCGCCAGCTTGCGCCCGCGGCGCGGCTTGCCATCGGCGGCATTGTCGCGCGTGGCATAGCGGGCCATCCATGCCTCGATCACCGGGGCAATGGTCTTGCGCCAGCGCGAGCCGTTGAAGATGCCATAGTGGCCCACTTCGGGCGCCAGCAGATACTGCTTCATGTCGGCCGGCAGGTTGGGCGTAACCTTGAGCGCGGCGCGGGTCTGGCCGATCCCGGAAATATCGTCCCGCTCCCCCTCGATGCACAGGATCGCAGTGTCGGTGATCGCGCCCAGGTCAACCGGCTGGCCGCGATGGATGAATTCGCCCTGCGGCAGCGCGTGGCGCTGAAACACCACGTCCACTGTCTGGAGATAGAATTCGGCCGGCAGATCGCAGACCGAGCGATATTCATCGTAGAACGTCTTGGTCGCCTCGGCGCTTTCTTCCGCGCCCTGCACCATATGCTGGAACAGCTTGTAATGGCTCATCATATGGCTGCCCAGGTTCATCGACATGAAGCTGGTGAGCTGAACGAAGCCGGGATAGACCTGCCGTCCGGCGCCGGGATAGTTTTCCGGCACGGTGGTGATGACGTTGTGCTTGAACCAGACGTAAGGCTTGGTCACAGCATGATCGTTGACCGCCGTGGGGCTTTCGCGCGTGTCGATCGGGCCGCCCATCATCGTCAGCGTCAGCGGGCGGCAGGGATGCTTCTGCGCGGCCAGCACCGCCGTGGCGGCAAAGGCCGGCACCGAAGGCTGGCACACCGCCATCATGTGCGTGCCCGGGCCGATATGCTCGAGAAAGCCGATAAGATAGTCGATGTAGTCGTCGAGATTGAAGTGCCCTTCGGCCAGCGGCACATATTTGGCGTCGGCCCAGTCGGTGATGTAGACCTCGGCCCGTTCCAGCAGGCGTTCCACCGTCCCGCGCAGCAGCGTGGCATAGTGCCCGCTCATCGGCGCCACCAGCAGCAAGCGCGGCGCATCGGCGCCGAGGCCATCATGGGTAAAGCACTTGAGATCGCCGAACGGGCGATGCACCACGGTGGTTTCGTGCACCGCGTGCACCTGCCCATCGACCTGGATGGTGCGGATCCCGAACGCCGGCTTGCCGCGCGGCGCGGTGGCGTGAGCAAACACGTCGAGCGCGGAAGCCATGGTCTGGTTGGGGCCATAGGCGGAAAAGGGCAGCCGCGGATCATTGAGCAGGTCGGCCATCATCGAGGCCCAGGCACTGCTCGCGTTCATCAGCGACCGCTGGATTTCATAAGCCTTGTACAGCACGTGGATACTTGCCTTTCTATCCGCTGCCCGCCGCGCGCAGCCCGCCGGCATGGCGTGGCGCAGCGCGGCAATCATGCGTCCCTTGCCGCGATAGTGCCTGCGAATCGCGCTGGCTGCAATGCAGCATCATGGACAGGGCGCGCGGTAATCAGTCCACAACAGATGGGAACATGGCCTGGTGCACGCAAGGCCCCTTCCGGTCTGGCGCGCCATCGGCTAGGTCCGCCCCATGGAAGAGGTTCCCCAGGAACGGCCCGCGCCGGACATGCCCGCCCCCGGCTCCAACCCTGCCGTTGGGCAGGCGCCCCCATCGGCCCCAGGCGCGCCGGCGGACGCGGATGAAACCCTCACCGTGCCGCCCGCGCCGCGCCGCCTCACCCCGCTGCGCATGATCTGGCGCGAGGCGATCAAATATCCTGGCCAGGTCGCCGCCGCACTGATCGCGCTGGTCACCACCTCGACCGCGACCATTGCCATTCCCGCCCGTTTCAAGGGCATCGTCGACCAGGCCTTTGGCCCCCACGCCCAACCCGGCGTGATCGACCAGGCGTTCCACACCCTGCTGCTGATCGTGGTGGTGCTGGGCTTTGCCACCGCCATCCGCTTTTACTACGTATCGTGGCTGGGCGAGCGGGTCGTGGCCGATATCCGCGCCCGTGTGCAATCCAATCTGCTGCGCCTGCCGCCGGCCTTTTTCGAGACCAACAGCCCCAAGGAAATCTCTTCACGGATGACGTCGGACACGGCGATCATCGAACAAGTCGTGGGCACCACGGTCTCAATCGCGCTGCGCAACACCATCACCGCGCTGGGCGGGCTGATCTACCTGTTCTTCCTGGCGCCCAAGCTGACCGCCGGGCTGGTCATCGGCATTCCGGTGGTGATCTTTCCGATCGCCTGGTTCGGCAGCCGCCTGCGCAAGGTTTCGCGATCGAGCCAGGATCGCGTCGCCGATATCGGCGCGATGACCGCCGAAGTGCTGGGCGCGATCCGCATCGTGCAATCGTTCGGCCAGGAAGGCCGCGAACGCGCGCGCTTTGCCGGGGCGGTGGAGCGCACGTTCGATACCGCGCGCCGCCGCATCCTGATCCGCGCGGTCATGACGGCGGTGGTGATCTTCCTGGTCATGGGCGGGATTACCGCGCTGATGTGGCAGGGCGCGCTGGGCGTATCCAACGGGTCGCTGACCGGCGGCACGATCGCCGCCTTCGTGCTGACCGGCGGCATCGTCGCCGGATCGTGCGGTGCCCTGACCGAGGTCTATGGCGATCTGCTGCGCGGCGCGGGTGCGGCTGGCCGGCTCAACGAACTGCTGCTCGAACAGCCCGATATCGCCCCGCCGGCGCGGCCGATCACGCTGCCCAGCCCGCCGCGCGGCGCGCTGGCGTTCCAGAACGTGGCCTTCCGCTATCCCAGCCGGCCCGAGATTTCCGCCTTGGCTGATTTCTCGCTGACGGTGGAGCCGGGTGAAACGGTGGCGATCGTCGGCCCCTCGGGCGCTGGCAAATCCACGCTGTTCCTGCTGGCGCAGCGGTTTTACGATCCGCAGGGCGGCGTGGTGCGCATCGATGGCGTGCCGCTGCCCCAGGCCGATCCTTCGGAAATCCGCGCGCGCATGGCCCTGGTGCCGCAGGAAGCAGTGCTGTTTGCCGCCAGCGCGCGCGACAACCTGCGCTATGGCGCGTGGGACGCGACGGATGAGGCGATCTGGGCGGCCGCCCGCGCCGCCAATGCCGAGGAATTTCTGAAAGCCCTGCCCGAGGGGCTCGACACCTTCCTGGGCGAAAGTGGTGCGCGCCTGTCGGGCGGGCAGCGCCAGCGGATGGCCATTGCCCGCGCCCTGCTGCGCGATGCGCCGATCCTGCTGCTCGACGAAGCGACCAGCGCGCTTGACGCCGAAAGCGAACGCCTGGTGCAGGATGCGCTCGATCACCTGATGCAGGGGCGCACCACGCTGGTCATCGCCCACCGCCTTGCCACCGTGCGCGCGGCCGATCGCATCGTGGTGATGGATGGCGGCAGGATCGTGGAACAAGGCAACCACGCCAGCCTGATCGCCGCCGACGGGCTCTATGCCCGGCTTGCCCGCATGCAGTTCGAAGGGGTCTGAGCGCCAGCGCCACGGCTCTTCCGTGCCGCTGCCGGCGCCAAGGTTACCGATTTGCCATGTGGGCAATGCATGGAACGGCTTGAAAGCAGTGCTGCACTGCGGCAAGTCGGGTGCCCATGGACAGCCACACCATTACCGCCGTCATTCTCGGCATCGTCGAAGGCCTCACCGAGTTCCTTCCCGTTTCCTCCACCGGGCACCTGATCCTCGCCACCGAACTCCTCGGCTTCAACGCCAAGGAATGGGAAGTGTTCAACGTGGTGATCCAGCTGCCGGCGATCCTGGCGGTGGTGGTGCTCTATTGGCGCACGTTCGTCGATGTCGCCAAGGGGGCGCTGCGGGCCGATCCCGATTCGCTGCACTTCGTGCGCAACGTGCTGGTGGCATTCATCCCCTCGGCGATCCTGGGCGTGCTGCTCAAGAAAAAGATCGACGTGCTGATGGAGACCCCGGCAGTGGTCGCCGCCGCCCTGGTGGTGGGCGGCGTGCTGATCCTGCTGATCGAGCGGCTCGCGCGGCAGGGCGAATACCAGCCGGTCAGCAAGCTGCCGCTACCCAAGGCGCTGGCCGTGGGGGTGATGCAGTGCCTGGCCATGATCCCGGGCATGTCGCGTTCGGCGTCCACCATCATGGGTGCCCTGTCCATGGGCATCAACCGCAAGACGGCGGCAGAATTCAGCTTCTTCCTGGCCGTTCCGACGATGTTCGGCGCCACGGCCAAGCAGCTGTGGGACAATCGCCACGAACTGACAAGCGGCGCGGCCAGCGTGGGATGGGGCGATATCGCCGTGGGCGGCGTGGTCTCGTTCCTCGTCTCGCTGGTGGTAATCAAGTTCTTCGTCACCTATATCGGCCGCCACGGCTTTGCGCCCTTTGCCTGGTACCGCATCGTGATCGGTGCCGGCGCATTGGTGTGGTTGCTCGGCGTCTAAAAAACGCGCATTTCTGCCCCTGCCGATGACATTGCCGATGACCCCGCAGCCCACCCGGGCGGCGGGGTTTTTCACGGCCTGCAAGAGGGGCATGCAACGTTCTGTCGCAAATGCGGAACCAACCCTCCCGTGGCGAATTATCCCACCCAGACAGCCACTCGTGGCAACAACAAAGGGGTAAACCGTCATGGGCCTTATCGTTCTCTTGATCGTTGGCGGCGTTCTGGGCTGGCTTGCCAGCATCGTCATGCGCACTGACGCCCAGCAGGGTGTCTTCCTGAACATCGTCGTCGGCATCGTCGGCGCCATGCTCGGCGGCTTCCTGCTTGGCCCGCTGCTCGGCGGCGGCAGCATCACCAACGGCATCTCGGCCGGCAGCCTGGTGGTTTCGTTCCTCGGCGCGCTGATCCTTCTGGCCATTGTCAATCTCGTGCGCCGCGGTTCGGTGCGCTGAGCCGGCCATTCCGGCCAAACTAACAGGGAGAGCCCGTTATGAAGTTCGCCAAGTACGCCCTCGTTCTGCCCGTCGCTGCGCTCGGCCTCAGCCTCGCTGCGTGCGAAAGCAAGCAGGAAAAGGCTGCCGACAAGACGGCTGACGCCGTTGCTGCCCAGTCGGACGCTGCTGCCGACGCCATCGATTCGCAGGCCGCCGACGCTACCGGCGCTGCCGCTGACAAGATGAACAGCAAGGCCGATGCCGTCCGCGCCGAAGGCAAGGACGAAGCTTCGGCGATCAAGGAAAACGCGGAAAAGGCCGAAAAGGCCCACTGATCTCCCGCGGACAAAGGATTTCGGGGCGCCAGGCATCAGCCTTGGCGCCCCGTTTCCTTTCTACAAGGCTTGACTTTCACGGCCGCCTACCGCAATGGCGGCCCCCTGTCAGGGCGGCGCGCGCCGCCCGTTTTGTTTGAGCAAGCGGCGCGCTGACGCCTAGAAGGATTTTAGGACAAGCCCATGGCAAAGCCAACTACCGTCAAGATTCGTCTGGTTTCGACCGCAGACACCGGCTTCTTCTACGTCACCAAGAAGAATCCGCGCAACACCACCGAAAAGATGACTTTCCGCAAGTACGATCCGGTGGTGCGCAAGCACGTGGAATTCAAGGAAGCCAAGATCAAGTGATCTGAAGGCTTTCCTGCCAGAACATGCACAAGGCCGGGGCTTGTCTCCGGCCTTTTGCGTTTTCGGGCGCTGAACGGGCGATTCGGAACCGAAAGGTTCACGGGCAGTTCAATGCGACTGCCTCAAGGAGTGGCGATGAACAGCTTGACCAAGATCCTGCGCGCCGGGCCGATTGCCGGCCTGGCTGCCGCACTTTTCGTTTCGCCGGGCGTGCCCACCGCGCTGGCCGCCCCCGCTGCGCCGGCAGCAGCCCCTGCCAACGATGTCGACCGCGCTGTTGCCGCACTGCGCGCGATTTCGACGATGCGCGCCGATTTCGTGCAGACCGATCGCAACGGCCAGCGTCTGACCGGCACGGTCACGCTGCAGCGCCCCGGCAAGATCCGCTTTCAGTACCAGCCGGGCGTTCCGCTACTGATCGTATCCGATGGCGCCGCGCTGACCGTGATCGACTATGAAGTGCGGCAGGTGTCGCGCTGGCCGATTCGCAACAGCCCGCTGGGCGCGCTGCTCAACCCGGACAAGGACGTGGCGCGCTATGCCCGCCTGCTGCCCACCACCAACCCCGACGTTGTCAGCCTGGAAATCAAGGATCCGCGCCATCCCGAATATGGCACGATGACCATGATCATGGTTCGCAAGCCCGGCGCGCCGGGCGGGCTGCAGCTCGATAGCTGGGTGGCGCTCGATTCGCAGAACCAGCGCACCACGATTCGCCTGTCGAACCAGCAATATGGCGTGCCGGTCCCGGCCAACACCTTCCGCTTCAACGACCCGCGCCCGCAAATCCGCCATTGATGCACCCGCTGGCCGCAGAGGGTGAACGGTTCATCATCGTTACCAGACCCTCTGCGACACTTTGCGAACAACCAGACCCTTCCGTTCATCGGGCAGCAAGCGGCCCGCCCCTAGAACGGTTTCAGACGAGACGGACAAGACGGGTTTCCCCCCTGTTGCCCGGTCTGACTTCAACCTCTCGTCGACCGCGTGACGAACGCACATGGAACCCTCGGACCATTGCCCCCGGTCCGAGGGTTTTCCTTTTTTGTGGTGTTGCGGGGCGTCCGGGCGGCTGCGAACGGCACCCGGCTGCGCTTCCGGTGCTCACGACCTTTGAAGGTCGCTGCGCGCCGGTTCTCGCCGGGCGCCATTCTCGCTCGCCCGGCCATCCCCGCAACGCCACAAAAAACCCCTTGGACCAGGGGATGTTTATCCGCCTTGCCGGGGTGGGCGGGCGATCGTAAAGCGCTGCCATGGTTTCGATCGCCACCTGGAATATCAATTCCGTCCGCCTGCGCGCCGATCAGGTCGTGCGTTTTCTGGAAGCGGAACAGCCCGATGTGCTGTGCCTGCAAGAGATCAAGGTGGCAGAGCACCTGTTCCCGCACGAGGTGTTCGAAAGCCTGGGCTATACCCATCGCGCGATCCACGGACAGAAGGGCTATCACGGCGTGGCCACGGTCAGCCGCCTGCCGCTGCGCGAGTTCAGCCGGCACGATTGGCAGGACAATGGCGAGGCGCGCCATGTCGGCGTGGAACTGCTCGGCGCGGGCCAGGGCCTGATTCTGGAAAACGTCTATATCCCGGCCGGTGGCGATATCGCCGACCGCGCGCTCAATCCCAAGTTCGGCCAGAAGCTCGATTTCCTGGAGCGGATGACGCGCTGGGCCGACAAGATCGATCGCCCCACGCTGATCGTCGGTGATTTCAACATCGCCCCGCTGCCGCAGGATGTCTACGACCACAAGGCGCTGCTCAAGGTGGTGAGCCACACGCCGATCGAGGTGGAAACGCTGCAGCGCTTTGCCGATGCCCATGGCTGGGTAGACCTGGGCCGCAAGCATATTCCCGCGCCGGAACGCAACTATTCGTGGTGGTCCTATCGCTCCTATTGGCGGCAAAAGGACCAGGGCCGCCGGCTCGACCACATGTGGGCCTCGCCAGACCTGGCGCCGCAATCGCTCTCGCATCGCTTTGTCGAGGAAACCCGGCGCTGGGAGCAGCCTTCCGACCACGTGCCGCTGATCACCGAGTTTGCTCTTTGACCACGCCGGCGGCTGCGACGCGCCGGGTGGCACGGGCGCTTGATGCCCTGCGCCACGGCTGGGCGATCCGCGTAACGGATGCGGCCGGCGCGCTGGATCTGCTGCCGGCCGAAACCGGCTTTGCCCAGCCCGGGCTCTATGCCGCGCAGATGCTGATTTCGGCAGCACGCGCCGCCACGCTCAAGCTGGCGAACCAGCGTCACGCCGCCGTGCCCCATGCGCCGGTGCTGATTCACGCAGCCGAACCGTTCACACTCGCGAACGCACGCGATCTGGCTGATCCGGCGCACGATCTCGCCAGCCCGTTGCGCGGGCCATTTCGCGCCAGCCCGATCGCGTCGCTGGCCGGCGCCGAAGCCGCGATGGAACTGGCGCGGCTCGCCGGCATCCTACCCGCATTCCTGGTCGGCAGCGGGATCGACGTGGCCGAAACCGTGGCCGCGGCCGATCTGGCGCAATTCAAGGACCCGCTCAATCTCACGATCCAGGCGCGCGCGCGCCTGCCGGTCGATGCTTGCGAAGAGGCAGAGATCATCGCCTTTCGCGCCCGTGACGATCTGCGCGAGCATGTCGCCTTGATCGTGGGGCAACAGGACAATGCCGTGCCGCCGCTGGTGCGGCTGCACAGCGAATGCCTGACCGGTGATATCCTTGGCAGTCTGAAATGCGATTGCGGCCCGCAGTTGCAGGCCGCCCTGGCACGGATGGCCGCCGAAACGACGCAGGGTGGCTGGGGCGTGCTGCTCTATCTGCGCCAGGAAGGCCGCGGCATCGGCCTGATCAACAAGCTGCGCGCCTATCAGTTGCAGGACCAGGGCTTTGACACGATCGATGCCAACGAACGCCTGGGCCTGCCTTCTGAAGCACGCGATTTTCCGGTGGCGGCGCGGATGCTGGACCTGATCGGGGCACGGCAGATCCGCCTGATGACCAACAACCCGGCCAAGGTCGCGGCGCTTGAAGCGCTGGGCGTAACCGTGCTGGAACGGGTCGCCCACCAGTTGCCGGCCAACCCGCACAACGCGCGCTATCTCGAAACCAAGCGCGATCGCACCGGGCACTTGCTGAAGTAACGGCTCGGTGGGCTGGGTTTCCACCACCCCCAACCCCCTCCTCGAAAGAAGAGGGGGCTTTTCGTGTTGATCAGAACGCGCGGAACATCACCAGCCCAACGCACAACACAAACACCGCGGTACCGGCAATGCCCTTGGCCAGATCGGCCAGCGTAAAGCGATCGAGGTGATCGGCGCGAAAGCGGGCATAGCCGCGCCCGATCGTGTCGTTACTGGCGATCATCCCCACATCGAGGGCATTGGCCTCGCGCTTGAAGTAGTGGACGAGCATGCCGTGTTCCTCGGGCGTGACATCGGGATAGGCGGCAAGCAGGGCTTCGACATGCGCACGGCGGGCGAGCGCCGTGGCGCTCTGGGTCTGAATGGTCATTTCTCTGGTATCCTGGCAAAAACGGTACAGGCCCGCGCCACCGAGAGCGCAGGGCGATCATGGTTTTTGTCAGGCGTGCGGGGGGGCCCGCGGGGTTCCAGGCGCGCGCAGCGGCGCAGTGGGCAATGGCGGCCCGGTGGCAGGTGGCGTCGCCTGGGCTTGGCGGGCCAGAATCGGCACCACCAGCAGCGGCAGCACCACGGCGATCGCCAGCAGGAGCGGCACGGGTGGCAACGCCACCATGCGTGCCACGGCCACGTGCGGCCGCGCGGGGGCCACGGCCACTTCCACGGTATCGACCGAAAAGGCTGAACCACTGCGCAGCGCAACCGGCGCCGCCCCGGGCGCCAGCGCGCTCAGGGCAATCGTCACGACCAGCAGTGCCGCCCACAGGCGGCCGGCCAGATGAAAGGGCAACCGGTTCAACACGCGGGCAACCTAGGGAACGTGACGCCGCAGGGCAAGGTCAGCGCCGCTCGAACCGGGCGATGCCGGGGCCAAGCGCATTGTTGCCCACGGTGATCCGGTCACCAGACCAGTCTGCCACAAACACTGTCGGGCGCGACAGGCCGGGCACCAGCCGCGCGGTATTGCCGGTAATGGTCAGGCCATCGGCGCTGTGCTCATGGCCTTCGGCGGCATTGGCGATGAAAGTGCTGTAGTTTTCCTTGTCGCGTCCCTGGACGAACCAGTTGCCCGAAATCAGGCCCGTGGCGCCGATCGACAGGTCGATCATGTAGTTGGTGGTGTGCCCGCGGCTATCGTCAAAGCTCGAATCGGTCACTTCGATGCGGCCGGCATGGCTTTTCACGTAATGGCCGCCGGTGCCCTGCTCGAAGCGGCTGCGGCGGATCACGACGCTGGCCTCGTCACCGAAATAGAGCGAATGCGCGCAGGACAGCCCACGATCGCAGCGGCCTAGCCGGGTAAAGGTCGATTGTTCGATCACCACGTGGCCAGCGGGGAAGTTGGCGGAAAGAATGCCTTGCTCGCTATCGCGGAACCAGGCCTCGCGCACGGTCAGGTCACCGCGTTCGAGCCGGATACCCGCGCCATTGGCATCAAACGCACGCATGTTCTGGAACACCAGTCCTTCCACGCGCATCGATTGCCCGCGCATGACGAGCGCGGCCTTTTCCTCGCACACCTTGCCATCGAAGATCGCCTGGCCGGGGACGGCCGCGACATACGTCACATTGCCATGGGGCTGCACGCCGCAATCGTGCCAGGTGCCGGGCGCGATGCGGATGGTGCCGTCGCCCTCGCCCAGCGAATTGATCGCATCCTGCAGATGGTCATACCCCTTGCCGGTTTCGACCACAGTGAATGGAGCGCCACCGGGCGCTGACTGCGCCAGCAGGGCACCAGCAGGAATCGCGGCGAGAACGGCCACGGACAGGAGCATCAGACGCTGCCGCAACGTGCGGTGCCGGCTCAGGCGGGTTTGTATTTCGGTCAGCATGGCGTTCACTCGGCTCCCCACCTATTGCAGGCAGCCTAGCGAAAAATGGTTGACCGTCCATTTAGGTTCCAGCGCCGGCTGTGCCACGCCGGGGCACACCCTGCCATCAGGCCGATGGTCGCAACTAGAGGTGCGCGCGGATCACGGCGAGGAAGCGGTCACCATAGGCATCACGCTTGCGCGTGCCGACGCCGCCGATCGCCGCCATCTCAGCCAGCGACGTGGGCCGTGCCGCCGCCATCTCACGCAGCACTGCATCGTGAAACACCACATAGGGCGGCACATTGGCTTCCTGCGCGATTTCCCGGCGGAGTGCGCGCAGTGCATCGAACAGCGGATCACCCACGGGATTGAGCGCGGCACCACTGCCGGCCTTGCCCCGGCGCCGGCTGCCGCCACGTTCGCGCAGCGGCGGCAGGACGACGTCGACCCGCGCCTGCCCTTTGAGGATTTCACGCGCATCGCCGCCCAGCGCCAGGCCGCCATGTTCGGTCGGCAACAGGCTGCCGCGCGCCTGGAGTGCACGCGCCAGCGCCTTGAGCAAGGGCGCCTGATCGGACGGCACGATGCCGAACACCGAAAGCTGATCGTGGCCGCGCGCGGTCACGCGTTCATCGGCCACGCCGGTAAGCACCTTTTCGAGGTGGCCCAGGCCATAGCTTTGCCCGGTGCGATAGACTGCCGACAGCAGCTTCTGCGCCAGCTCGGTGGCATCGGTCAGCCCTGGCGGATCGAGGCAATTGTCGCAATTGCCGCACGAGGCCGGCGGATCTTCGCCAAAGTGGCGCAGCAGCACGGCGCGGCGGCAGGCCGGGGTTTCGACCAGGCCAGCCAGCGCATCCAGGCGGGTGCGCTCGCCCTGGCGGCGGGTCTCGTCCACTTCAGCCAGGCGCTGGCGCGCGCGCGCGAAATCGTCTGCCCCCCACAGCAGCAGCGCCACCGAGGGATCGCCGTCGCGCCCGGCACGGCCGGTTTCCTGGTAATAGCCCTCGATCGACTTGGGCAGGCCGGCATGGGCGACAAAGCGCACGTCGGGCTTGTCGATGCCCATGCCAAACGCCACCGTTGCCACGATCACCATGTCTTCGCTGGTGACGAAAGCTTCCTGGTTGGCCGCGCGCGTTTCAGCCGGCAGCCCGGCGTGATAGGGCAGCACGCTGCGGCCGGTCTCGCCCAATTGCTCGGCCAGCTTTTCCACCTGTGCGCGGGTGGGCGCATAGACCACACCGGGGCCGGGATTTTCGGCAATGAAGCGGGTCAACTGGCGCAGCGGATTGTCGCGCGGGGCGATGCGATACTGGATGTTGGGGCGATCGAACCCGGCCACGATCAGGCCATCGTGGGGAATGCCCAGCTGTTCGAGGATATCGGCGCGGGTGTGGCGATCGGCCGTGGCCGTCAGCGCCAGCCGCGGCACATCGGGAAACGCGTCCATCATCGGGCGCAGCAGGCGGTAATCGGGGCGGAAATCGTGGCCCCATTCCGAAACGCAGTGCGCCTCGTCGATCGCGAACAGCGCCAGCGGCGCCTTGCCCAGCAGCTCGCGGAAATGCGGCTGGCTGGCGCGTTCCGGCGCGACATAGAGCAGGTCGAGCTCGCCATTGCGGAACCGCTCGATCGTCCATTCGCGGTCGGTATCCACGCTGGTCAGCGCGGCAGCGCGGATGCCGTTGGCCGTGGCCGAGCGCAACTGGTCGTGCATCAGTGCGATCAGCGGCGAAACCACCACGCAGGTGCCCGGCAGCATCACCGCCGGCAATTGATAGGTAAGCGACTTGCCCGCCCCAGTGGGCATGACCGCCAGGGTGGATCGCCCGCCGAGCACGCGGCCCACCACCTGGTCCTGCACCCCGCGAAAGCCGGAAAAGCCAAAAACCTGCGCCAGGCGCTGGCGCGCGGCATCAAGATCGGGCGAAAGATCGGGCATAACGGC
This sequence comes from Novosphingobium capsulatum NBRC 12533, assembly GCF_001598375.1. Taxonomy (GTDB): domain Bacteria; phylum Pseudomonadota; class Alphaproteobacteria; order Sphingomonadales; family Sphingomonadaceae; genus Novosphingobium; species Novosphingobium capsulatum. The sequence goes on from NZ_BCYV01000015.1 coordinate 158,952, forward strand.
AGTCACGCCGCCGCCTATGGCAGATAGGGGCGCACCCGGCTAGCCCAAGCGCCTAACGCAGAAGGGCTAGCCCAGCAGCCCCGCCAGCATCGGCGGCAGGCCGATCGTCCTGATCATCTGCACCACCACGAACAGCAGCACCAGCGAAAGCAGGCCCCAGGCGCCCCATGTGAACGGGCCGAGCACAGTGGCGCGGGTGGGATCGGCCGGATCATACCACACGGTATAGGCGCCCGATGGCTTCCACCCGCGATGGACCCAGCGATGCACCAGCGCGCGCCGCTCGATGCCGTCCTGGTCGCGAAAGCGGATTTCGTCCTCGATGTAGCGGGTATCGTCGCCATCGCGCCAGTTCCACCCGCGCGAGGTGAACATCGTCATCCCCAAAGACCAGAAATCCTCGGACTGCTGGCCCTCGTTGTAATCGCTGCGCCAGACCATTGCCGGCGCGGGGCACCAGGTGCCGAACAGGCACAGCGCCCGCCACACGCAGAATACGAAGAACAGCCAGCACGCCAGTGCCGCCAGGACAAGGAAATCGGCCATGGCTCCTGTCCTAGCGGCAATCCGTCAAGAATTTGCTGCTGCCAGCGCCTTGAGCTTGGGCCGGACGATCGGCATGGTCAGCATCGTGCTCAACACCGCCATCAGCAGCAGCGCGGTGAACGCCTCGGGCGTGATGATCTTCTTGTCGAGCAGGACGTTGACGAAGATGATCATGATCAGCGCCTTGGTCTGGAGCATCCACCCGATCACGCTGGCCTCGCCCTTTTTCCAGCCCAGGATGCGGCCAGCGAGGTGCACGCCGATCAGCTTGCCGGCTACCGAAGCCACCAGCAGCAACACCGCCGCGCCCAGCACGGCCGTCAGGCCCAGCCCGCCGACCTGGCCCCATTGCGTGCGCAGGCCGGTGGACAGGAAGAACACCGGCATCACCGCCAGCAGCAGGAAATGGCGGAACGCGTCGCGCCGCCCCTGCTCGAACCAGCGCGCGTCGAGCACCGCACCGGCCAGGAACGCGCCGACCATGAAATGCAGGCCCGACCAATCGGCGGCAAAACCCACCGCCGCCAGCCAGACCAGTGCGATATGCCAGCGATCATCCTCGCGCACACGCGCCATCAGCCGGCGCAGGCCCCAGGCCGCCACGGCAAACACCACCAGGAACAGGCCCTGGCGCCCGATGCGCTGCCAATCGAGCAGGATAAGCGCCAGCACGCCCCAGATCGCCACATCGTCCATGCTGGCATAGCGCAGCAGGCGCTGGCCCAGCGCCGTGCGGAAGATGCCGAGCTTTTCCATCAGCAGCACCAGAATGGGCAGCGCAGTAACGGCACAGGCCATGCCCATGCCGGCAACGCCCTGCCCCCAGGTGCCCTTGGGGCCAAGCCAGCCCGGCACGGTGAGCAGCGCGGCCGCCGCCACCGCGCCCAGCAGCAGCGGGGTAAGCAGCGCGCAACTGGCGGTGATCAGGGTTTCGCGGGCATTGCCCCAGGCATCGGCCAGATCGAGTTCCACCCCGGCGATGAACACGAACAGGCTGACCGCCCACCAGGCCACGCCGTTGAGCGCGCCGATCACCTGCGGGTTGAACACGAACGCGTAATAGCCGGGATAGAGCGCGCCCAGCACGCCCGGCCCGAGCAGGATGCCGCCGACGATCTGCACCACCACCAGCGGCGCATGATCATCACGGTTGAACACGCGCCAGACCAGCCATGGCACCGCCAGGATGATCGTCAACGCGATCAGGAAGATTTCACTGGTCCCCATGCCGGTGCCCGTGACCGTACCCATGTCCCGCTCCTACCCCCCAAAATGCCCCGGCACACTTGCCGTGGGTCAAGGCGGGCTCCATCTGGCACAGTATCGTGTTGGTGCAAGAGGAGCGACCGCCATGGCGTTTGATCTGCGAAACGCACTGCTGCGCAAGGAGGAATACGAATCCGCACGCCTCACCGCGTTCGAATTTGCCGAAACGGTGCGCGCGCTCAAGGCGATAGCGGCCGACCGCGCGCTGCATCCGCGCCCTTTGCTTGACGCCATGGTCGAGCAGGGTCTTGCCAGCGCACTAACCATGATCGCGCGGCAGGCGGGGCAGAGCGCCGACGCGGTGGAGGGCGCATTCCTGCGGGCCAGGGCCAGGGCACGCGCAGACCTGATCGCGCTCCATGGCGATCCCTCGCCCGTGCGGCTGGGTTAAGCCCCTCCGCATTATGCCTATGCCCTCCCTTAAAGCCCTGCCCGTCCGGCAACTGCTAGCCTCTGTCCGGCAACAACGGCAGGAGCAACGGCATGGATATGCACCACAGCTTTTCCCCTTCGGCGGAATGGCGCGCGGCACGCGAGAGCGAACTGGAATTCATCGAGATGGCCCGCGCGATCCGCGATCTGGCGCGCGAGTTGGGCGTTGCGCCCGACCAGGCGGTGGATCGCCTGGCCGAGCGCGGCCTGCCTGCCGCACTGTCCCTTCTGGCCGAACAGGCCGGCCCCACGGTCGAAGCCCGCTTTCTTCAGCGCCGCGCGCAGGCCGCAACAACGCACCGCCCACTTTGACACCGCCGGGGTCCACGCCGCCCCGGCGCCGCGAAAGGACCCCGGCATGACCACCCGCATCGAAAGCGACAGCATCGGCACGATCCCGGTGCCCAATACCGCCTATTGGGGCGCGCAGACCCAGCGCTCGATCGAGAATTTCCCGTTCGGCGCGGGCGAGCGCATGCCGATCGGCATCGTCCACGCCCTGGCCCTGGTCAAGCAGGCTGCCGCCCGCGTCAACCGCGCCCATGGGCTCGATGGCAGGCTGGCCGATGCCATCGAAAAGGCCGCCGCCGAAGTGGTGGCCGGGCATCACGATGACCAGTTCCCGCTGGTGATCTGGCAGACCGGCAGTGGCACGCAGAGCAATATGAACGTCAACGAGGTGATCGCCGGCCGCGCCAACGAGGAACTGGCCGGCACGCGCGGCGGCAAGAGCCCGGTGCACCCCAACGACCATGTGAACCGCGGGCAATCGTCGAACGACAGCTTTCCCACCGCGCTACACGTGGCAGCGGTGGTTGCGCTCAACCGTGACCTGCTGCCCGCACTCGACCTGCTGACCGGATCGCTCGACACGGCAGCGCGCGAATGGGCCGGGATCGTCAAGATCGGGCGCACCCATCTGCAGGATGCCACGCCGCTGACGCTGGGGCAGGAATTTTCCGGCTATGTCCAGCAATTGCGCGATGCCCATCAGCGCTTGCGCCATGCCGAGGAGCACCTGCTGCGCCTCGCCCAGGGCGGCACGGCGGTGGGCACCGGGCTCAACGCGCCAGAGGGCTTTGCCGAGGCAATGGCCGCACAGTTGGCCGACCTTACCGGCCATGCCTTCGTCCCGGCGCCGAATCGGTTCGAAGCGTTGGCGAGCAATGATGCCCTGGTGCAGTTTTCTGCTACCCTGGCGACGCTCGCCGTGGCGCTGACCAAGATCGCCAACGATATCCGCCTCCTGGGATCAGGTCCACGGTCTGGGCTGGGCGAGCTTGACCTGCCGGCCAACGAACCGGGCAGTTCGATTATGCCGGGCAAGGTCAATCCCACGCAGTGCGAGATGCTGACCATGGTGGCCGCGCAAGTGATCGGCAACCACCAGGCGGTGACGCTGGGCGGCCTGCAGGGGCATCTGGAACTCAACGTGTTCAAGCCGATGATCGGCGCGGCGGTGCTGCGCTCGGTTCACCTCTTGGCCGTGGGCATGGAAAGCTTTGCCGTGCGCTGTGTCGACGGGATCGAGCCCAACACGCGCCGCATTGCCGAACTGGTCGATCGCTCGCTGATGCTGGTAACGGCGCTGGCGCCCGAAATCGGCTATGACAATGCCGCCAAGATCGCCAAGCACGCCCATGCCGCCGGCATGACGCTGCGCGAGGCCGGGCTGGCGCTGGGCTTGGTGGATGAAGCCACGTTCGACCGCCTGGTCCGGCCGCAGGACATGGTGTGAGGGATTTGCCCCTCCGTCAGGCCTGTGGCCTGCCACCTCCCCGCCACGCGGGGAGGATCTTGTGTTCGGCACGCCATCGCGCGCAGGCTTTTGTATTCAATCCAGCCGGACTTTGCCGCGGCCGGCCTTGACCGCGCCACGGATCTTCTTGCCTTGCAGGCGCTGCACCTTGCCTACGCGATTGAGGCGCGACTTGGCGCGCTTTTCCGGCAGCTTGCACGCGTCGCGCAGCAGGTCGGCCAGCCGGGTGCGGGCGTCTTCGCGGTTGGCTTCCTGCGTGCGAAAGCGGCGCGCGGTCAGCACGATCTCGCCGCCAGCGGTAAACTTGCTGCCGGCCAGTTCCTTGAGCCGGTGAAACACCGGCGGGGCCAGGCGCAAGGCGAACACGTTGATGCGCAGTTGCACCGCGGTGGCCACCTTGTTGACATTCTGCCCGCCCGGCCCGGCAGCGGCGATGAAGCTTTCCTCCACAAGGCCCATGGCACGGGCCACGATCGCCTCGGGAGTGTCGGTCACAGCGTAAAGCCCAAGCCCGCAATATCGGCCGGGATCGGCGCTTCGGCCACGATGGCCTCCTTGCCTTCACGCGGCATGACCAGGCGCGTAGCGTGCAGCAGGGTTCGGGCCGCGCCCTTGCCATCGCCATAGACCGGATCACCCAGCAGCGGGGCACCCAGGCCCGTCAGCGCATGAACGCGGACCTGGTGGGTGCGGCCGGTTTCGAGGCGAAACTCCACCAGGGTGCGGCCCGGCAGCCGGGCCAGCACGCGCCAGTGGGTGACGGCGGGCTTGCCCTTCTTGGCCGCGATCATGCGCCAGCCGGCAGCAGCGCTGGAAATCTTGGACAGATTGAGCGCGATAGTGCCCGCCGTTCCTTCGACATCGCCGGCCACCACGCCCCAATAGACCTTTTCCACCTGGCGCGCTTCGAACGCGGCGGAAAAGCGCTTGAGCGCCTTGGGATTGCGCGCGAGCAGCAGGCAGCCCGAGGTGTCGCGGTCGAGCCGGTGGACCGGCGCGGGCAGGCGCTGGAAGCCCAGCTTCAATTCATCGAGGCGGTCTTCCAGCGAGATGCCGCCGGCACGCGGCCGGTCGAGCGGCAGGCCGGCCGGCTTGTCGATGACCAGCGCTTCGCCGTCTTCGAACAGGATGGGGATTTCGATCATGCCCACCCCTTGCGCGCGAAATCGCCGGCGGGCAAGCGCGGCGGGCGTAAATCCTCAGGCCAGCGCCGCCGCGATGCGCCGCAGCGCCTCATCCAGCACGGCATCATCGGCGGCAAACGAGATGCGGAAGCCCTGCGCGCCGCCAAAGGCCGAGGCCGCCACGACCGCCACGCCATGTTCCAGCAGATGCAGGGCCAGCGCCTCGTCATCACCAAAGCGCTCCATCAAGGGCGCGGCATCGATCATGCAGTAGAACGCGCCATCGGGCACGGGCGTGGATAGGCCCGGAATGGCGTTGATCGCGGCGACGACCTTGTCGCGCCGGGCGCGGAAACGCTCGCGCCAATCGGCCAGAAATTCTTGCGGGCCGGCCAATGCCGCCGTGGCAGCAGCCTGGGCGATAGAGCAGGGATTGCCCGAATTGTGCGACTGCAGCTTGGCCATGGCCTTGATCAGCCATTCCGGCCCGGCCGAAACCCCGATGCGAAAGCCGGTCATCGCATGGCTTTTCGACACACCCGACACCGTCAACACCCGGTCGGCGAGATCGGGGCATTCCACCGCCAGCGTGGCATGCACGCCGCCGCCATAGCGCAGCGGGGCATAGATATCGTCAGACAGCACCAGCACGCGCGGGAAACGGCGCAGCACCGCGCCCAGCGCGCGCAGTTCCGCGGCCGGATAGGTGGCGCCAGTGGGATTGCCCGGGCTGTTGAGCAGCAGCCAGCGTGTGGCGGGCGTGATCGCGCTGGCGAGTTGGTCGGGCGTGATGCGAAACCCGCCGCTGGCCTGCGTGGGCAGATCGACCACGCTGGCCCCGGCAAAGCGCACGATTTCGGGATAGCTGACCCACCAGGGCGAGGGAATCAGCACCTCGTCACCCGGATCAAGCGTGGCGAGCAGCGCCTCGAAGATCGCCTGCTTGCCTCCGGCCGTCACGATCACCTGGCTGGGCGGCACGGCAAGGCCGAGGTCGCGCTGGAAATGGAGGGCGGCTGCTTCACGCAAAGCCAGCGTGCCAGGCACGGCGGTATAGCGCGTCTGCCCGCCATCAAGCGCGGCCTTGGCCGCCGCGATCACGTGGGGCGGCGTTGGGAAATCGGGTTCCCCCACCGACAGCGAAATGATGTCGCGCCCGGCGGCGCGCAGTTCGATCGCGCGGTCGGTCATGGCATTGGTGCGCGAGGGTGCGATGCGGCCCAGCGCGGCGCTGGTAGCGTGGTTGTCCATGATGGCTCAGCCCTGCCCCAAAAGGCGCGCTGGCATCAGGCCACGCAGCGCATTGCCCAGGAAAAAGCCCTGCGCCAGGTCTTCCAGGCGAACCTCGCCCTCCACGGCGCGGCCTTCTTCCAGCAGTTGCGCGCGCAGCACGCCAGGCAGCAGGCCCAGATCGGCCGGCGGGGTGACGAGCACGCCATCGCGCTCCACGAACACGGAGGTAAAGCAGCCTTCGGTGATCAAGCCGTCGTCGCGGCGCAGCAGGGCTTCCTGCGCGCCAACACCACGCGCCGCCTTGAGGCCGGCCTCGTAAAAGCCGCGATCGGTAGTCTTGTGGCGCAGGCGCCAATCGCCGGTGCTGACCGGCAGGGGCAGCACGGCGCAGGTAACCGGCCCAGCAAAGGCAGGCGGCAGCGGCGCTGCCTCCAGCGCATGGGCGCCGCTGCGCGCCACCACCAGGCGGACCTTGGCCGGGGCATCGAGATCGAAGCACAGCGCGTGGATGGCGTTGCGCAAGGCATGGCGATCGAACGCAAAGCCCAGCGCCTGCGCACTTTGCTTCATCCGCTCGAGATGCCGCTCCAGCAGCGGGATCCCCGCCGTCGGATCAAAGGCCATGGTCTCGATCAGATCGGCACTGCCGGCGTTCAGGCGCAAGAAATTCCCCTTTACCACGCATTCGCGCCATTCGCCCATCATGACGGAATCCGCGACCACGGCCGAGCCAACCCCCATGGTCGCCCGTCCGCCGGCCGCGCCGGGATGGTCTGGCACCAGGCGCACGGTGCGGATTGCCACATTGAACGCCGCGCTGCCAGCCCCCGGCGCATCGCGGCTGGCCGGTGTCGCCGGATCGGGCACATCGACATAGCCGATCGATCCGCAATAGAGCCCGCGCGCATCGCGTTCGGCCATGTCGATCCATTCCATCGCGCGAATCTTGGGCGCGCCGGTGATCGATCCGCAGGGAAAGATGGCGCGCAGCACATCGGCCACGGCCACATCGGGCTGTATCTGCGCGGTCACTGTGGTGACCATCTGGTGCACGGTGGGATAGCTTTCCACGGCAAAGGCATCGCGCACCTTGACCGTGCCGGGCACGGCCACGCGCGACAGATCGTTGCGCATCAGGTCAACGATCATCAGGTTTTCAGCGCGATCCTTGGGATTGGCAGCGAGCGCGGCCTTGAGCGCGGCATCTTCCTGCGGAGTGGCGCCGCGCGGCGCCGTGCCTTTCATCGGGCGCACGGTCACACGATCGCCGCGCCATTCGAAAAACAGCTCGGGCGAGACCGAGAGATGCCAGTGCGATCCATCCCACAAGACGGCGCCATGCCCGGCCAGCGCATCACCACGCAGCGCGGCATAGATCGCCAGCGGATCACCCTGCCAGGAACCGGCCAGCTGGAACGTCAGGTTGGCCTGATAGATATCGCCGCTGCGGATCGCTTCCTGCACCTGGGCAAAAGCGCGGGCATAGCCGCCGGTTGAATGCGTCGGGCCTAGCGGACCCAGCCGGCCGCCGCTGCCCTGCCCGGCGCTTTCGCGCGCCAGCCAGGCTGCCACGTCTGCGCTGGCCATCGGCGTCATCTGCGCAAAGCGGGCAAACCACACCAGCGGCCCGGCACTGCCGCTGCGCGCCGCCGCGCGCGGCAGCAGCCGCTCTTCCAGCGCCAGCCCGGCTTCGTAGGCCAGTGCGCCAGCCCACCATCCCGGCGTATCGCCGATCCGTGCCAGGGCCGCGTCCACCTCTTCCGGCCGGCGCGCCACCACGATCTCCAGCGGCGCTTCATAGAGGCGGGCCGAGCCGTGATCGCCTTGGCGGGCATCATCGAGCAAAAGAAAGGGGGCGCGTGTCATTACCCCACGCGCATAGCGACAAGCCGATGCGGATGCAAAAAGCCCTCGCGGGCAATCGCGGCTCATCCTACACAGCAAAGCAACAAATCGAGAGAGAGTGCGGCGGATGGACGAGATTTTCCTGGGCCTGGGCGCGAAGGGCGAACGCGAAGTGCTGTTGCTGGGCCGGGCCAACCGCCATGGCCTGGTCGCCGGGGCGACCGGCACCGGCAAGACCGTGACCTTGCAAGGCATGGCCGAACAGTTCAGCCGCGCCGGGGTGCCGGTGTTCCTGGCCGACGTGAAAGGCGATCTTTCCGGCATTGCCATGCCTGGCAACCCCACGTTCAAGCACGCCGCCTCGCTGGAACAGCGCGCCAAGGACCTGGGCATTGCCGACTATGCCTATGCCGATAACCCGGCCGTGTTCTGGGATCTGTATGGCGAGCAGGGCCACCCCATCCGCACGACGATTTCCGAAATGGGCCCGCTGCTGCTTGCCCGGTTGATGGGCCTGAATGAAACCCAGGAAGGCGTGCTGACCATCGCCTTTCGCTATGCCGACGACAACGGCCTGCTGCTGGTGGACCTGGCCGACCTGCAGGCCGTGCTGGCCGCCTGCGCCGAAAACGCCGGGGCGCTCGCCACCAAGTATGGCAACGTGACCAAGGCCAGCGTCGGCGCGATCCAGCGCCAGCTGCTCGGCCTGGAAAGCCAGGGTGCCGATCGCTTCTTTGGCGAACCGGCCTTTGAAATCCACGATTTCCTGCAGGTGGACGAACAGGGCCGCGGCATGGTCAACGTGCTGGCCGCCGACAAGCTGATGCAGAGCCCCAAGCTCTATGCCACGTTCCTGCTGTGGCTGCTGTCGGAACTGTTCGAGGCGCTGCCCGAAGTGGGCGACCCGGAAAAGCCGTGCCTGGTGTTCTTCTTCGATGAAGCCCACCTCTTGTTCGACGATGCACCCGATGCGTTGATGGACAAGGTGGAGCAGGTCGTCCGCCTCGTCCGCTCCAAGGGCGTGGGGGTCTATTTCGTCACCCAAAACCCGATCGATATTCCCGAGAAGGTGGCAGGCCAGCTGGGCAACCGTGTGCAGCATGCCCTGCGCGCGTTCACCCCGCGCGATCAGAAGGCGATTCGCGCCGCGGCTGAAACCTTTCGCATCAACCCCGATCTCGATGTGGGCCAAGCGATTACCGAGCTCAAAGTGGGCGAAGCGCTGGTCTCGATGCTCGACGCCGATGGCGCGCCGGGCATGGTCGCACGCACCCTGATCGCGCCGCCGCGCTCGCGCCTGGGGCCGGTCAGCCCGGCCGAGCGTGCTGCCATCCAGTCCGCCAGCCCGTTTGGCGGCAAGTACGATACCGCCGTCAACCGCGAGAGCGCGGCCGAAGTGCTGGCACAAAAGGCGGCAGACGCCGCTGCTGCGGCGCAGACCGTGCAGGAACAGGGCGCAGACGCCCAGCGTGCCCAGCCGCGCCAGTCCCCCACACTGTGGGGCCGCGCTGGCAAGGCCGCGATGGGCGCCGTCGCCTCATCGGCCGGAGCGATGGTCGCCGCCCAGATCGCCGGCAAGAAATCCCGCGCGGCGCCCGTCGCCAGCGGAGTAACGGCAATGGTCGGCTCGATCGCGACGAGCCTGGGCGGCGAAGCCCTGGGCCGCTTCGCGCGCGGGCTGTTGGGTGGGTTGTTGCGGTAATGCTCCACGACGACATGCAAGGACATGATGCTTTGCTGGACGGGCTGGATTTTGACCCCGTCAAAGGGGTCGTGTCACTCCGACTCCAGGCCTACCCGAAACCTGACGCGAGCACGCGAACCGCGATCGTCGTCTTGTTTGAAGGCGTCACAGCCGTCGCCATGCATGCTGATGTCGCCTCGCTTGCCGGCAATCGGTTCGCAGGGAATGTCAGCTACTGGCATATGGCCGATAGCCGCGGAACGTCATACATTTACCTGACCGAGGGATATATCGCGATCACGGCAGAGGGTGTGCCGAAGGTGGTTCAGTCTTGATGCCAGGTAGCAGGTAGCGCCGTGTGCATTGTTGCGCACAGCGAACCCACTTTCCTTCGCCACCCCCAGACTTGATCCGGGGTCCAGTCCGGGGGGACGATGCGTTTTTGCGCGCCGGTCGATTAAGACACCATCAGTCAATGGGCTGCGCGTGCCATTGACTCAGACACCACCAAGCCGTTGGCAGATCAATCCCGGCGGTTCGTCGAAACCGGTTGCACGTGCAACGAGCCGGGCGCAAGCAGGCGCCCAGCCTCTTTTCGCGTGAAAGGATTCCATGCGCGCTCTGCTTCTTGCCGCCACGATGCTGGCCGGCACTCTTGCCGCCGCCCCGGCACTTGCCGCCCCCACTGCTTCCGCCGATGCCAAGGCCGTGGCCATTCCCGCCGCCGCTGGCGTGATGCCTGTTGGCAAGCTCGGCAATGCCGTGGTGCCAAGCGCCTATCGCCTCGATTTCACGCTCGATCCGGCCCAGCCGCGCTTTACCGGCCATGCCGAGATCGACGTGACCGTGAACCAGGGCGGCCGCTATGTGTGGATGCACGGGCTCGATCTCAAGGTGAAGCAGGTTGTCGCCAAAGTGGGTGGCAAGACGATTGCCGGCACGTTCCAGCAGGCCGATCCCACCGGCGTGGCGCTGGTCACCTTTGCCCAGCCGCTGCCCAAGGGCGCCGCGACGCTGGTGTTCGATTATGAAGCCGGCTTCAACGATGGCCCCACCGGGCTGTTCCGCGTGCACGTGGACAACCAGTGGTACAGCTGGAGCCAGTTCGAATCGATCGATGCGCGCGGCGCGTTCCCTTCGTTCGACCAGCCCGGCTTCAAGACGCCCTATACTGTCACCATCACCACGCCGGCGGGCCAGCGCGCGGTAAGCAACGCGCCCGAAGTGGCGACCGAAACGCGCGGCGCCCAGACCGTGCACCGCTTTGCCCCGACCCTGCCGCTGCCCAGCTACCTCGTGGCGGTAATGGCCGGTCCGTTCGTGAGCGTGGATGGCGCCGTGCCGGCCACGCCGCAGCGCGCCACCCCGCTGCCGCTGCGCGTGGTTTCGACCAAGCCCAATGCCGACAAGCTGGCCTTTGCCCTCGATGGCACCAAGGGCATCGTCAGCCACCTGGAGAACTATTTCGGGCAGGCCTTCCCCTTCCCCAAGCTGGACCAGATCACCGCGCCGATCATGCCGGGCGCCATGGAAAATGCCGGGGCCGATCTTTACGAGGATTCGCTCCTCGTGCTCGATGACAAGGCCTCGACCGCGCAAAAGCGCAACTTCGGCATGGTCGTGGCGCACGAGCTGGCGCACCAGTGGTTTGGCGACATGGTCAGCCCGGCCTGGTGGGACGATATCTGGCTCAACGAAAGCTTTGCCAACTGGATGGGCTTCCGCATCGGCAACGAATGGCGTCCCGATCTCAACATCGGGGCCGGCGCGCTGGAAGAAGGCTTTGCCGCGATGAACACCGACGCGCTGATCGTCGGCCGGCCGATCCACCAGAAGATCGAGCGCAACAGCCAGATCGACGCGGCCTTTGACACCATCACCTATGGCAAGGGTGGCCACGTGGTATCGATGATCGCCGCGTTCATGGGCGATACCAAGTTCCGCGACGGCGTGCGCGGCTACATGGCCAAGCACAAGTACGGCAACGCCAGCACCGCCGATTTCTTTGGCGCCATGGCCGATGCTGCCGGTGATCCGCGCATCCTGCCTGCGATGCAAAGCTTTACCGACCAGCAGGGCGTGCCGCTGGTGACGTTTGCCCCAGCCGGGCAAGGCAAATGGAACGTGACGCAAAGCCGCTATGTCAGGCTCGGCACCCAGGCCCCGGCGCAAGCCCTGGCCCAGACCTGGGGCGTGCCACTGTGCCTGCGCCAGGGCGATGCCCGCGTCTGCCAGCTGTTGGTGGACAAGAGCGGCACGGTTGCCATCGCCGGCAACGGCGCGCTGATGCCCAACGCGGGCGGCACCGGCTATTACCGTTTCGAGCTGCCCGCGGCGCAGTGGGACAGCCTAATCGCGCAGGGTTCCGCCCTGCCCGGCGGCGAAGCCCTGGCCGCGATCGACAGCCTGGAAGCCAGCTTCCTGGCGGGGCGTGCCACGCCAGCGCAACTGGTGGCGGCCGCGCGCAGCTTTGCCGCCAATCCCGACAGCTACGCCAGCGATGGTGCGACCGGCCAGCTTGAAGCATTCGACGATCGCGGCATGTTGTCCCCGGCTGCCCACGAGGGCCTGCGCCGCCTGGTGGCCGAAGTGCGTGGTCCGCAGCTGGCCAAGCTGGGCTTCGATCCGCGGGCCGGCGCGCATGCGGGCGATGATCCCGATCAGCAGCAGCGCCGCGTTGCCCTGGTGGCGGAAATGTCGGGCGTGGCCGAAGACGCCGCGCTCAATGCCAAGCTGGCCAAGGCGGTCGACAGCCTGCTGGCCGGCGATACCGCCGCGCTCGATCCCGCCTTCTACAACAGCGCGTTCAAGGCCTGGCTCAAGCCGCGCGGCCTGGAAGGCGCCAAGGTACTGATGGAAAAGGCACTGTCTTCGGAAGATCCGCTGCTGCGCCCGGCCGCCCTGCGCGCCGTGGGCCGCAGCAACGATCCGGCCGTGGCCAAGTGGCTAATCGAAGAGTTTTCCGACAAGCGCCTGCGCCTTTCGGAAAAGCTGACCGGCATTTCGCTGGCCATCGCCTCGCCCAAGACGACCGAATACGCGTTTGCCTGGGCCAATGCCCACGTCGACACCCTGCTCTCCAGCGGCGGCGGCATCTTCCTGGCGCGCAGCCTGCCCCAGGCGGTGAGCGGATTCTGCTCGGTGGACAAGGCCAAGACCATTGCCGCCTGGCGCCCGCACTTTGCCCACAACTCGGGCGCGCTCGAACTCGACCGAGCGATCGAGCGGGTGCAGGATTGCGCCGTGCTCAAGGACCAGCGCGCTGCCGCGCTGTCGGCCGAACTGGCCAGCTTAAAGTAACCATGATCGCTGCCCCGGGGGCTGGCTCCGGGGCAGCGACACAAAAAAGGGGCGCCTTCCAGACCCGGAAGGCGCCCCTTTTTGTGGGCCATAGGCGTGGGCGGTTATTCGACCACCGCGCCCCAGTTGCCCCAGACGTAGATGGCCACGAACAGGAACAGCCAGACCACGTCGACGAAGTGCCAGTACCAGGCCGCCGCCTCCAGGCCGAAATGCTGGCGCGGCGTGAACTCGCCCCGCTCGGCGCGGATCCAGCACACGATCAGGAAGATCGTGCCGATGATCACGTGGAAGCCGTGGAAACCCGTCGCCATGAAGAAGGCCGAACCATAGGTGTTCTTGCCAAAGGCGAACGGGGCATGGACGTATTCATAGGCCTGGATCGACGTGAACAGCAGGCCGAGCAGGATCGTGGCCGTCAGGCCCAGCTTCAGGCCCTTGCGATCGCCATGGATCAGCGCGTGATGGGCCCAGGTCAGCGTGGTGCCCGAGCACAGCAGGATCAGCGTGTTGAGCAGCGGCAGGTCGAACGCGTTGATGACCGCCTCGATCGCCTTGGGCGGCCACACGCCGCCGATCACGTCGGTGTTGAGCTTGCTGGGGAACAGCGAGAAATCGAAGAACGCCCAGAACCAGCCGACGAAGAACATCACTTCTGAAGCGATGAACAGGATCATGCCATAGCGCTGGTGCAGCTGCACCACCGGGGTATGATCGCCGGCGTGGGCTTCCTTGATTACCTTGCCCCACCACGAAAACATGGTGAGCAGGACACCCAGCAGGCCCAGCAGCATGATCTGCGTGCCGCCAGCCATCTTGTGCATGTAGAAAACGCCGCCGCTGGTCATCACCAGGGCTGACATAGCGCCCATGAACGGCCAGATATCGGGCGGCAGGATGTGATAATCGTGGTTCTTGGCGCCGGCCATGATCGTCTACTTCCCCCAAGGCTTAACCAGCATCCTCGTGCGCACAGCGACGGGAGCCATTTTTGTGGTGGCTGCAATGTCTATCGGGCACATCTGGCCCGGTCCAGTCAATTTGCGGCCTTGTTGAACGTATAGCTGAGCGTGATTTCCGGGATATCGCGCGTGTTCGCGTCATCCAACATAGCCGGGTCCACGTAGTAGACCACCGGCATGCGCACTTCCTGACCCGGCATAAGCTTCTGATAATTGAAGCAAAAGCACTGAATCTTGTGGAAGTAGGAGCCGGTCTGCTCTGGCGTCACGTTGAACACCGCGCGGCCCACAATGGGCTGGTCGGAATTGTTGCGGGCGGTGAAGAAAGCGATCTTGCGCTCGCCGATTCGTCCGTCCTGGGTCACCTGCTCGGGCTTGAACGTCCACGGCAGGCCCGGCGCGACATTGGCATCGAAGCGGATGGTGATCGGGCGCAGCGTGGGCTTGACCTTGGCCGCCTGGGCCGCAGTGGCCCGCTGGGTCGTGCCGGCAAAGCCCGTGGCCTGGCAGAACATGCGATAGAGCGGCACGGCGGCATAGCCCATGCCCAGCATGCCCAAGGCCGCCGCGCCGGCGATGATCGCCACCTTGCGATTGGCCCGGGTGGTTTTGTCGATTGCCGCTGCCACGCTTTCTCTCCCTTATCCGCCCGCCGGGCATTGTCCGGGTCAGGCGTGCTGTGCGCTTTCGTTGCGGTGTGCGGCCTGCACACCCAGTTTCACGACGGTGATGGCAAAAAACAGCACCACCAAAGCCCCCAGCACCAGTCCCAAAGCGCGGTTGCGTGCTTTCTGTCGCGCACGAAAGGCTTTCAGGTCAATATTTTCCGGCTTGTCGCCCACGTTGTTTCCTCTCCGCTCAGGCCCACCCCTGGAGCCCGGCAAACCGATCCAGCACCAGCGCGGCGAACAATGCAAACAGATAGAGCACCGAATAGCCGAACAGCCGCTTTTCCGGCTTCATCTTGTCATTGGCCACGCTGTCGCGCAGGCCCACCCGCATGGCCAGCACCAGGAAACCCAGGCCGAGCAGCGCCGCCGCCACGCCATAGACCAGCCCGGCGCCACCCAGCGCCCATGGCACCAGGCTCACGGGCACGAGCACCAGGGTATAGAACAGGATCTGCCGGCGCGTCGCCTTTTCACCCGCCACCACCGGCAGCATCGGAATGCCGACCTTGGCGTAATCGGTCTGCACGAACAGGGCGAGTGCCCAGAAGTGCGGCGGCGTCCACAGGAAGATGATCAGGAACAGCACCACCGGCATCCAGGTGATGTGCCCGGTAACGGCCACCCACCCGATCAACGGCGGAAAGGCACCGGCCCCACCGCCGATCACGATGTTCTGCGGGGTGCGCGGCTTGAGCCACACGGTATAGACCCAGGCATAATAGAAGATCGAGATCGCCAGGATCGCGGCCGCCAGCCAACCGATCGCCAAGCCCATGACCACCACCGATCCGCCCGACAGCGCAAAGCCGAAATCGCGTGCCGATTCGCGGTCCATCCGCCCGGCCGGCACGGGCCGCCGCGCGGTGCGCTTCATGCCCGCGTCGAGGTCCGCCTCCCACCACTGGTTGAGCGCGGCAGCGCCCCCGGCACCCACGGCAATGCACAGAATCGCCGCAAACCCCAGCACCGGATGAATCTCTCCCGGCGCGGCGAGCAGGCCGCACAGCCCGGTAAAGATCACCAGCGTCATCACGCGCGGCTTGGTCAGCGCAAAGAAATCACGCCAATCGGCGGGCATGCGCAGGGGAGTCGTCACTAGGTCCATCGTGACGCGGCTATAGCAGCCCGGGCCATGAGGGAAAGTGTTCAAGGACAGCGAGCGGCACGCGCGATCATCCCCGGCGATCACACCCGCCCTGTCGGGCAATGGAACCGGAGGGCGGCCCGATCATTTGCCCGGTGTCACGGCATGGCCACCTCGATCCATGCCATCCCTTTTGCAGGAGCATGTTCCATGGCCACTGCCACCGCCGCCAAGCCGGCCAAGTCTGACGCCAGCTTTACCGACACCGCCACCCTGCGTGCCCAGGCCCGCAAGCATATCGACCAGGGCCCGGTCACCCAGTCCTTCCCCAAGGACCGCGAGGTGATCATCGCCCAGCTGAACAAGTCGCTGGCCACCGAATGGGTCTGCGTGCTGCGCTATATGCGGCACTATTACACCGCCGATGGCCTGGTTTCGGAACCGATCAAGGCGCATTTTCTCGAGCACGCCAACGAAGAGCGCGCCCATGCCGACAAGCTGGCCGAACGCATCGTCCAGCTGGGTGGCGAACCCGATCTCGATCCTGCCACGCTGACCCAGCGCAGCCATGCCGAATACCAGGTGGGCAAGACGCTCAAGGACATGGTCAAGGAAGACCTCATCGCCGAACGCATCGCGGTGGAAGCCTATCGCGAACTGATAGCCTATGTCGGCGATCGCGATCCCACCACGCGGATCATGCTGGAAGGCATTCTGGCGCAGGAAGAAAACCACGCCGACGAATTCCGCGATCTGCTCGAAGGCTGGCAGGGGGAATAATCCCGCCGCCTTGCCCTTAATGTGTCGATCAATGCCCGGCGGCGCAGTCCTGCGTCAGCCGGGCATGCAGTTTGGCAATCATCTGCTGCCGATCGGCCAGCGCAAGATCGGTGCGCTGCGCGACATAGCGCAGGAGGGCGTAGGCCTGGTGCGCGCGCCATTGCGCGTCTGCCACCCCACAACCCAGTTCCACGAACTGGTCCACCAGATAAGCCGTGCGCGCCGCGTCCACCGCGCCAACTGCGGCCCGTGCTGCCGCTGATCGGCGTGCCCAGCCCATGATTGCCAGTTCCAGATCGGCCGCCAGCGCCGCCGCACCGGAATGAAACGGCAGTTCCATCAATCGCTTGATCCGCAGCGCGACGTCGGGCTCGTCACGCATCAGCCGCTCTTGCACCATCAGCGTCGATCGTGCCTGCCATTCCTCCAGAACGGCTGCCAGCAGCGCATTGCGGTCCTTGAAATGCCAGTAAAAGCTGCCCTTCGACGCCTTGAGGTCGATCGCCAGCTTTTCCACGCGCACCTGCTCGACGCTGCTGTCGGCCATCACCCGGATCGCCGCCGCGATCCAGTCGGCGCGGCCCAGGCGCTTGCTGTGCGCCAATGGCGCGGCCGCTGCTGGCGCTGCGACGGGATCGGACGCTGGATTGGACGGGGACGACGTCATGCCATGCGGCTTAGGCGCCTTGCCATGCCCCGTCCAGAACCGGCCTTGACCCAGGTCCGTCCTCAAACCATACGGTAGCGTATAGAGAGAGGAACCCAAGATGTCCTACGCCGATGCCGCCGGCACGATCGTCGCCCAAATCCTGGCCCTGCCCGAATTCGTGCGGGTGCAGGCGCTATTTCCCGATGCCGGGTTGGACGAAGCGATGCTGCTCGACATCGTCGGCGCGGCCGGTGACCTTGCCGAAGGCGTGATCGAGCCGTTCAACGCCCAGGCCGATCAGGTTGGCTGCCGCCTGGAACAGGGCCGCGTGCGCTTGGCACCAGGCCATCATGACGCCTGGCAGGCCTTTGTTGCCGTTGGCTGGACCACGATAGAAGGCGCGCCACAGTGGGGCGGCGCGGGTCTGCCGATGCTTGTGCACAGTGCGTGCGAGGAACTGCTCAACCGCGCCTCACCCGCCTTCGGCATGCTGCCCACGCCGATGCGCTGCGCGACAAAGGTGATCGAACGCTATGCCGACCCGGCGCTGTGCGCCGAATGGGCGCCGCGCCTGGTCGATGGCAGTTGGGCCGCGACGATCTGCATTTCCGAGCCCGACGCCGGGTCGGACGTGCCGCGACTGCGCACTGCCGCAGTGCCCCATGCCGATGGCACCTGGCGGATTACGGGTGAAAAGATCTGGATCAGCTTTGGCGATCACGACCTTACCCCGCGCATCGCCCACATGGTGCTGGCGCGCACGCCAGAGGGGGCGCATGGTCCGGCAGGCCTCAGCCTGTTTCTGGTGCCATCCGATATCGCGGGCCAACGCAATGCCGTGGTGGTGCGGCGCATCGAGGAAAAGCTTGGCCTGCACGGCTCGCCCACCTGTGCCCTGGGGTTCGAGGCCGCGACGGGCCACCTGATCGGCACACCGGGACGCGGCCTCGCCCAGCTTTTCACAATGATCATCGGCATGCGGCTGTCGGTCGGCAGCCAAGGGGCGGGCCTGTCGGGTGCCGCAGCCAGTCTCGCCTGGCGCTATGCTGCAGAGCGGCGGCAGGGCGGCAGGGCAGATGCCCCGCCAGTCACGATCGACCAGCACGGCGATGTCCAGCGCATGCTGCTGGGCCTGGCGGCGCGCGCCGAAGTCACACGGGGGCTCGTGCTGACCGCGTCAGCCGTGGCAGACCTTCAGGCCCACGAAGACGATGACGCAGCCCGCACCGAAGCGGGACTGCTGCTGGCCTGGCTGCTGCCGATCACCAAGAATTTTGCGGCCGAGGCAGCGAGCCTGTGCGCCAACGATGCCATCCAGGTTCTCGGCGGCGCCGGCTATACCCGCGAATGGCCAGCCGAGCGCTATCTGCGCGATGCCCGCGTTCTGGCGATCTACGAAGGCACCAGCGGCATGCAGGCGCTCGACCTCGCCCTGCGCCGCGTGCTCGGCGATCAAGGCCGCGCCTATCGCGCCTTCCTGGCAAAGGCCCGCGGTGATGCGGACCGGCTCGGCAATGCCACCCTGCGGGCGCTGCTCGACATGCTCGAGCAGGCCGCATCGAGCCTCGACAAGCCGACGGCAACGGTCGTCGCCTATCCGTTCCTGCAACTGGCATCCCTGGCCACGACGGGATGGATCGCCACCCGGCTGGCGGCACTGTCGGGCAGCCCGGTGCACGATCACCTCGCCGCGCTGGGCCGCCATTGGCTGCTGCTGGCGCAGGCGCAGGCATTGGCCGAAGCGGCGCTCACATCCCACGGGCAAGCCTTGGTGGCGGCGTTCGATGATGTCGATCGCGGCTATCTGGGCTGAACGTGAAAAAGCCCCACGCCGTTGTTCGGCTGGGGCTGTTGTGTCGTGATGTTGAGCGATGGTTGAGGGCAGGATTTGCCTGAGCGGCATCGACATACATCAGATGCGCTGCCGGCGATTTCGCCTTTTCCCGCTCCCTTGCTGCCGCACGCCCCGAAACCTGCTGCGGAAAACGTGTTGGGCGAAAACCTACTGGGCGAGGATCGACTGGGCGGCGATCGCCACCTGGGTGCGGTTGCGCACGTTGAGCTTGCGCATCAGCGCGGTCATATGGGCCTTCACGGTCTTTTCCGCGATGCCCAGGTCATAGGCGATCTGTTTGTTGAGCTGGCCCGAGCGCACGCCCTGCATCACTTTGAACTGGGTAGGGGTCAGGCGGACGGCGGGTGCCTCTGACAGGCGCTGCGCCGGCTGGTTCGGAACACTGGCAGGGGCAAAGTCGGTCACCGTTGTCTCTCCCTATCGCCTACCGTTGCGGCATCTACCGTGCGTCCATGCTCGGATCGGCATGGCGAAATCCAATATCAGTTAGACAGATTTCTGATATTATGCCGGAGTTATCCCGTCAATACACGATTTATTGCTGAAATCGGCGCGCACCTGTTATACAACTTTTCGCAGAACAAGCGCAGGCAGGCAGCGCCATGGCGCGAGAGGAGAGCAGGATGGGCCATCACGGATCTGGGCAAGGCAGGTCGGGGCGAATCACCACCACCCGGACGGCGGCAGCGCGATGAGCGACGATCTGCGCCTGGTCCTGGCCGCGCTGCTCGGCATTGGCCTCGCCATCGCCCTGATCGTGCGCGGGCGGTTCCATCCCTTTCTCGCCCTGCTCTGCGGCGCCTTTGCCGTGGGCATCGCGGTCGGCATGCCCGTCGCCGAAACCGCCAAAGCCGTGCAGAAAGGCGCCGGCGACGTGCTGGGCGGCACCGGCCTCGTCGTGGCGCTGGGCCTCTCGCTCGGTGCCATGCTGCAACTGTCGGACGGGGCGGGCGTGCTGGCCCGCATGGCGCTGCACCATGGCCGGCCGGCAGCGGCCCCTTGGCTGAGCATGGCGGTCGCGCTGCTGATCGGCCTGCCGCTGTTCTTCGAAACCGGTGTGGTGCTGCTGCTACCGATCGCGGCGGCGGCAGCCGCAGCGATGACCGGGCCGGCTGATGCGGGCACCACACGCCTGCGCCTGCTCCTCCCGGCCTTGGCAGGCCTCTCCACCCTGCATGCCCTGGTGCCGCCCCATCCCGGCCCGCTGCTGGCCGTGGACGCACTGCACGCCAGCCTGCCGCGCACGATGCTCTATGGCCTGCTGATCGGCGTGCCCACCGCGATCGTGGCTGGCCCGCTGTTCGCGCTGTGGATCGCGCGCCGGGTTCGGCCCGATGCCCCGGTGATGACGCCGGCCGCGCCAATCGTCACCGCGCCCGGCGTGGGTCGCGCCCTCCTGTGCGTGCTGCTGCCAGTGGTGCTGATCGCCGCCGGGCAGATCGCCGCTGTGGCGCCGCCAGCCCTGGCCCCGCATCTTGCCTGGCTCGGCCTCGCGAGCAATCCGGTGCTTGCGCTGGTGCTCGCCAATCTCGTCGCGCTGCCGCTGCTGTTCGGCTGCGGGTTCAGCGCCCCGGCGATCCAGGGCGCGATCTGGAAGGAAGCGATGGCCCCGGCCGGAGCGATCATCCTGGCGATCGGCGCGGGCGGCGCGCTCAAGCAGGTGCTGGTCTCAGCCGGCCTGGCCGATTTCCTGGCCCATCTCGCCGCTCACGGCGGCATTCCCGCGCTGCCGATGGCCTGGGCCGTGGCGGTGTGCATCCGCCTGGCCACCGGATCGGCCACGGTCGCCACGATCACTGCCGCCGGCATCATGCCTGGGGTAGTCGCCGCCACCGGCGCCTCGCCGGAATTGACCGTGCTTGCCATCGGCGCTGGCTCGGTGTTCTTCTCCCACGTCAACGATCCGGGGTTCTGGCTGGTGCGCAGCTATCTCGGCACCAGCACGCCCGACACGTTCCGCACCTGGTCGGTGCTGGAAACGCTGATTTCGGTGGTAGGCCTGGTGCTGGTGCTGGCCGCCGGATGGATCGTCTGAAGAAGGGGAGGACCATGCACGAGGAACGCCTGGCCGATCGCGCCTATGCCGGGATCGTCGAACTGATCAACACCGACGATCTCCAGATCGGCGACCGCCTGCCCTCCGAAACGCGCCTGGCGGAAATGTTCGGCATGTCGCGCACCGTGGTGCGCGAGGCGCTGGTCCGCCTCGCCTCCGACGGCTTTACCGAAGCGCGGCGCGGCGCCGGCTCGTTCGTCAAGCGGCGTCCGTCCGAACGGCTGGGCAGCCATCTGCCGATGCAGAACCTTGCCGCCACCATGGGCAGCTATGAAGTGCGCCTGGTGCTCGAGGCAGAAGCTGCACGCCTGGCCGCGCAGCGCCGCTCGGCCGAACAGATGCTGGTGATCGAGCGCGCGATGGACGCGCTGCGCGCCGCCCTGCAAGCGAGTGGCCCGGCCCATGTGGAAGACATGGAACTGCACCGCGCCATTTTCGAAGCGACCGCCAACCCGATCTTCGTCTCCAGCTTCGATCACATGCATGACGAGATCGACCGCATCCTGCGCGCCGGGGTCGATATCTCGCGCTCCCGCCCCCCCGCCGCGATCAACGCCATGATTGAGGAACACGAACTGGTCGTCGACGCGATCCGCGCCCAGGATGGCGATGCCGCCGCGCTCGCGATGCGCTGGCACCTGTGGCAGGGGCGCAAGCGGCTGATGCCCTGAGCGCCTGAAATTCCACACAGTTAAGACTATGGTCGCGCCTGCCCCGGCGCGCGCCAGCCGCTATCCCGGCCGGATCGGGTGAGGAGAGGAAACGTGGTGCCACGGCAGGCCTGGATGATCGGATCAAGCATTCTGGCGGCCATCGCGCTCGCCCCAACCCTGGCACAGGCCAAGACGCCATCGGTGTTCGACCAGGTGCCCGGCGACACCCAGGCGATCACCGTGCGCGCGGTGGGCGATGGCAAGGCCGACGACAGCGCCGCGATCCAGCAGGCGCTGGACCAGGCCGGGGCGCGCGGCGAAGGCGTGGTGTTCCTGCCCAGCGGGCGCTATCGCATCACCCGCTCGCTGTTCCTCTGGCCAGGCCTGCGCCTGATCGGCACGGGCAAGACCCGGCCGGTGCTGATGCTCGGCGATGCCACACCGGGCTTCCAGCAGGGCGTGGCCACCATGGTGATCTTCACCGGGCGGGGCCCCAAGGGCAGCCCCACCGCCGGCGACGGCAAAGTGCCGTTCCCCCCGCCCGACGCGGTGCCGTTCAATCCCGCCATCGCCGATGCCAATTCCGATGCATTCTATTCGGCCATGGCCAATATCGACATTGCCATCGGCGCGGGCAATCCGGCGGCAGTGGGCGTGCGTTTCCACGCCGCGCAGCACGCCTATCTGCGGCATATGGACTTTCAGGTCGGTTCAGGCCTCGCCGGCGCCTATCAGGTGGGCAACATGGCGCAGGACGTGCATTTCCACGGCGGCCGCTATGGCATCCTCAGCGAAAAGACCTCCCCCGCCTGGCCGTTCACGCTGCTCGACGCCACATTCGACGGCCAGCGCGAGGCCGCCATTCGCGAGCACGAGGCCGGACTCACCCTGGTCAACGTCGCGCTGCGCAACGTGCCGGTGGGGATCGCCATCGACGAAGGCTATGGCGACTGGCTGTGGGGCAAGGACGTGCGCTTTGAAAACGTCAGCCAGGCTGGCGTGGTCATCGCCAACGCCAACAACGCCTATACGCAGATCGGCTTCGACAACGCCGTGGCCAGCCGCACCCCGGTCTTCGCCCGTTTTCGCGAAAGCGGCAAGACCGTGGCCGGCGCCGCGCCGGTTTATCGGGTGAAGAGCTTCACCCACGGCATCACCCTGCCCGGCCTGGGTGTGCCCGGCGCGGTTGAAACGCGCATGGACCAGGCCGCGCTCGCCGCCCTGCCCCGGCCGCGTGCCCCGGCGATCCGCGCGCTGCCCAGCCCGGCGCAATGGGCCAACGTGCGCGCACTGGGCGCCAACGGCGATGGCCGGACCGACGATACCGCCGCCCTGCAACGCGCGATCGCCACGCACCGCGTGCTCTATTTCCCGATCGGCCGCTATGTCGTCACCGATACGCTGACGCTACGGCCCGACAGCGTGCTGATCGGGCTCCACCCCGATCTCACCCAGATCGTGCTGCCCGATGGCACCCCCGCGTTCCAGGGCGTCGGCGCGCCGCGCGCGCTGGTCCTGGCGCCTGCCGGCGGAGAGGTCATTGTCACCGGGCTGGGCCTGTTCACCGGCGGCATCAACCCGCGCGCCACCGCGCTGTCGTGGCAATCGGGCGCCGGCTCGCTGGTCGAAGACGTGAAATTCCAGGGCGGCCACGGCACGCTGGCGGCCGATGGCACCCGTTTCGATCCCTACAACGACACCCATACCGCCGACAAAGACCCGCGCCGGCGCTGGGGCGGCCAGTATCCCAGCCTGTGGGTGAACGCGGGCGGCGGCGGCACCTTTGCCAATATCTGGACGCCCAATACTTATGCCCAAGCCGGCATGGTCGTGTCCGACACGCAGACGCCCGGCCATGTCTACCAGATTTCGGCCGAGCACCATGTCCGCACTGAATTCGGCCTCACCCGCGTCGCCAACTGGGAATTCCTCGCGCCACAGACCGAGGAGGAAGCCGGCGAAAGCCCCGATGCCGTCTCGTTCGACATCCGCGAATCCCGCAATATCCTGATCGCCAATCTCCACGCCTATCGCGTCACCCGCTCGCGCCAGCCCGCCCGTGCCGCCGTGCGGATCGAGCGTTCGGCCGACATCCGCCTGCGCAACGTGCACGTGAACGCCGAAAGCGGCTTTGCCACCTGCGACGAAAACGGCTGCGCCACGTTCCTGCGCGCCAGCAAGTTTCCGTTCGAAAACGCGCTGCTCGACGTGACGCATGGCCTGGAAGTGCGCGAACGCGAGTTTGCCGTGCTCGACGTGCCCGCCAATCCGGTTGCGCCGGCAGCGACCAGGGTGCCCGTGACCAAGCTCGCCGACGGATTTTTCTCCGCCAGCGGCGGCGTGGTCGACGCGCAGGGCAAGCTCTATTTCATCGATCATTTCCAGCAGCGCATTCATGGCTGGAGCGAGACCGAAGGGCTGATCACCGAACGCGACGCCCCACTCGATCCGGTCAATCTGACCATGGACCGGGCGGGCAACCTGATCGTGCTCTCCGCGCTCGGCCGCAACGGCACGGTCTATGCGTTCAAACCCGGCACGTCGGCGCAGGCGCTGACGGTGATCCCGCCCACCGCCGCCGCCACGACACCGGCCCCCGACCGGCTCACCGCCCTGCCCGGCAACCTCTGGGTCAACGGTGAGTTTCGCAGCCAGCTCGATCCGGCAACCTACCGCTTCACCACCCTGGCAGAGATGTTCGCCCGCGATGTGGCGCTGCCCAAGGCGCAGGAATATGTCTCGCCCGATGGCAGCCTTGCCATCCCCGCCTATCGCGTGTTCCAGCAAGGCCCGGCTGACCATCTCGGCTGGCGCTTTTCCGATTCGCTCGATGCCTATGGCCTGGTCACCGCCCGGTCCGACGCGCGGGTGTTCCTGAGCAACGAGTCAGAAGACCGGACCTATTCCGCCCGCCTGGGCGCCGGCGGCGCAGTGACAGACCTGCAACCCTTTGCCGATCGCGGCGGGGAAAGTGTGGCATCAGGGCCAGACGGACGCGTCTACATCGCCAATGGCCAGGTCTTCGTCTACGACGCAGCAGGCCGCCCGATCGACCGGATCGACGTGCCCGAACGCCCCCTGCAATTGCTGTTCGGCGGCAAGGACGGGCGCACGCTCTACATCCTCACCCACCACGCCCTCTTTGCCGCACGGCCCTGAGGGAACCGAACCTGCAAGCGCCCTGCAACTAAGCTGCGAGGCGCTGGACGATCCAGGCCAGGATCGCATCGGCCAGCCGATCCTGGCCCTGCGTGGAATCGAGAGTAAGCGCTGGCTCATCCGCGCCGGGTCGCTCCAGCGTGTCCAACTGGCTATCGAGCAGGCTCGGCGGCATGTAGTGCCCTGGCCGGTTGCCCATGCGCCGGGCCAGTTCGGCCAAGGGCGCATCGAGCAGGGCAAAGGCGATCGGCTCGGCTGTCGCGGTAGCCAGCCGCTCGCGATAGGCGCGCTTCAGCGCGGAACAGGCCGCGACCACCACGCCGCCTTGCCGCACCGCCTGGCCCATCGCCGCGCCCAGGTGATCGAGCCAGGGCCAGCGGTCTGCATCGGTCAGGGCGATGCCCTCGCGCATCTTGGCGACGTTTGCCGCCGAATGGAATCCATCGCCTTCCAGGAATGGGCAGTCCAGCCGCGCCGCCAGCGCCGCGCCCAGTGTCGATTTGCCGCTGCCGCTCACGCCCATCACCACGATGGCCAGCGGCGCCACGCTGTGGCCTGCAATCTTGCCCGACACGCTTCTGTCCTTCCTGCTTTGCCGTCCCCGCATGGCGTGCGCCGCGCGGGTTGCCTGACAGCCATGTCAACAGCGTCCTTAGCCGCGTCGCCGGCGCCCGCCCAATTAGGACCATGGTCGCGGCTGCGCCAGGCGCCCCGCAGTCCTATGCCCTCACCACGGAAACCGGGCTGCCAACGCCAGGACCACGCGCAAGATTGTTAGCGATACCAAGCCAGGCCGGGGCAGCGCCACCGGCCGAGGGACCAGCCATGGGGGAGATTTCGATGACCACCACGCCAACCGCCACGTCGAGCAGCAGGCCGCTGCGCACCGCCCTGGCCAAGGGCACCGCGCTCGTGGCGCTGGCCTGGGCCTGCCCAGTGCTAGCGCAAGAGGCCGCGCCGGCCGCCTTGCCCGAAACCCCTGCCCCAGCAGCGGCGCCCACCCCCAGCACCGGGGAAATCGTCGTCACCGGTTCGCGCATCACCTCCAGCGGCTTCAGCGCGCCGACCCCCACGCAAGTGCTCAGCGCGGCGGTGATCGCCAAGAGCGCGCAGCCCAACATCTTCACCACCATCGCCCAGTTGCCCTCGCTCCAGGGCAGCACCGGCGCCACCTATGGCACCAACAGCACGTCCAGCGGCACCCAGGGGCTCAGCTCGTTCAGCCTGCGCGGCCTTGGGCCGATCCGCACGCTTACCCTGCTCGACGGCCAGCGCGTGGTCGGCGCCAATGTCACCGGCGTGCCTGATATCAGCCTGTTCCCGCAATTGCTGGTCGATCGGGTGGACGTGGTCACTGGCGGCGCATCGGCATCCTATGGATCGGACGCGGTGGGCGGCGTGGTGAACTTCGTCACCAACACCCACTTCGAAGGTTTCAAGGCCAACGCGCAGAACGGCATCACCACCTATGGTGATGATTACAATTACACGTTCCAGGCCGCAGCCGGGAAATCCTTCATGGATGGCCGCCTGCATGTTGTGGTCAGCGGCGAATACAGCCATGAAAACGGCGTTCCCGCCTATGGTTTCGGCGAAGGCCCCGGCCCCAACGGGCGCGACTGGTACGAGACCGAAACCCTGATCAACACTGGCCTGCACACCGATGGCAGGCCGCAATACCGCAACAGCAAGCATGCCCAGGCCTATCAATACACCAAGTATGGCCTGATCACGGCCGGCCCGCTCCAGGGCATCGCCTTCGACCAGAGCGGCAAGCCGTTCAATTTCGTCTATGGCTCCAATGGCGTGCCCGACAAGAACGCCGCCGGCACGGTGACCGGTTGCAACAACGGCTTCTGCGTGGGCGGCGATCTTTCCGGCAACGTCGGCAACGGCACCAGCCTGCAATCGGAAATCACCCGCACCAACGGCTATGGCCGCATCGGCTTCGATATTGATAATGACAACGAGGTCTATGCCACGGTCAACGTGGCGCGCGTCACCTCCAACAACACACCCAATCCGGGCGCGGCCAAGGCCAATTCGCTCACCCTGCAATGCTCCAACCCGTTCGTGCCCACCTCGATCCAGGATCTGTGCGCGGCCAACGGCATCACCAGCTTCAAGTATGGCGTCAGCAACGCGGTGCTGCCGCAGTTCATCAACGTCAATCCGGTGCGCGAGCAATATCGCTTCGTCGCCGGAGCCAAGGGCAAGATTCCGTTCCTGGGCAGCGACCTGCACTATGACGCCTATGTCGAGCATGGCGAGAACATCACCGACATCACGGTGAGCAACATCACGCTCAACGCCCGATACAACGCCGCGATCCAGGCGGTGCGCCTGAACGACGGCACCATCGCCTGCGCCGATCCGGCCGCACGCGCCAGTGGCTGCGTACCGCTCAACATCATTGGCGGCGCCACTCCCAGCGCGGCGACGCTTGCCTATATCACCCCTGCCCATGGCCCGCACCAGCACACCCGCCAGACCCAGGACGTGGCCAGCATCGCGTTCAACAACCAGCCGTTTTCCACCTGGGCCGGCCCGGTTTCGCTGGCATTCGGCGGCGAATGGCGGCACGAATACTACCGCGTGAAAGGCGATCCCTATGGCAACGGGGTCACCGCCAGCAATCCCAACACCGCCGATTACCCAGCCGATCCGCTGCTCAACACCGCTGGCAACAACTGGTACGCGGGCAACTATCACGACGGCAGCGGCAAGTATTCGGTCTATGAAGGCTTCCTCGAAGCGAACCTGCCGCTGGTCGACACGCCCGGCGCCGGCAAGGCCAATCTCAACCTGGCGGGTCGCGCCACGCACTACAGCACCTCGGGCACGGTCTACACGTGGAAGATCGGCGGCACCTGGCAGACACCGGTGGACGGCGTCCGTCTGCGCGCGGTGACCTCGCGCGATGTGCGCGCACCCAACCTGAGCGAGCTCTATGCCGCGCCGATCACGGTTACCGTGCCGGGGCTGACCAATCCGTTCAACAACAACCAGCCTGTCACCGTGCAGCAGAACACGATCGGCAACACCGCACTCAAGCCGGAAATCGCGCGCAATACCGAGGCCGGGGTCGTGCTGTCGCGCCCGGGCTGGGCGCCAGGCCTCAACCTCTCGGTCGATTACTATCGCATCAAGGTGAAAGGCGTGGTGTCCTCACTCAGCGCGCAGCAGGAAGTGAACTACTGCTATGGCGGGGTGACGCAACTGTGCAGCGCCTTCGATCTCAATGCCGCCACGCCCTATGTCAACGTGCAGGCGTTCAACCTCGCCTCGATTTTCACCGACGGCTTCGATATCGAGGCAAGCTATCAGTTCCGGCTCGACAGCCTCAAGCTGCCTGGCAACCTGACCCTGCGCGCACTAGCCACCAATGTGCGCAACTATATCACCGATATCGGCCTGCCCAACACGATCCCCACGCAAGGCGCCGGGGTCAACGCCGGGGCCACGCCCAAGTGGAAAGTGCTGGCAACCGAAAGCTGGGATACCGACAACTTCAGCCTGACCTTCACCCAGCGCTGGTTCAGCGCCGGCAAGATCAGCAACGAATATATCGAGTGCCAGACCAACTGTCCGGTGCAGACCGCACAGCAGGCCACGCTGCACCCCACGATCGACAACAACCGCATGCCCGGCGCGTTTTATTTCGACGTGGGCGCGACGTACAACGTGACCAAGGCGATCACTGCCTATGCCAAGGTGGACAATCTGTTCAACCACGATCCGGCCGCTTCGCCACAGACCAACACCGGGATCGACGTGAACCCGCTGCTCTACGACGTCCTCGGCCGGATGTATCGTATCGGCGTGCGCGCCAGTTTCTGACCAGACCCTCCCTCGCCGCCGGTCCCGCTCCCAGGGACCGGCGGTTCTTTTTGTCCGGTGCTCCTACAGACCTAGGCAATCAGGAACGCGATAACCGCGTCGTCGAGAGCGCTGCCCCCTCCACTCTGCACTGGCGTGTCTTGCGCGGGCATCAGCCGGGCTGCGTGAGCTGAACGCAGGAA
>NZ_BCYV01000016.1 GCF_001598375.1 Novosphingobium capsulatum NBRC 12533
CCCCGCCGCAAGCCGGCGGGCGCCTGTTCTATGACCAGGCGATGCAGGTCAATTTCCAGACCGTGCAGGAACCCCTCGATGCCATCTGGGCGCGCTTTGCTGCGGCCGAGCAGGCGGCAGACGGGCGCGCGATCTATATGGGATCGATCGATATTCCCGGCTGGTTCGAAGGGTTGGACCAGGCCAATCCGATGCCGTTCGGGGCAGGGCTGCCAGCCACGCAAGATGCACTGGCCAGCGTGTGGATCGGCACCGCCAGCCGCGTTGCCGCGCACAACGATTTTCCCCACAACCTGGCGGTCTGCGCCGTGGGGCAGCGGCGCTTCACGCTGTTTCCGCCCGATCAGTTCGCCAATCTCTATCTCGGCCCGTTGGACAACACCCCGGCCGGGCGCGCGGTCAGCATGGTCGATCCCGATGCGCCCGATCTGCTGCGCCATCCCGGCTATGCCACCGCGCTGGCCCATGCCCAGGTGGCCGATCTGGCGCCGGGCGATGCACTGTTCATTCCCAGTGGCTGGTATCACGCGGTCGATGCGCTGGCGCCGTTCAACGTGCTGGTCAACTATTGGTGGCGCGACACGCCGCGCTGGCTGGGCCAGCCGCAGGATGCGCTGATCCATGCGATCCTGGCCATCCGCGATCTGCCAGCGGCAGAGCGCGCGCAGTGGCACGCCCTGTTCGATCACTATGCCTTTTCCGGTGGAGAGGCCGCGCGGGCTCATCTGCCGCCCGCCGGGCAGGGCATTCTCGCCCCGCTCGATGCCGCTGCCGCCGGGCGCATCCGTGCCTTCCTGCTCAGGAGTCTCAGCCGATGACCGATAGACCCTTGCGTATCGTCGTGGCCGGTGGCGGCACCGCCGGATGGATGACCGCCGCCGCGCTGGCGCGTACGCTGGGCCCGGTCGCCATCGTCACGCTGGTGGAAAGCGAGGCAATTGGCACGGTGGGCGTGGGCGAAAGCACGATTCCGCCGCTGGTCGCCTACAACCGCCTGCTCAATATTGCCGAGGCCGATTTCATGCGTGCCACCTCGGCCACGTTCAAGCTGGGCATCGCGTTCGAAAACTGGAAGGCGCCGGGCGAAAGCTATTTCCATTCGTTTGGCGGCACCGGGCGCGATCACTGGAGCGCCGGGTTCCAGCATTTCTGGCTGCACGGGCGCGCGCGCGGGCATGCCGCCCCCTATGGCGACTATTGCCTGGAACTGATGGCGGCCCAGGCCGGGCGCTTTGCTCATTTGCCCGATGGGCGGATGAACTATGCCTATCAGCTCGATTCCGGGCGCTATGCCGCGTTCCTGCGCCGCCTGGCCGAGGGCGACGGCGCCACCCGGATCGAAGGACGCATCGCCCGTGTCGAACTGGACGGCGACAGCGGGGACATCGCTGCGCTGCACCTGGACGGTGATCGCCGCGTGGACGGCGACCTCTTCGTCGATTGCACCGGTTTCCGCGCGCTGCTGATCGAAGGCGCGCTGCACGCCGGCTTTGACGATTGGACGCATTGGCTGCCGTGCGACCGAGCCATCGCCGTGCAGACCGCCAGCGTGCGCCCGCCCGTGCCCTATACCCGCGCGATTGCCCACGATGCCGGCTGGCAATGGCGCATCCCGTTGCAGCATCGCCAGGGCAACGGCATCGTCTGGTGCAGCCGCTATCTCGATGAAGACCAGGCGCTCGACCGCCTGCTGTCGAGCGTGGAAGGGCAGGTCCTGACCGAGCCCAACCGCATCCGCTTCACCACCGGGGCACGGCGCCGGCAGTGGGTGAAGAACTGCGTGGCGGTGGGCCTGTCGGGCGGGTTCATGGAGCCGCTCGAATCCACCTCGATCCACCTGATCCAGCGCGCCGTGCTGCGCCTGTTGCGGCTGCTGCCGGTGGGCGCGCGGCCCGATCCGGCCGATATCGCCGAATTCAACGAACAGCAGTGGGCCGACATGGTCCAGATCCGCGATTTCCTGATCCTGCACTACAAGGCCACCGAGCGGCGCGACAGCCCGTTTTGGCGCCACTGCGCCGGGATGGAGGTGCCCGAAAGCCTGTCGCACCGGATGGACCTGTTCGCCCGCACCGGCCGCGTGTTCCGCAAGAATGAGGAACTGTTCGCCGAAAACAGCTGGGTGCAGGTGATGATGGGGCAGGGCATCACGCCGGCCGCCTATCATCCCGTCGCGGCCAAGCTGCGCGATGATGAACTGGAACGGCTGCTCGCCGGCCTCCGCCGCGAAGTGGCCGATACCGTACAGGGCCTGCCCGGGCACGCGGCCTATGTCGATCACTATTGCGGCGCGCGCACCGGGGCTGCGGCATGAGCCTGGCGCTTGTTCTGCTGGCCGCCGGTGCTGCCGCCGCCACGCCGGCACACGCCGCACCATCGCCACCGGGGCCCGGCTGGCACCTGGTCTGGGCTGACGAGTTTAACGGCACCGGCATCGATCCGGCGCGCTGGACGCTGGCTGATGATTGCTGGGGCGGCGGCAACCAGGAACGGCAGTGCTATACGCCGCGCGCCAGCAATGCCCATGTCGCCCACGGCCAACTGGTGATTACCGCGCGCAAGGAAGCCTGGCGCGGCCCCACCTATCCGCAAGACTTGCGCGACAGCGCGGAAAAGGCGGCGGCGGGGGCTGAAAAACCCTTCACCTCGGCCCGGCTCAGCACCAAGGGCAAGGCGGCGTGGCGCTATGGCCGGGTGGAAGTCCGCGCCAAGCTGCCTGGCGGGCAGGGCAGTTGGCCGGCGATCTGGATGCTGCCGGCCCACGATCGCTATGGCCACTGGGCCGCCTCGGGCGAGATCGACATTCTGGAAACCGTCAACCTCGGCGTGCCGTGCGCGGGTTGCACCGCGGGGCGCGAAGACCATGCCCTGGGCACGATCCATTTCGGCGGCGTGCCCCCGGCCAACCGCCATGTCGGGTCGGAAACCCCGATCCCGGCCCCGGTCGATGGCTATCACGTCTATGCCGTGGATTGGGCGCCCGGCGCCATCACCTGGAGCATCGACGGCGTGCCCTATGAAACCCGCCATGCCGGCGAATGGTCCACCACCGGCAGCGCCGATCCCCTGGCGCCGTTCGATCAGCCGTTCTACCTCGTGCTCAACCTTGCCATTGGCGGCGGCCTGCCCGAAAGCCGCAACGGCGGCGGGGTGGACAGCAGCGGCTTTCCGCGCACGATGATGGTGGATTGGGTTCATGTCTGGCAAAGCGATGCCGCTGCGGCTGCCCCCGCCGCCGCGCAGTAAAGGATAGCAGCAGGATGGCGCGCCGCCGTCAGACCGTGACGATCAAGCATGTCGCCGCCGATGCCGGGGTCTCGCTGCAGACCGTCAGCCGGGTGATCAACAACGAGCCCAACGTGCGCCCCGAAATGCAGGAGCGCGTGCGCGAGGCGATTGCCCGCCTGGGCTATGTCCCCTCGATCGCGGCGCAGCGGATGAGCGGCTCGCGCTCGTACCTGATCCTGGCGCTCAACGATCGCACGCGCACCATCGCCGATTGGCGCGCACGCCAGGGCAGCGACTGGGTGGACCAGATGCTGCTGGGCGGCATGCTCAAGTGTGCCGAACACGGCTATCGCATGATCTTCGAACTGGTCGATACCCACAACGACCATGTCGAGCGCGAACTGCTGGCCGCGATCGCCGCGTTGCAGCCTGATGGCGTGGTCCTGACCCCGCCCCATTCCGACAATCCGCTGATCGTGGGCGTTCTCACGCGCCAGGGCATCCCGTTTGCGCGCATCGGTTCGCTGGGGCAGGGCGGGGGTATCCCGTTGATCATGGATGACGAAGGTTCGGCACGAAAGGCCACGCAGGCACTGATCGATCTGGGCCATCGCCGTATCGGCTTCATCGCTGGCGACGCGGAATACAGCCTCAGCCACTGGCGCGTGGAAGGTTGGCGCGCGGCGATGGCCGAGGCCGGCCTGCCCACGCAGGGCCTTTTGGCGCAAAGCGATTTTAGCTTTGCTATGGGCGCACAGGCAGCGCGCGACCTGCTGGGCCAGGCGCAGGCGCCCACCGCGATCATCGCCAGCAACGATCAGACCGCGCTGGCCAGCCTCGATGTCGCCCATGCGCTGGGCCTGGCCGTGCCCGATGACCTCTCGCTGATTAGCTTCGACAATACCCCGGTGGTGCGCTTTGCCCGCCCGGCATTGAGCGCGGTGGATCAACCGGTGGCGGAGACGGTGGCGCGCGCGGTCGATCTGATCATTGCCGCGCAGCGCGATGGCACGGTGCCCGATGGCCCGGTGGTCGTGCCCGCAGGCCTGGTGATGCGCGAATCCGTGGCGGTGGCGCCGCGTGGCTGAGGCGGCTATCCCGGTGGCCGGCCAACACCCCGGCCCGGGCCACGGCGATTGGCCGTTCCTGCTGTGTTATGCCCTGGCCTGGGCCGGGGCAGTGGCCGGCTATGGTCCGCTCCTGACCCTGCTGCTGCCGCTGCGCGTGGCAGAGCTGGCCGGGCCAGCGGCCGTGCCGTGGCTCGCCACGCTGACGTTCATCGGCGCGGTCTCGGCCAGCCTCACCAATATCGCCTGGGGCTGGGCCAGCGATCACACCGCCAATCGCCGGGGCTGGGTGGCGGCCGGGTTGGTGCTGTCGTGCGCGTTGCTGCTCGCCATGCCGCTGGCGACCACGCTGCCGGCGCTGATCATGGT
Organism: Novosphingobium capsulatum NBRC 12533; assembly: GCF_001598375.1. Lineage (GTDB taxonomy): Bacteria > Pseudomonadota > Alphaproteobacteria > Sphingomonadales > Sphingomonadaceae > Novosphingobium > Novosphingobium capsulatum. The sequence continues at coordinate 4,665 of NZ_BCYV01000016.1, forward strand.
CGTGGTGGCGTGGCAGGCAGCGCTTAACATGGTGCTGGGTCCGTTGGCCGCTTGGGCGGGCGATTGCGTGCCCGATCGCCACAAGGGTGTGCTCGGCGGCCTGCTGGCCTTTGCCCCGGCCTGGTCGGGGGCGATGGGGGCGCTGGTCACCTTGCCCGGCCTCCATTCCGGGCCGGGCGTGGGGTTTGCCACCCGCGTTAGCGTGCTGGCGGTGATCGTTGCGCTGTCCATCCTGCCGCTGCTGCTGATCAGCCCACGGCTTACCCCGCTGCCGGAACCGGCGCCGCTGCCCGATCCTGGCGCGGCGCCGCGTGCGCTGCCGGTGCGGCGCATGTGGCTGGCGCGGCTGCTGGTGCAACTGGCCGAAGCCACGCTGTTTGCTTTCATTGCCTATTGGTTCCTGGCGATCGATCCCACCATGCATGCGGCCACCATGGCGCGCATCTATGGCCTGCTGCTGGCGCTGTCGGTGCCGCTGGCGCTGGTGGTCGGGCATTGGGCCGATCGCCGCGCCCGTCCCTGGCGCCCGCTGGCCGCGCTGGCGGGTCTTGTCGCGGTGGGGCTGGTGATCATGGCGCTGGCGCCGGGCAGGGGGGTGGCGCTGGCAGGCTATGCCCTGTTCGCCCTGGCCATGGCCGTGTTCCTCGCGCTCCATGCGGGGCAGACGCTGCGCGTGCTGCCCCGGCCGGATCGGCGCGGACGCGATCTTGGGCTGTTCAACCTGACCAACACGTTTCCCTCGCTGATCGTGCCGTGGCTGGCGGTGGGCCTGGTGCCCACGCTCGGCTTTGGCGCGCTGTTCCTGGTCCTGGCGGCTTGCGCTGGGCTGGCGGCACTTTTGCTGCTGTCCATCCGCCAGGCCTGACGCACTACACAAGCAGTTGATCTGGCCGGCCTGCCGTGTCAGAAACCGAAATTGAGAACGTTCACAAGTAATCTGCCCGAGAGGATAAGACATGACCCTGCGCCGCCTGTTGCTGGCCGCATCCGGCCTGATGGCCCTGACACAGCCGGTGCTGGCCGCCGATGGTCCGGGCGCGGCCCAGGCCGATCGCGCCACCGCCCATCCCGCGCAATGGCCCGCCGCGCACAGCCCGGCCGCGATCACCGATCCGGCGACAGAGGCGCAGATCACCGCGCTTATGGCGCGGATGACGCTGGCGCAAAAGGTTGGCCAGATGATCCAGGCCGATATCAGCGCGATCACCCCGGCCGATCTGCAGCGCTATCCGCTCGGCTCGATCCTCGCCGGCGGGAACAGCGGGCCTTATGGCAACGAGCGTGCCGGCGGGGCAGACTGGGCGCGCCTGGTGGGCGAATATCGCGCCGCGTCGGCCAAGTCCGGGGCGGGCATCCCGATCATCTTTGGCGTCGATGCCGTCCATGGGCACAGCAATCTGCCCGGCGCCACGATCTTTCCACACAACATCGGCCTGGGCGCGATGCACGATCCTGCCCTGGTGCAGAAGATCGGCGCCGCCACTGCCGCCGAAATTGCCGCCACCGGCATCGAATGGACCTTTGCCCCCACGCTCGCCGTGCCGCAGGATCTGCGCTGGGGCCGCAGCTATGAAGGCTATGCCGCCGATCCCGCACTGGTTGCGGCCTATGCCCGCGCCATGGTGCTGGGCCCGCAAGGCCCGCTGCACGCCGGGCAGGCGGTGGACGCCACCCACGTGGCGGCCACCGCCAAGCACTTCCTGGCCGATGGCGGCACGTTCGAGGGCAAGGACCAAGGCGACGCGCGCATTACCGAGGCGCAGTTGGTGGCTACCCATGCCCAGGGCTATCCCGCCGCGATCGATGCCGGCGCGCTCACCGTCATGGCCAGCTTTTCCAGCTGGAACGGGGTGAAGAACCACGGCAACCGCTCGCTGCTGACCGGCGTGCTCAAGGGACGCATGGGCTTTGGCGGTTTCGTCGTGGGCGATTGGAACGGACATGGCCAAGTCGAAGGCTGCACCGTGACGGCCTGCGCGGCCAGCTTCAACGCCGGGCTGGACATGGCGATGGCGCCCGACAGCTGGAAGGGCCTGTTCGACAGCACCCTGGCCCAGGCCCAGCAGGGCACGATTTCGCAGGCGCGCATCGATGATGCCGTGCGCCGCATCCTGCGCGTCAAGTTCAAGCTCGGCCTGATGGGCCCGGCGCCGGTGGCGCGGGGCGATGCCGCCGGTCTGGGCGCCCCCGCGCATCTTGCCATCGCGCGCGAGGCGGTGGCCAAGTCTTTGGTGCTGCTTAAGAACAATGGTGGGCTGCTGCCGCTCAAGCCCGGTGCGCGGGTTCTGGTGGCAGGGCCGGGGGCAGACAGCATGGCGATGCAGGCCGGCGGCTGGACCATCACCTGGCAGGGCACCGATACTACTGCGGCCGATTTCCCCCACGGGCAGACCATCGGCCGCGCCCTGGCCGATGCGCTAGGGCAGGCCGGTGGCCAGGCTACGCTGGCGCCCGATGGCCAGTTTACGCAAAAGCCCGATGTGGCCGTGGTCGTCTATGGCGAGAGCCCTTATGCCGAATTCCAGGGGGACGTAGCCAACCTCGCGTTCCGGCCGCGCAATGGCGAGGATGCGCTGATCGCCCGCCTCAAGGCGCAAGGCATTCCGGTAGTTTCGGTATTCCTGTCCGGTCGGCCGCTGTTTGCCGGGCCGCTGATCAACGCCTCTGACGCGTTTGTCGCGGCCTGGCTGCCGGGCACCCAGGGCGCCGGCGTGGCCGATGTGCTGGTCGCCGGGCGCGATGGCAAGCCGGCGCGCGATTTTGCCGGCACGCTGCCGTTTCCCTGGCCCGCCGATGCCCGTTCGCCGGTGACCAAGCCGCTGTTTCCGGCAGGCTTTGGCCTGACCTATGCCCATCCCGCGCCGCTGGGCCGGGTGAACGAAGATCCGCGCGTCGATCTTTCGGCCGCGGCCAGCGACAACCTGTGGTTCAACCGCGGACAGGCGCCATCGCCCTGGCACCTCGGCCTCGACAATGCTGTGACCTCGCGCTCGATTGATCTGACGGCGCAGGAAGACGCGCGCCAGTTCACCTGGGCCGCACCCGGTGCCCTGGCGATCGACGGGCCGCCGGTCGATCTTACCCGCCAGGCCGACGAAGGCTTTGAAGTTCGGCTTGATTGGCGAATCGATGCGCTGCCGGCCGGGCCGATCAAGGTTTCCGTTGGCACGGGCAGCCTGGATGTGGCATCGCTCCTGCGTCTTGCGCCGCAGGGGGCCGTCACCCAGACACGAATTCCGTTGCGCTGTTTTGCTCAGGCCGGGGCCGATCTCAAGAAGGTTGGAACGCCGCTTCGCATCACGGCGCCGCAGGGATTTGTCGTGACGCTCCGCAATGCGCGCGTCGAGGCAACTGGAAGCGTCGCTGCCTGTCCGACCCAAGGATAACGCAGCGTTAGGAGAGAAATCACAATGGCCCTTGCCCCCGATCTTGCTGCGGGCACCCATCCCGATGGCCCCGACGGAGCCGCCCATATCGATGCCCCGCAGCTGCAGGTCTTCGTCATTGGGCTGTTCTTCATCTTCGGCGGGATCACGTCGCTCAACGACGTGATCATTCCCAAGCTCAAGGAGCTTTTCACGCTGAACTACACCCAGGCCATGCTGGTGCAGTTCTGCTTCTTCACCGCCTATGCCGTGATCGGCATTCCCGGTGCCCGCCTGGTCAAGCGCATCGGCTATATGTGTGGCGCGGTGGTGGGCCTGCTCACGATGATGGCCGGCTGCCTGCTGTTCATCCCGGCCTCGCAAAGCGCCACCTATGGCGTGTTCCTACTGGCGCTGTTCGTGCTGGCGAGCGGCGTGGTCGTGGTCCAGGTCGTGGCCAACCCGCTGATTTCGCTGCTCGGGCCGGCACGTACCGCGTCCAGCCGGTTGACCTTTGCGCAAGGCTTCAACTCGCTGGGCACCACGCTGTTTCCCTGGTTCGGCGCCGCGCTGATCCTGGGCAGCCTGGCCAAGGTTTCGGCCGCCGATCTCACCGGCCCGGCGCTCGATGCCTATCGCACGGCGGAAAGCGGTGCGATCGTGAAGGGCTACATCGGCCTGGCCGTCGCCCTTGCGGTGGTTGCTGCCGTGGTGTGGTCGTTCCGCAACCGCCTGCCTGCTGAAAAGCATGCCGAAAGCGCCGGCCTTGCCGGGCTCGACCTGCTCAAGCGTCCGCGCTTCGGCTTTGGCGCGCTGTGCATCTTCCTCTATGTCGGTGCCGAAGTCTCGATCGGCTCGCTGATCGTCAACTATCTGCGCCAGGCGCATGTCATGGGCCTGGAAGAAGCTGCCGCCGGCAAGCTGATCAGCGTGTACTGGGGCGGGGCGATGATCGGCCGCTTCATCGGCTCGGCCGTCCTGCGCAAGGTTTCGCCGGGCAAGGCGCTCGCCTGCAACGCTATCCTTGCCATCGCGTTGATAGCGCTGTCTACCCACACCAATGGCCTGCTTTCGGGCTACAGCCTGCTCGCCATCGGCCTGATGAACTCGATCATGTTCCCCACGATCTTCAGCCTCGCCTGCGAAAAGCTGGGATCGCGCGCGGCCGATGGTTCGGGCATCATCAACGTGGCGATCTTTGGTGGCGCGGTGCTGCCGCTGCTGACCGGCGGCGTTGCCGACGTGACGCACAGCCTGGCGCTGGCCCTGGTCATTCCGGCGGTCTGCTATGCCGTGATCGCCAGCTATGGCTGGTATGCGCGGCGCCCGGTGGCGTGATCGCGCCAGCCTGACAAACCTGCCAGTTGCATGCACTGCCAAGGGGCGCGACCATCAGGTCGTGCCCCTTTTTTTGCACAACCGATGCGACCAAAAAGGCATTTGTGCCGCTACCGGCGCTGGGCCATGGTGCCCGCCAAACAGAAACACCGCGTTTAGATGCGGGAGCAGGAGCGCCCTTGATGTCTCAGGCTTTTGCCCTGACCGAAGACCAGCTTGCCATCCAGGACATGACACGCCGGTTCACCGCCGATGAGATTACCCCCCATGCCGCGCGCTGGGATGAAGAGCATATTTTCCCGCGCGAGGTGATCCGCGCCACTGGCGAACTGGGCCTGGGCGGCATCTATGTGTCCGAAGCCGGCGGCGGGGTGGGCCTCGGCCGCCTCGAAGCGGCCCTGGTGTTCGAGGCGATGTCCTATGGCTGCCCCACCACGGCCGCGTTCCTGTCGATCCACAACATGGCCGCCTGGATGCTCGACAGCTATGGGCCAGACGCGCTCAAGGCCCAGCACCTGCCCGGCCTCCTGGCGATGGACAAGTTGGGCTCCTATTGCCTGACCGAGCCTGGCTCCGGGTCCGATGCCGCAGCGCTCGCCACCACGGCGCGGCGCGATGGCGATGATTATGTGATCAATGGAACGAAGCAGTTCATTTCCGGCGGCGGGGTGAACGATATCTACCTGATCATGGTGCGCACCGGTGAGGACGGCCCGCGCGGCATTTCTTGCGTGCTGGTGGAAAAGGACACACCGGGCCTTTCCTTCGGCGCACCCGAACGCAAGCTGGGCTGGAATGCCTCGCCCACCGCGCAGGTGATCCTGGAAAACGTGCGCGTGCCGGTCACCAACCGTTTGGGCGCGGAGGGCGAAGGCTTCCGCATCGCCATGGCCGGGCTCGACGGCGGGCGGCTCAATATCGGTGCCTGCTCGCTGGGCGGGGCGCAGCGCTGCCTGGATGAAGCCATCGCTTATGTGAAGGAACGCCGCCAATTCGGCCGCGCCGTGGCCGAATTCCAGAATACCCAGTTCGTGCTGGCCGACATGGCCACCGAACTGGAAGCCGCACGCGCGCTGCTCTATCTGGCCGCAGCTAAGGTTACCGCCGGCGCGCCCGACAAGACGCGCTTTTCCGCCATGGCCAAGCGCTTTGCCACCGATACCGGCTCGGCCGTGGTCGATCGCGCGCTGCAACTGTTTGGCGGCTATGGCTATCTGCGCGATTACCCGATCGAGCGGTTCTGGCGCGACCTGCGCGTGCACCGCATCCTGGAAGGAACCAACGAAGTCATGCGCCTGATCGTCGGCCGGGACCTGCTGCAATGACCCCTGATGTGATCGTGCGCCGCGATGGCGCGGCCGGCATCCTCTCGCTCAACCGCCCGCGCGCCATCCATGCGCTGACCCTGCCGATGGTCAGGGCGATGACCGATGCCTTGCTCGCCTGGCAGGATGATCCGGCGATCACCGCTGTGATTATCGATCATGCCGTCGCCCCCGATGGCGATCCCAAGCTGTCGCGCGGGTTCTGTGCCGGGGGCGACATCGCCCTGCTGCGCGGCTCTGCGCTGGAAGACGGCGGCGCGGCGGGGCGTGATTTCTTCTTTCACGAATACCGCCTTAACCACCTGCTGTTCACCTATGCCAAGCCGGTGGTGGCTTTCATGGATGGCATCACCATGGGCGGGGGCGTGGGCATCTCGCAGCCGGCGCGCTGGCGTGTGGCCACGGCCAAGACGCGGCTGGCCATGCCCGAAACCGGGATCGGCCTGTTTCCTGACGTGGGCGGTGGCTGGTATCTGTCGCGCCTGGAAGGGCGGCTGGGCCAATACCTGGCGCTGACCGGGGCGCGGCTCGATGGCGCGGAATGCCTGTGGGCCGGGCTTGCCACGCACTATCTGGATGACAGCGCGCTGGCGAAGGCTAAGGCGCAGATCGCGGCTGGCGAGAGCGTCGGGGCTGCGCTCGATGCGCTGTCGGCCACGCCCGGGCCGGCGCCGATTGCGGCCCATGCCGATGATATCGCGCGCCATTTCATCCATGACAACCTGGCTGAAACGCTGGCTTCGCTGGCCCGCGATCCCGGCAGTTTCGCCCAGGCGACGCTGGCCACACTCGCCACGCGGTCGCCGTTTTCCTGCGCGGTGTCGCTGCTGCAGTTCGCCACCAGCCTGGCCCTGCCCGATTTTGCCGCGAACATGGCGATGGAATACCGCATCGGCGGGCGCATGATCGTGCGGCCCGATTTTGCCGAGGGCGTGCGCGCGGTGATCGTTGACAAGGACAATGCCCCGCGCTGGAACCCGGCCAGCGCCGCTGACGTGGCGCCCGCCGAACTCGACGCGATCTTTGCGCCCCTGCCGCATCAAGAGGAATGGACCCCGCTATGAGCTTTGAAACGATCCTGGTCGAAACCCAGGGGCCGGTCACGCTGATCACGCTCAACCGCCCGCAGGCCCTTAATGCGTTGAGCAGCCAGGTCCTGGCCGATCTGATCGCTGCCTTCGCCGCGTTCGAGGCCGACCCGGCCCAGCGCTGCGCGGTGCTGACCGGCAGCGGCGACAAGGCCTTTGCCGCCGGAGCCGATATCAAGGAAATGGCCGACAAGCCGGCAGCGGCGTTCTATGCCGAAGACTTTTTCGAAGGCTGGACAAGCAAGCTGGTCAAGGCCACCCGCAAGCCGTGGATCGCGGCGGTCAACGGCTTTGCCTTGGGCGGCGGTTGCGAACTGGCAATGATGGCCGATTTCATCATCGCCAGCGACAATGCCAAGTTCGGCCAGCCGGAAATCAAGCTGGGTGTGGCGCCGGGCATGGGCGGTTCGCAGCGCCTAGCCCGCGCCGTGGGCAAGGCCAAGGCGATGGACATGTGCCTGACCGGGCGCATGATGGACGCGGCCGAGGCCGAACGCGGCGGCCTGGTCAGCCGCGTGGTGCCCCATGCCGATCTCATGGCCGAAGCGCTCAAGACCGCGCAGGCGATTGCTGGCATGCCCCCGCTGGCGGCGATGATGAACAAGGAAATGGTCAACCTGGCGTTCGAAACCACGCTCGACCAGGGTCTCCTGGCTGAACGCCGCATGTTCCAGGTGCTCACCGCCACGCAGGACAAGGCCGAAGGTATGGCCGCCTTCGTCGAAAAGCGCCCCGCCAACTGGCAGGGCCGCTGAACCTAACGAAACCATAACGGGAGAGGCTGCCATGGCGGCAATTGCATTCATTGGCCTGGGCAACATGGGCGGCGGCATGGCCGCCAACCTGGCAAAGGCCGGGCACGCCGTGCGCGCGTTCGATCTTTCGGCGCCCGCGCTGGCCGCCGCGCAGGAAGCGGGCTGCACGCCCTGTTCCACCGTGGCCGATGCCGTGACCGGCGCCGATGTGGTGGTGACGATGCTGCCCAACGGGGCGATCGTGGGTGACGTGATCGAAAACCAGGTGATCGGCACGGCGCCTGCCGGCGCGCTGCTGATCGATTGCTCCACCATCGATGTTGCCACCGCGCGCCGCCTGGCCGAGGTGGCCAGCGCGGCAGGCCATCCCATTGTCGATGCGCCGGTTTCGGGCGGCATCGCGGCGGCGCGGGGCGGCACGCTGACTTTCATGGTCGGCGGCACCGACCAGGCCTTTGCCGCCGCGCAGCCGATCCTGGCGGCAATGGGCAAGGCGGTGATCCATGCCGGGGCGGACGGCGCGGGGCAGGCGGCCAAGATCTGCAACAACATGCTGCTGGGCGCGACCATGGTGGCGACGTGCGAAAGCTTCCGCCTCGCCGAGCGGCTGGGCCTTGATCTCCAGACCTTTTACGACATCGCGTCAAAGGCGTCGGGCCAATCGTGGTCGATGACCAGCTATTGCCCGGTGCCGGGCGTGGGGCCGCAGACCCCGGCGGACAATGACTACCAGGGCGGCTTTGCCACTGCGCTGATGCTCAAGGACCTGCGCCTGGCGATGGGCGCAGCGCAGGAAGCCGGCGCGCCGGTGCCGATGGGGCACCTGGCGGAAAAGCTTTATGCCGCCTTTGCCGCCGATGGCCATGCTGACCGCGATTTTTCGGCGATCATCAAGACGCTTTGACCTCTGAGCGGGGAGCTTGGCCTCCACCACCCCCCGGCCCCCTCCTCTTCAGAGGAGGGGGGGGTGGTGCAAAGCAATCAACCCGCCGGCAAGGTCACCTTGGCCTGGGGTGCATCGCGCAGGCGCAGATGCAAGGCGCCATCGGCCGGGCGGGGCACTTTCAGGCTCGATCCGGTAAAGCCGGGCTGCACTGTTGCCGCGCGGGTGAAATCGCCATCGGCGCCCACGGCATCAAGCAGGAACAGGTTGCGCCCGGTCAGCGTGCAGGGCAGCGAGCCGCCACTGTCGCAGGCAAAGCCGGTGATGCGCGGCAGGCGCGCCAGCGTGGCAAGCGGCTGCCATGCACCCAACTGGCCATCGGCCTTGACCAGGCGATAGCGCAGCGGGCCAAAGCTGGCCGCCGGCAGATCGCTGGCGCGCATCGTGGCGACCAGCACCGTGGGGTCGGTGGCCATCAGGCCCTTGGCCGTGGTCAGGCGCAACCCGCTCTGGCTGCCGGCCGGAGCCACCTCGATCGCATCGCCGCTGCCCAGCACGGTATTGGCGCCAGCGCGCACCGAGAAAACCAGCTCGGCGTCTTCGGGCAGCAGGTCGTCAGAGGCAAAGCGCAGGGGCCGCGTGCCGGGTGGCACGGGCGCGGCGTTGACCGTGCGACTGATCAGGTCGATGCGCGGCCGCGCGGGGCCGATCTTGATCGACACGGTCTGGGTGCGGCCATCGTCCAGCTTGATCTGTGCCTTGGCCGCCGTGCCGGCGTCACCGGCGCGGGTGTTGCCGCTCGTCGCCAGATGCAGGCGGTCGATCCGCCCGTCGCGCACCAGGCCATCGGGGCGGAACTCAACATCGCCCAGCGTCAGCGCCACCACCTGTTCCAGGCGCTGGCCGGTGATCATCGCCTCGCTGTCGCCCGCGCGGATATCGACCGAATCGATCCGGCTGCTTTCCGCCCGCGCGCGCAGCGTGACATTGGCGGGCGTGCCCAGGCTCTGCTGGTGAATGTCCAGGCGCACTTCGCCGGTTTCACCCTCGGCCAAGGGCACGGTGACGGCCAGGTGCGTGGCATCGATCGCGCGATAGGTCACGCTGCGGCCGGTGGCGCTGTTGCCGATGCGCAGGCTGACATCATCGACGCAGCCCGGTGCCGCGCCTTCCAGGATCACTTCGTTGTCGCGCCCGGCCACCAGTGGCCCGGTGGCATTGGCGGCGCGTGTCCAAGGCCCGCCATCGGGGCGCTGCACTACATAATCGGGCCCGTCGAACGTGTCGAAGCCCCAGCGGCCGTGCATGTGCATGGTCAGCGTGGCGCCGGGCGGCAGGCTATCGGCGACCACGGCATAGCCGCCAAGGTCTGCCCGCGGGGCCAAGGGATATTCGCGCGTCGATCCATCGGTGGCGGTCACTTTCACCGCCATGTCGTGGGCAAAGCCGGTGGCAAAGACCAGCGGCGCTCCTTCCACTGGTAGGACCAGGGCATTGCCCGGCGCGCAGATCGGGCCCTTGGTGGGATTGCGCAACTGCGGCGGGCTGTCTGCCCCGATCGCCGGCATGGCCATGACCATCACCGACTTGGGCTTGTTGAACGAGGGCGCGCTGTTGAGCTTGAGCGAGGCGGTCTCGCCCTTGAGTTCGGACAGCGTCGGCAGATAGTTGAACTGCGGGTTGCTGAACGCGCCGAACAGCTTGGCCAGATCACGCACCACGCCGATATAGGGGCTGTAGAGGCCGGCACCGCCCTGTTGCGTGGTGCTGAGCGAGAGCGCCAGCGTGGTCGGCGCGCCGGTCAGCGTGTCGGTCAGCGAATTGGTGTGGATGTCGCTGAGTACCAGGGTGTCGCGATCTTCCACCAGGCACGAGGCCTGCTGGTCCACCACCTTGGTCAGGCATTCCTCGTTCAGCTTGATCGACAGGCTGCGCGCCAGCGTCGGCGCCATGCGCTGCAGGTCTTCAGGGTGGGTGGCATTGTCGCCATTGATCGCGTTGATGAAGGCGATCAGGCGCGCATGATCGAGCGAGGCCTGGTTGAGATCCTGGCTGGCGCGCACGAACTCACCCGGCTTGCCGCGCACCGCATCCACCAGCGTGCCTTGCGCACCGCTGGTTTCCGGCACGATCAGCACCACCATCTGGCGCGCGCCCTTGGGCACGGTCAGGTTGAGCGAATGCTCGTTCGCCTTGTCCTTCCACGTGCGCGCCACGCCGATCCATTCGCGTGGCGGCGGGTTGGTGGCGCCGCGCAGGAACGCCGAAACCACCATCAGGTGCGCGCCCTGGTCCCCAGGCAGCGCGGCCGAAATGCGCAGGGTATCGCCTTCGGCCAGGCTGGGCACGCTGCTGATCGGCAGGTCCTGGCCATTGCGGGTGACCATCACCTTGATATCCGGCCCGATCAGCTCAAAGCGGGAATCGGCGGCCCTGGCGCCGTTCATCGGCACTGCAGCGGCCAAACCGGCCAAACCGGCCAGTGCCAGTGCCGAAGCGGCAGTGCGGAAACGAGAAAGGCCCGGTGCAAAGGATCTGGCAAACATCATCTGCGATTGTGTCCGCTGTGCCATGAAGGTCAAGGAATTATGGTCCGGTCCACTGCCCATCGCAGCGGATCTGCGCTGAACGGGGGATGAGCCAGGTTTCGGCCACCTGCTGGCCACGCCCGCCGCCGCCGGCGCCGGCCTGCCCGGCAAAGGCCAGCGCGAGGCGGCCCTGCCGCGTCAAGGCGGCGGGGATCGCCACTTCGACAAAGGCGGGATTGCTGGGGCGCTGCCGGGGCGGCAGGATCATCTGCCCGTTGGCATAGACCGCCATCGTCCGCCAGTAATCCTCGCCCGCCCAGGTTAAGCGCAGGCACCAGGCGCGCCCGCGCGGCAGGCGATAGGCCAGCCGCAGCGGATTTTCATAGAGCGTTTCAGCATAGGTCAGCGTGGCCAGCGGCCAGCCATCGGCCGGCAGGTGATCGGCCACGCCCACGATGCTGCTGTGGCGGCCCTGCGGATCGGCCAGTTCGCCCCACCCGCGCAGCAGGTGCGGCTGCGCGCCGGGCATGCCCAGGTCATCATAGAGCGCGCCGTGGCGCCGGTCGGCGCGGTCGGCCAGGGCGATGAGTGCGGCCTGCCGCGCCGCTTCGCCGGGGGCGGCCATGGCACTGGCCAGGCGCGGCAGCAGCGCGGCGCGATCGGTCAGATCGGCCATGGCGCGATCGAGGTTGGCGCCGCGCTCCCAGTTGGAGGCGCCATAGCGCGGGACGCTCAATTGCATGCGCGCCTTGCCCCACAGCTGCGCCGCCAGGGCTTCGAGCTGGCGATAGAGCGCCAGGGTGGCGCGCGGTTCCGCCCGATCGAGCGCAGCACGAGCGCGGGCCACAGCCACTGCACTGCCCGTGGTATCGGCCTTGGCCAGCGCCGCGCGGGCGGCGCGATCAGCCGCTTGCGCCGCGGCCCAGCGCCGGGCGACCAGCGCATCATAGACCGCGCGATAGCGATAGAGATCGATCCGCCAATCGGCCCATGGCGCCGGACGCAGCGCGCGCGTGGCCGCCAGCGTGGCGGCAATGCCGGGGTTGCGTGCTGGATCGCCGCGCCAGTTCTGCTCCAGCGTCTGGGGCAGGGTGGCAAAGCGATCATCGCCGATGAAGCGGCGGGCATGGGCGAGGGCAATGGCACGCGTGCTGGCATGGGGGTTCCACGCCAGGGCCAGCCACTGCGCCAGGTTCCAATCGTCGTTCACCCCTTCGGAATAGGCGATGAACCCGCGCGTGCCGGGCGCCTGATCGGCAAAGGCGGCAGCCATCGCGCGCGGGCGCGGGTTCACCGGTTCGCGCCCTTCGGTCAGGGCAAAGGCCGGGTGCCAGCGTTGCAGCGGCAACTGCGCGTGCATGGCATGGGCGGTGTCGGGATAAAGTTCCAGCGGCACCACCCCGGCAAACAGCGCGCGGTGAGCGGCAATCGGGCTGCGCGTCTGCGGCCCGACGAACACGCCGGAAAGCCAGGTTGGGCGCTGGCGCACTTGCGCCACGAAGGCGTCAAACCCGGCGGCATCGAACCCTTGCGACGATACCAGCATTTCGGCGGCCGGAAAGCGCGCGTGCAGCGGCGCAGCGAGCTGCCCCAGCACGGCAAACAGTGGCGCGGGCGCGGTATGGCCAGGATCACCGCCGGGGAAATAGACCGCATCCAGCGCGGGAAAATCCGCCAGCAGCGCGGCAAAGTCTGCCTGTTCGGCGGCGACATCGCCCGGCCGCGTGTAATCGCGCAGCAGCGGATGATAGAGCGCCACTTGCAGACCCAGGGCGTGCGCCGCACGCGCCGTAGCCAGGATCGCCGTGCGGGCCGGCACCGGGGCGAGCGGCGACGCGGCGGCATCGTCGGATACCGGCGCCACCAGTTGCACGCGGTTGGCACCCATCAGCGCCAGGTCTTCCACCTGGCGCGCCAGCATCGCCGGGGTCCAGGCGTCAAAGCTGTTGTTCTTGGCGCGAATGCCGATCTGGTCACCGCGCACGGCCATGGCCGGGGCGCTGTGGACCGGCCCGGCCAGTGCGAGACGCGTCCCGCGCAGATGGCCCAGCACCCAGCCGGCGGCATAGGCCGCGCTGCGGGGCTGACCTACGCCGATGGCAATAGTGCGGCCATGCTGCTCCAGCACGAAGCCTTCGCCCAGCGCGGGCCTGGTGATGAACTGCAAGGTCAGCGGGCAGGCGGGCGCCGGATCGATCCCGCGCTCGTGCAGGCGGCGCGCCAGCAGGTCTGCCCCGGCGCGGGCCGGGGCATCAGCCTGGATGCAGGCGCCGGCAAGATCGGGCGCCGCCAGCGCTGCCGCTGGCCCGGCCAGGACCAGGGCCGGCGCCAGCAGAGCCTGCACCACACGTGCCGGCAGCGGCATCAGGCCGAAGCCTGGGGCCGGTCTGCCGGGGTGCGGGCAAAGCTCTTGTCCGGCTCTGCCTGCATGTGGAACACCAATGTGCCGCCGGCGGCCAGTTCGGCATGGCGCAGCCATGACCGCGTCAGCGGCTGGCCGTTCCATTCCACCTTGCCGTAATAGGGGCGATCCGGCCCCTGGCCACGCGCCTCGATCACCAGTTCGCGGCCCCCTCCCACGCGCACCCGCGCGCTGTCGAACAGCGGGCTGCCCAGCACATAGACCGCGCTGACCGGATCGACCGGATAGAAGCCGAGCGCCGAGAGGATGAACCACGCGCTCATCTGCCCGCAATCGTCGTTGCCGATGATGCCGTCGGGCTTGGCGGTATACATCGTCGTCAGCAGGCGGCGCACCAGCCGTTGCGTTTTCCAGTGTGCGCCACACCAGGCATAGAGATAGGCTACGTGGTGCGAGGGTTCGTTGCCGTGGGCATATTGGCCCAGCATGCCCGAGATATCGGGTGGCGCGCCCTTGGGCAGGGTGGAGGGCGCGGAAAACAGCGCGTCGAGCTTGGCCTCGAACGCGGCGTCGCCGCCCATCGCCGCCATCAGGCCGGGCACGTCATGCTGGTTGAGGAACGTCGCCTGCCAGCCATTGCTTTCGGTATAGTCGCGCCACTTGGACGAATGGCCCAGCTGCACCGGGTCATAGGGGCTGGTCCAGGTGCCATCAGCCAGGCGCGGGCGAGCAAAGCCCACACTGGGATCGAACACATTGCGCCAGTTGCCGCTGCGCTTTTCGAGGTGGGCGGCATCCTGCGTGGCGCCGGCCGCGCGCGCGATCTTGGCGGCGGCGTAATCGTCATAGCTGTATTCCAGCGTGCGGCTGACGCTTTCGAACACCAGGTCTGCCGGCACATAGCCCAGCTCATCGTAGAACGGGATGCCCAGCGAATTGTCGAGCGTGGGCGTGGTGAAATCAAGCGCGCGGCGGCGGATGCCCGGCCAGGCGGCGGCATAATCGGCGGGAATGCCCTTGGCCATCGCCTCGGCCAGCACCGGCACGGCGTGCCAGCCGATCATGCAGCCGGTTTCCACGCCCTGCAGCGGCCAGACCGGCGGGCCATAGGGGCTTTGCTGCGTCTGGCGGACGAGATCGGCCATCATCACCGCGGCGTGATCGGGGCGGATCAGCGTCTGCAACGGGTGGAACGCGCGATAGGTATCCCACAGCGAATAGGCGCTATAGGCCGCCTCGCCTTTCGCCAGGGTGCGGACCTGGCGATCAAGCCCGATCGTGCGCCCGTCCACATCGCTCAGCAGCGTGGGGCCCAGCGCGGCGTGGTATTGCGCGGTGGCCATGATGGTCTGCTGCGCAGGGGTGCCGCCGCGCACCGTGATGCGCGCCAGTTCGCCATCCCAGGCGGCCTGGGCGGCGCGGGCATAGGTGTCGAAATCGAAATGTGGCGCTTCGGCCGCCAGGTTGGCGCGGGCGCCGGCCACGTCCACCGCCGAAATGCCGGTGCGGATCACGATCGGCGCGCTGCCGGCATCGGGGAACCAGGCCACGGCCTTGAGCCGCTTGCCGCTGATGGCATGGGTGGCGCCTGCCACGGCGGCAGGGGCCGGGGCGTTGTCGTCGCCATAGAAATCGACGCGTGACGGCGCGCGCGAAAACTGCATCGCGAAAAAGATCTCGCGCCCCTTGGCCCAGCGCCACACCCGGCGCCGGCCCACCAGCGTGCCATCGGGCAGCCATTCCAGCGCAGCGGCATCGATCAGCGGCGGATAGTCGGAACTGTCGAGCACCAGGTGCGACAGGTCGATCAGCACATGGCCTTCGCCCGCTGGAAAGGCATGGCGCTGCACGCCGGTGCGCAAGGTGGCGGTCAGTTCGCTGGTGACGCCGTTTTCCAGCGCCACGCGGTAATAGCCGGGCCGCGCTTCTTCCTGGGTATAGCGCAGGCGATAGCCGGGCGCGGCCGGGTTCTGCTTGGCCGGATCGAGCGGGCCGGGATCGAGCCGCACCGGCCCGCGTGCCGGCAGCACCAGCACGTCGAGCATGTCACCAATGCCGGTGCCCGACAGATGGGTGTGCGAAAAGCCCAGCAGCGAGGGATCGCCGTGGTGATAGCCCGAACAGGTATCCCAGCGCGCGGTGTCGGTATCCGGGCTCACCTGCACCATGCCGAACGGCATGCTGGCGCCGGGGAAAGTGTGGCCATCGCCGCCCGTGCCGATGAACAGATCGGGCTGTCCTGCCGTGGTGCGCCCAGGGCTGCGGCGCGTGGCGGCCAGGGCTGGCGTTCCGGCGGCGGCGGCCAGGGCCATGTGGCAGGAGGCGCGAAGAAGACTGCGGCGGGCAAGTGCGATCATGGCTGGCTCCTGGCTGGGCGGTGCCGTCTGGACATGACAACGCCTGCCGGAGCGGTGCATCCGGCAGGCATTGCGGTTGGCGCATGGCAAGGGAGGAAACATGCCATGCGCCGATAGGGTTTGCCGTGTCCGCTCAATAGGCGAACTGCAGGGTAGCGGCAAACACGCGACCGTTCTTGTAGAAGGCGGTCGGCGCGTTCTTGGTGCCGCTGTAGGAGTAGTAAGTGGAGTCCAGCAGGTTCTGGGCATTGGCCTGAACCGTCAGGTTTTCGGTGATCTTGTACCCGATCGAGGCGTCGAGCTGGTGATAGCCAGCGGTCTTGTCCACCGAGTTCAGACGGCCGATCCCGGTGAAGTAGTCGCTGCGCCAGTTCCAGCTGATGCGGGCCTGGAAACCGTCCTTTTCGAAGTACGGGATCACGTTGACCGTGTGCTTCGAAAGGTAGGGCAGGTTGACCACGTTGCCGTCGCTATCCACGCCGCTCTTGGCATCGGCATAGGTGTAGTTGGTCAGGATGCCGAAGCCGCCCCAGATCGGCGTCTGGAAGCCGACCGACACGCCGTTGACCGTGGCGTTGGTGGCGTTGACCGGCAGCGTGACCTGGTATTCCACCGGCGTGGTGCCACCGAGCGGGGTAAGCATCTGCGACACGGTCTTGGTCACGATGTACGAGCTGATCTGGCGGCGGAAGTATTCCACCGACAGCAGCGAGCCGGGACGGAAATACCATTCGGCCGACAGTTCGTAGTTGGTCGACTGATAGGGATTGAGATCCGGGTTGCCACCAGCCGCGGTGAAGTTGGTGTCATTGCGGCTGAATGCGCCGGCCAGCTGGGCATAGCGCGGACGCGCGATCACTTCGGCCACGGCACCGCGCAGCTTGAAATTATCGCTGATATCCCACGACACGTTCAGGCTGGGCAGGAACTTGAGATAGTCCTTGTTGCTGACGATCGGGGTATAGGTCGAGCCGTTGTCGGTCGAGTTGAAGTAGTTCGACCGATCGCTGGTATAGACCATGCGATACCCGCCCGAGCCGTGGATCGGGCCGCTGCCGAAGTCCAGCTGGACATAGGCATTGGCAACCTTTTCACGCACGCTGAACGTCGAGCCCTTGTCGATCCCGGTGTCGACATAGAGGCCGTTGTTGAGCGCATCGACCACGCCCTGTTCGGTCAGCGTGGCGAACTGGTTGGCGTTGCCATTGTCGTTGAGGCCGTTGAACAGGCCACCAGGCGTAAGGTGGGTGGTGAAGTCGGTGAGCGAGATCGGGTTGGTGTAGAACACCTTGGAGCCGGTCACGGTCAGCGCGTTCTGGTGGGTAGAGGCCTTGATGCCCATGCGCACGTCCTTGAAGAACGCGTCGCTCACCTCCCACTTGCCGTCCAGCTGGGCGTAGAACTCTTCGTCCTTCTGGCGCGAATGGGCGATGCCGCCGATCTGGTAGCCGTTGATGGTGGTGCCGTCGGGCAGCTTCTGCGACGAGGTGGAGAAGCGACCCCACTGGCTCGCGTCGGTCGGCGCGGTGTTGTAGTTCACGCTGGTCGACGTGCCGGTGTAATCGAAGGTGTAGCCACCGTTCGAATAGAGCGACATCAGGTATTCGGGGTTGGTGCCGCCGGTCGCCTTGCTCCAGCCGCCGTTGCCCGACAGGGTGAAGCGATCGCTGACATGCCAGGTGCCCGCCAGGTTATAGCTGTCGTTGGTCACCTTGGTCTTGCGATAGTTCATGTCCAGCTCCGCCTGGGTGCTGGTGCCATTGGCCATCGTTGCCGAGCTGATCAGGCCGTTCGACAGCGTGACTGCCGAAATGTTGCCCGGGTTGTAGTTCGGATAGATGAATTCTGACTGCGAGAAGTTGTTGTAGGTGCCCTGGATGTGCATGCCCGTGGCGATCAGCTCGAAATCGCTGGTGGGGGCATATTGCACGGCAAACTGGCCGCCGATGCGCTGGCGCGTCTGCTTGAAATAGGCGTGGTTGATGCCGGCCGGATAACGGGCATTGGCCAGGTCCTGCGTCGTGCCGCCGTTGATGGCGAGCGCCGAGTTCTTCGGCACGTAGTTGCCGTTGCCGTCGGTCAGCAGGTCGCCGTTGGCGTCCTTTTGCAGGAAGTCCTTGCCGGTGGAGTAGCCGAAGTATTCGATCCCGGCGCGGGCCAGCGAATCCTTGTCATAGGTGCCGGCCACCATGATGCCGAAGGTTTCGTCCTTGTTCTTCCAGCTGTAAAGCAGCGAGCCGCGCGGGTTGGCGATCTTGGAGCGATCGTTGTAGTTCACGCCGATCGAACCGTTCAGCGAATTCGCCTTCATGTCGAGCGGCTTGCGCGTGCGCACCAGCACGGTGCCGCCCAGCGCGCCTTCATCGATCCACGGTTCGGGCGACTTGTAGACTTCCACGCGCGAAATCACTTCGGGCGCGAGCAGCGAATAGTTGAACGTGCGGCCGGTCACGTCGCCGGGGTTGCCGCCCCAGTCGGCCGAGGCGATCGAGTGCCCGTCGATCAGGATGCGGTTGAGCGCCGGATCGGTGCCCTGGATCGACACGCGTTCGCCGATGCCGAACTGGTGGTCCACCGACACGCCGGGAATGTGCGAGAGCGATTCGGCCACGTTGCGATCGGGGAACTTGCCCACGCCTTCGGCGGTGATCACGTCCATCACCGCAATCGCGCTGCGCTTCACGTCGATCGCGTTCTTGAGCGAGGCGCGAATGCCCGACACGACAATCGCCTGGCCCGGATCGCTGCCCTTGTCGGCGGAATCGGCGGCGGCGCTGTTGGGCGCTGTGGCCTGGGCATCCTGCGCGATGGCCGGCGACGACACGATCGTGGCAAAGGTGCTTGCCAGCAATGCTGCACGGAAGAATGACATGTTTTAACCCTCAATCCCGCCCGTATCCCGGGCACGAATGTGTTGAACCCTGAAACGGTGTTGCTTACCCCTCGCGGCTGTTTCCCGGATGTGGTCTGTAACCAATCTAAGTCCAACCGCCACGCAATATGTCACTTAAATGAAACCGGCTGTCCACCAAAACTTGGCCTGACACATCTGCCAACAGAATGAAACAATGTGAAAAAATATACGAAATCCGCCGTTTTCCGGTCTTTTTGCGGGTAGAGGGGTGCGGCATATTGGCCGCAGTCCCAAAAAAATTTACACGGGTTTGGTAGGGACCAAAACAAAGCCACATCGCGCAAAGGTGATTCGCTGGTGCGGTGGACCGCAAAAGGAGCAGGCCAATGAATGCCGATCAGCCCATGAAGAAGGCCGGCCGCGATGCTTGAAGTGTGCGTGGAAGACGGTGCCGGCATGGCTGCGGCGCTGGCCGGTGGCGCGGATCGGCTGGAACTGTGCGTGGCGCTGGACCTGGGTGGGCTGACGCCGCCATCGTCCCTGCTCGATCTTGCAGCGCGCCAGCCCTTGCCGGTCCATGCCCTGTCGCGCCCGCGCCCTGGTGATTTTGCCTACAACGCCCGTGATTGTGCGCTGGTGCAGGCCGATCTGGCCGAATTTGCCAAGGCTGGCCTTGCCGGTGCGGTGATCGGTTGCGGCGGGCGGCAGGGGCTGGATCGCGGGGCGCTGGCCGAATGGGTCGACCATGCCCGCGCGCTGGGCGAGGCACGCGGGCGGCCGCTGTCGCTTACGCTGCACCGCGTGTTCGATCTGCTCGACGATCCGTTCGCCGGCCTGGAAGTCGCGGTGGAACTGGGCTTTGACCGCATCCTGACTTCGGCCGGCGCGGTGCGCGCGGGTGATGGCGTGGCGCGCTTTGCCGCGCTGGTGAAAGCGGCCAGCGGGCGCATCACGATCATGGCAGGCGGTGGCCTGGAACCGGCCGCCGTGGCCGCCTTGCGCGCGGCCGGCGTGCACGAATTCCACGCCTCGTGCCGCAGCCCGGTGCCCAAGGCCTGCGTCGATGCGCGGTTGATCGACCTTGGCTTCCAGGCCGGGCGTGGGCGCCAGACCGATGTGTCGCGCGTGGCCGCCTTCGTTGCCGCCACAAGCTGAAATGGTATTGAAAAGGAATTGAAATTTCAGGGAGTCAGGTCCACCGGCCCGGCAATTCCTGACACGCTCACGTCGCGCGCGGCCACGATCACCACCAGTTCGCGCGGGCCGGCACCAGCGGGCAGCGCCAGGGTGAGGGGGGCGGGCGCCGGGCTGGTCTTGCGGCCCAGCAGCACGCCGTCCAGCCATATCTCGGCCGTGCCGGCCAGGCTGGCAAAACGCAGGCTGCCGCCGCGCGCCGCCAACGCTCGCCACGGGGTGAGCGTGGCGCGATAGAGATGCCACTGCTCGCCGCTGCCGGCCGCCGTGGTGGCCGCCTCGCTGCTGCCCACGCTGTCCCATGAATTGTTGTCGCCAGCCGCGGGGGCCCGGCGCGGGTCGGGCCGCGCGGGCAGGGCGGGGGAGCGCAGCCAGCGATCCAGGCGTTGCCGTGGCGCTTCGGCCGCCACCGTTGGTGCGGCACTTCTGCCCTCGCGACCTACCACCAGCCGGGCCGGGGCCAAGCCGGGCGCGCGCGCTTCCAGCACCAGAGCAGTAAGGCCCGCGTCCCCCTGCACGATCGCCTGGGCCAGGCCATTGAACAGGCTGCGCGCGCTGCCTTTCTCGCTTTCATGGCTATTAGGATCGCCATTGCCCAGCCCGATGATCGCGCCGCCGCGCACGGAGAGGTGCACCATGTCCTGCGCCACCGGCACATGGCGGCCATGCGCATCGATGGCATCGATGGTGATGGCCATGGCATCATCGCTCTCGCTGCCCAGCGCAGTACGCACTGGGGTCAGCCGCAGCGCCTTGGCCGGGCCAGCGGTCTCGTGCACCATGCGGGCCACCACCTTGCCGCCGTCGATCGCCAGGGCTTCCAGCCGGCCGGGGGCATAGGGGATGTGCAGCGTGTGCCCCATGATGCGATCGGCCTGGGCAATGCGGGCGACGGTGCGTCCGTTCAGCCGCACTTCCAGCGCCGGCGCATTGGTGATCGCCAGCATCTCGATCGGCTGGCCTTCGCGGCCGGGCCAGGTCCAGTGCGGATCGATCCACACCATCGGCGCGCTGTCCAGCCATTGCGCCTGGCGGATGCCGAACGCGGTCTTGGGAAAGCCGCACAGGTCCATGATGCCAAAAAAGCTGCCGACGCTGGGCCAGGCATAG
This sequence comes from Novosphingobium capsulatum NBRC 12533, assembly GCF_001598375.1. GTDB lineage: Bacteria > Pseudomonadota > Alphaproteobacteria > Sphingomonadales > Sphingomonadaceae > Novosphingobium > Novosphingobium capsulatum. The sequence goes on from NZ_BCYV01000016.1 coordinate 25,824, forward strand.
GGCGTGGGCTCGCCATGGTAATCCAGCCCGGTCCAGACAAAGCCGCCGGCCACGAAGGGCCGCGCCGTGATTGCCTGCCACGATTGGCGGTGGGTGGCGCCCCAGCCAGCGGCTTCCTTGTCCAGCGCGGTGATCACGTGGGCCTGCGGATCGCTGGCAAAGGCACCGCGCGTGCCATAGGCGCTGGTGTCCTCGCTGCTCAGCATCGGCTGGTCGGGATGCAGCGCGTGATAGCGATCGTAATCGCCCTGGTAATAGTTGAAGCCCATGAGATCGACCGCCTGGCCGACGTTTTCGGGATTGAAGAAGCCGCCGCTCATCGCCGCGGTTACTGGGCGGTCCGGGTCGAGCCGGCGCACGGCGGCGCGCAGGCGGCGCACCATTTCCTTGCCGGCATGGGTGCCCTGCATCGGCTCTTCGTTGAACACCGACCAGGCGAACACGCATGGATGGTTACGGTCGCGCCGCACAAGCCATTCCAGTTGCGCCAGATAATCGGGCGCGGGGTTGAACAGGCGGTTTTCGGCCATGACCAGAAAGCCCAGCCGGTCGCACCAGTCCATCACTTCGGGCGCGCAGGCGCCATGCGTCATGCGAATGGCGTTGCAGCCCAGCTGCTTGAGGCGCTGCAACCGCCACAGCACCAAGGCATCGGGCACGGCCACGCCCACCCCGGCATGGTCCTGGTGCAGGCACACGCCCTTGATCTTGGTGGCGATGCCATTGAGCAGCAGGCCGCGCGCCGGATCGAACACCACCGCGCGAAAACCGATCGCCACGCTGCGGCGGTCGATCACCACGCCATCGCGCTCCACTTCCACCAGCAGATCGTGCAGCACCGGATCATCGGGAGACCAGAGCGCCACTGCGCCATCAGGCCGCAGCGTGATCTGCGCCGTGCCCCGGTCCAGCGCGTCCACCTGCGCCGTGGCGCTGCCCTGGCACAGCGTCCGCCCTGCGGCATCGCGCACACTGGCGCGCACCACGGCACTGGCCGGTGCATCGGCGATATTGCCCAGTGTCACGCTGACGGGCACCGTCCAACGGCCATCGGCCTGGCGCACCGGGTGGCCATGCACGCCCTGTTCGGCAATGTGCAGCGGCGGGCGGGTCACCAACCAGGCGTGGCGATAGATCCCCGCGCCTTCATACCACCAGCCCTCGCGCACGGTGGCATCGGCGCGCACCGCGATCCAGTTGAGATCGTCGCCATAGCGGGCAAAGGGCGTCAGATCGATCGTCACCCCGGTATAGCCCGACCAAGAGTGTGCCACCTCGCTGCCATTGACCCATACCGTGGCGTGGCTGGCGATGCCATCAAAGCGCAGCTCGATCTTCTGGCCTTCCACTGCCGGATCGAGCCGGATCAGGCGGCGATACCAGCCGATCCCGCGCGGGCGATAGCCTTGCGAGACATTGGCAGCGGGATCGAAGCCCTGCGCGCTGGCCCAATCGTGCGGCAGCGTGACCGCCTGCCAGTCTGACGCGTCGAAATCGAGCGCGGCCGGCCCACCGGCGTTGCCCGCCTTGACCGACAGATAGGTGGCATTGTGATCGGCGGGTACGGGAAAAGGAATGTCGCCTTCGTGAAACAGCCATCCCTGGTCGAGCGACTGGCGCCCCGGCTCTGTTGCCGGAAGGCGCGGCGCGGCCCCGGGCAGGGGGGCTGGCATGCGCAGCCCGCCGGGCAGCATCTGCGTGGGCGGGATCAGCAGGGCGGCGCCGCTCTGCGCGAGGGGCAGGGCCATCGCGCTGCCGCCCCAGCCCAGCCGCATTGCCATGGCCCAGCCCGCCGCCCCTTTCAGCAAGGCGCGGCGCGATGCCAGCGTGGCGGCGCGCGGCAGGGCATTGTCGGCTGGCGGCATGGCGGTATCCTGGCTTGCGGCGTAACGTCCGAAAGGATTTACATTGGTAATGTCGTTCGGGCAACGCTTGCGCGCCGGTTGGAGCGTAGGCGTGTAAGCTCCGGCTTGGCGCCTGACGATTTTTTGTTACGGCGGGCACAATACCTGTTGTCGCATTGGATATATTTTGGTTACCTCTCTGCCCAAGGGTAGAGACAAGCAGGCGCGAGGGAATCAGGCATGATGGTGGCAGGATCGAACGGGCGGGGATCGCGCGCCCGCGCTGGAATGGCGGCGCTGGCCGTGGGCCTGGCGCTGGCAGTTTCGCCCGTTGCCCTCGCCGCGCCCAGCCACGGTCCCTCCGCCCTGCCGCTGGTGCCCTGGCCAGCCCAGGTGGTGCCGGGCAAGGGCGCGCTCGTGCTCGCCAATGGCGCTACGCTGGCCGTGCCGCCGGGCGATACTGCGGCCAAGGCGGCCGCCACCCTGCTCGCCGCGCGTCTTTCTGCGCAGCATGGCCTGTCGCTGCGCGTGGTCGAAGGGGACAAGGGCACAGTGCGCTTCGTGCGTGGCGGCAAGGCGGGTGACGAGGCCTATGCCCTGGCCGTCTCGGCCAGCGGAGCGGTGATTACCGCCTCGGGCGATCATGGCCTGCTCTATGGCGCGATGAGCCTGGAACAACTCGCCGGCGTGCCGGGCAAGGGCGGCGCTGCGGTGCGCGTGCCGGCTCTGGCCGTGACCGATGCACCGCGCTTTGCCTGGCGCGGGCTGATGATCGACACGGCGCGCCATTTCCAGCCGATCGCATCCATCCGCGCGGTGATCGACGGCATGGTGGCGGTCAAGCTCAACGTGCTGCACCTGCATTTGACCGACGACCAGGGCTGGCGCTTTGAAGTGAAGAAGTATCCGCGCCTGACGCAAGTGGGCGCCTGGCGCACCCAGCCTGATACCGGGCAGGGGCCCGATGCCGACAAGGGTGCGCGCAGTGGCGGGTTCTATACCCAGGCGGAACTGCGCGATCTGGTGGCCTATGCCGCCGCGCGCGGCATCACCGTGGTGCCCGAAATCGACTTGCCCGGCCATGCCCAGGCGTTGGTCGCGGCCTATCCCGAACTTGGCGTTCTGGGTGGCACGCCGCCGGTCTCGGGAGACTGGGGCGTCAATCCCTATCTGTTCAACCCCGGCCCGCAGGGCATGGCTTTCGTCAAGGACGTGCTCGATGAACTGATGGCGGTGTTTCCGTCCACGTTCATCCACCTCGGCGGTGACGAGGCGGTCAAGGACCAGTGGGAGCGCGCGCCGCAGGTGCAGGCGCAGATGCGCGCCCTGGGCATCAAGACCGAGAACGGCCTGCAAAGCTGGATGATCGATCAGCTCGGCAGCTATCTGGCGCAGCATGGCCGCCGCCTGATCGGCTGGGACGAGATCCTCGAAGGAGGCCTGCCGCCTTCGGCCTCGGTGATGAGCTGGCGGGGCGAGGCCGGCGCGGTCGATGCGGCCAATGCCGGGCACGATGTCGTACTCAGCCCGGCGCCCAATCTCTATCTCGACAATCTCCAGTCCGATCGCGGTGACGCGCCTCCGGGCCGCATCGCGATCCAGACGCTGGAGGCGGTCTATCACTATGATCCCATGCCCAAGGGGATCGATGCGCAAAAGGCCGCCCATGTGTTGGGCGCGCAGGCCAATGCCTGGTCGGAATACATCGTCACGCCCTGGCAGATGCAGCACAAGATTTTTCCGCGCATCGGCGCGCTGGCGGAAAGCGTGTGGAGCAATCCGGCTCAGGCCAAGGATTATCCCGGCTTCCTCGCCCGGCTCGATCCGCAGATGCGCCGCTGGCGCGAGGCCGGGCTGGAAGTGGCCGACAGCGCCCTGGCGGTCGATTTCAAGATCGCCGGCACGCGCAGTGCCGCGCTCGATGCCAAGCGCCTGACCGTGGCCCTTGCCACCCAGGCCCCCTATGGCACGATCCGTTACACGCTGGATGGAAAGGCGCCCACGGCCCGCGCGCGCGCCTATGCCGCGCCGCTCGCCGTGGCGCCGGGCACGGTGATCATGGCCGCCGATTTTGCCGCCGATGGCGCCGCGCTGTCTGCCCCGCGCCGGTTCGATGCCACGCGCGATACGCTGCTGACCACGGCCAACAGCGCGCTGTCGGCCTGCCCGCGCGGCGCGCTGGGGCTGCGTGTTCCGCTGAATGCCGATGCCACGGCCAATGGGCCGGCGTTCAACGTCAATATCTTTGATGCCTGCGTGGCCGATGACCATGCGCCGCTGGCCCATGCCAAGGCGATCACCGTCAAGGTGGCGCGCCTGCCGCGCAACTATGGCCTGGCGCACGATCAGCACGCGGTAATCGCGCGCTATGCCACCAGTCCGTTTGGCGAACTGGTGGTGTCGGCCGGCTGCCGCGCGGCGGAAAAGGCGGCAAACGATCAGCAGAAGGAACACGATCCCATGCCCGGCGCGCGGGTGCTGGCCACCTGGCCGCTGCCCGATCCGGCCAAGGCGCCGCAGCAGTTTGCGCTCGACGCCAATCTGCCGCAGCTGGGCCTGGCGGATGAAAGCGACGTCTGCTTCCAGTTCACCGCTTCGCCGGCCGGGCCGTTCTACACGGTGGAGCAGGTGCAGTGGCATGAAACCCCGCGCGGGGGCGCCAAGTGAGGCGGCTGGTCACGCTGGCTGCCCTGGCGCTGGCCGGGGTGGCGCCAGCCGCGCTGGCCGCGCCGGAAAGCCAGTCGCTCGATACCGGCTGGCAGGCGCGCATCGCTCCTGACGACGGTGCGGCAAAAGCCCATCCCCGCGAAGCGCAGTGGTTTGGCGTGCCCGTGCCCGGCACCGTGCAACAGGCCCTGGTTGAACAGCACCGCGTGCCCGATCCGTTCATCGGCACCAACGAAGGCGCGATCCAGTGGGCGGGCCTGGCCGGTTGGGACATGCGCCGCACGCTGAATGTGACGCCGGCGATGCTCGCCCACGGCCATCTCGATCTGGTGTTCGACGGGATCGACACCTTCGCCACGGTCAGCGTCAACGGGCATGACGTGCTCACGGCCGACAATGCCCACCGCACCTGGCGCGTGCCAGTGCGCGCGCTGCTCCATGCCGGCGCCAATGAAATCCTGGTGCGCTTTGCCTCGCCCATCCGGGCTTTGCAGCCGATGGTGCTCAAGCAAGCGCATCCGCTGCCGGCCGAATACGATTCCGCCTTTGGTGACGAGCCCAAGGGCGTGCAGACCTCTGCCTATATCCGCAAGCCCAAGTACCAGTATGGCTGGGACTGGGGCCCGCGCATCGTCAACATCGGGCTGTGGCACGGCGTGCGGCTGGAAGGCTGGGACGGCGCGCGGATCGGCGCGATGGATGTGCAGCAGGATGCCGTGGGCAGCGCGCAGGCGCGGCTGACCGCGCGCCTGGCGGTAGAGGCCGATGCCACCGCGCCGCTCACCGTCGAACTGGCGGTGACCGCGCCCGATGGCACGGCGCTGCCGCCGGTCACGCGCAGCGTGTCGGTCGATCCCGGCAGCAACACCATCACCGTGCCCCTGACCATCGCCGCGCCGCAGCGCTGGTGGCCGGTGGGCATGGGCGCACAGCCGCTCTATCAGGTATCGGCGCGCATCATCGATGGGGCCGGGCAGGGGCAGGCCGCGCAGCGCACGGTGGGCCTGCGCACGGTCGAACTGATCCGTGGCAATGGCGCGTTCGGCTTCAAGATCAACGGCGTGCCGGTCTTTGCCAAGGGCGCCAACCTGATCCCGTTCGACAGCTTCCCCTCGCGCGTCACCGCCGCAACGATGGAACACATGCTCGCCGATGCCAAGGCGGCCAACATGAACATGATCCGGGTGTGGGGCGGCGGCACTTATCTCGACGATGCGTTCTATGCCGCAGCCGATCGCATGGGCCTGATGATCTGGCAGGATTTCATGTTCGGCGGCGCCGTGCCGCCACCCGATCCGGCCTATCGTGCCAGTGTTGCCGCCGAGGCAGACGATCAACTCACGCGGCTAGGCAGCCATCCTTCGATCGTGGTGTGGACCGGCGGCAACGAAGTGCTGTCGGGCTGGGCCAACTGGTCTGACCGCAAGGATTTCAAGAAGGCAGTCGGCCCTGACGAGCAGGAGCGCATTGCCACGGCGATGACCGTGCTGTTCGACCGCGTGCTGCGCGATGCCGTGGCCGCGCATAGCCCGCAGACCCCCTATTGGCCGGGCTCGCCTTCGACCGATTATGAAGGCCCGGTCGATACCGATGCCGCCGGCGATCGCCATTTCTGGGATGTCTGGTCGGGCTCCAAGCCGGTGGAAAACTACCTCGACAGCTGCCCGCGCTTCATGTCGGAATATGGTTTCCAGGCGATGCCGGTCATGGCCACGATCGCCGGTTTTGCCGGGCCGAACGTGTCAGACCCGCAAAGCGCAGTGATGAAGGCGCACCAGAAGTTCCTGGCGGGCGAAGGCAACAGCCGACTGCAATTCTATCTCGATGCGCGGCTGCGCGCGCCGCAGGGCAGCGGCCCGGCGCGGCTGGCGGATTTCGATTACCTTACCCAGGTCAACCAGATGCAGGCGATCGACATGGCCGCGCGCCACCATCGTGCCTGCGCTCCGGTCACCATGGGGTCGCTCTATTGGCAGTTGAACGACGTCTGGCCGGCGATTTCGTGGTCGAGCATCGATTACGCCGGGCGGTGGAAGCTGCTGCACTATGCCGCGCGGCGGTTCTTTGCCCCGCAGACCGTGGTGGCCGAGCACAAGGGCGCGGCGACGCGGGTGGCGCTGGTCTCTGACGCGCAAACCCCGCTCGCGGCGCACTGGCGCCTGACCGGCCGCGCCATGGACGGCACCACGCTGGGCACCGCGCAGGGCGATGTGCAACTGGCCGCCAATGGCGTGACCCAAGCGGCAGAGGTGCCCGATGCCACGGTCTTTGGCAGCGCGGCGCCGGGCGCGGCCTATGCCGTGGCCGAACTGCTGGTCGCTGGCCAGCCGGTCGCGCGCCAGATCGTGGAGCGCGCCGTGCCCAAGGCCATGGCTTATCCCGATCCGGGCCTGTCGCTGGCCTGGCATGGGCGCCAGGTGACGGTTTCCGCGCGCAACCTGGCGCGCGCCGTCATGCTCGATTTCGGCACGCTGGATGCCGCCGCCGATGACAACGGCTTTGACCTGCTGCCCGGGGAAAGCCGCACCCTTACCATCACCGGCCCTGCGCCGGTGGCCGCCCTGCGCCGCGCGCTGGTGCTGCGTACCCTGGCCGGGAGCCACTGATGCGTTCGTTGCCCGTTTCCTCTGCCCTGGCGTCGGTCATCGCGCTGGCTCTCGCTGCGCCGCTGGCCCATGCCGACCCGGTGGAGCAGCAAATCGCCACGGCGCTCAAGGGCGTGAGCCTGAAACGCAAGGCTGCCCAGTTGCAAAATACGGCGCCGGCCGATCCGGGCCTGGGACTGCCGGCCTATGACTGGTGGAACGAAGGGCTGCACGGCCTGGCGCGCAATGGCGTGGCCACGGTGTTTCCCCAGGCGATTGGCCTTGCCGCCACCTGGGATCCGGCGCTGATGGAGCGGGTGGGCACGGTGGTTTCGACCGAGGCACGGGCGCGGTTCAATGCCCAGCCGGCCAGCGCCGATCGCCGCATTTACCAGGGCCTCACCATCTGGTCGCCCAATATCAATATCTTCCGCGATCCGCGCTGGGGCCGGGGCCAGGAAACCTATGGTGAAGACCCGCTGCTGACCGGCAGCCTGGCGGTGGGCTTCATCCATGGTTTGCAAGGTCCAGACCTCGCGCATCCACGCGTCATCGCCACGGCCAAGCACCTGGCAGTCCATTCCGGGCCGGAAGCCGGACGCGACAGTTTCGATGTCGATCCTTCCCCTCAAGACCTGGAATGGACCTATCTGCCGCAATTCCGCATGGCCGTAACCCAGGGTCATGCGTTGTCGCTGATGTGTGCCTACAATTCCCTTGCCGGCATGCCGGCCTGCGCCAACGATGCGCTGCTCAATCAGCGCGTGCGCAAGGACTGGGGCTTTACCGGTTTCATCGTGTCGGATTGCGATGCCATCGGCAATATCTGGCAGTTCCACCACCATGCCTATGACGCGGCAGAGGCATCGGCAGCAGCGATCCGGGGCGGCACCGATTTCAACTGCGGCACGGCCTATTCCGCCCTGCCCGACGCAGTGCGGCGCGGCCTGGTGAGCGAGGCCGAGGTCGACCGCGCGCTGGTGCGTTCGCTCAGCGCGCGCGCACGGCTGGGCATTGCTTTCAACCAGCCCGATCCCTGGCGCGCGATCAAGCCCGATCAGGTCGATACGGCCGATCACCGCGCCCTGGCCCTGGAAGCGGCGCGCAAGGCCATGGTCCTGGTGCAGAACAACGGCGGCGTCCTGCCGCTGAAACCGGGGGTGAAACTGGCGGTGATCGGCGCCAATGCCGATGACCTGGGCGTGCTCGAGGCCAATTACCATGGCACCGCCGCCGCACCTGTCACCCCGCTGGAAGGGCTACGCGCGCGCTTTGGCGCCGATCACGTGGTCTATGCGCAAGGCTCGGTCCTGGCCGAAGGCGCGCCAGTGGTGCTGCCCGAAACCGCGCTTGCTGCCGATGGCAAGCCGGGGCTGGCGGCCGAATACCGCGATGCTGCCGGCAAGCTGGTGCTCGCCCGCCAGGATCGCCGCATCGATTTCAACCTCACCCGCGCCGCGCCGGCCGGCCTCGATCCGGCGCGGTTCAGCGCGCGCTGGCAAGGCATGCTGGTCCCGCCGGGGCCGGGTGCCTGGCGCCTGGCGATCGATGCGCCGCAATGCTGGAAGGATTGCCACCGCCACGATGACGTGGCGCTGTGGGTGGGCGGCAAGCAACTGCACGCCGGCCCGCTGGGCAAGGCGCGCGTGGAATTTGCGCTGACCAGCGATGGCACGCCGCAGCCGATCCGGCTGGAGCTGGAACACTATGGCGACGATGAAGGCCTGCGCCTGATGTGGGTGCCGCCTGCCGGCGCGGAAGAGGCCAAGGCCCTGGCCGTGGCCAAGGATGCTGACGTGATCGTGGCCGTGCTGGGCCTGTCCCCCGATCTTGAGGGAGAGGCGCTGCAGGTGCAGGTGCCCGGCTTTGTTGGCGGCGATCGGTCAGAGATCGAACTGCCCGAGCCGCAGGCGAGGCTGCTGGCAAACTTGCGCGCCACGGGCAAGCCAGTGGTCGCCGTACTGGCCACCGGCAGTGCCATCGCCATGGATGAAACCCTTGCCGATGCCGTGCTGGTGGCGTGGTATCCGGGGCAAGCCGGCGGCACCGCGCTCGCTGATATCCTGTCGGGCGCCAGCAATCCTTCGGGGCGGCTGCCGGTCACGTTCTATCGCCATACCACCGATCTGCCCGCTTTCGTCGACTATGGCATGAAAGAGCGGACCTATCGCTTTTTCACCGGCAAGCCGCTGTGGGGCTTTGGCCATGGCCTGTCCTACACCCGCTTTGCCTATGCTAACCCGGCCGTGAAGGCGGCCGATACGAAGAGCCCGGTCACCCTCTCGGTGCGCCTTGCCAACCAGGGCAACCGCGCGGGCGAAGACGTGGTGCAGGCCTATGTCGTGCCGCCGATTCCCGCGCACGAGGTGGTGCTGACCGAACCCGTGCTGCAACACCAGTTGGCCGGTTTCGCCCGTGTTAACCTGGCACCGGGCAAGATGCAGACGGTGACGCTGACGCTCGATCCGCGCAGCCTGTCGGTGGTGGACCGCCGGGGCACCCGCCGGGTTCTTCCCGGCACGTACAAGGCGTGGATCGGCGATGGCCAGCCGGGAGACGGGCCGGGCACCTGGGTGGAATTCACCCTGGCCGGCCAAGCGCAGGAGATGCCGAAGTGACCAAAGCCACCACCCCCCATGCCGCAGCGCTGGATCGCCGCTCGCTGGTCAAGGGTGCGGCGGCGCTGGCCACGGCCGGCTTCGTGGCCAGCCAGCCGGCGCGCGGCGCCGTCGCGGCGCAGGCCATTCCGCCGATCGCCGCGCCGCCCACCCCCGCCGCCCAGGCGCCTGCTGCCGCAGCCCCGGGCACGGCACCGGCCCCGCTGGGCTTTGCCGCGCGCCCGCCCAAGGTGCAGCGCCGCTTCACCAGCCCGGCGGTGGAGGAAGAGATCACGCGCGTTTCGGCGATGATCGCCGATCCCAAGCTGCGCGCGATGTTCGCCGCCTGCTATCCCAACACGCTCGATACCACGGTGGAACTGGGCCTGGTCGATGGCCGGGTCGATGCCTTTGTCATCACTGGCGATATTCCGTGCATGTGGCTGCGCGACAGCAGCGCGCAGCTGCTGTCCTACATCCACCTCGTGCGCAAGGACGCGCACCTGGCCACGCTGTTTCGCGGTGCCATTGCCCGCCAGGCGCGTTCGGTCCTGCTCGATCCCTATGCCAATGCGTTCATGCGCGATGCCACGGCCAAGACCAACCTGCCCTGGGCCCTGGAAGACCAGACGCAGATGAAAACCGGCGTGGCCGAACGCAAGTGGGAGGTCGATTCGCTGTGCTGGCCGATGCGCCTCGCCTATCGCTACTGGCAGGCCAGCGGCGATACGGCCCCGTTCGACAACATCTGGGTTTCGGCGCAGCAGGCGATCGTGCGCACGTTCCGTGAACAGCAGCGCAAGGACGGGCGCGGCCCCTACAGCTTCCGCCGCACCAGCGATCGGCCCACCGAAACGCTCGGCCTCGATGGCTATGGCGCGCCCACGCGGCCGGTCGGGCTGATCCACAGCGGCTTCCGCCCGTCTGACGATGCCTGCCTCTATCCGTTCCTGATCCCGTCCAACCACTTTGCCGTCACCACCCTGCGCGAAATGGCGCTGGTGGCCGAAGGCGCGGCGGGCAATGCCGCGCTCGCGGCCGATGCGCGCGCGCTGGCCGATGAAGTGGCCGCCGCGCTGGCCAAGTGGGGCACCATGCGCCTGCCCGACGGGCGGCAGGTCTGGGCCTATGAAGTCGATGGCTTTGGCAACGCGGTGTTCATGGACGATGCCAACGTGCCCTCGCTGCTCGGCCTGGCCTATACCGGCTGTGTCACCGCCGATGATCCGCTGTGGCAGGCCACGGCGGCGGCGTGCTGGTCGGATGCCAATCCCTATTTCTTCAAGGGTTCGGCGATCGAGGGGATCGGCGGCCCGCATGTCGGCCTGGGTCAGGTCTGGCCGATGAGCCTGATCGTGCGTGCCATGTCGTCCAGCGATCCGGCGGTGATCGCACCGCTGCTGCGCCAGCTGCGCGATACTGACGCCGGCACCGGCTTCATGCACGAGGCGGTCGATTGCAACAATCCGGCCCAGTTCACCCGCAGCTGGTTTGCCTGGGCCAATGGCCTGTTCGGCGAAATGATCGTGGGCCTGGCCGATCGCCTGCCGGCGGTGCTGGCCAACCCGCTCTGACCTTTCGCGCGGCGCCGCGTGCGCCGCGCCTTTCCCCAAGGATTGCCCATGGACCTGTCCCGCCGTCGCTTCCTGTCGCGCTCTGCTGCCGCGGGCGCGGTTGCCCCCACGCTGGCCGCTGCGCCGGCTCTGGCTGCCACCCCGGCGGCCACGGCACCCGCACCCTGGGGCGCCACGCCGTCGCCGCGCCAGTGGAAGTGGCACCAGCGCGGCATGTATGCCTTCGTCCATTTCTCCATGAACACCTTCACCGGCAAGGAATGGGGCTATGGCGATGAAAAGCCGGAATGGTTCAACCCCACCGATTTCAGTGCCGACCAGATCGTGCTGGCCGCCAAGTCTGCCGGGATGACCGGGGTGATCCTTACCGCCAAGCACCACGATGGCTTCTGCCTGTGGCAGACGCAGCTGACCGAGCATTCGATCCGCAACAGCCACTACAAGGGCGGCAAGGGCGATATCGTTGCCGAAATGGGCGAGGCGGCGCGCCGCCATGGCCTGTCCTATGGCCTCTATCTGTCGCCGTGGGACCGTAATCATCCCGAATATGGCCGGCCCGCCTATGTCGATTACTATCGCGCGCAACTGACCGAGCTGTGCACCCGCTATGGCAAGCTGTTCGAGGTGTGGTTCGACGGCGCCAATGGCGGCGATGGCTATTACGGCGGCGCCCGCGAAACCCGGCACATCGATGCCCCGCGCTATTACAACTGGCCCTCGATCATCGCTCTGGTTCACCAGATGCAGCCCGATGCCTGCACGTTCGATCCGCTCGGCGCCGATATCCGCTGGGTGGGCAATGAAGATGGCGTGGCCGGCGATCCCTGCTGGCCGACGATGCCCAACAAGCCCTATGAACAGGATGTCGGCAATTCCGGCCTGCGTGGCGGCGAAATCTGGTGGCCGGCCGAAACCGATGTGTCGATCCGCCCCGGCTGGTTCTATCACCCCGATGAAGACACCAAGGTGAAAAGCCCCGAGCGCCTGGTGCGCCTGTTCGACGAATCCGTGGGACGCGGCACCAATCTCAACCTCAACCTGCCGCCCGATCAGCGCGGGCGTCTGGCCGATCATGACGTGGCAGTGCTCGCCTCTTTCGGCGATGCCATGCGCGCCACCTTTGCCCGCGATCTGGCCAAGGGCGCGGTAGCCCATGCCAGCGCGGTGCGCGGTCCCCGCTTTGCCCCGGCCGCGGTGCTCGATGGCCGGGCCGAAACCTATTGGTCCACGCCCGATGCCGTGCACACCCCCACGCTCACGCTCGATCTGGCGCCGGGGACGCGGTTCGATGTGGTGCGCGTGGCCGAATACCTGCCGCTCGGCGTGCGCGTCACCCGCTTTGCCATCGAGGCCGAAATCGGCGGGCAGTGGCAGCGGCTGGCGGAAAAGGAATGCATCGGCGCGCAACGCGTGGTGCGCCTGCCCGCGCCGATTGCGCCCCGCCGCGTGCGCCTGGTGATCCTCGATGCCCCGGCGTGCCCCGCCATCCGCGAGTTTGCCCTGTTCAAAAGCGTGGCGCCGGTGCCGGTGGCCGCGCCTGCGCCGCGCAGCAGCGATGTGCTCAGCACGCTGGGCTGGCGCGTGGTCGATGCCAGCGCGCCGGGCGCGCAGGCGCTGCTCGATGGCGAGGTCGAAACGCTGTGGACTCAGCCGGTGCCCACCGCCGGCCACCCGGCCACGGTCACGCTCGATATCGGCCGTGCCGTCACGCTGGGCGGTTTCAGCCTGACCCCGCCGCGCCACCTGGCACCCGATGCCACGCCGCCGCGCGGCTATCGTGTAGAGACCAGCCTGGACGGGCAGGCCTGGCAGGCCCAGGGCGAGGGCGAGTTTTCCAATATCGCCTATGCCCTGGCGACGCAGCGCATCGGTTTTGCCGCCCCGGTCCAGGCACGCTATCTGCGCCTGGCCTTTGCCCAGCCGGCGCTGCCCGATCGCGCGGTGCTGGCGATCGCCGGGGTCGGTGGGTTCAGCGGCGCCTTGCCCCGCTGACCGGCTCGATCGGCGTCTGTTGCCACAATAGGCGTTCGGCGCCGTCGGGATCGTTCTCGACGGTGCTGACGCGGTCGAACACCATGGTGGCGCGGGTGGTGGCGTCAAAGCGCGGCCAGGCCGGCATGCCTGATGACCCGGGCGCGCCACCTTTGACAAAGGCCACCATCGCCTCGTGCCAGGCTTCGGCAATCGGCTGGTCCGCCGCCGAAAGGCCGAACATCTGCGCCATCGATGGCAGTGTCACGTGGTCAAACGTCAGCGGCAGGTCGAGCACGTGGGGGCTGTGTCCCTTGTAGGGGCCGCCCGGCGCCGGCCAGGCCAGGCGATAGCGCCACACCGGCGCGCCGCGTGCGGCATGGGCCTCGGCCAGGCGCAGCGTGGGCATGCCATATTCCTCGGCCGTCAGCAGGCGCCAGTGGCGCTGGGCGTCGGTCCATTCGGGAAAGGCGCGGGCATAGGCGCGGTTGAGCGCGGTCATCCGCGGCATCGGCTCGGTCGATACGCTTTGCGACCAGATCGGCCGGCTGGCCTGCACCTCGTTCAGGAACAGGCGGCTTTCGTTGGCATTCGATCCGGTCAGCAGCGGCACGCGTGGCGCGCGCCCCTCGATCACGCGGGCCAGCGGCGCCTGGGGCAGGAATGCGCCATCGACCGTCGGCCGGAATGGCAGGCCCTGTGGCCAGCCCTTGCGCGCGGCGACTTGCGCTTCGACCAGCGCGGGAAAAGGCGCCACCAGCAACCGCTCCACCCCGCCCAGCCGCGCCACCACGGCATTGGCAAAGATCGCGGCGGTGGCAGGAATATGCACGGTCTGCGCCCCGCCGCTGAACACCATGGCGCGGGCATAGAGCCCGTCGGCCGCCGGCGTGCCGAGCAGTGCGCAGACATTGCGCGCGCCCGATGATTCGCCCGCCAGCGTCACCGCGCGCGGGTTGCCGCCGAACGCGGCGATATTGTCCTGCACCCAGCGCAGGCCCAGCACCAGGTCACGCAGGCCATTGTTGCCGCTGCCGGCATAGGCGCGGCCCAGCAGGTGGCCCAGTTCCATGAAGCCCAGCGCGCCCAGGCGATAGTTCAGCGTCACGCAGACCACGCCATGCGCGGCAAAGCGGTTGCCGGCGATCACCTCCCACCCGCTCCATCCGGTTTCGTTGCTGCCGCCGTGCACGAAGACCATCACTGGATAGCGCCCCGGTGCCGCCGGCGCCCAGATGTTGAGCTGAAGGCAATCTTCCGCCTGGACGGCGGGCAGCGGGTCCATTCCGGCCGGCTGCGGCGCGGCGCGCGCCGGGCGGGTGGCATCCCATTCGCCTTGCCAGGGCCGGGCCGGGCGCGGCGCGGCAAAGCGGGCGGCGGTGCCATAGGGGATCCCGGTGAACACGCGCATGCCATCGGCCATGCGGCCACGCACCACGCCGCTGCGGGTGGTCACGCGCAGGGTGTCGCGGGCGGCATGCGCCACTTGGGGCAGGGCCAGCGTGGCGGCCATGCCGCCCAGCGCCCGGCGCCGCGTCATCAGGGGCATGCGTCGATCAATCCCTTGTTCGTTCAGGCTATCATGCCTCTTACCCGAAAGGATCGGAAACGTTCCACCCCGGCCGGCGCAGGCGCACCCGCTTTTGCTCGCCCTTGCCCCATGCGCAAGGGGCAGGGCGAGGTTTTGCCTAGCGCGCCCAGGCCAGCTTGAACCGCATGCCCCAGACCAGGGCAGAGCGCAGCGCCGGATTCCAGCCTGGATGGATCACATATTGCAGTTCCGGTTGCAGGGTCAGCCATTTCGCCACTGGCCGCGCCGCGGTCAGCTCCAGCGCGGTTTCATGGGGCCGCGCCACCACGGCATCCGGCAGCAGCGCGACCCGCGCGCGGCTGCCGAGCCGGGCATGGGCCATGGCCACGCCCAATTGCCAGGCGCCCGCCTCGCGCACCACGCCAGTGCCTAGATAGCAACTGATCGGATTGCTGCGCGGGTCGGCCAGGCCCAGCCGAACCCAGCCATGCCAGCGCGGTGCCAGCGGCCCTTCGATCAATACATAGCCGCCCTGCGAGTGGGCGCTGTGCCCTGCATCGTCCACGCGCGGCAGCGGCCGGGTATAGCGCCACACGCCCACCTGCACTTCGCCCTGGCCCAGCGGAAACTCCACCTCGCCGATCAGCAGCGCGCCGGTCGTGCCGGGCAGGCGCAGGGCGGGTACATGGTCGTTGGCCACGCTGCCAGCCTGCGCGTCGAACGCGCCCAGGCGCAGCGTGGTCTTGCCTGCGGTGCTGGCGGTAACCAGCGCCCCGCTCACTGCCATGGGAAAGATGCCGGGGCCGTTGGGGCCGCTTTGCGCCAGTTCGGCGCCAGTGCCGTGACTGGCGTGGACGAACAGGGCGCCCACGCTCTGCACGTCGAACTCGGTGTTCACGTCGATCAGGCCCACTTTGGTCGCAATCGCCAGCGGCGCGGCATTGTCGCTCGCCTGCCAGCGCACCCAGGCTTCATACAGGTGATGGCGCCCTGGCGCCTGGATGCTGCTGATGCCCTGCGCATCGCCCACCCACGAATCGGAAAAGACCGGCCCATGCACGGCGATCATGTCGATATGCGCGGTCAGGCGCGACACACCCAGCGCGCCGCCATCCACGTCCACCCAGGCATCGGCCCGCGCCGCCAGCCCGCCGCCGCGCGCCGCACCGCCATCGGCAACATCCAGGGCATCGGCCACATAGCTGGCGCCCAGGCCGATCAGCCGCGCCGGTGGCGTATCTGCTGCCCAAGCCGTCTGCGGCAGGGCCAGCATCAGGCCAAGCAGCGCGGTGGCGCGGGACAGCCGGTGGCGCCTGGGCCGCGCCGGGGGAAGGGATCTGCACATGCCGCACAGTCTGCGGCATCGCCGGCCAAGCCTGGATGGATGCCGGGCTGCGCAGAAACGCGCATCGCGGCAATGCGGAAGGCGGCATTAAGCTGCCGTTGACCGGCAAGCCCATGCCGCCACCACAACAGCCGCTGCCGCCCCGCTGAAAATTTCAGCCGGCTGAAGTGTTGCAACCCTGCATCAGATCTTGTCAAAGAATAGGTATGCACTTTTGGACTAGCACGTCTGGCTTGAGCCGCTATGATGACAAGGCATAAGACGGGATAAGCCCGGCGCGGCGGTGGGAGAGGACGCCGTAAAAAATCCCTGCGCCGGGTGAACCTGCCATCAAGCCGCGATTGCCATATAGTGGCGCGAAAATCGGGCTTTTTACGCAAAATCTACAGTTTACCGCACGCCCTGCGCTTCATGCTTCGGGGCGTTTGCGCTGTGCGAATCGGAGCCGCGCCAACCGCGCCAACCGCGCCAATCGCGTCAGGCCATATGCCAGCGCCCCCGTCACTGCCCGGGCCGCTGGGGGCACCGTGCAGTGGCGGGGGCGCGGCAAACGCGGCGCTAACCGGCGGGCTTAGGCCGTGGCCAGTACCGGGCGATTGGCGATGAGGTTGTCCACCACCGAAGGATCGGCCAGCGTGGAGGTATCACCGAGCGAGCCCAGGTCATTCTCGGCGATCTTGCGCAGGATGCGGCGCATGATCTTGCCCGAACGCGTCTTGGGCAGGCCGGGGGCGAACTGGATCACGTCCGGCGTGGCGATCGGGCCGATCTCGTGCCGCACCCAGGCCACCAGTTCGCGGCGCAGTGCCTCGTCGGGCTCTACCTCGGCATTGCAGGTGACATAGGCATAGATGCCCTGGCCCTTGATCGCGTGCGGCATGCCCACCACGGCGGCTTCGGCCACCTTGGCATGGGCCACCAGCGCGCTTTCGATCTCGGCCGTGCCCATGCGATGGCCCGATACGTTGATCACGTCATCGATGCGGCCGGTGATCCAGTAATAGCCGTCTTCGTCACGGCGGCAGCCGTCGCCGGTGAAGTACCAGCCCTTGAACGTGGTGAAATAGGTCTGGAAAAAGCGCTCGTGATCGCCCCACACCGTGCGCATCTGGCCCGGCCAGCTATCGCCGATCACCAGGCAGCCATCGGTGGCGCCGTCCAGTACCTGGCCATCGTTGTCGAGCAGGGCGGGCTGCACGCCGAACATCGGCTTGCTGGCAGAGCCCGGCTTCAACGCCGTGGCGCCGGGCAGGGGGGTGATCATCGCGCCGCCGGTCTCGGTCTGCCACCAGGTGTCGACGATCGGGCAGCGGCCTTCACCCACCACCTTGTGATACCATTCCCAGGCTTCGGGGTTGATCGGCTCACCCACGCTGCCGAGCAGGCGCAGCGATTGGCGGCTGGTCTTGTGCACCCATTCGTCACCCTCGCGCATCAGGGCGCGCAGGGCAGTGGGGGCGCCATAGAAGATTTCCACGCCGAACTTGTCCACCACCTGCCAGAACCGGCTGGGATCGGGGAAGTTGGGCACGCCTTCGAACATCACCGTGGTCGCGCCATTGGCCAGCGGGCCATAGACGACATAGGAATGGCCGGTGACCCAGCCGATATCGGCCGCGCACCAATAGATCTGGCCTGGGCGGTAATCGAACACGTACTGGTGCGTCATCGCCGCCCACACGGCATAGCCGCCGGTGGTGTGCAGCACGCCCTTGGGCTTGCCGGTGGAGCCGGAGGTGTAGAGGATGAACAGCGGATCTTCCGCGTTCATTTCCACCGGCGCACAATCTGCGCTCTGCTCTGCTACGGCCCGCGCCCAGGGCAGATCGCGGCCTTCCTGCATCGGCACATCGGCGCCGGTGCGGGCCAGGACCACTACGGTATCGACCGCAGGGCAATGCGTCAGCGCTTCGTCGACGTTCTTCTTGAGCGGCACGCGCTTGCCGCCGCGCAGGCCTTCATCGGCGGTCAGCACCACGCGGCTGTCGCAATCCTCGATCCGCCCGGCCAGGGCATCGGGCGAAAAGCCGGCAAAGACGATCGAATGGATCGCACCGATCCGCGCGCAGGCCAGCATCGCCACGGCCGCTTCGGGCACCATCGGCAGGTAGATCGTCACCCGGTCACCGGCCTTGACCCCGCGCGCCTTGAGCAGGTTGGCCAGGCGGCACACATCGGCGTGCAGTTCGCGATAGGTGATCGCGCGCGATGCATCGGTCGGGCTGTCGGGCTCCCACAGGATCGCCACGGTATCGCCGCGCTCTGCCAGGTGGCGATCGAGGCAATTGGCCGAAAGGTTGAGCGTGCCATCCTCGAACCAGCGAATGCCGAAATCTTCCTCGTGGAAGCTGGTGTTCTTCACTTTGGTGAACGGCTTGATCCAGTCGATCCGCTGCGCTTCCTCCGCCCAGAACGCATCGGGTTCCTCTACCGAGCGACGGTGCATTTCCAGATAGCGCGCTTCGTCGATCAGGGCGTTCTGGGCCCAGTCGGCGGGAACGGGATAAATGGCTTCGGCCATATGCGGAACCCTCTCGATGTGTTTGTCGTGCGCTGTGCGGGCGACGTGATGCTTGCCTCACGCTAGCCGCTTGGGCGCCTCTGTGCCAGTTGGATATAAGTCTACCATGCCGCAGGCGCGAGATGGCCGGGCGCGCTTGCACGCACGTGCCGTGTGCCGGGTGTCGCAACATCGAAACAATCCGCCGGTCATCTCCCAAATGGAAGGTGCGCAGGCAGCGTCCATGGGTGCACCACTTGGCCCAAGGCCTGTGGGGATCGCAGGCCAAGGAGGATCATGATGACGCTTTCCCGCCGCAATGCCCTGGGTGCGATCGGTGCCGGCCTACCGCTGGCAGCTGCGGCCACGCGCGCGCTGGCTGCCCCCGTGGTGCCGGCCGCGCCCTTGCCGGTGCCGGCGGGCGCGGCCGGCCACGAACCATCGGCCCCGCCGCTGCCACCGGGCGGCGTGCCGCCGATCTATGACAAGGTCGGCCTGGAATGGGTGATGGATATCCTGCCGTTCTGTTCGCAGCCCGAATACATGGGCAGCGCCCAGGACCAGGTGGCGTCAGACGGCTATCGCAACGATGTCTGGCCGATCATCGGCGGCGTGTTCCAGGGCCGGGGGATCAAGGGAACGGTGATCCCCGGCGGCGGCGATTTCCCGGTGGTGCGCCCCGATGGCGTGGTGGTGGTCGATGCGCTCTATCGCCTGAAAACCGATGATGGGCAGCAGATCATCATCCACAACAAGGGCCTGGGCTATACCGAGCAGAAGTATCGCCTGCTGCCGACCTTCGAAGTGCCAGGCGCCAAGTATGCCTGGCTGCGCGAATCCGTGTTCGTCGCCACGCTGACCTTTCCCATTCCGCCATCGATCAAGGCGCCCGATTTCGGCCCCAATGCCAATGGCCGTCTGATCCAGGTTTTCCGCATGACCTGACGCGAAAGGCACTCCCGCTGCGATGCCAGAGGCGCTAGGCACAGACCATGCTCGTCCGCTCGCTTCTGCTCGCCGCGCTCTGCGCCTCTGCCACTCCCGCGCTGGCGCAAGCGGCGCCGGATAGCACCGTCCCAGACAGCACCGTTTATGTGCGCGCCGGGCGCCTGATCGATCCGGAAAGCGGCCAGGTTCTGACCAGCCGCCTGATCCGGGTGGAGCAGGGCCGGGTGGCCGCGATCACCGCCGATGGCCCCGGCGCGGCGGCGATCCCGGCGGGCGCGCGGGTGATCGACTGGAGCGGCTATACCGTGCTGCCCGGCCTGATCGACATGCACGTGCACCTGGCCGACATGGACCAGTCGGAAAACGTCGCCGATCCGCTGCTGCATTCGGCCATGGAAATTGCCTATGTCGGCGCGCGCAACGCCCGCACCACGCTGATGGCCGGCTTTACCACGGTGCACAATTGCGGCAATTTTCGCGCCTATGCCGATGTGGAACTGCGCAATGCGATCAACCGCGGCGATGTGATTGGTCCGCGCATCAGCGCGGTGGGCGCCTATGTGACGATTCCCGGCGGCGGCGGCGAAGTGACCGGCTTTTCCCCCGATGTGGAAGTGCCGGCCGACATGCGCGCCGGCGTGGTGGCCGATGCCGCCGATACCACGCGCAAGGTCAACGCGCTGTTCCAGCATGGCGCGGATTCGATCAAGCTGATCGCGACGGGTGCGGTGCTCGCCCAGGGGACGGAGCCGGGCCAGCAGGAACTGAGCGAGGACGAGATGCGTGCCGCGGTCACCGTGGCCAAGGCGCGCGGATCGTGGGTTACCGCCCATGCCCACGGTGCCGCCGGCATCAAATCGGCCATGCGCGCCGGGGTCAAGGCGATCGAGCATGCCAGCCTGATCGATGACGAGGGCATTGCCATGGCCAAGGCCAAGGGCGTGTGGCTCGACATGGATATCTACGACGGTGACTATATCGCCGACTATGGCCGGGCCCACCACTGGCCGGCCGACATGCTGCGCAAGAACGACGATACCACGCAGGCCCAGCGCGATGGCTTTGCCAAGGCGGTCAAGGCCGGGGTCAAGCTGTCGTTCGGCACCGATGCCGGGGTCTATCCCCACGGCTTCAACGCCCGCCAGTTCAAGTACATGGTCCGCTATGGCATGACCCCGATGCAGGCGATCCAGGCCGCCACCACGGTGTCGGCCGATCTGCTCGGGTGGAGCAAGGACGTGGGCGCGCTGTCGCCCGGCCACTATGCCGACATGATCGCGGTCAAGGGTGATCCCCTGGCCGACATTTCGGTGCTGGAGCATGTCGATCACGTGATCAAGGGCGGCGATGTGGTGAAGTGAGCGCACGGCTTCCACCACCCCCCGACCCGTTCCTCTAAAGACTAGGGGGGGGGAGGAATTACAATATCTTATGATCCCTCCTCTTGAGAGTAGGGGGTTTGGGGGTGGTGGAAACCTGGCCCCAAGCTATGCTTGGACAGAAGCTGCCCAAGTCTCTATTCCAGCGGCCGATTCCTTCCCCCCAATGGAACAAAGCCCAGCATGAGCGACCAATCCGACAAGCCCGCCGGCCCCGCCCTCGATCGCCGCAGCCTTTTGGCCGGGCTTGCCATTACCGGCGCTGCCGCCGGGGTTGATGCCGCGGCTGCCGCCCCGCGCGCCGGGGCCGGAAGCCGCGCCAAGGTCGATGCCGCACTGCGCGCCAAGATCGATACGGTCGTGGTGATCTATGCCGAAAACCGCAGCTTCAACAATCTCTTCCCCGATTTTCCGGGGCTGCAGCAGCCGCTTGCCGCCGTGCCGGTGGAGCGGGCCCGGCAGCGCGATCGCGATGGCCGCGTGCTGGAAACCCTGCCCAAGGTCTGGGAAGGCATGGTGCCCGACAAGCAGGTGGTGGAACACGCCGAGTTCCATATCGACGAAGACGCCATAACCGGCCTGCCCAATGCGCCCTTTGCGCTCAAGACGCCCGAAGGCGATCCGCTGCCCCATGGCGTGGTGACGCGTGACCTGATCCACAGCTTCTACAACAACCAGTGGCAGATCAACGGCGGGCGCAACGATGGCTTTGTCGCCTGGGGCGATAGCGGCGGGCTGGTCATGGGCCATTATGGCGATGTGCGGGCCAACCTGCGGTTGTGGCAGGTGGCGCGCGAATTCACCCTATGCGACAATTTCTTCATGGGCGCTTTCGGCGGCTCGTTCCTCAACCACCAATACCTGGTTGCCGCCACGCCGCCCTATTACCCGGACGCTGACAAGAGCCCGGCGAAAGATCGCGTGGTCAAGCTTGATCCGGCCTACAGCGATCCGCCGCGCCCGCTGCTCAAGCCCGGTACGCCAGCCAGCGCGATGGATGGCCCGGTGCGCTTTGTTGCCGATTCGATCACGCCCGATCACCGCGCAGTCAACACCATGCTGCCGCCCTATCTGCCCACCTACCAGGCCGATCCGGCCCGGCCGGGGATGGCCCTGGTCACTTCGCAGACCCTGCCGCCGCAGACCCATGCCCATATCGGCGATCGGCTGACCGAAGCCGGCGTGGAGTGGGCGTGGTACGCCGGTGGCTGGGACGAGGCGATGGCAGGGCGCGCCAATAGCGCGGCGTTTCCCTCCCGCCCCAATTTCCAGCCGCATCACCAGCCGCTCAACTATTTCGCCAACCTGGCGCCGGGCACGGCGGCGCGCGAACGCCATCTGCGCGACGCCGGCATGGGCGAAACCGCGCGCACCAACCTGTTTCTGGCCGATGCCGCGGCGGGCAAGCTGCCGGCCGTCACGTTCTACAAGCCGCAGGGCAACCTCAACATGCACGCCGGCTATTCCGACGTGGATGCCGGCGATCGCCATATCGCCGGGGTCGTCGATGCGCTCCGCCGCTCGCCGCAGTGGGACAAGATGCTGGTGATCATCACGTTTGATGAAAACGGCGGCTGGTGGGATCATGTCGCCCCGCCCAAGGGCGATCGCTGGGGGCCGGGCACGCGCATTCCCGCGCTGATCGTCTCGCCTCATGCGCGGCGCGGCCATGTCGATCACACGATCTACGATACCGGCTCGATCGCGCGCTTCCTGGTGCGGCGCTTTGGCCTCAAGACCCTGCCGGGGCTGGTCGAGCGGGACAAGGCGATGATCGCCGCAGGCGGACCGCCGCCCGGTGACCTGACCGGCGCGCTGATCGTCTGATCAGCGCTGCCGGCGCCGGCGCTCAGGCGGCGGTGTCGGTCTGCGCCGCCTGTGGGGCTGGGCTGGGCGTTGGCGTGGGCTGCGGCGCGGCTTGCGCCGGGGCCTGGCCGGCAGGGGCTGCCACCGGCGGCAAGGGCTGCGGCGCGGGCAGCACCATCGCGGCGGTTTCCAACTGGTCCAGCGCATGCTGCGCCGCCACCCAGTCGCGGGCGTGGGCCAGCCATTCGGTGGCGGCGTCCTTGCCGGGCATGCGCTCCACATCGCTGATCGCGGCGTCGACGCGGCCACCGGCCAGCGCCAGGCGGGCGTGATCGGCGCGCGCCTCGGGCGTGGCGTTGGGGCCTTCATCGTGGCGGATCACGAACAGGCCGGCGATCTGGCCCGAAATCCAGTCCCAGGTATTGCCGCGCGGGGTCTTGCCCATCAGCTGCGGCTCGATCCCCGCCAGCTCTTCCGACAGGTTGACCAGCGTGACCGGGTGGGCGGCGGCGGCGATCACGCGGTCCACCGCGCCCGGCTGGCTGGCGCCAAAGCGCACGCGCAGCTGGTTTTCCAGGATGCCCAGCGGCTGGCCGCGCTCGATGGCGCGGCGCGCGGCAAAGGCCACCAGCAGCGCTTCGGCGCGGCTGGCCTGGCCGGCGGCGGCATTGGCCTGCTGGTTCAGTTCGGCCAGGCGCTGCTCCAGCGCGGAAACCTTGGCCGATGTGCTGGCGAGCACGGCATCGCTCGCCGCGCTGCTGGCAGCGGCCACGACCGCTTCGGAGGCGACGGCGGCGGGTACATCGCCACTGGCACTGGCCATTGGGCCAAGGTCCAGCCGCAGCCAGCCTTCGCGCGCGGCGAGCCAGGCACCGGCGCCGCCCAGGGCCAGGATCACGATCAGCACCAACCCCACCAGCAACCGTCCCCCGCCACGGCGGCGCGGCGGATTTGTTTGTGCGTATGGCGTATCCTGCATCAATCTTTTTCGCTTGTTCGTGGCCCCGAAGTCACAGGTTCTGGCACATTTGCCGGGCCAGCGCCAGCAATGGTTGATCGCGCCGCATTGCGGAAATTTCAACGGCTTGCCAGCCCACGCCGGCCATCTGCGCGATTCGCGGCGCCAGGCAGGCCAGGCCCACATGGCCGCGCGCCAGGCCCAGCCGGCCGCACTCCTGGGCAAAATGGCGCGCCGCTTCGCCCGAATGCAGCGCCACCACGCAAGGGCGGCGCAGCATGTCCTGCGCGGCGGGCGCCAGGGGCAACGGCTGTGCGGCATAGAGCGTAAGGGTATCCACCACCACGCCCTCGGGCAGGGCGAGCGGCACCGGATCGGCGCCCGACAGCCGCAGATAGCGCCCTGGCGCCAAGCCCCGCGCCACGTCGGCCAGGCCGCCTTCGCCGGTCTGCGCCACGGCAAAGCCTGCGCCTCGCGCTTCGCGCGCGGTTTCCGCGCCCACGGCCAGCACGGGCAGGGCGCGAAGGGTGGCCAGGTCTGGCCCGCCCAGGCGAAAGAGATTGGCGCTGCCCGCCAGGATCGCGGCATAGCCGGCCGGATCGGGCGCCTGCCACGCTACCGCCTGCATCGCGAACAGCGGCGCACCCAGTGCCTCCAGCCCCAGCGCCTGCGCAGCGGCCACGCTCGCGGCGTTGCCGGGCTGCGGCCGCAGGACCAGCAGCGGACGCATCAGCCGCCGTGGAAAAAGGCGGTGATGCCCTCGGGCGCGCTGGCGAGCAGGCGGCGGGCGAGTTCGAGCGGCGTGGCGGTGTCGCTGGCGGCAAAGCGCGCGCTGTCTTCCACGCGCAGCGCGCCATCGGGGCTGAACAGCGCGGCGCGCAGCACCAGGTCGTCGCCCTCGGCCGAGGTCAGCACCGCGATCGGGCTGTGGCACGTGCCGCCAAGGCCGGTCAGCAGCGCGCGTTCGGCGCGGATCGCGGCATGGGTGGGCCCGTGGTCGATCGCGGCGAGCAGCGCGCGCACATCCTCGCGCGCGGCCAGGCATTCGATGCCGATCGCGCCTTGCGCCGGGGCGGGCAACCATTCCTCAGCCGGCAGTACATGGCCCACGCCGGTTTCGCCCAGGCGTTGCAGCCCGGCCGCCGCCAGCAGTGTGACATCAGCCTCACCCACCTCCAGCTTGGCGAGGCGCGTGGCGACGTTGCCGCGAAACGACACGATTTCCAGATCAGGCCGGGCGTGCAGCATCTGCGCGGCGCGGCGCGGCGCGCTGGTGCCCACCTTGGCGCCGGGCGGGATGGCGGCGATGCTGGCCGCTCCTACCAAAACATCGCGCACATCGGCGCGTGGCAGCACGGCAGCGATTGTGATCTCGTCAGGGCGGATGGTTTCCACATCCTTCATCGAATGGACCGCGAAATCGATCTCGCCATGCAGCAGCGCCGCGTCGAGTTCCTTGGTCCACAGCGCCTTGCCGCCGATTTCGGCCAGCGGGCGATCCTGGATGCGATCGCCACTGGCCACCTGCGGGCACAGCTCCACCGCGCTTTCGGGCCAGCCGTGCGCCGCGCACAGCCGCGCGCGGGTTTCCTCGGCCTGGGCCATGGCCAGCGGCGAGCGGCGGGTGCCAAGGCGCAATGGTTTGTCAGGCGCCTGCGACGGGTTGTGAGACGGGTTGATCATGCGTGGCTTGCCGTAAACGGGATTATCTCTAAGGGAAAGCTCCGCATGGCCCTGATCCTTGGCATAGAATCCTCGTGTGACGAAACCGCCGTTGCCGTTATCGACGGCAGCGCCACCACGCTTGCCGCCCGTATCGTGGCCCAGCGCATCGCCTCTCAGGATGACGCGCATCGGCCCTATGGTGGGGTTGTGCCCGAAATTGCTGCCCGTGCCCATGCCGATGTTATCGCCCCGATGGTGGCGGCCACGCTGGCCGATGCCGGGATGACGCTGGACGACATGGACGCCATTGCCGCCACGGCCGGGCCGGGCCTGATCGGCGGCGTGATGGTCGGGCTGGTCACGGGCAAGGCGCTGGCGATGGCCAGTGGCAAGCCACTGATCGGCATCAATCATCTTGAAGGGCATGCGCTCTCGCCGCGCCTGGCCGATCCGGGCCTGGCCTATCCCTATTGCCTGTTGCTGGTCTCGGGCGGGCATTGCCAGATCCTGGAAGTGATGGGGCTGGGCCGCTATCGCCGCCTGGCGACGACGATCGACGATGCGCTGGGCGAAGCGTTCGACAAGACGGCCAAGGTGCTCGGCCTGGGCTATCCCGGTGGCCCGGCGGTGGAGCGCCTGGCGCGCGAGGGCGATCCCCGCGCCGTGCCGCTGCCGCGCCCGCTGGTGGGCAGTGGCGAACCGCATTTCTCGTTCGCCGGCCTCAAGAGCGCGGTGCTGCGCGCCCGCGATTCGGGCGCCTATGCCCCGGCCGATCTGGCGGCCTCGTTCCAGCAGGCTGCGATCGATTGCGTGATCGATCGCACGCGCGGCGCCCTGGCGCAGTGCGCACCGGGGATGACCGCGCTGGTCGTGGCCGGTGGCGTTGCTGCCAATGCCGCCTTGCGCGCCGCGCTTGAAGGGCTGGCGGCGCAGGCTGGCCTGCCGCTGGTGGCGCCCCCGGTAAAGCTGTGCACTGACAATGCCGCGATGATCGGCTGGGCCGGGGCGGAACGCTTCGCCCTCGGGCAGGCCGATCCGCTCGACCTGCCGGCCCGGCCACGCTGGCCGCTTGACGATAATGCCGCCCCCGTGCGCGGCGCCGGGGTCAAGGCATGAGCGGCGGTCCTGCCACCGCGCCGGCGATTGGCGTGATCGGCGCGGGCGCCTGGGGCACGGCCCTGGCGCAGATGCTGGCCAGCGACGGGCGCCCCGTGGCGCTGTGGGCGCGCGAGGCAAGCCTGGTCGCCACGCTCAACCGCGAGCGGCGCAATCCCACCTATCTGCCCGGCGCTGCGCTGGCCGAAACGATCACCGCCACCAGCGATCTGGCCGCGATGGCCACGCTGCCAGTGCTGCTGTGGGTTACCCCCGCGCAATTCTTGGGCCAGGTGCTGTCTGGCCTGCCCGATTATGCCGGCGATCTGGTGCTGTGCGCCAAGGGGATCGAGGCGGGCAGCGGCCGGCTGATGGCCGAAGTGGCGCACGCCGCCGCGCCTGCCGCGCATGTCGCGGTGCTGTCTGGCCCGACCTTTGCCCACGAAGTGGCCGCCGGCCTGCCCACGGCGGTGACGCTGGCCTGTTCCGGCGGCGAAACGCAGTGGCAGCGCCTGGCTCCGGCCGTGGCGCGGCCCACGTTCCGCCCCTATTATTCGGCCGATGTGATCGGCGCCGAAATCGGCGGCGCGGTGAAGAACGTGCTGGCGATCGCCTGTGGCGTGGTCGATGGGCTCGGCCTGGGGCAGAATGCCCGTGCCGCGCTGATCAGCCGGGGCTTTGCCGAAATGCAGCGCTTTGGCCTGGCCATGGGCGCGCAGGCCGAAACGCTGGCCGGGCTATCGGGTCTGGGCGATCTCGTGCTGACCTGCTCATCGGCGTCGAGCCGGAATTTTTCGCTGGGCAAGGCGCTGGGCGAGGGCCAAAGCGCGTCTGAGGCGTTGTCAGGCCGCAACACCGTGGCCGAAGGGGCGTATACCGCGCCCGTGCTCGCCGATCTTGCCCGCCAGAAGGGAATTGCCATGCCGCTCGTCGATGCGGTCGTTACCCTGGTGCGTGGCCAGGCGCCTGCCCGGGATGTCGTCGCCAGCCTGCTGGCGCGGCCCTTGCGTGCGGAACGCCCGCTTGGCTGATCCGGCTCTTCCCGCAAACCCGACCGACGCGCAGGCCGAACAGGCCGATATTGCCGCGCTGGCCAAGGGTGGGCGGACCAATTTCTTTGGCTTCGTGCTGCGTCTGGCGGCCAGCGTGCCGTTCCTGTTCATCGCCGGGCGGCTCTATGGTGCAGCCACGCTCGGGCGCTATGCCTCGGCCACGCTGGTGGTGGAACTGGCGGCGCAGCTTGCCACCCTCGGGCAAAAGCGCGGCCTGGCCCAGCAACTGGCCAAGGAAGATCGTGCCAGTGCCACCACCGTGGCTGATGCCCTGCTGCTGACTACGCTGGTGTCGGTGCTGTGCGGGCTGCTGCTGTGGCTGGTGCCGATCATGATGTTCCCGAGCGGGGATTACACCCCGGTGGAACGCCTGCTGCCCATGGCGATCCTGCCGCGCGCGCTGGGCGATGTGGCGCTGGCGGCGCTGGCCTATCGCTTTGACGTGGGCGCCACCGTGCGCGCCCGCGCCGTGGTGGAACCGTGGACGCAGTCGCTGGCCGCCGGTGGCCTGTGGCTGGCCGGCGCCTGGTGGCTGCCGCTGCGCGAAAGTGGGCTGATCCTGGCCTATGCCGCCGCGATGCTGGCGGCGATGATTACCGCCTTCGTGCCCCTGGTCAAAAGCTATGGCCTGCCGCGGCAGTGGGCACCACGCCCCGGTGCGCTGCTGCGCCTGGCCAACCGCAACCTGCCGCTGGCCGGGGCCGACGCGGTGGAGTGGGGCACGCGCAAGCTGGACCTGTTCATCCTCGGCACGTTTGCGCCGGCCGCCGTGGTCGGCATCTATTACGTGGCGCAGCAGGTCACCACGCTGCCGCAAAAGCTCAAGACCAGTTTCGAGCCGATCCTGGGCCCGGTGATCACCCGCAACCTGCGCGAGAACAACCTGGGCGCGATCGCCCGCCAGGTGTGCCAGGTGGGCTTCTGGATCACCGCCGCGCAAGCCGGCATCGCCCTGGCGCTGGGCCTGCCGGGCAAGGGCGTGATGGGCCTGTTCGGGCCGAATTTCGTGGCCGGCACCGGCTCGCTCGCGCTGCTGCTGGCGGCCGAAGTGGTGGCCGCACCTGCCGTGGTGAGTGAGGCGGCGCTGATCTATGTGGCGCGGCTGCGCAACTGGTGGATCAGCCTGGGCACGATCGCGCTGCAGGCCGGGTTGACCGTGGGCCTGATCGTGGCCGCGCGCGAACTGGGCTATGACGGCACGGTTGAGGCGATGGGCGCCGCGCTGGCCCTGGTCATTTCACTGGGCCTCGCCTCGCTGCTCAAGTCGCGGTTGCTGGGCAGCATCCTGGGCCAGAAGATCAGCAACTGGCGCTGGGCGCTGCTGTGGGCGGCAGTGCCGGCGGTGGGCGTGGGCATGCTGGCGCGCCTGCTGCCGGAATGGATCGAGGTCAGCCTGGGCATTCCGGCGATCCTGGGCGTCTATGGCCTGGTGATCTGGCGGCGCGGCTTTGGCCCGGAAGACCGGGTGCTGTTCCGCAAGCACAAGAACTGAACGCCCTCGTTCCGTTTCGTCAGGAGAGGGTGCGGGCAATCGCCACGAAATCGGCCACGTCCAGCGTTTCGGCGCGGCGGGAGGGATCGATGCCCAGCGTTTCCAGGGCAGCGAGCGCGCCGGGCACGCCCTTGAGCGACTGCCGCAGCATCTTGCGGCGCTGGCCAAATGCCGCCTCGGTCACGCGTTCCAGCATGCGGGCCGAAACCCCCTCGGGCATGGTCGCGGGCGTCACGTGGACCACGGCCGACATCACCTTGGGCGGCGGGGTAAACGCGCTGCGGTGCACTTTCATGGCAATGCGCGGCGCGGCGCGCCATTGCGACAGGATCGCCAGCCGGCCATAGGCATCGCTGGCGGAAGCAGCGACGATGCGCTCTGCCACTTCCAGCTGGAACATCAGCGTGAGCGAGAGCCACTGCGGCGGCCAGTCCTGCCCGGAAAGCCAGCCGGTGAACAGCATCGTGCCCACGTTGTAGGGCAGGTTGGCGATCACGTGCCAGGGCGCGTCAAACAGGGTGGCGGGATCGATCTTGGTCGCGTCGCCCTCGATCACGCGCAACTGGCCGGGAAAGGCCTCTGCCAGTTCGGCCAGGGCCGGCAGGCAGCGCTTGTCCATCTCGATCGCGGTGACATTGGCGCCGGCGCGCAGCAGGGCACGGGTCAGGCCGCCGGGGCCGGGGCCCACTTCCAGCACGTTGGCGCCCTTGAGCTTGCCGGGAATGGCGGCAATGCGCGCCAGCAACTGCTCGTCGAACAGGAAGTTCTGGCCCAATGCCTTGGACGCGAGCAACCCATGGCGGTTGACCACATCGCGCAACGGCGGAAGATCGGGCAGGCTCATGCCCCGGCCGCAGCGCGGCGCACGGCGCATTCCCCGGCCATGCGGATCGCCGCGATCATCGCGCCCGGGCGCGCCTGGCGGCTGCCGGCGATGCCAAAGGCGGTGCCATGATCGGGTGAGGTGCGGATGATCGGCAGCCCCAGCGTGACATTGACGCCATCATCGAAATCGAGCGCTTTCAACGGGATCAGCGCCTGATCGTGATACATGCAGATGGCCACGTCGTAGGTCGTGCGGGCCTGGGCATGGAACATCGTGTCGGCCGGCAGCGGCCCGTGCGCGGCAATGCCGGCGGCCTGGAGCGCGGCAACGGCGGGGGCGATATAGCTGTGGTCCTCATGCCCCATGCGGCCTTCCTCGCCGGCATGCGGGTTGAGCCCGGCCACGGCGAGGCGGGGATGGGCGATGCCGAAATCGCGCACCAGCGCCCGCGCGGTAATCGCGCTGCGCCGCGTGATCAGCTCGGCGGTGATCATGCCGGGCACGGCGTGCAGCGGCACATGCACCGTGACTGGTACGACCTTGAGCGAAGGGCCGGCCAGCATCATCACCGCGTCTTCGGGCGCGACGCCGCTGGCCTGGCCGACAAATTCGGTTTGCCCAGGGTGGTTGAAGCCAACGCTGGCCAGCCGGCTCTTGGATACCGGTGCGGTGACCAGGGCCGAGGTTTCGCCCGCCACGGTCAATTGCGTGGCGGCGTCCAGCGACTCGAGCGCCAGCATCGCGCCCTCGTCGGTGGGCTGGCCAGGGGTATAGCCAGCATCGCCCAGGTCGAGCACCGGCAGGGCGGAACCGAACGTCGCGGCCGCCTCTTCCAGGCTGCCCACGGCGCGCACTGGCACGTCGAGCCCGCGATGGCGCGCGGCCTGGTCCAGCACGCGGCGGCTGCCCACGGCCACGAACGGCTCCAGCTGCGCCATGCCGCGCAAGATCCACGCGGCCGCGATCAGTTCGGGGCCGATGCCGGCAGGATCACCCTGGGAGATGGCGATGGGGTTCATGGGCTGGCGCTATCGGCTTTGTGGGTGGAGGGGTGGGATGTTGCGGGTTGGAAGCAGTCGTGGTGCGTGGTTTCCACCACCCCCAAACCCCCTCCTCTAAAGAGGAGTGGGCTTCATGTTCGCCTCCCCCTCCTCTTGAGAGGAGGGGGTCGGGGGGTGGTGGCGGCTTTGCGCCAACAAATCAGTTATACTCAATCACCGCATCGCGGCGCAGGTCGCGCAGATAGGTCTGGGCGCGCTTGTTCACGCGGTCGTCTTCCATCTGCGACTGCATTTCTTCAAAGCTCGGGCCATCGGCCACCTTGGGATCGTCGCGGCCGCACAGCACCAGCACGCGCACGCCGTCTTCGATCGATCCGAACGGCGGGGTCGCCTCGCCGATCGAGAGCTTGAGCATCGAATCCTGCAGCGCGGCGGGCAGGTCGCGCGCCTTGACCTGGTCGTTGGTGACGACCGAGGCGCCGATGCCGGCTGCGGCCGCATCGACCTGGCCGCAGCCGTGGATGGTCTTGACGGTGGCGGCAAAGGTCGCGGCCTTGGCCGCAGCATCCTTTTCCGTGGTGCCCTTGGGGAAGCTGAGCGACATCTGCTTGAGGCTGAGCACGGCGTCGCGCGGATCGGCGGTCAGCACCTGTCGCTTGTCGATCAGATAGAGGATCGAATAGCCGCCGGGAATTTCCACCGGCCCGGCAAGCTGGCCCGGTTGCATCGACGTGGCGACATTGGCCAGATCCTGCGGCAACTGGGCCAGGCGGATCCAGCCCAGATCGCCACCCACCGCAGCGGTGGAGGCTTCGGAATATTGCCGCGCATAGGCGACGAAGCTGCCGCCCTTCTTGAGCTGGTCAACGATCTGGTTGGCGTTGGCCATGACCTGCTGGCGGTTGGTATCATTGGCCGAGAGATAGATTTCGCCGATGCGATATTCCTCGGTGCCCTTGGCCGCCTTGAGACGGTCCATCATTTCGCGCACTTCGCCGTCAGACACGTTGATGAACGGCTGGACGTTGCGGCGCAGCAGGCGCTGCCACGACAGTTCGCCACGGATCTGCCGCTTGAGCGAGGCCGCCGAAGAGCCGATCGAGGTCAGGTACTTGTCGAGCGCGGCCGGGTTCTGGCCGAAGTTCTGCTGGGCCACGCGTTCGTAGGTCTGGTTGACTTCGTCATCGTCAACATCGACGCCGGCCGACTTGGCCTCTTGAATCTGCAGGGTTTCGTCGATCAGGTTGCGCAGCACCTGCAGGCGCAGGCGCTCCTGTTCCTCGGCCGAAACCTTGCCGCCGTTGGCGTTGACGATCAGCGCCAGGCGCTGGTCGATATCGGTGCCGGTGAGGATTTCACCGTTCACGATCGCGGTGGCGCGGCGCACGTTGGGATCGCTCTTGCCAAAGATCTGCACGTTGGCGGGAATGTTGAGCTGGCCCGAGGCATCGGGCGCGCCACCGGCGGTTTGCGCCTGGGCCACGCTGCCGGCCACCGGCAGGGCGGCCGTGGCGGCAAGACCCAGCGCCAGGGCGGCCCGGCCGCACCAGTGACCCATACGAATATCACGGCGCATCTGGAACTGGGGCAGCCGGGTGATGGACTTCATGGCGATCCGAACTTCCTGTCAGGCAACATGCGAATTGGGCTGCATGCGAAATGGTGCGTCGATCCCGGGCCTGCATTGCCCCGGCTTAACCCACGCTGAGTGGCGGCAAGCGGCCGGGAATGCAACGCCGGAATTGGCCGGTTGGGGGAAAACTTTGCGGGAAACGTGGCCAAAGGCGGGATTTGGCGGGCCTAATCAGCCCGCCCGCACCTGGGTCATCGCCTGCTCATAGCGGCTGTTCATCTCCTGCCCGCGATAGCGCGAATATTCGCACGCCGCGAGCGCTGCGGCGGGCGGGAAGATCACCTGGCTGTTGCGGTAATCATCGGGCATCAGCGCCAGCGCCGCCTGGTTGGGCGTGGGATAGCGGATGGTGCGGGCAATGTCGGCCCCGGCCTTGGCGCCCAGCACGAAATCGATGAAAGCATAGGCCAGATCGGGATTGGGCGCATTGCGGGGAATACACAGGCCGTCGCTTGCCAGGATGCCACCTTCGCGCGGCACGACGAACGCGAGGTCGGGATCGTCGCGCATGACCTGGGCGATATCGCCATTGTATTCGATGACCAGGTCGACATCGCCCGCCAGCAGCAGATCCTGGCCATTGTCGTCATGAAACGCGGCGATATTGGGCTTTTGCTTGAGCAGCATGGCCTTGACCTGGGCGATCACCGCCGGATCGTTGGTATTGGCCGGATGCCCGAGGTATTTGGCGCCGATCTCGAACAGTTCGCTCGCTTCGGCGAGCAGGGCGATGCGCCCCTTGTAGCGATCGGAATCGAGCACCCATTTCCAGCTGTCGGGCACGCCATCGACCTTGGACTTGCGATAGCCGATGCCGGTGACGATCCAGGTATAGGGCACCGAGACGCGGCGGCCGGGATCGAACGGCGGATCGAGGAACTGCGGCGCGATGTTCTTGAGGTTGGGGATCTTGGCGTGGTCCAGCTCGGTCAACATGCCGGCCGCGTGCATGCGTTCGACAAAGTCGTTCGAGGGCACGATCACGTCATAGCCCTGGTTGCCGCTGCGCAGCTTGGCAAAGAGTTCATCGTTGTTGGCAAACAGGCTGATGTTCACGCCAGCGCCAGCCGCCTTGGTGAAATCGGCCACGGTGTTTTTGCCGATGTAGGTATCCCAGGTGTAGAGATTGAGCGACCGCGCCGGCTTGCCGCGCGAACAGGCGCCCAGCGCGCCGGTAAACGACAGGCCGATGCCGGCAAGGCCAGCCTGGCGCAGGAACATGCGGCGCGAATGGACCATCTTCGTTCAATTCCCATGCGGCGTGGCGACACGGCGGGGGGATGGCGCCCGATCACGCTTTGAGCAAGAGGTGATCGCGTTCCCATGACGAGATCACCTCGTCATAAGCGGCCAGTTCGTTGAGCTTGATCTCGTAGAACGCCTTGATGAACTGCTCGCCCAACAGGTCGATCACCGGCTGGCAATCGATCATCTGCTTGAGCGCGGCATCGAGATTGCGCGGCAGGGTGCGCTCCTCGTCATAGGCGTTGCGGGTCATCAGCGGCAGTGGCTCGATCCGCTCTTGCAGGCCGATATAGCCGCAGGCCAGCGTGGCGGCGATGGCGATATAGGGATTGGCATCGGCGCCGGGCAGGCGGTTTTCGATGCGCGTGCTGCGCGGGCCGCTGACGGGAATGCGCAAGCCACAGCTGCGGTTGTCGAGCCCCCATTGCACGTTGATCGGCGCGCTGTGGGCCGGGCGGATGCGGCGGAAGGAATTGACGTTGGGCGCAAACAGCGGGACGACCTGCGGCAGGTAGCGTTGCAGCCCGCCGACGAACCAGCGGAATTCCGGCGTGAGCCCGGCCTGCGTGCCGAACAGGTTGTTGCCGCCCGCGTCCACCGCCGAAATATGCAGGTGCATGGCGCTGCCCGGCTGGCTTTCCATCGGCTTGGCCATGAACGTGGCATAGACCCCGTGCTTGAGCGCGACCTGGCGCACGATGCGCTTGAAGATCACCACCTGGTCGCACAGCGCCACGGGATCACCGTGGTTGAAGTTGATTTCCAGCTGCGCCGTGCCGCCTTCATGGATCATCGTATCGAGCTGGAGCGAGGCGATTTCCGAATTGTCGTAGATTTCCTCGATGATGTCTTCGTATTCGGTCACCGATTCCAGGCCATAGGGCTGGGGCGAGCTTTCCGCGCGGCCCGAGCGCCCGCGCGGCGGCTGGATCGGCAGATCGGGATCGGAATTGACCTCGGTAAGGTAGAATTCCAGTTCGGGCGCCACCACCATCTGCCAGCCCATCGCGGCATATTTGGCCAGCATGCGCTTGAGCACGTGGCGCGGCGCGACTTCAAACGCGCTGCCATCGCGGTGCAGGGCATCGGCCACGACAAAGGCCGTGGGGGTGCGAAAGCCCGGCGCCACGCAGATCGAATTGATATCGGGCAGCAGGGTAACGTCGGGATCGCGGTAGAGGAAATCGTCCTCGTCGGTATCGGCATAGTCCCCGGTGATGGTGACGGAAAACACCGAGGAGGGCAGGCGCAGGCTCATGTTGCCGACCGAGGCGATGAACTTGTCGGCCGGCCAGACCTTGCCGCGCACCACGCCATTGATATCGGGGACGAGGCATTCGACCTCGCTGATGCGTTTTTCGCGGATCCATTCGGCAAATGCTTCGGTCATGGGATCACTCGCTTGGAAGAAGGGGTTCAGAGACGGTCGCGCAGGGCAAAGAAGGTCATCGCGGCGGCCATGGTTGGCCAGCGCAGCAGGGTGCCCCCGGGAAAGCGGGGCGTGGGCAGGCGGCGTACCAGATCGAGCGCGGGCGCGGGCAGCCCGGCCATGGCTGCGCCGATTTCGCCACCCAGCCACGGCGCCAGCACCACGCCTAGCCCGGAAAACCCGCTGAGCGACCACAGGCCGGGCGCAACCTGCGCGGCATGGGGCAGGCGATGTGGGGTGATTGACAGCGTGCCGCCCCAGGCATGGTCGATCGCCACATCGGCCAGTTGCGGAAAAACCCGCAGCATATGCGGCCGCACGAACGCGGCGATATTGGTCGGCAGGCGCCAGGAATAGCGTTCCCCGCCGCCGAACAGCAGGCGGTGATCGGGCGTGATGCGGAAATAATAGACCACGAAGCGCGAATCCGACACCGCCTGGCCGCCAGCGATCAGCGCAGCCGCCCGCTCTGGCCCGAGAGGCGCGGTGGTGGCGATGAAGTTGTTGATCGGCAGAACATGAGCATCGACCGCCGGCACCAGGCCCGTGGCATAGCCGCCGGTTGCCACCAGCACCTGGCCCGCGCGCACCGTGCCGCCGGGCGTGGTCACGCGCCAGGCCTGGGCCGTGCCCGGCGGGCCATCGGGCGCAATGCCGGTGCAGCGGCTGTGCGGATGGATCACTGCCCCCGCCGCGCGGGCAGCGCGCGCCATGGCGAGCGCCAGCTTGAGCGGGTGGAGATGGCCGCCGGCCATATCCAGGCTGCCACCGTGATAGGCCTGGCTGTCGACCATGGCGCGAATGTCGTCACGACCGAGCGGGGTGAGCGCGTGGTGGCCATAGGCCTCTTGCAGAAAGCGCACCTCGGCATGGGTCTGCGCCATCAGGCCAGGCTTGTGATCGGCGTGGATCAGCCCTGCGCGAAAATCGCAACGGTCGGGATCGTTTTCGATCAGCCGATCAAGGTGGTCGCGCGCATGGCGGGCCATGGTCCACATTTCGCGCGCACCGTCGCTGCCCATGTGGCGCGCCAGCCAGTGCTGGTCCTTGTTCCAGCCAACGTGGACCTGGCCGCCATTGCGGCCCGAGGCGCCCCAGCCGACAGGCCCGCTTTCCAGCAGAACGACCGATCGCCCGGCCTCTGCCAGCCGCAATGCGGCACCCAGACCTGTGTAGCCCCCGCCGATGATGCAGGCATCGGCCTGCACATCCTGGTCCAGCGCCGTGCCGGCAAAGGCCATGGGCGCGGTGGCGGCGTAATAGGACGGCGGATAGGCCCGCACATCCTCGCCGGTTGGTCCTGCCCGCTCGATGGATCGAGGCGTCAACATTACCTGTGGTTCTACCCCATGCGGCAAGGGGCGACAAGCGAAGCACTGGGGGTTTGGCTGCCAGGCCGGTGCGTGCCATGCACCGGCCTGGCGCGTGGAATTCAGGGGGCTGCGTCAGCCAGGGTGGCGCCATCCCAGTGTTCATCGGCCTTGCCATCGACAAAGCGCCACATGTCGAACCAGGTGGTGGTATAGGTCTTGCCCGGGTTCTTGGGGTCCTTGAGCGTGCGCACCATGCTCACGACCACGCGATCGCCCTCGGCCGTGACCGCGGCGACCGGGGTGGCCATGTGCGCCGGGCATGCCTTGGGCTGCACCTTGACTACCTGGGTGAAGAAATGGACCACGGTATCGCGGCCCGAGGGCACCATCGGGTTGTGCTGGTGATAGGCCGGGGTAAGGTATTGATCCGCCTTGTCCCAATGCCCGCATTCCAAAAGGTCTTTGACGATATGGAGTGCGGCCTGCTTGTTGCGGTTGAGCACTGGATCGGGGCTGGTGAACAGGCTTTCGGGATCGGGCACCGCCACCACCGCTTCCTGCGCGTGAACGGGCGTTGGCAGACTGGCCAGGGGCACGGCGGCCAGCGGCAGGGCGAAAAGGCCGGCGGCGATCAGGGCATGGCGTAGCATCGTTGGCTCCCTCCTTACGAAAACGGCGTTACAGCGGCAGGCCCAGCCGGGGGCCGATCCAGACCATCAGGCTGTAGAGCGCAATGGTGAGCGCGCAACCAGCCAGCAGCGCCGACCAGAACCCGGCGCCGTGGCGCAGCAGGGCCGGGATCAGCAGGAACATCGGCAGCGAGGGCAGCACATACCAGAACGTGGCCCCGGCATGGGCCGCCATGTTTTCGGCATCGGGGCGATCGTGCCACAGCCAGATCATGCCGATCACCGACACCAGCGGCAGCGACGCAATCAGTGCGCCAAAACCGGGATAGCGCTTGGCAAGGGTGGAGGCGGTGGCGATCAGCACGCCGGAAATGGCGGCCTTGAGAGCAAGCTGCAACATGGTGCGCCGGTGTTACGGCAGCCGCGCCGCGTTGCCTAGCGCTGCTTGGCCAAATGGGGTGCTGGCAGGAGGGGTGAGGATGGGTGGGTAGCTGCTGCTTGTGCCGCCATTGTCGCATGGTAACAAGCGGGACCCCGGATCAAGTCCGGGGTGACGAGAAATTTGAGATAAATTATTTTCTCACCGTCACCCCGGACTTGATCCGGGGTCCCGCTTTCCTGTTGGCGCATGCCACGTTCGAAATTGGGCGATTGTCGGCATATTTGGCTCGCGCAGAGGCGCAGAGAGGCTCTTCAATCTCCGCGCCTCAGCGCCTCTGCGCGAACACTTTTTCCTATATCGTTGATAGAAATATAAATCTCTATCTACAGCGTCGCCCAACACCGCGATCAGCCCAGCAGTATGACCGGGGCCTTGGTGTTCCAGCTCAGCCATACCGCCTCGCCCACGGGCAGGGCGGAGACGAGCGAGCGTTCGCCGTTGGCGCGGGCCACCTTGAAGGTTGCGCCGCTGGACGTTTCCACATCGTAGAGCGTCTGGCTGCCGAGGTAGGCGGAGCGCACGATCGTGCCGGCCACCACGTTGGCCTGCGGGCAGGCGTCGGGGCCGGCGGGGCGGCCTTCGCTGGCCGGGGTCATCGTGATCTTTTCCGGGCGGATGCCGGCCCACACCGGCGTATCGGGCGCGCCGGTCACGCCGTGGCTGACGAAGATCGGCACATCGAGTTCGGGTGAAGTCACTGCGGCGTGATCCCGCTCGTCGACGCTGAGGCGGCCTTCGAACATGTTGATCGTGCCGATGAAATCAGCCACGAACCGGTTGGCGGGGTATTCATAGAGATCGCCCGGCACGGCCACCTGTTGCAGGCGGCCCCGGTTCATCAGCGCGCAGCGGCTGGCCATGGCCAGCGCTTCGTCCTGATCGTGGGTGACCATCACGAACGTGACGCCGACATCGTGCTGGATCTGCGCCAGTTCGGCGCGCATCGCATCGCGCAGCTTGGCATCGAGCGCGGACAGCGGCTCGTCCAGCAGCAGCACCTTGGGCTTTTTCACCAGGGCGCGGGCGAGGGCAACGCGCTGGCGCTGGCCACCCGAGAGCTGATCGGGCTTGCGGTGGCCAAATTCGTCGAGCTTTACCAGGCGCAGCGCCTCGGCCACGCGGGCGTCGCGCTCGTCCTTGGCGACGCGATCGATCTTGAGGCCATAGGCGACGTTGTCGGCCACGGTGAGGTGCGGGAACACGGCGTAGGACTGGAACACCATGTTGACCGGGCGGCGGTTGGGCGGGGTGGTGCTCATGTCCACGCCGTCGATCAGGATGCGCCCTTCGGTGGGGGTTTCCAGGCCCGCCAGCATGCGCAGCAGCGTGGTCTTGCCGCAGCCCGATGGGCCGAGCAGCGAGAAGAATTCGCCGCGTTGGATATCGAGGCTGACATCGTCCACCGCGATGAACGAGCCGAACCGCTTGGTCACGTTCTCGAACTGGATGAGAGGCTGGGTCATGGGAAAGTCCTGTGTGAAATCAGTGGCCCTGGGCCAGGTCGCGACCCTGCAGCTTCATGCCGATGGCGGTGAGCGCGATGGTGATGAGCATCAGCACGGTCGAGGCGGCGTTGACCTCGGGCGTGACGGAGAAGCGCACCATCGAATAGATCTTGACCGGGAAGGTCACCGTGTTTGGCCCCGAGGTGAAGAAGGTGATCACGAAATCATCGAGGCTGAGCGTGAAGGCGAGTAGCCCGCCCGAGATCAGCGCCGGGCGCACATGGGGCAGCAGCACATCCCACAGCGCGCGCAATTCGCTGGCGCCCAGATCGCGTGCGGCCTCTTCCATCTCGCGGTTGAAGCTGGCGAGGCGCGCGCGGACCACCACGGCGACGAAGGGGAAGCTGAACGTGATATGGGCAATGATGATCGCGCCCAGATCGAACGGCCAGACCAGATCGCGCGGCCAGGGCACGATCTGCCCGAAGAACACCAGCATCGCCACGCCCATGCAGATTTCAGGCACCACGATCGGCAGGGTTACCGCGCCATCGAACAGGCCCTTGCCGGGAAAGCGGAAGCGCCACAGCGCGATCGCGGTCAGGGCGCCGAGCACCACGCTGAACAGCATCGAGATGAACGCGATGGTCAGCGAATTGGTAAAGGCATCGATCAGCGCGGAATCGTTCCACATCGTGCCGTACCAATCGAGCGTGAAGCCCTCCCAGCGGATGGTGCGGCGGCTGTCGTTGAAGCTGAACACCACCAGGCTGGCCAGCGGCAGATAGAGGAACAGGATCACCGCGCCCACCCACAGGCGCAGCGGCCAGCGGCGACTGTATTCGAGCGGGCCAGGCTTGCTATCGAGCGGCTTGGAGGCAGTGGCCATCAGGCGTCTCCCTGCGGGCGGGCGCGAGCGGCGCGGCGATCCTGGATCGCGCGCAGGCCCATGGCCAGGAGCGTGAGATACATCAGCATGAACGACAGCGCAGCGCCGAACGGCCAGTCGTTGGCACGCTTGAACTGCCGCTCGATCACGCTGGCGATCATCTGGCTGTCAGGCCCGCCGAGCAGATCGGGCGTGAGGTAGGAGCCGAGCGCGGGAATGAACGTGAGCATGATTGCCGAGAGGATGCCCGGCTTGGCGATCGGCACGATGACCTTGAAGATCGTGGCGATGTGCCCGGCGCCCAGATCGAGGCTGGCCTCGATCAGCGAGCGGTCCATGCGATCGAGCGTGGAATAGAGCGGCAGGATGATGAAGGGCAGGTGCACGTAGACCAGGCCGACGATCACCGCGAAGTTGGTGTGCAGCATCTCGACCGGGCCAAACCCGAACAGGCCGAACATGTCGTTGATGTAGCCCTCGGTGCGCATCACCGCCATCAGGGCATAGGTGCGCACCAGCAGGTTGGTCCAGAACGGCAGCATGATGCCCAGCAGCAGCAGGATCTTGCCGCGATCGCTGGCAAAGGTCATCGCCAGGGCATAGGGAAAGCCGATCACCAGGCACACCGCCGTGGTCACCCCGGCAAAGACCAGCGACTTGGCAAAGATCAGCAGATAGACCGGATCGAACACGCGCACGTAGTTGTCGAGCGTGCCGGTCACGGCCACTTCGGTCAGCCCCAGGGTGCGGCCAAAGCTGTAGGCCCAGATCACGCTGAGTGGTACGACGAAGAACAGGGTGATCCAGGCGGCCGGCGCGGTCAGCACGGCCCAGAAGGCGCGCCTGCTGGTGTTCGATGCGCTGCTCATCGCCGGGCAGTTCCCATGGTTCGTGGCCTCATGCGTCCTGGCCTCATCGGTGGCAATTCCCCAGTTTGCGCGGCCCCGCGAAGGGCCGCCGGGCGCCGCGGGCACACGCCAAGACGGCGCCCGAAGCGGGTGGTTGAACATGCCTGCCTGCGTGACGCCCGTTTTTGGTGTGCGTCGGGTTTATGCTATTGCGGGGTGACCCCGTTATCTGCGATCACACTTATGCGCGGGAACCGGCCCGGTCAATCGCAAATCGCTGTGGCGCGAATGTGCCCGCCCGCGCCGGCTTTCGTCAACTACCGCGCAGCACCTGGCCCAGCCGGGCAAAGAACCAGGCCGAGGCCGGGTTGCGATCGGCATCCCATTCCGG
This sequence comes from Novosphingobium capsulatum NBRC 12533, assembly GCF_001598375.1. GTDB lineage: Bacteria > Pseudomonadota > Alphaproteobacteria > Sphingomonadales > Sphingomonadaceae > Novosphingobium > Novosphingobium capsulatum. The sequence continues at coordinate 66,924 of NZ_BCYV01000016.1, forward strand.
GTGCCATTGCACGGCCAGCACCTGTGCCGTGCCGACTTGCGCCGAAAAGGCCTCAACCAGCCCATCGGGTGCCACCGCTTCCACCGTCAAGCCCTGGCCCAGCGTGGCCACGGCCTGGTAATGCACGGAATTGACGGTGATCGCATCGCCCAGCGCGGTGGCCAGGATGCCGCCGGGCGTCAGGCTGACCGGGTGGGTCTGGGCAAACATCTCTTCCAGGCTGGCGCCATCGGGGGCGTGGTGCCTGACCGGCCCATCGCTGGGCAGGGTTTGCAGCGTGCCGCCGAACGCCACGTTGAGTTCCTGGAAACCCCGGCAGATGCCGAACACCGGCTTGCCGGCGCGCAGCATGGCATCGCCCAGCGCCAGCGTGGTGGTATCGCGCGCGGGATCGAACGGCCCGTCACCGGCGCTGGCGCCATAGCGCCACGGCTCCATGTTGGACGGGCTGCCGGTGAGCAGCAGGCCATCGAGCCGGCCGGCGAGCGCGGCCCAGTCGGTCAGGCCGGGCAGGGCCGGGACCAGCACCACATCGCAATCGGCGTGGGCGGCGGGCGCGCGCAGATAGCGGTCGATTACGCCATGCACCGGTTCTGGCCCGCCGCTTCGCAGGCAGCACGATACGCCCAGCAGCGGCCGCGTCATGCCGGCAGCACTCCGAGCGAGGACAGCGTGGGCGTGGAAATGGTGACGGACTTCATGTCGGCATACTTGAACAGCGCGTGCAGGCTGCGGTCGCGGCCAAAGCCGGATTGCTTGAACCCGCCGAAGGGCATGGTGATGTCGCACGCGTCCCAGCCGTTGACCCAGACCAGGCCAGCGCGCAGGCGCCGGGCAAAGGCGTGGGCGATATCGATCGAACCGGTCCACAGGCCCGAGGCGAGGCCATATTCGGTGTCGTTGGCAAGGGCGAGCGCCTCTTCGGGCGTATCGAAGGGCACCACCGCCAGCACCGGGCCGAACACCTCTTCCTGGGCCAGGCTGCTGGCGTTGCTGACGGTATCGAACACCGTGGGATCGAGATAGAACCCGCCGGTTTCGGCGCGCGCGCGGCTGCCGCCCAGGCGCAGCGCGGCGCCTTCCTGCTGCGCGCGGGCGATGCGGGTGAGCACGCCTTCCAGCTGCTTTTCACTGATCACCGCGCCCAGTTGCGTCGCCGGGTCGAGCGGATCGCCCGGGCGGATGGTGCGGGCCACGGCCAGCACCTTTTCGACGAATTCGGCGTGGATCGAACGCTGCACCAAAAGCCGCGATCCGGCGGTGCAGACCTGGCCCTGGTTGTAGAAGATGCCCCAGGCCGCGGCCGCCGCAGCGCGATCGAGGTCGGGATAGTCGGCAAAGACGATGTGCGGGCTCTTGCCACCCAGTTCCAGGCTGACGCGCTTCAAGTTGCTGTCGGCCGAATAGCGCATGAGCTGGCGGCCGACCGGGCCCGAGCCGGTGAACGTGATCATGTCGACATCGCGGTGCAGCGCCAGCGCGGCGCCGGCGTCCTGGCCCGTTCCGGTGACGACATTGAGCACGCCATCGGGAATGCCGGCCTCGAGCGCGAGTTCGGCAAAGCGCAGTGCGGTGAGCGAGGACAGTTCCGATGGCTTGACCACCATCGAATTGCCCATGGCGATGGCCGGGGCGATTTTCCACATGGCCATGAGCAGGGGGAAGTTCCACGGCACGATCGCGCCGATCACGCCCAGCGGATCGTGCACGGCATAGCTGAACTTGTCGGGGCCGGTGGGGCCAACCTCGCCATGGATCTTGTCGATCGCCTCGGCATAGAAGCGCAGCGTGCCGAGCGCGAGCGGCACGTCGACATTGCGGGTGTCGCTGATCGGCTTGCCCGAATCGATGGTTTCGAGAACGGCGAATTCTTCGGCCGCAGCCTCCAGCTTGTCGGCCAGCGTCAGCATCAGCTTCTTGCGCTGGGCTGGCTTCATGTCGCGCCACTGCCCGCTTTCAAAGCGGCGGCGGGCGGCGGCCACGGCGCGGTCGATATCGCTGGCATCGCCCGCCGGCAGGGTGCCGATGACCTGGCCAGTGCCGGGGTTGACGGTGTCCAGCGTGGCGCCCGACGCGGCCGCAACGCTGGCGCCGCCGATCACGTGGTGGGCCGGCAGGCGGCTGGGCAGGGTGGGCGGGGCACTGGTCATCGTCTGGTTCATCCGGCTGGTGCAATGTGTGATCACTAATAGCCATTGTGGCCCGTGGTGCAAGGTCTGGCAGCCATGGCTTCTGTGTATTTCCCGGCGTCGAAAGAGCGGTTGTGGGCGGAAAAGCGCGTGGCAATCCGACGATCCGGGCTGGACAGCGCGGCGGGCTTTTTATATGTGATCACACCATGACACAAGAAACCGCCTCGTCCTTTGCCGCCTGGCTTGCCGCCCATCCCGAAGTGACCCGAGTGGAAGCCTTTCTCACCGACGTGAACGGTGCGCCCAAGGGCAAATGGCTGGTGCGCGACAAGGCCGTGGCCCTGGCGGCCAAGGGCCTGCCGATGCCGCTTTCGGTCTTTGCCCTCGATGCCTGGGGCTGTGACGTGGCGGGCGCAGGCCTGGCGTTTGGCACGGGCGATCCCGATGGGCTGTGCTGGCCGGTGGCCGGGCGCTGGAGCAAGGCGCCGTGGCTGGGCGAGGATAGCGCGCAGGTGTTCCTGGGCATGGTCGACAAGGATGGCGGCCCCGTGGTGGCCGATCCGCGCGGGATGTTGCAGGCCCTGCTGGCGCGCTATGCCGCGCGGGGGTTGACCCCGGTGGTGGCGACCGAACTGGAGTTCTACCTCTATCGCCTGGAAAACGGCGTGCCGGTGCCGCCCGATGGCAATCTGCGCCGCAACGACACGCTCTCGACCACGGCGCTGTCTGCCCATGCCGCACTGTTCGACGAGATCATGGCGCTGGCCCACGCCATGGGCATTCCCGCCGACGCGGTGATCAGCGAGGCGGGGCCGGGGCAATACGAACTGAACCTGCTGCACCGCGCCGATGCACTGGCCGCGGCCGACGATACCGTGCTGATGAAGCGCATCGTGCGCGCGCTGGCGGCGCACCACGGGCTGGGCGCGACGTTCATGGCCAAGCCCTATGGCGATTGTTCGGGCAGCGGCATGCATATCCATGCCAGCCTCAACGATGCAGCGGGCAAGAACGTGCTGGCCAAGCCCGAGGGCGGCCCGGCCGACATGCTGCTGCACGCAGTGGCCGGCCTCTTGGCGGCGATGCCCGAAACGATGCTGGCGTTTGCGCCCAACTACAACTCGTTCCGCCGTTTCCGGCCCGATGCCCATGCGCCGGTCTCGGCCAGCTGGGGCATTGATGACCGCTCGGCCGCGGTGCGGGTGATCGTGGGTGATGCCAAGGCCACGCGGATCGAGCATCGCATCTCCGGGGCAGACGTGAACCCGCACGTGGCCATGGCGGCGATGCTGGGTGCGATGCTGCAGGGGATCGAGGACGCGGTGATGCCGCCGCCGGCGCAAGACCCGCTGCATCCTGGTGCCGGCGCGCCGCTGCCGGTGGAATGGGGCGCGGCGCAGGCCGCCTTTGCCGCCTCTGAACGCGCGGCGGGCATGTTCGGCGCGCGCTTCCGCGATATCTTCCTGGCGTGCAAGCAGCAGGACCGCGCCGCGTTCCTGGGCCAGATCGACCGGTTTGAATACGATACCTACCTGGGATTGCTGTGATGGACATGGCGGTGCCGGGCCTGCACCAGGCGGCGCCCTATGCCGGGATGCCCACCTGGTATGCCGCCAGCGCCAACCCGGCGCCGCAGCGGCCGGTATTGCAGGGCGCGCAGCGTGCCACGGTCTGCGTGATCGGGGCCGGGTTCACCGGCCTTTCGGTGGCGCTGGAGCTGGCCGAAAAGGGCATCGACGTGATCGTGCTCGAAAGCGAGCGCGTGGGCTGGGGCGCATCGGGCCGCAATGGCGGCCAGCTGATCAACGGCTATTCGCGCGGGCTTGACGTGCTGGAAGCGCGGCACGGGCCAGACGTGGCGCGCGCATTGGGCGCAGTGGCGCTGGAAGGCGCCGCGATCATCCGCGACCGCGTGGCGCGCTATGGCATCGCTTGCGATCTGGTGGATGGCGGGCTGGGCGTGGCGCTGACCGCCAAGCAGATGCGCGGGCTGGAGGAAGAGCAGCAGGTCTGGGCCGCACATGGCCATGCCGGGATCACCGTGCTCGACCGCGAGGCCCTGCGCGCCCATGTCCAGAGCGATCGCTATGTCGGCGGTATTCTCGATCCACTGCGGGGGCATTTCCATCCGCTGAACTATCTGCTGGGCGAAGCCGCCGCGTTCGAGCAGCTGGGCGGCCGCCTGTTCGAACACAGCCGCGTGACCCAGGTGGATGACAGCGGGCCGCGCCCGCGCGTGGTCACTGCGCAAGGGGAGGTGACCGCCGATACCCTGGTGGTGTGCGGCAATGCCTATCTCGGCAAGACGCTGCCCTGGCTATCGGGGCAGATCATGCCGGTATCGAGCCAGGTGGTGACGACCGAGCCGCTGGGCGATCTGGCCGCGCAGCTCTTGCCCAGCAATGCCTGCGTGGAGGATGCCAACTACATCCTCGACTATTTCCGCCGCACGGCCGACGGGCGCCTGCTTTATGGCGGCGGCATCGTCTATGGCGGGCAGGACCCGGCCAGCGTGGAAGCCAAGATCCGCCCCGGCCTGATCAAGACCTTTCCGCAGCTCAAGGACGCGAAGCTGGAGTTCGCGTGGAGCGGCACCTTTGCCATGACGCTGAGCCGCATGCCGCAGATCGGCCGGCTTTCACCCAAGGTGTTCTATTCGCATGGTGACAGCGGCCACGGCGTGACGACCACGCAATTGCTGGGCCGCCTGCTGGGCGAGGCGATCGCCGGGCAGCATGCGCGCTTTGACGTGTTTGCCGATCTGCCGCACCCGCCCTTTCCCGGCGGGCAGCGCTTTCGTGCGCCGCTCTCTACCCTGGGATCGCTGTGGTACACGCTGCGCGATCGGCTGGGGGTGTGAGCCGCGCATATGGGCGGCATTGTGCCTGAATCGATGCCTCATCCATGGCTGAATCGATGGACCTTTGCGGGTCGATCGTGCACAATCGCTTGGTTGGTGGCGGTCCTGTCCGGCCGAGCGCCTTCGATCCCACGTTACGATCCCGCTGCCACTCCGTGGCCGGGATATCCGCGATCAACACCTGAAGGACGGTCGATAATGCGTCGTATCCCCCTGTTCGTTTCTGCCCTGGTGGGCCTGGCCGCAGCCGTGACGGCGCCTGTGGCCCATGCCCAGAATGCCGCTGCCGGGGCCGCCATGTTCAAGCAGCAGTGCCAGATGTGCCATGTCAACACCGCCGGCGCCAAGGGCTTTGCCGCGCCCAACCTGTGGGGCGTGGTCGGGCGCCAGGCCGGTTCCACCGCGTTTGCCTATTCCACCGCGCTCAAGAATTCGGGCAAGACCTGGGATCCCAAGACGCTGGACACCTTCCTGACCGCGCCGGGCAAGCTGGTGCCGGGCACGCGCATGGTCGTGGCCATTCCCGATGCCAAGAAGCGCGCCGACGTGATCGCCTATCTCAAGACCCTGCACTGATGCCCGTGATGGCGTAAGATGCGCCCCATCATCGTCACCCCGGGCTTGACCCGAGGTCCCGCTACCCTTTGGGGCTGGATGAGCAAAAAGCGGGATCCCGGATCAAGTCCGGGATGACGACGAGGGAGCGAACGCCAGACCACGCCCATTAGACCGGAGCACCGCACATGCCTGTTTCGCTGACAATCGATGGCAAGCAACGCACCCTGGCCGTGGCGGAAGACATGCCGCTGCTGTGGGCCTTGCGCGATATCGCCGGGGTGACCGGCGTGAAATTCGGTTGCGGGGCGGGCCTGTGCGGCGCGTGCAGCGTGCTGGTGGACGGGCAACGCCTGTTTGCCTGCCAGACACCGGTGGCCGATGTGGCCGGCAAGGCCGTGACCACGATCGAGGGGCTGACCGGCCAGCCGCTGGGGCAGGCCCTGGCGGCCGCCTGGGAAGAGCTGGACGTGGTGCAGTGCGGCTATTGCCAGCCCGGGCAGATCGTGGCCGCCGCCGCGCTGCTCAAGGCCAATCCCAAGCCCGACGATGCCGCCATCGATGAAGGGATGAGCGGCAATATCTGCCGTTGCGGCACCTATAACCGCATCCGCGCCGCGATCCATCGCGCCGCCGACACGATCAAGGCTTGAGGGAGGGAACGCCGATGACCACGCCCATCGCCACCCCTTCGCGCCGCGCGTTCCTGGCCGGATCGGCCGTGCTGGCCAGCGCCCTGGTGGTGCCGCTGCACCGCGCGTTGAGCAGCGTTCCCGCCGCCCAGCTGGCGGCCAATGGCTATCTTGCGGTGCTGCCCGATGGCGCCGTTTCGCTTGCCCTGCCCAAGACCGAAATGGGCCAGGGCATCATGACCGCGCTGACCATGCTGGTGGCCGAGGAACTGGGCCTGGCGCCCAGCGCGATCAAGGTTTCGATCCCGCCGGCCGACCGCGCCCGCTTTGCCCCGATCGATACCACCACGGGTGGTTCCACGTCGATCCGCGAGCTGTGGAAGCCGCTGCGCCAGGCCGCTGCCAATGCGCGCGCCGCGCTGGTGGATGCGGCGGCGCGGCAGTGGAAAGTCATGCCCGATGGCCTGACCCTGGCCGATGGCGCGGTGGTGAACCCGGCATCGGGCAAGCGGCTGGGCTTCGCCGCGCTGGTCGCCGATGCCGCCGCGCATGTGCCCACCGACGCCACACCCACGCCGCGATCGGCCTGGAAAGTGATCGGCAAGGATACCCGTCGGCTCGATTCGGCGGACAAGGTGCGCGGCACCGCGCAGTTCGGCATCGATGTGAAAGTGCCGGGCATGAAGATTGCCACGCTGGCGCAATCACCGGTGTTCGGCGGCAAGCTGGCCGGCCACAACACCGCAGCGGCCAAGGCCGTGCCCGGCGTGGCAGACGTGATCGCGCTGGATGACTGCCTGTTCGTGACGGCTGACAGCCTGTGGACGGCCAAGAAGGGCCTGGAAGCCGCCTCGCCGACCTGGAACGAGGGCGCCAACGCCGGGCTGGACCAGGCCCAGGTCGTGTCCGCGCTCGATGCCGCCGTGGCCAAGCCGGGCGTGACCGCCAAGGCCGAGGGCGATCTGGCCCAGGCCCGCGCCGGCGCCGCCAAGACCCTTGAAGCGCTCTATCACCAGCCATTCCTGGCCCATGCCACGATGGAGCCGGGCAATTGCACCGCCCATGTCACGCCGCAGGGCGTCCAGGTGTGGACCGGAACGCAAGTGCCCAGCGACTGCCGCGCGGCTGCTGCCCGCGTGCTGGGCCTGGGCGAAGACAAAGTGCAGGTGCACAACTTCCTGATGGGCGGCGGCTTTGGCCGGCGGCTGGAAACCGACATGGTGGAGCGCACGGTCAGCCTGGCGGCCAAGGTGCCCTATCCGGTCAAGCTGGTGTGGACGCGCGAGGAGGATATCCAGCACGACATGGTGCGCCCGGCCTATGCCGATCGCATCAGCGCCAGCCTGGACCAAGCGGGCAAGGTCACCGCGTGGGAGCATCGCATTGCCGGATCGGCGGTGATGGCGCGCTTCCTCGGCGACAAGTTCAACGGCGTGGACGATGACGCCGTGGATGGCGCGATTGCCCCGCTCTACCCGGCCAAGGCGCGGCTGGTTACGTTCAAGCAGGTGGAAAGCGCCATGCCCACCGGCTGGTGGCGTGGCGTGGGCGGCCTGCGCAACACGTTTGTGATCGAAAGCTTTGCCGACGAACTGGCGCTGGCCGCCGGGCAGGATCCGCTGGCCTGGCGCCTGGCGCAGATCACCGACCCACGGGCGCGGGCGGTGCTGCAAAAGGCGGCGGCCGAGGCTGGCTGGGGCAAGGCGCTGCCCAAGGGCGAAGGGCTGGGCCTGGCCGTGCTGCACATCTGGGACACCTGCCTGGCGGCGGTGGCCCATGTGAAGGTCGATGCGCAAAAGCAGATCCTGGTGCCGCAGGTGACCGTGGCGGTGGATTGCGGCCCGGCGATCAACCCCCTGGGCGTGAAGGCGCAGATCGAAGGCGGGGTGACCTTTGCCCTGTCGGCCGCGCTCTATGGCGGGGTGACGCTGGAAAAGGGCCGTATCGCCCAGTCCAACTACAACGACGTGCGCCCGCTGCGCATGAACGAGGCGCCGCGCGTGATCACCCACGTGATGCCGACGGACAACGCGCCGGGCGGCATGGGCGAACCGCCCGCGGCGGTGATCGCCCCGGCGGTGGCCAATGCGCTGTTTGCCGCCACGGGCAAGCGGGTGCGGCAGGTGCCATTGCAGGCCGGGTTCGAGGCGGCCTGAGCCGACAGGTTTGCGTGGAGCCCCGGATCAAGTCCGGGGCGACGAAAAGGGTATTGGGCTATTCATCGTCACCCCGGACTTGATCCGGGGTCCCGCTTTCTCTGCTTTACCAGCCGCCGCCGAGCGCCAGGAACAGGTTGACCTGGTCGTTGGCCAGTTCCACGCGCGAATTGAGCACGGCGGCTTCGGCTCCGATCACGCCCTGGCGGCCGCCGATGTCGCTGGTGATGGCAGCGCGGCCGGCCTCGCGCAGGCGGCGGGCTTGGTCCGACGCGGTGCGGGCAGAGGCCAGCGCTTCATCCAGCGCGGCATGGCGATCGTGGTTTTCGGCATAGGTGGCGAGCGCCGTTTCGGTTTCGCGCAAGGCGCCGAGCACCACGCCATCGAAATGCGCGAGCGCTGCATCGGCACTGGCATCGGCCGCCTTGACCCGCGCGCGGGCGCCGGCGCCCGGGATCGACCAGTGCAGCAGCCCGCCGATCGACCAGCGATTGGCTGCCGGCAGGCCGAGATCCTTGACGAAGCCGGTGGAGCCGGCGGAAAGCCCGATGCCGATCGAGGGGTAGAGATCGGCCGTGGCTACGCCGATGCGCGCAGTGGCGCCGGCCAGTTGCCGCTCTGCCGCGCGCACATCAGGGCGGCGGCGCAGAAGGGCCGCGCCGTCGCCCACCGGCAGCGGCGTTTTCATCTCGGGCACGCTGCGGCAGCTCTCCGCCTCGCGCGGGTAATCGGCCGGCACTTTGCCGGTCAGCGCGGCCAGGCGATAGAGCGCGGCCCGCGCGGCGGCGCGATAGATGGGCAGAGCGGCCTGCGCCTGGGCCAGGCGGCCTTGCGCGGCGGTAACATCGGGAGCGGCGCTGCGCCCGGCCGAGACCAGGCGACGGTTGATATCGACCAGATGCCCTTGCAGGGTAATCGCGCGCTGCGCCAGGTCTTCGGCTGCGTGGGCGGCACACACGCCGACATAGGCCCGCGCCACATCGGCCGCGACAGTGACCTTGACCGCATCCTGCGTGGCGGCGATGGCCTCCTCATCGGCACGGGCTGCCTCGATCTGGCGGCGGATCCGGCCGAACAGATCGATCTGATAGCTCATTTCCGCCCCCACATCGCCGATATCGGCAACGGGCAACTGCTCGTTCTGCAGATAGGACTGCCCCGACAGGCGCGCGTGCTGCGCCCCGGCCGAAACGCCGAAATCCACTTCCTTGCCGCCTTCGGCCACGGCCGTGACGGCGCGCGCGCGGGCAAGGTTGGCCGCAGCCACGCGCAGATCGGTATTGGCAGCCAGCGCCTGTTCTTCCAGCCCATCGAGCACGGGATCATCATAGAGATGCCACCAGCGCGCCGGCAGCGGATCGGCCGTGGTGAGCGCGGCAGGGGCGGACTGGAATGCGCCCTGCGCCGCCGGGCGCGTGATCACCGCGTCCTGGGGCACGTGGTAATCCGGGCCAACCGCCTTGCAGCCGGCCAGTGCCAGCATGGCCGAACCGATCAGGAAAAGGCGCTTCACCGGGCGTTCTCCTGCTTGTCGGGCGCGAGGGTGACCGACGCGGTGCGCCCGGCGATCAGCGCGACATTGGCCGGGCGTTCATCCAGGGCGATGCGCACCGGCACGCGCTGGGGCAGGCGCACCCAGGAGAAGCTGGGGTTGATCGAGGGCAGCATCGAGGCGCTGCCGGTACGATCGTGATCCTCGATCGCCATAGCGATCGAGGTGACATGGCCCTTGAGCAGGCGATCCTCGCCCATCAGGCGCACGGTGGCGCGCTGACCAACGTGGACATGGGCCAGCTTGGTTTCCTCGAAATAGCCCTCGATGCGCAGCGAACTGTTGTCGACCAGCGCCATCACCGCCTTGCCCGGCGCGACATAGTTGCCCGGGCGCAGCGTCTGGTCGGAAATCGTGCCATCGACCGGGGCGCGCACGGTGGTGCGATCAAGGTTCAGCCGGGCCATCTCGCGCTGGCTTTGCGCGGTTTCCAGCATGACCTGAGCGGCAGCGACCTGGGCCTGGGCGTCAGCCACCTTGGTCTCGCTCTGCTGCGTCACTTCCAGCGGCACCAGATCACCCAGGCCACGGTTGCGCGCTGCCTCGCGCTGGGCCTCGGCCAGGGCGACGCGGGCGCGGGTGATCCCGGTGCGGGCCTGGGCGATGGCATCGTCGGCCTGGCGCACGGCCAGGGCATAGCGCGCGGTATCGATCTGGAACAGCACGTCACCCTTGTGCACCGGCTGGTCGTTGACCACGGCGACCTGGGTGACCAGGCCCTGCACATCGGGTGCCACCTGCACCACATCGGCGCGCACGCGGCCATCGCGCGTCCACGGGTCGGCCTGGTAATGCAGCCACAGCGAACGCGCGCCGATGGCCGCGACGATGACGATGGCGCCGGTCACGCCGATCTGGACGGTCTTGCGAAAGGTGGGGGAAGCGAGCAGCGACATCAGAGCCATCCATTGATCAACTGGGGAAAGCGCACGAGCAGCGCCCAGAATGCCACGAACATGGCAGTATCGAACAAGACCGGGTGCCAGACCCAGCGGTAGAAACGCAGTGCCACCAGCACGCGGTGCACGATCAGCGCGAGGATCAGCGCGACCGTGGCGGTGACCGGCGCCGAAGCCACGAAGACTTCGCCGAACATGTATTCGGAAAAAGCAGGCGTCGGCGGGTTCATGCCAGTGGCTCCACCACGGCGGGGGCTGCTGCCAGGGGCAGGACCGGGCCGGGGCTATTGGGGAAAAGATTGCGGCGCAGGGCGATCAGCGCGGCGATGGCATGGGGCGCATCGGGCGCATCCGGGTGGCCAAAGGGCAGCGGCGGCGGTCGCACCGGGCCGCCTTCCTTGAGGATCAGGCGCAGCGCGCGATCGATGCGGTGCTGCAGCCGGGCATCGGCCGGGGGCGGGGCATCGGGGCGCCAGGCGCGGAAATAGCGGGCCGCCTCGCGCAGCAGGCTGGCCAGCGCGCGCTGCTGGCGCAGCGGCGCGGCGGCGCGGGCATGCTGGATCGCCACCAGGTTGATCGCCAGGCGCACCTCGCGCAGCGCGGCCTGCGCCGCCAGCGAGCCGGCGGGATCAGCGCCCAGGCGCTGCGTCAGCAGGGCGGTCTGGTCGATCACCCGGCCCAGCGCCAGCGCGGGATCGGGCGGCGTGGCGGTTGTCGACAGCCGCACCAGATCGCGTTGCAGCGCGCGCAGCAGGCGGGCGATCGCCACGTCGGTGCCCAGGTTGCGCAGGCCGGCGGTGAACCCGGCGGCCAGGACCACGGCCAGGACCTGGCCGATGTTGCTGTTCACAAAGCGTTCGAAATCGGGGTGGAAGCTTTCCTGGATGGCCAGCGCGCTGCAGAACCCCATGGCCATGGCAGTGGCCTGGCCACCCAGGCGCGGATGGGGAATGAACGCGGCGATTGCCAACAGGGTGGGCGCCATGACCAGTGCCAGCGCCGTGAAATCGTGCACATAGGGCAGCACTTCGAACAGGTAGATGCCTGCCAGTGGCACGCCCGCGCAGATCGCCACGCCAAAGCGCAGGATGACCGGGATGGGATTGTCCATCGCGGCAAACAGGCAGCAGAACACCGCCGTCATCGCCGCCGCGCCCGCGCCATCGGCCCAGCCGGAATAGATCCACAGCGCGCAGCAGGCGATCACGGCCACTGACGCGGCGATGCCCGCCATCAAGGCATGGCCCAGATCCTGGTGCAGGCGCAGCGCGGCGCGCGGGCTGCGCAACGAGGCGGGCAGCGGCTGGCGTGGATCACGCAGGTGGTCGAGCGCCTGGCGGCAATCGGCCAGCAGCGTCACCACCTGGGCCAGGCGCACGCGATAGCTGGTTGCCAGCAGATCGTGCCAGGATTGCGGGCGTATGCTTTCGGGCACGGCGATCGCCGGGCGATCGAGCGCGGGGCAACCCGCCGCGATCCAGGCGCGGGTGGCGGCCTGGGCGCTTTCCAGATCGGGATCGGCGCAGGCATCTTCGGTGGCGATGGCGCTGCGCCGGTCTGACAGGCCCGAGAGCAGCGGCAGCAGCACGAGCATGCGTTCGAGCAGCGCGCGCAGCGTGCCGGTCATCTCGCGCCAGTGCGAGGTATCATAGGGCACGTGAATGGCCATCAGCGCGCAATCGACCACGTCGACGGCCAGTTGCTGCTGTTCGCGCGGGGCGCGGCGCGGGGCGCCGCCGTCATCGGCGCTGCGCACGCAATCGGCGAGCCAGGCTTCGGCATCGCTCAGCCAGCGTTCCAGCCGCGCGCCCAGCGGCACGGCCACCGATTGCGGCAGGAACAGGCTGTGGGTGAGCGTGGCGGCAACGATGCCCAGCGTGATTTCGGTAACGCGGGCAACCGCGGTATCGAACACGGCATAGGGCTGGTTGACGGAAGGAAAGGCGATGATCGCGGCGGTATAGCCCGCCAGCATCAGGGTATAGGACCGCGCCGAGCGATCGAGCAGCGACACGGTGAGGCAGCCACCGACCCACAGCGCCAGCACGGTGGACAGGATCATCGGCGTATCGACCAGCACCGGCACCACGGCCACGGCAAAGACCGCGCCGACAAAGGTGCCGATCACGCGGTAGATCGCCTTGGAGCGGGTGGCCCCGGCCAGCGGATTGGAGACGATGAACGCGGTGGTCATCGCCCAGAACGGGAACGGCAGCCCGACCCACAGCCCGATCCACAGCGCCAGGAATCCCGCTGCCACGGTCTTGGCCGAGAACAGCAGGGGTTGCACCCAGGCTTTGGGAAACAGGAACATGGGATCGGGCTGCTTTCGTTCAGGCCGCTTGCAACTGGCGCAGCAGGATGCGCGCCACCGCTTCAGAGCTGGCCGGGTTCTGCCCGGTTACCAGGTTGCCGTCTTCCAGCGTGAACACGCCCCAATCCGGGCCCTTGCGATAGTCGCCGCCCTGCGCCTTGAATTCATCCTCGATCAGGAACGGCACGACCTGGGTCAGGCCCACGGCGTCTTCCTCGCTGTTGGAAAAGCCGGTGACGGGGCGGCCGGCCACGATCGGGCGGCCATCGGCGCCCTTGACGTGGCGCAGCGCGCCGGGGGCGTGGCAGACCAGGCCGAGCGGCTTGCCGGCGCGATCAAAGGTTTCGATCAGGGCGATGGACACCGGGCTTTCCGCCAGATCCCACAGCGGGCCGTGGCCGCCGGGATAGAACACCGCGTCAAAGCCGGCAGCATCGACATCGGCCAGCGGCGTGGTGTGGGCCAGCGCCTGCTGCGCGGCAGTATCGGCGCGGAAACGCTCGGTGGCAGGCGTCTGGGCATCGGGTTCATCGCTGCGCGGATCGAGCGGGGGCTGCCCGCCGGCGGGCGAGGCCAGGACGATCTCGGCCCCGGCATCCTTGAACACGTAATAGGGGGCGGCAAACTCTTCCAGCCAGAAGCCGGTCTTGTGGCCAGTGTTGCCAAGTTCGTCGTGCGAGGTCAGGACCATAAGAATCTTCATGGATTTACTCCAGAGCGGCTGGCCGATCGAAGCGATCATGCCAGCGAAAGATGGACAGGGACATTCCCCATGATCGCCCGGCTATAAGGGCAGGCCCCATGGGCGGCCTCCATCAACGCACGAGCGCGTTTTGGATCCATGCCGGGCAAGGATACCGCCAGCGTGATGCCCAGGCCAAAGCCGCCTTCGGGGCGGGGCGCAAGGCCCACCGTGGCGGTAACCCTGGCATCGCCGGGAAGCGGCGGATGATTCTGATTCTTCAGCGTTTTCATCGTGCTGAGGAAACACGCGGCATAGCCTGCGGCAAACAGCTGCTCGGGATTGTTGCCATGGCCACGGCCGCCCAGTTCGGCGGGAAGATCAAGCCAGGCATGCAGCGTGCCATCGCTGGTCGCAACCTGGCCTTCGCGGCCGCCATGCGCGCTGGCGCTGGCCTGATAGAGGCAATCGGTGAGCATGGACGGGTCTCTCAAGCGGCAGAACCGGGGCATTGGCCGTTGGGACAGGGCATCTAGGCGCGAACGCGACGACGCGCCAAGAAGCGTTGTAGCCAACATCCATAAAATTCCTTATGGATTGCGCCATGTCGCTCAACCGCCTGCGCGCCTTTGTCGAAGTCTATCGCCAGCGCTCGTTCACCACGGCGGCGCGCAACCTGGGATTGACCCAGCCGGCCATCTCCCAGCAGATCGCCAGCCTGGAAGAGACCATCGGCCGGCCGCTGTTCGAACGGCACGGGCGCGGGGTGGTGCCCACGGGCACGGCCGATGAGCTGGCATCGGACATTGGCGACCGGCTGGACCAGGCCGAGGCGGCGCTGGCGCAGGCCCGCGCGCGATCGGCCTTGCTGGCCGGGTCGATCCAGATCGTGGGGCATCCCGATTTCCTGTCGGAAGTGGTGGCGCCGCAGTTGGGCACGCTGCTGGAAAGCGGCATTCGCGTGCGCCTGCACGGCGGCACGCGGGGCGAGATCGAGCGCATGCTGATCCATGGCGAGGCAGACCTGGGCGTTTCGGGATTTCCCGCCGCAGACCGCCGCCTGCGCGGGGAGCATTTGCGCGACGAGGCGACCCGCGCCGTGGCAGCGCCTGCGGTGGTGGCGCGGCTGCGCGCGGCGCTGGCCGCGGGGACGGATCTTGCCACGTTCCTGGCCGGGCTGCCGCTGCTGTCCTACGGCCTCGATTACCCGCTGATCGACAACTGGCTGCGCCACAATGGCCTGAACCCCGAACTGACCACGCCGGCGATGGTCGGGCTGGACGTGCGCAGCCTGCGCGGTCTGCTGATGGGCGGGCATGGCTGGACGGTTTTGCCCGAATATCTGTGCCGCGCGCATCTCGAAGCCGGCGACCTTGCCGATATTCCCGGCACCGCCGCCGGGCAGGATCACCTGAGCTATCACCTGCTGTGGTCGCCCGCCGCGCTGCGCCAGCCGCGCGTGGCCCACGTGCGCCATGCGCTGATCTGGCGCCTTTACCAGCAATAGGCGCTTGTCATCGCGGGTGATTGCGCCATGATGCTGCGATCACAGCGGTCATGGCGGGGGCACCATGTTGACGATCCACAGCGACGACCATCGCCTGCATCACGGCGCGGGCGAATTCTATCGCGGGCGGATCGTGCCCTGCTTTGAAATGCCGGCGCGGGTGGAGCAGATCCTGGCCAGCGTGGCCGGGCGCGGGCTGGGCCCGGTGGTGGCGCCGGTGCGGCACGGGCGCGCGCCGGTGGAGCGGGTGCACGCGGCCGACTATGTCGATTTCCTGGCCAGCGCCTGGGACGAATGGTGCGCGCTGGGCGAAATCGGCGATGCCTTGCCCTATGCCTGGCCGGCGCGCGACCTGCGCGCAGACCGCGTGCCCGCTCACATCGATGGCAAGCTGGGGTTCTACAGCATCGATGCCGCCGTGCCGATCACGGCTGGCACGTGGGCGGCGGTTCAGGCCAGCGCCGATTGCGCGCTGACCGGCGCGGCAGCGGTCTTGGGCGGAGAGCGCGCCGCCTTTGCCCTGTGCCGCCCGCCCGGCCACCACGCGGGCCCGCGCGCGATGGGCGGCTTTTGCTATCTCAACAATGCCGCGATCGCGGCGCAGGCGATGCGCGATGCCGGGGTGGCGAAGGTGGCGGTGCTCGATGTCGACTATCACCATGGCAATGGTACGCAGGCGATCTTCTATGACCGCGCCGACGTGTTCTTCGCCTCGCTCCACGGCGATCCGGCGGTGGAATACCCGTTCTTTGCCGGCTTTGCCGATGAAACCGGCAGCGGCGCCGGGCAGGGGTGCACTCTCAACCTGCCATTGCCCTGGGGCACGGCGGCCGGGGCCTACCTGGCCGCGCTCGATACAGGCTGCGCGGCCATCGCGGCATGCGGCGCGCAGGCGCTGGTGGTGTCGTTGGGGGTCGATACCTTTGCCGGCGATCCGATCAGCCATTTCAAGCTGGCGAGCGCCGATTTCACCCGCATCGGGGCGCGGGTGGCGGCGCTGGGCCTGCCCACGCTGTTCGTGATGGAAGGCGGCTATGCCGTGGGCGACATCGGCACCAACGTGGCCAATGTGCTCGAAGGCTTTGCCCATGGCTGATGGGGCCGGCACGGGAGCTGCGCTGCAGGGCCGATTGGGGTTCTGGCACCTCATCGGCTATGGCCTGGCGCTGATCGCGCCATCGGCGCCGCTCAATACGCTGGGCGTGGTCTGGGGCAAGGCCCACGGGCTGATCGCGCTGTCCTATCTCCTGGGCGGGCTGTGCATGGCGTTCACCGCCACCAGCTATGCCGTGATGGTGCGCGAGGTGCGCAACGCAGGATCGCTCTATGGCTTTGCCCGCGCCGCGCTGGGGCCGTTTGCCGGATTCATGGGCGGCTGGATGATCCTGCTCGATTACCTGCTGATCCCCTCGCTGGTCTATGTGATCATGGCCGTGGCGCTGGGCCAGTTGATGCCGGATGTCGACCGCGCGGTGTGGATCGTGGCGCTGCTGGCATTCACCACTGCGGTCAACTGGTTCGGCATTCGCTCGACCAGCGTGTTCAATGCGGTGAGCGTGATCAGCCAGATTGCCATCACCGCCCTGTTGGTGGGCGCGGGGATTGTCTTCCTGGGGCCGGAGCAGGCGTTTTCGCCGGCACCGGTCTGGGCCGATCCGCTGCCCTGGCGCGGGGTGCTGGCGGGCACGTCGGTCTGTGTGCTGAGCTTCCTGGGCTTTGATGCGGTATCGACCCTGGCGGAAGATACTGCCGATCGCAGCGGGCGCACGCTGGGCCGGGCGATATTGGCGGTGCTGGCCCTAGCCACGGTGTTTTTCGGCCTTTCCACCTGGGTTCTGGGCAATGCCATGGTCGGGCGGCACTTTGCCAGCCTGGAGGCGGCCCATTACGATGTGGCGGGCATGCTGCTGGGTGGCTGGGCCAGGCCGGCGCTCGCCTGGTTCACTGCGCTGATGGTGGGCTTTACCAATGCCCTGCCGATGCAGGTGGGCGTGGCGCGCGTGCTCTATGCCATGGGGCGCGATGGCCAGGTGCCCGGCGCCTTTGCCCGGCTGCACCCGCGCCACAACACGCCCTGGGTGGCGATGCTGGCCACGACGGGCCTGTCGCTGGTGGTGGCGCTGGCGTTTCGCGATGCGTTGGATTTCCTGGCGACGCTGGTCAACTTTGGCGCGCTGACTGGGTTTGCCCTGCTGCACGTGTGCGTCTTCGTGCATTTCCGCAAGTCGGCGCGGCGCAAACTGGCGCTCCACGTGGTCTCGCCCGTGGTCGGCCTGGCGGTAATCGCCGCGATCCTTACGGGCATGGGCGCCTGGGCGCTGCTGCTCGGCTGCGGCTGGCTGGTCCTGGGGCTGGCCTGGTGGCAAGGGGCAGCGCGCCATGCGCCGCCCCCGTCCAGCGATCTGGCCTATTCGGTATAGGCCTTGCGCAGCGCGGCGATATCGGCGGCGCTGACACCGGCCACCTTGTCGAGATACCCTTCGACCGAGCCATAGCGCGTGTCGATTTCGTCCAGCGCGCTGGCGAGGAACGTGCGGCCATCGGGATCGTGCAGCGGTTGCGGCCGGGCCATCGCCGGGTTGGCCTGATAGCCGGCAAACAGCCGGGCGACCGGATCGCTGGCGGCGGTGGCCGCGTCGATGCGGGGCATTTCCCATTCCGGGCGGCGCAGCGCGGTGGACAGGTCATAGTCCTGAAAGATCACCGCGCGCGGGGTGCCCAGCGCCGAGAGGATCAGCGCGGTCATGAACCCGGTGCGATCCTGCCCGGCCGAGCAATTGTATTCGATCGGGCCGGCATGGACCTTGAGCCGATCGAACACCAGGCGCACCTGTGGCGCCAGCAGGGTGGGAAACTGGCGATAGAGCGCCCCGCCATTGCCGGTGACCTTGCCGTGGTTGCCGGCAAACAGCGCCATCATCGAATAGGGCACGGCGTCCTGGTGGACCTGGCCGGCCAGGCGCGTGGGCGCCAGGCGGCGTTCCTCGTCAGAGCGCAGGTCGACCATCGTGGTCAGGCCCAGGCCGCGCACCATGGCGATATCGGCCGGCGATAGCAGCGGCGTGGCGCCCGACCGATAGATCAGGCCCCAGCGCACTGTCTTGCCATCGGCAGCCGGATAGCCACCCAGATCGCGAAAGTTCGATCCCTGTGCCAGGGGCAGCATGCGTTCAGCGACGGGCGTGACGCGGCCATCGGATCGGTCGCGCAGCAGCACATAGGGGCGCGGCGTGGCTGCGGCCCGCACTTTGGCATGGCCGCTGCGCACCGCGCGCGCCACGGGCCGCGCGTTGGCCAGCGGGGCATCGGGGCGGGTCGCCAGATAGACATCGACCGGGCCGCTGGCCTGCCAATCGACCAGCAGCGTGGCGGGATCGCTACGGCTGGCGATGGCATCGTGGGCGCGGGCCAGTGTCTGCGGGGCGAGCGCCGGGCTGGCCGCCAGGACGAGCCCGAGAGCCCAGGCGCCAAGATGGGTGCGGCGCATCAGAACCGCACCTGTGCTTCCACGCCCCAGGTGCGCGCTTCGTTGAAGAAGCCATAGGTACCGACCAGCGCGCTCGCCGCCTTGTAGAATATATGCTGTTCGTTGAAGATGTTGCGGCCCCAGACCGAGACCTGCATCTTGGCGCCGTTTTCGCCCAGGGCAATGTCAGCCAGGCCGATGCGGCCATTGAACGTCACGCTGGCATCGCCCTTGGGCTGGGCCAGAGTGACAGCGCCCGTAGCGGTATTGAAGCCGGGATCGACGTAGTTGGCGTAGAACCCGCTGTCATAGTTGGCATCGAGATGCAGGCGCAGTTCCGCTGCAGCCACCGGCAGGGTGACGTCCACCGTGCCACTGGCGGCATGCTTGGGCGTATAGACTTGGTAGATCGGGATCGGGGTGGTGATGATCACCCCGTTGGCCTGCGGAAACGGGTTCGACGTATTGGGGATCTTGACGCTGGTATAGGCATAGCTGGCGCCCAGCGTCAGCTGCGGGATGGGCTTGACCGTGAAATCGGCCTCGATCCCCTTGAGACGCCCGGTGCCTGGCGCATTGTGGGTTTCGGTGGTGGTGCGGGTGGTGTTGAGCAGGTTGCCCTGGGCATCATACTGCAGATAGTTGGCGCTGAAATCGAGCTGGATGTTCTTGTAGGTGCCGGTGTAGGCGGCCACGTTGAAGCGGGCGCGCTTGTCCCAGAATTCGGTCTTGGCGCCTAGTTCGAACATCGAGACGGTTTCGGGATTGAACGGGGCATAGGTGAGCGAGCGCGAGTTGGCGCCGCCCGATTTGTAGCCCGTGCTCCACTTGCCATAGAGATGCACGTCTTCGCTGGCATCAATCGCCAGGTTGATCATCGGATCGACGCGCGACCAGCTGGCGTCGAGCAGGCGCGGCGCGGTGACGCCGTTGACCGAAGGCGTGGCGCCGTTGACGGTGAACAGCGAGCCTTCCTTCTTGTCGTGCGTCCAGCGCGCGCCCAACGTCAGGTGAAACATGTCACCAGCGAGATCGGGGGTATAGGTGCCCTGGCCGAACACGCCCACGCTGGTGGTGGTGACGTGGCTGGCGCGGTCGATGGTAATGCCATCATAGCTGACATAGGGGATCACCGTGGTGGCGCTGCCGGCGGCATCGGAGAAGGCCATGGTGTAGAACGCCTGGGCGTTGTCCTGGACCTTTTCCTGATACCACATCGCGCCGGCCACGAATTTCACGCGGTCATAATCGCCCAGCAGTTGCAGCTCTTCGCTCGCCTGGTTCTGACGGAACTGGGCCAGGCTGTAGCGCGAGAACTTGGCGCCGGTGAAATTGCCGGTGGCGCTGATCGCGCTGGTCGTGGCCGAGCCGTTGTCATACTGCGACTGGGTCAATTCGCGGTATGAGGCGATCGACTTGACCTGAAGGTGCGGGTCGAGGTGCCATTCCAGCAGCAGGCGGTGGCCGTGGGTCTTGCCCACGCTGGGCTGCTGCGTCACGCCGACGGCGGCCACGCCCACGCGGTTGGGTTCGAGCGGATAGGCCACCGGGCGCTTGAGCGTGCCGGCGCTCACCGTCTGGGCATAGAGCGGGCTCGATGCGTCGTATGACGTGTCATAGGCATAGTCGGCGCTGAAATCGGGCGTCGGCGTCCACAGCACTTCGCCGCGCAGGCCACGCTTGGTGTAGAAGTTGAAATCGGTCTGCCCGGCCAGCGGGTTCTTGACCAGGCCGTCGCGGTGCGACACCACGCCATCGATCTTGGCCGCCAGGTTGCCCCACTTGGGCAGATCGACATGCAGCTCGCCCTTGTAGCTGCCATAGTTGCCGGCGCCGACCAGGGCATTGGCATGGAATTCGCCGCTGGGCTTCTTGGTCACGATGTTGATCGCGCCGCCTTCGGTGTTGCGGCCAAACAGCGTGCCTTGCGGGCCTTTGAGCACTTCGATGTTCTCGATGTCATAGAGCGCGGTGCCCAGGCCCTGGGCGCGGCCGAGATAGACGCCGTCGACATAGACGCCCACGCCCTGGTCACGCGCGGGCTGGTTGCTGTCGGACAGCACGCCGATGCCGCGAATGTTCATGATCAGCGCCGAATTGCGCGAATAGAACGGGGCGACGCGCAGGCTGGGCACGCCGCCCGATTGCAGATCGACCAGCGACTGGATGTGGCGATCGGCCAGGGCCTGGGCATTGAGCACCGAGATGGCGATCGGCGTCTTCTGCAGGTCGGTCTTGCGCTTTTGCGCGGTGACGACGATCTGGTCGAGCGTGCTGGTCAGCGTGGGGTCTGCCACGGGGGCAGGGGCCGGCTCCGGCGCCGGTTCGGCGGCGGCCGCATGCGCCAGGACGGGCAGGGCGGCGCCGGCAAGGCAGAGGGCAAGGGCGCTGGCCGTGCGCAGGGCATGCGGGCGCGCACCACGGTGCGTGGCGTTCTGGATAGGCATGGAATGGTTCCCTCACTGGTGTTGGCGCGGCCAGTACGGTGAGGGAATGTCAGGCAGGTGACGCTCTGTGCCGGTTCGTCACTGCGCTGCAACAAGCCGAAAATTTTTTGCAGTTGCGGGCTTTTGGTCCTGAATCTCGGTCAGGCGTGGCAATCAGGCGCGGGGTTGAAAGGCGATGGTCACCTGTTGCGGGGCGGTGCCATCCAGCGCTGCGGCGCTCGACCCGGTGCCCGTCAGCCCGGGCAGCGCCACGGTGCAGGCTTCCTGCCAGCGGTGCACATCGCAGCGCGCGCTGGCGACCGTATCGCTCGCCGCGCCGGCAAGGCGATAGCGCGCCACAAGCTGGCCCTGGCGCACATTGGCGGTCTGCACGCCATGGCGGATCATCGCCACCACGGCGAGGTGATCGCCATGTTGCACGACGCGCGGGGTGGCAACGACCACGCCGGCCGGCGGCGGCGCCAGGCTGACCACCGGCAGGACGGCCGCCGTCTGCGCCGCCACGGGCAGCGCGCCCGCGCCGAGCAGCAGGGCGGCCAGCGGGAGAAGGGAGGGGTGGGGGCAGCGGGGCAAAGCGTTCATGGCGGGTTCCACGGGGACAGGGGTAATCAGACCATTTCTTCCAAGCCGGACCGGCAGCGGGAGTCAAATTCGCTAACCACGTTGCAAACGCGCTGCACCGTTGCGGGACAGCGCGGCGGGCAATCGTTAGGTTGGATGCTCGTCGGTGTCTTCGTCTGCCCAGATCACGTGGGAATCGATTTCCAGCTTGATCAGGCTGCGGATTGCGGCGCTGCGCGCGGCCACTTCCAGGCGCGCCGCCTCGTGCGCCTGGCGGCGGGCGAGCAGGGCGTCGGCCAGGTCGATCGCACCCAGTTGCTGCCCGCGCGCGGTGCGCGTGGCGGCCTGCGCGGTGGAACGGGCCGATGCCGCGATGCCTTCCCACGCGCTGCGCCGGCCGCGCGCATTGGCGAGGTCACCATCGGCCATGGCTTCCACTTCGCGGCGCACATTGGCAAGGTCGAGCAGGCCGGCACTGGCCTGGGCGCCGGCTTCCTCGGCCAGGGCCTTGCGATAGCCACCACCCAGCGGGATCTGCAGCACCAGGCCGCCGCCGCGTTCCATCCCGCCGCGTTCGCTGAAGGCGCGAAAGCCCACGCTGGGATCGGCGGTGCGATCGCGCTCTGCCCGTCGCGCCAAGGTGCCCAGCCGCGCCGCCTCGCGATCGGCCGCGCCGATTTCGTGGCTGCGGGCGATGACCAGATCGCGCAGCGTGGCCAGGTCGTTGGCGGGCGTGGGCACCTCGCCCAGCGCGGGTGGCTGATCGGGCAGGGGCAGGTCGGGGAAGTTGGCAGCCAGCAGCGCGCGCGCCTCGTTCATGTCTGCCGCGCTCATCGCGGCGGTGCCCTGTGCCTGGTCGCGCGCGGCGCGGGCCTGGTCCACATCGAGCGCGGCGGCATCGCGCAACTGCTGGCGGCGGGTGACCGCAGCCAGGGCTTCATCGAGCACGGCGACATTGGCGAGATCGACGCGGTGCAGCTCGCCCGCGGTCAGCCAGTCGAACCATAGCTGCGAGAGCAGCAGCGCGGCCTGGTGGCGGCTGTCTTCCATGCGGTTGTGCGCCACGTCCACGCCCAGCACCCCGGCTTCGCGATCGAGCGCGGCCTTGCCGGGCAGGCGGATGGGGCGCAGCACCTGGGTATCGAATTCGGCATAGCGGCGCTCGTTGGTCACGTCGCGCGTCTGGATCGTGCCGGTCACCAGCACTTCGTGGGTGCCCTTGGCCAGCGCATTGGCAGCGGCGCGCGCGGCAGAGACGCGCTGGCCGGCGGCCGAAACCGTGGGGTGGTTGTCCAGCGTGGCCACCACCACCGCTTCGGGCGGCAGGTTGGCCGGCGGCACTTCGGGCAGCGGCGCGGCCCAGGCCACAGTCGGCAGCACGACCGCTGGCAGCAGGGCGGCGGTGAGGAGAAGGCAAGCCAAGCGGCGCATCAGGCAATCCTGCCGTGGGAATGGAGGGGGACCGCGTGCCAGCGCACCGGGGCGCGGCAGCGGGCAGCGCGCGCGGCGTCGACCACCGCGGCGCAGCGGTCTTGCGCCACGATCAGCGTCAGCGCGGCGCGGCGCAGCAGGCCTTCGACCTGCTCGCCCGTGCCGGCGTCGGCATAATCGTGGCCCAGCACCATTTCGTCAGTGCGGTGCACTGGGGCTGCGGCGGCGTCGCGCAGCGCCAGCGCCAAGCCTTCGGCATCGCCGCGCGCGCAGTGGAAGGTGAGCAGCAGATCAGCCATGGTGCGCCTCTGTCGGGAGGTCAGTCTGGTTGTCACGCTCGGCCGCGCTTTCCCCGAACCGGGCAAACAGGATCGGTAGCAGCACCAGCGTGAGCAGAGTGGAGGTGACCAGCCCACCGATCACCACGATGGCCAGCGGCCGCTGGATTTCCGAGCCGGGCCCGCTGGAAAACAGCAGCGGCACCAGCCCGAACGCGGTGATGCTGGCAGTCATCAGCACGGGGCGCAGGCGCCGTTCCGCGCCCTGGCGCACGACGTCTGCCATGGGCAGGCCCTCTTCCCGCAGTTGGCGGAAATACGCGACCAGCACCAGCCCGTTGAGCACGGCGATGCCAAGCAGCGCGATGAACCCGACCGAGGCCGGCACCGAGAGATATTCCCCCGAGAGCCACAGCGACACGATGCCGCCGACCATGGCAAAGGGAATGTTGGCGAGGATCAGCCCCGAGGCGCGCAGCGAGCGCAGCGTGGCCAGCAGCACACCAAAGATCAGCAGCAGCGCCATGGGAATGACCAGCATCAGCCGCGCGGCGGCGCGCTGCTGGTTTTCGAAC
Organism: Novosphingobium capsulatum NBRC 12533; assembly: GCF_001598375.1. Lineage (GTDB taxonomy): Bacteria > Pseudomonadota > Alphaproteobacteria > Sphingomonadales > Sphingomonadaceae > Novosphingobium > Novosphingobium capsulatum. Next base: position 90,971 of record NZ_BCYV01000016.1, read on the forward strand.
TGGCCGCCCCATTGGATGCGATAGCCTGCCGGCAGCGGCACGGCTCGCGCCACCTGCGCCTTGGCATCCTCGACATAGCCGACCAGATCGCGCCCCGAAACGAAGGCCTGGACCAGGGCAAAGCGCGAGGCGTTTTCATGGTCGAGCTTGACCGGCCCTGCCGTGCGCGAGACGTGTGCCATATCGGCGACGCGCGCCACGCTGCCCGATGGGGTGACCATCTGCATATCGGCAAAGCGGGTGGGATCGCTGCGCAAGCTGTCATCGCCACGGATCACGATCGGCACGCGCCGCTGCCCTTCGGCGACGATGCCGGCGGGCATCCCTTCCACCCCGGCGCGCAGGGTATCTTCGAGTTGATCGACCGGCATGCCCAGCCGCCCGGCCGCGACGCGATCGATGTTCAATTGCAGGTAATCGACATTGTCGTTGGCCACGGTCAGCACTTCAGTGGCGCCGCGCACACCCTTGAGCGTTGCCTGGATGCGCGTGGCCAGATCCGCCAGCACGCGGGTGTCGGGGCCAAAGATCTTCACCGCCAGATCGCCGCGCGCGCCGGTGAGCATTTCGGACACGCGCATTTCGATGGGCTGGGTGAAGGTGGTCTGCACGCCTGGCAGGCCCTCGGTCGCCTTGCGCAGTTCCTCGACCACGAAGTCCTTGTTGCCGCGCCATTCCGACTGCGGCTTGAGCACCACGAAGCTGTCGGTTTCATTCAGGCCCATGGGATCGAGGCCGATCTCGTCAGAGCCGGTGCGGGCGATCACGTCGGCCACTTCGGGCACGGTCTTGAGCGCGCGTTGCACTGCCATGTCGATCTGCGTCGATTGCGCCAGGTTGATCGTGGGCAGCTTGGTCAGCTGCACGATGACCGAGCCTTCATCCATCGTCGGCATGAAGGTCTTGCCCACCGCGCCATAGGCCAGCACTGCCACGGCGAGGCCACCGGCAGACAGGGCATAGACCAGACCCTTGCGGGCAAAGGCACCATCGAGCAGGCGGCGATAGCGTGGGGCCAGCCAGCGCATGATCCACGGCTCGCCATGGTGGCCCTGGCCCAGGCCGAACGAGGCCAGCACCGGCACCAGGGTGAGCGCCAGCAGCAGCGAGCCGACCAGCGCGAACACGATGGTCAGCGCCACCGGGGCAAACAGCTTGCCTTCCAGTCCCTGGAGCGAGAGCAGCGGCAGGAACACCAGGGCAATGATCACGATCCCGGCCGAGACCGGCACGATCACATCGGCCGTGGCGCGGAACACCTGATTGAGCCGGGGCAGGCTGTCATTCTTGGCCTGGCCCAGCCGCTCCACCACGTTTTCCACCACCACCACCGCGCCATCGACCAGCATGCCGATGGCGATGGCCAGGCCGCCTAGGCTCATCAGGTTGGCCGACAGCCCGAACAGGTGCATGAGCAGGAAGGTGATCAGCGCGGCCATCGGCAGCGTGGTGGCCACGATCGCCGCCGCGCGCCAATCGCCCAGGAACAGCACCAGCAACACGATCACCAGGATCGTCGCCTCGACCAGCGCCTCTTCCACAGTGAACACCGCGCGGCTGACCAGGTCAGAGCGATCGTAGAATGTGTGGATGGTAGTGCCGGCGGGCAGGGCGTGTTGCAGTTCGGCGAGGCGGGTCTTCACCCCCGAAACCACCTTTTGCGCGTCGGCCCCGCGCAGGGCGATCACCAGCCCTTCGACCGTCTCTGCCTTGCCCCCGCGCGACACCGCGCCATAGCGGGTAAGGCTGCCGGTACCGACTTGCGCCACGTCGCCCAGGCGCAGCACGCGCCCCTGCGGATTGGCGATGACCAGCGCAGCCAGGTCAGCCTCGGTCTGGATCGCGCCGACGGTGCGCACGATCAGCGCTTCCTCGCCGGTGACCAGGCGGCCGGCGCCATCGTTGCGGTTGCCGCTTTCGATCGCCGCCTTGATCTGCGCGATCGACAGGTGCGCGGCGGCCAGCGCAGTGGGATCGGGGCGCACCTCGAACGTGCGGACAAAGCCGCCCAGCGCGTTGACATCGGCCACGCCCGGCACGGTGCGCAGCGCGGGGCGGATCGTCCAGTCGAGCAGCTCGCGCTTTTGCTGAAGCGACAGGGGGCCATCGATGGTGAACATCAGCACGTCGGATAGCGGCGTGGAAATCGGCGCCATGCCGCCGCTGACCGAACCGGGCAGATCGGCCATCACGCCTGAAAGCCGCTCGGCCACCTGGTTACGCGCCCAGTAGATGTCGGTCCCGTCGACGAAATCGATCGTCACGTCGGCAATCGCGTATTTCGCGGTAGAGCGCAGCACAGCCTGGCCGGGAATACCCAGCATCTCGGTTTCGATCGGCGTGATCACCCGGCTTTCGACTTCCTCGGGCGTCATGCCCGGCGCCTTGAGGATGATCTTGACCTGGGTTTGCGCGATATTGGGATAGGCATCGACCGGCAGGCCGATGAAGGCCCAGGTGCCCAGGAGCGCCACGGCCAGCGCCAGCCCGAGCACGAGCAGGCGATACGAGAGCGAGAGCGCGACTAGCTTGCGCAGCATGGGGCGGGCCTGCTCAGTTCGCTTCGGCCAGCGCCTTCAAGGCGCTGGTGCCATGAACGACGACGGCCTCGCCGGCGCGCACGCCGTCCTTGAGGATGACCTGGCCATCGGCCGCGCCCAGGCGGTGCACGGTGCGGCGCTGATAGCCACGCGGCGTGGCGACAAAGACCACCTCGTCCACGCCGATCGTGGTCACTGCGCCTTCGGGCACGGCAACCGCCCCGCCGCTGGCCGCACCCCACACGGTGATCGAGCCGACGCGCCCGGCCACGATGCCGGGATCGGCGGGCAATTGCGCCTTGAGCGTGGCGGAACGGGTGGCGGGATCGATCGCGTTGCCCACCGCCGTGACCGTGCCGGTCACGCTGCCACTGCCACCGGCCACTGGCAGGCGCACGGTCTGGCCCACGCGTACCTGGCCGATCAGCCGCTCGGGCAACTGGGCGGTTGCTTCATAGCGGCCGGCCGCGTCGATCACGAACGGCGCAGTGGTGCCATCGACCGGCATGCCGGCCTGGATATCGGCCTTGGTCACGCGGCCGGCGATCGGTGCGGTCAGCGTATAAGTGCCGCTGCTGCCGCGCGCGCCGACCAGCGCCAGGATGCGCGCCTTTTCGCTGACGTCGGCGCCGGCCTCGGCCGCTACGGCGCGGGCTTCATCGGCGCGGGCCCCGGCGATGATGCCTTCGCGGTTCAATTGCGCCAGGCGCGCCGCGCTCGATTGCGCGACCCCGGCGCGGGCATGGGCGCGGGCGAGATCGGCCGATAGCGTCATCACGTCGCGGCTGGCGACCACGGCCAGGGCCTGGCCCCGCGTCACCGCGTCGCCTTCGACCACCAGGGTGCGCAGCACGGTGCCGGGCAGGGTGGCGGCCACGGCCACGCGGGCATTGGCCGGCGGGGCGATCATCGCCGGCAGATCAGCCAGCGGTGCCTGATCGGCCGCGCGGGCCGGCGCGGTGGCAATGCCAAGCGCCGCCGCCTTGGCCGGATCGACTACGAGCAGGCCATTGGCCGCTGGCGCGCTGGCCGGCGTCTGCGCGGTTTGCGACGTGGCCGGGGCAGGCGCCCGCGTAACCCACCAGGCGCCTGCCGCCGCCACAGCCAAGGCGGCCGCGCCGCCCAGAATCGCCCGTTTCAATGCCCTGTTCTGCATGGGGCCCGGTTATCGTCCCGGCCTGACGAAAACCTGACGGGGTAGCGTTTTGGTGGTGTTTTCTCAGGCCTCGTCAGGCAAATGCGCGGGAAAACGCAGGATCAGCGTGCGCGCTTCCGGCGCGGTGGCCAATTCCCCGCCATGGCCGGCCATGATCCGCTCGACGATGCTCAGGCCCAGGCCGGCGCCATCGCGGCTGGCATGATCGGCGCGGGCATGGCGCCGCGCCAGCCGGGCCAGCGCTTCGGGAGCAAGCCCGGGGCCTTCGTCTGCCACGCGCAGGCAGCGGCCCGGCCCGACCGCAACCCGCACCAGGCCGCCTGGCGGGGTAACACGCACGGCGTTTTCGATCAGGTTGCGCAGCGCGGCGGCCACGGCCTCGCGGTGGCCTTGCACGGTAGTCGCGGCCATCTCGGCCGGCTCGTCCAGCGCGATCTCGCGCCCCTGGGTGATGATCTGCGGGGCGAGCGCGGCCACCACGTCTTCGGCCACGCCGGCCAGGATAAAGCTTTGCGGGGGTTGCGGGGTGGCGGCCTCTGCCTCGATCTGGGCCAGCAGCAGCAGCTGTTCGACCAGGCGCCGCATCGCCCCGATCTCGCGCCGCAGGTGGGCGCGGTCCAGTGGCTCGGGGCTGTCGAGCTGCATCGCCATGATCGCCAGCGGGGTGCGCAGTTCATGGGCAACATCGGCGGCAAAGGCTTCGTGCTGGGCAGCAGCATCGTCCAGCCGGGCGAGCAGCGCGTTGATCGAGGTGACGAAAGGCGCCACTTCCACGGGCAGCTCGGCATGCGGCAGGCGCAGCCCGCGCCGCGCCGGGGCATGGGCGATGCTGTGTGCGGTACGGTCCAGCGGCCTGAGCGCACGGTTGATCACCCAACTGGTCGCCAGCAAGGTTGGTACGATCACCACCAGGATCGGCAGCAGCACATGATCGCGCATCTCGCGCCAGGCGGCGCGCGTGTTGGGGCCGGACAGGTCTTGCGGGGTGATGTCGTATTCCCAGAACAGCGCAAAGATCAGCGTGGCCACGGCAAACACGCAGATTACGGCAAGCCCCGCCGACAGGCGCAGGCGGATCGAGCCGCGCCCCTGGCCCAGCGCGGCGATCATCCCTGCTCATCCTGCAACAGATAGCCCAGCCCACGAATGGTGTGGAGCATGCTGCCCAGGCCCTTGTCATCCAGCCGGCGGCGCAGGCGCGAGGCGGCGGCATCGACCGCGTTGGGCGAAACCGCATCATCGAAGTTATAGAGCGCGTTCTCGATCTGGCTGCGCCGCACCACGCTGCCCGCGCCGCGCATCAGCAGTTCGAGCAGATCCGCCTCGCGCCGGGCGAGGTCGAGCCGCTGGCCAGCGACGCTGGCCACGCGGCTGGCGGTGTCAAAGCGCAGCGGCCCCACCTCGATCACCGGATTGGCGCGCGGGCCGGGGCGGCGCAGCAGGGCGCGCAGCCGTGCGGCGATCTCGGCGGTTTCGGCTGGCTTGACCAGGTAATCGTCGGCCCCGGCATCGAGGCCGCCGATGCGATCATCCAGCCCGCTGCGCGCGGTCAGCACCAAGACCGGCAGCGCCAGCCCCTCGGCCCGGCGCCGTTCCAGCCAGGCGCGGCCATCGCCATCGGGCAGGCCCAGATCGAGCAGCAGCGCATCGAACTGCGCGCAGGCGAGCGCGGCGTCGGCATCATCCAGACTGGTCGCGCGATCGCAGACGATGCCGGCGCGCGACAGCCCTTCGCCCATCAGCCCCGCCAGCCGCACGTTGTCTTCCACGATCAGCACCCGCATGGCTGGCGTGTTTAGCCATTAGGCGCCGCCAATGCCATGGTCCTGCAACAATTCCCTGCTGGAGCGGGCCGGCAGGGCACATTCCACTCTGCGATTAATCGCGTGGTGCGTATGACCAATTCTTGACGATTCGCCTGCGCAACCTCTAGCGGGCGCGAAGACTTGCTATGCAACCGGAGTGCGTCCCGTTCGCCAAATCGCTGCCTTGCCCTATCGCACTATCGGTGATGGCCTTTCCGCGCCCATCGAAGTGCTCCTCGTCACCTCGCGCGGGACGGGCCGCTGGGTCATACCCAAGGGCAATTTCGGCAAGAGCGAAGCCGCCCATGCCGCCGCCGCCCGCGAGGCGGAGGAGGAGGCCGGTGTGATCGGGGCGATCTGCCCCGCCGCGCTCGGCCGGTTCGAATACCGCAAGACCCTGCGTTCCGGCGCGTCGGTGATGGTCCAGGTCCAGGTTTTCCCCCTGGCCGTGACCGAGGAACTGCCGCACTGGGCCGAAGGGGAACAACGTACCCGCCAATGGTTTTCGCTTGCTGCTGCCGCCGACGCGGTGGACGAGCCAGACCTGCAGGCATTGATTCGCAGCTTCCGGGCCACGGAATTCCGGGCCCTTGCCACCACCGCACCGCTTGTCCGCCGCTTGGGCAGCGTGAAAGAAAGACTGGGCATGTTTCACTGGTTCCAGAACCTGTTGCCGCGCCAGGGCAACTTCTTCGAACTGTTCGAGGCGCACGGCCAAACCCTGATCGCCGGCAGCAATGCCTTGGCGCGCCTGCTTCAGGGCGGGCCGGGCATGGCCGATCACGTGCGCGAGATTGCCGAGCGCGAGCACGATGCCGACGCGATCACCCGTGAAGTGCTGGTGACCGTGCGCCGCACGTTCCTGACGCCGTTCGATCGCGGGGCGATCACCTCGCTGATCAGCGCGATGGACGATTCGATCGACCAGATGCACCAGACCTCCAACGCGATCTCGCTCTATGAAGTGACCGCGTTCGAGCAGGAAATGGCCGACATGGCCGCGATTATCGTGGAATGCGCGCGCGTGATTGCCGAGGCGCTGCCGCTGCTGCGCTCGATCCACGCCAATGCCGCCCGCCTGCACGAGCTGACCGAGCGGCTGGTGCGCCTGGAAGGCAAGGCTGACGAGATCCACGACGCCGGCCTGTCCAAGGCGTTCAAGGCCCACGGCCAGACCGCGCCGATGCAGTTCTTCGTCGCCCGCGAAATCTACAGCCACCTTGAACGCGTGGTCGACCGCTTCGAGGATGTCGCCAACGAGATCGACGGCCTGGTCATCGATCACGCCTAAGGAGCCGGGTTCATGAACCATGTGGCCGTGGCGCTGCCCCTGATCATCGCACTGGTGATCATGGCCTTGGCGTTCGATTTCATCAACGGACTGCACGACGCGGCAAATTCGATTGCCACGGTGGTGTCCACGCGCTTGCTCACGCCGGTGCAGGCCGTGCTGTTTGCCGCGTTCTTCAACTTCGCCGCCTATTTCACCTTCGGCCTGAAAGTGGCCGAAACGGTGGGCAAGGGCATCATCGACAAGGACGTGATCACCCCGCAGGTGATCTTCGGCGCTCTGGTCGGCGCGATGACCTGGAACGTCATCACCTGGTGGCGCGGCATCCCCTCCTCGTCCAGCCACGCGCTGATCGGCGGGTTGCTGGGCGCGGGCACGATGCATGCCGGCACCAGCGCGATCGTGTGGAAAGGGGTGACCTCCACCACCTCGGCGATCGTGCTCTCGCCAGTGGTTGGCCTGGTCGTCTCGATGGTGCTGATGCTGCTGTCGTCTTGGCTGTTCGCCAAGGCCTCGGCGCGCACGGCGGAAAGCTCGTTTAAGAAGCTGCACCTCATTTCTGCGGCGGCCTATTCGATCGGCCACGGTGCCAACGACGCGCAAAAGACGATGGGGATCATCGCCGTGCTGCTCTATTCGCAGGGCATGCTGGGCGGCACGTTCCACGTACCCGGCTGGGTGGTGATCTCTTGCTACATCGCCATGGGCCTGGGCACGCTGTCGGGCGGGTGGAAGATCATCGAAACGATGGGCAGCCGCATCACCAAGCTGTCGCACCACCAGGGCTTCTGCGCCTCGGCCGGCGGCTCGATCATGCTCTTCGCCGCCAGCGCCTTTGGCATTCCGGTCTCGACCACGCACACCATCACCGGCTGCGTCGTCGGCGTGGGCGCGGCGCGCCGTGCCTCGGCCGTGCGCTGGAGCGTGGCGCAGCGCGTGGTCGTCGCCTGGCTTGTGACCATTCCCGCCTCGGCCCTGGTGGGCGCGATCTTCTACGAGATTGCCAAGGTTTTTTGAGCGCTTGAGGAGCCGACCGGCTCCCCTGGCGTTGCGTGGCCATGATGTATTTCGAACACGCGGCAGTGGCGCTCGCGCTGCAGCTCCTTATCCGACGCTGCGGCGGATCGTGGTGGCTGGGCGCGGCGATCGCATCTGCCTATTTCATCGGCCGGGAAGTGGCCCAGGCGGAATATCGCTGGATCGAGATGTTCGGCCAGGGCCGGCGGGCCAATATGCCGTGGTGGGGCCCACTCGATCTGCGCGTATGGCCCAAGCTGGACCAGTGGATTGACTGGATCGGGCCGCTCGTGGCGACCAACGGGCTGGCGCTGATCATGCAGCTGTGGCCGCGCTGGCGCTGAATCCCGGTCGGAACGGTTTCGATCCGCTATTGCGAAGTGTGCGGCGAACGCTATCGCAAACCTTTATGCACCAGCACTCTACGTTGGCGGAGCCAAGCGTGCGAACGTGCGGTCGGAGTTTTGCGTGCCCCCTCGTGACAAACTTTACCTACCCGAAATCACTCTCTGCGCCGCCACGTCTGTCAACGTTGCAGCGACCGTGTCGGCCTTGCGGGCAAGCCTCGATCAAGTCGCGGTACCGGACTGTGTGCTTCTCACGGATGCCGATGTCGATCCGGGCGACAGTCGCATTCGCGTGGCCCGCATCGCCCCGCTGCGATCCTCGGCGGCATACTCCGATTTCATCCTGACCAGATTGCTCGATCATGTTTCCACCAGCCACTGCCTTGTCGCGCAATGGGATGGGCATGTGCTGGACGCACGGCGCTGGCAGCCGGCATTTCTGGATTTCGACTATATCGGCGCCAGTTGGCCGCAATTTGCCGATGGGCATGATGTGGGCAACGGCGGCTTTTCGCTGCGCAGCCGGCGGCTGATGGAAGCATGCCGCGCGGCGCAGTTTAAGCAGGTTCATCCTGAGGACACGGCCATCGGGCGGGTCAACCGGGCCTGGCTGGAGCAACAGGGCATGCGCTTCGCCCCGCGTGAAATGGCCGACCTGTTTGCGGCCGAACGCGCCAGCGATCCCCAGTGCACGTTCGGCTATCACGGGGTTTTCAACATGCCTCGCGCACTGGGCGTGGCCACGTTCTGGGATATCTATCAGTCGCTCGATTACCGCGGCACGATCCGGCCAGATTTTTGGCCCCTGGTGCGTGCCGTCAGCGCAGGACGCGGCGGATTGCGGCGCGGTTGGCGCATGATATCCAATCGCTATATCGCGGGCCACTATGCCTGAGCGGTGCAGAATCGAATCTGATGCCGATGGCGCGATGACCACAGGCGTCACCAGGTTGCCGCTGCATCGGCGCATCGCGCGCCGTGTCATGCTGTCTTGGCTGACTTTTCGCGTCTATTGCGACACGTTCCTGGCTGAGCCAAACCGGTTTGCCACCGCAATCAAGTGGCGCATCCTGGGCAAGCGCGTAAGGGCGCGCAGCCAGCTTGCAGCGCTGCTCGGCCTGTCGCCACGGGCGTACCGACTGTGGGTGCTGCGGCGGGAAACGGGGACGCCCGCCGTGCAAGCCCCGCATTCGTCGCCGCCGATCGTGGCACTCGTGGATGCGGCCGGCGCGCACGACGCGCCTGCCTTGCGTGCCACGTTGGATTGCCTGCAGGCATTGGGCGTTTCTGCCTACCTGGTTGGTTCCGAAGCACATCCTGATCTCGAAAGTGTCGCTGCAGATATTGCGTGGGACCAGCAGCCATGGCTCATGCCGATGCGCGTGGGAGATATCCTGGCTCCCCGCGCGCTGGCGCATTATCGCCATGCTATCGCCCAAGGCAGTCCTGCGGTCATCTATGCCGACGATGACATCATACCGGCAGGATCGCGCCATCGTCACGATCCACATTTCAAGCCGGCCTGGAACGCGCCGCTGTTCGAGCATTGGGATTTCGTGAGCGGTGCGTGCGTGGTTCAAGCCCGGCCTGAGGATCTGCGGGCGGTGACAACGACCCCGGATTGGGTATCGGCCTTGGTGGCGCGGATCATTGCCAGCGCAGCAACAGAACCACTTCACTTGCCTGCCGTGCTCCACCACCGGCGGATGCGGCCACAACCGGTGCTGCCGCCGCAACCAGTCAATCCGCCGCGTGATCTCCCCTCGCTATCGGTGATAGTCCCGACCCGTAACGGCCTTGATCTGCTGCGCACGTGTCTCGATGGCCTGGCCAAGACTCGCTATCCGGATATGGAAGTGATCGTGGTGGACAACAACAGCGATGACCCCGAAACGCTGGAGTTTCTGGCCAAGCTGGACCCAAACCGATACCGCGTCCTGCGCCATCCTGGCCCATTCAACTACTCGGCAATCAACAACCGTGCTGTCGAACAGGCGCGCGGAACGCTGATCTGCCTGCTCAACAACGACATCGAAATCACCGATCTTGATTGGCTGGCCACCATGGCCGCCACGGCTATCCGGCCCGACGTGGGGGCGGTGGGTGCGCGGTTGCTCTATCCCGATGGCCGCATCCAGCACGCGGGCGTCGTGCTTGGCGTCGGCAAGGCGGCGGGCCATGCGCACAAACTGCTGCGCCCCGAAGAGCGCGGCTATCACTGGCGCCACGCCCTGCCGCAATTCACCTCGGCCGTGACAGCGGCCTGCCTGGTGGTGATGCGCGAGCGCTTCATGGCCGTAGGGATGCTGAACGAGGTTGATTTTCCAGTTGCGTTCAATGATGTCGATCTTTGCCTGCGCCTCAACGCGCGGGGCTGGCAATCGTTTTACGAGCCGCGTGCGACATTGATCCATCACGAATCCGTGTCGCGCGGGCATGGTCACGATCCTGTCGGCGCCGCGCGCTTTGCCGGTGAGTTGGCCGCGCTCAAACGCCTGTGGAGAACAGACGCTCTGTGTGACCCGTACCACCATCCCCAGCTCAGCGACGCTAGTGAACGTTTCGCCATCGCGCTCTAAACTGATCGCCGCACCTTGTGGGCATCTGGGCAAAGCTGGCTGCTGAGACACGCCGAAGTCGAAAAGGAAGCACACGTTGCACAACCCATTGCCTGGAATCCCCTTGGTGGAATCGCCGCTGTTTCCGCAATTGAAGGCGACGATGGCGCTGACGGATACGGAGATGGGGATCGCCGACAGCCTGGCGACGCGTGGATTTGCCGTGTTCGACTTTCCCGATGCCGCGCTCGACGCGCGCATCGACCGGATCAAGGCCAATCTCGGGCCGCGGTTCGGGATCGCCTTCGAAGATGCCCAGAGTGACAAGACGGGCGGCGAACGCCGCGTTCAGGATGCGTGGCAGTTCGATGCCAATGTGCGCGCCATTGCCACGAACCAGGCGGTGCTGGACCTGTTGACCAAGCTCTATGGCCGCCAGGCGTTCCCGTTCCAGACGCTCAACTTTCCAGTCGGCACGCAGCAAGACGCGCATACCGACATGGTCCACTTCTCCAGCCTGCCGGAGCGGTTCATGTGCGGGGTGTGGTTGGCCATGGAAGATATTGGCCCCGATGCCGGCCCCCTGTTCTACCTGCCAGGTTCGCATCGCTGGCCAGCGCTGAACAATGGCATGATCGGCCGCCGTGGCTTCGGTAGCAAGTTGTCGTCTGCACAGGATCCTTTCGCCGAGGCATGGCGAGCCCTTGCCGAGGCGAATGGCGCTGCGCCCGAGACGTTTCTCGCGCGCAAGGGGCAGGCCCTGATCTGGACGGCCAACCTGCTGCACGGGGGCAGTGTGCAAAACGACCCACGGCTGACGCGCTGGTCGCAGGTGACGCATTACTATTTCGACGATTGCATCTATTATACGCCAGCGTTTTCCGATGAGTTTCTGGGACGCCTTGATGTGCGCCGCCCTTATGCGATCACCGAAGGGGCGATGCGGCAGGGCAGCTATCTGGGGGTGCCATTGCCGAAGCCGGCAAAGCGCGGTTGGCGCGGTCTGCTGCGGCGGTTGAGGGGCAGAAAGTGATCGAGCAAAACTGATCGGGCAAGGGCAGGGCGACGGCGTTTGCAGCGCCATGCCGCTTGCCCATTTGTTTGTATCGAAAGGCCCTTTCGGATCGTCGGGTTTATCGGGGCCGAGGTGTTCCCAGACTTGCGCTGCCCTGTGGCATGCCCTAGCGATACGCCGTTTAATGGTGAAAGCGTTTGCGCGCTTGCACCTACTCGTTTGATGCAGGTAATATGAGCGCTGAGACGGCCATGTCGGCAGATATTTTGACTTCACCGCAGGGTTCGCGCGTCTCGAGCTGGGCGAAGCGGAATAAATGGTTTGTAATTTTCGTCATCATACCGACTTTGTTGACGGCGATTTACTACGGTTTTTTTGCTGCTGATATCTACGTTTCGGAATCGAGATTCGTCATCAAGTCTCCGGATGACAAAAAGCCGCAAATGTCATCGCTGGCGAATCTGATTCAGACCACGGGGTTGTCCGCGGGCCAGGAGCAGGCGAACGAGGTGCTGGATTATGTGCGTTCACGCGACGCGCTTGCCGCCCTGGATCGGCACATGGCCGTCCGCCAGCGCTTTGCCAATGGTGGAGATATCTTCACGCGCTTTCCCAGTTTCATCACTGGAAACTCGTTCGAATACCTCTATCGTTATTATTCCAAAATGGTTGATGCCAGTCTGGATCCGCAGACCGGTACGGCCGTGGTGAAGGTGAAGGCATTCACGCCTGAAGATGCCTACCAAATCAATCGCAGCCTGCTCGGGCTCAGCGAAGATCTGGTCAATCGATTGAACGCGCGCGCGCGCGACCGGGGGATCGCCGAGGCGGAGCGCCAGGTGCAGATCGCCACCGAGCGCACCCGCAAGATCACCGCTGCCTTGACGGGATATCGCAACCAGGTTGCCTTGATCGATCCTGCCAAGCAAGCCGGCGGCGTGATCGAAATTGCCAACCAGATGGTTGCGCAGCGCTCGGCGTTGCAGGCGCAGTTGGAAACCATGGAGCGCGAAACGCCACGCAACCCTGCCATTCCTGCTCTACGCAACCGCATTGCCGCAATCTCGTCGCAGATCGCCCAGCAGAATGGCAGGGTAGTTGGCGGCGCCAACACGATCGCATCCAAGTTGGGTAACTACGACGACCTGCTGGTTGAGCAGAAGTTTGCGAACGAAAATCTTACTGCCGCAAATGCCGGCCTGGTCCAGGCGCGTTCCGAGGCCCAGAAGCAGCAGTTTTATCTCGAGCGGGTCGTGGAGCCCAACCGGCCGGACACCGCACTGTTGCCGCATCGCTTGCTGGGCATCCTGACCGTGGCTGCGTCGTTGCTATGCCTTTATTTCATCGGCTGGATGCTCGTCATCGGCATTCTAGAGCACGCGCCTGAGAATTAATGCGATGAGCAGCGTCAAGCCGTCTCGTCTTCGCCAGGGCCTGAAGGTTCAGGGCCGCGTGATCCACGCGCTGATCATCCGCGAATTGATTACGCGGTTCGGCCGTGAAAACATCGGCTTCCTGTGGATGATGGTCGAGCCTTTGCTCTTTGCCGGCCTCGTCGCCATCATCTGGCGAATGATGCGCGGCTCGGAGGAGCATGGCGTCAGCATCGTGGCGTTCGTGGTGACGGGTTATATCCCGCTCACTCTGTTCCGCCACGTTGTGGGGAGGAGCGTGGCAATTTTCCAGGCCAACAGCAGCCTGATGTATCACCGCCAGATTCAGATCCTTGATTTCGTCATCGTCCGCTTTCTGATCGAAATGCTGGGCACGATGATGGCATTCGTGTTCATCGCCACCATTCTCATCTGCTTCGATGCCTTTCCCATCCCTGCCGATCCAGGCCTGATGATTGCGGGATGGCTCGTATACTGTGCGTTTTCGTTTTCGTTGTGCTTAATGATCGCGCCGCTGTCGGAAATGTCCGAAGTTCTGGAAAAATTTCTTCCGGTAACTACCTACATCATGATTCCGTTTTCAGGCTCGTTCACGATGGTTTCCTGGTTAAGCCCTGGGCTTCGGCAATACATCTTGTGGTCGCCATTTGTGAACGGCGTCGAAATGATGCGTGGCGGCATTTGGGGGGAGCATCTGGTTGTCTATTATGACGTCTGGTATCCGCTCGGCGTATCGATGATTTTCTCTGCGATCGGACTAGTATTAATTCGCCGCGTGCGCCGAAAGATTGTTGTCGAATGATCGTGTGCCAAAATCTTAGCAAGTCCTATCCCATGGGTCATGGGCGCAAGCACGTGCTGCGGGACTTGAGTTTGCGCGTCAATCCGGCTGACAAGATTGCTCTGCTCGGGCGTAACGGCGCGGGCAAGTCAACGTTCATCAAGCTGCTCGGTGGCGTGGAACTGCCGACGTCCGGCACCATTCGCCGGACGATGTCGATCTCATGGCCGCTCGGCTTCAACGGTGGCTTCCAGGGCAGTCTGACTGGCTACGATAATGCGCGCTTCATCGCGCGGATTTATGGCAAGCCGTATGATTGGATGAAGGACTTCATCGAGGATTTTACCGAGCTCGGTCGTCAGCTCAACATGCCTGTGAAGACCTACTCATCGGGCATGCGGGCGCGGTTGGCGTTTGGGTTGTCGCTGGCGATCGATTTTGATTGCTATCTCATCGATGAAATCATCCTCGTTGGTGACGCCAATTTTCGTGAGAAATGTCATTACGAGCTTTTCGAGCGCCGCAAGGATCGAACGCTGATTCTGGCCTCGCATGATATGGGCGCAATCCGCGATTTCTGTAACCGCGCTGTCGTGTTCCGAGATGGCCAGGCCACCGAGACGGATGATGTGGCGCGGGCAATTGAAGAGTATGAGCGGCTTTAATCACTGCGTCATTTTGGGGGATGCGGTGATTGTCCGAGAGGCATGGGCAGGGTGTTTGGCCGTATGGGGATCGCAGGCCGATGTGGCACGGTGAGATGCTGCTTAAGTCTATGCTTAGAAGCGAAGGTCGCCAGGCGAAAGCAGAGATGTGGGTTGATCCAGCACCTTGACGGATGCGAGGCATTCCATCTAGACCTCCGGGCGATTGCGCGATGTTGAAGCGAGATGGCTGTTTTGGACATTCGAAATTGTCAAACTTGACGATAATGTTGACGACACCTGAATTTCGCCTTTGGCGCTGCACAAGTAACTAGAAACGGATTGCATATTCTGTGACCAATCAAAAGATATTGTTTGTCTCGGACAGTCTTGGCACTCCGATTCATGCTCGCGGCATTTTCAATTTTAGTTACGGTATTGTGCAGATTCTCAAGGATCTGTCATTTTCCGTTGACCTGTTGGTCGAGCCTCCGACGGCCGGCGTGTACAATCGCGTGGCACGGGGCGCTATCGACACCCTAAGCACAATTCAAGCCAAAGCTGTTCTGGCAGATCTCTTCAAGCACTTCCAGGGTGATCGTTTCAGCTTTGAGTGGCACTATCCCAATCGTGCCTTTCAGCGCCTGTGCGACGAATTCCCCGATCTTGCCAATCTTCAGCTGACCATAGATGATGGTCGTCGCGTTGAAGCGCAGAAATATCTCCCAGCAGATCAGGATATATTTCGCGAGTTTCGTGGAAATCTGCTGACAGATCATCTGTTGCTGTTTGATGGGTTCGTGATTTCTCCGCGTGTTTACGGGGAGTCGTTTCGGCGCGCTATTCATGGTGTGCGGCCTAATATTGTCGATGCCGCGGGGTATGACTACGTTTTTGTCGATACGCCCCATTGCGTTGATTTCATCAATATTCCGCAGGAAAAAATCATTTTTGTTGTCCACGATGTGATTCCGCTCATCGAATGGATGGCGTATGATTGGCGGGAAATGTTTGTGAACAAGCTTTCTGCAACTGCGAAAGCCGGACGCAATGGTATCTTTGTTTCTGAAACTACCCGCTCATATTTCGAAGAGCTTTATCCTGCTCTTGAGCTTACTTCTAGCACGATCATCTATCCGCCGGTGCGAAAAGAGGTTGCAAACGCTGCTCAAATTATCGGGCGCAAGCTGAAAGCGGACTATATCCGCGACATTGCCGACAACAAAGCGGCTGAGTTTGCTGGTTACGCATTGAAGTCAAGCGATCAACCTGCAGAGGTTGAGCGTACGCGTTGGCGTGCAAATAAGCCTGCCGCATCAGCAATGCCCACCTGGAATGGCGATCTTCCTTATTTCTGCACAGTGCTATCGGACGAGCCAAGAAAGAATATTACTGTGCTTGTCGAAGCGTCTAAGATGCTCGTTGGGCGTGCTAATATTGTTGTGATGGGCCAGATCAATGGCAATGCGCATATGAACGAGCGGCCGGAGCTTTTCCCGAATCTTCATTTTACCGGCTACGTTTCCAACGGGCAGAAGTTTGACTTGTTGAGTGCCTGCGAGGCATTCATTTTCCCCAGCTTCTCAGAAGGTTTCGGGATTCCGATCATCGAAGCAGCGTTGTTTGGCGCGCCGATCATTTGTTCCGACATTCCGGTTTTCCGTGAGGTGACGGACGGCAAGGCAGCGTTCTTCCCTCCATCTGACGCGGACGCTCTCGTGGCGCAGATTGAGCGCTTTCTGAACGACCCTGCAGAACGGGATACCGGCGGCGCGCTCAAGTCTTTTGCTCAGGAAGCATTCGTGCAGTCATCCCTGAAAGGCCGGCTCGCCAGTATTTTTGCGCACGAGGAAGTATAAGATGAGCGCCGTTACCCATCTCAACCAAGTCGGTTTTCCGGCGCTCCTTGATACGCTACGCGCTTCTTTCCCTGGAGCTATAGCCATTGATTACCCCGCAGTATGTGGGTTCTCGGCTGACAAGCTGCTAACGGATGATCAAGCGATGGCGATCAACCGTCTTGGAATGGCGCTTGGCATGCTGATAGATCTCAAGTTGGCGCGAGGACACTTTTACGAATCCCAGGATGCGACATATTACTGGGATTATCACCTAACTCCGGCAGGGTATCGCGCGCTTTCCATGCGCGCCGTTGTCACCGAGGCCACGTTGCAGGGAGTGCTTGCGGCACTGGCCGAGACCGTGCCGGAAAGAGCTTGAGCATATATGTCATCGGTTGGGTTTAATCGCGTGCGCTTTACCAAAGGGGCGGGTGATTTCTCACCGGTGATATATTTGGATATCGTCGATCTCTTGGCCTATGTGCGGTCGAATATCACAGTAAGTGGTATTCAGCGCGTTGTGGTTAACTTAATTGCCGACGGTGAGGCTGCGGCAGCGCGGAATGGCGCAAGTTTCGTGCTTGTTGCACCAGAGTATGATCGGAAGTTAGTATACGCGGTTGACAGCACTGCTGTGCAGAAGATGCTGTCGGCGCTGGATGATGCTCGGCTAGATCGCACCGCGCTCGATCGCGCAATTGATGCGGTCTATTCGAGCCGTGAATTGGTGTTTCCCGCTGCAGACGATGTGTTTGTCATTGCTGGCGCATTCTGGATTTACAGCGATTACGACATCCTGATGGCCATGCGGCGGCGGGGTGTGCGAGTGGTTGCCTTCATTCATGACCTCATCCAGATTAGCCACCCCGAATTCGTGCATGTCGACGCGACAGAGCGGTTCCGCCGCGCGTTTGTGGACATCGCATCCAGTTCTGCGGGATTGCTGACGAATTCCCATTATGTTGCCCAGGACACAAAGCGTTTTCTGGCTGAGCGCACTACCATGACCTTGCCGGTCAGCGCTGTACCCTTGGCGACCGAACTGCCAGCGCGCTCATTTGCTGCAATGGATCGCACTACCTCCGATCCGCGGATCGCACGTTTGCTTGCCACGCCTTATGTGCTTTCGGTTTCAACCATCGAAATCCGGAAAAACCATAGTTACATGGTAAAGGTTTGGGAGGAGCTAATTGCGTCAGGCGATACGGCGGTTCCTGATCTTGTATTTGTAGGGAAAATTGGCTGGGATATTGATCCCTTCATTTCGGATCTGGCGCGGCACGAGAACCTCGGCGGCAAGCTGCATATTCTAAGCGATGTTGGCGACGAGGATCTTGCCACGCTTTACCGCCATGCCGCCTTCACGATGTACATGAGTTTCGTCGAAGGGTTCGGTTTGCCGGTTGCAGAAAGCCTGGCTTACGGTGTTCCTTGCATTGCATCTGATCGATCGTCGATGCCCGAGGTTGGCGGCGATCTGGCACGCTATCTCGATCCTCACGATATCTCGGGTGGAGTGGCTCTGGTTCGCCGACTGCTGATGGATCCAGACGAGTTGGCGCACTGGCGCGCTCAAGTCGTCGCGCACTTCCGCGTTCGTACCTGGGCCGAATTCACCGATGACTTCGTTGCTGCAGCACTGTCTGTTCCGGCACCGCGGGCAGAAGTCTGTAACGCTCGTTTCGCGTCGGGTGAAATTCACGGCATGGGCCGTTGGGAGGTCGCCCGGCGAGATGCACGCGGAGAGTCCCTGGGATATCTCGCGGCCAGCCGTCTCCACGGTTGGGGGGGCAATGACGATTGGGGCTGCTGGGCTGAAGGGGCAAATGCCACGCTTGTGCTTGCCACCGATCTTGCGCCAGGTGATCCAGTCACTGTTCAGATTTTGGTAAAGAGCGCCGCGGGAAAGCCAATGAGGCTGGGCGTGCGTTTCGGTGAGGATGCTGGCGGTGACATGGTTGATCTGGGTGATCTGCCCAACCGCGCGGTTTGGCGTCGATGCAACGGTACGATAGGTCGCAACGGCACACTTGCGCTTCGCTTTGATTGTGATGGCGATTGCGGGCCGGCGGGCTATTTTGCTCTTCTAGCTATCGCATTTGCCCGCAGTGATGACATCGAGGGCCGCATGGCGATCGTCGAGACACTAGCCCTTGATCGACACCGCATGGCATCGCCGGCGCGGCTTCCTCGCCGCAAGGCACGCGTTACGCCCATATCCCGTGAATGGGTGGATCCGGTGTGGTATCTGGAAACATACCCAGACGTGCAATTGCTCGGCATGTCTGCAGAGGCGCACTTCGAATGGTTGGGCCGTCGCCTTGGTCGCAGACCCAATGGGTCCGTCGATTAGTTTAGCGCTTGCGGCCCTCATCCATTCCATGACGTAGATAATGGATCAGCGGATCGAATTTTGCGGCGGCAACATCAGCATAACGGCGCAGATAGGCGGCGCTATCAAACAGGTCGGCAGTATCTGCCAGTTCTTCTGCTCGGCCTTTCCCGAGCAAGGATCGCAGGGACGTTCGCTGTGCGCGCGGCTTTAGCAGCAGTAGAGCGAGCCGCCGCAGCCAGTTGTTCAATTCTGCCTTCTCAGCAGCATCAGCCTCAGCCAGCCGCAACATTTCGGACAAGGTAGCAATCTCTAAGCTCGCCTGCGCGATGCGCCGCTCAAGTGCGCGGATAGTGGCAGCGGCGTGATCATCGCCAGCAGCCACATGATTCCCGCTCCTCGTCGAAGCGGATGCATCAAAAACCGGGGTTCCGCTCGACATTCTAACCAATAATCCCTTGAGATTTTAACGCTCCCCTTGGCGGGGCCCGTAACAGATGTATGTGCTTTTGTGCAGCGTCGTGCAACTGTCGCGCGGTAAGGCAAGGCGGTCTGTGCACGTCGAGGTCAGCAGCGTGACGGACGTATCGTGGGAGGCACCCGCTTGTCCGAACCCCGGACCTGCTTCCCAATGAACATTTATTCCGCACTTACACGCTAACTGTGGGGCGTGGCCCTCAGATAGGAGGGCAGGCCGATCACATCGGCCCACCCCGCAAGACTTCCAGCCACCGGTTTCCCACGGCTGCGGGTGAATAGACGGCCTCGATGTGCTGCCTGCCTCGGTTAGCCAAACCGTCCCGCCAGATGTGGTCGTTAGCCACCCGCTGCATCATCTTGGCAGCCGCTACGACATCCGGCTCGGCCCACTGCTGGCCCGCGCCGAACGGATATTCTCCCGCAGCCACAGCGCAGAGCCTTACTGGCACCAGGGCGGCTGTGTCGAATTGGGTGAAGTCCAGGTTGCCTGAGTGGGCCGTGACGATTACCGGAAGGCCGAGTGCCATCGCTTCGGCGATGTTGCGTCCAAAACCTTCGGCGCGGTGGAGCGACATGAAGCAATCGCAGGCGCGGTAGAGATCGAGCAGGGCGCCGCGTTCCAGCGATTGATCGAGGAGAAACAGCCGATGATCGTCCGCGGCCCGCCTTTCGAGCGCGGCCCATGCTGGTGAGTCTTTTGCCCGAATGCCCTTGATCACCAAGCCCACGCTGCGGTCGTCGCGGGCAAATGCGCGGTCGAATGCGGCGAGGCATGCTTCAGGGTTTTTGCGCGCGCTGTGCGACAGTGCGTCATAGGCGAACACGAACAGGAACCGATCGTCGGGCAAGCCGAAGTCTTGCCGGCGAAGTCCGGCTGTCTCATCGACGCAGACGGCCATGGGCATGTGCTGCACCGGGATCGGCGATGATCGTAGATAGGCGTCGCGGGTGTAAAGTGTCGATGCCCACACCTCGTCGACAAATGCATAGGCTTGTCGCCACGCATCGGGAAACTCTGGCAACTCCCATGGCCAGAAGCCGATGAGATGCTGCCCTTCGAATGCACGCTTTCCAATGGCGTTGACGGCCTGGATCGTATCGATCCCTGTCGTGCAGAATATGGTGTGACGGAAAGGGAGGGTATTGGAGATCACGCCTTCCAGGCTGTCGTCCTCGTTGCGGATCTGCACGCCGCTCGAAATGTCGTAGATCGTGAAGGGAACCTCTGCCGCGGCGAGCGCGCGCGCAGCCATGCGCACGTCTTCGCCGATGCCGAAGCGACCGCGGGGATAGCCGACCAGATTGACGCCGAAGGGACGCGCTGGATCGGGGTGGGGGCGCCCGCCATATGCCAGGCCTATGCGGGGATCAGCGAGCAGGCTCCATCGAATTGCACCACGCTGTTGCAGCCAGGCAGCGAATCCGGGGTTACGCGGGCTACCAAACTGCTCATGCAGCGACGGCAGGGCATCCCAGGCCCAGCGCATGATCAACGGAATTCCGGTTTCGCTGTCTTGCCGCATCAACGCCTGTGCCTGGGCGTCGGTGAGCAGGGCCGACCAGTCGAATTTCTCGATCCCGTCCAGGAAGTACCAGCGCGCTACACGCTCTTGCCCGTCCGGCGTTGCCATGTCGGCCGGTGCGAAACCTTCGCGCAGCGCAGCTTCCCGCATCAGCCAGGTTATGGGCACAGGCCCGTGTTGCGGCACGCGCGGGTGAGGGCGGTGCCAAGGCGTGAGAGCGTCTCGCGTTTCTTTGTCGACGACAAATCCCGTTTCGCGAAAGCCGTGAAACAGGAACCACATCAACAGGGCGTGCCGGCCGGATTTCCGTGACAGACCGAAGGCGGCTTGCAGATCCGGGCGCTCGGCCCAGGTCTGCCGCGCGATGGCCGGCAAACGCAAGCGCGCGGGGCGTTTTCTCCTGCCGATCCGTCCGACGCGAGAAAGTAGTTTACGCAAGTATGCCCCGCCTTTGCCGCCGTTCTGGATGCAGCGCGCCAGTTTTAGAGTTGGTTGCCGCAGTGGGCGCTGGCCGGGGCATATCAGTTGCCACCCACGAGTCAAAGCAGCGCTGCGGCATGATGGTGGACCGCGCATGGATCGTGTCGGTGGTCTTGGGTGGCTGCGCACCACGCATCGGTTGGCGGGTCGCTTGCTTCCCGGGCAAAGGCCAGTAAGACGGTGCGCGCCTGCCACCCGGTTGGTGCCTGACATGCTTTTCATTTCAGTAAGCTATAGGGCACGAGCCATGTGCCTGGTCGCCTGGTTGCCGATTGCGCGGATGAGTTTTATGCACACGAAAAGCTTCGGGATCGCCGGCCCCAAACTGTTCCAACCGCGTCGTTTTGCCGACGCCCGCGGGTATTTTTGCGAGACGTTTCGCGCGGACGTTTTTGCTGCCCACTGCGGCCCATTCGATTTCGTGCAGGACAATGAATCGCTGAGCGAGACCGTGGGAACGATCCGCGGCCTGCATTTCCAGACGCCTCCGCATGTGCAAGGCAAGCTGGTGCGCTGCACTGCCGGTGCAATATTCGATGTAGCGGTTGATATCCGCGTTGCCTCTTCCACCTACGGGCAATGGGTTGGCGAAATCCTGACTCCGGCGAACGGCATGCAGATGTGGGTACCCCCCGGATTTGCACACGGTTTCTGTTCGCTGGAACCCAACTCGGTAATAGCTTACAAAGTGACTGGTTATTATAACGCGGCATGCGACCAGGGCTTGGCCTGGGATGACCCCGCGATCGGAATTTTGTGGCCCGATGTTGCGGATCGGACCACGCTTTCTGCCAAGGATCGCATGCATCCCGTGTTGGCAGACCTGCCAGCCTACTTCGGCACCGAACGCGTTGCTTGAGCGGGCATATACGTGCGTTAAGGAGCGTCCTGCAGTTCCATGCGTGTGATGGTTACCGGCGGTGCCGGTTTTATTGGCTCGGCGCTGGTGCGCTATCTGGTGCTGAACAAGCGCTACGATGTCCTTACGGTGGATGCGCTGACCTATGCCGGCTGTCGCGCCTCTCTGCGCGCCGTCGAAGGCAAGGAGAATCATCGCTTTCTCAAAGCGGATATTCGTGATGGCGCCGTGATGGCCGATGCCATCCGCTCGTTCTGTCCCGATCGAATCATGCACCTGGCCGCCGAAAGCCACGTGGATCGCTCGATTACGGGGGCGGCCGATTTCATCCAGACGAATGTTGTCGGGACATTCGCATTGCTGGAAGCTGCCCGCGCATACTGGAACGACCTGGATGCGCAGGCGCGTGCCCGCTTCCGCTTCCTTCACGTGTCCACCGACGAGGTTTATGGGTCTTTGGGTGACGAAGGACTGTTTACCGAAACAACCCGTTACGATCCCTCATCGCCCTATTCGGCTTCCAAGGCGGCGGCTGATCATCTTGCCAAGGCTTGGCAGCGTACCTACGGCCTGCCGGTGATCGTGTCGAACTGTTCCAACAATTACGGCCCTTATCATTTTCCCGAAAAGCTTATTCCGCTAACTATCCTCAATGCACTCCATCGACAGCCGCTGCCGGTGTACGGTGAAGGTAAGAATATTCGTGACTGGCTTTTTGTCGACGATCATGTTTGCGCACTCGACCTGATTGCGGCGCGCGGACGGATTGGTGAAACCTACAATGTCGGCGGTCGTAACGAGCGGCGTAACATCGATGTCGTGCAGCGCGTCTGTTCCATTCTCGACACGATGTTGCCCGGGCAGGCACCGCATCAGAATCTGATTACCTTTGTAACCGACCGCCCTGGGCACGACGCGCGCTATGCGATCGACGCTGCAAAGCTGGAAACCGAACTTGGGTGGCGGGCGCAGGAAACGTTCGAAACCGGCATTGAAAAGACCGTCCGGTGGTATCTCGACAATGAATGGTGGTGGCGACCTTTGCGCGATCGGTATGATGGCGTGCGCCTGGGTTTGGAGTTGCCATCGTCCAAGGCGGCATCATGAGAATCGCGGTTACTGGCCGAACAGGCCAAGTCGTTTCCAGTTTGATGGAGCGCGGGCCGGCAGCCGGTCACACGATCGTCGCCGTTGGGCGGCCCGAGATGGATCTTGCCGATCCCGATTCGATCGTTCGTGCGCTTGAAGCTGCTGCACCCGATCTGGTCGTTTCTGCAGCAGCCTATACCGCGGTGGACAAGGCCGAGCACGAGCCGGGTTTGGCGACTGCCGTAAACGTCCTCGGTGCGGAAGCGGTGGCGACTGCGGCGGCGCGGTTGGGCGTGCCGATCATTCATCTTTCAACCGATTATGTCTTTGATGGCAGGGGCAAGTTGCCTTACGTCGAAACCGACATGATCGGTCCAACCACAGTATACGGGATGTCCAAGCTGCTGGGTGAAAGAGCCGTACTGGCGGCGCATCCGGGGCAGGCGGTCGTGCTGCGGGTTGCCTGGGTCTACAGCCCGTTCGGCAAGAACTTTCTCAGGACCATGCTTGGGCTGGCGACGACGCGCGAGGAAATCGCGGTGGTGGACGATCAGTTTGGTAATCCCACCAGTGCGCTGGATATCGCCGATGGCATTTTGACCGTAGCCGCCAATATCGTGGCGCGCCGTGATTCGGCCCTGCGGGGGGTCTTCCACATGACCGCGCAGGGACATGCGAACTGGGCCGAATTCGCCACGCGCATTCTGGCTGAGGCATCTGCACGTGGCTGGCCGACGGCGCGCGTGAGGCCCATTGCCAGCGCTGCGTATCCCACACCGGCAGCGCGCCCGGCCAACTCTCGGCTGGATAGCGGGTTGATCGCCAGAGTTCATGGGATAGCGCTGCCCGCGTGGGAGGATGCTTTGACGGCTGTGATGGATCGTCTGCCTGCCGATGGGATGGGCGCGGCGCGGCTTCGGACAGGGGAGCGGTGCCAGTGAAGGGCATCATTCTGGCCGGAGGCAGTGGAAGCCGGCTCTACCCCATGACACTGGCGACATCCAAGCAGCTGATGCCGGTGTATGACAAGCCCATGATCTACTACCCGCTGAGCACGCTGATGCTGGCCGGTATCCGGGATGTCCTGATCATCTCTACGCCGCGAGACCTGCCAGCCTTCCGGGCCTTGCTGGGGGACGGATCGGACTGGGGCATGCAACTTGAGTATGCCGAACAGCCCAGTCCCGATGGACTGGCCCAGGCCTATGTGATCGGCGCTGACTTCGTGCATGGGCAATCTTCTGCGTTGGTTTTGGGCGATAACATTTTCTATGGTCATGGCCTGCCCGAACTGCTCGCATCGGCCGCAGCGCGCCCCAGTGGGGCGACCGTATTTGCCTATCACGTCAACGACCCCGAACGGTATGGCGTGGTTTCGTTCGATGCCGGGATGAAGGCCACGTCGATCGAGGAAAAGCCGGCGCGCCCCCGTTCGAATTTTGCGGTGACGGGCCTGTATTTCTATGATTCCCAGGTGGTCGACATTGCGGCCGACCTGAAGCCATCCCCACGCGGGGAGCTCGAAATCACCGATGTGAACCGTATTTATCTGGAGCGTGGTGCTCTTTCGGTCGAAATCATGGGGCGTGGCTACGCCTGGCTCGACACGGGGACGCCCGATAGCCTGCTCGACGCTGCCGAATATGTGCGGATCTTGGAAAAGCGCCAGGGCTTCAAAATCGCCAGTCCCGAGGAAATCGCGTTTCGGAGCGGCTTTATCGATGCTGGCGGTTTGGAAAAGGCGATCGATAAGCTGGGCAAATCAGATTATGGGCGCTACTTGCGCGCTGTGCTGGCTGACGCTGAGAGGCGATGACCAAGAGGGCGGGTTGTTATGTTTCATCGGCTGCACCGATAAGCGCGATATATCTTACGGAATCCATTCATGAAGCTTCACACGTCACTCTCGTTGAGCACGGCCCTTTTGCTGTGTGGTTGTGCTACGCTGCCCTCTAGCGGTCCGACCGGAAACGAGGTCAGCAAAGGGGTGGCGCGGGACACTCAGCTTGGCCTTTCTCTGGTGGAAGTCGACAGCATGGCTGCCATTCCGTCGCCGCCTGCCGCTGCCGTTTCGCGTTTGAGCGATCGTCCCTCGCCCCCAACCGACATGGTCGGCCCTGGCGACGTATTGAGCGTGGCGATCTACGAGGCCGGCGTTACGCTCTTTTCTGGGACCCCCGCGATTGCTGGGGCCGGCGCTGCCATGGATGCGGGCGCGCGCGCGCAAACCCTGCCCGAACTGCGCGTGGACGATTACGGCGATATCACGATTCCCTACGCCGGAAAGTTGCGGGTGCTGGGCAAGACCCCGGCAGAAATCCAGGCCCAGATCCGCCAGGCGCTGCGGGGTTACTCGCAGAATCCGCAAGTCTTGGTGACGCGGCGGGAAGTGATCACCAACTCGGTGATCGTCGGCGGTGAAGTGGTCAAGCCGGGTCGGCTGGTGCTCAACACCAACCAGGAATCGCTGTCTGATGTGGTTGCCCTGGCAGGGGGGTATCGCGGCAAGGCGAGCGATCTGGTGGTGCGGATCAAGCGGCGCGATGAAACCGCAGACTATCGGCTGAGCGCATTGCTGGAAAATCCCGCGCTCGACGTGCGTGCCTATCCTGGAGACCGTTACACCCTGGTCTATGACCCCATGTCATTCTCCGTCCTGGGGGCAGCAGGGCGCATGGACCAGATCCCGTTCGTGACATCGTCGATGACGCTGGCGCAAGCCGTGTCTGCGGCAGGGGGGCCGAACCCCAATCTGGGTGACCCTGCGGCGATCTTCGTGTTCCGCTATGTCGATGATCCCGATCATGTCGGACAGCGCAAGCCCGTGGTTTATCACATCAACATGATGAACCCCGGCAGTTTTTTCCTGGCCCAGAATTTTGCCATGCGGGACAAGGATGTTCTGTACTTCGGCAATGCCCGGGCCAACCAGCCGAGCAAGGTGGTGCAGTTGATCAGCCAGCTGTTCTCGCCGGTGGTGGCCGTGACCAGTGCAGTTTCGGTTGTGAAGAACTGATCGGCCGACAGGCCCCGGCCGGTGCCGGGGCCTGCGCGGATCAGGCTGCCTTCACCACCGCGTCGATCGCCAGCAGCCGCTTCCACAGTTCCTCGAAATCGGCGAGGGGCAGGGCGTTGGGGCCGTCTGACAGGGCCTTGTCCGGATCGGGGTGGGTTTCCATGAACACGCCCGCGACGCCAGCGGCCACGGCGGCGCGGGCGAGCAGGGGGACGAATTCGCGCTGGCCGCCCGAGCGCTCGCCCAGGCCGCCGGGCTGCTGGACCGAGTGGGTGGCGTCAAACACCACCGGGCAGCCGGTATCGGCCATGATCGCCAGGCCGCGCATGTCGGACACCAGGGTGTTGTAACCGAACGAGGTGCCGCGTTCGCACAGCAGGAAAGCATCGGGATCGTGCCCTGCGGCGCTGGCGGCATTGCGGGCCTTGTTGACCACCTGCTGCATGTCGGCCGGCGCCATGAACTGGGCCTTCTTGATGTTGACCGGCTTGCCGCTGGCCGCGACCGCGGCGATGAAATCGGTCTGCCGCGCGAGGAAGGCGGGCGTCTGCAAGACGTCGACCACGCTGGCGACTGGCGCTACCTGCGCCGCCTCGTGCACGTCGGTGATCACGGGAAGGCCGGTCTCGGCGCGGACCTTTTCGAGGATGCGCAATCCTTCGTCGATGCCGAGGCCCCGGAACGATTTGTCGGAACTGCGGTTTGCCTTATCGAACGAGGCTTTGAAAATGAGCAGCAGCCCCAGCCTGTCCGCCACCCCGGCAAGCGTTTCGGCGATGGAAAGCGTCATTTCCTCGCTTTCGATGACGCAGGGTCCCGCAAATGCGAATAGGGAAGACTGCGGTCGAATCGTATGGCCACAAAGGTGCATATGGGAGAGCTCGCCTGCCGAAAAATTGTGTAATTCACTGCCGGATCGGATGCAGTTTACACGGCCCGAACACAATAGTGATTTCACAACCCTTGGCGGGTATTGAAAATTCTGGCAACAGGTGGGTGATGATATGGCAGCCAATTCCCCCTGCGCACACCGCCATAGCGTGCACGCGAGACCTGCTTTGAACGAGATGCCCAACAAGATGATCGACGTGCGCTATGCCGCATCTGCGTTGAAGACGATCGACATCGAACTGGATGCGCTGGAGACCTTGCGCGATGCCCTGCGCGCACCGCAGCTGCGCGAGGCGGTGGAGCAGGCGATCACGGCCCTGGCCACCACGCGTGGCCGCGTTGTCGTGACCGGCATGGGCAAGAGCGGGCATATCGCGCGCAAGATCGCCGCGACCATGCGTTCTACCGGCACGTCAGCCGTCTATCTCCACCCGGGCGAGGCGAGCCATGGCGACCTGGGCATGATCACGCCCGAGGATATCGTGCTGGCCATCACCTGGTCGGGCGAGACCAGCGAACTCAACGACATTTTCCATTACTGCAACCAGTATGGCGTCACGCTGATCGTGGCGACCTCGTTTCCCGACAGCACTGCGGGTCGGGCCGCCGATATCTGTCTGTCGATGCCCCCGGTGCGCGAGGCATGCCCGAACGAACTGGCGCCGACATCGTCCACCACCACGCAACTCGTGCTGGGCGATGCGCTGGCCGTCGCGCTGATCGAGGCGCGCGGCTTCACGCCTACCGATTTCCGTGTGTTCCACCCCGGCGGCAAGCTGGGTGCGCAACTGTGCGTGGTGAGCGACATCATGGGCACGGGAGAGGCGGTGCCGCGCGTGACCAGCGACGAATCGCTGAGCAACGCCACGCTGGAGATGAGCCGCAAGCGCTATGGCTGCACCGCGGTGGTCGATGCCGCAGGTCGACTGATCGGCGCGTTTACCGATGGCGACCTGCGCCGCTGCATCGCGGCCTATGATCTCAGCGACCAAATCGGCCTGCACATGTCACCCAATCCGCTGCGGGTGGCGCCCGATACCCTGGCATCGGACGCGCTGCGCCTGCTCAACGACAATGCCGTATCGGTGCTGTTTGTGGTTGAGGGCGAGATCTTGGTGGGCATTGTCCACATGCACGATATCGTCAGGGCCGGCGCCGCCTGATAAGCGGCAGGCATGTCTTCGTCTTCCTCTGCCCTGATCGTTGTTCCGGCGCGTCATGGTTCGACGCGCCTGCCGGGCAAGCCCCTGCTGACCATCGCTGGCCGCACGCTGCTCGAACGCGTGCATGCCGTGGCCAGGGCTGCGGCAGAACTCGCCGGGAATTGCGCGGTGGTGGTTGCCACCGATGACGCGCGCATCGCGGCGCATGCCCAGGCGATCGGCGCGGCCGTGACGATGACCGACAGCGCGCTCGATTCGGGTTCCTCGCGCGCCTATGCCGCCGCCGCCGCCTGGCCGGATCGGCCAGACCTGGTCATCAACCTGCAGGGTGATGCGCCGTTCGTGCCGCCAGCAGTGGTGGCCGGGCTGATCGCCACATTGCGCGGCGGCGAAGCAGACGTGGCGACGCCGGTCTATCGGCTCGATTGGCAGCGGCTGGACCGCTTGCGCGCGCACAAGCAGACCGCCCCGTTCAGCGGTACGACCTGCATCCGCGACGCCCAGGGCCGCGCCTTGTGGTTTTCCAAGACGATCCTGCCGGCCATACGCGACGAGGCCAAGCTGCGCGCCAGCGAGCCGCTGTCGCCGGTGTGGCAGCATCTCGGGCTCTATGGTTATCGCCTGGCGGCGCTGGAATGGTTTGCCCAGGTGCCGCAAAGCCCGACTGAGCGCCTGGAAGGCCTGGAACAGTTGCGCTTTCTGGAAGCGGGGCGGACGATTGCGACGATCGCGGTCGATCCGCCGCTTCATGCCATGTCGGGCATCGATACGCCGGCCGATCTGGCCCTGGCCGAGGCGGCGATCGCCCGGCTGGGCGATCCCTATCCGCTGTGACCATGGGCAGCGACCTGCGCGGGGTAGGGGCCCGTTTCGTAATCGTGCGCCATGGCAACACCTTTGCCCATGGCGAAGCGCCGCGCCGCATCGGCATGCGCACCGATGTGCCGCTGACCCCGGCAGGCGAGGAACAGGCCGCGGCGCTCGGTCGCCATTTTGCCGCGCAAGGCTGGCACTTTGCCCGCGCGCTGGTTTCCCCTCTGGCGCGCACCCGCGCCACGGCGGCGGCGATCCTGGCCTGTCAGCCCAATGCGCCGGCACTGGTGCCCGAACCGTGCGATTGGCTGCGCGAGATTGACCATGGACCGGATGAGAATCAGGGCGAGGACGCCGTGATCGCGCGCATCGGCGCCGAGGCCCTGGCCGCCTGGGACGCGCATGGTGTGGCGCCACGCGATTGGCAGGTCGATGCGGAAAGCCGCCTGGCAGCCTGGCACGCGTTCCTGGCCACGGCCACCGGCCCGGCACTGCTGGTAACCAGCAATGGCGCGGCGCGGTTTGCGCTGCTGGCGATCGGCGCGGTGGCTGATCGCCCGCTTAAGCTGGCGACGGGCGCCTATGGCGTGATCTGCCGCGATGCCGACGGCACGCTGCGGGTGGAAAGCTGGAACGTTCGGCCATGAGCGCAGCGCCCCTGTTGCGTGCACCGCCCTTTCCCTGGGCAGACGCTGGCGTAAGCGGCGAGAGCGTCTCGTCGCCCTCGGCTGCGGCCATAGAGGAAGCGCGCGCCTTGTTTGCCGATATCCGCGCCGCGCGGGTGGGGGGCTGCTTCTGGGGCGCGCCGGTTGAAGCGCCGGGGCCGTGGCCCGTGGTCTTGCGCCCGCGCGATCGGGCAGAAATGGCGGCGCTGGCCGGCCGCGCGCCGGATCAGGCGTTATGGCTTGTGGCCGATGAGGGCGCCGCGCTCGATCCCTGGTCCGTGCTAGGTCGGGCCGCGCGGCTGGTGGCACATGGCGACGACGAGTGGATCGCCTTGGCGCGATGTGCCGGAGTGGCAGTGGACGTGCTTTCGTCTGGCCGCTTTGGCGCGCCGGGCGATGGAGACGCGGCGCTGGACCATCAGGCGGCGCTGACCCTCGCGAGCATGCGCTATCGCGATCCGTTCACTGGCGGGGAAGCCGGGCTGGCCGCAACCATCGACGTTCTGGCCACCTGGCGCGCGGCGCTCGACGGCAATCGCGGCATTGCCGTGGCCAGCGGCATGGCCTGGTGGAAGCGCGCAGAGATCCGCCGCTTCCTGTGGCATCCGGCGCGGCGCCTGCGCTTCTTCCGCAATCCGCGTCTTGCCTTGGCCGAGGCGCAGCGGGCCCAGGGCGCCGTGGCGATCTGGCCCTCGCGCGTTTCGCCGCAGCTGATTGCACGGGCGCGGCAGCGCGGCGTGCCGCTGGTGCGGGTGGAAGACGGCTTCGTCCGCTCGGTCGGATTGGGGGTAGACCTGGTGCCGCCTTCGTCGGTGGTGGTCGACGCGCAGGGCATCCATTTCGATCCGGCGGCGCCCAGTGACCTAGAAACGCTGCTGGCAACGGCCGCTTTTCCCCAGCGCCTGCTCGATCGCGCGCGCGCCCTGCGCGCCACGATCGTGGCCGCCGGGATCAGCAAGTATGCCGCCGATACCGCCGCCAGCGTGCAGGCCCGGGCCGCGCCAGGCCGCCGCCTGGTGCTGGTGCCGGGGCAGGTGGAAGACGATATGTCGGTCAAGGCTGGCGGGCATGGTCTTGCCTCCAATCTCGAGCTGGTGCGGCGCGCGCGCCAGGCAGAACCCGACGCCGAAATCTGGTTTCGGCCCCATCCCGATGTCGATGCCGGGCATCGCCGCGGCGCCGTGCCCGATGCGGCGATCCTGGCCCATGCGGATCGCGTGGTGCGCGGCGGCGGCATGGCGCCCTTGCTCGATGCGGTCGATGCCGTGCATGTCCTCACCTCGCTAGCCGGGTTCGAGGCGCTGATGCGCGGGCGCGCGGTGGTTTGCCATGGCACGCCGTTCTATGCCGGCTGGGGGCTGACGCGCGATCTGGCGCCGGTGCCCGATCGGCGCGGGCGGGTGCTGTCGCTCGATGCGCTGGTGGCGGGCGTGCTGATTCTCTATCCGCGCTATCTCGATCCGGTGACCGGCCTGCCATGCCCGCCCGAGGTGCTGGTCGATCGTATGGCCAGCGCCCGCGCCACCAACCGCCTGCACTGGATCGCCCCCTTGCGCCGCGTCCAGGGGCGGATCATGGCGGCCCTACGATGACCCAGATGATCCTCGACGTTTCCCGGCTAATTTCCCGGATGCACTATTCGACGCCATCGGGCGTCGATCGCGTGGAAATGGCCTATGTGCGCGGCCTGCTGGCGCGGTTCGGCCATGGGCTGGACTTTGCCGCCGTCCATCCCACCGGCCTCTATGGCCGCCTGCGTCGCGATGCGATCCTGCCCTATTTCGACGAGTTGGAACGCCGCTGGTCGCGCGAGGAAAACAGCCCGAACCGGCGCTCGGTCATTTCGAACCTGCCCCTGCTGTTCCAACTGCTGCCCCGGCGGGCGCGGGGCAGGGGGAGGCGCGCGGTCTATATCCAGGTTTCGCCGCACCATCTGGCCAAGACCGGCAAAATTCGCCGCATCCTGGCGCAGGAGAACGCGCAGTTCGCATGCCTGGTCCATGATCTCATTCCCATGGAATTTCCCGAATATGCCCGGCCCGATGGCGCCGCGCTGCACCAGCGTCGGATCGAGACGGTCACCAGCCTGGCCGATCTGGTGATCGTCAATTCAGCGGCGACCGGGCGCGCGATGCAGCCGTGGATCGCGCGGTCGGGCCGGTCGATCGCGATGGCGGTGGCGCTGCTCGGCACCGTGCCGATGGCGCCGGCGACGCCGTGGGCGGGCGATGGCCGCCCCTATTTCGTCTGCCTGGGCACGATCGAGCCGCGCAAGAACCACCTTCTGCTGCTGCACATCTGGCGGCATCTGGCCGAAACCTTGCCAGCTGACCGCGTGCCCAAGCTGGTGATCATCGGCCGGCGCGGCTGGGAAAACGAGCAGGTGGTCGATCTTCTGGAGCGGTGCCCGGCGCTCAAGGGCCATGTCGAGGAATGGAGCGGCTGTCCCGATCGCCAGCTATCGGCGGTGCTGCGTGGCGCGAAGGGGCTGCTGATGCCCTCGTTCGCCGAAGGCTATGGCATGCCGGTGGCCGAGGCACTGGCTGTAGGCACGCCCGCGCTGTGCAGCGATATCGCCGCCTTGCGCGAGGTGGGCGGGGCCGTGGCGGACTATCTCGATCCGTTGGACGGGCCGGCCTGGACCCGGGCTATCGTGGATTTTGCCGAAGATGGGCCGATGCGCCAGGCGCAACTGCGCCGCGTCCCTGGCTGGCACAATCCCACTTGGGACGAGCACCTCGATACCGTCGTCGCGGCACTGGCGCGGCTGCCGGGCTGATGCATGGCTAGTCTGCGCAACGGCAGCGGCGGTCTGATCTCTTGAAAAGTCACACGAAGACACGAAGGCACGAAGAAGTGCCCTTTCATCCTTCCTTCGTGCCTTGGTGGCTTGGTATGAATCTTGAAGCCGGTGCGAGACTTTGCCGCAGTGCGAGGCTTTAAGAAGAAGCGGGACCCCGGATCAAGTCCGGGGTGACGATAAGCAGATGTATTCGTTTCTTTCCGTCGTCACCCCGGACTTGATCCGGGGTCCCGCTCAATGCTGGAAACTCGCCCGGCGCAGCAGGCTCAGGCCGGCTGATTGGCGCGGTTGGCGGCCTGGCGGTTGATTGCGCGGATGATGTCCTTGACGAAGCGCGAGTGGCGCACCGCCTTGAGGAAGATGTTCTGAATGAGATTGCCGGTAAAGCGGCAGGGGCGCTTGATCTGGATCAGCAGGATATAGCGATCCTCGTCGGTCTCGTTCCACACCTCGTGGTTGAACATGTCATCGAACAGGAAGGATTGGCCGTCTTCCCAGTGGAGCACGTGCAGTCGCTCGCCCTCTTCGAGGTTCATGCGGCACTTCTCGCGCTCGCGCGGGGCCTTGAGCGCGAGGTGATAGGTCAGCATGCCCTTGGTCATGCCGAAATGGCGGGGAATGTGGCCGCCTGCCTCCATGACCGAGAAATTGGCCGTGACGAGGCCGGGAATCGCTTCGATCAGGCGGGCGGTGATCGGCGCGCGCGCGGCGTTGGCGGCCATGCGATAGCCATAGCCCTTCAAGAAGAACGTACGCCAGCGGCGGTCCTTGGCAATGCGGCCATGGTCGAACGACAGATCGCCAAGCGATGGGATGTCCTTGGCGCGGATCGCCAGGGCTTCGTCGCGAATGGCTTCCCAGTGCTGCTCAAGCTGCGCGATCCAGGGGAAGAATGCCTTGTCCTGCACCGCCGAATCCGGGATCAGCGAATTGCGCATGATCAGCGCATCGACCTTGGGCCGCAGCTCCTTGCCGATCTGATAGAGCGACTTGCCCAGCAGCGGTATTTTCCAGCCGCGCGCGTTGACGGTCTGCTGCCACTGCGAAGGTTGGCGTTCACCTGCCATGTGCGTCACTTCAGCGAGTTGATCCTGGTGGCGAACACCCGATCCCAGAAGATCGCCGAGACGGCATAGTTGCCGTGCCCATCCACGAAGTGGTGGCGCATGTGGTGCCGCTTGAGCGCCATGGCGATGCGGCCGCGCATCGGCCACTGGTGGCAGGCATAGTGCAGCGTGTCATAGACCACGTAGCCGCTGATAAAGCCGAGGAACAGCCAGCTGCCCGCCGGTCCGATCGCCAGCCACGCGGCCAGCCACAACACGCCCGCCACCGGCAGGCTGGCCGGCAGCGGCATGAGATCGCGCAGCCCGTCGTTGGGATTGTCGTGGTGGTTGCCGTGGATCAGGAACACGAATCGCTGCACCGCCGCGACATTGACATGCCAGTGGAACAGGAAGCGGTGCATGGCATATTCGAACAACGTCCAGCCCAGCAGGCCGGCACCGATCAGACCCAGCGCGTGAAGCGGGCTGGCCGTGCCCCAGGCAACCCAGGCAATTCCGGGCAGAATCATCGCCCAGGCGAGAGCGAACGTGCGCCACGAAATCAGCGTCAGGCGCTCAAGGCCGTCACTGCGAAACAGCCTGATGCGCTGCGGTATGTTTTCGGAAGAAAGCATCTTGATGATGCTGGACATCATCGCCCATGCATTGTCAAGCATTGATGCTGCTAAATGCTACTTCGTTGCGACGACCGGAAGCCGTTACAAAAAGGACATAATACCGGTGGTTAATTACTCCAAATCGGTTTTAATTGTCGGGGCGTCGGGGGGATTGGGCACGGCCATCGCACAGCGTCTTGCCGGGCCCGATACCCTGCTTGTGCTGTGGGGCAGAGACCTTGCGCGCCTGCAAAATACTGCAACATTGTGCAGTGCAGCAGGAGCCGTAACGCAGACGCGTTCGCTGGACCTGCGCGATATTGCCGCCGCCCTGGCCGCGATCGCGGCAGACGATGCGGCCACGCCGTTCGACATGGTGGTCTTTGCCCAAGGGCGCGGTGACATTCGCGCCGCTGATGACCGTGTGGAGCAGCCTGGCCTGGTGACAGAGCTGGCCTTGGTTAATTTCACCGGCCCGGCCACGCTGGCTGCCGCGATGGGCCAGGCCATGGCAGCACGGGGCAAGGGGTGCATCGTCGTGATCGGTTCGGCCGCCGGGTTTCATT
The DNA here is from genome assembly GCF_001598375.1 of Novosphingobium capsulatum NBRC 12533. GTDB lineage: Bacteria > Pseudomonadota > Alphaproteobacteria > Sphingomonadales > Sphingomonadaceae > Novosphingobium > Novosphingobium capsulatum. The sequence continues at coordinate 125,703 of NZ_BCYV01000016.1, forward strand.
CCCTGCCCTTTGCCACGGCCTATGCCGGGACCAAGGCAGGCCTGGCGCGGTTTGCCGATGCACTGCGCCTGGCGCTGCGCGGCCATGGGGTCAGCGTCACGCTGGTATCACCGGGTTTCATCGATACGGCGGCCGGGCGCCAGGTGCCCGGTCCCAAGCCGATGCTGATGGCACCCGACGAGGTTGCCGATCGTATCGTGCGCGCGGCCGAGCAGGGGCGCGCGCACCTCGTGCTGCCCTGGCCCTTCGTGGTGCTGCGCTGGTTGGATCGGCTGTTGCCACGGGCCTGGCACGACCGGCTGCTGCTGTCGCTCGCGCCGCCGGCTTGAGCGCAAGGTGCGCTAGCGCGCGGGTTTGAGCATCATGTCGAGGATGGCGTGGTGCAGGCCGGCAGGCGTCAGGTCTGCCGCAGTGTCATCGCCGCGCATCGGTTGCCCTGCATCGTCGAACCGCATGATGACAAAGGGCGTGTGGCGCTTGCCCGCCGGCGTGGTGGCGCCGGGAATGCTGGGGCAGTGATCGCCGAAGAACACCAGCGCCGCCGGCTTTCCGCGTTGCCTTGCCAGTGCGGCAATGCCATCGGCGAGGCGCGCCAGCATGGCATCGCTGTTGCGGACCAGGCGCATATAACCCGGCACCAGTTCTTCCTGGCCATCGCCTGCCCAGGGGCCGTGGTTCTCGATCGTCACGGCATAGAGCAGCGTCGGCGCGCTGGCGGCCTGCAACGTGTCGAGGATCACGTCGGTCATTGCGGCATCGGTCACATAGCGGCCCTGATCCGGCGCGGGGGGGGCGAAGTGCGTCTCTCCCACCAGGCGGGCAAAGCCGCCGGCGGGCATGATGCGGTCGCGCCCGTAAAAGCGCATGTCGTGCGGGTGCAGAAACGCGCTGTCCCACCCGGCCGGGCGCAGCCGTGCCGGCAAGGCCCACGATCCTTCGCCCTGTGCGGTGAGGAATGGATCGAAGCGGCGAAAGCCCATTTCGGCCTCTTCCCGCCCGAACAGCACGCCATATTCGGTGCGCATGGTATAGGCGCCAAAGCCGCTGACATGCAGGCGGCCGTGCTGCCAGGCCAGGCCGCGCGCCGCGTCGAGCCCGGGCAGCGCCAGCGCCGCATCATCGAACAGATCGGCCGGATCGGCAAAGCTTTCGCACTGGATCACCACCACCAGTTCGGGCGCATCGTCGCGCGCCGGGCGGCCTGACGCGGGGCAAGGCGGCGGGTCGCGCGTGTCGCGCCAGCGCCGCCAATAGAGCAGCAGTACCGGCACCAGGCCATGGCGGGCCACATCGCCATGCGGGTCGGGGGTGGCGGCGATGGCCCGGAACGCTGGGCTGCCCTGCAGGATAGCGAGCATGGCGGCCGCGCCCAGGGCAAGGGCCAGGCCGGCAAGATGCATCACCCCGTCGGCCCGGAACAGCAGGCAGAGCAGGGCGACCAGTGCGAGCGCGACCAGGCTGGCCACCGCGCGCTGCCACGGCGCCACGGCCGAGAGATAGAACTGCGGATGGCGAAACACCGCACCGATCAGGGCAAGATCGGAAAACAGCAGCGGTTCACCCAGCATGGTGTTCTTGGCGTTGGAGGCAACGGTGAACAGGGCGCCCAGCCCAAGGCTGAGCGCGCAGGCCACCAGGGGATTGCCGCAAAGCGCCAGGATCGCCCCGAACACGCCAAGCAGCACGCCGGCATTGATCGCCAGCCCGGGCACGCTGCGCAGGCCATGGCGCGGCCGCGGATGGACCAGCGCATCGAGCGCTGCGCCGCCGCAGACCAGCGCCAGCGCTGCGACAACAACTTGAAATATATGACTGTGCAACGTCACGCCTGTTCCATATCCGCGGCGTCACGGACTTACCCGGCTGCGCCGGCGCGGCTCATAGCCGGGGCGGCGCCGGCTGTCATCCACCACGCCGGGACGAATCGATCCGGTGTGGCGGCGGGAACTTGTGGTTGGCCATTCGCGCGGGTAACGCTTCGGGCAGAGGACCGGGGCGGGCGGCGAAGATGGCTGTGCCGCCGCGGCGGTCATCGGCGCGCCGGGTCTTCTCGACGGAGTATCGCTTTCGAATGCAAGAGTTGCCCATTGCGCCCGACACGGTCCGGGCTGCCGATATCACGCCCGATCACGACGGGGCGCCGCGCACGATCCTGCTGCTGCAAGGCCTGATGGGGCCGCTGTTCCACGAACTGGGCAAGGCCTTGCTGCGGGCCGGGCACACCGTGCACAAGATCAACTTCAACGGCGGCGATCGGCTGTTCTGGCGCCTGCCCAACGGCGTGGACTATCGCGATTCGCTGGAGCGCTGGCCGGCATT